>CAVVFV010000014.1:0-7603 GCA_963747695.1 Candidatus Falkowiibacteriota bacterium | reverse complement strand
TAAAAATAAAAGCCATAATTGATATTATGGCTTTTATTGAAAATTAGCCGAAATATTAATATTTTATTGACCTTGGGATGAAAATATGCTATTATTATGACAGCAATTTATACCCCAAAAAGGTATAAAACGCACCTTGAAAAGTGAGAAGGAAAAAAAGTTTCAATTTAAAAAGGGAGGAAAGATGAAAAAGTATTTAGTCACTCTGTTGTTGCTGGTCGCTTTCGCGGCCACGTCGTCGGCGATTGATTTATCAACCTGGCATGTTTTGAATGTTCCGGGCACGGGCAGTTTGGGCGGCTCATACATCAAGAAAAGCCCAGATGGCACGGCATATTGTCTCGACGCTGATGCTGTTGATGCCTCGACCGGAAATTGGCTGACCGGCAAAATTCCGGTTATGGGTACGGTAAGGGACGTGGATTGGGATAGTCATCAAAATATTTGGGGTGCGACCAGCAAGGGCCTGGTGCGCGTCGGTCTTAATGACACATCCACTTATCTTGTTGCGGACGGAATGCCCAGTATTTCCCTGCGAACGATGGAGTGCGATTCGGCTAATAATCGTTTGGTCATTGGATCGGACGATAACGGTATGGCGATCATCAAACAGGACGCGGCCGGCAAGCCCCTTTCGTTTCAGAATGTCTGGGACGGGCAGGGTATCCATAAAGTGGGAACCTACGGCCAGGAAATTTGGGGCGTAAACACGATGCGGGTTTACCGTTATGATGGATCGAACTGGATCACTTATGACACGGGCAGTTCAACTATCAAATTCCCGTTTGGCGCTTTTGTCGCCAGAAACGGGAACGCCTATGTCGGAAGCGACAGCGCGGTTAACGGTTATATCGCCGTTTTTGATCATCAATCCGGTTTGTGGAGTAAGATTATTCCTGACTCCGGCGTCACCCATGGTTTAACCATTTCCAGTCTTGTAGTGGACAACCACAACGCGTTGTGGTTTGTCTGCTCAAAAGCCGTGGTGAGGATCGACCTCGCCACGATGAAAAACGAACGGATTCCGCTCGACGGCAGTGTTGTTCCTTGTCTGAATAACACGATCATGGGGTCAGTTGATCCTGTGCTCGGCCTTACCGACGATGGCAATCTGCTGATTGCGGCCTATGCTGCGATCGTCGAAGTTAAAAGCTCTAATGCTGTCCTATGGCATCCGACGCTTGCGCCGAAAGTCGCCCGCGGCAGTTTCCAGATCATCGGTCAGATCAACCCCTTGGGCCGAATGATCAAATCCTTCTCACCGAATTCGGTTTCCGGAGTCAGCTTTACGCTGATCCGGACAGCCGAAGGAATGAAGGCGGTCAAAACGCTTATCGCTCGATAAGCCTCCGCCAAATTGTACGGAGCCCAGACACATCGTGTCCGGGCTCTCTTTTTTTACATAGAACATGGATCATGGAGCATAGAGCAAGGATCAAGGATCATCAAACAACCGGTTTGGCTATGGCAGAGTCTCTCGCTTCGGGGACTCTGCCGGATTTGGCGAGTTCGGCGGTATAGTCCGCTTCGCGAGACTCTGCCGAGGCCAAAAAGCATTTTTTTTGTCACGTTCTATGCTCTTTGCTCTATGTTCTATGCCCTTTTTCCCTATTCATTTTTTTTATCGATTATGTTATAATTAGGGCAGTAAAATGTGCAGGTAACTACCCGTTTTTTTTGGTATTTATCGCGCCATTTTTCCGATTTTTTTATCTTCGGTAGGAACGCAATACTTTGCGTTCCGCCGATTGAACCGATTGAACGCGAAGTATCGCGTTCCTACGCCTTGAACAAGTAATCGCATGGCCAATAATAATTTAGAATTACCGAATCAGCGGACGCTGGCGCCCGATCAAGAATCGGCCGCCGCCCGACGATTGGCGCGGGAAAGATTGGGTGCAGCAGCCGGACCCGAAGGAGGAAATAGAGTGGGCGCTGCCGAAGCTTTGAAGAGGGTCGCGGGAAATGAGAACCAAACTCAAGCGATAACCGGCGGCGTAAGTCTTGGGTTAGATTTAAGACGGCAAATAAATGAGACTAATTTTGATAGCGGAACTTTTCACGTTGTCTTGCTGTTATCGATCATTAAAGATTTGGCCAATATCTTGACCTTGGGAACATTCGGGACACTGCTGAATTTTGCGGTTACGCCGGCGCTCTTCATTATTTTTTTTATGCGCGGCTCGCTGATTGCCAGAACCTTGATCAAATGGTTTGTTTGGCCGATGGTCGTTGAATTCATTCCGTTTTTAGATTTTTTTCCAATGTATGTCGTAATGACCCTCTTGCTTAAATATAAGATGGACAAGAAAAGAAAGGAATTGCAGCAACAGTTAGAGGAAACTGAAAAGGAAATGAAAAAAACGCCGCCGAATTTCGATTATGAGAATAGTTTGGAGCCTGAATTGGAATAAAAAGCTAACAGTTGACCCGGGCATTGCTTTTCTCCGTCGTTATGTCAGGCTTGTTTAAATAATTTCGGCCCGCCAAGTACGCCGCTAAGCGGAGACAATTTGTTTTTTAATTTTTGGTTTGAGTTTATCTAAATATTTATTTCGCGATGGAAGAAAAAAAGATAAAAAATAAGAATTTATTTTCCTTGCCGAGCAAGACGATTTTTATTGTTACCTTGTTTTTGCTGATTGGCTTATTTTTTGCCGGCCATTCTATCCTCGCCCAGATTCCAACTGCCCAACAAACCGCGGGCCTTCCTAATGTCACGGGCGGTCAAACTGCAAGCGGAGGTACCGGTAGTACCGCTGCCACCGCTGCCAAGGCCGATGGCACCTGCGGCATTCTTGATTTTTCCTGTCAGATTCCCATGATTCTTACCAGTATAGAAAGACTAATATTAAATGTTTCGGGAGATATCCTTGCTCTCTTGATGCCGGCGCTGATCTTTGTCGCCGAGTATAACGCTTTTACCACTTCCCCTCCGGTTACCGACGGCTGGGTGATCGTCCGCGATCTCTGCAATATGTTTTTTATCTTGATCCTCCTGCTGATCGCTTTTGCCACGATCTTGCGCGTCGAAGGATATGATATCAAAAAAATGGTGCCCAAGCTGGTCATTATGGCGATCCTCATCAACTTTTCCAAAACCATCTGCGGACTGATCATTGATTTTGCCCAGGTCATTATGAATACCTTCATCAGTCCGTTTGCCGGAATCGGTGCGATCAGCATGACTACTATGCTCGGGTTAAATACTATGTCCGGTTTTTCTTCTTCCGGCGTAGCCGCCACGCAATGGTCGATTTTTGCGGCTTATGCCTTTGCCCTTATTTATACTTTGATCGCGGCCGTAGTCTTGGTGGTTATTTTCGTCGTCTTAGTCGTCAGGATCGTGATGCTTTGGATCTACATCGTCCTTTCACCGCTTTCTTATTTGTTGGCGACTTTTCCGCAAGGGCAGCGATATGTTTCGCAATGGTGGGAAGAATTCACCAAGAATGTTATCGTCGGCCCGGTACTGGCCTTTTTCCTCTGGCTGTCTTTCGTTTCCCTGGGCACTACCAATTCCGGAACCAGTCTTTTGGGCAACGGCGCGCCGACCGATAATTTGATTAAAGATATGCCCCCCGTTCTTACCGGCGCAATGACGCTTGATCAGTTGATCAAGTTCACCGTTTCCATCGGTATGCTCGTCGGCGGCTTAATAGTCACTCAGCAGATGGGCGGGTATATGGGGAAGATCGCCGGACAAGGCATGGCCAAGATCCAAGGCGGCGCCAAGATCTTGGGCGGTGGAGTGAAGCGGATCGCAACTGCGCCTCTGGGCGCTGCGAAATGGGCAGGGGGCGTGGGCGTAGACGCGCTTCAGCATCGAGGCATCGTTGATTTGAATGTGGGCAGGGTTTGGAAAGGATTCCAAGAAAGAAGACAGGAAAAGAAAGCATCGCTTTATAATTTGGGCCAAAAAAAGGCCTCGGAACGTTTGCAACAGACCGGTAGGTTCGGCGGCGCCTTGGCTTTGACGGCCATGCCTCGCGATGCCTATAACCAACTTAACAGCCGGGAAGGATTAACGGAAAGATTCTGGCGGGGCGGTAAGGGAACGGCGAAATTGAGAGGTGAAGCCGGTGATCAGCTGAAGGTGGAGGAAGATAAATTAGGGGTAGCCCAAGGCATAAAGGATATTAACTCCCGGACGGATATCAGTTTAGCTAAACAGCAAGAAGCTAACTATAAAGCTGGGGTCGCAGGGACAGATCATTCTGCTCGCAAGAACGCAATTAAAACTACCGAAGCCGACATTTTGTCTGATAGAAATAATATCAGGGTCGGCGAAGCCAACGGTACGCTTAAGGGTCCGGTTTTGGATCAAGCTAAAATTAATTTAGCCGGCAAAGAGAAAGAATTAAGCTGGATCAAAGAGGTTGACCAAGATATTGGCAACGAGAAAAAAGGTAACAAGTTGGATGTTGATCAGAAAAAGCAAAATTATGCCCAAGCGCCTCAGCAATTAATTAATGAGCGAAATGAGGATCAGGCCAAGAGGCTAAAACTAGTGTCGCAATTGAGCCCTGATGATTGGAACGCTTTCAAAAATAGCGAAACCGGTACCGAACCTTTTGAAGACAGGGTTAAAGCGGCTAAGGATGAGCAGGGTAAATACGCGCCTGTCTACAATGCTGAAGCCAGAGCAGCCGGGCAGCAAGCCGAGGCGGTGGAAGGGGCGAAGACCAAAGATATTACTGATTCCGATGAAAAATTAAGAATGCTTATTTCGGCAATTAAAAATAAAAACCAGCCGGCAATCAGGGCGATTCTTAAGCAAATGGCGATGAACGGGGATGATAACGAAGCTTTGCAGCCTTTGGTCGGCGATACTTCCGCTTTTGGCATCCAAAAGCTGATGTCGGCTTTATCCGGTAAACTAACCGCGCAAGAATTAGCTTCCAATCCCCAATTAAAGGATCTTAACGCCGGTTTCTCCGAACAGGATGCCATGGCTTTGGGCTCCGAGATCGGTATGATTAATAAGCAGACCAATCATTGGAACGCCACTGCGCCTTATAAGATGCGAGGCGGCGTTTGGGAGAAAAGTACGGAAAAAGATATGTCGGATTTCCGCAGCGCGGAAATATCCAAGATGGATCCCCAGGTGATAACCAGAGCTTTCAACCGGTTGGCTTACGGCCGTGAAGATTCCAAGAGAAAATTTCATTTGGATGCCGCCGGTGTGATCAGCTTGAGGTTATTGGATAATGCTAATGGTATAAATCAGATTGGTAGTAGAATGACGCAAAATACGGCGGAGAAGCTGACAAAAGGTGACGCGGGTGAAAAGCTGCGTGATTTGGTTAAGAATGGAATTTTATCCCAGCAAATTGTTGATGTGCTTTTCCAGCGGGCGAAATCTTCGGCTAAAAATCCAACGGCCGATTTGCAGCAAATCCATGACGTTTTGGGAGAATAATAAAATTTTAATCTGAATTATGGCCACAGATTCCTTGCTAAAAAATAAAATCAACTATCGAGACCCTTCGTTTTTGGCTTTGGTCGGGGATTTTTTAAATTCCGCCGCGGCCGAAGACGATTCGAAACAGGCACTTAATTTAAGCCGAATCATCGGTAATTTTTTGGCGCGGAAAAAAAGTGAAATGGAGCAAAACCCGGATCTTTATGATTTTTATCGGAAGGCTCTGATAAAAGCGCAATTCATCGCTTTGCCGCTTTTGGATAACAACGTTGCGATTGATCTACTTAAAAATCATTTCATTACTCAATTTGAGATCGATTTCTACGATCTACTGGATAAATTCCGCACAAAATTGATCAACATTCCGGTTTACGAGGACCGCGACGCTTTGCGTAGGGAAATCGGGAAAATTCTTTTGGATAGCGGCCAACTCTTGACCGGCGGGGCAATGCCGCCGCGGACGGTGGGCAAGTGGATCAAAGATTACAGCGCCAAATTAGGCATTGGCCGAGCGGATAGCTTGAAAAGAACCCAATATTTTTTGGATCTGGGTCGGGAGAGGAAGCTAAGCGAAAAAGACCAGAGAAAGTTAAAAGCCCTGTTCGATCTTTATGAGGAGACCAAGATATCCAGTTTAGAACCTTTTGGTTATGATTATGACGTTCCGATAATCGTCGACGGGAAATATTTTATTTTCAAAAGAGGTATTCTGGAAAAATTAGAAGGCAATGAAAATGAATTTAATCGAATCAACGGGCTATTAAAAACCGGGGAAGAAGAAGCCGCGGCTGCGGCAGGACAAAAGCCGGCCATTGCTCCTGGCGCGCCGAGGGCCAAGGGAATTCCAGTCTCACCCAGAGGAGTGCCTGCTTCGTCTTCCGCCACCGGTTTCGCGGCGCTTTCGGCGGCCGATAAGCAAATCGACGATTTAAAACAAACCGCCGCAAAATATCGTCCCGGCAGTCTCCAAAGAAAAGCGGTGGAAGCGGAAATAAAGAAGTTAGAAGGCAGAAGTCAGAAGTAAGAAGCCAGAAGTTAGAAATCAGAAGTTAGAAATATTCAACAATGATTTAATATGAGGGAGGGAAGTTATCAGGACATTGATCAGAGGACGTTTAATTTTGCCAATAGGGTTATTAAGATGATTCCGCAATTACCTAACAATGTGACAACTTGGAAAATAGGCGCTCAAGTAATTGATTCGGCCACGTCAGTTAATTCTAATATTGTTCAAGCCCGCGGTGGATTATCAAAAAAGGATTTTACGCATCATCTAAGGATTTCTTTGAAAGAAGCGCGGGAAACCAAAAGATGGCTGGAAATGATCATTGCTGTCGGTTTGGCTCCTGAAAAAAATGTGCTGGCTGTTGGCGGAAAACGGAGAAATAATTTGTATTTTGGTTACAATGATAAAAAATTCACAAGATGAAAGTTTGAACAAGGAGTAATTTCTTACTTCTTACTTCTTCTTCTTTACTTAACCGTGTTGGAATATTTAGAAAAATTTAATAATTTGCCTGATGTCGTGAAACAGAAGATTTCCGCGCCGGTGGTAATGGCCGCACTGGAAGAGCTGGAAGGCGAGTACGGCGTGGAACTGGCCGGTTTCGTGATGCGCGTCATGGTGGGTGATTTGTATTATAAAAATTTGACCGCTAATCTGATCATCGAATATAATTTGGCGCCGGAGTCGCCGCAGATTGGCGCAAGATTTGCAAAATAGAATCTTTGATCAGGTAATGGACTATTTAAGCCAGCCCAAGGCGGCACCGGCTTCCCAATCGGCCGAAGCCGATCTTCTTTTTTTGGCAGCCGAGGTACACCGATTCCATCGGCTGTTCCGGCGGCAGCGGCTGTTTTGTCCGTGCCGGGTCCGGCCAAGTCCGCCTACGCTGAAGCCACGGCGGACAAGCCGGTCCCGCCGGCGGCGGTGCGCGCGCGCACCAGTGACTAACGTAGGAACGCAAAATCTTGCGTTGCCTACAAAATAGAAATTATTTGGAAGAACCAAGGCTGACATTACGGCGGCGGGAAAAATATTCACGACGATGAAAGCAGTGCCGCAAGAAAAGGTGGAGGCGATGCTGGCGGCGGTAATTGTGGAAGCCAAAGTTAGTTTTGCCAGCTCCAGCCTGCTCAAAAGATTCGGGGATATCCTGCTTTCTTATTTACGCGGAG
>CAVVFV010000013.1:0-6649 GCA_963747695.1 Candidatus Falkowiibacteriota bacterium | reverse complement strand
CCACGTCGTCGGCGATCGATTTCTCAAACTGGCATGTGCTGAATATTCCCGGTGGGGGATCGGCAGGAACATTTATTAAAAAGAATCCGGCTGGCACGGAATACATTGTTGATGATGGAACAGCTATCGATGCGTCTACCGGTAATGCTCTAATCGGCGCCATTCCCGTAAAAGGCGTTACGAGGGACGTGGATTGGGACAGTCATAAAAATATGTGGGGTGCGACCAGCAATGGTTTGGTGCGTGTCGGTCCCAATGACACATCCACTTATCTGACCGGCGATGGAATGCCTAGCAATTATTCGTGGACTATCGAGTGCGATTCCGCCTACAATCGTCTAATCGTCGGAACACTTAATAACGGCCTGTCGATCGTCAAACAGGACGCATCCGGCAAGCCCCTTTCGTATCAGAATGTTTTTGCCGGGCAGGGTATACAAAAAGTGGGAACCTATGTTCAGGAAGTTTGGGGCGTAAGTATTACGAAGGTCTATCATTACGATGGATCGAACTGGATCACTTATGACACGGGTAGTTCAACTATCAGTTCTCCTTTCGGCGCCTTTGTCGCGAAGAACGGGAACGCGTATGTTGGAAGCGATAGTCAGGTTAATGGTTATATCGCTGTTTATAATCATCAAGCCGCTTCGTGGAGCAAAATTATTCCCGATTCAGGCTCTACACACGGCTCGACTATTCCCAGCCTCGTCGTAGACAACCAGAATGCGCTTTGGTTTACGTGTGCGAAATATCTGGTTCGGATTGATTTGACCACGATGAAGAACGAACGGATTCCGCTCGACGGCAGTGTTGTACCTTGTCTGAATAACACGATAATGGGGTCAGTTGATCCCGTTCTCGGCGTTACCGACGATGGCAATCTGCTGATTGCCGGCTATGGTGCGATCGTCGAAGTCAAAAGCGCCAATGCTGTCCTATGGCATCCGACGCTCGCGCCGAAAGTCGCCCGCGGCAGTTTTCAGATCATCGGTCAGATCAATCCTCTTGGTCAGCTGATGAAATCCTTCTCACCGAATTCGGTTTCCGGAATGAGCTTTACGCTGATCCGGACAGCCGAAGGACTGAAGGCGGTCAAAACGCTTATCGCCCGATAAGCCTCCGCCGAATTGTACCTAGGGCCCTGACACATCGTGTCCGGGCTCTCTTTTTTTACCTGGAACATCAAACAAGGATCATTGATCAGGCCAATTTTTTATTAATTAGCGCAAATAAATATTAAAAATTACCACCGAATGGATTTTTAAAAAGCTATATTTATCGGCTATGTTCTCTCGCGCCTTGCTCAATGTTCTATGCCCTTTTTCCCTATTCAACATTTTCAGCGATTATGTTATAATTAAGGCAGTAAAATGTGCAGGGAAATTCCCGTATTTTTTGGTATTTATCGAGCTGTTTATCATCGGAACGCGATATTTTGCGTTCGCCAAAATTGAATGAGCAAATCGCATGGCCAATAATAATTTAGAATTACCGAATCAGCCGAAGCTGGCGCCCGGGCAAGAGCCGGACGCCGCCGGACAATTAGGGAGCGATCAGGCGGAAGCGAGAAACGGCGAGGCGATGGCCAATGGATCGCAAGGCGACACCCTTGAACAGAATCAAGATATGGCGCGGATCGCCAAGACGGCCTCGGCCGAGCCGGCGCCGGACGGTCAGAACGCGCCAAGCGGTATGTCCGCCGCCACGGCCAGCCTGTTGCAAAAAGCTGAGGGGGCTATTCCCACTCCGGCTTTCCTCTTGGGATTGATCTGGATAAATATTCACGTTTTCGGCCATTCGGTTTTGGGTGAAAAAATTTTTTGTGAATTGGGTGAAGAATGGATCCCGCAAAATTTGCGCACGGGAGTTTACGCTGAAAGTTTCAAATCCAAAGTTAAGGCGCTCGGTCTGTTGGAAAAAATATTATTGATCATCGCCGACGTCATCGCCCTGGCCGCCTTGCTGGCTCTGCTGGCCATCATTATCAGTTTAGTCCGGACGATGATCGTCATCATCTGACTCTTTACTTTTTTTCAGCCGAACATAATTCCAATAATTTTTATCGCAATGGAAGAAAGAAGGATAAAAAACAAAAAATTTTTTTCTTGGCCGGCCAAGGCAATGGTTATCATTGTTTTATTTTTAATGGTCGGCTCTTTTTTTGCTCCAGTCATTTGTCACGCTGCGGCAGCCAACCCTCCTGCCGCTAATACGAGCGCGGCTCAGCAGGCCAACGCCGATTCCGGATCTTGCGCCTGGTGGAATCTTTCCTGCCAAGTCGCCAGTATTCTGACCAGTATTGAAACCGGAGTACTGAATGTTTTGGGATCCATCCTTTCGCTCTTGATGCCGGCGCTGATCTTTGTCGCCGAGTATAACGCTTTTACCACCTCGGCTCCGGTGACGGACGGCTGGGTGATCGTCCGCGATCTCTGCAATATGTTTTTCATCTTGATCCTCCTGCTGATCGCTTTTGCCACGATCTTGCGCGTCGAAGGATATGATATCAAAAAAATGGTGCCCAAGCTGGTCATTATGGCGATCCTCATCAATTTTTCCAAAACCATCTGCGGCCTGATCATTGATTTTGCCCAGGTCATTATGAATACCTTCATCAGTCCGTTTGCCGGAATCGGTTCGATCAGCATGACGACCATGCTCGGGTTGAATACGATGTCCAGTTTTTCTTCTTCCGGCGTTGCCGCCACTCAATGGTCGATTTTTGCCGCTTATGCCTTTGCGCTTATTTATACATTGATCGCGGCCGTAGTCTTGGTGGTTATTTTCGTCGTCTTAGTCGTCAGGATCGTGATGCTTTGGATCTACATCGTCCTTTCCCCGCTTTCGTATTTATTGGCGACTTTTCCGCAAGGGCAGCGATATGTTTCGCAATGGTGGGAAGAGTTCACTAAGAATGTCATCGTCGGCCCGGTACTAGCTTTTTTTCTCTGGCTGTCTTTCGTTTCCCTGGGCACTACCAATTCCGGAACCAATATTTTGGGCAACGGCGCGCCAACCGACAGTTTGATTAAAGACGTGCCTCAGGGCTTAACCGGCGCGATGACGCTCGATCAGTTGATCAAGTTCACCATTTCCATCGGTATGCTTGTCGGCGGCCTGATGGTGACCCAGCAGATGGGCGGCTATATGGGCAAGATCGCCGGACAAGGAATGGCCAAAATCCAAGGCGGCGCCAAGATTTTGGGCGGCGGCCTCAGGAAAACCATTACCGGAGGCCTTAAAGGCGGTGCCGACTGGCTGAACATTAAAGCTGCGACCCACTTAGGCACTCCGGACTTGAATTTAGCCAGACAAAAAGAACGGATCGGTGCTGCCATGAAAGCGGGAAAAGCCAGAAATTTGGAAGAGATGGAAGAAAGAGCCGGACGAAGACTCAAGGCGGGCGGTTTGGTGGGAGCGACTGGCGTCTTAGGCGGAGCGGCTGGCGGATTTGATGCTTATACGAAAGGATTTTTAGGATTGCAAGGCTGGGGCAAACAAATTTTTGGCGGTTTGCGCCACGGCAAACTAACCACTGAAGGAATCGTCACTGAAAACAGAGACAAAGAAAAACAAAGTCTGGATATGTCGAAAGAAGTCATATCCGAGTCTGATTATACTAAAAGACGTCAAACATATGATAATGATTTTACAAAAACTGACTCCCTCTTGGATACGAAAGGAGTTAAATTAACCGCCGATTTGAACCAGTCGCAACAAGATCATGCTTATGCGCAGCAAGATTTGGTTGATGCCGGGGCAAAGTTCGGCGTTGGCAGCGATCAATATGAGAAGGCCGAGGAGCGGAAAAAGAAGGCGGATGCAGATGTGAAAAGCAAGCAAGAATTGGTTGATCAGAATGCCGAAGAAAGGCAAAAGGTTGCTGGTCAGCATAAAAGTAATATTGACGGATTGGAGAATGCTCGATCTAAGGCAATTAATACTAAGGACGAACAAGGCAGAAGTCTTTGGATCACCGGACCGGGCGATGAGGCAAGAGCCAAGGACAGAAAGGTGGAATATGTTCAACAGGCACGGTCTTTTGCGGAAAAAGCCGCCGGGTATACAATGATGGATTTTGAAGGTCTGGCGGCGATGCGCAAGGCTGACCAGGAAGCGGGCAAGGGGATTACGTCTCGTGATGAAAATGAATTGTCTGCCACTTTCGATGTGGCTGTGGCCCAGGATAATGCGCCATTGGCTAGAGTCTTGATGGAAAAGTTAGCCGGAGTTAATGGGACTAATTTTTTATTTGCCCAGCACGGTTACCAAGCTAAGCGCGGTTTCAATGAAAATGAATACGATGCAATCCAAAGCCGGATCCATGGTTCTGACCCGGCAGATAGCCAAAAAGCTCAAGAAGAATATGATAATGGAAAAGGGACGCATGATTTTATCCGCGATATTTTTGTCGGTAAGCTGCATATGGACAAGCAGCGGGCTTTCGCCTTCCAAAATGATGTCGCTTCGATCGGTGAGGAAAAAGGAGCTGATCATCTTAAAAAGACTATCAGGGTCGATTCGGCTGGCAATTATCATCAGGTCACGGAAGATGAGCAGACTGAGGCTAACCAGACCGAAAATCTCAAGCGTGACGCGGAAACCGTTTTCAGAAAAAATAATCGGTTGGATTTCGGAGCGGAAAATAGCATTAGTAAGGCCTTTGAATTCAGCGCTTCCGGCTTGGCTTATGCCATGAGCAATTTGGGCATTATATTCAAAGAAATGGGTACAGGAAGATTGAATAAGAGTACGGCCAAGGCTTTTTCCGAGCCGGGAGCGCAGAATCAATTGCGGGAGATGATGCGAAGGCTGGGCATAGATAAAATTAAGAATGGAAAGGATGAAATTTCAGCTGACGATTTTCTTTCCAGCCTTAGAGGTTTTGCTGCAGCCTCTACTAATGATACGGTCGGTAAAGTATTAAACATTATGCGTAATCCCGGTGGCCAAGGAACTGCCTCTGTCGGCGGTACCACGCCCCCCCCGCCTCCGGGTTCGGCGCCCACGACCCCTCCCGGCGGCACCACGCGCACGCCTTAATATCTAAATTATGTCCGATATAAGTGATATACAATATAAAACTGTTGCCGAACGCGTGAAGGACGTTATTATGTCTGACGACGATCAGCAAGCTTTTGAATCGATTAAGGCTATCGAAGTTTTTTTGGCAACCACCGGCTTGGAGAAAACCGACCCGGCGCTTTCGGCTGCTTACAAAACGTTGATCGCTCAATTAAAATGGGTGGGTCTGATTTATTTATCCGAGGAAGAAGTGGAGGATCTGTTTAAGAATAATATCGGGGAAGTTTTTTCCATGGAAGATTTCGATCTTTGGGAAAAATTCCGCTCCTATCTGGTGGCCGTTGTTTTTGTTCATGCCAATCGAGATGTTTTTAAGGAAAAAATAAAAAATATTTTGAATAAATGCCAAGTAGCCTTGACTTCGCAGAGATTGAATAACGGCGCCGCTCCGACTGCGGAAAATTGGATCAAGGATTATGTTAGCGCGGTGGGGATTGGTTCGGTGGACAGCGCAAAATTCAATAGCTATTTCTTGGATGGCAAAAATATCAATGGCTTGAAGCCCGAAGAAAAAGAGCGGATGAGAACTTTCTTTAAGTTTTATGAAAGATTGAAACTTTCTACTTTCAGTGTTGTGGGCGTGGAAGAAACAATACCGGTTCCGATTGATGATAAGGGTACGATGGGGGTCATCAGAGACGGCAAGGTTGAAAGGGATACGCCGCTTTCGCCGGAAATGCAAAAGATTTTAGCCGTTGCCAAAGAGGTGGTGCATGGCATACCGGCGACCCAAGCTGTTCCAGAAACTAATCAGTCACGCACTAACGCCGTCAAGCCCTCGATCGCGGAAGATGCAAAGATCGCCGATTTAAAACACACGGCCGCCAAATATCGTCCCGGCAGCCTGCAACGAAAAGCGGTGGAAGCGGAAATTAAAAAATTAAGCAAGAAGTAAAATTGTCATATTGTTAAATTGTTATATTGTTGCGCAATGATTTAATAAAACAATATAGCAATATGACAATATAGCAATATAGCAATGCTTGAGTATCTCGAAAAATTTAACAATTTACCTTCCGAGGTTAAGGAGAAAATTTCCACGCCGGCGGTGATGGCGGCGCTGGAAGAGCTGGAGGGCGAATACGGCGTGGAGCTGGCCGGTTTTGTGATGCGCATCATGGTCGGGGATTTGTATTTTAAGAATTTGACCGCCAATCTGATTATTGAATTCAATTTGGAACCGGAATCTGCCGGTCGCTTGGCACGAGATCTGCAGCAGCGGATTTTTGACCAGGTGATGGATTATTTGAATAGTCCGAAGCCGCTAGTTACCGCCAAACCCGAATTAAGTTCGCCTTTTTTTGGCAATAAAACTGCTCCAGCCGCAGCGCCGGGGCCAATAGTACGGCGCGCTCCAGTCAGTCAGGCCGCACCGATTAATTTTTTGGAAGAAGACAAGGCGGATATCGCCGCCGCGGTAAAAATAGCCACGGGTTTAAGAACAGTTCCCCAAGAGAAAAGCGCCGCGCTGCTTGCCGCAATAATCTCGGAAGCAAAGATCGGTTTTGCCAGCACGAATCTGCTCAGCCGATTTCAGGAAACACTGCTTTCTTATTTGCGGGGC
>CAVVFV010000012.1:0-163421 GCA_963747695.1 Candidatus Falkowiibacteriota bacterium | reverse complement strand
GCGCCGATATTGCCGGTCAAAGAAATCGAATTGACGGTAATATCGTCGTTCTGGGCTTGCAAAGTGAAGGTGCCCAAGGTGGCGTCGGCGGATCCGGCGACAATCTTATCGGCATCAGCAAAACCGTCGCTTCTGGTGGCAGTCAAGCCGGCAGTCGAGACAGTAACTTTGCCAGCCGTAGCAACACCCGTGATGCCGGTGACATCGTTGTCATTGGCAACATAAACGGGGTTGGTGAAGGCATTGGCACTATTCAATTCCAGGGTGACATAGCTGCCATCAGTGGCGTCGCTATTGACATCCATCAGAACTTTGATCACGTTGTTTCCCGCATTGATGTCAACCGAGGAATCATAGTTCAAATAGCCGCTGGAAGTGGCCGTCCCGTCAATGTCCTTGGAATCAACCAAAACGTTGTTGACATACAAGCGGACATTGGAGAAGTCAATTCCGGTGGAGCTGGCATGGATGTCCAGCTTCATGCCGTCAGCCGAGAAAGCCTGGTTGGCCTTGACGTTAACTAACAAAGCCACAACGTCCTTGGTGTTCTTGACATAGCTCTTCTGAGTCGGGCTGGTGGCGTCCTTAGAGATTGTAACATTTCCGGCGTTTAAAATAGTATAATCAAAAGTGGCATTAGCGGAATTAAAACTGGCGTCATTCACATTGGTTGAAACGGTAGCAGCATAGTCGTTGCCACTTTCTTCAATATCCATAATATCCATATCTGAACTGTTGTTCAACATGAATTGAATCTGGTTATTGCTGGAATCTTCAGTAATGATATCACCGGTAACTTTCAGGGTGATATCATCGCCCTTGTCGATGGTCAAACCGCCGTTAGCTAAAATGAAGGTAACATATTTACCATTTACAGTGGCGAATGCGGAAACTTTGACGCCAGATTCTTCAAGGGCAAGATTGCTAATAACATTGGCTAATTCAGCATTACCGTTATTCTTTAATGTGACAGACTTCAAAACCAAATATCTATTTAAAGAGCTGCCAACACCGGCAGCGTCAGTGATGTTGAAGCTGGCCAACGCCGCATCTTCATCGCCGATATTGTAGATGTCGTTAGGTGATCCAGTCAAAGTGGCGGTGGAGTTAGCGGAGATAACCGCCTGATTGACGACATAAGCAGGGGCAAAATAAATCGAATATCCATCTATCTCACCGGGGATATTTTGATTACCAATCTTGTTCCCCAGAACCCCCCAATTGGCTTGATTGTCTAAACCATTTATAGAAACCTGAATGTAGCCGGTCTGATTGACATTATTGATATCAATAAGAACCTGGCACTCAGAAGTACCCGCCGGCAACGAAGAAGAGGCGGTTATATAATTATCACCGAGAAGCGGCGCAGAAACAACAGCAACATTGTTATTATTACAACTCAATCTCAAATTGGAAATATTAGAGCCGTCTATCCCTTCCGATAAAAGTTTAACGTCAACATTATTTAAATAAAAATTTATCGGATACCCGGTATTAACAAAAAAATCAAGTAAGGAAACGCCGCTGGCGCTACCATTCACTGTTTCGGTTACCGGTTTCAAATTCAGGCTAACCGGATCGTAAATAAGTATCGGGTCATTATTTTGATACCCGTGATAGGTTCCGGCATTGGTTACATAAACCCCGTAGGCTTTCGTTTCCCTAAAATCATTAAGGCTGCTGAAATTACCATTCACTGCGTAACCCCAATTATCCCCTATCTTTACCGATGATCTATCGGACTGATCGGCGGTAAAATCCAAAATCGAATCGATATTATTGGCAAAAGATCCTAAAATAGGTTGAATGTTATTAGTGTCGACCGAATTGCTATCTTTCTGAGGAAGAGCATCAGCGGGATCGGCAACGCCGATTACATTCCAGCCAGGAGTTAAATTTCTAACAAATAATCTGTTGCCAGGATTATCATTTTGCGTAAATTGTTTATAATTGACCGTCAAAGTTTGTTCAACACCGGTTTTATTATTTATAAAATATCCGTAAAGCGGCGTAAATTCGGTCTGGCCCAAATCAGCCATCGTCGCCCATCCGGAAGCCTTAGTATTATCCAGCACGTAAATATCAAAATTGCTTAAAGTTTCAGCGGCCGAAAATTGATGACTCTGGACAACGCGCGGCACAGAAATAACATTCCAACCTGGTTGCAGATCTATTTGATGATAATAAATTCCGTCGGCTTTTACTGAATTGCCAAAAAACAAAGAAGCCGCCGCGATTGCGAAAAAAAATAAAATTTTTTTCATATTCTTTATATAAATAGTGATTAATTTAAAATAATAGCTATTCGGCGTAACCCCGGCGGGTTCTGGCGAAATTTCCGATATGAAGCACAATTATTTTGAAATAGAAAACAAATCTTATATTACCAACAATATAACATTTTGTCAAACAGCATTTCGTCTTGTGAAATAAAAATAAGGCGCTAGGCGCGCCTTATTTTTATTTCACAAGCTCATCTCTATGACCTCGCTCGAAGGTATTTTTTAGATAATTCTTGACCCAAAACATGGCCGGTCTACCCCCTTCGGCTGCGGCCTTTTGCCCTGTATGCGCTCAAGGCCAAGGATGGCCAACTAGTTGAACAACTATATGAACAGCTGTATGAACGACTAGTTGAACCCGGGTTCATATAGCAGACACTGTTTTTAGAAGTTATTTTAGCCAAATATAATTTTAAAAATGAGTGACTATTACTCCGACAACGGAATCAACTGAACGACAAATATATATTATTACTACACTAAGATACTACGACAAACTACTAATTATAATTAAGACTTAAACCAATTATTATATTAACTACCAATACTAATTACTGATATTCTTTAATTTCAGATACTTCTTTCCAACTACTGGCCAAAACCAAGAAAAAAAATGGGGAATGAGAGGAAAAGACTGGGTGAAAACAGGATGGGCAAAACAATTACGGGGTTATTAACGGGCTAACGGGATGATTGACGACGGGGGTTGATAAGCGGCTAGGATATAGCTGTTTTTTGGTTATTTATATGGCTAGCTGTTCAATTCCTTTGCTTCATCAAGCAGAGGTCAGACCCATTTCAATTAAATAATTTTGTTTATAGCATCTTCACAATTTTTTATAAGCCTCGTCACATCCTTTCCTTCAAGTTCAATCGGTTTGTCTGGTGGGTAATTTTTAAACGCATCAGCAAAACCCTTATTAGGCATATCGTCGCCATGAAAAAAATAATTTCTCAATCCCCTTATCTCTTCGACTTCTCTGCCTTTTGGACCTATATAACACAAATTATTTCTTGGATTGGTGTATTTAAAATTTATAGTGAACAACCCCTGATCAATTTTCTCTATTCTTTTTCCTAATTTAAGGATGGTCCTATAAAGAAGGCTGGGAAAAACTAACATATAGTTTTCTAAAAAATGTTTCTTTCTTCCTTGAATCGGATCATTTGCGACTGGTTGAGTTCCGGTATTACCACTTGTAGCACTTGAAACATATGAATTAAGAGATGCCTCAAAAAATTCTTTAATATTCATCAAATCATTTTTAATCTCTGTCTTTAACTTATCCAGTTCATTCATAAAATCATTTATCAGCCGATTCCTCGGGAAAAATTGTTTTTTCATCGCCGACATAACAACCTTTTAAACGTAATCCTTTCAGTAAGGGTAAAATCTCTAATACTTTTGAAGAATCTATCTTTTTGATACGTTCCAATGTTTCCTCTGTTTGGGTAAGCCAAAGCTTAAAAGAACTAGAAAAATTCATTTTATCTAAATAATTAAGGAATGTTATATATAGTTCAATACCGTCTTTGGAATCAGCTTTTAAAACTTCATTTACTAAAAATTCCATCTGCCCCACAGGCTCATGATCGGAAATATTTTCAAAAAGCAATGGTATATACTTTTTAACCAATTGATAATTAGACGCATCTTCTTCAATCACCCGCCACATATGCCAGATTAATGTACTTCTTAGGCAAGAATCTTTGGCATCTTTAATAAAATTTTCTAAAAAAACCTGGAACCAATAATTATCAAAACCTGCTTCGTTTTTTTTTCTAAACTCTGCGAAGAAAATTACTAGAGGAACTACGTGGCTAGTTAGGTATTCAGGATTAATTTTTTTTTCATTATAGCAAAAAGTTGTTAGCACTTCTTTTGCCTCTTCCGCTGTTATATTTCTTAACTTATCAAATACATTAGACACGTATTCTAATACTCGCGGGAGATTGCAATTCTCTCTAAGCATCTTAAACGAGAGACTATATGCACTGCTCTTGTCTTTATCAGTAAAATTAAAATCTGTTCCATCAACGTTTTTTTTGGCACGAAGGTTGGCTACAAAAAGAGAAAGAGGAACGGTAGCCTGCTGCCTAACATAATATACCTGATCTTCAATTAATCTTTCTGTTATTTTTAAAATATCTGGGTAATACTCTGTTTTAAAAGTGGCTATTAATGTTTGCAAAAGCCACGGCAAAGTTCCTCTGACTGTATATATAGAACGGATATCTTCTCCGGCCTCTATTTTTTTATTTAAGTCGTCAAAATCTCCATCAGGATTAGGGTCTTTCGAATACATGTCCGCTATTGCAACGATTTTATCTACATATTCTTTCTTCTCTGCTAAATCCCTAAGAATCCAAATAATTTGAGTTCTTGTGCTTGGATCTTTCCATTTTAAAAACCACGCGTCCCAATCTTTAGATTTTAAATCTACTTTTTGTATTTGTTCGATAACATCGTCTTTTAATAACTCTGAAAAAGTTTTAGTATCCATTTTTTAATATTTTTATTATTGTAAACGTCAAGTTATAAGTTTATGTAACAAAGCCGCTGCGGAGCTATTGGGAACTAATTTTTCTGAATCTAGCAATCCTACCATTATTCCTTTCTAGTATATAATTCCAGCTAATTTGCCGGGGAATCGAGTGTGGATCCCTACGTCACAGAGTTATCAATCAAATAAATTACCCTTTCACATTAACTAAATTACCCGTTAATAAAAGTCTCGACGAGTTAACTTTAACACCTATCCCAGACTAACTAAACAGTGCTCGAAAATCACAGTAATTTTACGTGTACCTTTTTTTATTTTTTCACAGACTTCTATTTTGTCCATAAAACCAAAATTTTCTTCGTACTCCTGAGTTTAATTAATCAATTTGGTTTTTAAGAATTGACGCTGTTTTTAAAATAATTTCTTTTATCTCTTGCAAATTACCTATCTCTTCCCCAACCTCAGTAACCATGATCTCTGCAATTGACTCTGCAATATGCAAAACGGCGTAGAAGGCCGTGTCTTTTGTTGTTGAGAATGCTGGAAAATCAATATTTGTATAAACAACAATTTTTCTTTTTTCCTTGTCAAACTCATATTGTTTCCATGCCGAATCTTGACCCAGAGAAGAGAACTCGTGATCGAATTCAAATTTTTTACCCTTTACCTTAATTATCTTTTTTATATTTTCATTCTCCTTTTTTGGCACCCTTACCGCATCTGTCGATTTTGGTTTTACGGTTCCGTGTCCACCCTTCTTGCTTTCTCTTTTTTCACCAAGAACCTCCTCGTCCTTACCGTCATCATCCTTGACCATTCCCGTTTTAATATCAACTTGAGACGTATAACATTTTAAATCCTGTGATTCCATTACCGCCTTACTGATTTTTTCTTTCCAAACGTCTAAATCGTTCATTACGTTTTTCGTAATCTTGTCTTGGCCAGACTTCTTTTTAGCCTCTTTTAGAATATTCTTTAACTCTTCTTTTAATAATTCCTCTGCCATTGCGAACTCATCACTTTCTCTTATAAAATCTTTCTTATTGTGAGTCACGGAGACAAAATCCATGTTTATCTCACCTATAATTCTTGAAATTGTAGGATGTTCACCGATAACCATCTTGTCATAAGTCGTAATCATTCTCCCTCTTCGATAAGTATGAAAACCATAAAGACCCTTATTTGAGCCTTCTTTAAGCAACCCATACCAGCCATATATTTTTTCACCTTTAAATTTTCCACTTACAACATCGAGGTTAAATTCTTTTCTGGATCCTTCAATCAAATCGTGCTTGCCAGGCTTGCACTCTTTCCCGTTCACTTTAATAGTAACCTCTCCTTTTTCTATAAAAGGGGCGAATCTTCTTTCCATATCTCTTTTTAAAACATCCGGCAGTCCAGGAATATTTTTAGACAAGTTCTCAATTTTAATTACGGTAAAATGCATATCGCTTTCCGCCTTTAAGGACTCTATATCGATCTCCCACTTTTGTTTACCCATCCACTCCTTTTGATCGTATACAAACCTATACTGTTTGCTATCGTTTGCCGGAGAGGTTATAATTTCAAATTTCTCCCCCAAACTATTACATGCGGTTTTTAAGCCAAGGCCAAACTCGCCCAATTTATTCTCCTTATTTGAGTGTGCAAGTGTCATAGCATCAGCTAATTGTGTTCCATCCATTCCAGAACCATTATCAGCTATACTGATTACATTTTTCTCTATCTTAATTACCACGTTTAACACTTTGCCCTCTATTCTGGCATCAATAGAATTGTCCACCAACTCAGCGATTGCCTGCGGAGAAGAATAGCCAGATTTTCCGAGTTTGGGCATCAGAGAAATGTCTGGTGTTATATTGTAAACTGTTTTTCCCATATGGTTAGGTTAAATTATTAATACTACTCGAAAAAAACATTATATTCGTTGGGGACACCTTCAACCTGCTCCTGATCAGCATCGTTATATGACTTATACTTTTTAAGAACCTCTGTTTTATAAACAACTATCTCGCTTTCAAACAAAAAATTATCATAGCAGGCTCTTAAAAATGCATCATCCAATAAATGTTTTTTATCTTGAAAGAATTCGTACAACTTTAAATTATTTAGAACATATTGCCAACGATCTAATATCATATCAGGCATCGCCGCTTCAATCTTTCCGATTAGCAATTTAATATGATCAATTTGTTCAATTACTTTCTTTTCGTTAGATGAATTAATGAAAAATTTATAGCCAGAAAAATCAAATTCCTTAATCCATTTTACGGATAGCATTATCACTAAAATCAGTCTTCTGAGCAGACTCTCATCTTCCTTATTAAATATAAAAAATTCATTCAAGCACTTATCAATAAATACTAAATCTTCTTTTAATATTTTCCCCGCAACCGAATTAACAACCTGTCTCAACCCGCCACAATTATTAAAATAAATTTTATTTATACCTGTTTGCAAAATTTGGCGCACTCTTTCCCTCGATATTTTTTCAATTACCGCAATCTCTTCCAGTGTTGATGTTTTTTCATCATCAAAACCATATCTTTTAATAAGAATATTTTTCGATCTGTCATCCAAGTCTGCAAAGCAATTTCTAAGATACTCTTTATTAAATTCGATCGGAAAAACAAGCTCTTTAACTTCGGTCTTAAATTTAGGCAAGAAATTTACAATATCCTTTTTGAAATCGTTATTTTCTAAAAGTTCTTTTTTGGGACTCAGATACTCATTCGCCTCTGAATACCTACCAATCTTGAGCCAAAACATCGCACTTCTATGTTCTCTTATATTTTTAGCTCTTCCTTCTATTAATTTAATAGAGTTGTTTTCATATTCATTTTTAGCATTGATCACTGCTTTTGCATATTCGGCTTTTGCATTTGAAATTTTACCCTCTCTGTTCTTCCTTAGTTCCGTCATATTCCTTTCATGCTCTTTATCTTCCAACTCACGTTTAAATGTTAAATATTTCTTCAACTCTTCCGGGTTATTAGTTGTTTTTATATCTTCGCTTACCACCTTACCAACATCTTCACCCTCTACTTCACTAATATCTTTATATTCACTGTCCCCTGAATTTATCAAATTATCAATAAAAACTTTTAACTTTATATTTCGTTCAATAATTATGCAAGCGTTTTCGCATGCATGCATAATTGAGGTGTGATCCCTGTTAAAGATTTCTCCTATTGCTGGGAATGATAGTCTAAATTTATTTCTTAAACAGTAGGCTAATACATGTCTGGCCTCTACAATTTCTGCTTTTCTGGAATTTCCAAACAACAAATCTCTATCTACATTAAAAAAAGATATAACAGAACCGATAACCTCTTCGATTCCTGAGTCGTAATTATTCATAATCATAACTTAAACTTCCGTTCTCCAGGAAATGAAAACTTTGCCCTTGTATCTTTCAAATACTTCGAAATGGCATTAAATATTTTATCGATATCTTCGGAAGTATAATCATATGAACTCCTATTCGAGCAATTACCGAGGATTTTAATTCTCTGTATAATTATATTCGTCCTGGCCTCTGCTAGCCTTTTAAATCTTTCATATCTTGTTTCACTCATATTTTTAAATTTTATGTAAGTGTATTGTCTATTTACATAATACATCGTGTATTTATATTTTGTCAAGTCCTATTACATAATAATTGCTTGAAATTTGTAAAAATTACTAATATTAGATGAAATCAACTAAAATCATCGTGAATATTTATGAATAAGCGCAAGTGCAATAGTATCTTCTCATACAAAAATGAGGATATACTATTGCTAGCCTCTTTGACTAACAATGACCAGCCACTCAGGTCATCCGATAAAAATAGTCTCTACGGCGAAAGTGACATTCGAATTCAGCGATCTGAGAAAAATACTAGCCAATAGGCAAAGGCTGAAAATTAAAATGGATTTTTTTATACGTGAGTATTTATAATTTAAAATATGTCCAACCCATCACCCGACTTATGTTGGGGCGATGGGTTCCCCCCTCATTCCCCATTTTTTTTCTTGGTTTTGGCCAGTAGTTGGAAAGAAGTATCTGAAATTAAATAATATCAGTAATTAATATTGGTATTTAATATAATATTGGTTTAAGTCGTAATTGTAATTAGTAGTTTGTCGTCATATCTTAGTGTAGTAATAATATATATTTGTCGTTCAGTTGATTCCGTTGTCGGAGTAATAGTCACTCATTTTTGAAAATTAGAATTTGGCTAAAATAACTTCTTAAAACAGTGTCTGCTATATGAACCCGGGTTCAACTAGTCGTTCATACAGCTGTTCATATAGCTGTTCAACTAGTTGGCCCTCCTTGGCCTTGAGCGCATACAGGGCAAAATGGCCGCAGCCGGAGGGGGTTAGACGGCCATGTTTTGGGTCAAGAATTATCTAAAAAATACCTTCGAGCGAGGTCATAGAGATGAGCACAGATAATACTAAGCCCTTTTTCAGGAAAAATTTTTAACGCTTCGCGAAGCGAAGCGTAAGGTTTGATGGGCACAAATTTTAGTTTTTGATTTATCAAAAACAAGTTCGAGCCGAAGATTTTTTGGAGGATGATCTTTCTGATAAAAAACTTTATGTTATTTCATCGTTGAATGTCGCAATGAAATCTAATATTTACTCTTTCTCTAATTAAAAGCCTTTTCTCCGCCTTCCATGATACTGCATACCTGTTCTATAATTCCTTGTTCAAACTGCTCTATTACTAAATTTTTCATAATTTTATTCATTACAGAATGATATAATTTTTTATTAAATAATTATTTTTATAAGCTCAATGATTAGCCAAGTACAGCCCATAAATAATGCGGAAAAAAACGGAACGAAAAGCCATCTCCGGAAATCGCGGGGCAAAAAAGCCCATTGAGGATAGCCATCATTCTTAAAATCGACAAATAGAAACTTGGCGGCGATAATTAAGCCAATCAAACTAAAAACATTAAAAAAACCGATTAGGGCAAAACGCAACGTTCTTTTCCACGCAAACCTGGAGAGCAACCAGCCAGCCATGATTCCTGACAGCAAAGAAGATAACACTAAAATAATAAAGAAAGAGAACAAGGAATTATTAAACAGGGAAATTAAATTATATTGGAATGAAGGATTGGGACTGATCCAAAGATCATTAGTTAAATTTTTAGCTGGCGCGTTGATGTCGATCTTTGTGTAAATAAAATCGGTTTTACTGCCGGAATAAAAATCCTGCAACGCCGCATCCCGAAAAACCAAAGAAGCATTAGAATAGTAGGAAGTTTTAGCAAACATGCGGATATTGCCGAAAATTTTCGGAGCGACCGGCGAGATTACTCTTATTTCAGCGGGAATTATTTTATCTCCATAAACGCTGGTCAACATTAATGGAAAATAAATTTTATCGGTCGGAAAAGAAAGATAAATTCCGCGGCCATTAAAGGTGCTTTGACCACCTTGAGGGAGGACGCTAATGCTTTCTCCATTAACATAATCATCGATCATTTTTTGCGTCGGTACGGTAATTTTTTGTCCGCCGAGCTGATCGGCTACTATAGTATTATCATGATTTATATCATCAGCCAACGCTTGATCAATTGCCTCCTGCCGTGCCTGAAAATAAGCATCATTATGAAATTGGCCTGGCGGGAGAGGTTCGCTCTGTTGCTTATCCAGGATCTGATCACGAAGCTCTGCAAACTTTGGGAATCTTCCCCTCTGACCATAGTAAAAAGAAAAAGCCTTATCAATGAAATCGGCCGTCACCAAATTCGGGTTGTTTTGCACGGGCGAGCTGGCGGTAATCGCAGCAGCAGTTGACGAAACATTAGCGCCAGTGTTTATCCAAGAAGCGACAAAGGAATAGTCGCGGCCAAAATACTTTTGCAGGGCAGGAATTGATTTATTGTCAAAATTTGTACGATTGCATAGTCAAGGTTACCTTTTTGCGAGGAATGATATTTAAAGAATTAAACAAAGCTGCCGCGATTTTCTGGATTGGCGTTAAGCGGTTCATGCCATAGCCGCCATGACGGCGTTTCTCGTTGTAATAAGCCAGCCATTGTTGCAAGCGATAATCCAATAGTTCTTGGTCGTCGTAGAAGCCGCAATATTTCCAAAAAAATGAGCGTTTAATAGTGCGATGAAATCGTTCAATCTTGCCATTCTGTTTCGGCTCGTGGGCGTCGTTGACGATAACTTCGATGCCAATCGATTCACAGAATTCGCGAATTTTGTTCTTGCTGCGATTATCAATTCTAATCCTTTTAATCGTGAATGGGGCGTGTTGAATTAAATATTTAATGAATTCGATGGCGTTGGCGGCATTTTCTCGGTCATACAATTTGGCGCAGACATAACGGGAACAATCATCAATGGCGTCGAAACAGACCAGTTGCCGGCCGCGTCCGAACGGATGGCAGGCATCCAGCTGTAATTCTTCGCCTGGCGTTTCCAGGCAGTATAATTGCGGTTTTTGTTTGATGATCGGCTGGTAATCGCGGCAATATCTGATTTTCTTCCGCCGCAGAATTCTAAAAATAGTTGATTGATTAATTTCAAATCCGTAATTATCTTTCAGTTGATCGGCCAATTCGGTCGGACCGGAAGAAGTATTATTCCGCGCCAATTCACAGACCAGATTTTCCAGTGTTTCCGACGTCCGATTTTTAGCGATGAACCCATTTTTGGGACCCGGCGGTTTGGGAATCAGAGCGGCTACGCCGTATTTCAAATATTCTTTTTTCAGACGGGAAAAGTATTTCGGGTGAAAATCGAGCAGCTTAGCTCCGTCCTTGCATTTCATGGTTTTGGCAATGCAAGAGTCTAAAATTTCTTTTTTCATGGCAATTAGAGCCTCTTGGGTGTTTCGGCGCATATGGTTGGGCAAAATTATTAGTTAAATAATCCTGCCACCATTTTACACTGGAACGAAACCCGAAAGGTAACCCTAATTGCTGCAATTGTAACAATTTATTGTCAAAATTTAACCCCTTGTCTTTAAAATACTTCGCCAGACCATCGGCCGTCTTGGCGGAAATAATTTCGGAAACCATGCCGCCCTTTTCTAAATGGCTCTGGACAATAACATCTGGCACAGGATTGGCTGATGTTCCGTTATCGACAGCCCCCAACCCTAACTCGTCTGATGACTGATTACTGTTTAAGGTTATAATTCTGGAAATAATCCGATAAACTAATGGGTAGACCTGAGTCGATTCAATATCTTTCTTAACATAGTAAAGATTAGCGGAAACCGAATCGGAAAGATTTTGGCCGGCCAGAGAAGGAATGTTGGAAACAATATCCATTTTAATTTTATCGGCACTGGCGGGAACCGGAAAAATCCAAACGTCATTTCTATTCGAAGTGGCTCGCGAAGTCAACGGCCAAAACCATTTTCTGCACGCCTTTTTCATAGCTAATTACCGCCTGCTGGCTATTTTCCGCTTTCAGATCATAATTTACTGCATTATAAGGATCGTATTCCACTAACGCGCCATCCGCCAAGGCCGTTGCAGCAGAAAACGCAAAATAAAATACTAAAAAAATCATCACGAGAATTTTTTTTCTTGTTTTTTTCATAAATTATTATTTCATTAAATCTTCAATGGAAACAAGGAGGGCTTTTGCTATTTTTGCCGCTATCTGAACGCTTGGCATTTTTATAACACCACTTTCTATTTTGGAAAGCGTCGTATATTTTACATCCGATTTTTTTACTAATTCTTCCTGCGTCAAGCCGAGTTTGGCTCGATACTTTTTGATATTATTTCCAAGTTTTGATTGGCTTTGCACGTTCTTCATAATAATGCTATCATAAGTATATAAAAAATAATAAGAAATGCTTTCATTATTATGATAACAAACAATATACCTTCGGTAAATAACTATTTTCTTTACGCCCGCAAATCGACCGATGTCGAGGACAAACAAGTTTTGTCCATCGAAGCTCAGCTCGTCGAACTGCGCGAGCTGGCCAAGGACGAACATATCGAGATCGTCCGCGAATTCGTGGAAAAACAATCGGCCAAAGCTCCGGGCCGTCCGGTCTTTAACGATATGCTGAAACGGATTAACAAGGGCGAAGCCAAAGGGATAGTCTGCTGGAAACTTGACCGTTTGGCGCGCAATCCGGTGGACGGCGGACAAATAAGCTGGATGATCCAGCAGAGCATAATCGAGCATATCCTAATGCCGGACAAAAGCTATCGCCCTAACGACAACGTTCTACTAATGGCCGTTGAATTGGGGATGGCCAACCAATTCATTCGCGACTTGAGCTCCAATACGAGCCGCGGACTTAGGCAGAAGGCGCGACTAGGACACTTTCCCGGCACGGCTCCGACCGGCTATCTAAACGATGTGCGGGCAAAAACGATTGTCGTTGACCGACGGAAGTCTAAAACCATCCGCGCCGCTTTTGAGCTCTACTCCAAGGGCAATTATCGCCTCGAGGATATTTCTAACTTTCTTTTTAAACAAGGTGTTAAAAGCACGGGCGATAAACCGCTACATAAGGACAGAGCTAAATTTATTCTCTCCAATCCTTTCTATTACGGCGTATTCCGATATAACGGCGATATTTATGAGGGCAAGCATAAACCGCTCATTGAGAAGCGGTTATGGGATAAAGTCCAAAATGTTTTGATTGAGCGAGGCCATCCGCAGAGAACCGGAAATGACCCCAAACCTTTATGCGGTTTATTGCATTGCGGCGAGTGCGGAAAAATGATCACCGCCGAAGTCCAAAAATCTCATACCTATTATCGCTGTACCAAGAAATCAACGACGATCAAATGTTCTCAATCGTATGTCAGAGAAGAAATTTTAGTTTCCGAGCTATCAAATCTATTATCTGAATTTTCGATGCCGGAAGAGATAGCTAATGAGCTCACGAGGAGAACAAATGAAGATGAGCAAGAATCTAAGCAGAAGACGGCGACGTTCGTCCAGGGCTTGCAGGAGAAGGCACAAGGCCTTTCCCGCAACCTCGAGCGGCTCACCGACCTCTATGTAGCCCAGGATATCGAGCGGGAAGACTACCTAAACCGCCGGAAGGCTGTCATCTCCGAAAAGAGGTCACTTGAGGAGCAAATAGCCCGTTTGGAACAGAACGCCGGAAGTTGGCTCGAACCGATGCGGGAATGGATAAAAGATGCGTCATTGCTTGCTCTTTCAGCAACCAATGACGATTTATGTGCCAAAAAGGCACATCTCCAAAAAATCTTCGGCTCGAACTTGTTTTTGATAAATCAAAAACTCAAATTTGTGCCCATCAAACCTTACGCTTCGCTTCGCGAAGCGTTAAAAATTTTTCCTGAAAAAGGACTTAGTATGATTAGTGCTGGGAGACATGGATTCGAACCATGATTACCGCGTCCAGAGCGCGACGTCCTACCGTTGGACGATCTCCCAAAAATCAATTACAAATTATTGATTATAAATTATAAATTTTAATAAAAGCACCTCTGATGGGGCGCAAAAAAATGTTAAATCATTTCAGTGATTATGTCAATAAATTTATTTATAATTTATCACTTATAATTTATAATTATCCTACTATTTTTCCGCCGAAAGTTTTAAGGAGATCGGACATCATATCTTTGCCGGCCGGTTGCGCTGATTCGTCTTCCGGCACTTCCACTTCAACTTCGGCATCAGCCGTAACGCCTTTGGTGGCGTTTCCTTCGACTTCCATATTTTCATCAATCACCGCTTCGATCGTCATCGGCGTACCATAAACTTCGCGCAAAACATTCTGGACGATTTCTTTCATCTTGGCTTCATTGATCCGATCCTTATGGAATTTATATTTGAAAGCCAGACATAATCGGTTGCCGGCCAGATCGCGCGGCTGACAGAGATGCAAAATGAAGGATAGCGAATGATTATATTTTTTTATCTTGGCTAAAACCTCGCTCCAGCGCGATAAAATCATCTCCCGATCGGGAACGGAACCGGTTGAAAAATTCGGCGCTTCGACGGCTGCATTATTCTTTTCCGCAACGCTCGCGACCGCGGTCGGACGATTCTTTGAAATTCCTTCGCTCGGCGCGCTAACTGCCGCCTTCGGCTGCAGAGCTTTATCCAGGCACAATTCGGCGATCGCCAATTCCACCGGCAACTGTACGATAAAACTATTTTTCATTTCCGCTCTTGCCTTGATGAATTTTTCCAAAATGACGATCAGCGCGCCGCTCTCCAGATTCTTTTTCAGGTCATTGATCTTCATCTCAAAGCTTTCGCCCACATCGAGCCCGAGGCGCTCGCCCAGGTTCGGATTGATCTTCGAAAGCAGAATCTTCCGCATTATTTCGACGAAATCGCCGACAAATTTTTCCGGATCAACCCCGTCATCAATCATCTTGTTGATCAGGGCGATGGCTCCGGACGCGTCTTTCTTGATCAAGAATTCCAGAAGTTTGACGATTTCGGCGATGTCGGACCGGGGAATGACCAGATCGGCTTCGGCGCGGGTGATCTCTTTGCCGGAAATCGAAACCAATTGCCCCAACAAGCTTTCGGCGTCGCGCAAATGGCCTTCGGCCTGGCGGGCGATCGCTTCCAAAATTTCCCGCTCGACTTTAATCCCCTCTTCCTTGACGATATAAGTTAATTTTTTTACCGAATCTTCGATGCTGATGCGACGAAAATCAAACCGCTCGCAGCGGGAAATGATCGTCGCCGGAACTTTATGGATCTCGGTGGTGCAAAGGATGAAAATCACATGCGCCGGCGGCTCTTCGATCAATTTCAACAAAGCGTTAAAAGCGGAAATGGAAAGCATGTGCACTTCATCGATGATGAAAACTTTATATTTATATTTGGTCGGCGTGACGCGGGCGGAAGCGATGATGTTTTCCCGGACATTATCCACGCCGGTATGCGAAGCGGCATCGATCTCCACGATATCCAGACTGCGGCCGGCTATGATTTCCAGACATGACGAGCATTTATCGCACGGCTCGAACTCCCCTTCTTTGCGGTTCAGACAATTGACCGCCTTGGCCATCAGGCGGGCGAAAGTCGTTTTGCCGACGGCTCGAGGGCCGCAAAAAAGATAGGCATGGGCGATCTTGCCCGTGCCGATCTCATTTTGCAGAGTGATCTTGATATGATTCTGCCCGACCGCTTCTTTAAAAGTCTGCGGACGGTATTTTCGATAAAGAGTGGCCATGAAAATAATTTAAATTTAAAATCTCAAAATGAAAAATTATTTAACTTTTCATTTTGACTTTTTCATTTTGATTTAATTACATTATCCACCGCTCCCCAGGCGCTGTCGCCGGCAACTGGAATCAGCAAGACAACTTTGTCGCCCGGAATGCCTTTGTAATAGGTGATGCTCGCGGTGATGACGCGGAATTTCTTGTGCTCGGCCTTAACCACATAATTTCCGTTAACATCTTTTTCCAATTTGCCGATCAGGCGTTTCCGTTCGACCGGTTTGGTTTGTTTATAGATGAAGGTGCCGCGGTCGGTGATGGTCAATTTCAACATATCGCCTTCGACTAATTTCGATTTGGAAGCGTAGTTAGCCGGTACCGAGTATTCTTTGCCGTCCGGACCGATCATATTTTCGCCGTCAAAAACGCCTTCGATGACTTTGCCGCCTTCTTCGTCATTCTCAACCATCCCGTCGGTTATTTCGCCGATGCTGATACGATCTTCGTCGCCGTCATCCATCTCGCCGGAAAACAGGGAAATCAATCCGTCAGTGCTTTTTTTGATATTTTCCAAAAGCCGCCTGGCTAAAATAATTTTGGATTTGGAAATGACCACGCAATCATCGTCCGGATTTTCCGCAGCCGCTTCGTCGGTATCTTCCTCGTCATCATCCTCGTCGATCTCCTCGGTCAATTCTTCGCCATCTTCATCGTCCTCGTCCTCATCGTCTTCGTCATCACTCGCCGAAACTATAACCGGGCCGGAAGCAATGCCGCCCAAAACAGGAGCGGATGCATCGGGATCTTCCTCATCGGCTAAATCAAAATCCTCCTCGTCATCATCTTCCTCTTCGTTATCTTCCTCAAGTTCTTCCTCTAAATCTTCCTCGTTTTCATCAGCCGGATGAAAACCCAGCCCTGATAAATTTTCCCCGCCAGTCGAGCCTTCTTCCGGTTCAAAACCGGCGTTAAAATCTAAATTTGGCATATTTTTTGTTTGTTTAATTTTTATGTTTATTTCTGCTTATATTCTATATCAAAAAAGCCCTTCTTTCAAGGGCTGAAACTATCATTAAACTAGCCATAAGATCTGACAATCACGGATTTAAAATAAAGTCAATCTCTTGTTGATTTCCGCCTCGATCAGCGAGCGGTCGCGGCCATATTTCAGGCGGCTTAGGGTTTTTATCTTATCAGCGACTTCGGGCCGATCCTGGCCCGGCAGCGGCCACATTGTTTTCATCGAGAACGGCCGAGACGCGGTATTATCAATCAATAATTTAACATAGGCGGTGAAAGCTTCGATGTTGATGAGATCATATTCATTGAAAACCGGGGAATATTCCTTCGCGAGTATTTCCGCGTCTTCCGTGCCGATCTTGAAGGTGAACCAGCTTCCGACGTTACCAAAAACCGCCGAACGGATCGCCTCCCCTTCTTTGCCCAGCTGGCCGAGATATTGGTGAGCGATGATCAGATTTAGGCCATACTTGCGAGCTTCTGATAAAATTGTGTTAATGGAATCGGTGGTGAAATTTTGAAATTCATCGATATACAGATAAAAATCTTTGCGGGCCGAATCCGGCATATCGGCGCGGGACAAAGCGGCCATCAGAATTTTACCCACGATGATCAAACCCAAAAGATAGGCATTCATATCGCCGATCTTGCCTTTGGACAAATCGACTAAAAGGATTTTCTGCTTATCCATCACGTCGCGCAAATTGAACGAGCTGTTCTGCTGGCCAATGATCGGGCGCATCGTATCATTGGAAACGAATTGAGTCAGTTTGGAGGTGATGTAGGGCACGATATTGGCCAAAGCCGCTTCGCCGCCGGCTTTTTCCGCCTGTTTCTGCCAAAAATCGACCACAGTGATATCCGGGCAATTCTGGATCTTCAGTTTGCGGAAATCCGGATCCGATAAGACTCTGGGCACTTCCATCAGAGTCGAACCGGATTCGACATGCGCCATAATCAGCAATAACGCATTGCGCATATATTGTTCGAACATCGGCCCGCCGGTGGTTTTCAAATCGTATAATTTATCAAAAATCTTGATCAATTCATTGATGACGAAAGTTTTCTGTTCCGGATAGCGGGCGTCGAACTCGATCAGATTCAAACCCATCGGCCGTTCGATATCGGCCGGCGAAAATAAAATCACGTCTTCGGCGCGTTCCGGAGGGATGCGGCGCAAGATATCTTCGATCAGATCGCCGTGCGGATCCATCACGCAGACGCCTTCGCCATTCAAAATATCCTGGATGGCCAAACCGGCGATCAGGACGGATTTGCCTACGCCGGACTTGCCGATGATGTACATATGCCGGCGCCGATCCGCCCGCTTGATACGGATCTCCTTTTCCACGCCGCGATATAAATTTTTTCCCAGAACAATTCCCTCGGTGGGGATGTTCGACGGAGCCGGCGCTTGTCTCGCTGTCAGCCAGGCGATATTCGGCGTTTCCAAGTTCTTCAAAGGAAAATGATAGATGCTATCCAGCTCTTCGATATTCAGGATAAAACCGATGCCGGGATTGAAACGGCGATAAATGAAATCGCGGACGACCGCGTTGATGAATTGATAATTCTTGACCTTGAAAATGTTGCCGTATTCGTAATAATTATATTCAGCCATCGCATTCGTCATATTCAAAAGATACGCTTTGCCGTTATGTTCATTTTTAGTGCTGACGATGATGCGGATATTCACATCCAATCCGGCCTTGGAATTTTTTTCTTCCATGCTCTTGAGCATTTCCTCTTCCATCTGCGACAGCTTCTTAGGTTCTTTATTCTCTTTTTCCCGTTCGCTTTTCGGCTTGGCTTCCCGGGCCACCGAGCCCAGAAAATTAAGGATCTGATTGAAAACGCCGGAACCGACCGCCTCCCCGACTTTTTTGCCGCGATTAACTTCCCGCACCACCTGAGAAATTTTCCGGTGCCAGGAACCTTTGGCGCTGCGCACCAGAACCTGCACCGCCATCGATTCGTCCTTGTCCAATTTGCTCATCACATTGACCAGCGAATTCATCGGGTCGATCTCCATCTTATTGTAAGTGCGCAAAGGAAAGACGAAACTCTTTTTCGTCTTCAAGCTGCTGGCGAAAACTTTAGCCGAGGGATTGAAAATATTATAATCCGGCACTTCCTCGACCAGCGCGTCCGGATAATGGGCGTGGATCTGCTGTTCGATATAGCGCGCCGAATCGGCCGGCGTCACCACGTAAAAATATATTTTCTTTTCCGACGCGACGATCTCGAAGGAAAAATGATCCTGCCGCCCGAACAGCCAGGCATTCAACCCGCGCTGGGCGCGCGCGCCGCCGATACTGTTGAAAATCGCCTCGCCCACCGCGATTTCTTCGCGAAGCTCCTGCACCGTCTGGTCTTTTCTCTCTTCGCCCGGTTTCTCCTTAGGCAACCTGACCAGGAAAACCGTCTGGTTCAAATATTGATTGCGGACAAAATAATTCCGGATTATCCGCAAGGCAATCAAAACGATGATTAAAAAAATAGCCGCGATTGCGACATAAAATATAATCAACGGCCAATCGACGCCGGCGCTGATTACCGACGCGGAATATATATTTGGCAAATTTTCACCGTAATTCATAGAATTCAATATCTTTGCCACTTTTTTTAAAAAAAGTGGCGCAAAAAACTGCGCGCTGGCAAATTTCCTATCACTCCGCCAGGAAGCCTAGCAAAATTGCTAACCTCGTCGGCGCGGCGCCTCCTGCCTACAACGCAATTTTGCACGGCTTCCCTGTCCCGCCAGCGGCGGTGATACGCTGCGTGATTTAACGGAAATTTTCCAATGCGCGCTATAAGGAAATTTATTTATTAAGAATACGAATTAGTATAGACAATTTTCAATTTTGGCCATATTTAAACCAGAATATTTTTTAATTTTTATTTTTTAATTTAACAATCTCGTCCGCTTTGATCTTGGCTTCCTGCTCGAGGAAGAATTTATTGACTCCGGGGATCAGCGACAGCCATTTGCGGATCAGATTCACGATCTTGCCGAGATTGATTTTCGTCTTCTCCAGCAGTTTTTCGATTTTTTTGGCGGTTTCTTCGCCGGTCTTGCGGAATTCCGCCTGTTTATCCAAAGGCAAGCCCAGATAAATTTCCTCCAGATCCTTGGCTAAAAAATTTTCGATTTGTTTTTCCCTCTCTTCATATTCGCTGATCACGCTTTTTAGCGGCCGCGTGGCAGCCGCCGCTACTGGCGCCGCCGGCTTGGTTTCGACGGTTTTTTCCAGTACTTTTTCCGGTTTGACTACTTCAATTTCCGGTCGCTCATTTAAAGCTCCGGTCTCGGTCTCGATTTTGTTCGGAGCTTCAAGATTTGTCCCGATATTCAATTCACTTGGCATACATTAAGTATAGCATAAATTATAATGCTAATCCACGAATTTATGCGAATGCCGCGAAAACCGCGAATAATTAATTATCGAAATAATTCGCGGTTTTCGCGGCATTCGCGACTAATTCGCGGCATTCGCATCAGAAAAAAAATATGCTATAATAAAAATGTAACAAAGCAAGAAAAATGTCGCACTACAAAAAAATTTCCAACAATATCCAGCAGCTCACTGTTACCGGCGCCGGCGGATCGAAGATCAAGTGGCTGAATATCGCCAATCCCGGGAAAGATGAGCTGTCTTTTTTGCGCAAAATCAAAATTTACGATTTTGATTTCAAACAGCTGCGCGCCTCTTCCGCGAAAATCCAAGCGCAGCGACCGATCTTCGAGCAGCGGGAAAAATATTTCTTCCTCATCCTGCAATTCCCGGTTTTACGCGGCGGCGGGATTGTGCCGGCCGAAATCGACTTCTTCATCAGCCATGGATTATTAGTGACCTTGCACACCAACGACCTGCCGGTATTGAATGATTTTTTCAATACCGCTAAGAAAGATGATTCAAGCTTGCTGGCCAAAAAAATTCCTTCGGCGGCGATCTTGCTTTATGAATTGCTCTCCCGGATGATCTTCCACTGCTATGACTTGATGGATCAGAACAGCGCGCAGATAAATGAAATCGAAAAAATCATCTTTGCCAATCAGCAGAAGCAGGCGGCCTCGGCCATCCTGGAACTGCGGCGCAATATCATCTCGCTCCGCCGCATCATCCAGAGCCACAAGAATATCCTAAAAAAAATCACTCAGACCAAGAGCCAGGTGATCTCTTCCGGCAAACTGAACCATTATTATTTCGAATTGATCGACCACACCAAGCGGATCTGGGAGCTTTCGGAAAACCAGAAAGAAGCGGTCGAGGCGCTCTGCGACACGAACCAGTCGATGCTCAATTACAATATCAACAACGTGATGAAAACTTTGACGATCTTTTCGGTCGTGATGTATCCGCTATCGATTATCGCTTCGGTTTTCGGGATGAACGTCGTTTCCGGGATGCCTTTTTTAAATAGCCCCGACGGATTCTGGATCATCGCCGCCATTATGGGTCTTTGCGCTTCGATTATGCTTTTCATTTTCGCCAGGAAAAAGTGGCTGTAGATCAATTATAAATTACAAATTATTAATTATAAATTAAAAGACGCACGAGCGTCTTTTAAAAACCTAAAATATCCAATTACTAATTTATCATTTATAATTTATAATTTCCCTGATATCTTTGAGGGTTTCCACTTTCACGAATTCTTTTCTTAATTCTGATGCATTCTCAAATCCACGGACATACCAGCACAGATGCTTGCGCATTTCAAGTATCCCCCGCTGGCCTTTGAATTTCTCCATCAGCTTCGCCTGCTCCAAAGCAATCTTAAAAACTTCTTTGATATTTTTTCTCTCTTCTCTCTTCTCTCTTATCTGCCTAAAAATCTGCGGGTGTCCGCACGCTCCTTGGGCAATGCCGATGCCGTCGGCGCCGGTTTTCTTCAACATCATTTCCGCGTCGGCGACCGAACTTATTCCGCCGTTAGCGATCAAAATTCCTTTGAACTTTTTCTTGAGATGATTGATCGCGTTATAATCGACTTCACCGACGAATCCTTGCAATAATGTCCGGCCATGGACCATCAGCGCGCTTATCGGTAAATCTTTCATCTTATCGACAAATTCCATAGCGGTAATTTTTCCCGCTCTGATCCGGATTTTGGCCGACACCGGCAATTTTGTAGCGCCCAAAACCGCTCTGATAACGAGGCGCGATTGATCCAAGTCCTGGAATAATTTGGCGCCGGCGCAGGATTTGACTATTTTCATCGCCGGACAACCGAAATTGATATCAAAACCATCAGGCTTGATTTTTTTTTCGATCAATTTGACCGCCGCCGCGAAATGATCAGGATTATTGCCAAAAAGTTGGACGACGAATTTCGCTCCTCCGCTTTTCCGATAAGACTTCATCAGCTCCCAAGTTTTCTGGCTGCCGTGAACCATGGCGGTCGCCGAAACCATCTCTGAATAAACCACATCTGCGCCGAACTTGCCGCAAAGATAGCGGAAAGATTCGTCAGTTACGCCGGCCATCGGCGCGAGGCACAAAATTGGCCGCTTTATTTTTTTCCAAAAATTATTCATAGCTTAATAGTAAGTCAAATACGGTTATTTGTGAAGATACGGAAAAAACAAAAAATAGCCGCGGCCGGCTATTTTAAAAAAAATCGATTAAATTCAAATCCGGCTGAGATCCAGATAATCGTCTATCCGTAACTTTTTGACGAATTCCTCCATATGCGAAACCATAATCACCGCGCCCTCATAATTATTGATCGCCTCGGCGATGATCGGCAAGTGACGGAAATTGATATGATTGGTCGGCTCGTCGAGAATCAATAAGCCAGGCGCCATTAGGACCAAGCGCGCAAAGGATAACAAACCTTTTTGACCTTCGGATAAATCGGAAACTTTGTGACCCATAAATTCACCAGTCAAAAGAAAACCGGCCGCCACCGAACGCAGGCGCTGCTCGTCGTTTTCCGTATCCATCACGCTTTTCAAGGATTCAAAAACCGTCTGGTCAAAATCAAGATTGGAAAAATCCTGGCTGTAATAGCCGACGCGGACTTCGGCCAAAACTTTCGCGCCTTTGGCGGTGCCTGAGATGATCGAACGCAGCAGAGTGCTTTTGCCGACGCCGTTGGGGCCGGTTACCAAAAGATGCGTGCCCTTATGTAAAACTTTATTAGTCTTCAAGTCTTCCGGCTTGTGATCGTGAATGACTTTTACTGATGTTATTTTTAATATTTCACCGGTGATATTTTGAGCCGGAATGCTAAACTCACGGATCGTCTTGTCTTCGCGGCGAACATCGACTTTTTCCTCTTCCATCTCTTCGGTTTCGTCGCGTAATTTCGCGGCCAGCTTGCGCATCTTGCCGCCCTTGTTGGCGAAAAAATTAACTTTCTCTTTGCGGTCCTGAATAATCTTTTCCAATTGCGCGTTCTTCATCTGCTCGCGCTCGATTCGGCGTTGGATCTCTTCGACCACATCATAATAATTGCCGTCATAAGTTTCCACTTTTTTGGTAAAGACATCGAGATAGATAACGCCATCGGTAAATAAATTCAAAAAATCCGCGTCATGGGAAATGACCAAGACGGTTTTATCATACATCAGCAAGAATTGGATCAGGTGATTGATGCCGGCAGAGTCCAGATTGTTAGTTGGCTCATCAAGCAATAAAATATCCGGGGATTGGATCAGAGCGTAGGCCAAAAGCAATCTAGCCTGCTGGCCGCCGGAAAGATCACCCACGCGCCGATCGGTCGGCACGGTCAGATTGACCGCCTCCATAACTTTGCCGATCTTACTTTTGATATTAACCGGTACGACTTCAAACGCCTGGGCAAAATAATCCGCGACTGATAAATCAAAATCGGCCCGGGCGACAGTCTGGCTGGCCGCGCCGATGGTCGCGTTATTAGTCAGAGAAACCCGGCCTTTTTGCGGCTTGATCTCACCTTTGATCAAACCAAAAATCGTACTCTTGCCGGCGCCGTTCTGGCCCATCAAAGTTATTTTCGCTCCTTGGCGGATACCAAAACTGACCTCATCCAAGAGAGGCTTATTTTCCTTATATCCAAAAGTTACTTCGCTAAAGCTCAAGATTACTTGTTCGGCCATACAAATTGCGATATTTTTTTCCCGTGAACTAAAAAATCACTCCCGCAAACGAGAATGACTCGGATAATTGATATTAACACGATAGCTCCAGAAAGTAAAGGCTAAATCTCGGTTAGTTGAATTTTATTGACTTACTAGTGGTAAAATTATATCATCATATAAATGATGGGGCGGACAGTACCTTAACCAACGCCGGCGTTGCGGCGTCATCGTCAACGAGAAGGAAATTTAATGGAAAAACATCACAAGCAATTTGTTCTTAACAATCTGCTCGGCTATCGCCGAGCCCAGACAGTAATGAAAATCGGCGGCGTCGATTTTTATGAATCGAAATTCGTCATCAGGCTTGACCAAATGACTTTTCCCGTAACAAAAGGGGTTAGCCTTAGCGTCGGCGATCTTTGTCAAGTTGACACCGATTACCTCAATAATCTTTCCGTCGGCGCGTCGACCGGGCCCTACAAGTATCAGGGCAAGTATCCGATCGGCGGCAAATCTCGTCTGATCGCCTTTGTCAGGATGTGCAGCCAAAATACCCGCGATACCTTTTGCGCCTTGCAAAGCGCCGGCGACCCGAGCAAAGGCCATATTCTTGAATCCAAGAATGGTTCCTTGCTGCTCTTCTGGCCCGAATGTCTGATCAAAATAGAAGTATAAAAAACAGCTGGTCGCCCCATCTGTTTTTTTGTACAAAAAAACCGCAGCCATTCCGGCCACGGTATTTAATTACACTAAACTTTTTTCTTGTCCTTAGAAATTTCCATCGCCGAAGTAAGTTGTTGCATCAATTCCGACGTCTTGTTTACATTAGTGTCAAGGAAAATAACCTTGCTGTTATCCGCCGTGCCGATATTTTTTAAAGTATCCAGATATTGAGTCAAGGTCAGCAGGGCTAAAATTTCCGAAGAAGATTGATTAGTGGAGCCGCGAACAATATCGATCGACTCCTTCAAGCCTTTGGCGATCGCCTCGCGTTCCATAGCGATGCCTTCGCCTTGCAAACGCTTGCGCTCTCTTTCCCCTTCCGCTTCTTTGACCGCCTGGATTTTGGTCGCTTCACCTTTATTCATCGCCGCTTTTTTCAACTGTTCCGAAGCTACTACTTCCGACATTGCCTGCGTGATCGTGGCCGGAAAACTGACGCCGGTAATTTGAAAAGAATAAATGATCATCCCCCACTCAGAAAATTGTTTTTCCATATCGCCGCGGATGTGGGCCGCCAATTCTTCCTTCTTTTCCAAAATCCCCTCGTGCGTTTCTTTGGCGATATAAGTGCGCAACGAATTTTCCACCACCGCGCCGATCGATTGATTGCGATTCGTTAACGAGTAAACATATTTCTTGACGCCATCAAGATTGCTATCGACCGAAAAAATAAGATTAGTCGAAACATCGATGATCACTTTGTCGTTGGACGGATATAAACCCTTAATGGCAAAGTTCTGCTGCCGCAGCGAAACATTTTCCGCGACGCGCTCGAGCAATGGAATTTTGTAATTCAATCCGGCGCTCATCGTCCGGCGGAATTTCCCCAAGAATTCGATCACCAAAACCGTGTTCTGTCCGACCACGCGGATACCAAAGAGGAAGATCAAAGCGATGATGACTAAAATGATCCAAAAAATTGTCATAAATTTATAATTAAATTAATTAAGATTGATTAAATGCTATCATATTTTAGCTAAAATTAAAAGAGCCGGAAACGAATTTGCATTCGCTGCCGGCTCATGAGAAAGAACCTTATTGGTGACTAGTTGCCCGTTGTGAAGGAATAGGAGTACGGCGCAACCATTGCGTTACCGAACTCGTCTATGACGCCGGAAATCGTCACCGTATATACGGTGTTAGGCTTAAAATACACCCGCGACACGCCGTCATCCAAATTTCGGGAAACGAAATTATCGCTTTCGCCCATCGTCCCAGCCAGCTGCTGACTGCCGTCTGAGGAAACTACGGTGAACTTGATCACCGTCGAAGGTTCTTCGCCGATCGGCTTGTTGAAATAAATCGCGACCGCATTGATATTAGTCGGCACATTCGTCGCGCCATATGACGGATATGTGCTATCAACAAACATCGGGATGTCGGTGGCAAAGGCCACAATCGGATTGATCACCGGTTGTTTGACTTCGTTAACCGACAGCACGACAATATTGCTGTCAAACCCGGCGGTGATATCGAATAATCCGCTGTACTTCTTGCCGCCATAAATGAACGACAATGTTTTTTTGACCGCCTGGAAATCGACATTATTCACGTAACCGTTGACGGCCGTCGGAGTTCCCGCATAGCCGCCGACAACGCCCAGGTTGAAGCTCAACAAACTGTCAATCTTCCCATTGAACGTCACACCGCTGTCCTTGATCAGAAGACCAAAGGCCAGATTGCTGTTGAGTTGCAGGATGACCGAAATTTTGGTCGTGTCCTCATCGATGTAATAATTGGCGATAGTTTGAAAATCTTCCGCCACCATCGAATCCTGACCGACTTTGATTTCGCCCATCGTGTAGCACTGGATCCGATAATCGCCGGAGTCAGCGTCCATATATCCATCGCAATATCCGTTGACGATCGGGAAGCTATAGGAATAGGTCGGCGGGAATGGATCGGTTCCAAGTTTCATTATGTTGAATTGCAGGATGGTTGCCCGGGCCTTGAGATGAGTGATCAACGATTGCCGTTCAGCAATCGTCAATCCGTCGCCGATGGTCGCCGTTTTGGCAAGAGCTGTCGGAGAATTGAAATCGACGCTGAAATGTATTTTTTTCGCGGCTGCGTGAGAATTGGGCGCTGTCAGCGACGACTTGGCGGAGCATCCGCCAATGATCAGGGACGCAACTGCGACGGCGATAACGGACAAAAACGACTTCATAGGGCCTCCTTGGAATAGTGGATGGTTATTGGGATAAACGGTATTTACTATAATCTAATTATTATCAAAGAACTGATTACCAATCATATCATACAATTGCTATTATGTCAATATTGCTGAATATATAAAATGGCCGCCGAACAATGTCCAGCGGCCAAAATTCTCAAGCTTTTTTCTGCATCGCTTCCTTGTCAACCTCCAGCCCCAACCCGTCTTCCCTGGCGACAATCCGGCGAAAATAGCAGGTTTTATAGGTATTGCCGTTGGCATCTTTGACGTGGCAGGCCCCGCCGGCCTTCGGTCTGACTTTGAAAAGCAGCGAATCCTGTTCACAGTTCGTGAAAGTATCAATCAACTCAAGCTGGTCTCCGGAGGTTTTTCCTTTCTGCCAAAGAACATTGCGAGTGGTTGACCACATCGTCGCCAGATCGTCTTTCAAAGAAGCGTAAAATGCCTCTTTGTTAATGTAGCCCTCGATCAGTACGAGCTTAGTATCAACGTCCTGGATAGTTACCCGCATCACATTTCTTCTGGATGTCTTGGCCACCCTCTTTATTTTGGTAAAATCCAACATTAACACGTTTCCCGTTGCCCGATCAGCGGTATTTTTCCGCATACGACCTCCTGTTTAGTTTGGGTTTAATCAGCAAATGAACAACGCTAAAAATTATCATAATCAGGTATACCTGTCAATCAACAAAACAAACTAAAGACAGAATCCCCTCGCAGTGGATTCTGTCGAAACTAAAAAACTTCTCATTTCTTATTTCTTACTTCTTATTTCTTACTTCAAACCGTCGACATCATCGATCTTGACTTTATGGCGGTGACCGGAATTATCGCGGTAACGCACATAATATTCGATTGCCGCTGGATTTTTTTTAATCAATTCCAAAAATTTTTCATTGAAAGCTACAAAATAATCCAAATCGATCTTCTCGAAACCGCCGCCGTGAATGACGATTGTTCGCCGGGCAGCGCCGATCCGCTCTGAAGTCGGCCGGACTTCCAATTCGAAATTGCTGTGGTCGAATTTGATCACCAGCTTGGGCTGATCGATCGCTCCCGAGCCGTAAGAAATATTCACAAAATCGGCAAACATCCGAAAAACGAAAGTAACTTCCTTCAGAGCGCCGTAAGGCCGGCGCGCCAGATCTTTGAAAGCGGAAATCTTAAAACCATCGCGCTTCCCTTCGGCAGAGACGCGCAGATGGATCTTGGCGATCCGGATGTTCGCCGTCACCTGCCGCCGCATGATCTTCACCGTCTCGTAAGTCATAAAAGCATAGACGATGGTAACGGCGACCAAGATCAAATTGGCATACTGATTTGCGATATTGATAACAGAGTTGAGAATCTCGAGCATAAAATAATTTCTTCAATTATTATTATAACATAAATTTGTCAAATAAAAAACCGCCGTTACCCTGGCGGTTTAAAGCAATCGTATGATCGCTCTCGTTATGTTTCGCTTAGTACCATTGTGCTCGGCTCGAGCACTTTGACCCTTTTACCCGTGACGATGACTTTCTTATGATCAAGCGCGTCGATCTTGTAAGGCATGGCAATATCCATTCCTTCCACAACATCGATTTGCTCCGCCATCTTAAGCGGATCGCCGTCTTTGTCGTCATATGGCTCCAGATAAAATGTCCGCTCTTCGCCTGAACCGTTTTCGCTGTCGGCTTTGACGGTGACGAGCATCTTCATCGTGTCAAAGCCGATCACTGTCCCGCTGAACTCTTTATCGTCAGGGACGGGCACCAGCATGTACACTAAAGTCTTGCTTATCGAATCCATCTTCCACCTCCTGGTTCAGTTTATAAAAAACATTTCGAATGTTCTATTATTTATTTTTAACGCTCTTTGACGTAATTGTCAAGGATTTTTGCGGAATTTTCATCGCCGGCGTCGAAGTCGGAATTAAAATTTCCAATTTATATAGAGTGAAGACATCGTCGGTCGACTTAATCTTCTGGAGAACCAAGCCGGAATTTTTTAATTTGCCCGAATTCAAATAAGCCAGATCTTTCGGCGCAAAAGTAAAATTGTAATAATAAACCGGGATGAAATTAGCTAATTTTCGATATAAATCATCAATTTGTTGGTCGGTCAAAGTATTGACGATGACTTTGCGCTCGGGGAAAAAAAGCTTGTCATGATAGCGAGTGATGATTACCGCCGATGGTTCAGTAAGTTTGAGCACCTGGTCATATTCGGATTTCAAGACCTGATTATTAAAATCGACGTAAATCAATCCTTCTTGGGAACCGCCGATCAGAAAATTGGCGGACCAGAAAAAAATAATGATAATGAAAATCGCCTGAGTGGAGCTGATCAAAAAATTACGCGACGGCCACTTGGGGATGAAAAAATTCTTGAACTTATTCGAGCTGACGCTGACTTCGACTTCGCTTTCCGAATTTTCTTTGGCGAAAAGCGCCCACGACAGCCGGGAGATAAAAAAAGCGGCCAACGGCATCGCACCCAGATAAACCGGCAACCAATAACGGGTATAGGAATTGCCGATCGTAATTTCGTTGATGTTGGGATTATCATTGAATACCCAACTGCCATAATAGAGGATGAGTATCGCGCTGGCGATGAAATAAGCGAAAAAATATGCCCAGTATCTTTTTTTCCATTTCCAAACGCGGGCCAGGAAAAGGATCAGCCCCAAAAAGGCCGGCCAGAAAAGCAGCGGAAACATCTTGATGAAATAATTCTTGAAATTCTGTTCGGCTTGGCCGTAATTCAAGCCGAAATAAAAAATTGTTTCTTTGATCTTTTTTAAAGGGAGCGGAATGTAGGCGAGCTGTCCCTTAACCACTGTTTGCGTCAAATCGGTGCTCGCCGCGGCGACCGAGGTTATCGATTGATTGATTTCCGTATATCCCCCGTTGAGATAACCACCGTAAAGAATCTCATTCCAGGAGAGAACCGGAACGAAAGGCAGAGCGATAAAAAAAATAAAAATAATCAATTTCAAAATACCGATTTTTTTCAGATTGAACAGCCAGAGAATGAAAAGCGCCGGCGCGAGCCAAATGATCTCGGAAGTCCTGGTGATCAAGGCTAAGCCGACCGCCAAGCCGCCCAAGGCGGACAAGAATAAATTCAGCCAGTCCATCTGCCAAATCCGCCAAGAAAGAAAAGGATTTCTTTCGGCCGGCCGCGAGACGGCCCAAACGATGAAATACAAACCGATGACTAAGAGCGAAACAAAGAGCACGTTATGAAACATGCTGTGCACCGAATAAAAAAATAATACCGGAAAACTTAACAGCAATAGAGAACTAAGGAATGCCACCCGCTGCGTGAATATCCTTTTGATCAAGAGATAATAAAAGAAAAAACCCAACGCGGCAAAGAACGGCGTCAGATAAGGCAAGACTTTGATGGAAAGCAGCTTGGCGATTGAGCCGTAAAGCAAAATAATCCCCAAAAAACTGACCGGCTTGAGCGACCCGTCATCGCTCCGGAAACTCCGCGGCTGCATGATCTCATCGACGAACGGATTATATTTTTCGTAAATGGTCAGCTGGCCGGTCTGGGCATAAAGTTTGGCAAAAATATAATTCGCTGTTTCATCCGGCGAACCCCATTTGACAAAACCATCGCGCTGGGTAAAAGCGATAAAGCCGCAAGTGGCCGCAAAAAAAGCCACCGCCAGCAGAGCGACGCAGATTTCCCGCCAATATATTTTAATCAAATCAAATATTTTGGTCATATAATGCGAATACTGCAAATTTTACGCGAATACTGCAAATTCAGCAAACCGAATTTTAATTCGTTATAATGTTCGCCGTATTCGCGAATAATTCGTAGTATTCGTATCATACGTTACCAAATAATGCGGATTTTAGCAAGAATCTCCTACTGTCGACAGCGCACTTCCGTTCCTCGCCTAATTAATTTTATTTTGCTAAAATAGAAATATGAAAACAACTCTTAACAGTCGAATATTTTACCTAATCATCGCGGCGACTTGTCTGATTGCAGTAAGCGGCGCGGCGGTTTATTATTTTTATTCATTGAATTGGCTGGGGATTTCCGTGACAATGGTACTGTCAGCGATCGGTCTTTGGTATTTTGCCCGACTGCTTTTTGTGCAAAAGAAAGACACTTTTGATGTAAATGATATAGCCGAAAGATTCATCGTTAAAAAGAATGGTATTGACTGGAAGGATATTGCGCTTACTTGCGCCTGGCTAATCCCCTATTTTTTCTTTTTTATTTTTTCTTTTTTATTTTTGTTCAATGCCCGAACCGATGTTTCGCTGACATCGCCCTGGCAGGTTGTTCCGGCCAGATTTTTCATCTTTTATGTCTTGGCGACTGCTTATTTATTCTGGCTGATCATCCGCCAAACCCGGTTTACTGGCGCCCTGATCATTGCTCATTATTTCCTGTCCTTCTCGGTTCTCTGGATTGTTTTCCAGATCGGTTACGGCTATGATCCCTTCATCCATCAGGCCACGGTCCAACTGATCGACAAGCAAGGCGCAGTTTTTCCCAAGACGCCGTATTATCTCGGACAATATTCGCTCGTCCTGATCGCGCATAAAATATTCTTCATCCCGATCGTCTGGGCTGATAAATTATTAGTTCCTCTTCTGGCTGCCCTTACTTTGCCTCCCGCTATTTATTTATTTACCAAAAGATTTAAAATTACTCTTTTTTCTTCTCTCTTATCTCTTCTCTGTCTTCTCATCCTCCCTTTTTCCATCTTTACCTTGACCGTTCCGCAAAATCTGGCTTATTTATTTTTACTGCTCTCGATTCTTTTTTCGCTTTTCGCGCGTAAACGAGAGGAAATAATTTTGAGTTTCCTCTTAGCCGCCGCAGCTTTAGTTACGCATCCGGTCGCCGGAATTCCGGCAATCCTTTTTGCGCTAGCCATGCTGATCAATCGCCAACCGGGCGATCAAATCTGCTTCTGGCCGAAAAAAAGCATCACCGACGGGGAAATTTGCCTGGACGAACCCCACCACGGGGTTTTGCGCATCAAAACCACCAGGCTTTCCGGGCGGAGACATTTCCATTTTTCCGTTCGATCAATCGGCGATTTTATTTTGAGCAAAAATATTTTTTACGTCCTGATCGCTTTGCTCACTGCCGTTGGACTTCCCTGGCTATTTTACCTCTCGGGAAAAAATTCGATCGCCTCATCCGGAGGAAATTCCGCCGCGCCGGGATTGGCAATTCCCCTCCTGGCTTTTCCCCGCCAGGAAAACATTTTTCTCAACTTTATTTATTTTTTCCTGGATAACGAATGGTTGTTTCTCATCATCTTAACCGCCGCCGGCGCCTACGCGATCTATCGCTACCGAAAAAAAATTCCTGAATTTATTATTCTGGGGGGGTTCGGTGTCAGCTTGCTGTTCGCCTATTTCATCACCCTGCGGCTAAATTTTAGTTTTCTCATCAGCTATGAGCGGAATGATTACGCGCAACGGATCATCTGCGATACTTTTATCTTTCTCGTTCCTCTCTTAGCCGTTTTAGCCGCAAAATTCATATCTTTGATTCTTCAAGCCAAACCTTTTCTAAAATACGCCTGGCTTACTCTGCTCGTAATCTTAATCGCTATTTCTCTTTATGGCAGCTATCCGCGAATCGATAACTATTTCAATTCACGATCCTTTTCGGTCGGCGCCGACGATCTCGCCGCCGTCAGTTGGATCAATCAGGACTCCAGCACCACGCCGTACGTGGTTTTAGCCGACCAGCAAGTTTCCGTCGGCGCGCTCTGGACTTTCGGCTTTTCTCATTATTACAAAAAAAATATTTATTTCTATCCCATCCCGACCGGCGGGCCGCTTTATCAAATTTATCTCCAGATGGTCTACCAGAAACCCGACCGCGCCACCGCGCTCGAGGCGGCCGATTTGACCGGAGCCAATACCGTCTACTTTGTTATCAATAAATATTGGACTGACTTTGACAAAATCGTCGAACAAGCGAAGATAGATTCGGATTCTCTTCAAAATATTGATAATGGCCAATTGTACATTTTCAAATACATCAAATAGGGAGGTACTATGCCCAAAAAAACTAAAATTGATTATGCGACCCGAGAAATGACGAAAATGCGCCGCAGGATCTTGAAACTACATAAGAAAGGCGTGCTGGGAAAAATCGCCCAAGACGCAATGCATGAAGCCAATGCTAAGTCCGGTCCAGAACCGCCGGGATGGACTCCGGAACTTCCCGAACATTACTACCGGTAAGCAACCAAAAAACCGCTCGATCAGAAATGATCGGCGGTTCTTTTTTATCTAAACAATTATTTCCAATCTCTTCTCTCTTAATTCTTCTCTGATTCAGATCCTTTTCAGCCATTTTAGGATAACAAAGGCGATCACGCCGCCGGCTAAGGCAGTCGCGAATTGCGGCCAGGAAACCATCTGGATCACGGCCGTCGCCAGCTCCTTTTTCAAAATCAAGCTGATCATCAGATTGGCGTTGAACCAGATGAATAGATATTTAAGCGCGGCGCCGACCACGACGCCGATCCAGAAACCATTGAATTCATTCTTGGCCGCCCGATAAAAATAATCGACGCTCAAGATGAAAATTACGTTACTGATCATAATGAACGGCACTACCGGCGCCAAAACGGCCGGCAACAATCCGCCGGCCAACGCCATCACGCTGGGCACCAGGCACATCAGCAAAGCCGAACGGATGCCGACAATAAACAGAATCAGGATCAGCACCGCATTGACGATCGGCCCGGTTATCCACTGCAGATGAATAATCAACGGCAAAAAAGTTATCACGGCGGCCAAGCCGATAAAATTAGCGATTGCCGCCGCATCAACTCTTACGGCCGCCTGTTCTTGAAGATAATCCATAAAATGTTAAATTCTAAATTATCAAAAAAATTTAGAATTATTTATTTTGTTATCAATAAACTCTTGGCTGAAACATCTTTAATCTTATTAAATTTAGCAGTCAGCGCCTTAATGTCCGCCGGGCTGCCTTCGACGACTATAGTAATGATGCCCATGCATTGAGCTGAACAGGCGGGCACAAAATTCACCCCCATTCTGGCGTGGATCAGCCGGCTGCCGGCGGTCATCACCCTTTGAATGGCCAGCGCATTATTGTGCCGGTCGTCGCTCAAGATCGTAATCGTCGCAAGATACTTTTTCATATTATTATATTGCCATATTGCTATATTGTCATATTGCCATTTAAGCCCGCCACGCAACAATATAACAATATGACAATATAACAATTTATTTAATAATTTCGCCTCTTATACTTCGTAAACAACACCTTCTTCTCCAATTTGTTTTTTTTCACCCAATCAAGCACTTCCATCACTCCTTTATTCTCATAAGACCGGCGAAACCCCTTCTTGGCAAAGTCGATCTGATATAAGGCTTGGATGCGCGCCGCGCGAATTTCATCCGTGGTCGGGATCGGCTGGCCGCCGCCGCCGATGCAGCCTCCCGGGCAGGCCATCACTTCGATATAATCATATTTATCCAGATCGGCGATGATCGGATCGATATTGCCGATGCCATTGACCACGGCGATCCGCAATTTATTGCCGGCAATGTCTACTGTCGCGGTTTTAATTCCGGCCAAACCTCTAGCTTCGTTATAATCGATCTTGGCCCGGCATAATTTGGCATGCGGACCACAGGCTAAGAATTCGGCCGAGCGCAAAGCTGATTCCATCACGCCGCCCGATCCGCCGAACAGCACGGCGGCGCCGGAAAATTTACCCAGCGGATTATCGGCTTGCTGCGGCCTAACCTTGGCCAGATCGATGTTATTTTTTTTGAATAAGAACGATAATTCTCGCGTGGTCAAAACTTGATCGATAACTTGCATTCCGTCCACTTTCATTTCCGGCCGAACCGCTTCATATTTTTTGGCCGTGCAAGGCATTATCGAAACCAATTTGATCCTTTTCGGGTCAACACCCATTTTTTTGGCCCAATAAGTCTTGACCACGCCCGCCAGATGGATGTGCGGCGAACGAGTCGTCGCTAAATGCGGGATCAGTTCCGGATGCAATAATTCGACGTAATTGACCCAGCCGGGACAGCAGGAGGTGAACATCGGCTTGATCGATTTCTTATCCTTGACGCGTTCCAGCAATTCTTCCGCTTCAATGATCGTGGTCAGATCAGCGCCGAAATTTATATCGAAAACATAATCAAAGCCCAATTTGCGCAGCGCGGCGGTAATTTTTCCGGCCGTATCCTTACCATAAGGCATCTTAAAATCTTCACCGATGGTGACGCGAACGGACGGGGCGAACTGCGCGACAAGAATATTCCCCTCCCCGGGAGGGGTGGCACCGCCGCGGTGACGGGGTGGGTCTTTTCGCGAATTAGCGTTCAATAACTTTTCCACCTGCGGCACTTCCGCCTGCTCTTGAGCCGCCGAAACCGGACAATGCAGACTGCATTGGCCGCACAAAATACATTTGAATCCTTCGTTCTGCCGCGGCACGACTTCCTGGCGGCTCCCCTTCCCGGCAAATTTCAAATAATGGATATTCTGCTGCATAGCGCAGGCTTCGACGCAATTCTTGCAATCAATGCATTGTGAGCCGTCAATCTCCACCGCATTGCGGAATTTATAAGTTTTCCGAGCGCCTTTGCGGTCGCGGAAGCGGGTGATCTTCACGCCGTATTTTTTTACCGCTGCGAGTAACGGGCATTGAAAACGCCAAATGCAATCCGCGCACTTCTCGATATGTTCGGCAAAGATCAATTCGATATTCATCACCCGGGCTTTCTTGACTCGTTCGGTTTCGGTCCAAACTTCCATGCAATCACAAACGAAAGTCGCGCAGGAAGGCACCAATCTTTTATAACCTTTCACTTCCACCGAACAGACGCGGCAATTCCCTTTGACCGGAAAATCCGGATGAAAACACAAAGCCGGAATATCGATCCCGTGCGCTCTGGCCACCTCAAGAACGGTCTCGCCAGGGTTAGCAGTATAATCCTTTCCGTTTATTTTAATCTTCAATTTATCCATAATAATTAAATTTAAATCCGAAATCCTAAATTCTAAATCCGAAACAAATTCAAAATCTGAAGCACAAAATTCAAAATGTTTTGGATTTAATATTTTGAATTTTGGATTTGTTTCGGATTTCGGATTTCGTGCTTCGGATTTTACAAATTTTTTCCTTGTCCAAATCCTTAATGTTTACATTTTTATCCAGTAACACATTCTTAATATAAGATTCGATTGCTGTTGGCACCGAAAGACCGAGGCCGCAGAAAGACGCCTCGGAAAGATCGTCGAGCAAATCAAAAAATAATTTCCAGTCTGGTTTCTTGACGTTAACAGTTTCGTATAAGCGATAAGTTCCTTCACGGCAAGGCACGCATTGGCCGCAGGATTCGGTCAGGAAAAATCCGATCCAATGGCGGAATAAATCTCGCGCGCCCCACTCCGAGGTCCGATAAAGCGTTATAGACATCGCACCGGTCGGCAGAGCATCAAGCTGATGCTGATTTAAAACCTCACCGGCCGAACCGCCGCCGACTTGAACGAAAAAATCAAACTTGGGCCAATTTCTGGATTCGGCGATGACGTGCTGAATTGATTTGTGATCGCTAATCTTATAAACTCCGGGATTGGCGCAATCGCCGTTGAGACTATAAAAACGGATCGTTTCATAAGTCCCGTCGGCAATCTTCGCCGCGTGATAGAAAGTTTCGACGTTGTTAATGATGGTCGGTTCGCCCCAAAGTCCTTTTTCCGTGGGGAACGGCGGCTTCAAGCGCGGTTCGGATTTATTTCCCTCGATCGTATTCAAGATCGTAGTTTCTTCGCCGCAAATATATCCACCTTCTTCCGGCTTCACAAAGATGCCAATGGGCGCTTTTCTTTTTTGAATTGCTCGCGCCAAAAATTTGCCGAATTTTTTATCATATTCGGGATTGATAAAAATATATCCTTCAACTTCTACAGCACGTTCTTTTAGAAAATCCAAAGCGATCAACATTCCTTCGACAACTTTATCCGGCCAATTTTTTAAGATATAGCCGTCCTTAAAAACCATCGGCTCGCCTTCGCTGGCGTTGCAGATGACATATTTTTTCGGCCCAAAAGCATCCTTGACCGCCTGCCATTTATCGGCCGTCGGATAAGCCGCACCGCCGCAGCCTTTGAGACCGGATTCTTTAAGTTTAGAGATTATATCCATATTTTAAATATCCAATATTAAATAACCAATATTTAAAAAAATATTTAAATATTTAAATATTTAAATATTTTTTGGATATTTTTTATTGGTTATTGGATATTCCCGTTTATATCAAATTGTTTTTCCTAATATACTCCGCAATGTCCGCCAATCTATTCGAATAGCCCCATTCATTGTCATACCAAGAAACGACTTTGACCAAGTCCCCTTCCACAACTTTGGTTAGGGATAAATCGACGATCGAGGAGTAAGGATTCCCGATGAAATCAGACGAAACCAGCGGTTCGTTGGTATAGGTCAAAATTCCTTTCAATCTCTCGGTGCCCGAAGCGGCAATAATCGCATTATTAATCTCTTCGACGGTAACTTTTTTCTTCAACAGATAAACCGTATCGCAGATCGAGACGACGATGGTCGGCACGCGCAATGACAAGCCGTCGAATTTATCTTTCAAAGCCGGAATAGTTAAAGCAGCGGCAATGGCTGCTCCAGTCGTGGTCGGAATGATGTTGGCGGCGGCGGCGCGGGCGCGGCGCAAATCTTTGTGCGGTCCGTCCACCAAAACCTGATCAGCGGTATAGGAATGAGTGGTGGTCATCATCGCTTTCTTGATGCCGAATTCTTTCTCGATCACGGCCGTCATCGGCGACAGGCAATTAGTGGTGCAGGAAGCCATTGAGAAAACTTTATCCTCCGCCTTCAATACCTCTTCGTTGACGCCCAAGACGATAGTTTTCATTTCTCCATCTCCTTTGGACGGCGCGGTCAAGACGACTTTTTTCGCGCCAGCCTGCAAATGCGCGCTGGCTTGCTCGATACTGGTAAATCGACCGGTCGATTCGATTACCAAATCAACTTGTAGATCTTTCCAAGGTAAAGTGGTCGGATCCTTAATGGCGAACACCGGGTACTCCACGCCATCAACCACCACGCCCTTGTCAGTATGGCTGACGGATTTATCGTAATTACCGTAAGCGCTGTCATATTTCAAAAGATGCGCCAAGGTTTTGGTGTCGGTCAGATCATTTAAAGCAACAATCTTATTTTCCGGATGATTCTTATCCAAGATGGCTTTGAAAGCCGAACGGCCGATGCGGCCAAAGCCGTTGATAGCGATATTCATAGGAATTATTAATTATAAATTATTAATTATAAATATTATATCACAATAAATCACATCCTGATATTTAAGCTTTACGACTTCGAGGTCTTCAGCTTTTACTTACTTGTCCGCCTTTGGTGGACTATTTTTTACCTTCTTTTTTTTCCTGCTGAAAAAAGCAATCAGATAACAGAAGATAAAACCGTCCATAAAGCCGAAAAACAAAACATTGATACTGCCGGAATAGCTGATCGAATAGCCGGGATAAATTCCGCCCACGACATTCAGAAAAGCCGTTCCGTAACCGGAGAGCACCGCCAGTACTGTGGCCAAAAATAAACTCAACCCCCAAAAAACTCCGCCGACCGCGGCAAACTGATATGGATGTTTAAGCAACGATTTACTTCTCATATTATTATTTACAGGCGAGCAGCAAATAACCAATAATCAATAAAAAATATCCAAACAATATTTAAATATTAAAATATTGTTTTGAATATTGGTTATTTGATATTGGATATTACTTAGTTATTTCTCCAAAATTTTTCTCGCCTTCTCGCTCATCACGTCTGCCCCACCGACAGAATTCTTATCGATCAGCTCGATCAACTCAAACGGCGTAGCGTGATTAAAATTTCCTTCAATATTCAGTTTGATCCGGGCCGCCATGGCTTTGGGCAACGATTTAATCAGCATTTGATGGATAAAGGCCGGGGCAAAAAGATAGATCGGCAAGCCGGCTTTACCAGCCTCGGCTTCGGCCACCTTTTCTTCGAATTTTTTGGCAAATTTGTTGAACAAGTATTCTTTGTTCACTTCATGATTGGGATTGCCCATCCGGCCCTTTGAACCACCCTTTTTGCCGCCAAAAAATCCTTCATTATCAGAATATTCAGGAACCAGCTCTTCCACAACACCTACTTCGTCGATCTCGCCATTGCCGGCGATAAAAAATTTGGCCGTCCGATCGCCGGCCACAGCTAATAGAACTTCTCCTCCGTCAAATTGATTTAATCCGCTTTTGATTTGCATAAACGATTTGTTAATTAATATTCACCTAGGTATTTTAACATTTTATCCGCAAATTTAAAACCCTTTAACCGGGGTTAAAGGGTTTTGGTGTTTAGTTGCCGAATGCCCTGGCTAACGGCGTTAGATAGACGGCGATTATGCCGACTACGACACAAAGCCCGAATACCAGCCAGACAAGCGCGGCGTGGTTTTCATTCATTATTTTTTTAAAAAAACAAAATCCGTCCGCCCAGGGCAGATGGATTTCTTAAGATAAAATTATGATAAATTATGAATCACTTTAATTATGATGATCAGCCGGACAATTCGGAAACCGGATAAAATTTTGCCGCGATAAATTTTAAAATATTTATGATTAAATTGTATCATTCGGGTTTAATGCGTCAAGACCGAAAAATCGCGCACCTGGGGAAAAACTTATTGCGTTGACAGAGGTTAAAAAATCTGCTAATTTACCTGGACGTCTAAACGGCTCTTTTACAAAAACGGGGGTAAATATGAACACTGACGACAATCGAGAAACAAAATTTTTCATCCAGGCCGGTTTCTTTGAAATCGCCGCGATTTACGTGATCATCTGCGGCGAGACCGACTCGCAGAAAAACGGCGTCCTCTGCTTGACTGAAAAAGGTAAAAATCAGATCAGAAACAGCGTCAAGCAAAATTTACGCAAGATCCTGAGTAATTTGCGGCCGCAGATCTTTGCCCGGATGCCTAAATTCTATGCCGAGGAAACGATTATGGAATTTGCCAGACTGCTTTCCGGCGAACTTAACCGCAAAAGCATTATCTCGCTCGGCGCTCTTGATCTTCCTAACGCGCCCGAGGAAGTGACTACCACCAAGACCTTGTGGCGGCGGGCAAAAAAAATTGCGGGGCTAAAGCATAATCTGTTTTGGCGCAATAAAATCCGCCACTATCATTGGTTGAAGGCCGGCGGAAAAGAAGCTTGGATTCTTAAAGTGGGTACGGAAAAAACCTTGTTCAGTTTGGCGCGTCGCATTGCCTCGCGTCCGGATAAGGACACTCAGCCGATCGGCATTGTGGCCGCAACCGCGCCTTTCTTCAATCTGGTCGCTTTTGATCGCGACACCGAACCGCCTTTTCAACTCATCGACTCAAGCATCAGGGTCGAAATCCCTCCGCTTGCGCCCGGCGACATCATAAAATATAAATTTTTCGTCGAGGGCCGGCAGGCAGAAAAGGTTGAGTTTGTCGGCTATGAATACTTTCGGGCCTAACTCGGCCAAAACAAAGACGGAACGCTTTGAGCATTCCGCCTTTTTTATTTTTCCAATTAACCATCGGCGATTATTGTTTTTCCAGCTTTACATTGATCGTCTTGACTTCGCCCTTATGAAAAATTTTAAGGGCGATCGAGTCGCCGGGCTTTTTCGCGGCGATCGCGTCGGATAAAGCATAACTTTCGTTCAATTGCTTGCCGTCGGCTTCCAGAATTATATCATTCTCAATGATCCCCGCTTTGTCGGCCGGCGAACCGGGCAGAACAGCCAGGTCGCCCGCGGTGTCGCCGCGAGCCACCAGCATGCCGTAATCGTAAGGCAATTTATTATTGGTCTGCAAATCAGCCGTAACCGGAATATAGCGCACACCCAGAAAGGCTTTGTCGGCCGCCGTGATCGTGCCGCTATTTTTTACTTGGTTAAAAGCATCTTTGACCAAATTGATCGGGATGGCGAAACCCAGGCTCTGCCCGTCAGCCATGGCCGTATCCATCCCGATGGCATCGCCGTTGATATCCAAAAGCGGGCCGCCGGAATTTCCCGGATTGATCGCCGCGTCGGTCTGGATCAGCCCGGTCAAAGTTTCCGAACCGTTGCCCGTGCTTAATCCGCCGGCGGTGATCGAACGCGCCAAGCCGGAAACCACGCCCTTGGTAACCGTATTATCAAATTGTCCCAGCGCGTAACCGATGGCAATGGCGGTTTGTCCGACCTGGAGCTGCGCCGAATCGCCGAAATTGATAAAAGGCAAATCGCCGAGGTCGATTTTCAAAACCGCGATATCATTATCAGGATCGCGGGCCAGTACTTTGGCAACAACTTTCTTACCCTGATTTTTTTCATCATTTAAAATGACGGTGTATTCCGCGCTGGTATCTTCAACGACGTGCTTATTGGTGACGATATAACCGTCGGCGGAAACGATGAAGCCGCTGCCGGCGCCGATCTGCTCCGTTTGCGTGCCGTTCTGGCACATACTGGGAATATTAAAATTAAAAAATTGCTGCATATCCTGCGGAATATCCGGCGAAGGGACATTCTGATAGCATTGCTCATATTTAGGAACTTCGGCTGAGGCGATGATGCTGACCACGGCTGGTGAATTCTTTTTTACCACGTCGATCACTTGCGACTCCTCGCTGACCACTTTGATCACCTGGGTGGTTGTCGCGGCTGCTGACGGCTGGCTGGTAGCTGCGGATTGGCTGCCGGTCAAATTCTTTAAAAACTGCAGCGGATCCCAAGCGAATAATTTTCCTTCATTGCCATTGCCCAGCCGGAAAAAGATCGAGCCGAGCAGGGCGGCGGCGACGAGCAATAGCAGGAGTGAGATTAACAAATTTTGGGCGGTTGAATTTTTTCCGTCTTGAGCCGAAGTTTCGGCCGGCGAAGCTAAATGATTTGGCATACGCGCTTATATCGCCCATCCCAGAAACAGTCTTGCGGCAAATTCAAAGCCAAAACTGGGTCTGGGATAGGCTTAAAGTAAATTATAGATGCCTCCGCGGCCGGCTCGGAGGGTTGAGCGGCCGCGAAGAAAGCGCCTCAGAGAACTTGAGTATAAATACCCAAGCGCCATTGAGGGCTAACCTTTTAACGACAAAATTCAAATTTTGTGACACCCCGGATTAATAACGCAGGGTCTTGATTTTCTTGCCTTGTTTTTTGTGATGTTTCTTGAGAGCGATTTTTTTCTTTTTGTACATATTTAGAAATTATGAATAAGCTTGGCTGCTGGTATTCTACTACAAAATCGAGATTAAAAAAAGGTTCCGCCCGATGGTGGCACCCGATTTTCCTCTTAATCGTGAAGTTCATTTGCCGTTGCGCAGGCGATTGGCCAAAAATTCCGGCAGTCCGGCCGCGAGAATCGCTTCGACCGCGACATCGACATCGTAATTAACCTGGCGCAATTGGAAAGTCTTGCTACCCCGATCAATCCGCAAAAGGCCGTAGCTGGGACGATAATCCCCTTTGCGCGGCTGGCCAACGCTTCCCACGTTGATCAGATAATTACGCTCGGCTGATAATTTGCGCGGCTGGCCGAGATAATGATGAAACATCTTATCCCGATCGTCGATTAAAAATGGGCAGTGCGTATGGCCGATAAAACAGATTTTGCTCGGCGCGCTGGAGAATTCCTTTTCTGCAGTCGCAAGATCGTCGACATAATCCCAAGCGTGGAAAGATGCCACCGAACCATGGGCGATGGTTATACCGAACTCCGGCAAAGTGGCGATTATCGGCCACTGGGCAAACTTGAGTATCCATTTCAGGCCGACAATATCCCGCGAATACATCAGCCCCTGCCAAGCTTCCTTGTTAACCCAAGGTTCGATACTCTCCTGATTTAGCACATACCGGACCAAAGCATTTTCGTGATTGCCTTGAACGGTTTGGAGCAGGCGCGGATCGTTCATCATCAGTTCGAGACATTCGCCGGGATTAGCACCATAGCCGATAATATCACCCAAATTGATAATTTTATCGACTTGCTGCTTATCGATGTCCCGAAGCACCGCTTCCAGGGCCTGTATATTGCCGTGAATATCCGATACAATCGCGATTATCATATCTATTTCCTCCGATTGATGAGAAAACTGCAAAGGACGTTTTTTTATATTAAAGCAAATTTTGATATAAATGTCAAATTAACCCTGAAATATTTCCATCTGGCCCTGGCAGCGTCCCGCGTCCGCGGGCAGGCAATTGCCACAATCGAAATTGAGCGGAAATTTTTTATCTCGCTCGACCAGATAGAGCGGTTCCTTGAAATCACCTAACGATCTCCCCTTTTTCGGACAGGCCCTGGCCGCGTCCCGCGTCCACGGGCAGGCTCCCAGCCAATATTTCAGACAATGTTTGCAGGTCATCAATTTCCGGCCGCGATGGTCATTTTGCAGCTCAAATGCCGGCTCGATTTTCTTGACGCCGTGCCGTTGATAAAAAGCTCTGGCCAATTCGTTGGCAACGTTGAAAGAATAATCCAAATTGTCCTGATAGAATCGCTGAGTTGTTTTTTTGTGTTCGACTTTGATCGCCGGAAAATTTTTAAGTCTTTTTTTAAGCAAAGCTTGCGCCATCTGGCGGCGCCAGTCATTCAAAACTGAAAGCGGGACAAAATAAGGCTTTGTCCAGTCAAAAATCATTTCCCGCGTGTAAAAAATGGTTTCACCAAGCTTGCTAAACTGATCCTGCCAATTTTTCAACGCTAAATCCGGTTTGGCCGCCGCTTCTTTCTTGATTTTGAATTCTTTGGCCGCGGAATTTCCGTCCTCATCAATCGCCTCGATCTTGAAACCGGTGTTCGCTTCCTTGACGATAAAATCAACTCCAATCCGGCGGTCCACTCCCCGCCCGACGGCTTTTTCAAAAGCCGGATTTTCATTGCGATAAATTTCCGTCCCGACCGAAAGCGGCAATACTTTGTTGGGATAAATTTTTCCGTCTTTCACCAGATTGACATTCGTTCCCACCAGCACGCCCGTGCGGTCAAACCAGCAGATGCCGTCGCCGTTAGCCAGATCATGCTTTTCTTTCAGGCTGAAATGAGAGTGATCGGCCGAAACGACTTTGCCGATTGATTCGCCCAGCGATTTTTGCGTCAGCGGCGAAATGATTTCTCCCCGGCGCCCGTGTAAAAAATATTCGCTATAGCCCCGATTGAAAGTTTTATTTAAATCCGGTTCAAAACCTAATTCAATTTTTCCTGAAGAAGCCTGACGATATTTTCTATCGCTAGCCGCAATAATTTTATCAAGTTCCTGCCGATACTTGGCCGTCACATTGGCGACATAAGCCGCGTCTTTCAATCGCCCTTCGATCTTGAACGAAGTGACTCCCGCCTCGACCAATTCGCCAAGCGAATCGGATAAATTCAAATCTTTGAGCGACAATAGATACTTATCTTTGGCTAAAACTTTTCCCGTTGAATCGACCAGGTCGAACGGCTGGCGGCAGATCTGGGCGCATTTTCCCCGGTTGGCGCTCTTACCGCAGACGGCTTGAGAAAAATAGCAGTGCCCGGATTGCGAAACGCAGAGCGCGCCATGGACAAACGCTTCCAGCTCAACAAAATTCGTCCCCTCCGTGGGAGGGGTGGCCGCCTCGGCCGGGGAGGGTCTTAATGTCTTCTCCCGAATATTTTTTATCTCGTCAAGACTAAGTTCTCGGGCCAGAATCACCCGCGACAATCCCGCCTCTCCCAAAAATTTGACTTGTTCCACCGAAGAATTATCGCATTGCGTCGAAGCGAACAGCGGAATCGGCGGCAAATCCATTTCTAGGATTCCCATATCCTGAATGATCAACGCGTCAACCCCGATTTCATAAGCCTTCGCGATAAAACTTTTTACTTCTTCGATCTCGTTATCAAAAATAATTGTATTCAACGCAACATAAACCCGCGCAAAATATTGATGCGCGAAATCAAGCAACGACTTAATGTCTTGCCAAGAATTCGAGGCGGCCGAACGCGCGCCAAAATCCGGCCCGCCGAGATAAACCGCGTCCGCGCCAGCAAGTATCGCCTGCTTGCCCGTCGCCAAATCCTTGGCCGGCGCCAGCAATTCTAATTTAATTTGATCCTTATTTTTATCCATGAAAATTATTTTAAAAAAATCGGGGCGAAAATTCCGCCCCGTTTGCTGAAAATCACTTCAGGTGAAAATTTCCGGCTTAAAGCCGTGCAAGACTTTTATCTTGCTGCCGGAAATGTTCTCGATCTTGCATAGTCCGTCTTTTGCCTCAACTTTTTTGAGTGACAAATTATCGGTGATGAAGAAAAAATTGCGGAATTTATCGCTGAAATCTATGATCACATCGTTGATCATCCCAATCTCTGTTTTCGGCTGTCCGGGTCCATCATTAAAGCAAACACTGATTTGCTTACCGATAAACTTTTTCCTGAGACAATCCAAAATTGCATCTTCCGGTTTCTTTCTGACCTCCATATTCCTCCGATTAATAAAGGTTAAAGAACATTAAAATAAATTTATATCACATAATCAGACAATAGTCAATCTAAGTTTGGGCGGGTTCAAGAAATTAGCGCAAAGGGGTTGCTTTTTTCGTCCGCTTATGGCAAAATAAAAATCTGTTCTTTTCTTTTAGGAATTATTTTCGCGTTTTCCTTCAACTTTTTCCCAGGAAGGGGTCGTCATGATAAAGACTCGCTTTTTTAGTTTTTTCGGAGTCCTGTTGCTGATCATCGGCCTGCCAGCCAGTTCGCAGACCGACGATGGCGCGCTGCCAGTACGTCTCACGCTAACGCCGCTCGCGACGTTTACCAATCCGTTCAATGATTTCGGGGAAAATTACCTTTCTGGCGTCAGCGGCGGAATCAAACTGGGCATCAATTCGGACCTGGCCACCGGCAAGCTGGGATTCGATGAATATCTCGCCTGGTACAATGATCGTTTTAAGCTGAGGGGCAGCAATGACTATGGCACCCTGAACACCATCAGCGCGAACTGGGATTTCTATCTTTTTTATCTGACCTCCGGCATGGGCTGGGGTGTTTCCCGGTTTGATGTAGCCGACGGCGTCTATCAGCGGCTTGGTGATAATACCGGCACTGAATTGCAGGAAAAAAACAAACGATGGGATTTTTCCTATGACCGCTATTTCGGACTGCGCGTTCCAGTGGTAAATTTCTTAGCGCTCGATTGCCAATATCATTTTATCAGCGTCGAAAAAACTTGGATGTCTTGGCACTCCTCAATCTCCGGATCGATCATCGAAATTACCGAACTCCCCTTTGAAGGAATTGCCTCTGAGATGGCCAAACAAGATAATCTGCCGGTGGCGATAATAATGGAATTGATTTCCGCCGGTATCTCCTGGGCATGGTATCGTTATGACTATAATCATCATAACTGGCCCTGGCATGACGAGCCGCCCATGCGCTTCGGCCGGGCCTCGATCGGCGTAACTTTTTTAATCGGCTCTGTCCCTGAATAAAAGATTGCCGTTCACAATTAGCCACCTGCTTTGCCTAAATAAAGCAGGTGGTTTTAAAATTCAAAAGCGGAAGACAATCTTCCGCTTTTTATTTATCACGAGGCAATTTTATTTTATTTACCGGCAATGACCGCGCTTAAATCAGTATTGGAAATTCCCAAACCAAGCGATGCTAAAATTTTCAACGCGGCCGCGCCGCTCTGGAGGAAATAAGCTTTGCCGTCGCGAGGATTGATATAGTAAGCCTGGCCGCGGTTTTGCACGGCAAGTACTATCCGGCCCTTCAGGCGATTAACGAGTGACTTATTGCCGGAGAGAAGTTTAGCCAGGTTGGCATTGGAGATTCCCAATCCCAGCGAATGGATCAGGCGATTGACCGCGGAACCGTCGGCGAGGAATATCCTTTGTCGGCTCACGGGATCAACATACCAGGCTTCGCCGCGTCCCTGAACCTGCAGCAGGATATCGCCGGCGACATGACTGACAATCTGATTAATCTGTTTGGGGGTCAATGGTTTCGTTGGTGCGGGCAGCGGCGTCGGCAAAGGCGAAACAGGCGAGGACGGGACGGCTGAACCGTTAGCGGCCGGAGCGGCGGCAGCTGATTCGTTCAAATTGAATGATAAATAATAGACCTGGCTTTCATTGCCATTGGCCAGACGGAATTTTAGATAGATCGGATAGCTGCCGGTGACCGCGGGCAGAGTGAAGGAAATTTCCGGCGTATACGGCAAGTAAGAACGGCCGGAAAAATCACCGGTATGCGATAAAGAATAATAAGTCACGCCGGAAAGATTCAAATCCAATTTGACTTGTGGATCGGTAATGGCGATTTGATTGACCGTGCCATTGCCGGATAGCTGAATACTTCCGGCCCCGCCGTTTAAGCTGACATTAAGATTAAGATTGACCGGGGCCGGAGGAAGATATCCCCCGCCGCCGCCGGAAGTCATTATTGCCGAAAATTCGGCAGTGACGGAAATATTTTTAGTCACGGCGGAATCAATGCGCGGATTGGCGGTTGAGCCATCGCTCCATTGCGTGAACCGATAACCGGAATTAGCCACTGCTGTAACGGCTGATCCGTTGCCGCCTTCAAGGACTGTTTGCGTTGTCGAACCGATAAGCACGCCGTTGGCGCCGGCAAAATAATTTAAATTATCGGAAAATACGGTGGCGATATCAACCTCGTTGGCATCGTTGGTACCGACCGTATACCAGGGCGTGAAATCCATCGTCGGCAGATATTGCCAGCGGGCTCGCCAGTGGTAATTATGGTTATTGAGCAATCCGGGGACCGTGAGACTGACCGTTCCTCCGCCTAAACCAGTATCCTTCCAATCACTTGACTCGACAAGCCCGGTGCCATCAAAAGCCACACCGGTCGGCTTGAGTTCATACCAAATTTTAACTTTGGTGCGACCGACCGGAGCTTGGCCGGTCAGAGCGATCTGGAAAGTCGAGGTGCTGATCGTCCCGCCGAGCGCCACGGAATTATTTTCAATGTCAAGCTGATGCGGAATCAGATTTTGATCGGTCGAAGTAGCGTTGTTAAAGATCACGACTTTACCGGCCTCCGAATAGCCGTTGTCAAGGAGATATCCTGGAGCTCCGGCAATCAGGTTGGAAAGATTATTGCCGTTGACATCGCCGGCTGTCGTAACTCCCTGGCCGAAGAATTCGTTAGTATAATCGGTTGTCGCCTGATCGGATTGGACTGACCAGTCAGGATTGGTTGATAATCCGGACGGACCGCCATAATAAACATCAATCAAACCGTTAGTATCAGTGGTGCCATTATCAAGCAAATCTTGATTGGAAACGACCACGTCGGCATAACCGTCATTATTCACGTCACCGGCCAAGGAAACCGTACCGCCGTAGGCATCGCCGTTTTGTGTGCCATTAACTGTCCAATTTGGCGTAGAAGGCAAACCGTCAGCTGAACCATAAAAAGCCAAAACTGTACCAGGCTGGTCAAATCCTGGATAATTGAATGGTTCACCGATGATCACATCATCATACCCATCACCGTTGACGTTGCCCGCCGAAGAAACAGAATTGCCCAAGGCGGTATTTTGTTCATTTGATTCATAAATCCAAGGACTGGTCGTAGTAATTCCGAAAGGCGAACCATAATACACATAAACCGTATCCTGATGATAATCTTGGGAACCGTGAAAAATGATATCGGAATAACCGTCGCCGTTGACGTTGCCGGCGGTAGCAACCGACAAACCGGCCCAGGCGCCTTTGTTCATGCCATCAATGGTCAAATTTGGCGTCGGCGATAAACCGGCGGCCGAGCCATAATAAAGTAAAACTTGTCCGGAGTGATCGATCGAATCGGAAAGAGGATAAGTGGGAGAACCGATAATCACATCAGAATATCCGTCCCCATTCACGTCGCCGGCGGTCGAGACCGCCGAACCGAACCAAGCGCTGCCGAAAGCGCCGCCGGGGATGTCTGATTTTGTTCCGGACAAGATCACATCCGGGTCGGCGGATAATCCTGTCGCCGAACCATAATAGACAAAAGCTCCGCCGGATAATATGTTATCGCCGTTAGTGTAATACGGAGCGCCGACAATCACGTCAGAATAACCGTTGCCGTTGACGTCGCCGGCCGAAGCCACGGCATAACCGAAGTCATCGGCGATCTCCGGACCATAAGCTATCCAGTCGGGAGTGGTTGACGGACCCGTTGCCGAACCGTAAAAAACAAAAGCCGCTCCCTGACAGCCAAAACTGCCGGAAGTGCAAGAATAATTATCATACAGATCGGCGCCGATGATTATGTCGCCGTAACCGTCGCCGTTGACGTCGCCGGCGGAAGCGACGGAAACGCCGAAGTTCGGCATTTCGGTATTATCCTCCGCGGTCCAGTCAGGCGAACCGCCGGAAAGCCCCGAGGCCGAGCCGTAATACGAAAAAGCTGCACCATTAAAATTGTCGGTATTAATTAAATCAAGAAAACCGATAATCACGTCGTCATAGCCGTCGCCGTTGACGTCGCCGGCGGAAGCGACAGCCGGCTGATCGGATCCGGTCTGGCTGAAGATTTGTGACCAATCGGGTGAAACGTCCAGTCCGTCCGCTGACCCGTAATAGGCAGAAACCGCGCTTTCATTTGCGGTATTATATTGGAAAGCGCTGATGATTACATCGGAAATATGATCGCCGTTGACATCGCCGGCCGAGGCGACGACCGAACCGAAAAATTCATTGGTTTGGTCGCCATAGACTGACCAATCAACCGAATCTGACAAGCCCGAATCCGAACCGTAGTAAACAAAAGCGGCGCCGTTATAAGTCAGGCCGCCTTGGCTGTAAAGTTCTGAACCGATTATAATATCATCGATGCCGTCGCCATTGACATCGCCGGCTGAAGCGACGGAATATCCGAATCCGGAACTGTCTTCATCGCTCAAACCGGTCCAATCAGGCGTGAGAGAAAGTCCCGAACCGGATCCATAATAGACAAAAACGCCACCGCCGATTCCCACGCCGTCGGCGCCCACGATCACATCGAAAAAAGTATCGCCATTGACATCGCCGGCCGAGGCGGCAGAAACACCCAAGTCTTCATCTTGTTGATTTCCGGAAACTGTCCAGGCTGGGGAAGCTGATAATCCGGAAGCGGAACCATAATAGACTGAGACCGCTCCAGCTCGGGCGAGCGGGCCGACGTCGCGGTAAGGGGCGCTGATTATCACATCATCATAACCATCACCGTTGACATCGCCGGCCGAGGCGGCCGCCGTGCCGAAATTTTCCTGATCTACGATGCCGGTAGCCGACCAATCCGGAGTACCTATTTCTGTAAAATTATCGGACTGATCCAGACCGTCGGCCGAACCATAGTAAGCGAAAACTTTTCCCGGAGTTATGCTGCCGTTGTTATAATAGATAGCGCCGACCAGGATATCCGAATAACCATCGTTGTTAACATCACCGGCGGAAGCCACTGAGGCTCCGAACCCTTCGCCGATCTGATCGCCCGAGACCGTCCAGTCCGGAGTAAGATCAAGGCCGGAAGCGGAACCGTAATAGACAAAAACAGCGCCGGTAAGATTTTGATAGCCGGGCGAGCCGATGATCACATCGCCATAGCCGTCGTTATTGACATCGCCGGCGGAAGCAACGACATAACCAAAATAAGTATCATCATTATTGATGAGCAGATTAATGTCGGGTGAAGAAGAAAGCGGATCGATGGTGATCGGATAAGCCGCTTGCGAATCATCAATGATCAAGCTGAGCTGTTTTTTGCCAGCAGCAACCGAATAAGAAATTTCCGCCGGTAATTTTTTTCCCAGACTGTCGACGGCGACGAGATCGCCGTATTGGAGAACTTTTTTGCCATTTCTCGAAAAAACGATCTTCGCCGGCGAGCTGCTGGCCTGCAAATTAGTATTTACTGCACCGGTGAGGATCAGTCGGCCGTCCCCTGACGGCTTGCCGGCAATCGTAAAACCTTGCTCCAATCCTTTGGCGCTGTTTTGATACCATTCTTGGAAATTTTCCGACCTGGCAATAACGATTGTATTGCTTGCCTTGGAAATTTGCGCGCCGGAGAGTCCGCCAAAATCACTAGCTTGCCCGCCTTCCCGCCCGTAGCTTTGCAAAGAAAAATTCCAAGTATAGTCATTATCCCCTTTTTTGCCGAATTTCATCTGCCAATCATCGGCGCCGATTACGGCCGAAAAATTATTGGCGCGATTGGCAAAAATCCACTCGCTGATCGCCAAATCTTTGCCCTGATCATCCTTTTTTAATAAGAATGGATCATATTCGCCGGCCGTGATATTCTTTTCGGCCTGCGCCAGCCAAGCGGAAGTGTACGGTTTGGTCGTGCTCGCTTGGTTATCCGTACCGTTAAAGGAGTCACCGCGAACAACCGGCTTAAGCAACGGATGATGGAGTTGAGGATTATCGACCGTGGCCGCCGCAGTCGTTTTAACGCCGAAAAAAAATGAATTGCCCCAAAGGCAACCCACTGCTAAAACCAAACAAGCGCTATAAAAATAATTATTTTTAAATAGTTTGATCATCTTGATTGTCTTAATGTCTAGCTGGCTTAATTTTACCAAAATAAATCCCAATCGGCAATTATCCTCCCAAAAATCAAGCCAAACCCAATTCGGCCAAAAAATCAGCCTTTTCTCGGCCAACGAGCTGACGGTAAGCTCCGGCCCTTAAACCATTCAGTCCCGCCTGCATAATCCTTAAGCGGTGCAGATCGACAACTTTCTCACCCAGCGCTTCGCACATTCGGCGGATCTGGTGTTTCTTACCTTCGGTCATAATGATCAAGAAAGTCTGGGAGCGGATTTTTTTGATCCGGCATCTTTTCGTCACGTAGCCGTCGTCGAGTTCGACGCCAGCGGCCATCTTACGCAAAAATTCCGGAGTAATCGGCCGATCCACATCAACTTCATATTCCCGCTCGTGGGCGAAATCGGGATTCAGGAGTTTGTCAGTGATCCGCCCGTCATTGGTCAAAATTATCAAACCCGAAGACATCTTATCCAATCGGCCCACCGGAAAAACCTTTTCGCGGAAACGCAAAATATCGGCGATACTCTGTTCATCTCCTTGCGGACTATGGGTAATTATTCCTCTCGGTTTGTTGAAAGCGAGATAAACCAGATCCTTATCGCCCAGATCGACCTGGACTTTGTCTTTAGCCGTGATCATCTGGCCGGGTTCACCCAATTTGCCGTTAACCATAATCTTACCGGCCTTAAGCAGCCGGTCTGCTTCTTTACGGCTGGAAATCTTTTTTAACGCCAGATATTTGTTGATGATCACGGGATATTCGATTGAATCGTTGATTTTTGCCATAGCCTCTTAGTAAACATTTAACAAGATTAATATTATCAGTAATATCCGCACTTATCAAACGGCTCTTACCGAAATCGGCGAAAAAATATATAATATAGCTAAAGCTAATCTTCAAAAATTATGCCGACTGATAAGAAAATTTTTTGGTCAGTGATAATTTTAGCGGTGCTGATTCTTATTTTCCTGGCCTGGCGGGCAGATCTGCATTTATTATTTCCGCCCACTCCGCCGACCGCGCCGGAAAAAGTGGTTAATCCGCCAGCCGGCGGAGTTCCGACTTCATCGACGCCCGTCGCCACTTCCAGTCCGGCGATAGATCATCCGACCAAGGAAACGCCGGCAATCAAAGTCGTGGCGGAAAATCTGAACATCCCGTGGGAAATGGCTTTTTTACCCGGCGGAGATTTTCTGATCACCGAACGGCCGGGCAATCTGATCCGGCTGAACGTCAATTCAACGACAACGCCGCAAAAGATCGTCATTGCCGATGCCAAGCAATTGGGCGAGGGCGGACTGCTGGGAATGGCGCTTCATCCGAACTTCGCGCGGAATCACTGGCTTTATCTTTTTGTCACTACGGCCAAACCGGAAAACGAAGTTATCCGCTACGTCTTTGATCCTTCTACCAACACCCTGACCGATAAAAAAATTATCCTTTCCGGCATTGTCGCCGGCGTGAACCATGACGGCGGCCGGATCGCTTTCGGGCCGGATGGTTTGCTCTACGTTACCACCGGCGAAGCCGGACAATCCAATCTGGCGCAGGATAAAAATTCTCTCAATGGAAAAATTTTGCGGATCAAAGATGACGGCAGCATCCCCGCCGATAATCCTTTCGGCAATGCAGTGTATTCTTATGGCAATCGCAACAGCGAAGGGATTGCCTGGGATGCTACCGGAAAATTATGGGCGACCGAACACGGCCCGTCCGGGGCGCTGACCGGCTTTGATGAAATAAATCTGATCGTCAAAGGCGGAAATTACGGCTGGCCGACCGTTTATGGCGCGGCCAACCAGCCCGGACTGATCGCGCCGGTTATCCAATCCGGAGCTACCGACACCTGGGCGCCATCGGGCAACCTCATCATCGGCAATACTTTGCTCTGGGCCGGTCTCCGCGGCGAAGCCATTTATACGGCGACGATCAACGGCGATAAATTGGAAAATTTCAAAGTTAATTTTAAAAACCAGTTCGGGCGATTGCGTTTCATCAAGCAGGCTCCGGACGGCTGGCTGTATATCGCCACCAACAATACCGACGGCCGCGGCACCCCCAAGCCTGGCGATGATAAATTGATCCGCATCGATCCAAAGTTATTATTAAAATAAATATATGAGCTATCTAATCTTGATCAGGCATGGGCAATCGCGCTGGAATCTGGCCAATAAATTTACCGGCTGGGTCGACGTGCCGTTAAGCCGGCAAGGAATCAAAGAAGCCGAGCTTAACGCCAAAGAATTGAAGAATTTCGAATTCGACATCGCCTTCACTTCGGAATTGACCCGGGCGCAGGAAACTTTATTGATCATCCTGTCGCGCCAGGATCGGACCGGAATTTTTCTGCATCGCGCCGTGCGCGATGGCGATCATGACCGTTACGCCACTCGTCTGGATAAGGACGAAATTCCCATTTATTCGACGCCGCTGCTCAACGAACGTTATTACGGCCGGCTACAGGGGTTGGATAAAGATCAAGTGCGCCGGAAATACGGTGAAAAAAAAGTTTTGGAATGGCGGCGCAGTTTTAGCGGCCGTCCGCCGGGAGGCGACAGTTTGAAAGACGTCTACCGGAAATTAATCCCTTATTTTGAAAAACAGATCCTCCCCTGGCTGAAAAAAAATAAGAACGTCGTGATCGTCGCCCACGGCAATACTTTGCGCGCCATCATCAAATACCTCGAGAATATCACCGACCTGGCCATCGCACAGTTGGAATTGCCCAACAGCCAGCCGGTCGTTTACCGCTATCATCCCGGCCGGGCCAAGAAGATCCGCCGGATGATGGGCGAATTATCCTTCACCCGGACCATCTTTTGGAAAGCGCCGCGAAAAAAATCCTAATTTTTGTGAAGCTCTTCCGGCCTAAAGGGCGCAGATTTCGGCGGCTTTCGATTTAAAACAAAATCCGCCGTTCTGGCGGATTTTATATTTATGCCAATAGACAAATTTGAATAAATTACGATTTCTTGTTCACTCGAGGATTCAAGCAAACCGCATTGATGCAATATCTTTTTCCGGTCGGCTGATCAAAAGCGTCGTCAAAGACGTGGCCAAGATGGGCGCCGCACTTCGCGCAAATGACTTCGGTCCGTTTCATCCCGCCGCTTTCATCCTCGACTAGTTTGACCGAGCCCGGAATAGCTTCATTGAAGCTGGGCCAGCCGGTACCCGACTCGAACTTCGCCTTTTTGGAAAAGATCGGATTGCCGCACGCGGCGCAATGATAATTGCCTGCCGCGTCAGGTTCGCTCAGTTTGCCGCTAAACGGCGCTTCAGTCCCCTTTTCGCGCATCACTTGATATTGCTCCGGAGTCAATTCTTTTTTCCACTCTTCATCGGTTTTGATGACTTTTTTTTCATTGATCATAAATTTGATAACCGTAGGAACGCAAGATCTTGCGTTCCTACGAATTAATTACGCCAACACCTGCCGCAAAGCCGGTGCTCCAGCAAGCTTGCAGATTGAAACCGCCGGTGGGACCGTGCAAATCCAAAATTTCTCCGGCTAAAAATAAATTATCGATGATCTTGGAGCGCATCGTCCGCGGGTCGACTTCGGGCAGATTAACGCCGCCGGAAGTGATGATCGCCTGATCAAAACCTTCCAGCCCGGCAACCGTCAGTGAAAATTCTTTCAAAAGATGCAATAATTTCTTGCGCTCTTCGCGGCTGATCGAATTAGTTTTCTTTTCCGGATCGATTGCGCTTAGTGCAATCATCACCGAAATCATTTTTTGCGGGAGCAATTCCTCCAAATAATTCTTATATCTCCTGTTAGGCATGGCGGCAAAATCATTCTGCAAGCGCTGATCAAGCTGAGGATAATCCAACGCCGGCTTAAAATCGATGGTCAGCCTCGGCTCCTGGGCTAAATACTGCCCGATTGTCTGGCTCAAATCGATTATGATCGGACCGCTCATGCCATCGGCGGTAAATATCGCCTCGCCGAAACGCGAATCGATCTTTTTATTTTTGGCGAAAAGACTGATCTCGATATTTTTCAGACTCAAACCTTCCAATTCTTTAACAATTTTTTCGGCAACGATCACCGGCACCAGCGCCGGAGATAATTCGTTGACCGTGTGACCCATTTTTTCCAGCCAAGCATAACCGTCGCCGGTCGAACCGGTAGCTGGATATGACTTGCCGCCGGTGGTCAAGATATATTTATCGGCAAAAATTTCCCGTCCGCCGAATAAAATAATTTTCTCGATTTTTTTATTGGTAACGATTATTTCCTTCACGGCCGAATTCAATTTCACTTCCACGCCAGTTTGGTCGAGATAAGCCAGCAGCGCGTCCAAGACATCGCGTGAGCTGTCGCTTTCGGGAAAAACCCGATTGCCGCGCTCGACTTTGACAGGCACGCCCCGCGAATTGAAAAAATCCATTACCTCGGCCACGCCGAATTTTTTTAAACCCGGATAAAGAAATTTTCCTTGCTTGCCAAAAGCTTCGATCATTTCCCGCTCTGACCCGGTCTGGTTGGTAATATTGCAGCGACCCTTGCCAGTGATCAGCAATTTCGTGCCTAGGCGTTTATTTTTTTCCAATAAAATCACGCGCGCGCCCGATTCGCCCGCTTTGCCGGCCGCCATCATTCCGGCCGGCCCCCCGCCAATTACCGCCACATCATACCGCATAATTCATCTTTTAATCTTAACCTGATTATATCATAAAAAAACTGCGGTGTTGGGATAACCGCAGTTGACTGACTTAGAGCTTGGCCAAAACCGCATCGATATCGGTGGTGTTCTTGACCTGACGAATATCGACGTCGATCACTTCCACTCCACTGTCCACTAAAAAATTCCTGATCTCCTGGCTACAATCCTTCTTTTCTTTGAAATTGGTAAACCAGAAATAATTTCCCCCCTGGCGATGATCGTTACCCTTGTCAAAATGAATCGGCAGCCAGGCAGCGATACTTATACCGCCAGACGAATAGGGCGTTGGGATTGTTTGGACGATCCAGGTAATCGGTTTGTAGACAGCCGGCTGATTAGTAACCGCCTTGCCGTTTTTGCATTCTACTGTTTCCCAAAGGTCAACATACAGAACAAGATCAAAATCTTTGTTCAAAATATGCTCAACCCATTGCGGCTCAAGCGTAACAAACGAAACCAATTCCTTTTTTTCTACTTTAAGTTGCAAATAGGCTGCTTTCACGTTTTCCTCCTTGATTAAGTGTTCCAGCCTTTATACCATAAAAAAATAACGTTGTCAATTATCCTGGCGATAAAGATAAATATCGCCTTCCTGCTTCACGGGCGGCCAGGTCGGGAAAAAAAAGTGATTGCAGACGACGATCGCGCCGGGCTTCAGTTCGCTTAATAATTTCTTTTCTAATTTGTCCATAATATAAAAAACTCCGAATAGAACCACGACATCGTATTTGGAAAAATCTTCTTGCCAATAATTAACCCTCTTGATCACAGCTCGATCACTAAGCTTTTTAAATTTAATCTTCCAGCGCGAATACCAGACCAGGCAAGGATTGATTTCTAGACCGGAAGCAATAAACCCGTTCTCGGCCAAAGCGATGACAATCCGTCCGTCGCCTGAACCCAAATCGACCGCGGACAAATTTTGCCCATCCTTCGCCAAGGCTGCGGATGGCAAGCTTGCCGCCGCTTCCTTAAGCAGCGGCATCATCTTCTTGATCTTATACCGGGAGGAAACGGCGAAAGGCGCGCCGGTAAAGATCGGGATTCCGAAAGTTATGATAAAGATTGCCAAGGCTAGGCAAATTATCAGCGAAACAATAAGATATAGATCGAAAAGCATAAATTTAGTATTTGGTATTTAGTATTTCGTATTTCGGGATTGATTGACATCAGCCTGGGCGATACGATAAAATTAAGATAGGAATGTTCTTATCGCTTCCGTCCTCAACCTTTTCAAAAGAGGTGTTATGCCGCAAGTCGCCTTTTTCTTGGCGGAAAATCGACAATTGGTCGATGACGATGATGTGCGCCCGTTCCCTTCGGGAAAATTATCAGTTGACGTTGCTCTTTGCCGAGGCGACCTCGTTCCGGAAAAATTGATCAAGCCCGACCTCATTTACGGCCTGACTTTCTTCTATGAAGTTGTGGCTGTCCGACGAGGAACGATGATCTGCGTCGTCAAAACCGGAATGGTAGTGGGAAAAAATTACCGCCGGAAAAAAAGAATAACTGTGAAGAGCGAATTCGGCACCTTCCAACTCTTAAGGCGGCTTTTCAATCACCAGCCGTGCACCAAAACAAGATCCAGCTTCAGGATTCCCTGCAGTTGTTCATTCGCCCGTTAGCCATTCGCCGACCAGAACGCAAAACCTTGCCTCAAGCAAGGTTTTTTAAAATCCCAAAACTTCATTGACGAAAATCAGATTGATCTTGCGGAACGGCAAACTTTCGCGTTCGAAAATCAAAATTTTTCCGATAGCGCTGCCCTTCCCGCCGATGCTTTTCTGCCGCTTGTCTTCCAAGGGTAGGCAATAATTCCAAACCCGCTTCATCCCCTCTTCCAAATTAGGAACGATTTTTTGCGCGCTGACGACCCAGATGACATTATTGCTGGTAAACGCGTAAGCCGGAAGCTGGCTGCCCGTATTGGAAGCGATGATAATCTCGCCTTGTTCGCTGACTGCCTGCGCCGAACCGAGATAATATTCCGCCAGACAGCTTTCCCGGCGTAATCTTCCCTGCTTCGCCGGATCCTTCTCGGCGAAAATCTTATCTTTGAAACTTTGCCAAGGATGCTGGCCGGTCTTGAGGATGTCGACCAAACCGATCTGCTCCAGTGTCGTCGAACCGCCGGTCATAATTTCCGCCTGCGCCGGCAATAAATCCTTAACCGCTTGCAAAGCCTCGACCCGATTATTTACCAGCTGCGCGGAAACATTCCTTTCCTTCAAAGCCGCCATGGTTTTAGCAATAACATCTGCCGGCGCTAAAACATTATATTCCATAATTTTGAAATATCAGTAGGAGCACAAAATCTTGCGTTCCTACGATTTATTAACAAAATATTTTTTAATTTCCAACAGACCGATGAAGATAATCACAACTGCCGCGATAACAAGCAGGGCAAGGAAATTAAGCGGCTGTAAATGGAGCAGGCGTTCGAAAACCGGCGTATACATCACCACCAAGAGGAAGCCGACCGCCGCGATCCCCCAAAGATCAATAATCTTGTTGCTGAAGAAGCCAAGCGACGCCAAAGTTTCTTGCTTGGCGCGGGAAACGAATGCCAGAGTGACGTGGCCGATGACCCAGGCGGAAAAGGCCATGGTCTGCGCCTCGACGACCGGCAGCTCGCGGTGTAAGGCGTAAAAATACACCCCCAGCACGGCGGCGAACAAAAAACCGCCTTTGAGCAATAAATCAAGGATTTCCTGGTTTCCGAACATATTTTCCTGGGGATTGCGGGGCCGCCGAGTATAGATATCTTTTTCCGCCGGCTCAGCCACGAAGCCGCTCGAAGCAGCCAGGTCCATAAATAATTCCAAAATGATTATCTGGATCGGCGCAAAAGGGAGCGGGATGCCCAGCAAGGCCGGCAAAAGGAAAATCGCGATCAAAGCTGCTTTGACTGACAGATAATATTTGATCCCCTTCTGCAGATTATCAAAAAATTTCCGGCCTTCAAAAATTCCCCGGGCGATCGTGACAAAATTATCATCGGCCAAGACGACTTCGGCTGCTTCCTTGGCCACATCCGTGCCGCGGACGCCCATGGCAATGCCGATATCCGCGCCTTTCAAAGCCAGAACATCATTGATGCCGTCGCCGGTTACCGCCACCACCTCTCCGTTCCGCTGCAAGGCTTGGACGATCCGATATTTATGTTCCGGCGTCGTCCGGGCGAAGACAGAATGATCTTTGACCATTTGCTCCAATTGCTGGTCGGATAACTTATCTAATTCAGCACCAGTGATCGCCCTATTATCCGCAGAAGAAATCCCCACCTCGCCAGCCACAAAAGCCGCGGTAAGCGGATGATCGCCGGTAACCATAATCGTCCGAATCCCCGCGCGAGTCGCCTGAGTGATGGTTTCTTTCACGCCAGCTCGGGGCGGATCTTCAAAGCTGATCAAGCCGACAAAATCCAAATTATTTTCCAAATTGCTCCAATCGGCATTAACATCGGTGATATTTTTGGCAGCCAGAGCGATGACCCGGCGTCCTTTGCCGGTTTCCCGCGATAATTCTTCCCGCGTTGCCGGGGCAAGATTGGCGCAAGCGGAAAATATTTCCTCCGGCGCGCCGCTCATCACCAATTGATAAGCAGAACCATTCTGACGGATAATGCTGCGCGTCTTGCGTACCGCGTCGAAATTTCTTTGCCTGACTAAATCTCCGGCCGGGCTTATTTTTTCCTCGTGGGCGTAGTCGGCGATTTCCTTATCGATCGGCGTCAACGATAAAACAGAAAGTGAAGCTAGGGCCTTGGCCATTACCGCCGAACTCTCATCAGGAGGAAAAAGCGAAGCGATTTTCATCCGGCTCTCGGTGATCGTGCCGGTCTTATCAGTGACGATCACGGTCGCATTGCCCAAAGTTTCCGCGGCTTTTAATTTCTTAACCAAAAAATTATTCCGCGAAAGCGTATAAGAACCCAAACCGAGAACCATCGTGATGACGATCGGCAATTCTTCCGGAATGACCGCAAAAGCGAGCGACAGACCGATCAAGATCATCGTTTTCAAATCCTGGCCGCGGAAATATCCGACCACCGGAATCAAGATCGAGAAGAATATCGCGACGTAGACTAATTTTCCCGCCAACGACCGCATCGCCAATTGCAAGGCGGTGCGCGGCGGTTTTACCGCCTTCGCGGCCGCGGCAATCCGGCCGATCCGGGTATTTTTTCCGGTCTGGGTTACTTCCGCCAAACCTTCGCCCGATGTTACCGTGGTTCCGGCCAGCAAATCTTGGCCGATCTTTTTTTCTTGCCCGAAAGATTCGCCGGTTAAAGCCGATTCGTCAACCTCCATCCCTAACGTTTCCAGAACTCTCGCGTCAGCGGCAATTTTGGAACCGGTGATCAAAACCAGCAGATCACCGGGTACGACCGCCGTCGAATCGATTTCCACGATCTCCCCGCCGCGCTTCACCTTAGTCTTGGGCGCCGCAATTTCGCCTAACGCGCTGATCGCCTTCTTGGCGCGGAATTCGGTATAAACTTCCGCGAAAACCAAAGCGAAAATCACGGCAAAAATCGTGATCGCATCGCCTAAGTTTCCCCAGACGCTGTAAATGATGCCGACGACCAGCAATAACAAAATCATCGGTTCAGTCACTTCATGACGGGCGATGCCGAAAAAACTGATCCGCTCCGGTTCGTAAATTTGATTGGGGCCGAATTCGCTTAATCTTTTTTTCGCTTCGGGCAAGCCTAGCCCGGCGGTATTGTTCATAAATTTAAATTTAATCTTTACTTATCTTATTTTAACTCTTTTTTTCCCTTTTATTAAGAGCGGGTAACAAAGCTTACTTTAGCGGATAAATTTGACAATTTTGGCCGTCCGTTTTAATATCAGCGGAATTTTGCTAAACTATAAGCAGTACATTTATTGATCCGCCTTAAATAAAGGTCGAAGGGGGGTGATAATTTAACAAATGAATCTATTTATCTATGATGATGAAATTAAACGTCTGGGATTGGATAGCTTTTATTTTGGTAATTATCGGAGCTTTAAATTGGGGTTTGGTCGGATTCTTTAATTGGGATCTGTTGATGTCAATCTTCGCCGCGATGCCGATGGTGGCGCGCGTCATTTACGCCTTGGTCGGATTGGCCGGCATCTATATGCTTTTCGCCATGCCGATGTATGCCAGGAAGGCAAAACAATAATCTTCCCGCAAACTATTGTAAAAATAGTTTTACTTCTAACAAAAAAGGCTGGAATTCTTCCCGCCTTTTTTAATGTTATTTGGCTTGAATGTTCATTTCTTCGACATCGGATCGCTTCAGCACGACGTCCTGGATCGCCTGGGCGATCTTCTGATCCAGCGCCGGCAGGGTGATCCTTGATTCCTTGGAAAAAACCTTCCCTTCATCCTCGCCCAAGATCGTCAGAACCAGATTGCTGATGCCGACGAACTGGTCAAAAATGCTCCGCTCAATCGCCGCTTCCTTGATACGCCGGAAAGGAATGCCGATCTGCTCTTCCTTGATGATTCCCCGATTGATCTTGATGCTTTCCGCATCGATAAATATCTTATAGCGCGCATACTGCAGCCAGCCGACCAGGATGACGATCAAGGCTATAATTACGAGAATGGCGACGACCGCGACAATCCCCAAGCCCGCGTATCCGCCATAAACGGCCGGTAGATAAGGCAAGGCGGCGATAATTATGATCAAAAGTATTAGCGGTAAAAGAATTATCGCGCTGCGTTTCCAAATCAAAACGAAAAGAGTTTTTCCTCCCAGCGGCGCGTATTTAATGATTTCGTCGGCCATAATTATTATAATTTAAATTTATTAATTATCGAATTTCCCAAAATCCGGCTGATGATGATGACGAGTAACGCGACGCCCAGATGCTCCAGTATCGCTTCCGTCGGGCTGGTATGGTTGTGGCGGGCGATCGAATAGCTGATGAAAGTGATTAAGATCACTCCCGAGACCAGGCAATAGAGCAGCGCCAGAGCCATCGGCAGGAAAGCGACGTAAAAAACAAATAATAAAGAAATGCCCAGGCGCGCGGCATAATTGCCCAGCGAATAGAGCCAGACTTTGGCATTCTTCAATCCTTCGGCTTCCTGATAGACGTGGATGCCCAGCGTGTCGGAAATATTATCGGCAATGCCGATCACCAGCATGCTGCCGATGATCGTCAATCTGGCATTGGGCGCCGAATAAAGGCCGATCAGCAGACCCAGATTGGTGATGATGGCCGCCGTGCTGCCGAAAAAAAGATTATTTTTGCTTGTTTGAAATTTGTCTCGGGTGATTGGCTTCATAAATTACCGATTAATCATAGCATTTTTCAGCAAGATGATAAATATTCGGGATAAAAAACCGCAGTCCGATGATGGACCGCGGTTTTGAAATGAATTTTGTGATAGACCTAGTGAGAGCTGACGAATGCTCTGGTGAGCGGACCGAAGAATCCGACGGCCGGCGAGATCTTGTTGGCTTTTTGGAAATTGATCAGAGCTTGTCTGGTCAAGGCGCCGAATTTAGTCGTTTCTTTGCCCGGTGAGCCGGCACCGGATTTAGCAATCAAGAAACCCTTGGCGTTGAGATACTTTTGCAAAGCCATCACGTCCGCGCCGCTTAAACCCATCGACAAGCTGCGCGTAAATTTATACATCGGCGCAGGAGTCGCCGGAACGGCAGGCGAAGTAACTTGAGCAGGGGGCGTAGCGGGAGTGGCGGGAGTCGTCGGCGTTACCGCGCCAACCGGAGTCGTGCCGCAAGCCATTGATCTGACTGATTGTTGCGCCGCGGTTAAACTGCAATTTGCGGGAGACTGACTTAAAACATCGCGATACTGCCAACCGTTGGCGCACGGCTTCCAATCGCCGTAAACAACGCTGGAGCAATAAGAAACCGAGGTCGGAGCGGAGCTTCCGCCATAGCCGACACTGGCCACAGCAGCGTTGATTTTTGCTTGACCAAGCACACTGGAAATTCCAATGACCGAGACCAGGGCCAAGCTTAGAATGATCGCTTTTTTGAGCATAGATTTTTACTTTTTAATAATATATTATTTATAACAAAAAAATCGCGAATTTTCTAAATAGAGTTATCCACAGCTACCCTCTCTGACCGTTATTATACCTTATTTTTCAATAACGGTAAATAATGTCAAATCTTTTTCATTTAATATTGGCAAGATTGCTGCTTGATTGATGAAATAATACTGATATTGATCCTCGCCCGCCACATCCGGTAAATAAATTATATACTTAACTTTATCGGCCCGCAGTGCCGCCAAAACAGCGGCGGGACCGGCATTATTATCGCTGATCAATTTATCCAGCGCGGCGAATTTCGGATCGATATAATCGCCAGAGGCTCCGGGCAGATCCATATTGCCGCTCTGGATTATTTTAGTGCCGAAAAATTGTTCAGCCGGATTGGCCGTGATCAAGCGTCGATTAAAATTCAGGGAAAAATACAGATGCCAGGGCAAAAATAAAATCCGGTAATCACTTTTATCCTGATCCATTATTTGTTTGGCCTGATACCAGGATGACGGATACCAAACCGGCTGCAACTGCCGGGCAAACCCGCCCAGTTCGGTATAGGTTCCTAGAATCGCCAACGCCATCAACAGCCAGACAAAATATTTCGGTAGGAACGCAATACTTTGCGTTCCAGCTTTTCCTTTCTTTTCCCAAAGTTCATTTAAATAAATCACTCCCCAACCGGCGAAAATCGCGTAAACCAAAATCAGATAACTTGTCCATTTTTCGCTGTCGCGGAAACCGCGCCAGAAAGAAAGATGATTGAATAAAAATAAATTCAGGTTTTTAAAAATAGTGTCTCCTACTCCGCAAGAAAAGATAAAACCGACCAAGCCGATCAATAATAACGCGACAGCCAATTTTCTTTTTTTCTTTATCCCCCAAACGATGCCGCTGATTATCAAAATAAACAATGCCAGCGTCGCGATCAACCAAAAAACATAATTATCCTTCGGCCAGATAAAATAGCCCGCCCAATTTTCGTGTTCTTCCCAAAATCCATACAGCGCCGCGACATTCAGCGCCGTCCCCAAATGCTTATCGCCGGCAGTCTGGAAAGCCGTCCAATTGGATTGATCAAAACTATTTACCACCGAGGCATTTTGATTTAAGAAATAAGGCGCCAGCCAGTAAGAACTAATCACCAAGAAAACCAACCCGCCGACTAAAAATTTTATCAACCAACCACCAGGACGGGCCTTGCCCAGCGAATATTTGCCGCGAAGTGAAGTCGGTGCGAGTATTAAAACAGTCCCCTCCCCGGGAGGAGTGGCTTGCGCCGCGCAAGACGGGGAGGGTCTATTCCCGACAATATTATAAAATAAATTAACCACAAAATATCCCGCCAACACTATCGCGCTCATCACAAAAATATGCAGAGAAAAAATATTGATCAAAATCAGCCAACCGAATAATTTAAGCGAATTGGCCAAAAGCGGCTGACGATTGAATTTGATCAGCGCCGCGATGAACGGCGGCAAAAAAGCATATGCCGCCAAGACCGTCCATTGTCCGGCCAAAAATCGCTCGCAAACAAAAGGATTAATTAAATAAAAAAGCGCCGCGAAATAGCGGGCGTAATTTTTCTTCGGCACCGGCAGATAAACATAGGCCAGATAGCCGATCGAAAAAAATAGAGCGATGATAATTATTTTTTGGATTATCCAACCCGATAAGAACAGATTCAAGAATTCCAACAGATAAGCCAGCGGCGAACCGTTCAAGAAATTTCCGGCGGCGAACCAGGCAGCCAGATTCAAATGCGGCGCGAAAACCATATCCAGGGTCAGAATATAACCCGGTAAAAGCATCTGCCACAAAATTATCACCGCGGCAATCGCGAAAAAAAATATACTTATTCTTATTTCTTTAGCCATATTTTATATTCCCCTCTCGCTTGCCCCGCAAAGCGAAGCGATGCGCGGGAGAAGGGTGGCCGCACCTGGCGGACGGGGTGTGTGAAAATTTCTTGCCATTACGCCCTCCCTTTGTCATCCCGAGCGCCGCGCGAGGGATCTATTTCGCAGACGCAATTCTACAAGAATAAAAATCCATTTTAGTCCTCGCTCTGTTTGTCGGAAACATCCTTTGGGCTTCCCCAGTATTCAACTATCTGCAAAACTACGGTGATCACCAAAAAATAATAAGCATAAATCGCCATCTGTTCCGCCAAAGCTTCCTTTTTAAAGATAAGTAAAAATGGACAAGAAGCTAAGGATATCAAAGCAAGAAGGGCAATATCGCGAGAATCCCATTGATAAAGCAAAAAGCTCAAAAACAAAATCCAAAAAATTGCCGCGGTCAGGCTTAGCTGCCACCATAAAACAAAAAATAACATCGCCAGGGCCAGCGAATAATATTTTTTTTTCATGATATCGCCGAAAATTTTTCTTACTGTAACATCAAAACCAGCCGCCTCTTTGCCGGTAAACTTTGAAAAGGAATTTTTCAAATCCTGGTAGTCAGGAATCTTAATTGTCAATTTTATTTGTTTCGCCATGAATGCTTTTTTTTCTTCTTCTATGCTGAAAATAAAATAAATAGATCACGCAGCCCAATAATGTTGTCACTGATATCCCTAATCCGATATAGAACAATCTTTGCGGCCAAAATTCAATTATCATTTCAAAGTCGTAACTGCCGTCTGCATTCTTAACGCAAGATGAGTTCGTCCCCTCTCCTTCCACAGGGGTCTGGGGTTGGTTCGGAGCGCAAATCTGGTCCGGCTCAATCAACCAGCTATTGGCATAGCCGTTCACCATAATATGATCCTCTTCCGGTAGAGGCTTCTTGAACCAAGTATCCCAAAAATTTCCGTTCGGAAGATTATCATTCTGAATGGTACCTTGAAAATCTTTCGAGATAAAATCAATCTTATATTTTTCATTATAATCCAAAACGTCCCTATTATTCACCCATTTATCATGCGCGATATTTTTCTCCTGCAAATTTCCCAGCGTCGAAATATAACCCTGATCAATAAAACCTTTTACATCGTCGGCCGTCGCTTGATCGTCGGCATTGCCGTCTAAAATTTTGTAATCCGACAGCTTGCTGCTATCAACCTTATTAACTTTATAACCATCTGCTAGATAGGCTTTCCAACCTGAATGAAAGGATTCAGAAAAAACCAACGGAAAATTTTCCGTGGCATGATGAACGACGACTTCATATTTAGTCGGATCAATTTTCTTGAATTCAATAACGGGCGTACCGTTAACAGTTTCTTGACCCGTCTGACCAGGGCCAAAATCAACGCTCTGATTGATATTCAAATTATCCCGAACAATATCTTGATTATTAAAATATATCACCGATCTGATATTAAACCCTGGTTGAGATAATATATCCGACAACGTATCAGACGCTCGTGAACTAGTTATAACAATATCAGGAGTATATAGATGCGGCAAAAAATGATCATTTTTTAACTCGAAAAGGTTAATTTTGTCAAAATTCTGCGGATAATAAAAATCACTAAACGGATATAGGTTAGATAATATATCTTGACTATTCATGCTCCTGGTTGGCGTGTTTATATCGTAATTCAAATCGTTATGAAGAATTATATATTTGGCATTCGCCAAACTGGAAATGTTTAAAGCACTAAAATTATCTTTATTCAAGAAAGAGTCGAGCAAATATTTCAAAAATAAATTCGTTGAAGAATTCCCTTCATTTACCGTTTCAGAAATTATGGGTTTAGAAAAAAATTCGGCGGTTGGATCGTAGCTGCCACAATAACCTTGTCCCCAATCATAAGCGCTTCCTTCTTGATGCGGCAATGATATCGCCTTAGAATCTATTTTTTGATTATCAGACCAAAATTTAAGATTATAATAATAGTTCGGAATTTTCACGTGCGCCGATGGAGTATTGGCTCCTCCGCTATAAATAACGTCCCCAGTCCAAAATGGCCACATATAGACTCCGAACATCGATATGGATAGCATTAAAAGGACAACGCTTGCTATTTGAAAGCTGTACTTTTTGAAAAAATTGTAAATAGATGCAAGCCCAATGCCGACAAAAATCGAATAGCACATTGTCACGATTATTCCGAATTTCTCATACTGATTTCTAAATATTCCAAAAAAAGGAATATTTGCAAACAGCCAATCATTAATGAAGCCGAGTGGTTCATGATTGCCTTTCATTAAAAATAACCCCGCTATAAACAATATGCTAAAAAATAATAGTTTTTTTTTCCTCCTTTTTTTCATCATCGAAACAATTAATAAAATCGAGGGAAAAAAACCCAAAAAAATAAATATTGTACTTACATATATCTTTGACCATGGGAAAAAGGGATCACCGGCTGAATTAATTGAATTGAAAGGCCAGTAGCCGAACAATCTAAAAAGATTCAGAAAACTAGTCTGCGAACTAACTAAATCAAACACGCCTGCCAGTCCTCCGATTGCGGAGGCAGAAGCCATTCCGTCTTTTACGGAAAAAATCATCGGCAGAATCCACCACAAATTAATGAATAGCCAAATTAAAAAAAGAAATAGACTATTTTTAAAAGCTTCAAGAACATTTGATTTTATTTCTCTTTCCTGAATAACATAAAACAATAAATAGGCCAGAAGGAGCAATAAGGTAATCATGAGCATTGCCGGATTAGAGAATGCCGAGAGCGGAACAGTACTTAGCACCATTACAAGCATTATTATATTCTTGTTTTTTTTGGTCTTTAGCAATTTTATATATAGACCTAAAATCAAAGGCAAACTGCAATATAAATAGACAGATGCTATACCAGTATGCCAATATGAAAACAACGAAAAAAAATTGAACATATAAAAGAGCGAGGAACAAAAACAAATCAATCTTCTATTATTTTTAAAAATAAAATTACATAAATAATACATCGACAATCCGCATAAAGAAAAAGTGAAAAAATACAAAATTTTCTGCGAAACAACTAATGAAAAACCAAAAATTTTCATTATTGCGAAATATGCTATATATGGCAAGGCGGCCACGCTTTGAGGGCTAGAGATACCGATTGAATTAAAATGAAACCAAGAGCTGTAAAAATAATTCCTCAAATCACTCAATACATTAATAGGGACATACTGATCACCTATAAAAATCAAATAGTTGCCTTTAAACCAACCAATAGTGATCGCGCCTAACGATACAATAATCAGCATATCAATTACCCTTGTATTCATCATCAAGTAATAAACTTTTTTCATGTATCTTATTGGAAATTTAATAAATATTTATTTAGATATAGCATCGATTTTTTAGATAAATCGAATCCGATATTCTCAAGAATTTAATAAAATAACCATCAACGATGTAGCTCATATATTTTTTTTGCCGGCACTCCGGCAATGACTGAATTTTCCGGAAATGATTTTGTTACAACAGAGTTGGCTCCTACTACGCAATGGCTCCCGAGACTTACCCCCTTAAGGATTGTTGCATTGCTACCTATAAAACAATCGTTGCCTATACTAATTGGCGATCCCCTGGTAACCCCACTAGCCGTCGGGTGTGAATCTAATCGAAAAAAATGATCGTGATCCAGCAAAGAAACGTTATAAGATACAAGACAATGTTCGCCAATTAAAATTTTATTATTGCAAGAAATTGTAAACCGATCCCCAATATGCACCCCTTCACAAATAACTATTTCACATTCTCGATTATTTACAGGTAAAAAAAATTTACCATATTCCCCAATTTGGACATCGTCCATAATTTTTAAATTTTTTAAATTGAGTAACGGAAACTTGTTGCTTCGACCAATTATCGTACTCTTGCCCATTCTAAAACCTAACAGAAATAGAAAACAACACCTCATTTTTGTTCTGAAAATTGAATATTTATAATAAAATATTTCTAGCACTTCAATTAGTTTGTGTTTTACCATACTTTATTAATATTATATAGTTTAAAGCACATAGATTATCCGACATTCTTAAATACAAAAAAGGTTTCGGAAACAAAAAATTTATTCTTTATTACAGCTTTGATAAAAAAAGGCAACCCTAATCTCCAAAAAAAAGGAATGAAGGAAACATCCTGCATTTCAATTAATTTAAAAAAATTCTGTTTAAAAATATTTGCATAAAAATTTGGGAATTGCATATTAGTGTGATAATCATCGAGCAAATGCTTCTTGAAAGGATACGGTGTAGAAAAAATAAAAAATCCACCGGGATTAAGCAACCGGCCAATTCTAGTGACTGCCTTATCAGTTTTATTCACGTGCTCCATTACGTCAAATGCAAATATAATATCATATTGTTTGTCAACTTTTTCGTCACTTTCCAAATCTATTTTGATCATATTATTGTTAATTTCACGTAAAAAAATATTCTCAGACAGATCGGATGCAGTAACATCCAAATAACCCCGTTCGTTTAATAAATTAATAAACCCCCCGAACCCAGAACCGATTTCAAGTATTTTACTTTTTTTTAACATTAAAATTTTAGAAAAAATACTTCGAACGACTTTAAAATAATTAGACATCCATTTAGTAGACGTTTTAAGGTTCATCTTGTTAAGCTGATAAGTTTCCTCATAGTAAGTTCCGGAAACATAAGGATTTTCATTTTTCATAATTCAATTTGATCTAAAATAAATTCCGATCTTTTTTTCCAATCCCACAAATCAACGATCAAACTACGTGCGTCCATAGAAGTTTTTTCATACAAATCTTTGTTATTAAGTAATTCGATAATGTTGTTTGCAAATTCTTCAACATTGCGAAGTTCGGTCTTTAACATGCCTTTAGGATAGTAAGACTTAAGAGCCTCAAGGTCAAAAGAAACTCCTGGCAGTCCCCATGCCATGCCCTCGGCTGCTGCCATCCCTCCGCTATCATACGTGGCAGGATGAAGAATTATCTTGGATTGTTTAAATATTTCAAATTTTTCCTGTCCGTCCTTAAAACCAAATATATCGATATTATTCATCAATCCATATTGTCTGATTTTTACGTTGACGGATTTCTCAATTGGATTATCTAAAGATCCAGCGCCAATCATAACCAGTTTTGCGTTTTCTTTCTTTTCGCAAACCTTTTTCCAGATATCAACCAGCTCAACCGCTCCCTTTTGATAATGAAACCTCCCAACAAAACAAGCGTCATATTTTTTTTTATTTTGCGGTATTATCTTGCCACTATTGAAATATTCTTCTGATTTAGTAACATCAACTCCGCCTTGAATAGCAAAAATTTTCGTTCCATCTCTTTTTTTGTTAAAAATTTCTTAACATCAGGCTCTGACGTCACTAAAACAAAGTCAGCAAATTTTTTTACTAAAAAATATGTCGGTCTTTGCATCAACCAATATAAAAAACCCCTAATACGATTTCCATCCTTGTAAGGAGTCATACTGGAAAGCGGAAAAGGAGCGAACAAGTAATAACCCGCGATAATCTTGACGTTCCTATTAATCAATTTTGCGTAAAAAGCGGGAATTAAGTCGGGTAAAAAATCTGAAACCGAATAAATGAAGTCAAGTTCCTTTATTACCGATTTATTAATTCTAATAAAATTAACTGATTTATAGGTCCTGCGAAGCGTATGAATTAACAGATTTAAAAGTGAGGTATGGCTTTTGGAAATATTTGCTTTATCGATAAGGATTTTTTTTACCCCCCATAGGCCATATCTTTCAGCTATCAACATCGCCTCGGCCGATCCCGCCAAAACTATATCCAATTTTGTTTCCCAATTTCTGATCAATTCTACAAAAATCCGATCTCCGCCGCTCAGGCCGAAACCTTCATTATTATTGGCAATAAATAATATCTTTTTTTTATTGCTCATTTTTTAATATTTTTTCGCTAAATAATTCAAAAGACAGGAAAGGAGCGCGATAAGAAATAATTTGATCGATGGAAGCAACACAAAACCAAAAAAATCGCGGTTTAAATCTAATGGAGGTAGTGAGCTCGTCGGCCATATTATCATTTTGAACTTCTCGCCTTAAAAATTTAAATCCCGCCAAACCGCGGCACTTAAACCCCAAATAAATCATTTTTTTAAGACCCAACCGCTTAAATGTTTTTGCAAAGGATTATTATCCACCTCCTTCTGCGAAATAAATCCGTTGGGGGAAGAAATAATCACTTTTTTCTTGGCCCATTTTTCCGCTTTTTTCAACATCTCTAAGCCCGTCTTCTCCGGCAAATGTTCCAATACTTTGATCATAATAACGGCGTCGAAACTTTTTTCCGGAAAATCAACTTCTTCGATCTTTTTAGCCAGATATTCGGTATGGATCTCTTTGGCTTTCGTGACGTCAAGATACGGCGGAAAAGCTTCAACACCGACGGAATATTTGATGTTTTTGCAATGCTGCAAAGGAGATGACGGCCCGCAGCCCAAATCTAAAATACGGGCCACAATCTTTTAATTCATTCTGTAGACAATAATCAAGCGTGTGGAATATTCTTCCCAGAAATTTCGATTGGTGAAGCTTATTAATCAAATCTTTCATGATCGGAATTGAAATTTTATATGCTCTAATTTTTTAGAATTGATTTTATTCTTATACCAGTCTACCAGTGGAATCAATAATTGAGGCGGAATGATAGCGCAACCCGCACTAAAAAACCAAAATCCCGCGCTATAAATATTCTGCCAGCGATATTTCAATAAATACCAAATTTCTCTATAAAAAACTCTCAGACGGGCGTAATTCCTCAACTGTACTAAGCCGACATAATTTATTGCCACAAAATCTTTAATACATTCTTTTCTTAGGTCTGCGAATTCCGGCTCGGCAACACTACTATTGAACATTTAAAACCAATTTAAAGTGGTGATTTTTGTAGTTGGAGGAATTGTGCCGCGTCTGGCTGCTGCCAATCCTAATCGCAATATTATAATCCTTCAAAAACGAATGGTGTTTTTTGAAAATGGCGGCAAAGGAATAGTCGTGGCACGGAAAACAATGGGCATGGAATCCCCTATCCTATATATTTTACCCGATAAGCCAAACCGGATAATTGATCCAGAGTTTTAAAAACGGCAATGACTTTGGGAGCGCCGACGGTAATGTGGACTACCTCATTTTTTTCCGGATTCATTTGCGCCTTGGCGCGAACGGGAACCATCACATCATGATCAAACCAATAATACGGCCGGGTGACGGCGCCGATACTCTCGTCATTGGCAAAGACTTCATAAGTATCCTGCAACGCACCCTTGCCCAAAATATCATCCTGGCCCATCAAATATAAAATATCGCCCTGGCAATTTTTGCGTCCCGCTTCCAAATTTACCGAATAGCCAAGATTCTTTTGGTTGCGAAAAAATTTGATGCGGTGGTCATTAAAAGATTTGATAACTTCTTCAATATTATCACCGGAAGCATCCTCTTGAATAATTATTTCATAATTAGTAAAACCTTGTGACAAAACGCTGGCCAAAGTTTCTTTGATTAGTTCGGCACCCTTGTAGGTAGGGATCAAAATACTGAATTTCGATCTAGTCATTCCTTTTCAATAAATAAGCCGCGCCGACCAACCCCCTTAATAAATACATTCCCACCGCAAGAATCGGATGGCCAAGCAATTTTTTCCATTTTCCCTTTTCCCAAAAAACGCCAAAATAACGGTAACTGAAGCTAAATTGTTTACGCACATCCGGATCATTCTTGCTCCATTTATCGATATAAGCGGCAAAACTGGCGGCATAGTAACTTTTTTTGCTTAGATATTTTTTTAGATCAAACTCAGCTTCGTTGTGATAGATTACCGCTTGGTTATTGTTAGACGGAACCAGGCCGGTGGTGCCGATTTGTTTTAATTTCTTATCCAGATCCCAATCTTCCGGGCCGCTCATCGTTTCATCAAATCCTCCAACTTGAGCAAAAACATCACGCCGGAAAAAGCGGGCGCCGTCAATCACTGTACCATCGTAAAAGGATCTTTCAAACCGGCGGACTCGTGACCAAAAACTATTACCTAAAACTATTTCGCTGATATGTAAGGCGACGCAATTGCTCTTGGTGATAAATTCCACACAACATTTTATTAAATCGGGCGATAAAGTCATATCGGCGTCCAGGAACATGGCATACTCCCCTTTCGCCTTTTGAATCAGGCCGTAATTCCTTTGCGCTGATCGCTCGGGACCATAATTAAAAAAACTTACCGGCGGACATCCTGGATTCCCTGCCTGACCGGCAGGCAAGCCGCCGGCGCGAGAATGACAAAACGAAGAGACGATTTCTTTGGTTCTATCATCGGAATTATTATCAATAACGATGATTTCAAGATTGGAATAACTCTGTGCCTGGATTGATTGCAGGCAGTTCTCAATATTTTTTTCTTCGTTTTTGGTGGGAATGACAATGCTTACTGAAGGATTAGGCATATATTTCAATTTATCAAACAATAATCTCAAAAATATTTGCGGCAATCAACGGTAGGATTTTTCGTAGATAATCCCTGTCCTCGGAAATAGATCCCTCGCGCGGCACTCGGGATGACAAAAAAGCAACTGTCCCTACGCCTATCCTTGCCTGTCCCTCGGAGCGCCAGAGGAGTGGGAGAAAGGAGGTGAAAAATTTTTATTTCCCAAAATCAGTTAAATGCCCAAGGACTTTTAGGCCGGAGCGGCAGAGGAATTTTATGTCATCGAAATTGCGGATTGATAAAATTTTATTGATAATGAATTTAGGAGATAGAAAAGATTTGTATAAACCTTGGGTTAATTCTTTGACCTGCTCGGTGGTGAGCGGGCTTTTCATCACTTGCTCGCGCTGATCAAACCTATCATAATCGGTGAAATTCAACAAATCATTCTCTTGGCAATAATTATACAGCGGCGTGCCCGGATAGGGAATCAAAATTGTCGCCTGCAGAGTATCCACCAGATCCTTTTTAAATAAATCTTTGGCCAGATCGACGGTTCGCTTGGCATCAGCATAAGTTTCCCAGGGATAACCGATCATCGCGGTGATATGCGGTTCCAGTCCGGCGGCTTTACACATTCTTAAACCAGGTTCGATTTCTTCGACTTTCAAACCTTTATTTATTTTATCCAGCGTGGCCTGATTGGCCGATTCCAAACCGAACAAGACAAAGCGGAAACCGGCGCGCTTCATCAATTGCCAGATTTTTTCATCCCTGATGCCATTGAGCCGCATATTGCAGCTTAACGTAATTTTCTTATTATAGCCACGATCGATCATACCCTGGCAGAATTCTTCCAGCCAGGCGCCGATCGGCAAGCTGCCGGAATCTTCCATAATTTCTTTGACGCCGAGATCAATCAAATGCCCGACTTCATCAAGAGCCAATTTGGCCGAACGGACACGGAAACAATTTCCCGGAAACATCGTGGTCCAGGAACAGAAGGTACATTTTCCCCACCAGCAATCCCGGCCGGACATCAGATAAGTTCCGGGCGTGTATTTAAAATTGCCATTTTTGTAAGCGTATAATTTCCATTTCGTTAACTCGCGGTCAATCAGCGGCAATTCGTCGAGCGAATGCTTTTTCGGATCATAGCTACCTGAATTTTTGATTAATCCGTTTTCGCGCCAATAAACTCCGCCTTCCATCTCGCCCTGATTATTTAATTTTTTGATGATCGAAGCAACGATAAAATCATAATCCCCGCCCGCGACCGTATAATCAACCTGAGAATTAGCAAAACTTTCATCCGGCAAAGCGGTAATATGATCCCCAACTAAAATAATTTTTAATTTTTCATTTTTAATTTTTAATTGATTGATAATCTGCCAGTGCCTTTTTATGACCGGGGTTTTTGTTTCCATAACGACGACGTCCGGCTTTTGCTCAATTATTCTCTTCTGCCATTGCTCGTAGCTTAAACCTTCGGCGATAGCGTCGTCCCAAATGACTTCCTGACCGTTTTGCTTCAATAAAGTCGCCAAATAAGCCGGAATGACCGGATAGATATATGTAGGGCTATTGAACCATTGGAATTGGCGGTTCTGCGTCAAGAGCGGCGTGCCCTTGGGCGATTCTAGCGGCGGAAAAGAAATAGCGATTTTCATAATTAAATTTGTCCCCTCCACGGGAGGGGTGCCCGAGTGATTAGCGAGGGCGGGGTGGGTCTATTATTATTCCTGATTCTTTATTTTTCATTAGGCAAACGTAAATATATTAAAATTATTATTCCTTCCGACTTATTTAAAATAATATAATAATGTCAGGAATAGACCCTCCCCGTCCAGTCAGGGACTGTCCACCCCTCCCGTGGAGGGGACTTTTTTTCTAAACCTCCCCGTTCGGCTCCGTCCGAGGCGGACAAACCGGGGCGGACACCCATCTCGAGAGGGGGATTTTTTATCGTAATTTACTTTTCAACTCCTTCGTAAATATCAAACCTTTGATAAAATAAAACCCGTAAGTCAAGTGGGTTAGGAGAATATAATAAACTGCGTTGGCGATGACCAGCGGATTTTTTTCGGAGCGACGGATATCGCGGATGGCTTTGGCCAAAGCCAAGAAATAAGCCAGCCAGCCGAATAAATAAATCATCAGGAAAAACGGATCAATCAGGCTTAAAAGAGCGCCAATGATGATGAAAATTAAAAATAACGCTGGGAGAAAATATTTTAATTTTAAAGAGGTTTCCGGATAATGTTTGACAAAATAACCGCGGTGCAAACCATAGGCGCCGACCTGCCGGAGATGTTGCAAAAGGCCGGGACGGCGGTGGTGATAAACGACAAGCGCCGGATCATAGATTATGCTTTGGGGATACTTATTATTTAAATCGTGGCACAATTTGGTATCTTCTCCTGGCCAGAATTCGCTTTGAAATCCGCCCAATTCGGCAAAAGGCGCCTTCCGGATCGCAAAATTAACGCTCGGCCAATCGTCGACGGAACATTTTCCTCCCCGGGAAGCGTAGCGTTCCGGATTGCCGCCCGAATAAAAACTCAAGAAAACCGCGCCGGAAACCTTTTGCCAAAAACCGTCCTCGGGTGGCGTGATCGCCGGTCCGCCGACGGCTTTGACTTTTTCATCCTTGAAATCTTCGTCCAAGACGGCCAGATAATTTTCCGCCGGATAAGCATCGTCATCGATAAAAATAATTATCTCACCGGCCGCGTCTTTGATCGCGTGCGTTCTTTTCGCCGCCGGTCCGCCCGCCACCGGAATCTGTTTGGTCTTGTCCCATTTTTCAACGCTGACCATATCGGGATAAATGATCAGCTCAAAATCATCGCGTTTGATCGCCAAAATTTTCGGAATCGCTTCGCGGATATAATCATTGATCTCTTTGACCGGAATGATAAAACTGTATTTAACCATAATGGTAGGAACGCAATACTTTGCGTTCTAATGATTTGAACGCAAAATATTGCGTTCCTACGATCTAATTTTATTTTCTTTTTCTGATCACATAAAGCGGCCGGTGCGTGACTTCGCCGTGGATGTTGGCGATGTACAAAGCGATCAAGCCCAGGGAGATTAAAATTATGCCCACCAGAAAGATGATCAAGATACCGAGCTGGGCTGTGCCGGAAAAACTCGAAGGGTTAGCCAGATGAAAAACATATTTGCCGAACAGGATATATATTCCTAAAATGCCGGAGAAAAAAACGATCAAGATGCCCAGATAACCGGCCAATTTCAAAGGCAACAGGCTTAAGGAGACAAAACTGGAAACCGCCAGATGAAAAAGTTTCCAAAAACCATACTTGGCCTGGCCGTCGGTCCGTTCGCGGGCGTCAAAATAAATATAATCACGCTTAAAACCGAGCCAATCGATCAAGGCCCGGGTCATCCGGTTATTTTCGCTGAAGCGGTTGAACTCATCGATCACGGCGCGATCGATCAGCCGAAAATCGGTGGCTTGGGGAATGATTTTTATCTCCGCGATATTATTGATGATCTGATAAAAAAGTCCCGAACCGAGTTTCTTAACTATCCCCTCGCCCCGATTACTTTTGCGCACGCCGATCACGACTTCCGCGCCGCTCTGCCATTTGGCGATCAATTCCGGAATCAGTTCGACCGGATGCTGCAGGTCGGCATCGATCATAATCGCCGCCGCGCCGCGGGCATTGTTCAAACCGGCGGTCGTCGCGATCTCTTTGCCGAAGTTGCGGGAGAATTCCAAATATTTTATCCGCTTATCGGTCCGCGCCAATTGCTCGATCAAGACCGCGCCTTGATCGGTTGAACCATCGTTGACCAGGATCAATTCCCAATCAAAATTCGCCGCCGAACTATTTAAAATTCCGGACAAAGCTTGATAAAAAAGGTTGATATTTTTTTCTTCGTTATAGATCGGCACAACCAAAGAAATCAACTTTTTCTCATTCATATAATTCACGTTTATTCAATGTAATTAATTATCGGCGTAGTTTCCTCGACTATCGCGGAAAATCGCTTACGATACAGAAAAATCGCGCCAATCAAAACACCGGCCAGATTGCTCAGGCTGATCATAATCAAGATAGCAAAAATAGTCTTGCCAAGCAATAAGATAAAAACGGCGGCCAGGGCCGAAATAATCAGGAAAAAATAAGCGATCCTAGTCTCATGGATCGACAACAGATATTGCAAGATCAGATTGGCCAACGAAAATAACGAAACACTGATCGCGAACCAGCCCAGATAGGCGGCGACGCCCAAATATTTGGCGCCGAAAAATATCTCCAGAATCAAATGCGGAAACAAAAAATAAAAAACGGTCGCTGCCAGACAGAAAATAACCGTCAGCCAGATCGCTGTTTTCAAAATCGGCGCGGAGTCGGTTTTTTTATGGGCATGCTCGGCGGCCATAGCGAAAAGCACGGAAGCCAGGATGCCGGTGACGAAAAAAATTATCTTGGAAATCACGTTCAGCGCGCCGTAACCGCCCGCCAAGACCGAGTCAAGATTGTGTTTGGCTAAAATCATATCGATATTACCCAGCAGGTTGATGGCCAGACTGCCGGCAAAAGCCGGGAAGACATAGCTTTTAACCGATGAAAAATTAATGCCGCTGATCCCGCTGCCTTTAACCTCACCCGCTCCCTTTTTTAAAAATTTCAGCATTATGATAGAAGCGGCATAAGCGATCACGCCGCCGATCAAGAAACTGCCCACGATACTATTCAATGCGAAACCTAAACCGACCAAACCAACGCCAAAGATCAGTTTGCCCAGCGTCCCGATGACGCCGTTCCAGCTGACCGCGACGAATTTTTGCCAGCCGCCCAAGATTCCCAGATTAATCGCGCTGAAAAAAGACAAGAACATCAGCGCCCATATTATCACCAAAGGCCAAAGGCTGCCGATCTTTAAAAAATTGGCGACGAGCGGCGTGAGCGCCAAAGCAATCAAAAAAATCGGCAAACCGAAAATGACCACTTGGCGGTTAAGATATTTCATCAGCCCCAGGCTGCCGGAAGGATTATTTTCCGCCTTGCTCGCCGCCGCGAATTTAGTCGCGACGAGGCCAAGCGTAGCCGCTGGCACGGAAATTATGGCGATCAGCGAAATAAGCGATTCGGTCTGGCCGTAAATTTCCGCGCTGACCATCCGGCCGATCGCCAGATGAAAAAAATAATTCATCAAGTTGGCGGCGATCGATCCGGCGAACAAAATCACGCTGTTTCTGGCAAAGGTATTATTCTTAAATATATTTATCATTGATTCGCAGGAATTGTTTTTTTGGCCAATCTTAAAATGAAACATAGGCCGATGTTTCATTTAAATTATACTATCGATGGACTATAAAAGCAAAAAAAGAACTGTCTTGGCAAACAGTTCTATCCGATCGAAACTCGTTAGTGATCCGACAACGCGAGATCCTCGATCACATTGTGACCGATTGAGGTAAGCAGATCGCGCAGTTTCTCTTTCGTCCCCCAAAGCATTACCGAATTATCCGGCTGAATTGCGGCGAAAACGGATTCTGCATCCCCCAATACCTTAAGGATAACCATCCCGTCCCACCCTGCCCAGACCTTAACTTCCTCTTTGCCTTCCAGCTTGTTGATGGTCAGGCCATAATGCGTGCCTTTGATTCTTTTCAGACTTTCGACTTTTATGCTTGTTGCTTGATCCATTTTCTTTCTCCTTGTTTAAATGGGCGTCCCGGCTCGAGGTTATTTTCTCTTGTCGGTATACGTCTGCAGGGGCGCAAGATTGATGCGGTGCGGACCGATCGCGTTTAGCAGATTACGTAAATTTTGACTTTGTCCGCAAAGCGTTATCTTGCCATTTCTTCCGGCCATTACTGATATCCCGCTGGCATTTTCAGCGACGAGCAGACCCACATTTTCATCTTTCACGCAGAACAGCGCGCCTTCGGCCTTCAGTTCCAGCATATTATCGTCATCTCTCAACAATCTTTTGGCTTTGTATGATCCCGCCATATTTCCCCCTTGTTTTAAAGATCGAGATTCAAAATAGTAATACCGTTATACCATTCCTCATTAATCCTGTCAATCGTGAATTGAGGTCGAGTATACCGGAAAATATCGCCTGAAGCAGTGGATTAAATGTGCATTTTCCGCGCTTGCTAAATCAACCGCAATGAGATAATATTATTTAATCATTTTAAGAGCGAGAATCTATGCCGGAGCAGAATATCATCGGTAAATTGCCGCCACAAAACATCGAGGCCGAACAGTGCCTGCTTTCTTGTTTGCTTTTGGAAAAAAACGCGATCGTCAAGGTCGTCGACACGCTCTCGGAAAAAGATTTCTACAAAGACGCGCACTTCATCATCTACGAAACGATCAAAGAATTATTTTCCCGTCAGGAACCGATCGATATTTTGACATTGTCCAACCGTCTCGACGCCAAAGGGAAGCTGGCGGCGATCGGCGGCCGGACTTATCTGGCCCAGCTTTCCAATTTCGTCGCCACCGCTTCCAACGTGGAAAATTATGCTAAGATCATCCAGCATAAAGCGACTTTGCGCCGTTTGCAGCAAGCAGCCAGCGAAATTTCCGACTTAAGTTTCAACGAAGACGAGGATGTCGATCTGATCTTGGACGAAACGGAAAAAAAGATCTTTCAGATCTCGCAGAATTATTCGAAGACCGCTTTTGTTTCAATCGATAATCTTCTGACCGAAGCTTTCGAACGCATCGACGAATTGCACAAACAATCGGGAAAATTGCGCGGCTTGCCCACCGGCTTCACCGACTTGGACAAGCTTTTGGCCGGCTTGCAGAAATCCGATCTGATCATTCTGGCCGCGCGCCCTTCGGTCGGCAAGACTTCCTTGGCGATGGATTTTGCCCGGCAGGTGGCGGTTAAAAGCCGCGAACCGGTCGGAGTTTTTTCTTTGGAAATGAGCAAAGAGCAATTGGTCGACAGAATGCTTTGCGCCCAGGCCGGAGTTTCTTTATGGAAAATGCGTACCGGCAAATTGTCCGATCGTGAAGATGACAATGATTTTGCCCGGATCGGCGAAGCGATGGGACAATTGTCCGAGGCGCCGATCTTCATCGACGACTCGGCCACCACCTCAATTATGGAAATCCGCGCCAAGGCCCGCCGCTTGAAGATGGACAAAGGCTTGGGCTTGATCATTGTCGACTATCTGCAATTAATGGAAGGGCGGGGCAAATACGGCGATAATCGCGTCCAGGAAGTCGCCGAAATCACTCGCGGTCTCAAGGGAATTGCCAGAGAGCTGAATGTCCCGGTGGTGGCGCTTTCACAATTAGCCCGCGCCGTTGAGTTGGAAAAACCGGCCATCCCGAAACTTTCCCACTTGCGCGAATCCGGTTCGATCGAACAGGACGCCGACGTGGTAATGTTCGTTTATCGCAAAGCCGCCGACCGCGGTTATGATTTCGAATCTTTGACGGAGGAAGATAAGAATTCGGCGAAAATTTACGTGGCCAAACACCGCAACGGCCCGACCGGCTCGGTCAATCTCTTCTTCGACCACGATACCGTCAGCTTTAAAAATCTACAAAAACAGGACTACGGCGAAGCAGTGCCGGAATTCTAGTTTGGTTAATTAGGCACTTAGTATATTAGGTACTTAGTAGTAGTATGGATAATTTCTTCTATTTTAATAAACGAACTCATAATTTAATGCGTAAAGATTATAAAATAAATGAGCTTGAATAGGTAGGCCTAAGTACCTAATCAACTAAGTACCTAATTTATGTTTGAAAAATTAAAGCAACTCAAAGACTTGCGCAGCAAGGCCAAGACTTTGCAAAATGCTTTGGGAGCGGAGACGATTACTGCCGAGAAGAACGGAATCAAGATCGTGATGGACGGCAATATGAATGTCTCGGCCGTTACCCTGGAAAAGGAAATGACTAAGGACGAATTGGAAAAAAAATTACCCGACGCCATTAATGACGCGGTCAAAAAAACGCAGCGGGTGATGGCGGAAAAAATGAGAGCGATGGGCGGACTACCCGGAATGTAATAATGATGCGAATCTACGAATAAACGCGAATGCCACGAAAACCGCGAATAACATATTTCCTTCGAGTCATTATATCGTATTTTTTGCAGTATTCGCGATTAATTCGCGATATTCGCATACTTTAATGAAATTCCCCCAGGCTATTCAAAATTTGATCGATGATCTAAGTCGGAGATTCCTACCGTTGGGCCGAAAACGGCGCAACGGTATGCTTTTTATCTGCTCAAACAGCCCAAAGAATTTCTGACTAAAATCGCCACCGACATCGTCAGCCTGAAAAAAAATTTAAAGATTTGCAGTACTTGTTTGGCAGTCGCCGAGACTGATCCGTGTCCGCTCTGCTCTGATCCGGCTCGCGATGCTTCGACACTCTGCGTGATCGCCACGCAACCGGAAATGCTCGCCATCGAAACGACCAAAAAATATAACGGCTTATATTTTCTTTTGGGCCGGAACTTGCGCCCGCAAACCGGCGTCAGCGTCGAAACATCCAACATTGCCAAGCTGGAAACTCGCCTTAAGCAGGGAAAAATCAAAGAAGTTATCTTAGCACTCTCCCCCACCCTGGAAGGCGAAACGACTTCGATGTATCTGGCCAAAATAATCAAACCGCTCAAAATAAAAACGACTCGTCTAGCCCGCGGCCTGCCGATGGGTTCGGATATCGAATACGCGGACGAAATAACTTTGAATAACGCCTTAAAGAACAGAAATGAAGTTTAAAAATCCCCTCTTGGGAGGGGTGCCGAGCCCGGCGAGGCGGGGTGGGTATATTCCTGACATTATTTCAAAATCTTTGCTACTTTTTTTAGAAAAAGTAGCGCAAAAAACTGCGCGCAGGGAAAATTTCCTATCACTCCGCTAGGAAGCCTAGCAAAATTGCTATTCTTGCCCGCCTTTATTTATAATTTTTATAATAATGAAGCGGGCTTCGGACAACGCAACTTTTGCACGGCTTCTACGCTGCGTGATTACGGAAATTTCCCAATGCGCGCTATAAGGAAGATTATAAATTAACAAAAAAACCAATTAAAAAAATTCGCATTCTATATAACAGAAAATTAAAGCCGACTGTAACCACATTCATTCAGCTCCGCTTCAATGTCGCCATAACTTTTTCCACAAAGCATTCCGCCTGCCAAAAAATCTTTTTGAGTCACTTCAACCAGACAAAAATCCGGCATGAGAAATTTTTCTTTTTCTTCAACTGAATCGAACTCCACGTCAACCAAAACCAAACCAGCCAAAGCATCCTGAAATACATCAACTTCGATAATACGATTTTCTCGTTTAAGGCGATACCTTTTTTTGCTCACTCGTTTGCCTTTTACCTGCACTAAAGCGTTAAACTCTTCTGGCTCTAAAATAATCGTCTGCTCAAGCTGCTTAGACGCATCTCCCCGATCAACCAACGTCTTCTTAGTAATTTCGAGTTTATCCCCCTTCTTTCGCAACCTTAAATGCGGATGGCTGCTTGAGATTGGCAAATATACGTCGAGCATTTCTGAATAATCGCTGTTGACTAAGTCGGGTGGCAAAAACTTTGCTAAATATGTTTTTTCTAATTCAATCATATATCGCTTTTTATAATTTATTTTTTTATTTTATCACATTGCCTCCATTTAAAAAAGCAGGCTCTAGGGCCTGCTTTTATTGTTTAGGCAATGGCAGTAATTTTAACTTTGGTGAACGGTTGGCGATGGCCGCGGTTCCTGGTATAGCGGGTCTTGTTCTTGAACTTGACCACGGCAATCTTATCGTGGCGGCCCTGCTCGATAACTTCAGCTTCGACTTTCTCGCCCAAACCGGGTTTGCCGATTTGCAAATCCTTTTCGTCGGCGATCAAAAGGGTTTCGAATTTAACCTTATCGCCTTGTTTTTTTTCCAATTTTTCAATGTTTAGCAACTGACCATCGGTAACTTTATATTGTTTTCCGCCAGTCTTGATCACGGCAATTTTAGCCATAAAATATGTAATTTATTTAAATAAAAATAGCTCTGATAAGCTAGATTATAATTATAGTAAAAATCAAGAAAAAGTCAAGATGCCAACAAAAAAGGGGCGTACTGATCGCCCCTGTCGCTAACGCCAACTTTTTTTGGCAGATCGATCGACCGGAATCTCGGCCATTTTCATACCGGCCGGAGATAGACCGATATTTTGCCGGCTGCGGACTACCACCTTTGGCCTTAAAAAAGCTTTTCTGTTTGATATCTTGTTGCACTGGTTGCGTCGTTCAAAAGTCAAACTGCTACCCTCCTCTATTTGGTTACCTTACTAGCTTTTTTAACCGATTTCGGTTTCTTTTCCACATTAAGGAAAAGATCGCAAAAGCTCGCGAGCAGATCAGCTTCCGATTCGGGCAGGGTCTGGACCAAAGTTTCATCCGAGAAGGAAACCAGCACCAATCCCGGACCGAAAGCATTAACCGCTTCGCCTCCTTGCGCGGCAAAATACAATTCATTACCAGCAGTATCAATCGCGAGGATTCGTTCGCCCGGCTCGACAGCCATCGGTTCGATTAATTTCATAAATACCGAATTTTCATCGATTCCCGTCTCCCGTTTGACACAGAAATTGTCCGTCGGCGGAACCGCCTTAAAGGTACAATCCATTACGACCTCCCAATGATAAAAAGTTGGACTGTTAAATTTTGCTATAATTTACTGCCTTTTTTAAAAAATGTCAAGCTGACGGACAAAAGATATTGCTCAAAAAACAAACTGTATAAAAATGATTTAAGGAGATAAAAAAATATATTCAGCCGGGAAATAAAATTCTGCAAGTGCCAATATTTCTTAAAAATCAACTGCTGATTGGCGAGCGACTGGCGCTTGACCTCGCGGCTTTTATTTTTTCTTGATCGAATCGCCGCCAAATCGCCGCTGCCGATTCCGGCCGCCGTGCGGTCATGATAAACCACCGCCTCGGGAAAGCAAGCCGATTCCTGATGAATTAAATACAGCCGGTAATCCAGGTCGCAATCTTCCTTGTACATAAACATCCGCTCGTCCAGATATTTTCCTTGCTCTTTGATTTTTTCCAAAGCCGCCATCCGGAATAATCCGCAAGCTCCGGAAGGACCGATGATCCGCGAATACCGAAAATGCTGAGCATCTTTTTTCCCCTGGCCGACATCGAAAAAACGCAAACCGCTTTTCAAGCCGATGCCGTAAGAATCGACGATATCCGTTTTTTTATTATCGCTAAAGCCCCATTTAAGTATCTTCGGGCAAACCGAGCCAAGCTCTTGGTCGGCATCCAATCGCCGCGCCAATTTTTCCAAAACATCCGGCTCAAATATGACATCCGAATTAGTCATTAAAAAATAATCAGCCCGATCTTGCTGAGCCCGGGCGATCATCCGGTTATAAGCTGCGGCAAATCCGAGATTTACGCCGCCGCCGATAATTTCGATCTCGGGAAAATTGGCTCTTAAATATCTGACGTTGGCATCATCCGCCTCACCGTTGTTAAAAGCGATTATCTTAAAATCCTTGGCCGTCTGATTGGAAAGCGACGGCAAAAAAAACGGCAGATATTTTGCCGTGGTGTCGCCGAAAATAATAAAACCAATTAATGTTCTCATCGGATTTATTGTTATATTGCTATATTGTTATATTGTTGCGCAACGTTTTCAATACACAGCTAATTAATTTCGTAGCGTAACAATATAGCAATATGACAATATGACAATATGACAATTATATCACCATTTTTCCGGCCAATTTTTCCTTGGCCAGATTCTGCGCTTCCAGCAAGCTGTCAAAGGTTCCGGCATCCAGCCAGGCGCCGCTGATCTTGGCCACTTCCAACTCCCCTTTCTCCAAATACCAATTATTCACGTCGGTGATTTCCAATTCGCCCCGAGGCGAAGGCTTGAGGTCCTTGGCAACTTGAACGGCGCGATAATCATAGAGGTACAATCCGGTAACAGCATAATCGCTGACCGGTTCCTTGGGTTTTTCCACGATTCGCTTGGCCTTGCTGCCGGCAAATTCCACCACGCCGAAACGTTCCGGATCTTTGACTTGCTTGGCGAAAATTTTTCCGCCGCTTTTGAATTTCTTAATCTCGTCGGTAAAATCATCTTCAAAAATATTATCGCCTAAAATCAAGGCGATATTTTCCTGATCGATGAAATTATCGCCGATGATCAGCGCGTCTGCCAAACCCCTTGGCTCATCCTGGACCTCATATGTGAATTTCGCGCCGAATTCTTTGCCCGAACCAAGCAGATTGGAATAATCGCCAGCCCGCTCCGGCGCCACGATGATCAATATTTCCTTGATCCCCGCTTTAAGCAAAGTATTAAGCGGATAATAAATCATCGGTTTGTTATAAACCGGCAAAAGTTGTTTTGAAGTGATATAGGTCAATGGTCGGAGACGCGTTCCCGCTCCTCCGGAAAGAATTATTCCTCTCATATTAGTTAAAAATATTTATACTAATCATTAAAAATATCATATCACGGCCAAAAAATAAAATCCACCCCGCCATTTGACATAACCGTTATTTGTGGTATATTACGAAGTCATAACTTTAGTACATTCCAATCAATAATATTAACCAGAAAGGCGGATTAAATTATGAGCAGGCCAATCGTTATTATCGCAGGTTTGCCGGGGAAAATGCCGACCGCGGCGGCAGAAAAAATATTGGCCGCGGAAGACAGCTGGAAGAATTATCTCCTTTCGCGGAACGCCTTTACCGGGCCGGAAATAACCGATAAAACCGTCACGATCGGCGGCGCCAAGATCGGATTACTTCAGCGCGAAAAATGGCCCTGGTTCGTGGAACAAGAAAGAATCGGCGGATGGAATGTTTACGTGATTGATTTTTCACGGTCAGCCGATCTTAAAAAGCGCGCGGAAAGCATCCGGAGCAATGTGGAATTCTACTGTACCTATAAAATCCCTTTTGTCCTGGGAGCCGTCGGTGGCGATCTTGCCGAGATCACGGAATTGGTAAAGCGGTCAGAAATCTGCGCGGTTGTCGCGCCGAATATGTGCCTACAAGTGGTGGCACTGCAAGCCATGATGAAATACGGCGCCGAGACTTTTCCCAACGCCTTCAAAGATTTTTCTCTGAAGGTCAAAGAAAGTCATCAGGAATCAAAGGGTCAGGAAACGAGCGGCACGGCCAAAGCCATGGTCGGATATTTCAAGGCTTTGGGCGCCATACTCGAGGGAGGCATCGAGATGGTTCGTGATAAGTATGAACAATACAAAATGGGTGTTGCGAAAAAATATCTTGACGGCCACGGATGGCATTCATACATCCTGGCTCTCGGCGACATCATGTTCTTCCGAATCATTCACAACATCAATGGCCGCGAACCTTACGCCGAAGGTGCAAAACAGGCTTTCTTGTTTCTCCGTGAACAGATGGAGCTCGGAAAAAAGGGCGAGGTTTTCTCGATGATCGATATAGCCAAGGCATTGCCTGCTCCCAAAACTGAATAACAATCATTGCCCAAATCAAAATAGCCGGAGTGTCGAGAGCGACACTCCTTTTTTTATCTCCAACACAAAAGAGGCCGGGCGGCCTCTTCGTGATTATTCTAAATTATTATTTCGTTGTTTTCGTTTTGGCCGGGAAAGCCGCTTTCAAAGTAGCGGTGGCCGAAGTAATAGCGGTTTTAAAAGCGGTTTCAGCGGCGGTGATCGCCTGCTGGCGGGTTTTAGCCAAGGGACTGATGGTCGCCGAAAGTTTGGTGACACTTTGGCGGCTGGCAGTAAATGCTTGCTTGGCAGCCTTGAGAGCCGCATTCAAATTCGCGCGGACGGTCTTGGGAGCGACATTAGATTGACAATCGGAAAGGGCTTTGGCGTAAGCCGCTTGCACGGCAGCCGCGTAAGTGGTCGTCGCCGTGTTAATGCCGGTTCCCTGAGAACTGATCGCCTGATCTAACGCCGTCCGATAAGCGGCGATGGCGGCATCAACGGCGGCCTGGCGGGTAGCGACAGCCTGGGTAACCGCGGTCTGAAAAGCGGTCACGGCGGCTTTTTGAGCGTCCGTCAAATTCTTGCCTTCCAGCTTGGCAATGGCATCGGCCCGTTTCTGATCGGCGTTCAAACGGCTGTCCGCTAATTTCTGATCATTGGTGGCGCGATTAATGTTCAATCGGGAGAGCTGCTTTACCCGATTGGAATCAAGCTTGGCTTGTTTGTTCGCCAGATTCTGCACCGCTTTAGCCGCTTTGTCCGAATAGACGTTACAAGTGGTCTTCGGCGGAGTCGGCTTGGTCAATGCCGGGCTTGTGCCGGTGGCCGTATCCGCGAGAGCCGCGGAAGCGTAAAGCGACACTCCCAGCACTAATCCGGCTACGACCGGAATGATCACTCTAGAATTCATCTTGATCATAATTTTGGATTAAATTATTGACCGTCGCGCTGTCGTCATCAGACAATGATTCATCGCTTACCTCATTGGTTAACGTTGAATCCTCATCGGAAACGGAAGCTAAAATGGCGGTCACCGCCGCATCAACATCATCGCTGGTGGGCGTTTCATTATTAATATCTTGAACTGCCGCAATCACCGTAGGTTGAGCCGGAGAAGCCTGGCTAACCGTGGGCTGACTGGTGGCAGATTGATTAAGCTTATTTAAATTTCCGGGCAGTGACACCAGGACAGCGGCGATGATCATTACTGCTCCGACTGCCGCGAATATTTGCTGGCCTAAAGAAAAACTTGAAAAGATTTTCCAAGCTTGGTTAGCGCGAATCGACGGCCTTAAAATCGCGGGCTTCCCGGCCGACTTGATAATTTCCGACAACAATTCGCGGCGCGGCGCAATATTCCGATCCGCTTCCCGCAAACTATCCGCAATTAATTTTTCCCAACCCGCTTCAGTCATATAGATCAATTCCTTTAAAATATTCTCGTAAACTATTTAATCCCCGGCTGGCCAATTTTCGGATTGCCGCTTCTTTTTTCTTTAGCAGTTTGGCGATTTCCGGATAAGATAACTGGTTAAGATATTTAAAAATTATCACATCGCGCTGATCTCCGGGAATATTTTCCAAAGCCGCGCTGATCTTTTCCATGGCGATGGTCCGCGAAATTATTTCAGCAGCCGAATCGACTGTTTCGGGAATTTTGCTCAGATCCTTTTCCGGATCTTGAACCGTCTGTTTATTTTTCCGCCAATAGTCGATTACTTTATTTCTCGCCACAGTGAACAAATAAGCCAAGGGCGGTCGCGATTTTTCCCGATAGGAAGATAATTTTTCAAAAACTTTTAAGAAAACTGTCTGAGTGATATCTTCCGCCACTGCCTTGCTCTGCACCCGGAAATAAATATACCGATAAATATGGCTAAAATAAGACTCATAAATCAAGCCAAACGCTTCTTTATCGCCATTCTGAGCTCTTTGCATCAGTACGCTCGGCTCGATTTTACTCATTTCTTCGTTCATATATATTAACGGTTTTACTTCAATTTTGTGACATATAAAACTGTAGGAACGCAATATCTTGCGTTCCTGCGATTTATTTTGAACGCAAAATATTGCGTTCCTACGCGCTCCACTCGGCTCCCTGGCGAACCAGCAGAATGCCGGCCTCGAGCGGATTTGCCATCAGTTCCTTGACGACCTGTTCCATCCGGGCGCCTTGCGATCCTTTGATCAAGACCAGGTCGCCGGCTTTTAAACGATCCTGGACGAACAAACCGGCTTCGGCGTTATGAGAAAAACTGAATATTTGATCATCAGCCAACCCGGCCGCCTTGGCGCCATGGCTAATCTCTCTCGCCCGCTCGCCTACCGTGACGAGCAAATCGAATTTGGCAACAGCTACGGCACGGCCGACTTCGCGATGTCCGGCTTCAGAGTAAGTACCTAATTCCAGCATATCGCCCATAACGGCGATCTTGCGGAAGGGCTGGTCGGTTTCGATCCGCTTGATGAAATCAATCGCCGCGAGCGAAGATTGCGGCGAAGAATTATAAGAATCGTCAATCAATAAAGTATGCTTGATCCCGTCGATCAATTTCATTCGACCTTTGGGTGAAACGAATTTCTGCAAGGCCGCCGCAATCTCCACCAGATTGATCTTGAAGGTCAGTCCGACCGCGATCGCCGCCAGCGCCGCGTAAACTGCGCCGCCGCCGATGACTTCGGGTAAGACCACCGGAACCATCGAACCTTCATAACTAACTTTAAAAGTCAGACCGAGCAAATTATCCAAGTTCCTCGACTCTTCGAATTTGAATTGCAGATTACTGCCGCTGACTTCGGCGCCGGGATTGAATCCATAACCCAAAACCCGGACTTTGCTTTCGGCGGCGAGCGCCTTAGTCTTCTCATCGTCAAAATTGAGGATTGCCCAGCCATTCTTGGCCAATTTTTTCAACAGCTTTCCTTTTTCCAGTTGGATCTTATCAACCGAACCAAAAGCTTCCAAATGCGCTTCGCCGATCCCCGTGATCACCCCCACATCGCACTTGACGATGCTGGTCAGATAATCCATATCGCCGACCTTATCGACGCCCATTTCCAAAATCAACACTTCGGGATAATCCTTGGCGAAAAAAAGGATCAGCCAATAAGCTTGCCAAAAAACCGCCAGCCAACCGAAAAAATTTTTCCCGGGCGAATCAGACCCGATCACCGACAACGGCAAACCGAATTCATTGTTATAATTCTTAATGCTCGCCCGGACGCGGAATTTGGTTTTGAGCACGCAAAAAACCGCATCCTTGGTGCTGGTCTTTCCTACGCTGCCGGTAATGCCGACTATTTTTGGCTTGTATTTAGCTAAAATCATTTTAGCCAGCCACTTCAATTTTAATAATATTATTTTTTTAAACATAGATTAGAAAGTTAGAAGTAAAAAGTTAGAAGTAAGAAATCTTATAAAAACTTCTTACTTCTAACTTCATACTTCTTACTTCTGCTTACCGCTCCTTAGGCACTTGGTAATACTGCAGCATAAAATCGGCGACTGTTTTGAATAACGGGGTGGCCGTATAATCAGCATACGGGAAATCTTTGGGATTATCAAATTTGACCAGCATAACGAATTTCGGATCGTCCGCCGGAGCAAAACCGATAAAAGTATGAATCGTCTGATTAAGCAGATAGCCGCCCTTATCAGGGATCTGCGCCGTGCCGGTCTTACCGGCCACATAATAACCGGAGATCTTGGTTTTTTGCGAATTACCGCTCTCGACGTCGGAGATCAGCATTCCCGTTAAAAGATTGGCGGTTTGTTCAGAGATTACTTGTCGGACTGTAACCGGCTTGGTTTCCGCGCGGTTACCGGCAGGATCGACAATGTCTTTGACCACATAAGGCTTCATTAACATGCCGCCATTGGCGATCGCCGCGTATGCCATGAGCATTTGCAAGGGCGTAGTGCTCAAACCCTGCCCGAAAGAAGCAGTATCCGCGTCCAGATCATTGATTTTCTTCACCAGCAGATTGTTGATATTGCCGGGACTTTCCGATTCCAGTTCCACTCCGGAACGCACGCCAAACCCGAAGGCTTGCACGTATTTGGCAAAGGTCGGGGCGCCGATCTGCTGCATGGCGAAAATCGCGCCAGTATTCAAAGATTCCTCCAAGACGTAAGTCATAGTTACTACTCCGTGCGCGCCGGCTTCAGCATTTTTGATCGGCTGTTTCCAACCTTTTTCCATTACAAATCCCTTATCCTCATAAGTCGTATCCGGGGTGACCTTGCCTTCGTTCAAGGCAGCCGCCATGGTAACCGCTTTAAAAACCGAACCGGGTTCGTACTGCTGGAAGACGATCGGATCGTTAAACACATTCATATCGGTTACTGACTGATAATTGTTCGGATCAAAATCCGGCCAGTTGCACATAGCGATGATCGCTCCTGTTTTGGGATCGACCGCCACCAGGCTGGCCGAATCCGATTGATGCAGCTGCGCCGCTTCTTTCAATTGTTCGCAGGCATAAAATTCAATCGAGCGATCGATCGTCAGGATCAAGTCGGAGCCATTGGTCGGTTTGACGTATTCCTGCCCGTTAAGGATGCCGACATCCGATCCGGCTCCGATATCCGATTTGATATAGCCGTTGACGCCGGCTAACTCTTTGTCAAAAAAACCTTCCAAGCCGTAATTTCCGGTGAGCGTATTATTATCCGAACGCACGAAACCCAAGAGCTGCGAGCCGACGTCATTTTCCGGATAAAAACGATAAGTCTGCATTGAATGATAGATGCCGTTGGGATGGATTTCTCTTTGGCTGTTATCGGCAAGTATTTCCTCGACCTTGCCGTTATTGATTTCTAATTTGTCATAAACTATCTGTTGGCCGTCCGGATCAAGGAATAGCGAGTAGAATCTTTTCAAATCATCCTCGCTGACTTTTTTTTCCAAAGGCGCGTATTGCGAATCGCTCCGGCTTAAAATTGCCAGGTAGGCGGCGATATCCGCGTCTTTGATATTCTGGATCGCTTCATCGCGTTTCTTGGCCCGGTTAGCGAGCCAAGTCTTATCGGCGTGAAGCAAATTATATTGGTGAGTGATCTCGGCGGCCTGGATCTTCTTTTGGTCCGCCGGCAGCGAAGCAGTCGGCGCCAACTCAGCCGCCAGCTCGGCCTGATCGGTTTGGACGAAGCTATCATCGACTTGTTTTCCCGCGTTGGCCTCGTCAAAGACAAAAAAAAGTTTGCCGGCGATATCCGCGGCTTCCGCCTGGCTCTTGATGTCGCGGGGAATCGCATAAAGCAAGGCGAATTGCTTATTGGTGGCCAAGGGATATAAAACTTCGCCGGTCGTTTTACTGGGCTGGTCTTCAAGGTAAATTTTTCCCCGATCCGGAATCAGAGTGGTTTCGGTCTGCTGCTGGCTGTTTGCTTCGGCCAGATAGAACCCGTGCTTTAAAACCTGCAGATAAAACAGCCGGCCGACGATGGCAGCGCCGAATAAAAAAACAATCGCGATTAAAATATTAATGCGATTATTGTGGGCAGAATTTCGATTGTCGCGCCTGTTTTTTAGCATTGTCCGAATTTTTGATTTTCAACAATAAACAATGTCATTAGTTGCTTAGTTAATTAGGTGCTTAGTTTTAGTAAAATTAGGCTTCGATAATAAAATTAGCCGAAACTTTTTTGCAATAAAACTAATTAACCAATTAACTAATCGACTAATTAAGCTTGCTTGTAATGTCGGGCTCGAATATTAACCCTGCTCTATGCTCTTTGTTCCTCTGCTCTCTGCTATCGTGCCATAGCCACTCCGGAACCGACTTTTAGATAATCGACATTGTCAACGGCCACCATCTTTAAATCGGCAATCCTTTTAGCCAAATCATTGTATGACTGCAAAGACGCGGTTTGCACCGTTAAGTTCTGGTTTTCCTCCTGGAGTAGGTTGACTTTTGCTTTCAACTCCTGCAAGGTGAAGCCCTTTACCACCAAATCATTGATTCCGGTTACATAATACAAAGCGCCCGCGATAATTAAAGTCAGCAACAAAAAATTCACGGTTCTGATATTCATCCATTGCGGCTGGTTCTTTTCGATTTTTTGGGAGTAAACCCCGTCGTACTTTTGTGTCATGGTTTTATTTTTGTTTTTATTTAAATATATTATTAAATTTGCTTAAATCCTTGGAATACTTGCATGCAAGGGCTATGGCTAAATCCGAAATTCTAAGCACGAAATCCGAAACAAATTAAAAATTCAAATGTCAAAAATTAAAAATTGTTTCAGATTTAGGATTTTGAACCTTTGGATTTGTTTAGGATTTAGGATTTTGTGCTTCGGATTTTAAAGTTCGACGAATGATCTTAAGTTTTTTTTCAATGCAAAAATTTTTTATATCTTCTCTGCCACCCTCATCTTCGCGCTGCGACTGCGCGGATTGAGCTCAATTTCTCCCTCGCTCGGCGGGACGGGTTTTTTGGTGATTATTCTGATCGAGGCAAGATGGCCGCAACGGCAGATTGGAATTTCCGGCGGGCAAAGGCAATCACGGCTTTCCTGTCTGAAGTAGTCTTTAACGATCCGGTCTTCGAGACTGTGAAAGGAAATTATCACTAGACGGCCGCCGCTTTTTAAGGCCGCCGTTGCCTGTGGCAAAACCTTCTCTAAACTTTCCAATTCATGGTTGACGGCGATCCGCAAGGCCTGGAATGTTTTGGTGGCCGGATGGACTTTAGCGCTCCACAAACGGCGCGGAATAGCTTTTTTTATGATCTCCACCAGATCCCCGGTCGTTTCGATCCGGCCGGATTTCCGGCGTTCCACGATCCCCTTGGCGATCCGCCGCGCATTTTTTTCTTCGCCGTAAGCGAAAATTATCCTTTGGAGATCCTCTTCGCGCCAGTTATTTACGAGGTCCCGAGTTTTGTGATCGCCGCCATCGGAAGCGAAAGCCATATCCAGCGGAGAATCTTCTCGGAAAGAAAAACCGCGTCGCAGATCGGCCAGCTGAAACGAGGAAAGGCCCAAATCCAGAACAAACCCGTCGAATAATTTTCCCGGTTCCACGGTTTCGGCAATGATCGCCGATAAATTAGCAAAATTATCTTTAACTAAAACTACGTTGCTTAATTTTTTTCGGGCGGTATTATCAATAGCTTGTTGATCCAGATCGATTGCCAAAATTTTTCCGTCCGCCCCGATAATTTTCGACAATGCCTCGGTATATCCGCCGCCGCCCAGCGTGCCATCAATGAAATATCCTCCTGGTTCGGGTTTCAGATATTCCGTTACCTCTTTTAGCATTACCGGGGTGTGTTGATACTCCATAAAATTTAATTCGAATCTACGAATTTTCGGCGAATCTACGAATATCATCCGAATGGATAATAAACCTATTCGGATAATTCGGATGTCATTTGTAGATTCGGATTGACATTCGTAGCATTCGGATTATATTCACAGATCTTCTATACCCCAAGTTCCCCTAAAGCTTCAGCAATCTGGCCAGAATCTTTATCAGTCGCTGTTTTATATTTATTCCAGGCCGCTTCATCCCAGATCTCGAGCCGATCGAACAAGCCGGCAATGATGGTTTCCTTTTTCAAATTAGCAAATTTTCTTAAATATTCAGGTAAATTTATTCGGCCCTGGTTATCAAACTCAACATTCATCGCCCCGGCCAGCATATGGCGGGCAAAAGCTCTGGCCTTGGCCTGGCTAACCGGCAAATTGGCGAATTTTTGCGCTATCTCTTCCCATTTGGTTTTTGGATACAGAAAAAGACAGTTATCCAGTCCTTTCGTGACAACTGCCCCTTTTTCCAGCATATTCCTAAATTTAGCCGGTACGGCAATTCTGCCTTTGCTATCCAAATTGTGGCTATATTCGCCAATAAACATAAATTTCGTATTTGGTATTTCGTATATACTTTAAAACTTCGAAACAAATAAATGCGATTCAACAGCGGCGCAGGCACTCGCCTCATCTTTTTTAAAAGATACCCCCGCAAAATGCGTAGTATTTTTTTCTGCGTTCTTTCGTAATATTACGAAATACTAAATACGGGATACGAAATACCAATTTCACCTCCTTTCCCCACTTTTCACCAACATACTATAATTGTACACCACTAAACCGCCATCGTCAAACACTTTGGACTAATTTTCCCCAAGCAGGTTGTTATTTAAAATTAGCCAATAAAAAAACCGCCCTCACGGGACGATTGATAAATAAATTTAAGGTGGATAAGTGTTATTAACAGGTAATGCACAGCGATTCGTATTTCGTATCTCGTATTTGGTATTTCGCCCAAAAAATTTAACAAATTACCTAAATTTTAAAAAATATACGAAATACGATATACCAAATACGAAATACTAAATCCCGATATCAGGCTCCCGATCATACATCGGCTCAACAATACTGATCTGTTCGACCATCTTGGCCGGTCCGGCCGTTCCCTTGACCGGTATTCCCAAGGCAAACCCGAGGGCATTAGCCACGGCCACGCCGATGCGCAGAGAAGTGAAACTGCCTCCCCTATTTTCTACCTCGATCGCTTCGATATCCTTCAGCTTGATCTTTTTCATTTTTAAAACAGCCTCGACCGCCGCTAATAATTTTTCCGCCTGCACTCGTCCAGGTTCAATCTTTTTTTGCGCGATAAATTTATCCGCTTCTTTCAGGCCGATCTCGATCCCCGGTTGACCAATCGTATTGATAGACAAAATCATAAATAATATTTTACTCCGCTTCTTTCCATAGCCCGGCAATCTTACAATATAGCAATATAACAAGATTGGATTTTTTTGTAAAGAAAAACTCCGTTGAACCTAAGTCCAACGGAGCCGCTTACTACAAAAAAAGATCTTTTATCGGCCAGCCGGAGCGAAATGATTTCCAGCCGCTGTCATCTTTGCCAGGCTGACGAATTTCCAAACCGCCCAGAAAGCGTTTTGACTTGTTGACCAGTATTTGCCGAGGGAGAGGAAATCATTATTGATAATATTTCCCCGGCCATAGGTCCAGATCAAACCAAGATCGGGAATATCCGCGACGGCGATGATCGTGTAGCCCACCGACGAAGAATAGGCCGACAGATTGATCAGCGGCTTGCCGGTGATATTAGTCTGCATCCGCATCGGCAAATTTTCATTGCCTAAGCCGGCAAAATTGCCAAAAATCATCTCGCTGTCCCGACCGTTGCCGTGAATGATGTCGCGGAAACGAGTCCGCCAGTTTATGCCCGCATCGCCATACCCCGCCGGATAAAGCGAGTCGGGATAAGGGGGAACCAGATGACCGGTGTCAAACGACGGAATGGCATTTCTCCAAGTTAGCACCGAACCGTCAGACATCACCCGCCACTTCATCCCGTTGCCCAGCGAATCATAATATTGGCAGCCGGCTTGTTCGACCGTGTCGAGCCAATCGTTGGCTCCCCAGTCTTTGCCCAAATCAACCTGGTAATCCCCGGGCGGCAAAGTACGGTAAACGACATAATGGCTGCCGCTCGAATTCTTGTCCACCGCGAACAGAGAAATATGCCCCGACCAATCGCTTGACGTCGGCCCCTTCATAAACGGATCCTTGCCTGCCACATTGGCGATTCTCACCCAGATCGGCACTAAAAAAAGACTGTCGTCACCGGGAATGGGCGTGCCATTGAACACTAGGAGCAATGAATCCTGCGGCTCGGTTCCGGCCGGTTGCGTCGGCGCCGGTTTTTTGGAACAAAGCAGCAAGGAACCGACCAGTAGTACCAGAACCGACGAGATGAACAACGTCGACCTCATAAGGCCTCCTTGGGAAAAATGTTAGTGTGAATGTACCGCTTATTTTTAAAAACAATAATGAAATTACTGATAAATAACGAATTCATTCTTTAAAATCGATTAACAGGCAATTATCGCATTGCCTGATTTTTTTGTCAATTATGAGATAAAATTAATTTAATATTAAAAAAATACCCTCGTTTCAGAAAAATCTGAAAAAAGGGTATGTGTGCTTACTTGACTTCTTGAATCACCTACCGGCGGGCTTGAGCGAACCGGAGACAGAACCGGCCAGCTTTTTGGAAAGGCCGATCGTCTTCCAGACAGCCCAGTCGGCGCCCTGAGTCGATGACCAGTAGGTACTTACCGACATAAAGGCCGTGTCAACCACTGCCCCGCGTCCGTAAGTCCAAAGATAGCCGATGGCCGGAATATCGCTCTTAGCCACTTTGGTCCAACCGATCTTCTTGCCGGCAACCTGGGTCAACGCGACGGTGGCTTTACCCGAAATATTGGAATTCAGGTTCATCACCGACGTCGTGTCCGCGAGGCCGTTGAAATTGCAGTACTCGATCGCACTGTCGGTTCCAATGTCCGTGAACCGGTTCCGCCAGTTGGGATAGGGGTCGCCATAGACACCGACGATCGTCGTGTCCACAATGACCGGCGCTACTCCGGAATCGGCGGGAATCGAATCCACGCGATACGATGTTCCATTGTAACCGAGATAGAAGGCGAGCAGATGAGTCGCGATTGATCCGTCTTTCTGATGCAGCGTATCGACATAGTAACGGTTGTACATCATTTCCGACGGGAGCATCCAGGTGGAGCCGCCTTTGTCAGCCAGAATGAACTTCTTGCCGAGATCGACGACGTAAATTTGTCCGCCGACCAGATTGCTGGTCACGATGGCAAATTTTCCATTCGCGGTCTTGCTGGCGCCGGCAAGGAGCGTAGTATTCGCCCACTGCCAGAGATAGTTCGTCGGTCCGCACATGAAGGGACTGGGGCTGGCAATGTTCGAAACATTGGCCATCTCCACCATCAGCGGCACCGAATAGGTATTCGTTTGGCCGGCGACGGGAGTTCCCTGATTGACGACAAGCAATGAGTCCTGGCTCAGCGTAATTACGCCCACGCCCATGATGAAAACTATCTCATGGTACACGGGAACCGACTGGCCGGATTGCAGAGCGACGAAAGCGGTGACATTGATGGTTTCCGCGATCAGATACCGGTGCATTCCTTCGGTGAGACCGGGCCCGAATTTCGAGCTATCGGTGTTCATCGTCGTGATGCCGTAGTAATACCACGTAGTGCTTACCACGGGATTCTTGATCTTAACGGAATCGGGTCGCTGATCGATGATTCCGTAGTTGACCATCGCGCCGACGGGAAAAGTGTCGGTGGCGCTGGCGGGAGTGAGAGCCGCGCCCGGAGTCAGGGCGGCGGACATCACGAAGCCGGAATTCCCATCCTGGGATTTCACTTGGGTCGGAGCGGGCATGCTTGAGCATCCCCACATGACCATCACGGCAAAAGCCGACAACAGAAACAAAACGCGCTTGGAGCTCATTGAGCCCCCCTTTCTAAAAGGTGGATAAGTTGAATAAGGACATCCATTGATCCCTTTGGTTTCGGGAAGATGGGCCGGAAATATTTTACGCTGAAAACATCTCCGGCTCATCTTTCAACCGTTTTACCGGCGGTTGAGAATGAGTGACGATATTAAAAGAATATATTCAAAAATCTTTGCGCGAATTTCAGCTTGCGGACTTTGATCACTACCGGTTTTTTCTGCAGCGCGGCATGATAAACTTTTTCAGTACTCCGAACGATCGCTTCCCAATCATACTCTTTCAACACTCTTTTTTTCTGCATCTCACCCATGGCGCTGACGATTTCCGGATTGCGCAACAAGCCGTTCAATTTGCCGGTCAGATCGGCGACATTCATATTGCGGAAAGTATAACCGGTGTAAGAAATCGCCTCGCGGTTGGCCGGGATATCCGAAACCAAAGTGGCCTTGCCGTAAGCCATCGCTTCCAGCAAAGCGATCGACAAGCCTTCCGATTCGGACGGCTGGACGAAAAGATAGGCGTTGGAAAAAAGTTCCGCCAAAGTCCGGCCGGTCTGCGCGCCGGTAAAAACGATCCGCTTATCGCCGGCCGCCAAATCCTGCAGACGGCGAACATATTTATCCGTGAAAGCGCTGCCGCCGGCGATGACCAATTTCTTGTCGGTTTTCACGTTGCGGAAAGCTTTAATTAAATATTCAAAACCCTTGTGCTTCACTAACCGGCCCACGGCGAGAATGTAGCCGTCTTTCTTCAGACCGAAATATTTGATATTCTTAGCCGCGGTATTGTTTCCTTCCACCACGCCATTGGGAATATATTCGGGAACGCGGCCGTATTGCTTGGCGGCGAATTCTTTCAAAACTTTAGAGACAGCGATGGTCTTATCGGCCACGCGGCAAGCGAAAAATTCGCCGAATTTAAGATAAGCTTTGGCGAACAGTCCCCATTTCTGATGCTTATAGCAAGGGCTGTGATAAGTCGCGACAATCGGCACGCCCGGTTTCAAAATTTTCATCAGCCAAATTAAGGACGACGGACCGATGGAATGGAAATGGATCACATCGACATCCCGTTTGGCAACATCGAGACAAGCCAGAAAAGTATGAGAGATCGCGTCCAAATGCTTGGTAGCGATCGAAGGCAATGACACTAATTTCACGCCTTGGAATTCTTGCAAATTTTTATCGGTATAATTGGGACGGGTATAGACATAAACTTCATGACCAGCCTTAACCAAGCGGACCGACAGATCTTCCACGTGTTTTTCGATCCCGCCCGAACGGCTGGGAATTCCTTTTTGTCCGATTATGGCGATTTTCATTATATTAGTGAATTAGTTAATTGGTTAATTAGTTTGGGATTCGATTTATCTTGGCCAGCAAGACAACTAAGTAACTATTATTCAATTTTCTTATTATTTCCCACCTGTCCGCGGACAGATGAGAAATTTATAAGAACTTGAAAAATATTATTCAATTTTGAATGAAGTGCTGTAGGTCAGTTTGGAGCTTTCACCCGTGACCTTGATATCAGTATTGAGCGGACCTTTAACATTCGGAACCGTGATCACGGCGGTAAAACTGCCGCTATCGTCGGCTTTGACTTCAGCAACTACTATCTTGTCGAATTTGACCTGCAAAGCTTCACCCAGGGCGAAACCGGTGCCGCTGATATTGACCTGTGAATTAGCCGCGGCGAAATTCCGGTCGATGTTCAAGCTTAACGGAGCAGCAGGACGGGTATCTTTTTCCACTGATTGGTAAGTGGCGACGGTCTTCATATTTTGATCAAGTACCATGATATTCGAACCGTTGAAGATCGCGATCTTTTCGCCAGTGGTATCATTGGCGGAGCTGATTCCCATCGCCCAGCTTCCGGCCGGACCGGAGTTCGTGGTCCAATCCCAGCTAACGGGCTTAAGGGTTTCCTTATCGACTTTGACGATACCGAGACCGTCGGAGAAATAAAGATAATTGGGGTCGGTCGAATCGATCACGTCATAGCCGGTCGTCCCGGCATGGGTGAATTGATTCACGACCTGTCCCGAAAAATTAACCGCCTTCAAGGACTGGTCATCGACCAGATAGATCAGATTATCATCGCTGGTGATCGCCCGGGTGGTGTTGGCATCAGTCGTAGCGATGGAATACTCGGAAACTTTTTGGCGGGAAGCGGTATTGTAAACATCCAATTTATCGTTCATCGAGATAAGCATTTGTCCATTATCGACGAATTGGGAATCTCCGGAAGACATATTGTTGATCATCGCGTAAGCATTGATGACCTGCATATTCTGGTTCCAGACCTTGATGCCCTTGCTGCCGATGGTAACCAGATTACCATTGACCATTTCGACGCGGGCGAACCAATCTCCGGAATTGTCTTTGATCTTGAACAAAACCGCCGGAATTTCCGGATTGGAAATGTCATACTTGTACAAGTAACGGCCATTGACCAGATAGACGTAAAGATTGCCGTCGGCTTGATCAAAAAGCAGATCGCCAAAATTCTGGTAGCCCATATCGAGCGATTGAATGGAAGTCACCTTAGCGAGCTGGCCATTGGTTAAAGCGAACAGCTCAAAGTTGCCGGTGTTGACGGTACCGACATAAAACGTTCCGTTATAACTCACGGTCTTGCCGGAGTAATAAGGTTTGGTTTTGCCGGCAGTCGGCTGCATCAAAAGCGCAGCACCCAAAACGGCGAACAAAACAGCGATAATCAAAACTTTTTTCATAGATTGTATGGTCTTTTAAATAATAAATATAAATTAGATAATCCTATGATAGTAGCATAAATGATAATAAATGTCAATGCTTTTTGGGCGTTGGATTAATACTCCAAAAAATTGGCCTTGATTAGCCAAATTTAACAACATTTTAAAGCTTCTTTACCAACTCTTCGCCGCACTGCCAACCCTTAACTTAAACGGCAAAAAATTATAAAAATTACACTTTGGCGAGCCGCTGATAGAGAGCCAAGACGGCTTGATAGAATATTTCCGGATCATTTTTCGCTTTGACCGCCGCCGCCGCGCGGGCGCCGATCGATTCTTTCAATTCCGGATGAGATAAAATAAAATCTATTTTAGTTTGCAAATCAGCGACATCGCCCGGCTTAAAAAGAAAACCGGTTGTCCCGTCGTCGATCAATTCGGTCAGTCCGCCAAAATTGGAGGCGATGACAACCTTCCCCATCGCCATAGCTTCGATCACGCTATAAGGCGCGTTCTCGTACCAGCGCGACGGAACGATCACGGTTTCAGCGCCGCGGACTTGCCGCCAAAGTTCGTCGCCGGCCTGATATCCTAATAATTCGACGTGGGAAAATTTTTCCTCAGCGACTATTTTTTGCAGCTCCGCCATTTGCGGACCGGCGCCGACGATCTTCAGCTTGATTTTTGTCTCCAGCCGGCTGTGGGCGCGCAACAGATCGACGATCCCCTTTTCGCGGCTCAATCGTCCAAAATATAAAATATATTTATCTCCGTCCGGTTGGCCGCCGCTTAACGTCGACTGATCCAAAAAAATCGGATTGGGCAGATAAACGATCTCGGACCGGAACCGGTATTCTTTGAATTTATCCTGTAAAAATTTGCTTGGTGAAATAAACAGGTTGATTTTTTGATAAATCTTCAGCAGCCGGTGCAGATAAGCTTCAATCGTGCAGATCAAACTCCAGGCATAGCTGTCTTCCACGCACTTATCAATCAGGCAGCGATAAAACTTATCCGGCTTGCTTCTTTCCCAAACTTCGCCCCGCGCCAGCAATTTATAGTTAGGGCTGACCAGCTTATAATCGTGCAAAGTCATGACCATCGGGATCTTCTCGCGGGCGAGCACGTCGATTATCGAAGGCGAAAGCTGATGATAGATGTTATGGAGATGGGCGACGTCGGGCCGGAATTCTTTCAATAAGGCGCGCAGTCTTCGCGCCGCCTGGAAATTATACCAAAAATTAAATACGGCGATTATCTTTTTTCCCCAACTCAACTTCTGGTCGAAATAATCGACGTTGTCAATGAAATATTTTGACCATTTGGTCGGCAGGTTCAACGGGTGCCGCATCGAAAAAAATGCGACTTCGTGGCCGTGATCGGTTAAAATTTTGGCCAGATCAAAATACGCCCGCTCGGCTCCGCCGCGGCAATAATGAAATTTATTTATCAAGAGAATTTTCATAAATGATTATCGGCTGCCCAAAATCTTAAAATATAACGCTTCATACTGCCGTGTGATCCGCTCAATGGAATAATCCGCCGCGACTTTTTTCTGAAGATTTTTCCCCAAGCGCATCCGTTCCGATTGATCGTCCCGCAAACTTTTTATTTTTTCGGCCAGCTCAGCGGCATTTCCCGACTCAAACAATAATCCATCTTCGCCGTCAGCGATGATTTCGGCAATGCCATCGACCTTGCTGCCGATCACCGGCAACCCGGCCAGTCCGGCTTCCAAAATAACCATTCCCAATCCTTCCCAGCGCGACGGCAGAACGAAAATATCCAATCCGTCGAGGAATTTTTTGACATCATCCTGCCAGCCGACCAACTTGGCTTTTTCGGCCAGTTTTAATCGGTCGATTAATTTTTGCAATTCAGTTCTCTTTTCCCCCTCGCCGGCGATTAGGCATTTTACTTGACCGGAAACTCCGGCCATCGCCCTGATCAAACAATCAAAACCTTTTTGCCGAACCAGGCGGCCGATCGAACCGATCAGCAACTCGCGGTTATCTTGATCGTAAGCGCGGGAATTATTCAAAAACTTTTCAACTTCCAAGCCATTGGGGATTATGACGATCTGTTTTTCTTTCGCTCCTTCGTTCTGCATAGCATAATTCTTTACCGCGAGCGAAATAGCGACAATAACGTTCGCTAACCGGGCGGTCATCATCTTACCCAGCCGCTTCAGCAATCCTTCGGAATAATTAAGATTCTGTTCGGTGGAAACGATGATTTTGACGCCGGCCAGTTTCGCCGCGATCCGGCCGAAAAAATCCCCCCAGAAAAGATGAGTATGGACGATGGCGGGAGCGGAATTTTTCACCGCCCGCCATAATTTGAAAAAACTCAAAAAAGATAAGCCGCGGATGCCGCCCAGCACCGTGATTTTTATTCCCCGGTCATTTAATTCTTTCCGCCAATTACCTTCATCGCGCAAGCAGACCACCTCGGCTTCGAATTTATCGCGATCCAAATTTTTCACCAAAGCCACGGCGAATCTTTCGGCGCCGCCGCCATGAAGAGCATGAATAATATGCAAAACTTTAACTTTATTCATATTAGCTCAAGAAAGCAATTTATCAAGCTGGCTCTTATTTTTCGCCCGGGCTTTTTCGCGGGCCAGGCTGATCGCCGCCAAGCCTAAAGCGATGGGCAGCCATAACTTTCCCTTATAATAAGAAGTATTGAAAAATTGGATGACGAACATTCCCACGCCGCCCAAAAAAATCGGCAGCAGCAATTCCCGCTCGGCCCATTTCCGCTGGAGCGTCCGGTGAAAGACCACCAGGATGCTGCCAAAAAATAAGGCAAAGGTAAAAACGCCGAACAAACCGTTCTCAGCCAAGATCTTCTGCCAGACGCCGTGCGAATCAAGCGGCGCGCCGTATTTGGCGATGAAGCGGATGTCGTCTCCGATCAGATTGACGAACTGGCCGCTCCCATAACCGAAGATCGGCCTTTCAATGAATTTATCCCAAGCGATTTCCGTCATAATCAGGCGATTCTCAGTCGAGCTGCCGCCGATCGAAAATTCACTCTGCAGCCGGTACATATAAAGCGCCAGCGGCGACAATAAGATGACGCAAAAAAATAAAACCACCAGCCAGCGGCGGCGCGTCGCTTTATCGGTATAAGCCAGAAAAAGGATCACCTGCGCGGCCAGGGCGATCCAGGCGGCGCGGGAAAAAGTTCCCAACAAAACCAAAACTTGAAATATCGACAAGAGATTAATGACGCGGCCGGCCCGAGCCGAGCGATACCAATATTTCAAAGCTTGGGTGAAAAATATCGTCACGATCAAAACTTCCGCCAAGAGATTATGATTATTGCCCAGCGGATAAACCCCGAAAATCGGCACATCCATAAAACGGACGAATTGATAATGCCAGTCCTGGCCGAAGATGGAAACCACCCCCATCACGGCGGTAGCCAGGCCGGAAGCGGCGAAACAGAGCAAAGTATTTTTCAAAATCTTTTCATTCTTGATGATATTCACCGGCATCACCAGATAGATCAGATAAAAAAACAAAACATTGCGCACCGAATACCAGATGTTCAAAAGCACCTGATCGGAAAGAAGATTGGAAACGGTGACGCTCGCGAAAAAAAATAAGAATGGGATCAATAAAGAAAATTTCAAACGGAATTTTTTCCGGTCGAAAAACAACAAATAAAGCGTTTTGAGCAGAAAGGCGGTGAAAACGGCCAGCGAGAGCAGATCGATGAAAGGAATTTCCAAATTTTTCAGCGCGACAAAATTAAAATTCCAGCCGATAACCGGCAGAAAAAAAGCCATCAGATACAAACCGTATTGCGGTTTTTTCCAAAGCAAGACGAAAAAACCGAGGACGGCAATGACCCAAAGCAGCGACGGATGGCTGGGCGCCAAGAGCATCGCCGCCAAAAATAAAACCGCCAAACAGCCGATCACCAGCCAGGCAACATTTTTATTATTTTCTGGTAATTTTAAATTAAGCATTTTTTAATGAATAAACGACCGCTTTAATTATCATAACATATCTAATTTTAAATGAAAAAGTGCCAGACAGAGGATTTCCTCTGCCTGGCACCGAAGATTACTTCTGGAAAAGATCGGTCAGCGGAGCAGACAGATACTCTATTTCTCCCCTTTCTTCTTCGGGGAACACGCGCACATTTGCTTTGCTGAATTTTCTCTCCCAAAATGATCCTTTTTCCTCCGGCGGACCAAGCGGCTTGCCCACGTCCCGGCTATATTCCGGAAAATACCGGAATAAATCCTGGCCATAGGCGTAATAACCATCACCCATCAAGGCGCTCGCCAGAACGAAGAGCCGATGCGCCGGGTCATTGCAGATCTGCTTGGCCTGGATGATCGTAAATGGTCCGGTCTGGCGGTAATTGCTTTCGCACTGATACCAGCCATTCGCCTTTTTATCTCCCAGATAATTATCAGGGAACTCCTCGAACATCTTCCCGTCGAAGACATCGAGGAAATCGCGTGAACCCTTGTTCCCGATCAAAATAAATTTCGGACCCTTGGCTTGGCGGATCGCCGAAATGAATTCGTGCACGCCTTCATACCAAACCGAATCAAGAACTTCAGGAACGTCATTGCTGCTATCGTTATCGGCATCAATGCCCTTGTTCTCGCCGCGCGAACCGATCCAGGAAACATTCCCGGTCGCGTTGTCTTCGAAGTAGCCATCCCAGATCTTGTCATTCAAAACCCGGGTCAGCAAAAACTTCGCGATGAACTGATTATACTTTTCGCCGTTGATGACCGGGCAATTGGTACTCAAGTTCATCATCTTCATCTGATTCCAGAAGACCACGTGTTCGCCGGATGGCTGCAAGAGCCAATAGCCGGAACGGTTGGTGACGACCTCCTGATAAACTTCTTTTTGCAAAGGCCGGTCGGCTTCCAGGACATTCAATTCGAACAGCTCCATCGGATTGGAGTAGCATAATAGTTTCACTTCGGGATTCCGCTTTTTCAACTGTACCAGACTTGGCCGATTGTTGACGATATTTTCCATATCGGCAATGACCAGATGAAATTTGGCCAGCGAATCAGCTTCTTCCAGAGACATCGTCGGCGAAGTCCAATAGGCCGCGATCTTCGGGTTTTCCGGCAGCCTGACTTGGGCCAGACCGCAACAGCCGATCAGCGACGCCGCGTAGATCAAGATTCCCGCCTTTAAAATGCGCATTTTCGATCCTCCTTGAGAGAAATGATTATTGATTTTTCCAATATATAATGATCAAACCAGAACAGACCACGTTATCATAAATTAAACAAAATGTCAATACGCAATTTTTTACGCCTTTTTTTTTAGTTGATTTAGCCAAAAAAAATTGGCGCCGAATTGGTTTCGGCGCCTCAGAGTAATTGATCCTTTGTGGTAGTGTTATCGCCCACCTACTTAGAAAAAATTACGATTAACGTTTCATGCTCTGAAGAGTTAACCTCTCCTCCATACCGGGCGATCAGAACAACTTTTTTGTATATCGGATTGTCAGCGAGAAAATTATTTATTTTTACGTCGACATCGTTGGTCTGAAAGCGTACCGCTCTTTGAATCGGATAGTAAGTCTTGACCGATTTTGTGCTGTCCGGCGTTGCGGCATTAGTGGAGCTAATCAGAAAAAGGGAAAGAAAGACGGCAATGGCGATAGGGTAAAGACGTGAAAACATGCAAGACTCCTCTCACTAAGGTTTAAAATTAACAGAATATTATCAAAAAGAGCAACAAAACATTATATCACATTTCAAATAAATTGTCAATAAAAACTAAAACCGCGGCTTAATTATTCATTAAATCGCGGTATTTAATATCCTTAAAATTGGCTAGAATTAACTCTTGATCAAGCGCCAAAACTGTTTCGGGCCGTTGATAAGCATTTCTTTCAATCCGGGGCGATACATACAGCCGATCAGGCAGCCGTGCTGGCAAGCTAAGCTCGCCTTGACGATCGAAAGTCTTTTCGGGCTGGATAAAAATTCTTTCAAGCTCATAACTTTTAAATCAGCCAGTTCGCCGAATTTACAGAAAGTTACTTTCCCCTCTTGGTTGATGGAGAGATTATCCAAACCGGCATAGCATTTCCGCTTGCCGAGGTAAGCGGTGAAATAATCATACATATCTTCTAAATGCTTTTTTTCATTCAAAATCACCGCCGGATATTTTTCTTTGAGCGCGATCAATTCGGCCAAGACGTTTTTCAGCCTGGGATAATTTTCCTTCTTCACCCACAAAGAAAAATTCGCTTCTCTCTCTTCCGGAGTATATTGATGACCGAAGTCGTAAATCTCATAAGGCTGAAGGAAAAACAGCGCCTTATTTTCGATCGCCAGTTTAGCGATATTAATGACTTCGTCCAAATTTTTATTTGATAAAACCGTATTGATCTTCAAATTGATATTCTGATAATTACCCTCGCGGAAATTATGCAGAACTTTTTCCACGCCGGCAAAAGCGCCGGGAACGCCGCGCAGCTTATCGTGGGCCGCACCGATGCCGTCGACCGAAAGCGAAATGTGTCCGCCGCCGATGCTTTCATATTTATCCATCAGCTCGCGGGTTAAGAGGCTGCCGTTGGTGACGAAGTGAGTATATAAACCTTTCCGGTTGGCATATTCCAAAAGCTCGAAAACCTTTTCCCGGAAGATCATCGGCTCGCCGCCGGAAATCCCGAATTCGCTGACGCCCGCTTCGGCCATCTCGTCGATCAGTTCTTTCATCCGCGCCTCACTGATATGAGTCGCTAAAGATTCACTTTTGCCGCGCTGCCATTGGACGCACATCTGGCACTGGAAATTGCACTTGTCGGAAACGGTATAATAAACTTTTTGCGGAACCGGCAAGAAATATCCGGTACGCAAAAATATCCCGACTTTAATCTGATTGCCGATCTTCTTCCGAGCGATACGGAAATATTTCTTAAATTTATTAGAACTGAACATTGTTTAAAAATTATTCTTTAAAGCAATTTTTAATCTGAATTGAGTCGTTAAAAATTATAGCAAAAATAATGATATTTGTCAAATTAACTCTCGAATTATTCTTGCAAAGATAGAACGCAAGGTATTGCGTTCCTACGATAAATGCCGTGAATCAGAACGCAAGGTATTGCGTTCCTACCTCAAATTAAAAGAGTCTTGAAACCGTAAGGTTAAAAGACTCTTTGTTTTTTGCGGAAGATCCCGGCTACTTGAACCGATCGGTTTTGATCGGTTTGGTATAGAAATTGTAGCCGTTTTGTCCGCCGTTTCCGATAATCGCCAGCGAATCGACCGCAGTAATGTAGGCCCCGCCTCGGCCCTTTTTCAAAACATGAGGCAGATATTCGCCGCCGCCGATATCGAAGCAATAGCTTGCCATCGGTAGAATAAACCGTCGACCAGTCTTGAAGACGTAATAATCTCCTGTCTTGGTCATCGGATGCCGGTCCCACTTCGTTTCGAACTTAACCGCCGGAGCGCTTCCATCGACCGCCATCACCAGAGCGACCGCCACGAAATAAATACCGCTCAAGGTAACGCCGTGCAATGGCAGAGCAGTGTCAGCCACGGGCGCGGCAGAATCAGCCACCGGCGAAGGAGCTGTGAACCAGGCATAATCAGGCTCGGGAGAAAAACATTGAACAACCCGATCCGGCGCCGCTGCTTCGGATTTTTCCCAGGCTCTTTCCCAGGCTACTGAATCGACTTTTGCCCGATCACAACCGGCCGGCTTGACTGATATCGTATCGAATCCGACGAACTTAATACCGCGATCGACATTGAATTTGACTACCTTGGTCGATTTTTTCAGCTCTTGCCTTAAAAAATTGGTGCTGATCGTACAAGTACGGTCATCGGCAAAGCGGAAACTGATGGTCGAATCCGCGGTACTCATCAAATAGCCCACGTCAAGCTCAACGAGATTGATCTTGCCGCTTTCTTTGGCGAACAAATTCGCCGCCAACAAAAAAACACCAATCAACCAAATCGATTTCATGATACCTCCCGTTTTATTGTTTTACTGTTTATTGATTAAAAAATAACGAACAATCTTTAAACCAAGATCTTGATCCAGGCTTAATCTTATTCATTATAAAGAATTTGGAGGAGTGTTACAACAGCCTAAGCTATTGTAACACTCCTCCTCTTGCGTACTTGCTTGCTCTAATTGCCCGTTCCGGCTACCACGATTGTTCGGAAATTGAACCCGGGAAATTGCACATTCCCATTGGGCACGATCTCATTCGCGCCGATCTTGTCGAGCAGCGACTGATCACTGATCTGCACCAGAGCGTGAGGGATGAAATGATCCCCTCCGATGTCAAAACAGTAATCCATCGTGAAGCCAGCTTTGCACGGTTTGCCCTTGACGGTGTAATACTTACCGGTATTGTCAAGAGTCATCTTGCGCAAACCCCAGTTATCCGCGAGGGACTTGAGTTTTGGCGTGCTGCCTTCGAGCGGATCCACGAGATTCTTGGCGAGCCAATAGGTCCCGTCCGACAGAACGCCCATAGGTTCCCCGTTGGGCGAAGTGAAAGCGGAGGCAGAGGCGACGATCGCGGTCAGAATGAGACCGACAACACCTGACTTGATGGAGAGTTTCATAACTCCCCCTTTCTATTGAGGTTGGTGGTTGAAATCATCAACGGAAAATGTTCCAGAGATCGACGTCCAGCGAGGCGCCGTAAACAGTCCCGTTATTGTAAGGATCGCTGGAATTGATCGTGCGCTTGTACTCGAGCCCGAACTTCAAATGATAGTTGATCGAAAGCGTCGGACCGATTGTCATTTCAACTCGATGATCCTCGTTGAGGTACATCGCTTTGGCGGTCAGGCCGGCGTCGAGCGGAGTCTTGGTCGGAAAAGAGATAAAAAACCATCTGGTTCCGAAAATAGTGCAAGACTTATCGACCGGCGCATTGACAACCGCTGCGCCGCTGACTTCAGCGTCCCTCCGGTGGCTGACATCCTGCTTGTAATCCAGATAACCTTCCAGCCAATGGCCGTTACCGGTCACGAACAGGTAGGTGAATCCGGGATAGACAAACCAGGAATACTGCTTGGAGGTGTAGAAGTTGTTGTTATAGCCGTAATCATACTGCCAGGCGACGTCCGCGAACAGAGTGAGCTTGATCCGATTGTTCGCCCACTGCAGACTTGGCCCGATGGCGGGACAGAATCCGAAATAGCGATACCAGGAAACCTGAGGACCGTAACCGTCCCAGCCGTTAGCCTCCAGATTGAATCCGAAGACTCCGCGGAAAAAGTAATTGAACCTTCCTCCATAATAGGTTTCTCCGTCAACGAAGTACGGCGGGAAAGCATGTCCGACCCAGGCGAATAGTTCCTGGTTGTTGATTAACGGACTTCCCGCGGCTTCCGTTGCCGGCGAAGCGGTGGACGTATCAGGCGGAGCGCCCCAACCGGTATCGACCGGCGGAGTCTCTGGCGGATTTTCCGTCAAAACAGGCGGAGTGGTCGGCGGAGGCGGGGTTTGGACCGTATCCGGAATTTTCGGAACCGATTCGGTCCAGGTGCTGAAATTATCACAGACATCAGGGTCGGCGCCGACAAAAATCTGGTCGCCAACTCTAACCTTGTATAATTCCGAGTGATAACACTCTCCGTTATTGAACACCGCGACGACATGGCGCTCGGTATTAAGCCGATGCTTACCGTTTTTATTGAGCGGCGCCGAAGCCATCGTCTGAAGCTCCTGCCCATCCTCGATACATCCGTCTTCTTTGACTCCGGCTTGAATCAAGGTCACCATCGTGTCCTTCACCGGATCAGGAAAATCGCATTCCGCTAGCGCATCGAGAATCAGCGACGAACCCAAAGGCGCGGCCCTCAGATTAATCCAATACGTTTTACTCGTATCGGGAATATTAATAGTCTGGCCGGCGTGCAGGCTCTCCGGATTTTTCAATCCATTGAACCAAACAAGCACCTGCGGGTTCTTCTGATACCTTTGCCCGACGGAAAAAATGTTTTCTCCCGGCCGCAGCGTGTACCTTTCCATCAAATACTTTTCCTGGTACTTGGCGGCGGCGAATTTCTTCGTCCACAAATGTGAAATCGGCTTCGACTTCTTCTTGAGTGCAACCGCGACTGCGATCGTCTTCTCCGTTCCTATTCCCAATTCCTTTTCAGCGGCTTTTACTTCATAAGGCTTGGGTACATAAAAAGTCAAAGTGTCATACGCGTTCGGGTCGGAAATTTTTTTGTTCTGGAACATTTCCAAACACTTGGCCAACACCGAACAATCCAAGCCGCACTTCACGGCTTCGTCGCAGATCGTCGTATTGTGTACCATTACGATTATCTGCCCCGGCTGATAAGACGGGTCGACACATTGGCCGCTGGCAACCGTAAACACGGCTACCAAAAACAGCATTGCGGAAAAGCTTTGCTTTCCCATGGTTTTCTCCTCTCTGCTCGTTAGAGCATCTGATTGTGAATGTTCTTTCCTAATTAAGAATCCAATTAAATTAGATTCTCTATGCCGGGAGCTTTAGAGATCAACCTCCCGGATTAGACAACCCAAAATATATTTTCATCGTAGGAGCGCAATATTTTGCGTTCTGGCGAACGGGAACGCAAAATATTGCGTTCCTACGAAATTATCTCTTCAAAATATTATTCATATTGCCGTTAGCTTGATAATCAGCCGGATTGTAGCCATTGGTCAAATCTTGTTCTTGATCTTGCGGAGAATCGGTTTCCGCATCTTGAGCAACTACCGGAGAGAAAACATTGGCAGTTTCATCCGCCGGCTCCTCGGCAAAAGAAAATTCCTGATTCTTAGCTTTTTTCGGCCACAGGCGCAAATCATATCTTTCTTCCGGGAACAAATAAATATAGCAGAGGGAAAAGATCAAGGCGAAAGCCACGGCCAAACCCAAATTCAAAAGTAAATTCGGCTGAACCGGATAATTAGAAGTGATCGGCTGATCGATGATCTTGATCTGCACGCCATCGCCGAAACCGTGGTATTGCGAATTGGTGGTCTGCAAAGTGTAAGCGACCGCTTTGGCGATCTCTTCGGCTTGCGCCCGATCAGTGTGATAAACATCGATGGAAATTATACCGGTGTCGGCGATGCTTTTCGCCTTGACGGTCTTGTCCCATTTTTTCATCTGTTGCTTGGCGCTGCCGGCAAAATAATTTTTATCAATGTTAAACCCGGACGATTCGATCTGCTGGAAAAAAGATCCGGAAGAAACGATGTTCGCCAACAAGCCGCTCAGATATTCATTGGAGCGGGAAGCCGTATATGGATCAACATCCTGCTTGAAACTGATGATAGTCAGTAACTGGATGTTGGAGTCATATTTGAACGGCTGCACGGCGGAAAAAATTACCGCCACGGCTAAAAAAATAATCAGCATCGACGCGATGGTCTGCTTTTTTTTGCCGATCAAACTTATAAATTGATGGATATTCATAATGTAATTTTCGGTCAGCCTCCTTGTTAGAAAAGACTGAAGCTTTTAATGGCTACATAAATTAACTCACTAAGATAGCATATATTCAATTTTTTGTCAACAATTTCCAGCCGCCAAAAGCTTTGCCCGATTCTTAAGGAAATGCCCAACAAAAAAACAAGGCCGTTCGAGCCTTATTTTTATGTAAAATTAGTTTATTTTCAAGCGAAGCGAGCGAAATAATCCCGCGCCTAAGCTGCGATTATTTCCGAGCGAGCGATTAAAAAATACCCCGTCCGCTTGCGGCTGGGATACCTTTTGAAAAAGATGGGCGTAGGGCTTGCCCTGCGCTTGATACCATTCATTTTGATCTGTTGCGCCAGCGGTTAACCGCTCTGGTTTTGGCGAGTTCATGTTCCAGCTGGGCGGCGATCCGGGCGAACTCTTCGGCATCCTCGTGGCGGACTTCCTTCATATCTTTTTCCGCTCTGGCTTTGGCTTCTTCGACTTTGGCCAGATCAATTTCTTCGGCGCGTTCGGCCGTGTCGGCCAAGACCACGACTTTATTGCGGAGCACTTCCAAAAATCCGCCGGCGACAAAAGCGACATCGACATTACCATCCGCTTTCTTCAAAACCAAAACCCCCGCCTTGAGCGTGGCGACCAGCGGCGCGTGATGCGGCAAGATCGTCACCTCCCCTTCCAAGGTCGGAATGGTAACCTCAACCACATCTTCTTTTAAGACGGTTCGTTCGGGAGTAACTATTTCGAATTTTATAACTTTATCCATACTAAATCTGATAATATCAAATAATTAATAACCAATATTTAAAAAAATATTATAATATTTTAATATTTAAATATTTTTTGGTTATTGGATATTTCTTATTGGTTATTTAACTCCAACTTCCTCAATTCCGCCTTTCATATAGAATTCATCCTCGCTCTTGTCATCGTGCTTGCCGGAAAGAATTTCACCGAAAGCTTTGACCGTGTCGGCGAGCTTGACGAATTTTCCCGGGCGGCCGGTGAAAGCTTCAGCGACCTGGAACGGCTGGGACAAGAATTTCTGGATCTTTCTGGCGCGAGAGACGGTCTGCTTATCATCATCGGACAATTCTTCCATACCGAGAATCGCGATAATATCTTGCAAATCTTTATAGCGCTGCAGAACTTTCTGCACGCCGCGGGCCACATCATAATGCTCTTGGCCGACAATGATCGGATCCAAAATGATCGAAGAAGAATCGAGCGGATCAACGGCCGGATAAATGCCGAGTTCAGTCAAGCCGCGGGACAGCACCACGGTGGAATTCAAGTGCGCGAAAGTCGTGGCCGGAGCCGGATCGGTCAAATCGTCAGCCGGAACATAAACAGCTTGGATAGAAGTGATCGAACCTTTATTGGTGGAGGTGATGCGCTCTTGCAGTTCGCCCATTTCAGTAGCGAGAGTCGGCTGATAACCTACGGCGGAAGGAAGGCGGCCGAGCAAAGTGGAAACCTCCGAACCGGCCTGGGTAAATCTGAAAATATTATCAACGAAGAATAACACGTCCTGGTTCATCTCGTCGCGGAAATATTCGGCAAGCGACAAGCCAGCCAACGCGATGCGCGCTCTGTTGCCCGGCGCTTCATTCATCTGACCGAAAACCATGGCCAATTTATCCAACACGCCCGCGTCTTTCATTTCGTGATATAAGTCATTGCCTTCGCGAGTTCTTTCGCCGACACCGGCAAAAACCGAATAACCGCCGTGCGCTTTGGCGATATTATTGATCAGCTCTTGGATAACGACGGTTTTGCCAACGCCGGCGCCGCCGAACAAACCGACTTTGCCGCCCTTGGCAATCGGGCAGATCAAATCGATAACCTTGATGCCGGTTTCCAAAATCTCGGTCTTGGTAGATTGCTCAGTAAAATCCGGAGCCTGGCGATGGATATTATATTTCTTGGCCGTCTTCGGAGTCGGATTGCCATCGACGGCATCGCCCAAAACATTGAAGATGCGGCCCAAAGTTTCCTTGCCGACCGGAACCTGGATACCCACGCCGGTATCCGTAACTGTGTCCCCTCTTTTCAAACCATCGGTCAAGCCCATGGCGATACAGCGGACGACATTGAAACCGGTGTGCTGCTCGACTTCCAGAATCAATTTCTCGCCGTTCTCTTTCACCACTTCCAAAGCGTTAAAAATTTCCGGCAGATCTTTTTCAAAGATGACATCTACCACGGCTCCGATTATCTGTTTAATACTTCCAATATTTTTCTTAATCTCGTTGGTCATAATTATAAATTATAAATGATAAATTATAAATTTTTATTATTACAAGTTAATTGAATCTTCCCAATTATCCTACAAATCTCGTTACAGTCATCTAAAATTGATTTGGCAAATACTTTTTCCAGATATTCCCCGTCGCGCAGCAGCTCCAACCAATATTTCGTTTCACGCGCTTCTTTGTAAGCTATGCATATTTTGGCAACAAAATCTTTCCTGGATTGACCGCCGATTGCTTCCTCAACATTTGCGCCTATCGACGTACCGCTCCTTAACACCTGTTTAGATAAAACATATTCCCTCTTTTCACTGACTAAATATTTATATAATTTAATTATTCTTAAAGCAAATTTGTGGCTTTTATCTTTGATAATGTTTTCCTCCTTCATTAAATTTATAATTTATAATCTATAATTTATAATTTTAACTGTTCATGGCCGATACGCCCGCACTAATTTCTGAAATTTCTCTCGTAATCGCCGCCTGCCTAGCCTTGTTATAATATAAGGTAAGCTCGGCGACCAGATCTTTGGCGGCATCGGTGGCTTTATGCATCGCGGCCATGCGGGCGGAATGCTCGGAGGCGTTGGATTCCAACAAAGCCTGGAACAACTGAACTTCCAACAATCTCGGCAAAATTTCATTCAAAACTTCTTCGGCCGACGGTTCATAGGTAAAAACATAGGATTCGTGCTTTTCATCGTGCAAATATTTTTCTTCTTTGGCTTTGATAAATTCAGCGTCGGCGCCGATCTTCGGATCCTGACCGACGATTCCCAAATGATGATCCTTGGCTGCCAAATCGATCGGCAAGATCTGCTTGACGCGGGGAATCTGCTTGGACGGGCTGACAAAATCGGTATAAGCCACCATCACCTTATCATATTTTCCGGAAAGAAAATCATTGATGATCATCTTGGCGACCGGCACAACTTCTTTAGCTTGATAGGCCACGTCTTCTTTGATGAATTCGGCGGCAATATTATAATTGTAGCGGGATTTTACCGAAATGCCTTTTTTGCCCAACAAGATAAAATCAACTCCTCGATCAACTTTAGCACTTACGCTCTCGGTCAGTTTTATTTCTTCAACATGATGTTTCTTGATCGAATTGACCGCTTTGGCGATCACGGCCGAATTGAAACTGCCGCAAAGACCGCGATTGGAAGTGATAAGAACTATCGCCTCGCGCTTTATTTCCTTGCGAGTCGCCAAAAGCGGATGCAGATATTTTCCGGCGTGCACCGAAGAAGCGATATTTAAAACTGTCATCCAGCTTAAATTGGCGTATGACCGCGTCTTCAATACCGCCTCGATGGTTTTCCTCATCTTGGCGGCCGAGACCATTTCCATCGCCTTGGTGATTTTCTTAGTATTGCCGATGGATTTTATTCTGCGTTGTATTTCCTTAGTACTTGACATCTCTTATTAAATATGTAATTATTTATTTTAATTGAAACTGATTGATCTTTAAAAAAATTTTAATTGGAGGGATATTATGACCAAAAATATTCGTTGGTATTGGGGGTATTATCGGGATGATATCATGATTATAAGTTCTATTATTTTATCCACCATCTCCATGCTTTTCTTTTTTGTCCTTCTTCAACTGACTAATTCGTCGTATGTCTACAGAGAAGAGTGCACAACAGCCAATTCCCTTATTATATACGAGAAGGTTCATTTTTGGATCATTACGTTGTTGATTTCCATAATGGCAGCTTCTCTCTTTAACGGAATTATATATTTTTTCTTAGAGCTTCAGGCTAATATCGATGCATGTTATCCGATAAGGAAAAAAATTGCGGATATTCTGGGTATCGGTGCAATAATCGTAGCATTTTTTTCAATTGACATCATTTATCATCTCATATCTACTAATTATTAAACCACAAAAAAGTCTTTATAAAACGGCTCATCTCCAACGGGTCGTTTTTTTTATTTTGCCATTCTTCTTTCTTTTGTCATCCTGCCTGCCCGGCCAGGGAGTCCCTGACGAAGGATCTATATTGAAGGAACGCCGACTTTATTCAATCAAAATTTTTTATCTATAAATTGAAAGCTTCTCGGACAATAGATCCTTCGCGCGGCGCTCAGGATGACAAAAATTTAAAAAACTTTCGTAAATAAATGTTCGTTGTATTCGCGTACAATTCGTAGTATTCGCATTATATACCCGACTTCCCTACATATTCTAATGTGTCCTTAAAATCCTCTATCAACTTCTTCAACTTTGCATTCGTATCATCAGTCAATTCACCGGATGTCTTGATCGCCTTCAACACATCTGCGCCGCGGGCCTTCACATATTCAACCATCTTCGGTTCAAATTCAACGATCTTTTCCACCGGCACATTATCCATCAAGCCATTGGTCACGGCAAAGAAAATCGCCACCTGCTCTTCCACGGGCATCGGGACATACTGGCCTTGCTTCAAGATTTCCACGATGCGCTTGCCGCGTTCCAATTTTCTTTTTGTATCTTCATCCAAATCCGAACCGAACTGGGCGAAAGCCGCCAGCTCGCGATATTGCGCCACTTCCAACCTCATCTTGCCGGCCACTTTTTTCATCGCCTTGATCTGCGCGGCTGAACCGACACGGGAAACGGAAATACCGGCATCCACGGCCGGACGATTGCCCTGATAAAATAAATCCGGAACCAGATAAATCTGGCCGTCGGTAATGGAAATAACATTGGTCGGAATGTAAGCGGACACGTCGCCGGACTGAGTTTCAATAACCGGCAAAGCGGTAATGGAACCGCCGCCAAAATCCTTGTTCAATTTGCAAGCACGTTCCAATAAACGAGAATGGAGATAAAAAACGTCGCCCGGATAAGCCTCGCGTCCCGGAGGTCTTCTTAACAAAAGAGAAAGTTCGCGATAAGCCGCGGCGTGCTTGGTCAAGTCATCATAAACGATCAAAACATCCTCGCCTTTATCCAAGAAATATTCCGCCATAGCCGAACCGGCAAACGGAGCGATATATAAGAGAGAAGCTGGGTCCGAAGCGCCCGCCAAAATAACGGTGGTATATTCCATCGCGCCTGCTTCTTTCAATTTGGCAACGATGCCGGCGATCTTCGATTCCTTCTGACCGATTGCAACATAAATACATTTAACGTTCTTGCCCTTCTGGTTAATGATAGTGTCAATAGCGATAGCAGTCTTACCGATCTGACGATCGCCAATGATTAGTTCGCGCTGGCCGCGGCCGATCGGGATCATCGCGTCGATAGCTTTAATGCCGGTCTGCAACGGCTTTTTCACGGATTCACGGGTGATAACGCCCGGAGCGACTTTTTCCACCGGATAAAATTTAGTTGTTTTGATTTCTTCTTTGCCATCCAGAGCTTTACCCAACGGATTCAAAACGCGGCCGATGATCGCTTCCGAAACCGGAACTTCCAAAATGCGCTTCAAAGCCACGACTTCATCCCCTTCCTTGATTCCTTCCGTATCATCAAGAATAATCGCGCCGACCGAGTCCTCTTCAAGATTCAAAACCACGCCGAACTTTGAACCGGCAGCGGATTTGAATTCCAACATTTCCGACATCATCGCGTCGCCTAAGCCGGATACGCGGGCAATGCCGTCGCCGACGGAAATCACGCGGCCGAAAGTCTTTTCGCCGGCTTCGGATTTAAAACCGTCGATCCGTTTTCTCAATTCTTCAATGATGAAATCTTTAGTATTACTCATATGTTTTTAGTTGATTAGTTAATTAGTTGATTAGTCACTTAGTCTACAAAACTAATTAACTAATCGACCAATGAACTAATTATACATTTTAAGCCTTTTTTATTGGGTTATATCTCAATCTTATTGACATTATATACAAAATATGATATGATATTTTGATAATAACTAACGTCCTTTTCAATAAACTTTTTCCTAGGAGAAATTCATGGTCAGCAAAGCTTTCATTGCCGGTTTAGTAATCACTCTTGCTGTTTACATAATAGCCATGGCTGGTTACTTCAAACCCGAGTATGCTCGCAGCATAATAATGCTCTCCCTCCTCAGCGCGGGAGTAACAACTATTGCGTTAAATTACATAGCGATTATATGCAATGATGCTGAACGGAAAAAATTTTCAATCATAACTCTCATGTCATTCATAATTTTCGTCATCATCTCTATATCTGAAATCCCCGCGAAATAAAGTCTAGCTCATTAGCGACTTAACCACCCCGGTTGAGTCGCTCTTTTTTTAATTTACAATCTGCCTCTTCAAATCCGCTAATTTCGTTTTTAAACTCAAATCCAGTGATTTGTTGCCATATCTTAAAACTACTCCGCCTAACAAACTGGGATCGATCTTTTCTGACATTTCAACCTTATCGCTACCGGCACGAGCTTTGATGAATTTTTCCAATTCAGCAATCGCTTCTTTACTAATCGCTCTGGCCGTCACAATTTCCGCTTCCACGGTATTATTCTTCTTATCCCAAGCTTCATTGAAAAATCTGATGATGCCACCGAGCAATGACAAATGATTATTGGCACGCAAAACATCGGCGAACTTCTTGATAGTAACACCAGCTTGTTTTTCGTTCTTGCCTTCCAAACTTTCCAGCAAGACGGTAGCATATTGTTTAGCGGTTATCTTCATAACAGTTCGTCATTCCCGCGAAGGCGGGAATCCAGATTAAAAACGTTAATATAAATCTACTGATAAATCTTTCCAAGTTGGATTATTCTTTTCTATTAAATTTAATTTCCAATCTCTATTCCATTTTTTAATACATTTCTCCCGATGAATCGCATCGTTCGGACTGCCATAAATTTCATAATACACTAACTTATCAACTCCATATTTTTCCGTAAAACCTTTAAAGTATTTTGTTTTATGTTCTTGAATTCTTCTAATCAAACTATTGGTAATGCCCGTGTAAAGCGTGCCGTTTCTATTGCCGGCTAAAATATAAACGTAATAACTTTTCCCCTCCTTCATATTTTCTGGATTCCCGCCTTCGCGGGAATGACAAGGTTACTGGATTCCCGCCTGCGCGGGAATGACAATAAAAAAATTATTTTAATTTGCCAATCGCCTTTTTGATCAATTCTTCATCCTTAGCGCCGGTCATTTTCTCATTGATAACTTTCTCCACCGTCGCCACCACCAAATCCGCGACTTCGCGGTTGATGCTTTTCAGAATTTCCGCTTTTTCCTGACGCATACTTTCTTTTTCCTGATTGATCAGCTGGCCGATCTCTTCTTTGGTCTTGTCAATATTCTTCTTGCGGCTTTCTTCGGCCATCAAACGGGCATCATCCAGAATTTTCGCCGCCCCTCTTTTCGCTTCGACCAAAATCTTCTTTTCTTCTTCGCCGATCTCTCTTAATTTTTCTTCAGCCTTAGCGGCATTCTCAATGCCGGTTTCGATCTTCTTCTTGCGGTCGTCCAAAATCTTGAACATCGGCTTATAGGCGAATTTCCACAAGATAAAAAGCAGGATCGCAAAATTGATCAGCTGAGCGATCAAAATCTTGATATCCAAACCAAAGGCGGAAAATATTTTCATATAAATTCCAATGCTAATTTCACGAATGATGCGAATCTACGAATGACCCACCACGCCTCGCCGGGCTCGGCACCCCTCCCAAGAGGGGAATTCGCGAAATTCGCATCATTCGAAAATTAGCATTATAACTAATTAGCATTTTCAAAATTAAAAAATAAAGTTATTCAGCCCTCGCGCTTTCAGCGGAGAGCTGAACGTCTCTGCTTTTTAGAAAAGGAAGAGGACCAAGAAAGCGATGACCAAGGCGTAAATGGCCAAAGATTCGACGATCGCCAAACCGATGAACATCAACGGCGTAATCTTAGAGTTGGCTTCCGGATTGCGGCCGATAGCTTCCAAAGCTTTAGCGGCGATCATGCCCTGGCCGATCCCGGGACCGATGGCGCCCAAACCAATGGCTAAGCCGGCGGCAAGTAATTTGAATGTAGCTGCGTCCATAGTAGTTTTAAGTTAATTATTTTATAAAATTAAATTAATGAAATATTTATCGTGGGATTGCCTTTCTTCGTTGAAAATTTTACTTCAATATTACCTATTTCTTTAGCATCTCTGACGTGCGTTCCGCCGCAAGGAATTTTATAACCCAGACATTCCCACCATCGCCAACCCGCTTTCTCCGGATCCGGATATGTTTTTATTTCCGCCCCGGGACTGATCAAATTAACTAATTCCTTTGTGGCAGAATTAACAACTTCTTCAGTAATATCTTGATTTTCATAACGACTAAACGCAAATGAATCTTGAATATCAGCGGTTATCGGATTATTAATCTTTTTACCCAATACTTTTTCAATCAAGCAATGGTACAGATGAAGTGCAGAGTGTAATTTCATTTGCCGGTACCTAAATTCCCAATCAATCTTGGCGGTAATATCTTTTCCGATTATTCCCTCTTCTGGTTTTGTTTCAACTATCAATATTGCCCCAGCTTCATCATATTGATCTTTTATGGTATCAACAACTTTTATCCGTTTATCATCATAGATCAAAACACCCTTATCGCCTTTCTGACCTCCGCCCTTGGGATAAAAAATGTTATCGTCAAGATCGACACATATTTTGCCATTTTCTTCAAAAACATGCTTAATTTTCGTCTGGATTTCTTTTTTATAGGCATCGTCATTAAATACGTTTGCCATATTTTTTACTTTTTACTTATTACTTTTTACTTAATGACTTTCTGCCGTCTCCCCCGCCATCTTGATGAATACCAAGGTCAAAACGGCAAAGACGAACGCCTGAATGACTGCGGTGATCAATTCCAGGGCCAAGAACGGCAAAGGCAGCAGAAACGGAAATAAAAATAAGAAAACTGACAACAAGACTTCACCAGCAAAGATATTTCCAAACAACCGGAAAGACAAGGAAAGGATCTTGGCGAATTCGCCGACCAACTCCAGAATGCCGACAAAAAGCTTGATCGGACTATGGAAATTGAAAAATTTTCCCAAATAGCCGAACGGACCGCACATCATCACGCCGACGACCTGCACAGTGATAAAGGAAATCATCGTCAGAACGAAGACCATGCCATAATCCGCCATCACGCCGCGGAAAACCGGTACGAACTTCGCGCCGTTATATATCGTCAAGGCCGCCTGGCCGGGAATGAAATTAACCAAATTGGCGATCAGAATAAAAATAAACAAAGAAAAGACAAACGGGAAAACCTTGCGCGACTTCTCTTTATCCAGCATAATCGTGTCGACAAAATCCAGCGCGCCTTCAAAAAGCATTTCCACCAGATTCTGAAAACCTTTCGGGATCATTCTGATCTTTCTATTTAAAATAATCACGCAGACGACCAAGAATAAGGTTACAATCACCATCAATAAAAAAGAATTGGTTACTGGGAAGGAACCGATGTGAAATACCGCTTCGGGAGATATGGAAATTTCTAATTTCATTTATTTTGTCATCCTGAGCGCCGCGCGAAGGATCTGCTCCTTCCAAGGACGCACAAAATTTATCTTAAAAACAAACTTTTTTTTACACGGGAAGGATCAGATCCTTCGGCCAGGGGCCTCAGGATGACAAATGATTATCTGCGTAATCAATCATCGTCATTTTCATCATCATATCCGTTCTTGCCATTGCCTTTAAAATTTTTCAGTTGGGCCGTGATCGCGAAAGCTTTGCGGAAGATCAAAATATTGCTGATGATGAAAGCGATGCCGATAAAGATCAGCAGGATCAAATGCCGGCCATGATAAGCCTTGTCTAAAAAATATCCGATGACGCCGAAGATGATCAACGGTCCCAAGACTGAAGCACTGCTGTAAACGGCCATGCCGATGGCAAAATCTTTCGCGCCTTTTTCCACGACCGTCTTTTCAACTGCCATATTTTTTTTATAACAAAAATAAAATCCTTTGCTCGAACGGAGCCGGATTAATTTATTTTCATTGAGTAATCATTTTATCAAATTTTTTTACACTGGTCAATAACCCAAATTTTTTGCCATACTTCTAGCTGAATAGTCGAATTAAGCTTAAATAAAAGGGTGATCCGGCTTAGGCGGTCACCCTGTTTTTCTTTTTTTTCTGGGTTTGGCCGCCAGACGCTTCCCATATCTCCGAATCACTACCGTTTCATGGACTTTTAGGAATTCCCTGGCATGACTGATCACTAGTTCCAAAGCGCTTGGTCGGGGTTTGATGTTCTTCCCGAACCAAGGCGGAATATTCGATCCGCATTCTTCAGTTAAAATCGACATATCCAGCCTCCTGGAAAAGTTTTTTCAATTCTTTCTCCTCGACACACTCTTTTTCAAAGCCCGTTCCCTGATCCTTTTTTCCAGCGCGCGCCGGGCAAGAACGCAGTTATCTCGCAATAATTGCAGCGGCGTCACTGGCCGACCATAGATTCCCTCGTACACTCTTTTAAAAGCCGAGGGATAAACAGCTGGCTTGTCATTTCCCAAAATTGACATTGCGACCTCCTTAAATAGAAAGAACGGAATAAAAAATATCTGATTAACTTATTCCAATTTCATCAATGACGATTATTTTTTCTTTTTCTAAAAGATCATAAAGAAATATGTCGGCGATATCACGGCGATATTTGAATTCCGCCGCTGTTAACAAAGTGAAATTGACTTCCCGGCCCAATTCCTTTTCCAGATCACGGATAATCTTGAAAAGCCGGTCCTTGTTGATCTTGCCGACGATCAGCATATCGGTCGGCGCTTTGAAATCATTGACAAACACTCCGGTTAAGACCAATAATTTAATGCTGCCGGCCTTCAAGAGATCCTGGGAAAAATCATCTTTATGCAAAATTTGCGACTTAACGATCAGGCCTTTGACATCTTCGAAAAGCGGAAAATCCTTATTGACGCGGAAATATTTTTTCTCCTGCCGGTCGGAATTTTTTTCTTCGAGCGACTCCGGATTTTCCGCGCCGCTGCTTGATTCCGAAAGCAACAAGCCGAAATCTTCGAGATTTTCCAGTTCACGGCGCACCGAATTTACCTGCAAAGCAAGGTCGCGGCTAAGCTGCCGGATATAATATCTTTCATCCGGGTGGAACAAAAAAGCTTTTAAGATCTTGACCCGGGAATTTGAACCGAATAATTTGGATAACATGACATTGATTATTAGGAACCTAGGTGCCTAGGTACTTAGGTTGTTGATTCCTTCTCGTAACAATTTAAAACGGCCCCTAAGCACCTAATCCCTAAGTACCTAATTGCCTATTTACCAATAGTATAATATAATAATAGAGAAGCCGTCAATCATTGTGCGGTTAATTTTTCGTTAAAATGTATTACAAAATCGCTTCGATTTTATTGAATAATGAGCAGAAGTCGGGCACAGCCAGCGACATTTTTATCGCCCAGCCTGACAATCAGAAAGAAGCCCTGGTCGGGAAGCTTTTTATTTTGGCGGAAATCCAGTCAACCGGTTCGGAAGCTCCCAAACTGCTGGAATTTTTGATAAATAACATCAACTTTAACTACTACCAGAACGAAAAAGTCATCCTCAAGGAAAGAATCGAGTCGATCTCCCTGGAAAGCATCTTCGAAAGCGCCTTGTCTAAAACCAATAAGGACTTGGCGGAATTCATCACCCAGCAGAAGATGAAAATCAGCCCCTACGCTTTCAATATCAGCATTTGCGTACTCTATAAAAACGAAATATATTTTGCCGGCACGGGCAAGAATAAGACCCTCCTCATCTATAAGGAAAAAACATCACTCAAGCAAAAAGAAAGCGAGCCGTCGGAAACGGAAAAGATCGAATACAAGATTTCTGATGTCGGCGATGCTCCGGAAAGCGAAGCTTTGAACATCAACAAGCTCTTTTCCAATGTGGTGAGCGGCAAAATTCCGGTCGGCGGATATTTTCTGGTGATCAACGAAGCTTTATCCGAATATCTGTCCAACAAGCAATTAATCAGGATCATTACCAAGCTTTCCCCAACCGGAGCCGCCGAACAGATCCGCAATCTGCTCGAGCAGATCAACTCTTATGTTTCTTTTCTGGGAATTATCATTAAGAATACGGTGGCGATGTCCCTTTCCGGCGAAGAACTGAAAAGTCGGCTGGAAGAAGAGATTAAAATCGATGATTATAAACCGGAGATCGTCCGCACTGAAGAAAAAACCGAGGAGATTATGACTCCGGCCGGGATCGTCAATCTGAAGAAATGGACCAAAGCGATCAGCGAAAAAATCAAACCGTCGCCGACCGTAGCCGAACCCCGTGAAACAAAATCGTCGCGGGGAATGTTCCTCTTGAAAGAAAAAATCTTCTTCAAAAAAAGGAATGGTTTGATTTCTTCGGAAAAAACCAAGGATTTCTTCAAGAAATTAGGTAAATTGATCGCGGCGTTCTTCGTCTTTATCGGCAAAATATTGCAACGCCGGCCGGATGACGAAATGCCGGCCGCCGAACCGGCGACGCCTGCGGAAAAAAAGCCTTTGGTTATCAGCGGCAAGAAGATAAAAATAATCTTGGTCGTCGCTGTCATCTGCATCGCCGTCTTCTTTATCGGCTTATACTTCACTAATCAGAAAAATCAATCCGACGCCAAGCTGCGCGATTTTAATGCCTTAGTCGCTTCCATCGGCAAGAATCAGGACAAGATCGATGCCGATTTCGTTTACGGCAACAAGACGGAAGCCACTCAACTTTATAATTTAAATAAAGACTTGCTGGCGCAAATACCGGCCGCGGAAGCTAGCCAAAGGCAATCGGTCCAGGCTCTCTTCGACAAACAGAAACAGCAATTGCTAAAAATCCAAAACATCAACAATATTTCCGGCTTGAATAAGATCGGCGACTTTTCCAATCTGACCGCCTCGGCTCAGCCGCAAAATATTTTTTTCAACAACAATATCGTTTACGCGGCGGATTCGCAGAATAACGCGATCTTCAAAATCGACGTCAAACAAAACATCGTAACCGCGGATTATACTCTGGGTATCGCCACTTCCGGTCCAATCACTCTCCCCTCGGCCGGTCAGGATAATAATATTCTTTATTTATCCGGCAATAATATCTTCCAACTTGATAAAACCGATCAACCCAGCTTGCTGACGATCGCCTTGCCTTCGACGCCGGCAAACATCGGCGGTTTGGAAGCTTATAGCGACAAGATGTATGTCCTGGATAAAAGCTTGGGGCAAATCTACCGCTACACCCGCAGCGCCGCTGCTTTCGTCAATCCCACCAAATGGCTCAATCAGACCGGCAATCTTGCTTCTTCCAGCGCGCTTTATATCGATGATAACGGAAATTTATACGTCTTATATAGTAACGGCACGGTTGAAAAATATCTCAAAGGCAAAAAACAGGATCTGGTTCTCGATGCGGTCGATCCGCCCGTTACCGGCGCCACCCGGCTGATCGTCACCGCCGATTATTTTTACGTGTTCGAACCCGCCGCCAAACGGCTGATTCTCTGGAATAGCAAGGGCACTTATCTGGCTCAATATATTTTCACCGATCTTAATAATGTCAAAGATTTTGCCGTCAACGACAAGGACAAGCAGATTTATATCTTGGCCGATCACTCGGTTTATCAGATGCCTATTCCGGTTATAAAATAGAAGGATCCCCTCTCGGGAGTGGTGCCGAGCCCGGCGAGGCGGGTGGGTACATTCCCAACATTATTAATTCTGTATTTTGCCACTTTTTTTAAAAAAAGTGGCGCAAAAAACTGCGCGCTGGACAAATTTTGGGACGCTCCGCTATGAAACCTAGCAAAATTGCTATACTCGTCGGCGCGGCGCCTCCTCAGACAACGCAATTTTGCACGGTTTCCACGCTGCGCGTCTGATCCAAAATTTTCCAATGCGCGCTATAAAGTAATTTATATTTTTAATAAAAAAACGTCCTCATAGTCGAGGACGTTTTTTTATTTGAAGAAGTATTTACTTCAGGATGACTTTCGCGCCGGCAGTTTCCAGAGTTTTCTTGATTGATTCGGCTTCGTCTTTCTTGGCGCCTTCCTTCACCATCTTCGGGGCTCCGTCAACCAAATCCTTGGCTTCCTTCAAACCAAGAGTGGTAACGGTCCGGACGGCCTTGATGACGGCGATCTTGTTGGGGCCGGCTTCAGTCAATTCGACATTGAAAGAATCCTTCTCTTCCTCCGGAGCTGCGGCAGCGGCACCGGCGGCAGCGGCCATCATCGGGGCGGCGGCGGAAACGCCGAACTTCTCTTCGAGGATCTTAACCAATTCGGCTAAATCCAGAACGCTCATCTTTTCGATTTCCGAAACCAATTTTTCAAACTTGGCCGGAACTTCAATTTTCTTGTCTTCCATAGTTTTATTACAGGTAGCATGTAACATGAATCATGTATCATGAACCAATTATTTATATTTGATTTATTAGCTTTATTCCATGATGCGAATACAGCGAATTTTTCGCGAATACCGCGAACTATTTATCGAATTAAATTCGTTAAATCTATTCGTAGTATTCGCGAACAATTTGTAGTATTCGCATTATATTTTATACTTTTTTCTCCCCAATCGCCTTTAGCACGGTGACCAATCCGCGGAGATTACCGGCCAAGACATTGACGAATCCGGAAACCGGAGCGTTCAATGAACCGACCAGCTTGGCATACAATTCCTTCTTCGAAGGAAGTTTGGCCAGACTTTCCACCATTTCTTTGGAGATGAACTTGTTCTCCAAGATTCCGCCCAAGAAGAATATTTTCGGCTCTTCCATTTCCTTGCGGAAAGTATCGACGATCTTGGCCGGAGCCACTTCGTCCTGGTAGCCGAACACGGCGGCGACTTGGCCATCCATATTCTTAAAATCCACTTCTTGGTTGTTGTTTTTGAAAGCCAGATTCAGCAAAGTTTTTTTGGCGACATAATATTCGCCGCCCTCGGCCTTGAGGCGTTTGCGCAAATCTTCGTTTTCCTTGGCGCCCAATTTGGCGAACTTCGCGAAAACAACCGACTTGGCACCTTTCACCTTCTCAGCCAAACCTTCCAGGATCACCTGCTTTTGTGCTCTTGTTTTAGGCATATTCTTATCAATTACAAATTAAAAATTACGGATTACAAATTATTTTATCTTCTAAATTTGTAATTCCTAATTTGTAATTTGTCATTATAAACAAAAAATCTCTGGCCGAAACCACAGACTGCAAAAAGCTTATTGATTAAGCTATGTTTTTGCCTCGGTAGGTCTTATGTTTGTGCCTACTGTCTATGGCTTTATTTGATTGATTCAATAATAACATATATAAAAAATTCGTCAAGAGCATCGATGTAGTATGCAGTATGTAGTATGGTATATCGAATAAAAAAGGGGAGCTCTTGCTCCCCTAAGATAATCAAGCTATGTTTCACTATTTGATCTTCTGCAACACCACCACGATGGTATCATCACCCCTTATGAATTGATTTGGCCGACCATCATCTCTTTTTTCAATTTCCATGCCCACCATAGCAGCCATTGATTCAGATATTAATAAAATGGTAGGATGTCCATACTCCACTTCTCTTCCTCGATTCTTAAGCACGACACGGGCCTTGTTAAAATTACCTTTCGCCCAATAGTAGCCTTCCAAGAAAGGCGTGTGTTGTGTCGGTAAAACAACCATTACTCCATCCTTATTAACTTCTTTAAAGGCTAAAGAGCAACCATCTTTAAGCTTAACCTCTTGGCCGTTTTTGTTAAACATTTTTTACCTCTTTTCGGTTAATGTTATGATTTTTAAAAGAACATTATAAATTACCACGATCAAATTACTTTGTCAACCGATCAATTTTTTATCAAAAACCATACTGCCTACTACTTACTACATACTACAAAAAAGATATGCTATAATTAAAACCAATCACCTAATTAACAAATTAACCAATCAACAAATTATGACCATCAACATTGACCGCGATACTTGCATCGGCTGCGGCCGTTGCACCGAAGTTTGCCCGGATACTTTTAAATTAGACGAGATGGGCAAATCCACCGTCATCGGCGCCAATCCGGATTGCGCCCAGTCAGCCGCCGACCAATGCCCGGTATCGGCCATCACGATTAGCGAATAATTTTCTAGAAAAAATTAATCAACAATCTTATGCTTATCAAAGTTGACCGAGAAAAATGCATCGGCTGCGGCCGCTGCACCGAAGTCTGTCCCGATACTTTTAAGCTTGATGAGATGGGAAAATCAACCGTCATCGGCGCCAATCACGACTGTGCGATGTCCGCTGCCGACCAGTGCCCGGTGGAAGCGATATTTGTGGAGGAATAACCGTCGAATTTTAAAAAACGTCTTCGTAAAGAAGGCGTTTTTTATTGTTTAATTATCATATTATTATATTGCTAAATTGTTATATTGTTATGCAACGGAATTAAACAACTTAATCGATTAAAATCGTTGCGCATCAATATAACAATATGACAATATAGCAATAAAATCATTCTTCCTCTTCCTCTTCCGGCATCATCTTTTTGAATTGCCGGATCAAACTTGAGCCGACCATCGCCGGATGTTTTTCAAAACCGAGAAGATCCAGAACGGTCGGGGCCAGATCGACCAGCAGACCGCCGGCTTCGATCTTCTTGGGTTTTTCCGAGCTTTCAATCCAGCTGTCCGGGCTGACATACCAGCAGGGCACCACATTTTTGGAATGCTGGGTGTCCGGCTCGCCGGTATAGATATTCAACATCTCTTCGACATTGCCGTGATCGGCGGTGATGATCAATTCTCCGCCTTTGGCAAATACGGCTTCAATCAATCGAGCCAGACAACCGTCCACGTGTTCCAGGGCTTTGACGGCCGCCGGATAATTTCCCGTGTGGCCGACCATATCGGAATTGGCATAATTAACCAAAATAAAATCATAATTATTTTTTTCCATCGCTTCCAGCAATTTATCGGTGATTTCCGTAGCGCTCATTTCCGGCGCATCCGCATAAGTGGTCACGCGTTTGGAGGGGATCAAAATCCGGTCCTCGTAAAAATACGGCTCTTCCAATCCGCCGTTGAAAAAATAAGTGACGTGCGCGTATTTTTCCGTTTCGGAAATGCGCAATTGCCTTTTCCAATTCTTGGCCAATATTTCACCCAAACGAACAGTGATCTGCTGCTCGTGAAAAGCCACGTCAACCGGAAGTCCTTCTTCGTAAGGCGCGAAGCAGACATATTTGAGATTGGCCGGCGGCTTGGCTTGTTTGAATTCTTTAAAACTAGGCAGCACGAAAGCCTTGGTGATCTGGCGGGAACGGTCCTTGCGGAAGTTGAAACAAATCACGGCGTCGTTATCCTTGATCAGCGCGACCGGTTCGCCGTTATCCCCTTCTAAAACGACCGGTTCCAAATATTCATCAAAAATATTCCGGGCGTACTGGTTATCCACCGCCTGGTGAGGATTTTTTTCTCGAATGCCGATGCCTGAGGTGATTGCCAGGAAGGCTTTCTCCACTCTGTCCCAATTGTTATTCCGATCCATGGTGAAATAGCGGCCGCTTAGCGTGGCAATTTTCCCGATGCCGATTTCTTTAATTTTATTTTCCAGCTGCTCAATAAATCGCTTAGCGCTTTGCGGGTGCGTGTCACGCCCATCGGTCACGGCATGGATATAAACTTCTTTGACTTCCCGGTTCTTGGCCATCTCCAAAAGCGCGAACAGATGTTCGATGTGGGAATGGACTGATCCATCAGAAAGCAATCCCAGGACGTGCAGATTGGAATTATTTTTTTTCGCCCAGTCAAAAGCGCCGAGGATCGCCTCGTTCTTGAAAAAAGATCCTTCGGTGATCGCCGTGGAAATTGTCGGCAAAAACTGAAAGACGATCTGGCCCGAACCGATGGTCTGGTGGCCGACTTCCGAATTGCCTCTAACGCCCCAAGGCAAACCAACTGCCATGCCCGACGCCTGCAGATAAGTTTTGGGATAGTGGGAGTTTAATTTATCGATCAGCGGCAATTTGGACTTCACGATCGGGTTGCCCTTCTCGATATCCCATTCACCCCAGCCGTCCAAGATTACCAGAACAATGGGTTTTTTCTTCTTAATATCAGTCATAAACAAAAGATACTTCAATCATTATCGTTAAAATTGCCATATTGTCATATTGTTATATTGCTAGACAACAATTCAATACATTTTAACAATATAGCAATATGACAATATAACAATTAAACAATCTTAATTTTTATGGTATAATATAATTACTGATTTATATTACATTTTATCATATAACGCCTTTATTTAAAAATGTCTATGCAAAAAATCCACATTCCCTACGACGTTCCTCGCGCCAAGCACGCCGAATATTTGAAGAATTGGAAAATCGCCACCCGCGGCACCGGCAGGCTGTTTATGTATGCTTGCGACCAGAAGGTCGAGCATTTGAACGATGACTTTGTCGGCCCGGGACTGGATGCTTCGGTAGCCGATCCCAAACATTATTTTGAAATCGCCAAACAAGCTCATATCGGAGTCCTGGGCTCGCAATTAGGCTTGATTGCCAAATACGCGGATATTTGCCCGAATGTGCCGTTCCTCATTAAAGCTAATTCCAAGACTAATCTCATCAACAAGGCGGAACGTGATCCATTTTCCAACCGCTGGCTGCCGATGGATGACGTGATAAAATTCAAAAAAAATTCCGGTTTGAATATCATCGGCGTCGGCTATACGGTTTATATCGGCAGCGAATTCGAGTCGGAATCTTTCGGGCAGGCCGCTCGGATCATCTACGATGCCCATCAGGAAGGATTACTCGCGGTAATCTGGATGTACCCGCGCGGCAAAGCGGTCAAGGATGAAACCAATCTGCATTTATTGGCCGGCGGGGCCGGAGTGGCTGTCTGTTTAGGCGCTGATTTCGTCAAAATCAGCTATCCTTATGACAAACCGACGGTCGAAACCGCCAAAAAATTCCGCGAAGTCGTGGTAGCGGCCGGACGATCCAAAGTAGTTCCGATCGGCGGCACCAAGATGGCGGAAAAAAAATTCCTCCAACAACTTCACAATCAAATCCATATTTCCGGCACCGGCGGAGTCGCCGTTGGGCGCAATATTTATCAGCGTCCGCTTCCCGAAGCGATCCGCATGGCCAATGCCATTGCGGCGGTCATTCTCTACGACTACACGGCCGAAAACGCTTACAAAATCTTTCTCGGCAAACTGGAACTGAAAACCAAGTCAAAGCCGAAAAGCTCATCACTCAAATCCTTCCTCTCTCTATCGTTTTAAGCCCTGATCCCATCAAAAAAGACGCCTCAACTGAGCGCGTCTTTTTTATTTTATGCAAATTTTCCAAAATACTTTACAACTTTCAACTTAATTCGGATGTGCCGTCCCGCCGCGGCGGGATAACGCTATTTCATTTTTTTCCGAATAAACGCCGGAATACCGAGCTCGCCTTCTTCTGATTCTTCGTCCGGCAATTCTTCCTGGGCCATTTTGACCGGCGAAATCTTGCTTTTCTTGATTGTGTCGGATGAGGCATCGGATTTACCGCCGAACCAGCCGCGATTCTTATCTTCCTTTTCCGCCGAACTGATAAAGCTGTTCGGCGTGTACGCCGTCCGCATCTGTTTGCTGGTAATATCCCTGGCCTGGCCGTCAAAACCGGTAGCCACGACCGTAACTTTTATTTCGTCTTTCAATTTATCGTCAATGACTGCGCCAAAAATAATCTTGGCTTCGGCATCCGCCGAGGCGGTAATCACCTTGGCCGCTTCGGAAACTTCGGTCATCCCCAAACTCGGTCCGCCGGTGATCGTGAAAACGATGCCGCGGGCGCCATCGATTGACATATCCAACAGAGTTGAATTGATTGCCGCTTTGGCCGCCTCGATCGCCCGATTTTCTCCGGAAGCCTGGCCGATGCCCATTAAAGCCGAACCGGCATTCTGCATCACCGCCCGCACATCGGCGAAGTCGACGTTGATCAAGCCGGGAATCGTGATGATTTCAGCAATGCCTTGCACGCCCTGGCGCAGCACATCATCCGCCACCGAGAAAGCTTCCATCAAGGAAGTTTTCTTATCGATAATTTGTAACAACTTATCATTATTGATAGTGATGATCGTATCCAACTTGTCGGCCAGTTCGGCAAAACCGCGTTCGGCGATCGCCTTGCGCTGACCGCCTTCAAAAGAAAAAGGTCTGGTTACCACCGCGACAGTCAAAGCGCCCAGATCGCGGGCAATTTCCGCGACTACCGGAGCCGCGCCCGTGCCTGTGCCGCCGCCTAAGCCGCAAGTAATAAACACCATATCCGAACCCTTCAAAACGTCCCTGATCTCATTCTGTGATTCTTCCGCCGCCTGGCGGCCCAATTCCGGATTCATCCCGGCTCCCAAACCGCGGGTAACCGATTTGCCGATATGCAATTTATCGCCGGCTTTATTGTAATGCAAAGCCTGGACATCAGTATTGATGGCCACAAATTCAACGCCTCTAATTCCTTTTTCAATCATTCTTTGGATGGCGCTTCCGCCGCCGCCGCCCACGCCGACAACTTTGATCTTGGCGAATGTTTCAGCCAATGGTTTTATTTCAGCCATATGCAATTTGAGGGGGAAACCCTTGACGGGTTTCCCCCTCAAGACTCCCCCTTCCTAATGAGGCTCGGGTCGCTCCACTATCCGGCCGACCCTCGCAATTATGTGTACCTCGTCGCTCGCAAAAAATATTACAAATTAAACCTTAGTGTATAAACTAATTGAACAGTAGAATATTATACTATAAGTTTATCCTATTGTAAAAAAAATATCAAGCCTTTGGGGGGCTTAAATATCTTCAGATATTTATGCTTATTTTAGCCTATTTATCAACCTACTAAATCATCGTTCCGCCAGGTGAATAAAAAAATTGTACAATCGGACAATTTCAATCACGGAGCGAATCGGGAAAAAATTTCTTTGATTTTCTTGTTAGCATCGTCAAAAAAATTGCTGATCCCGCCCATCGCTCCCCCGCCCACTCTTTTGGTGGTGAACGTATTGCCCCAAATGACCAGACCCAGCGCGGTTAGATATTTGGAATCGTTAACCTTGTCAAAAACAATCTCGGCATTGCGGCAAATTCCCACCGAGGCCGGCAAACGCAGCCGATCCTTGGCCACTTCGACCAGACCGGCCAGCTTAGCTCCGCCTCCGGCTAAAACGACACCGGCCGGCAACAACCCGGAACGGTCGATTTTCTTCAATTGTTCGTCAATTCGGTCAAAGATCTCTTCGGCGCGCGCCTCGATTATTTCCGCCACGTATTTTTTGGAGATTTCCTTGATATCATCTTCCACTTCTTCTTCCCTGGCCAGCTCGGAAATGTCCACTTCTTCCTTCCCGGAGAAATTTTTCGGTACGGCATTGCCATATTCGATCTTCACCCGTTCAGCCAGATTGATCGGGCAGCGTAAACCGATCGCGATGTCGGAAGTGATATGATCCGCGCCGATCGGAATGACCGCGGCGTGGATCAATTTACCTTCTTCATAAACCGCGAGCGTCGTCGTGGAGGCGCCGATCCCGGCGACAGCCACTCCCAAATCTTTCTGCTTGGAGCTCAACACGGCCTCGCCCAAAGCGAGCGACGATAAAACCAAATCATCAATATTCAATCCGGTGCGATAGATCGCCTTGGTCAAATTCTTGATCTGGCTGGTCATCCCCTGAACGATCAAAGCTTCGACTTCCAGACGGATGCCGCTCATCCCGATCGGATCTTTGATATCTTCCTGGTTGTCCACCGTGAATTTGATGGGAATGACGTGGAGAATTTCATAGTTAGGCGGCATACTTAAAGTCCGCGCCGCTTCGATCGCCCGTTCCACATCTTCCTGGCTGATTTCGCCATTGCTTTTGCCGACCGCAACCACGCCTTTGCTTTTTTCACACCTGATAAAAGGATCGTTGACGCTGACGTAAACATTGCTGATCGGCAAACCGATCAAGCGTTCAGCTTTTTCCAAAAGCGAAGAGATCGAAGACGTGGTATCATCGATGCTTTTGACCATTCCTTTATTGATGCCTTCGGACGGCGAAGAGATCGCCCCGATTATCTGCAATCGGCCGCCGTTTTGCTCATTCCTTTGGCCGACCACCAATCTTACTTCGGTCGAACCGATATCTAAGCCGACAATTGAATCTTCTCTCATAAAAAACTTTTCTGGAAATTAATAAGCTTGATCATATAATGCGAATACAACGAATTATACGCCAATACTACGAATAGCTTTAACGAAATAATCTATTTAATATATTTAGTAATTCGCTAAATAGTTCACGGTATTCGCGAAAAATTAGCAGTATTCGCATCACGGGTCTTACTCTATTATACTATATCCTCCTTGTCTTGCCAACACGTCTTTTAGGGCATTATCCAGAAAAGATTCAGATACCAAGTGATGATTTCCGGGCCCCAAAACAAAGTAATTAACAGAGCCGGCGCCATAAAAACCCCCAGCGGCACCTTGGAACTCCAATGCTTTTTGCCAAAGATTACCAAAAGCGTGCCGATAATCGATCCGATAAAATATGTCAGCAAGATCGCGAGGATCAATTCAGCGTAACGGCCGGTAGAAAAACCGAGGAGAATTCCCAGACGGATGTCGCCGCCGCCGACCCATTTTCCGCGCGAAACCAAAAATTGCAGCAGAAAAAAACCGCCGCCGATCAGCGCGCAAACCAATAGCACCAGCCAATTATAGCCCAAGGAAAGGTCAAGTAAAAAAACCAATAACGCGGCGGGGAGCACGATCTTATCGGGAATCAGATACCAGCGCCAATCATAGATGAAGAGTGCGGTCAAAGCAAAGATCATCAACCAATCCTTGGCGAGTGCCAGGATAAAGGCGTTGCCGGAAAGAAGATCAAGATAATCGGACAGGCTCGCCGGCCCGATGATATCTTTGGCTGAAAGATAAAAAGATAAAGCAAAAAGGCAGGCCGTGGTGAATTCCACTAAGGGATATTGCCAAGAGATCGGTTTGCCGCACTGCCGGCAGCGCCCGCCCAGGCAGAAAAAACTCAAAATCGGGATATTGTCGTACCAGGCGATCATCTTCCGGCATTTGGGACAATAGGACCTGTCCCAAAGCGTCTCATCTTCGTACAGCCGCCAGACGAAACAATTGGTAAAACTGCCGATTACGGCGCCGAATAAAAAAGCGACAAAAGTAAAATAATAAAACATAAAAAATAAATCAATATAGGAACGCAATACCTTGCTTTCCCGCAATCAGAACGCAAAGTGTTGCGTTCCTACCGCAGGCTGGCAATGCCGCTCTGCGCATCCTTATTATCCGGATTCAACTGCAAAACTTGATTAAAATAATCAATGGCTGTTTTTTTGTCGCCCTTCTCGGTTTCCAAATGCCCGATAGCGAGCGGCCAGGAATAGTCACTCGGGCTAAGCCGGTACGCCTTATTATTATACCATATCGCCTTGTCCCAATCCTTTTCCGCCGCATAGACCGCCGCAATCTTTCCATAGGCCGGAAGATAATAAGGATTGAGCTTGACGCCGTTTTCGTAATAGCTCAAAGCGTTATTCCAGTCATGCTCGCCTGCATAGGCATCGCCGATAATGTCGTAAAAATCGATCTGCCAGGATTCAATCACCGGCCGATGAGTGAAATAACCCCGTTGATCCATTTCCTTGAGCGGCAACGTCCCTAAACCCTGATTACTGATCGCGATGGCCCGGCTAAAATCCCCCTTGGCCAATTCAAAGTCCGCCCAATCGCGATAAATAATGCTGATCGTCGGATACTTTTTGGCTAGAGCGGCAAAATCTTCCTCGGCCTGCGGATAATAAATCTTATCAAAACTGGCCAGCATCACACTGACATTGGCTTTGACCTCGGCAAAAGCGAAAAACTTATCCACCGGCAGCCAACCAAGATACAGCAGCATATTATCCTTTAATTTTTGCTGATCCTCAAACGGCAGGCGGTCAAAACAAGTTAATCCATTGGTCAGATATTGCTGCTCGTAGAATAGGCTGTTGCCCGCGCCCCAGGCAATCGCCTTGGTGTTGTCGCTAAGCGCCTGAGGGCAATCGTCATTAATCTCTTTGGTCGCTTGCATCAAATAATAATCCGCAGCGAGCATTCTGACATTAAAATAATAAATGAAGATGGCGGCTAAAATCAGGAAAGAAATAAAAATAACCGCCCGCGAAAAAACAGTCAGCTTTATCTTCAGTTCTTTCGTCTCCTCTGTCCGCCGCAGGGAAAAAATCAGTAAACCGAGGATAAGATAAAAATATAAATACTGCGGTGAATCGGAAAAACTGAATAAATTATTTAAAAAATATCCGGTCAAAGCGATCAGGGAAAAGATTGCCAGCCAAAAATTTTCGTCCCGCTGGCCCGTTCGTAAAAAATTCCAAACCCGCCAAGCCAGATAAGCAAAGATCAAGAGATAGACGGCCAGCCCGACCAGGCCGAAAGACAAAATAATGTCCAAAAATAAATCATGCGCCCGATCCGGCCAGGAATCGACATTTTCATCGAGCGCCCAACTTGCCTGGTAACGGCGGGCAAACGGCTCAAACAGGGAATCCGGGCCGAAACCGACCAATTTCCGACCAAGACCAGCCTCTTTGAATATCAATAGCCCGGATTGCCAAGTATTTAGGCGCGATTTGACCGATCCCTGGCTGAAATCAAAAATGGTTTCCAGACGCGCCCCGAAAGAATAGCCGGTCACGGCCGGACGCGGAGAAAAAGAAAAAAGAGTCGTTGCGAAAACCGCTCCGGCCAGCGCCAGAATTATCAAACCAATGGCGATTTTTTTCCGGCCGCGGATAAATAAATAAATCAATATTGCCAAAAAAATTTCCCCGGCGATTCCAAGCCAGGCGGAACGGCTATAAGTGAAAAATAAGCAGATGATTTGCCCCAGCAATAAAATAGTCAGCAATGATCTGGTAAGAAAACGGCGCGCCCAAAATATCAACGCGTAGACCGAAAAAGGAATAACCAGCAACAGCCAGTGGCCGAAGAAATCCGGCTGGCCGAAAGTGGAAAAAATCCGTCCTTTTTCCGCCCAGTAGATCGGGTCAAGATTTAAGATTTGGATCACACCGTAAAGAACGGCGAGCAGAGAAGAAAGCAGCATCGCCCCGATCAAATGCCGGACTTGGGAAAAATTATCCAGACTAAAAAGCAAAATGATCAAAAATAATAAATAAGCGAATAGGGTAAAAAATCCCTGCTCTCTGGGATAATATCCCCAAAAACCGTAAGCGGCGATCGAGGAAAAAGAAGCGGCAACCAGCCAGCAGACAGCCAGCAAAGCGGCCAGGAATAAATAGCTTCGTTTGAAACGGAATTCGATCTTGCCCGCCAAAAAAATCTTGGCCAAAAACAACAAAGCGGCGAGAGTAACGAGAACCCTTGCCAGCACCGCTTTGTCCAGAGAGAAGGTATTATAAATTTCCGACCAGAAAGCGAAATAAAGCGGCACTAAAAAAACCAGGCCTAAGATAAGCCAATCAGTCGCGTTATGGCAAAATTCGATCGTTTTTTCCCGATTAAATGAAAGCATGGATTTATTTTTCTTGCCGCCTGTAGCGATGATCACGGTGCAGCGATTAACTATTGTATCACTTTTTGCCTAAAAAATAAATTCCCTTCCGACAGGAAGAGAATTTATCAAGTTGATATTTTGTGTTCAAAATAACTAAGTATTGATTACTGAATGCCGATCGGCGAAGCAGTGTGCAGTCCGCCCGTGATTGCGGCCGAGCCGCCTTCCAAACAATACTGGATGGTATAAGAAGTATTATCATCTTTGTTTGAAGTGCCGCCGAGAGCGGTATAGGTGAATTCCAAACCCACCGCAGTTGAGCATTGACCGCCACTCGTCGGTCCCGGATTTTTAGGAATCATGCCGAGATAGACAACACCCTTGCGAGTCAAAGCATTGCCCGGTGTCGAAGAACCTGTGTCCGGATACCCGTTGTTATCCGAATAATAGAGCTCTAATGCCGTTTGCCACTGCCGGATCGAAGCGACGCGCGAAGCATCTCTGGCCTTAACTCTGGCGCTATTTAGAGCCACAATCGACAAAGTCGAAAGCAAGCCGATGATGGCGATTACCACCAGTAATTCAACCAGGGTAAAGCCTTTTTGCTTGGTATTTTTTTTATCCATAGTTATGTTCTGCTTTTACAGGCTTTTAAGCGCGCAATAAAAAGCAGCTTATTTATATTATATTATTATTATATCATTTTTAGAAAAACCCGACAAGTGAGTTATCAACAGCCTATTGTCATTATACATCATTTTTCAATTTAATGAAATTCACCTGTGCCGTCCCGCCTGGGCGGGATAGCGGGGCTCCGCCGTGAGGCGGATTACTACATCGAGCCGGCCAGATTGTACATCGGCAGAATGACCGCGGCCACCATCACGCCGACCGCCACACCCATCACTACCATAATCGACGGTTCAAGCAAGGCGACCAGATTGGCTAAAATATTCTGGATCTCCCGCGAATAAAAATCGGTGACTTTCCGGAAAACCAGATCCAGCTTGCCGGTCTTTTCACCGACCACGATCATCTGCGGCACCATTTTCGGCACGATATCGCTGGCGAGAAAAACCCTGGCCAGCGAACCGCCTTCTTCGACGCTCTTGCGGCTCTGCTCGATCAAATCTTGATAAATGGTATTACCGACCACTCCGGCCACAACCTCCAAACTCTTGGAAACGGTAACACCGCCAACGATCAAAGTGTTCATCGATCGGGTAAAGCGGACGATGTAGATTAATTGGAAAAGATTCCCAAAAACCGGTAATTTCAATTTGATCAGATCAAGCGTCCTTTTTCCCGTTTCCGTATTTAGAAAAACACGGATAAAAATGGTAGCAGCGATGATTAGAATGATCAACAGCCACCAATAACCGATCATGAAATCGGAAATGCCGATGACGATCCTGGTCGAGAGCGGCAAAACAGTGCCCGTATCTTTAAGAATGCTCGTCAGTTGCGGTACTACCACCACCATCATCAAGATTCCCACCACGACCAATCCGGCTAAAACAAAAGTCGGGTAGATCATCGCCCCTTTGATCTTGGCGGTCATATCATAATCATTTTCAATTTCGTCAGCCAGATAATTCAACACTTCATCAAGCCGGCCGGAAGTTTCGCCCGATTTGACGACGTTGGTATAAAAAGGCGTGAAGATCTTCGGCCGTTTGGCCATCGCCGCCGACAAAGTCGAACCGCCGTCCACTTCATAGGCGATCTCGAAAATATTCATCTTTAAGGAAACATTGACCGACTGCTCGGCCGCGATGCGCAATGACTGCACGAGGGCCAGGTTGGCGGAGATCATCACCGAAAATTGGCGCGAAAAAATCACCAAATCCCTGGACTTGACGGGCGAAAAAAAAGTCGTCAATTTCAATTCCAAACTATCAGTCTTATCCTTGAGACTGATATCGGTCAAAGCCAGCTCTTCCAACCTTTCCATCGCGGCTCGGCGGTTATAAGCATTCAACAAACCATTCGTTTTTTTGCCTTGGCCATTGATGGCATCGTAGCGATATATCGGCATAATTTATAAAATTAAAAATGAAAAATTAAAAATATTCATAAAAATAATTTTGCTTTTCGATTGTTGCTTCTTTATTTTTAATTTTTAACTTTTAATTTTAAATTTCAATGTCCCCGGCTTCCGTCCGGTCGACTTCGCCGGAAAGAACCAGGTCTTTAATCGATTTTTCCATACTGATCATCCCCTCTTCGGAAGAATTTTGGATAATTCCTTCCAATTGGTAAATATTACCTTCTCTGATCAATGACTTGACCGCGAAATTGGACAACAGAACCTCCAGGGCCAGGGAAAGGCCGCTTTCCCGATTGGGAATCAGCCGTTGGGCCACCACGCCGAACAGCACGTCAGCCAGCATAAAATGAACCGCTTCGGAAGTTAAGTTCTTGCTGGAAGTATTGAGAATCTTCTCCAGGGCGCGGATCGAATTTTCCGCGTTGATCTCCAGGATCACCAAAGTGTTTCCCGAGGCTAATTCCAAAATACCGGGCAAAGCCAGCTCAAAATCCACTCTGATCTCGTCAAGATAAACGACGTCCACATCCTCCTCCAGACAATGCCGCAAGCCATCCAGGAAATTATTGACGTCGCGGCCAACTTGGCGCTGATCGATCAGGCATTTTTTGTTGACAAAAATTTTTTCAATCGGATCTTCGATCGTAATGATGTATTTTCTTTTTTCTTTATTGATCCGTTCGATGATCGCGGCGATAGTCGAGGTCTTGCCCGCTGCCGGCGGTCCGGCGACGATTAGCAGGCCGGTCGCATTCAATAAATTTTTTTTGAAAGTGGCAGGAAAACCCAGACTGTCAAGATCAGCGATCTCTTCGGAAATATACGACAAGGAAACGGACGGACTGTCCTTTTGATAAAAGACATTGACGCGAAAACGGAAATTTTCTCCAAAATCCTTGACCAAAGTCAATTCTTTTTTTGCCGCCAGCGTATTCAATTCTTCTTCGGAAAGGAAAGAATGGATGATCTTTTCCAGATCTTCCTTCTTCAAGACTTCCTCGCCTTCCTGCTCGCTTAACCGCCCATAATTGCGCAACATCGGGGCCGAGCCGACGGATAAATGCAGGCCGGACGCATTCTTCTTGGCCAGATCTAAGAGCATCCTCTTAAAAAATTCGATGGGAGAATCCATATGAAACAGGAAGTTAGAAATTAGAAGTAAGAAGTTAGAATTAAAAAATAATTTCTTACTTCTTACTTCTTACTTCTTACTTTTTCGATTACTTCCTTTATCTTATCAATAACCTGAATAAAAGTGAAATCATCGCGGACGAAATAGGCAACGGCGCCCGCTTTCAAGCCGGCCGAAATATTTTCTTCCCCGCCAAGATCGGTTAGAACGACCACCGGAACATTAGCTATTTCCGAATGTTTTTTTATTTCTTTGATGAACCAAAAATCTTCGGCTTTGGGCAAACTGATATCCAAAATGACCAAATCCGGCTTTTCTTTTAATGCCTGGGCCAACCCGTGGTCTTCATCGCTTTCCACGCTCACGGCAAATCCCGCGTCTCTCAAAGAACTAACATAAAACTCGATCAGATCGGGATAATCCTCGAGAAGCAAGATTTTTGGTTTAATTTTATCGTCAATAGCTTCCTTGATCATAACGTACTAATATCACAAACAATTAAATCCAAAATTATAAGCACGAAATCCGAAACAAATTAGAAATTCAAATGTCAAAAATTCGAAACTTTTTGGATTTTGGATTTTGTACTTTATATTTGTTTCGGATTTAAGATTTCGAATTTCGAATTTAATTATTCTACTCCTGAATTACCCGGTAGACTTCCTGCAATGTCGTCAGCCCTTCGAGCGCCTTGAAGATGCCGTCTTCTTTGATGGTAATGAACTCTTGGCTGGAACGAATATCTTGTTCGCGGATAATCTTTTTGGGGTTCAAAATCATCTCCTGGATTTGATCATTGACATCGATGATCTCGAGGATCGCGATGCGCCCTTGATAACCGGTATTTTTACAGTGAACACAGCCTGTGCCGTAAAAGAAAAAAGATTCGTCAATATCGGCCAACGTTTTAACTCCCGGCAATCTTTCCTGCAACATATATGACGGGACCTGGGACAGTTCTTTTCTGACCTGTTCAATCACTTCCGGTTCGACTTTGAGGCTGGTTTTGCAATTGGGACAGATCCTTCTGGCCAGGCGCTGCGCCACCATTGATTTCAATGTTGACGCCAAGAGGAACGGTTCGACTTTCATATCGACCAATCTAGGCACGACGTCCATCGCGCTGTTGGTATGCAAAGTGGACAAGACGAAATGACCGGTCAGACCGGCGTTGACGCAAAGTTCGGCCGATTCGTTATCGCGGATTTCGCCGACCATCACGACGTCCGGATCCTGGCGTAAAATCGACCGCAGACCGTTAGCGAAAGTGTAACCGATGTTCGGCCGGATCTGCGATTGATTGGTCCCTTTGACGAAATATTCGATCGGGTCTTCCAGCGTGACGATATTGATCTCTTCGCGGTTAAGGATATTCAAGACGGCGGCTAAAGTCGTGGATTTGCCCGAACCGGTCGGGCCGGTGATCAAAAAGAGTCCGAAAGTTTTCTTGATGGTCTTCAAGATGATATCCATGGCGTGCTTATCATAGCCCAGCTCTTCCAAGGTCGGGATTCCCCGGCCCAGATCAAGGACTCTCATCACTACTTTTTCCTCGCCCAACAGCGGCATGATGGAAATTCTGAAATCGATCTCTTTTTTATTGATCAACAACCGGATGCGTCCGTCCTGGGGAATCCTGGTTTCGTCCAATTTCAACTTGGCCAGAACCTTGATGCGGCCGACGATGGCATTGTGGATGCTTTTCGGCAAGATCAAAGAAGTGCGCAGCAATCCGTCAACCCGATAGCGCACTCGGGTCTCTTTCGGCATCGGCTCAATATGGATATCACTGGCTTTTTCTTCAACCGCGTGGCGGATGATTACGGATACGATCCTCGCCACCGGCGCGCTGGTCACGCTTTCTTCGGCCAATTCTTCGGTTTTACCTTCTTCGATCGTTTCCACTTCCCCGGCTTCTTTGGCTTTCGTTTCCAAGGCGGTGGAAATTTCCTTAGAGAGCGTCCGATATTTATTAAAAATGGTGTCTAAATTTTCCTCCGAGATAAGATAAAATTCGACTTCCAAGTTTTGCTCTTTAGCCAAAAAATTTACCGCCTCGATCGCCCGCGAATTATACGGATCGATCAGCCCGACTTTGATCTTATTGCCGATCTTCTCAAAACAAGCGATCTTATAATTTTGCGCCACCTCAAAAGGAATAACGCCCAACGCGCTTTCCAACACCGTGATGCCGCTGATATCGCGATATTCCATCCCGGCGGCCCCGGCTTTGAGGGCGACGATCTCTTCCGGACCCATGATTTTTTCCTCGACTAAAACATCATCCAAAGTCTTGTCCGGACCGGTTGCGGCCTGCTGCAGCACGACTGCCTGGTCGGGCGAAACGACATTTTTACTCACCAGCAGGTCCAAAAATTCTTTATCTTTTTCGTTCAACATAATTAAGAAGGAAACCGTTGCCAAGGTTTCCCAGAAAAAATCCTAATTCGCGGCGCAGCCCGGCTGCTAAAAGCAACCCTATAATGACCGCTAAAAATAGCGGGACAAAAGTAAAAAAATTCACTGCTATTGCGGCTGGAAGGGATTTCTTTTCCCGGTTTGGAAACTGGTTATTGGCGCAACTTCCGATCTCAAATTAATGAATTTCTTGCTATCGAACAGACCGAGATTGATATTCACGCCAGACTGATCGATCGTATTAATTTGCTTGGGAGTCAGAGTGGTTTGGTTTATTTCACTAGGCATAATCGCCGCCTGCCGGAATAAATAAAAAAGGAAGATCACTACTAGAATAAGAATGACCACATAAATGATAATTTGATAGTTGCGCGAAATTTTTACCAAAGCCATAGCGGAAGGAACCTCTCGAATAAGCCGTTGCTGGCGCGAAAGCGGCTTATCCGACCGGCTCGGGATTAATTTTTCGAATAATACGTGTTGATGGTCAACTCGGTAGTCTGCGCGTTAGGATCGAATCTGATGCTCAAAACGTCCATTAACCGCAAATTATTTTCCAAGGAAGACAACAAGCTTTTAAATGACTCGTAAGTGGTGCCTCTGACCGCCATGACGATAGTCACGGTCTGCAAACTGCTGATGATCGGTTTTTCCTGCGTCGTGATCGGCACGATGCCCTGATCTTGATAATTGTCGGCCGAACTTAAGCTGATCGATTGCAAGAAAAGCTGATTGACCGAAACCAGATAATTAAGTTCTGAAAATAATTCTTCCTTATTCTGAACCGCCGGAGCGATCGCGTTGACTTTATCAATATAGGTTTTATCGATCTTGTTGTAGGAAGCCAGCAACTGCTGGATCTTGTTAAGCTCATCCTGCCGGGAAGAAACATCCAGTACCTGCTGCTGGTTTACCGTGTTGACGTAATTTGCGGTCTGCTCGTATTTGGGGAGCAGGAGGAAAAAAGCGCCCAGTATAAAAACCACAGCAACTACAAAACCGACTATCCAATTAAAATAATCACTCAAAAATTTATTGACCCGCTTTGAGCGGACCTTATTTTCTTCAATTTGGCCTTCGATTTCTTCCGGGCTCTTTTGCGCCATAAGAATTCTGATTGAGGGGGAAACCCTTGGCAGGACTTCCCCTGGAAGACTCCGTCTTCCATAGTGCTCGGGTCGCTCCACTATCCGGCCGACCCTCGCAGTTATTTATTGCTCTTGGTATAAAAATATTTTCGGATCAAGGACGAAAGACAGAGAAAACTGCACGGTCGGCTTGCCGCCTTGGCCGTTTACCGAACCGGCATCGACTTCCGCTTGTTTAATATCGGGATTGATCAGGAGTTTTTTTATCTGGGCGTCAATCGCGTCAAGATTGTCGGTAGTCGCCTGCAAAGAATAACTGCCGTTAACCGTGCCGTTGAATCCGGAAAAATAAACATTAGACAAAGTATTGTCCTCAAGAAAACTGAAAAAATATGTCCAATAAATATGCCGCTCCAATAAGAAGTTGACTTGATCAAGTTTGGTTTTAAAAGCCAAGACTTGATCGACCTTGGGATTAAGATCGCTTATTTCCTTACTGATCTTATAGTATTGTTGGAGATAATCGCTGCTGGCTCCGGCTCCATTGCGCGACCCCCACCAGGATATCGCCCAATATATTCCGCTTAAGGCCGCCACAGTGACAAAAACGGCGACCAAGAGGATCAGAATCCCCCGCTGCCAATCAAAAAATTTGACGATTTCACCCCTGACCAGATTGACTTCGAGTATCCGGGACGATTGTTTTTCCCTACCGGCTCCGGCGCCGAACTTAAAAAATCCCGATAACCAACTTTCCCGCGGCGGCATCTTTTCCTCTCCGCCTCCTTCTTCCTCCGGATTATTTACCGGCGCCGCTTCTTCCGCCATTTTGACCGGTACTTTATCGCCGGGTTTCCTTTCTTCCAGACCCTTGAGAAAATCAAAATTGCCGCCCTTAAGAGCTTCTTTGCCTTCAATCTCGCCTTCCGGCAATTTTTGCGCAAATTCAATTTTCTTGCCCGAATCATCTTCCGTCTCCTCAGTCTGTTCCGGTTTTTGTAAAAAAGGAAATAAAGCCATAAATCTTATAAAATACCAGTTTATGATAGCTCACGCATTGCCGCGCCGATCGCCACCGCAAAGGCCGGTCCGAGCTCGGAAAGGATCGGTTTCAATTCCGGCTGATAAGAAATTCTCGCCCACGGATCGCCGGCAAAAACGTTGATATTAAGTTTCTCTGACAAAAAGGCCGGCAAATTAGGGAGCAGCGCCGAACCGCCGGACAAAATGATCTTTTCCACCTTGTCGGCGTTTTTATTCTGATACAGATTCAATAAATATTTGACTTCTTCGATCATCGGCACGATCGCGTTACCGATCGTCTTGGGAATGACGTCGCCGCCGGCCTGATTGCCGACGATCCCCAGATCGCGCTTGAATTGTTCGGCTCTTTCCAGACTGATATTGAGCGATGAGGCGATCGCCTTGGAAATCGTCTTCCCTCCCATATCCAAACTGCGCGACAGTACGGGAATCCCCTCTTTAATGATGAAAATGTCGGTATTGGCGGCGCCGATTTCGGCCAGCATCAAAGTCGACTTATCCGAACCGACCAGCGCCCTGATCAAAGCAAAAGTTTCCGGTTCCAGATTCGTCAGATTGACCAAGGTCTTGCGAAAAATATTAACGTATCTTTTTACCAGATTTTTCGGCGAACCGGTCAGGAGCACCATCGTGTTATTCTTTTCCTTATCTTTGTCGTTAGAAATGATCTTCCAATCCAGGATCATTTCTTCCAGCGGCAAGGGAATGAATTTTTTCGCTTCCCATTCCACGGCGGCGGCCAGTCCCTTCTTATCCACATTGCGCAAAGTGATGATCGAAGAAAAAACCGAAAAGGCCGGTAAAGTCGCCACCGCCAAATTCGTGGTGGACTCCATTTTTTTATAAATCTTGTCAATTACTTTTACGACGTATTCGGTGTTCTTCGTCCAACCGTCGCCGGCGATCTCCTTGATGTTTTCGCTATAACCGTAAGATACCAATTCGACCCTGCCTTGTTTTTTTTCCAGTTCCACCATCTTGATCGCCGAAGCCCCGATATCTACTCCGATGTAAGCGCTGTTTGATGAAAATAAAGCCATAAATTAATTGGGGCGGGACGCAATATCTTGCGTCCCCGCTAAACCAGCCGAACCTGGCAATTTTTTATGCACACCTTGAAACACCCGGCGATTGATTTAACCGCTAATTTACCGTATAATAATATTATAGCATAATTCTCATAAAATTATAACATAAAAAAAAGAATCCTGGTAATCCGCCTTTGGAAAAACGCTTCATCCGGCCGGCATTCCAACGGTCAGCCCTGCCAAGATTCTAATCTTTAATAAATATGGGGAATTTCTTTGCCAAATATCAACGAATTTTTATCATCCTCGGATTTTTGGTCTTAGTGGTGGCTTTGGGATACTTGCTCTATTTGATTTTTATCAAACCCAGTTTGCCGGCGCCGGTGACTAACATCGCCGGAGTTTCCACGACCACCGGAAAACTTCCCGTCTCCGGCGTTGGCGTTCCGGTTACCCCGGTGGCGACGACCGGTCCGGCCGGAATCCCTTCCGCCGGCGCAAAACCGGTCGCGGCGGCCAAGGCCCTGGGCGGTTTGACGGCAGCGCCGGCGATCAACAACGCCGCCACCATCAATCCGACGCTCGGAGCCAACGGCTCAGGCGTCCAGTATTACAATCAGGATGATGGAAAATTCTATCGCGTTGACAATAACGGCAAAGTCACGCCGCTTTCCGATCAGACTTTTTATGATGTCAGTAACGTCGTCTGGGCGCCGCAAAAAGACAAAGCGATCATCGAGTATCCGGACAATTCTAAAATTCTCTACAATTTCGACACCAAACAACAGGTTACTTTGCCGAGCTTCTGGAATGAATTTGATTTTTCCGCCGATGGCTCCCAAATCGTGATGAAAAGCTCGAACGTCGACACGGAAAATAATTATCTGGCCGTGGCCAATGATGACGGTACGGGCGCCAAACCGATCGAACAGATCGGCGCCAACGGCGACACGGTTTACGATTCCTGGTCCCCCAACAATCAAACCATCGCCATGTACACCCAGGGGATCGATCTGGACCGCCAGGAAGTATTTTTCGTCGGACAAAACGGAGAAAATTTCAAATCCACGGTTGTCGAAGGGCGCGGTTTCGAACCGCAATGGTCAACGGCCGGCGACCAATTGGCTTATAGCGTCTACTCGACGGACAACAATCTCAAACCGGAACTGTGGGCGGTTGACGCGCAGGGCGATTCGATCGGCGCCGACCGGAGGGATCTGGGCGTTCAGACTTGGGCTTCCAAATGCACTTTCGCCAACGACACGACGATGTATTGCGGCGTGCCGCAAACGCTGGACACCGGCGCGGGCTTGTTCCCGGAGATGGCTCAGAACACCAGCGACAATCTTTACCAGATCAATATCGCCACCGGAGAAAAAAAATTGGTCGCGGTGCCGGATGGCAATTACAATATGTCCAATCTTTCGGTAACCACGGACGGCAGCACGCTCTTCTTCCAGGACGACAATACGAAACTCGTCCATAAAGTTATTTTAAAATAGTTTTATCGCTGAAAACCAAACATCATTATCGAAAAAATTAATTGAAATTAGAAATTGGAAATTTGAAATTAGTAATTTTAATTCGCCAAATTTCTAATTTCCAATTTCAAATTTCTTTTCAATGTCTTTTAAAAATAAATTCTTAAATATCCTTTTCCCGATTGAATGCGTATCTTGCGGCCGCGAGGACGTCTGGCTCTGCGATGATTGCCTCTTAAAACTCAAATTGGGAAGGAATGATGATTGCTTTTTCTGCGGCAAGATCAATCCGCCGGGCAGCACCTGCCCCGCTTGCGCCGCCGCCAATAATTTGGACGGCGTTTTTGTTTGCGCCGATTACTCCGACCGCATCGTCAACGAGCTGATCAAAAAATTAAAATATTCTTTCGCGCGCGAATTGGGCGAAGTGCTCGGCGAAATCGCCTGCCGCTATCTCGCCAAACTAGCCGTCGAAGAAAAATTGAAGAAAATAAATTTGGCGAAATTCATCGTCAGCCCGATCCCCTTGCACCGGAAAAGATACAATTGGCGCGGCTTCAATCAGGCGGAAATCATCGCCGGCCATTTTGCCCGGAAATTCAATCTTACCTATCAAGACAGCCTCGTCCGCGTCAAACATAACACCCCGCAGGCCCGCTTGAGCGGCGAAGAAAGGAAAGGAAATATCCGCGGCTGCTTTGCCGCGACGGGCGAAAACCTGGCCGGTAAAAAAATCCTCTTAATCGATGACGTGGCCACCACCGGTTCGACTCTTAATGAGGCGGCCGGAGCTTTGAAATCCGCCGGGGCGGCAAAAGTTTGGGGCTTGGTCATCGCCAAAGGATAGTTTTAATATAAAATGCTCTATGCTATAATGAAATCAAATAACTAATCAAAAAAATATGAACAAAAAAATTTTTATTTACCTCGGTTTCACGCTTTTGATCGTCGCCGCGATCGGAATCGCTCTTAATAATTCAAGGGCGCAGACTACCGCTGATCAAAGCTCTCTGGTCGCCGCCTCCGATCTGGCCATCGCCGGATTTACCAATGCGACCGCGGTGCCGGCCGCCAATGGCCGTTACGCGGGCGCTTATTATTTCAATGTCGCCGAAAAAGCCCAGGCGGCCGATTCGGAAGCGCCAAATCTGGTCTTAGTGAGCGATGAGCAAGTTGATTACGTCCGCACCGCTTTGTCTTTTTCTTACAGCGCCACTGATCAAGTTTTTCCCATTGCCGGCGGCGTGGGCAAGGAAGGTACCATGGCTGACGGCCGAACCGTGATTTATTTTGACAAAGGAAAAAGTTATGTCGTGATCATCGCGCCCAACCAGCTGGACACCGAAAAACTGGCGCAACTTCTCGCCGCCAAAATTCCGACCGATTAAATCGCTTCTTATAAAAGAAATTAAAAAGAACCCTGGCAAAATGCTGGGGTTCTTTAGTTTCGAATAAAAAAATCAGGTGTCGAGATCATAAACGCACAGCAGACAGTTGGCCTCGCCCCAATCGCCCTCGAAGCTGCTCAAGCCGAATCTCCAGCCGTCCGCATCCGGGCACATTCCCGGCACGCGCAAATCGCCGCAGCCGGCGCGCCAGAGCCCGCGTTCTTCGTCGAAAGATATCGTCCACTTCCCGCGCGGAAATACATCTTTCTTAAGCTGCTGCACCAAAGAGATTCCTTGCGCGCCAACCAGGATCGCTTTCTGCCGGACGAGCAGCTGCAAACATTCGGGCGAAGTCGCTCGCAACCCCGGTTTGATCTGGAAAATCCTGCCGCCATAAGCCTTCCCCGGAATGAGCCGCCCGGTCGCCTTCATATAATTATGATCGGTGAGATGGCTGTTATAGTAAACCACCCGATCGGCCAAATCGGCAGGGCTTTCTTCCTCTTGGCGCTCGCGTTCTCTGGCCTTGGCCATTTTTTTCTGGCGCAGAGCGGCAAAAAGAGTCAGCTGCTTGTCATGAATGTAATCGGCGGGGACGGTGAACCGGAACGAATTTACCAGCTCGAATTTTTTATCGCCCGCCGCGTGCATAGCGAACAAAGCGATCAAATCTTCCCGTAAAACATCCCGGTGGCGGAGCAACAAATCAAAGGAATTCTTATCAGCCATAGTTTCCTTGAGCGCGCTCTTTTTCGCCTCATTGATCAAAGCATCAAGCTGCTTCTTCTGAATATTGGTTGCCGGCGTCGGTTTTAAGTCCATACTGCCCCCTTTATAATGTAATGAGCAAGATTGATTGGCAAACTAACATCAAGTCATTATTACACTGTTTGACGATTATCGTCAATCACCGATACAAAAAAGGCAAGGGATTAACTCTTGCCTTTTAAATTTCTGAAAATGTCATTGAAAATTACTTACCCGGCGAACTATTTTTTCTTAAAAATCGTCGCCGCTCCGGTATCTTCGATCGCGAATCCCAGCTGGTCGATTTCCCGCCTGATCTCGTCGGCTCTTGCCCAATCTTTGGCCAGCCGCGCCCGATTCCTTTCCCCGATCAGCTTTTCCAACCGCTCTTTCTCGCCGGCATTAAGAAGCGTTTCTTCCGGAAAAATAAAACCCCAAACACTGTCGATTTTTTTCAGATAGCCGAGGATCAAATCGCGGCTCTTTTCTCCCAAGCTCCCGGAATCAATTTTTTTATTGATCGCGCTCATCAAGTCAAAGAGCGAAGCGATCGCCCGCGGAGCTTCCAAGTCATCAGCCAGAGATTCTTCGAATATTTTCAATTTTTCCTTGATTAATTTTTTGGTATTCTTGGTTTCCTTGTGGTCTCCGCAGCCTTTGATTAAAGCGACTCTCCTGACAAAATCCCGGATACTTTTCAATGAAGCGTCCGCCGCCGCCAAAGATGCGAAAGTGAAATTTAGCGGCAACCGATAATGGCTGGTTACCACCAGATAGCGGAATGCCTCGGGATTGCTCATCTTGCTTTCCAGATCTTTCAAGGTATAAAAATTATTCAGGCTTTTGCTCATTTTCCGGCCGTCAACTTTCAAAAATCCCCGGTGCAGCCAGAAATTGACGAACTTCTTGCCGCTCGCCGCCTCGGATTGCGCGATCTCATTCTCGTGATGCGGAAAGATCAAATCAATCGCCCCGGTATGGATGTCAAAGGTTTCGCCCAAATATTTACTGCTCATCGCCGAACATTCGATATGCCAGCCGGGCCGGCCTTTGCCGAACGGCGAATCCCAGACCACATTGCCGTCCGCCTCATCCCAGGCCTTCCACAGCACGAAATCCGCCGCATTTTCTTTCTCATATTCATCGCCTTTGACGCGGCCGCCGGCGCCGGCCAACAAACTTTCCTTCTTGATGCCGGCCAATTCGCCATAAGCGGCGAATCGGGAAATCTTAAAATAAACCGAACCGTCTTCGCTCTGATAAGCATAGCCTTTATCCATCAGTTTGCCGATCATCGCGATCATTTCCGGAATGTGCTCCGTTGCCCGGCAAACGACTTCCGGCCGGATGATATTCACCTTAGCTGAATCGGCAAAAAAAGCCTGTTCATAAAAATCCGTGAATTCCTTCAAGGTTTGGCGATTATTTCTTGAACCTCGGATGGTCTTATCGTCGACATCCGTCAAATTCATCGCGTCAAAAACTTTATATCCCGAATAGCGCAAAAATCTTTTCAGCACATCGGAAAAAAGATAGGCGCTCAGATTGCCGATATGCGCGTAATCATAAAGCGTCGGGCCGCAAGTATAAACTCTGACGGTCTTGCCCTGCAAAGGCTTGAATTTTTGTTTCTGCCCGCCTAAAGTATTAAAAAAAATCAGCATATTATCAAGTATTATTAGAAATCAACTTTCTTTCTTGATCGCCTTAATCAGAATATTCAAGCCATCGTCCAATAAATTTTGCGGGATCGTCAGCGGCGGCATAATTTGCAAATTATTCTTATTGCCAACGACAATATGCAAACCATTTTGATAAGCTTCATCAATCACTCGGCGCGCAGTTTCGTCGTCTTTAAGCTCAAGACCGATTTCCATCCCCAAGCCGCGAAGATCAATTATTTGATTGCCGACTAAAGGCTGTAATTTTTCCATGATCCGCCGGCCTTTCTCTTCGGCCTGCTCCCAAGTTTTTTCGCGTAAATGTATTTCCAATGTCTGCAGCGCCGCGGCGCAGGCGATCGGCGTCCAGCCAAAAGTGGAAATCAAATTTATATAAGGAAAGGTTGCTTTAAAGATCTCTGACTTGCCGACAACCGTGCCGATGGCGGCCGCGCCGTTGGAGATCGCTTTGGCAAAAACAATCATATCAGGAGTGATTTTTTCATGTTCAATGCCGAACAATTTTCCGGTCCGGCCAAAACCAGTGCCCACTTCATCGATAATTAAAAGCGTGCCGTATTTTTCCGTCAGCTCTCTGACGGCTTTCAAGAATCCGGGGAACGCGATCAAAGTCGAACCCCAGCCGGTAATGATCCCCGGTTCGGTGACGATCGCCGCCACATCTTTCGCGGCGAGAATTTCTGCCAACTCCTTCTTAAAATTATCGGCGACCGCGATTTCTGTCGGAAAATCCAGCTGGATGAATTCCGGGACCAACGGCGCGATTTTTTCCACCGCCGCCGCCGAATAGCCCAGAGCCATCGAAGCGAAAAGCTGGCCATGATAAGAATTCTTAAAACCGATTATTTTTTTCCGGCCGGTAGCCGCGCGCGCCACCTTGATCGCTTCTTCGATCGCTTCGGTGCCGCCGGTCGCTTTTGCGCAAGCATCCAGCCCCTTTGGCAAAACCGAAGTGATTTTTTCCGCGTAGGCTTCCTGGATCGGATCGGATCCCCACAACAACCCTTGGACATTTTTTTCAGTTTGCTTGATGACCGCTTCTTTTACTTCCGGATTGTTCCAGCCCAGATTAGTGACGTTCCAAGCCGAAGTAAAATCGATGTATTCTTTGCCATTATTATCGTAAATCAAAGCGCCTTCGGCTTTGGACATCCGAAAAAAATTATATTTTTTCATGTTCCGATAAACAACACTGTTTTCAATCATATTTACGATTTATTTCGCACGGGCGGAGATCTTCGAACCGAAAAACTTTATTTAAAATTAGCTATTTATTGTTTAAGAAAAAATCTATAATATCCCGGTGATTAGGTGCCAGTTTTAGTCGTTTAATCGATTCTGCATCATAAAATCCATGTCCCTCCACTTCTCTTATGTCTGGGAAAAGTTTTTTTGACCCAATTTTTTCCAAAAACACATAAACAATAGCGTGCGCTGGTTTAAAAAATTCAAAATCTCCCAAAAAATTTTTACTTTTTAATTTAATTCCCAATTCCTCTTGGTGCTCCCTTATATTGGCCATGCACATATTTTCACCATCCTTAACTTTTCCGCCTGGCAAACCATAAGCCCCTTTGAATGTTTTATTCGCCCTCTTGATTAATAAAATCCTGCCATTAGAATCAAGGAGTACGGAAGTAACTATTTTTATTATATCACTGTTCATATACTCATAAAGAATACATTATTTATGAAAACCGGTCAAAAAAGGGGCTGATTTAGCAATCAACCCCCTAGACGTTCACGTACCTTTCGTCTCTGAGAACTTCGAATCTTTGTTGAAATCTCTTGGCCAGACTGGCTAATTTCAGATGCTGCGCCACGTATTTTAATTTCAATATCGACTTGGCATGATTAGGAAGCGCGGTTAAGCCCTGATGGTCGTAATAATCATTCCACACTGAATTGAAAATTGGTTTAATTTCCGCCGCCGGTTCATAAAGATGCGGGACCACAATTTCTTTTTTCATCCCCCGATAAAAGATCGTCTCCTGCATATAGGGCAAATCTTTTTTAAGATAGCCCGGGACCGCATACAAACCAAACGTGGAAAAAATATGAGCACCGCGCTCGGACCATTCGGCGCAGCACTCCAAATTTTTTCGAACACTGTCTCTAGTGGCGAAGGGTGAGAAAATAATCAGGTTGATTTCCGGAATAATTCCCAGGCGCAGAGTTTCCTCAAGAACGCCCCGGAGTTGATAGTCATGAAAGTTTTTCCCCAAACTCTGGCGTTCCGCGCGGTCGAAAGATTCAACTCCGTAAGCGACCCGCCGGAAATTCGCCCGTTTCAGCCCATCGAGCAATTCTTTGGTCATCCCCGCGACGCTCGATTTGCAATGTTTTCTATTGGCAATCCCTTCTCTTATTAAAAGATTACACAAAGCGAGGCTCCGCGTCGAATTGAAGGAAAAATCATTATCGGCAATCACGATATCAGCCTTACTATCGGCAACCATTCGCTTTATTTCACGTATTGCCTGACCCGGCGTATTATAGAACGGCCCGCTTTTCGGAGAAGAACACCAAAAACAATTATGGCAGCACTGATTTGTAATATGCACATAAATCGTATCTTTTGGGTAGAATCCATCATGAACAAGATCGGATTTCTCAAAAGGAATTTCCCGTATGATTATGCCTGAATTTTCCGCGCCGCAATCGATTGATTTAAATGCCGGATCCCTGGCCATGGCGATAGATTCAAGAATTCCTTTCATCGGCGCTTCACCGGGACCGATGACAATCATCGCCCCCAGAGCTTCAGCTATGCCAAGATCAACCAGCGCCTGACTGCTAATTCCGCCTATTACGAACTTCGCCCGCGGCTGCAGCTTCAGCAAATAGGCTGCCGTCCGTAAATCATTTTTAATATTGGCCGGAATCATGCTTAGGCCGATAACATCAAAAATGTTTTTTGTAAAGAAATTTCTCAAGTGATCAGCGGTTGCGATATTTGGATCGACTACCTGTATGTCCGCGCAAAATACTGAATTATTTAAATTTTGCGCAAACTTCCACAGCCCGAGCGAAGGAACCGAAGTGCCTTTTCCGCTCTCATCGATAATGCCGGTACTGGAAATAAGTGCCAATCTGATGGGATTAGGAAAAACGGCTTCGATCTGATGGGAATTTTCATCATAGAGCGCCCGCACTCTGACAACAACTTGATTCAATCGAAAATAGCTTTCCACCTTTTCGATAGCCGATTGAAAAACCGGATATCGGCGATTGAGATGGCGAGCAAAGATGCCGCCATCGGCGCATCTGGCAAAAGTTAGCGCAACCATGGAATCACCTCCTCGTCATCTTTGTTAAACCAAGTTTCTTGGCGGTACTTCCGGCTGGCAACGTAATCAACGATGCTTTCCGAAAGATAATTGGTCGACATGATAATCCGTAGATCTTCACGATAGTCCTGCCAATTGGCATTAGCAACATGAAAAGTGTGCAAACACACCTCGGCCTTTTTGCCACAAAAATCATACTCGATTCTATCCTTGTTCTCGGTCTCACGAAACTCCTTTTTTATTCCATTGAGAGCGACCAAGTCGTCAATCAAATTTTCGCGCCGTTCAAAAAAAATAATCTCGGAATACCTATCGTCGGCCACCCGGCCTAATAAATCGTAATAAGCCGCAATTAGCCAATACCAGCGCAATCCTTCACGGGGCATTGCGGAAAGTTTTTGCTTATAAAGGGCGCAAGCGATTTCCGGTGCATTTTTCAATACTGCCCGCTCCCTGATTCGAAACCCTTGCGCCTGCAACCTTTTTTCAATTTCGATAATGGGCTGTTCGGCTGTTTGCTGGAAATAAGCGGCGGGTTTTGTCCAGATAAACGGATAAAAAGATTCGGGTGCCGGATCACAGAACGAAGCAAGGCAATGTTCAAGATTTTCGGACTCGACAAAGGTTGTACCAATCATTAAGCCCGCTGCTATATTGGCATAACGATATAGGTCGTGAGGGAATCTAATCCCTGATTCGACGATCACCGGCAGCTCTGGAGCGATTAATTTTCTCAACCTTTCAGGCTTTTCTTGATCGATCTTTTTCAAATCGTGCAAATCTCGAGTGTTGATTCCGATAATATCGGCACCGAAATTTTTTGCCCGCTCGACGCCAACCTCATCCTGAACTTCAATCACTATTTCCAGACCGATACTCTTGCCATAAACCGCCAAAGATCTTAGTTGGCGATCATCAAGTATGTCGGCAATCAGAACGGCAGCATCGGCACCATAACTTCTAATTATCCCCAACTCTTCCGGCAAAGTAAAAAAATCCAATACTGCGACCGGCAATCCGGTTTTCTTTGCTAGGGCAATCCATCCGATGTCGCCTTTGAAGAAATTCTTTTCGGTAAATACGCTAATTGCCTGAAGGCGCTTGGAATATTCGGCGATTATTTCTTCGGCTGACCATCTGGCTTTATTGGCATAAGTGAAACCGGCACCGCGGATCTCGCCGACAATTGCCACACCGAAATTATTTCGCATCCTCAACGACGAAATCAGGCTTTTGTGTTCGAACCTGGTCGCGCCTAACGACCAAGAGGGCTTACCGTCTTTGAAAGCTACAACTTTTTCAATCAAATTCATGATTATCCTCCAATTGTTAATTTATTTATTTTCAAAGAACCATAACATTATAGTAAATCATAAAAATAAAAAAACGTCAAACAAGGGGCTTAAACAAGCAAAAACACCCAAATGGGTGTTTTTGCTTAGATGATAAATGGGGTGTGGGAATGCGCGCTCGCATCGCTTCCGCTCCACTCACCTGTCCAAAGGCAGCGTTGACCCGCCCCGGGCAGATCAACGGACGCGCGACTGCGTTTATCGCCGCTGGAATGCGGGGGTAAACTTGTCTTGCTCCTGCCCAGTCCGATTCCTACGCACCGGAAAATTCAAAAGACAGGCGAAAAGCCTGTCTTTTGAATTTTCAGCACGGGGTGTAGGAATCGAACCCACGCTAGAGGTTTTGGAGACCCCTGTACTACCACTATACGAACCCCGCAAAATCAATTACAAATTATAAATTAAAAATTATAAATTAATCAACTTTCAATGTTGCCTCACCAATGTCCATTCCTTTTTCACCAGCTTTCTCAAAAAGACTGCTTAATTCCGCCCGATCTTCCGGGCTGATTGTATCCCTAAAATAATTAATAACCATTTTCATTACATGTCCCCGACCATGTCCGGCCTTTATATCGTCCCAAAGCTCACCTGTACCCTCTGCATCAGAATTAACCAACTCGCCTATCACATCAAGCTGCTCCGACAATCTTGTCGGAATCACTGAAGGATCTTTTAAAAACAAACGCCAATCAAATTTTTTCTCCGAGGTATTTTCTACCGCATTTAAATCTGGTTGAAAGCTTTTTTCATTCATCATATTATTTTTCCAAAACGCTTTTGTATTCCAATTCGTAAATATGGAAAATGGTGACGGTGACGGCGACGATCAGCGGGCCGATGACGATGCCCCAGAAACCGAAGAGGACGATGCCGCCGAGGATCGAGAAGAGCAGGAAGATCGGGTGAACTTCGGCTTTCTTGCGGATGATCATCGGCCGGACCAGGCTATCGATCGGATGGATGATCAGCAAACCCCAGAGGGTGATGAACAGCGCCGCCCAATAATTTCCCGAAATTAAAAGATAGAGCGCGCCGGGCAGCCAGATCAGCCAAACTCCCAACAAGGGAATAAAGGAGAAGAAAGCCGCGGCCAGACCGGCGAAAAAAGCCGGAAAAGAAATATTGAAAAAAATCGGCAAGGTGATGATGAAGAAACCCAGCCAGCAGGCAAAACCCTGGATAACCGCGACAATGAAAGTTGAAACGATGAACGACAGGCTGACGTCCTGGAATTTTTTAAAGATGGCGCGGTCATATTTATTGGGCAGCGGGGTCAGGCTCATCATCCGTTTAAGCATATTTTCTCCATCGATAAAGAAAAAAAACATCGCGATGACGATCAGAAGTAAAGAAAAAATAAAATCAGTCGTGCCCTTGATGAAACCGGCGGCGCCGCCCACCAGCCAATTGCTGGATTTCTGGACGAAGTCCAGGACAAAATTCTGCACGTTGCCGCTATCCAAATTCAATCCTTTGACCTTGGCCAAATAACTGTTTTGGATCATCGCCGTCCAGTCGGTTTTATTGAAAAGATCGGTTGCCTGGCCATAAGCGACCACGGATTCTCGAGCGGCGAGAATTATCAGATTGATCAAAGGAGCGATGATCACCACCACGATTAAAATACACATAATCAAGGCGGCGATTTTTCTTTTCCCGCCTAATTTTTCGGCCAGCCATTCGAATGGCCGGTAAAAAATGGTGGCCAAGATGGCAGCCATCAAAATTTCCGCCAGGAAAGGACGGAAAACAAAATAGCAGGCCACCAGCGAAGCGACCACTAAAGTGATTAAAAAACCCCGACTAAGAAAACTTTTGTCCATATTTTTATTATCAAGCGAAGCGAGCGAAATAATCTCGCGCCTCGCGGAAATTATTTCCGAGCGAGCGATGATAAATGCCTAAGTCGCTTGCGGAGAGGATACCTTTTAGAAAAGATAGATCAAGCGCCTGCCCCGTGGTTGAATACCATTTATTTTTAATTTTTTATTTTCCTTCTTTGATTAAATCCAAAATATCCGGAAACTTATTCAAGATATAATCATAACGTTCAACCGCCTGGCCGGTAACCTGGTCGATCAGCGGCGTACCGCCGGTATAGATGGCATTCTTGGCATCGCCGTAACGATTCAAGCCTTTTTTGGCCAGCCAATCATCAATCTCCTGCTTTTGCGCGGCGGTGAGATCGGCTGAAGTCGGCGCGCTTTTGGTCGAACTGGCTTTACTGAAAAAATTAAAAGTCGAGCTGGCCTGATTCTGGCCCAGACTGTTCAAAGCGTTACCCAGATTATCATTGATGAATTTCAAACCGTCGCTCACGCCGAAAGCCTGGCAGCCGGACAAAATAAAAATTAAAAAAGAAAAAAGAAAAAATTTTATCGCCCGGGATTTGTTCATAAAATTCCAAAATTGGAAATCTTGGCGATTTCCAAATTCCACATTCTAAATTCCCTATTCCAGCTATTTGGTTTCCTTATGAAGAGTGTGCTTTTTGCAATTCTTGCAATATTTGTTCAATTCCAATCTTTCCTTCAGAATCTTCTTATTTTTGTGGGAAAAATGAGTGATTTTTTTGCATTCAGTGCATTCAAACTTGATCAAATTGTCTTGAGACATATGGTTGTTATTGGTAGCATTTAGCTATTAATTATGTCTGTATCTTATTTAATTTTGGGGAAAAAGTCAAGGATTGGGAATTAGGCACTTAGCCTATTAGGTGCTTAGTCGTGCCTGAACCAAGTTCACTAAAAAAACCAAGGCATATCTACTTTCAGACTAAGTACCTAATTACCTAAGTGCCTAATGTTGGCATTTTGGACAAAAATAAGTGCTCCGCCCGGCAATCTTAATATTTTTGATCTTGCCGCCGCAAACCGGGCATTGCTCCTCTTCCCGTTCATAAACTTTCAACAGTTTGGAAAAATTGCCTTTCTGACCGCTGGTATCGACATAATCACTGAAGGTTGTGCCGCGATGCTTGATGGCATTTTTTAAAACAGTTTTTGAAGCCTGGAAAATCTTCTTGATCTCCGCGTCGGTCAAACCTCCGGCCGGACGAGTCGGTTTGATGCGAGCGTCATACAAAATTTCCGAAGCGTAAATATTGCCGATGCCGGCGATATTTTGCTGATCCATCAAGGCCGCTTTGATACTGATCTTTTTGCCGGCCAAAATTTTCGTTAGGCTTGCCAGAGTAAAATTATCTTGCAGCGGTTCGATACCGAATCTGGTTTTTATTTCAGCCAGTTGTTTTTTATCGACGATTTTGACGTAACCGAAACGGCGCGTATCATTGAAAAATAATTTTCGGCCGTCAGCGAAATTCAAAATAAAACGGGTGTATTTATTCGGCAGCGTCCCGCCGATTTCCGTGATCAGGTCGCCGTCGGCGAAAGGATGTCCGCCCGCCAATAATTCTTCCTGATCTTCATAAACCAGCTGACCGGTCATCTTCAAATGAATCAGTAAAAAAATTTCCTCGCTGATCTTCAAGATCAAAAGCTTGCCGACCCGTTGGGCGGCGGCGATCTTTTGACCAACCAAAACTCGGGAGAAACTTTTGGCCTCTCCCAATTTTTTATCGCGAATTTCGACGGAAATTATTTTTCCGCCGACGATCTTTTTAGCCAAGTCGCGTCTGATCGTTTCGACTTCGGGTAATTCGGGCATCGTGATCAATTAAAAAATTTAAAAGAAAAAAGAAAAAATATTTAATATAATGCTGTAAATTGTGTACTTACTGTTGCAATGATAACTTTCCTGGGCCATTGGGATTATAGCCGGCCTTCACTTCGGCGCCGTCCTGATAACCGTCGCCATCCGTGTCGGGGTTATACGGGTCGGTATGATAAATATGTATTTCTTGCCAATCAGTTAAGCCATCAAGATCGGAATCCATCCCGCTGTCAGTGTTGCTTTGAATAACCGACTGGATATAGGGATTGTTCACCACGCCGGAGGCGCCGGAGGTAGTCAAATTGTCTCCGGCGGGAGAAGAACTTGCCGCGCCGTCGAGATTGGAATTCTGCTCTTTGCTGCGAGCGTTCCCCAAAGTATTGCCCAATAATTCATCCAAAGTTTCCGAGGAGGTCGGTTTTTCCACAGTCACCGGTTGATTATAATTTTTCATTTTTAGAGTCGAGGCCGATTTAACGGTAACTTTAAGTCCGGCGAATTCGGTTATCGACGTTGAAGCAAAGTAACCCTGATAAGGCAAGAAATCCTGCTTGCCGATCCAAATCTCGCTTTCCGGAATTTTCGCTTCACTCATTTGCTTGATCCAATCGGCTTTGTTCACGTCGGCCAAGATCTTGCCGTTGGTAATGTCATCCGCCGCTTCCACGAATTTGATCAACGCGCCGTTATCATAAGAAATGCGGTAATGAAACGCGTCGACGCCGCCGATCTTTTCGTCAGGCAACTTGGCGGTAACTTTGATAATATTGGAATCATACAAAAGTTTTTTTATGGCCGCGAGCTGCGCATCCGTCAGCTGGAACTTCTGCTGATATTTATCAAAAGCGTCTTTAAGGTTAAGCTCCTCGCCGGTTGAAGTCGAAGTCGAAGAAGCCAGATCGAATCTTACCCAGTGGTCGAGATATTGCGAAGCGTCTACCGGCAAAGCGGCGAGGATCCCATTATCCCCCTGCAAAGTCAGGTTGGCCTTGGCAAAGATGGTCTGCTCCCACTTGCGCAAATTAAGATCGAGCTTAAAAGGAGGAATTTTGAAAAGACCGAGGTCCAAACCATTGCCGCCCAATTCCACGCCCGTGGTCGCGATCAATTTTAAATCGCTTTTATCGTGCCAATCAACGGCACCTTGATAAGAAAAATTCAGACTGAAATTTCCCGGCGTTTCCGGCGCCAAAGGATTTGACCCTAAACCCATTACTTCAGCCGTGCCGCTCGCCGCCTCATTGGCCGGTGCCGGTGCCGGTTCGTAACTGATTGAGGAAGCATCGCTGCCGTCAAATTCAAAGGACTTGATATCGCTCGATGCCAAATACATCCTTTTCAGCACGTCTTGCGGCTTAAGAAAAGAGGAGAGAAAATTCGGCATCAGCTCCGGCTTATAATTATAAGCATAAGCGAAAGCGCCGCCCGCTGATACCAAAATAACAAAGATAATGATCAAAAAAATTAACAAAAATTTCGGCCGTCGGCCTTGGGGCTGCGGCTGATTGGCGTGCGGCAAAGACGGAACCGGCGAAATATCCGCTAAAGACGCCTGTGGGAAAGCCGGGCCTGGCAATTTTTTTTCTTCGGGCGGAGTCGGCGATTGTTGAAAATTTTCCATAACGTTAATTAATTATGATTAAGCCGCTGTTGATTATAATGCATTCACGATCGGCTGCTCCCCCACTTTGCATTGGTCAAAATAATTGGTGGTGTTGAAATAACTATCGGTCCGTGCCACGACTTTTTGCATCACGGTTACCGCTTCGACCGGATAATTTCCTACGGCGGTTTCATCGGAAAGCATCACTGCATCGGCGCCGTCGAAGATGGCATTAGCCACGTCGGCGACTTCGGCGCGAGTCGGTTTGGGTTTTTCGCTCATCGAAGCGAGCATTTCCGTGGCGACAATCGCCGGCTTCTCGTGCCAATGCGCGTGGCGGATTAGATCTTTCTGGATGATCGGCAAATCCTCATAAGGAACCTCTATCCCCAAATCGCCTCTAGCAACCATGATGCCGTCGGAATTCTTGATGATCTCATCGATCACTTCCAAAGCATTAGCGCGTTCGATCTTGGCGATAACCGGAATTTTTTTATCGCCGATCAAGGCTTTTAATCTTTTAACGTCATCGGCGGTTTGCACGAACGACAAGCAGATCATATCGGCGCCATTGGCCATGCCGAACTTGGCATCTTCAACATCTTTATCGGTGAAGCCGCCGCCGGATAAATGCGTCTTCGGCACATTAATTCCTTTGCGTGAAGCCAAGAATCCGCCGCGCTCCACCCGCCCGCAAATTTTTCGATCTTTGATTTCCGTGACGTTCATTTCGATCGAGCCGTTGGACAGAAAAAACGGATCACCCAATTTTACATCATCAACCAATTCTTCGTGATCGATGGGAATTTCTTTTTTATCAAGATCAGCTTTACCGGAAGTAAAACAATATACTTCGTTATCATTCAAATGGATCTCGTGCGGCAATTCGCCGACGCGGATGCGCGGGCCCTGTAAATCCATCATCATCTTTACGTCTTTCCCTGTTTCTTCTTTGACCTTTTTCAATTTTTCCCGGATATCATTCCATTGCTCATAGGTGGCATGCGAAAAATTAACCCGGGCAATATCCATTCCGGCTAAAGTCAGCGCCTTCAACATTTCATAACTTTCAGTTTTTTTGCCGATCGTCGCGATTATCTTTTGCTTCATAACATCCAATAATTAATATAAGATACGGCTTTTACCGTATTAATCATTATAGATAATCTTAATCAATATGTCTAATAAACACTCTGATAATGCGTCA
>CAVVFV010000011.1:0-16948 GCA_963747695.1 Candidatus Falkowiibacteriota bacterium | reverse complement strand
CATGGTGGTGCGCGCGGCGGCGGCCGGTGAGTGGGTCGGGTCGGAACGAAACCACTGTGTAAATGTGTGTGGTGGTGTGTTGTGTCGTGTCGTCGTGTGTGTTGTTAGGGTTATGAAACGGGTGGAGGTGTGTTGAATCGGAATATGTGGTGTTAGGGTGTTATGGGTGGGCTGTTGGATGGGTTAAGTATGGGAGGGATTGATGTTATGGGGCGAGGTGTTTATGAGAGGAGGTGTGTGCGAGCGTTGAGGATGTTTGGCTGTAGGCGTGTGTAAGCGTTGCCGAGTGTACGCGTGGAGCGTTCTCTGTGGGTCGCGCGTCGGGCGTGTGTCGCCTTGCCGTGGTGCGCGCCTGGTGCTGTTGTTGTGTTGTGTTGTTGTTGCTGTGGTTGGGGCGGCTGGATGGGTTGCCCAATCGCGCCGGAGCCGCGACCAGAGATCATGATGCCGTCGCGGAGCAGGGCCTCAACAAGAGCAAGAGACCACGCGCCGGCCGGGGCTCACGCGGTTGCGCGAGGTCTGCTGCTCAACCCCCGCCCGCCGGGAGTGTACACCGCATCCGGCAAGACCGAGACGCTGTTTCATTTGCTCGACCTGCTGATTGCGGAGGGCCAGAAAGTTTTGGTTCTTCAGCCAGTTTGTGCAGATGTTGAACCTGCTCGAAAAGGAATGTCACGACCGGGCAGAGACGGGTTGTCTCCGCGCCCAGCGCATTTTGCAAAGTTTTCGCCTTGCTGCGCAGATCTTTCAACTGTTTTAGTTTTTCAAACATAAATTGGGTACTTAGTTGATTAGGTACTTAGGCCTACCTATTCAAGCTCATTTATTTTATAATCATTACGCATTGAATTACGAGTTCATTCATTAAAATAGAAGAAATTATCCATACTACAACTAGGTACCTAATATACTAAGTGCCTAATTAACCAAACTAGAATTCCGGCACTGCTTCGCCGAAGTCCTGTTTTTGTAAATTTTTAAAACTGACGGTATCGTGATCGAAGAAAAGATCGACTGAACCGGTCGGGCCGTTGCGGTGTTTGGCCACATAAATTTTCGCCGAATTCTTGTCTTCTTCCGTCAAGGATTCGAAATCATAACCGCGGTCGGCCGCTTTGCGATAAACGAACATTACCACGTCGGCATCCTGTTCGATCGAGCCGGATTCGCGCAGATGGGAAAGTTTGGGGATGGCTGGTTTTTCCGCTTCGACGGCGCGGGAAAGCTGGGAAAGCGCCACCACCGGGACATTCAATTCACGGGCGATGCCTTTCAAGCCGCGGGTGATTTCAGCCACTTCCTGGACGCGGTTATCGCCGTATTTTCCCCGGCCTTCCATCAATTGCAGATAATCGACGATGACCAAACCCAGCCCCTTATCCATCTTCAGGCGGCGGGCCTTGGCGCGGATTTCCATAATGGAAGTCGAAGCCGAATCGTCGATATAGATCGGCGCTTCGGACAATTGGCCCATCGCTTCGCCGATCTTGGCAAAATCATTTTCATCTTCACGGTCGGATAATTTGCCGGTGCGCATTTTCCATAATGAAACTCCGGCCTGGGCGCAAAGCATCCTGTCGACTAATTGTTCCTTGCTCATTTCCAAAGAAAAAACTCCGATCGGTTCGCGGCTTTTGATCGCTACTTGCCGGGCAAAATCCATCGCCAAGGAAGTTTTGCCGACGGAAGGGCGCGCGGCTAAAATGATCAGATCGGATTTTTGCAAGCCGGCCAGCAGTTTGTCCAGATCAGTAAAGCCGGTGGGCAAGCCGCGCAATTTTCCCGATTGTTTGTGCAATTCGTCGATCCGTTCGAAAGCTTCGGTTAAAAGATTGTCAATCGAAACAAAAGCGGTCTTGGAATAATTCTGCGAGATCTGGAAAATCTTTTTTTCCGTTTCGTCCAGGATCAGATCGACATCCTCGTCTTCGTTAAAACTTAAGTCCGATATTTCGCTGGCCGCCTGCTGCAGACGGCGCAAAGTCGCTTTATGCTGGATGATCTTGGCGTAATTTTCCACGTTGGAAGCGGTGGCGACGAAATTGGAAAGCTGGGCCAGATAAGTCCGGCCGCCGATCGCCGCCAGTTTGCCTTTGGCGTCGAGACGGTTGGACAATGTCAAAATATCGATCGGCTCCTGACGGGAAAATAATTCTTTGATCGTTTCGTAGATCATGAAGTGCGCGTCTTTATAGAAATCTTTTTCCGAGAGAGTGTCGACGACCTTGACGATCGCGTTTTTTTCCAAAAGCAAACAAGAAAGCAGGCACTGTTCGGCCTCGATGTTTTGCGGCGGCAATTTACCGATGATATTCTGCTCCGGCATAGATTCTCGCTCTTAAAATGATTAAATAATATTATCTCATTGCGGTTGTTTTAGCAAGCGCGGAAAATGCACATTTAATCCACCGCTTCAGGCGGTATTTTCCGGAATAATCGAGCTCAATTCACGGTTGACAAGATTAATGATGAATGGTATAACGGTATTACTATTTTGAATTTCGATCTTTAACAACAAGGGGGAAATATGGCGGGATCATACAAAGCCAAAAGATTGTTGAGAGATGACGATAATATGCTGGAACTGAAGGCCGAAGGCGCGCTGTTCTGCGTGAAAGATGAAAATGTGGGTCTGCTCGTCGCTGAAAATGCCAGCGGGATATCAGTAATGGCCGGAAGAAATGGCAAGATAACGCTTTGCGGACAAAGTCAAAATTTACGTAATCTGCTAAACGCGATCGGTCCGCACCGCATCAATCTTGCGCCCCTGCAGACGTATACCGACAAGAGAAAATAACCTCGAGCCGGGACGCCCATTTAAACAAGGAGAAAGAAAATGGATCAAGCAACAAGCATAAAAGTCGAAAGTCTGAAAAGAATCAAAGGCACGCATTATGGCCTGACCATCAACAAGCTGGAAGGCAAAGAGGAAGTTAAGGTCTGGGCAGGGTGGGACGGGATGGTTATCCTTAAGGTATTGGGGGATGCAGAATCCGTTTTCGCCGCAATTCAGCCGGATAATTCGGTAATGCTTTGGGGGACGAAAGAGAAACTGCGCGATCTGCTTACCTCAATCGGTCACAATGTGATCGAGGATCTCGCGTTGTCGGATCACTAACGAGTTTCGATCGGATAGAACTGTTTGCCAAGACAGTTCTTTTTTTGCTTTTATAGTCCATCGATAGTATAATTTAAATGAAACATCGGCCTATGTTTCATTTTAAGATTGGCCAAAAAAACAATTCCTGCGAATCAATGATAAATATATTTAAGAATAATACCTTTGCCAGAAACAGCGTGATTTTGTTCGCCGGATCGATCGCCGCCAACTTGATGAATTATTTTTTTCATCTGGCGATCGGCCGGATGGTCAGCGCGGAAATTTACGGCCAGACCGAATCGCTTATTTCGCTGATCGCCATAATTTCCGTGCCAGCGGCTACGCTTGGCCTCGTCGCGACTAAATTCGCGGCGGCGAGCAAGGCGGAAAATAATCCTTCCGGCAGCCTGGGGCTGATGAAATATCTTAACCGCCAAGTGGTCATTTTCGGTTTGCCGATTTTTTTGATTGCTTTGGCGCTCACGCCGCTCGTCGCCAATTTTTTAAAGATCGGCAGCCTTTGGCCTTTGGTGATAATATGGGCGCTGATGTTCTTGTCTTTTTTCAGCGCGATTAATCTGGGAATCTTGGGCGGCTGGCAAAAATTCGTCGCGGTCAGCTGGAACGGCGTCATCGGGACGCTGGGCAAACTGATCTTTGGCGTTGGTTTGGTCGGTTTAGGTTTCGCATTGAATAGTATCGTGGGCAGTTTCTTGATCGGCGGCGTGATCGCTTATGCCGCTTCTATCATAATGCTGAAATTTTTAAAAAAGGGAGCGGGTGAGGTTAAAGGCAGCGGGATCAGCGGCATTAATTTTTCATCGGTTAAAAGCTATGTCTTCCCGGCTTTTGCCGGCAGTCTGGCCATCAACCTGCTGGGTAATATCGATATGATTTTAGCCAAACACAATCTTGACTCGGTCTTGGCGGGCGGTTACGGCGCGCTGAACGTGATTTCCAAGATAATTTTTTTCGTCACCGGCATCCTGGCTTCCGTGCTTTTCGCTATGGCCGCCGAGCATGCCCATAAAAAAACCGACTCCGCGCCGATTTTGAAAACAGCGATCTGGCTGACGGTTATTTTCTGTCTGGCAGCGACCGTTTTTTATTTTTTGTTTCCGCATTTGATTCTGGAGATATTTTTCGGCGCCAAATATTTGGGCGTCGCCGCCTATCTGGGCTGGTTCGCGATCAGTGTTTCGTTATTTTCGTTGGCCAATCTGATCTTGCAATATCTGTTGTCGATCCATGAGACTAGGATCGCTTATTTTTTCCTGATTATTTCGGCCCTGGCCGCCGTTTTTATCTTATTGCTTGGCAAGACTATTTTTGCTATCTTGATTATGATCAGCCTGAGCAATCTGGCCGGTGTTTTGATTGGCGCGATTTTTCTGTATCGTAAGCGATTTTCCGCGATAGTCGAGGAAACTACGCCGATAATTAATTACATTGAATAAACGTGAATTATATGAATGAGAAAAAGTTGATTTCTTTGGTTGTGCCGATCTATAACGAAGAAAAAAATATCAACCTTTTTTATCAAGCTTTGTCCGGAATTTTAAATAGTTCGGCGGCGAATTTTGATTGGGAATTGATCCTGGTCAACGATGGTTCAACCGATCAAGGCGCGGTCTTGATCGAGCAATTGGCGCGGACCGATAAGCGGATAAAATATTTGGAATTCTCCCGCAACTTCGGCAAAGAGATCGCGACGACCGCCGGTTTGAACAATGCCCGCGGCGCGGCGGCGATTATGATCGATGCCGACCTGCAGCATCCGGTCGAACTGATTCCGGAATTGATCGCCAAATGGCAGAGCGGCGCGGAAGTCGTGATCGGCGTGCGCAAAAGTAATCGGGGCGAGGGGATAGTTAAGAAACTCGGTTCGGGACTTTTTTATCAGATCATCAATAATATCGCGGAGATAAAAATCATTCCCCAAGCCACCGATTTTCGGCTGATCGATCGCGCCGTGATCGATGAGTTCAACCGCTTCAGCGAAAATAACCGGATGACCCGGGCCTTGATCGATTGGCTCGGTTTTAAGCGTGATTATATTTATTTTGACGCCCGCGAACGGACCGACGGCCAGGCCAAGTATGGTTTTTGGAAACTTTTTCATCTGGCGGTTTCCAGTTTTGTCTCCTTAAGCCTGTTGCCTTTGAAATTGGCCGGTTATCTGGGCATCTTGATCGTTTTTTTCTCCGGCATTTTAGGAATATATATCCTGTTCGGCAAATATGTTTTTCATCTGGCTAACCCTTCGAGTTTTTCCGGCACAGCCCAGCTCGGTATCTTGATCATCTTTCTGGTGGGCATAATTTTAATCTCCCTGGGCTTGATCGCTTTGTACATCGCCAACATCCACGGCGAAGTCACGCACCGGCCGCTTTATGTGATCAGAAAAAGAAAATAAAATTAGATCGTAGGAACGCAATATTTTGCGTTCAAATCATTAGAACGCAAAGTATTGCGTTCCTACCATTATGGTTAAATACAGTTTTATCATTCCGGTCAAAGAGATCAATGATTATGTCCGCGAAGCGATTCCGAAAATTTTGGCGATCAAGCGCGATGATTTTGAGATAATCATCTATCCCGATATGGTCAGCGTTGAAAAATGGGACAAGACCAAACAGATTCCGGTGGCGGGCGGACCGGCGGCGAAAAGAACGCACGCGATTAAAGACGCGGCCGGTGAGATAATTATTTTTATCGATGACGATGCTTATCCGGTGGAAAATTATCTGGCCGTTTTGGACGAAGATTTTAAAGATGAAAAAGTCAAAGCCGTCGGCGGACCGGCGATCACGCCAGCCGATGACGGTTTCTGGCAGAAAGTTTCCGGCGCAGTTTTCTTAAGTTTTTATTCCGGTGGCAATCCGGAACGCTACGCTTCCCGGGGAGGAAAATGTTCGGTCGATGATTGGCCGAGCGTCAATTTTGCGATTCGGAAGGCGACTTTTGCCGAACTGGGCGGATTTCAAAGCGAATTCTGGCCCGGGGAAGATACCAAATTGTGCCACGATTTAAATAAAAAATATCCCCAAAGCATAATCTATGATCCGACGCTGATCGTTTATCATCATCGCCGTGCCGGACTCTTGAAACATCTTGAGCAGGTCGGCGCTTACGGATTGCACCGCGGCTATTTTGTCAAACATTATCCGGAAACTTCCTTCAAATTTAAATATTTTCTGCCCGCGATCTTTTTGTGTTTTATTATTTTCGGCGCGGTTTTAAGCCTCGCCGATATCCCTTTTTCTGTCATTTATCTGTTGGGCTGGCTGATTTATATTTTAGTTTTATTAAAATCCATCTCCGACATCCGCCGTTATGAAAAAAATCCGCTCGTCATTGCCAACGCAGTTTATTATATTTTTCTGACACATCTCGTTTACGGATTTTATTTTATCAAGGGCCTGGTCTTTACCCGCGAACTAAAAAGTAAATTACGATAAAGCTCTACGAACTACGAATAATTACGAATATACGAATCATCTGATTTCCAGATAAATTTCTTAATTCGTATATTTGTAATTATTCGTAGTTCGTAGAAAACATCTATTGGGAGGGGAGATGTAAAAAGAGATATCATTTATCCCGACGAGTGCTATCAGATAATGGGAGTAATTTTTGAAGTATTTAATCACCTTGGTTTTGGCCATAAGGAATTGTTTTACCAAAAGGCAATAGCTAGTTCCTTTATGCAAAACAATATCGAATTCAGCGAACAATTGAGATATAAAGTCAGATATAAAGGAGAAATTCTCGGAGTCTATATATTAGATTTTTTGGTTTTTAATAAGATAGTTATAGAAATAAAGCAAAGAGACTTTTTTTCGATCAATGACATTAAACAAATTAAGCGATATTTGCAGGTAACTAATCTTAAGCTAGGTATTTTGATTCATTTCACGAGCAAAGGAATAAGATATAAGCGAATCCCGAACTTGATTGATTAATGGTATTCGTATATTCGTATTAATTCGTAATTCGTAGAGAACACATGAAGATTGCCATCTCTTTTCCGCCGCTGGAATCGTCCAAAGGCACGCCGCTATTGACGCAGAATCGGCAGTTCCAGTGGTTTAACAGCCCTACATATATATATCCGGTTATTCCGGCCTATTTGGCGACTTTGTTAAAGCAAGACGGCCAGGAAGTCATTTGGGACGACGCTATCGCCGAAGGTTTAAGCTACGAGCAATGGCAGAAGAGAATAATTGAGCAAAAGCCGGACGTCGTCGTTATGGAAACAAAAACCCCGGTCATAAAAAGGCACTGGCAGATTATTAATCAATTAAAAATTAAAAATGAAAAATTAAAAATTATTTTAGTTGGGGATCATATTTCCGCTTTGCCGGATGAAAGTTTTGCTAATTCTCAGGTTGATTATGCGGTCAAGGGCGGGGATTTTGATTTTATTGTTTTATCAATCATCAAAAAATTAAATAATCAGGGCGAGCTGGAAGGCGGCGTGTATTGGCGCGAAAACGGCGCAATCAAAAATTCCGGCGCTTATGACATAAAAAAACATTCTCTCGATGAATTGCCGATGATCGACCGTGAACTGACTCGCTGGAAATTATATGCCTACAAAAACGGAAATTTCAAACATACCCCTGGAACTTATCTGATGTCCGGCCGCGATTGCTGGTGGGGTAAATGCACTTTTTGTTCCTGGACCACGATGTTTCCGGGAAATTGTTTCCGGACCCGTTCGGCTAAATTAACCTTGGATGAAGTTGGCCATTTGATCGATCTCGGCGTCAAGGAGATTATGGAAGACTCCGGCAGTTTGCCGATCGGCGCCTGGCTGAAAGAATTTTGCCAGGGAATGATAGCGCGCGGCTATAATAAAAAAGTTACGCTAAGCTGCAATATGCGGCTCAATGGCATTAAAGATGAAAAAAATTGGCAATTGATGAAGCGCGCCGGTTTTCGTTTTGTCTTGTTCGGGTTGGAATCGGCCAATCAAGCGACCTTGGATAAAATAAATAAAGGTTTAAAAGTTGAAGAGATCGAACCTGGCTTAAGAATGTGCAAAGCCGCCGGACTGGAACCGCATATCACGGCGATGATCGGTTATCCTTGGGAAACTTATGCCGATGCCCAGCGGACCGTGGAATTAGCCAAAGATTTATTCAAGAAAGGTTTAGTCGACACTTTGCAGGCGACAATTTTGATTCCCTATCCGGGCACGCCATTGTATAATTATTGCCAGGAAAATAATTTGTTGAATTTCACTGATTATGATAGGTTTGATCAGCGCGAACAGGTGATGAAAAGTCCGCTCTCGAACGAGCAAGTCAAAGAATTTACCCAAGGTTTGTATAAATCTTTTCTTTCGCCGAAATTCATCGCCAATAAAATTTTAGCAATCAGAAATTTTGATGATGTAAAGTTTTTATGCCGCGCCGGCTTGAAAGTAGTGGGTCATTTAACTGATTTCGAGAAATAATTTTTTTTGTCATCCCGAAGCGGCTCGCGAGGGATCTATTTCGAAGGCGGTGAATTTATTGCGAAAAATCCTTTTATCAATTACCGTATATTTTTTTGATAGGATTATTTGATTAATTGGAAATGTTATTCAAAAAAATTCCTCGCGAGGCACTCGGAATGACAGAATAAAAAATGTATGGTCAATCCATTGGTTAGCATCGTTATCACTACAAAAAACGAAGAAAAAAATATCGAAAACTGCCTGAAATCTATCAAGGCGCAGATTTATCCGAACCTTGAAATAATTGTCGTTGATAACAATTCTACCGATAAGACTAAAGAGATCGCTTTACGATATACGCCGAATGTTTTCGATTTCGGTCCCGAGCGTTCGGCGCAGCGCAATTACGGCCTGATCCAGAAGGCAAAAGGGGAATATGAGATGTTTCTCGACTCCGACATGACCCTATCCCCCGATCTGATCAGCGCCTGTATTGATTCTATCGCTAAAAGCGAATGTGTCGCCTTACACATCAGCGAAATTGTTTTGGGCGATAAATTCTGGTCAAAGGTCCGCCGTTTTGAAAGATCATTCTACGACGGCACAGTAATTGACGGCGCCCGATTCTTACGCCGCGATATCTTTATTAAAGTCGGCGGTTTCGACGAAACGATGAGCGGCCCGGAAGATTGGGACTTGGACAAAAAATTAAAGCAACTCGGCCCGATCGGTCTGGTCCCGTCGGCGGAAAAATTTCCCCTCCTTTCCAAGGAGGGGCTAGGGGTGGTTAAAAATTATTCGGCCGTGATTTTTCACAACGAAGCGGAATTTAATTTAAAAAATTATTTACGCAAAAAATCTTATTATGCTGGAAGTTTTGCCGCTTATATCGATAAATGGGGCAAGAACGATTCGGATATCAAAAAACAATTCAGTTTTACTTATCGATATTTTGTAGTTTTTTGGGAAAAAGGCAAATGGAAAAAAATATTTGCCCACCCGATATTATCGCTAGGAATGTATGTTTTAAGAGTGTCGGTAGGTTTTACATATTTACTCAGTTGATTTATGAAGAATAAGGGCATATTAATATTAACGCCATTTTTTTCTCCGAATATGGGTGGCGTGGAAACGCATCTCGACGATTTAGTTAAAGCGCTAGATAAAAAGGGCTTCAATATATTTGTATTATCTTATTCTCCAATAACTACTAAAAATGTTGCGTGGAAAAAATATGAGAGGACGGGGACAAATATTAAAATTAGGCGATATCGATGGTTTGGTAAAGAATTTTTTCATAAAGTTGAAAAGTTTCCACTTATTGATTTCTTATATATTACTCCCTACCTATTTTTTAGATCGTTTTTTTGGCTTATTTTTAATTCAAACAGAATTGATGTGATTCACGCTCAAGGAATTAACGCTGCTTTTATCGGTGTTTTTTTAAAAAAAATTTTTAAAAAAAGATTGATCGTTAGCACTCATGCGATATACGGAATATCAGCAAAATCTGTGGTTGGCAGTCTTTTTTTATCCATATTAAGTCAGTCGGATAAGATACTCTGTCTTTCCAAGAAATCGTATGAGGAGTTAATTCTAATCGGAATATCTCCCCCGAAACTGGATATTTACCGCCATTGGGTGAATCTGGAAAGATTTAGTCCACGCGATAAAACAGAATGCAGAAAAGCTGATAATATTGAGAACAAATTTACCGTTCTATATGTTGGCCGGTTGATAGAAAAAAAAGGCATTCGAATCCTTTGCACGTTAGCCGCGAAAATGCCGGAAATTAATTTCTTTTTTGTAGGGACAGGGCCAGAGGAATCTTTTTTAAAAGAACAGGCTGGCAAATACATAAATATTAAATTTTTTGGGCTTATTTCTAACTCGGAAATTCATAAATACTATAACATTGCTGATATTCTTTGTATCCCCTCGCAGTATGAAGAAGGCTTTGGCAGGGTTATCATGGAGGCGGTAGCATGCGGATTACCGGTAGTTGGAGCCAATAAAGGTGGAATTCCAGAAGCGTTGGATGCGAGTGTTTCCATTCTTGTTGAACCACAAATTGACAACCTAGGCCGCGAAATCGATGCGTTATTTCGCGACAGAGAAAAATATTTACAGCTTGAGCAAAATTGCCGCAATTTCGCAGAAAGAAATTTTTCGGAAGATAACGTCTACTCGATAATTAACTATTATTAAAATGAATAAATATTACGAAAAGTATTGGGTTAAAAATGTTGCTGGGGGAGTCTTAAATTTACCGCCGACGTGGAACACCGTAAACTTGTTATGGCATTTTGATTTTTTTAAAAAATATATCGGTGAAGATATTTTAGATATAGGCGCGGGTGATGGAACGTTTTTAAATTACTTAATGAGCAGATCAACGGATGTAAAAAGCTCATTCGCTTGTGAAATATCAGAAGAAGCAATTAAAATAGGAAAAGCTAAATATAAAAACATTACTTTCAAACAGTCAAACATTGAAAATCTTGGATTTGAAAGCGGGACTTTTGATACCGTCTTTGCAATAGAAATTTTGGAGCACATTCTAGATACGGATACTGCCTTGGGAGAAGTGAATAGAATTTTAAAATCTGATGGATTTTTTTGTGTAACGACGACTGATTTTAACTGGATTAAAGAAGTTATCATTGCTGCTTTTTTTTGGAACAAGTTTTTTTACCCCAATAATCCGCATATTAGATTTTTTACGAAAAAAACCTTGGTTGACCTTTGCGCGAAACATGGAATGGAGTTGGTAGAGTATAGATGGAATAAAAGCTATTTTGGTCTTATGCCCAAAGGGCAAATGATTGTTTTTAAAAAAAAGAACAACCAGATGACGGCCGTATGAATGAGTTTTGAAAAAATTTAGAATGTCATGACTTTTTACTTACATAAATTAAAAAATTTCCGTTTATTCAAACAATCGCAATTAAGACATGAAAAAAATTATATTCGTTGCTAATAATAATATTGGAAAAGGGTTTAGCGGAGGGGATCGTATTTTTGTTGAATTATTGAAAAATTATAAAGGTATATTTGATATTATTTTAATGGGGTCTCAAGAAGCAGTTGAATCTTCTTTTGAGCGCGGCGCGAGCGGTTTTAAAGTCATTCAGACCGATGAAAGAAATACAGCAAAGAATTTTTTTACATACAACGGAATGATCGTTCGTGTTTTCCGTAGAACTGTAAAAGGCATCATTGCCGTAATAAATAATTTTGAATATTTTAAAAAAGCAGATTTTGTCTATTCCGTCTCGGACTTTTATCCGGATTTTGCACCGGCATTCATACTTAAATTAATGAATAGAAAATTAAAATGGATTGCTGGATATTATCTTTTTGCGCCTAGTCCGCTTTCAGCACAATCCCCCTATAAAGGGAGAAATAAATTGAAAGGTTTATTATATTGGCTTATGCAAAAGCCGTCTTATTTTTTTATCAAAAAATTTGCTGATTTTATTTTCGTTACTTCAGAGCCAGACGTAAAAAGGTTTATCACGAAAAAAAGAGACAAGTCAAAAATTATTGTCGTTCAGGGAGGTGTTGACATTGATGCTTCGGAAAAATATTTAAATTGCGGAAATATTGTTCCGTTTGAGCAGAGAAAATATGACGTTTGCTTTGTTGGGCGATTCCATGTCCAAAAAGGCGTTCTGGACCTAATTGATATTTGGAAAAAGGTAACTGCAGTGCAGCCAAATAGAAAGCTGGCTTTAATCGGCGATGGTGAATTGGAGCACGAGATTAAAGAAAAAATCATAAAAGATGGGCTTGAAGACACCATTAATTTATTGGGTTTTATGGATGGGGTGGATAAATATGAAATATTTAAGCAGTCAAAAATAATCGTTCACCCGGCAACGTATGATAGTGGGGGCATGGCGGCCGCCGAAGGCATGGCCTGGGGCCTGCCGGGTGTTTCATTTGACCTCGAAGCTCTCAAGACATATTATCCCAAAGGAATGATTAAGACTAAAATTGGGGATAATGACGAGTTTGCCAGGAATATCGTGAAATTACTTGATGATGAAAATTTGTATAAAAAAACGGCTAAAGACGCGCACGATTTAATTGTGGGTGTTTGGGACTGGAAAAAGAGAGCGGAAATTATTCTTAAAGCCATATATTAATTATATGAATGACTGCAATCCTTATTCGTCCGGTGAGTATTACAAGGAAGTCTATTCCCCGATAAAGATGAAATTAGAGGAGTCTTCCAGATGGATGATGAACTATTTTAACGTTGTGAAGAAGCTTTTTCCAGACGTATATAAATTTAAAAATAAAAAGCTAATTGAATTCGGATCGGGGTTTGGAGGTTTTATTAATATTTTAAATAACCAAGGATTTTTAAATGTCACGGCCTCCGACATGTCCCGTGAAATATTTAGTAAGGAATTAAAAAATGAACATTTAATATTGGACTTATTACTTGATAATTCGGGGTTTGGCAAAACAAGTTATGATCTTGCTTTTGCCTTTGATGTTATGGAGCATATTAATGATACCGAAAAGGTAGTAAGCAATATATTTAATATGCTTAATCATGATGGAATTTTTATTTTTTCTGCGCCGTTTCCCTTGAAGAAGCATTTAATGGATAAATATCATACGAATATGCAATATCCAAATTTTTATATAAATGTTTTTAAACAAAATGGATTTGAATTGATAAAAATGCAAGATATTTCCTTTATTCCATTTTTATGGAGGATTAGGCTGCCCCTTTTTGTTAAATTTGTAGTAGAAAATAAATTTTTTATATCTGAAACCTTCTTTATTTTTAAACGATGTTAAGATTGCAATCAATTTTTACTTTATTGGATAATTGGGTTTGAATTGATTATTTAATATTTTTTAAAATGTTAGCATGTTGGATATGTCAAAAAATTATAGAATATTAAAAAAAATACATTGCAAGTACCTTGTTTATGGAAGTAAAATAAGGTGTCTCATTTTGATTTTTTTGGGTTTAAAAATAGGGAAGAATGTTATTATCGGAAGGAATACCAAATTTCCAATTTTTAATTTAAAAAATATAAAAATTGGGGATAATGTTCAAATTGGATCAGGGGGATGGTTTTTTTTACCGACAGATAATAAAAATTGCGAGATAGGGATTGGCGAAGGTGCACATATTGGAGATAGATTTACTATTTCTTGCAATAATAAAATTAATATTGGCGAAAACTGTTTACTCTCCTATAATGTTTCAATTCTGGATCACGATCACATATTTGGAAATAATTTGCATCCGACTACGAGCGGAATAACTAAAGGAGAGCCGATTAAAATAGGCAATGATTGTTTCATTGGATGTAATGTGACTATTCTAAAAGGTGTAAGCCTTGGGGTGCATTGCATTGTTGGAGCTAATTCCGTTGTAACAAAGCCATTTCCCGATAATTCGATTATTGTCGGAGTGCCCGCTGCAATTATCAACAAACAAGATCATTAATTCAATTATTATTCGTTCTTTATTCGGTAATTAGTGAACACTATCATATTAAATATGGATTTATACGCAAAATACATAGACAGATTCGCTGAAAAATATGTAAAAAAGGACGATGCGGTCTTCGATTGTGGTTGTGGAGATGGTTGTCATACATCAATCTTAAAGCGACATTCAGATAATGTTGTAGGTGGTGATTTTAGTAATCGTACAGACCCTCGGTATAATATTAATTTTATCGAAATAAAAAAGAATGCATATGGATCAGACAATCAGTTTAACGTCGTTACGTCTTTCGATGTAATAGAGCACGTAGAAAATGATTTAATATTCGCAAGGGAACTTGTCAAAATAACAAAACCGGGGGGATTAATAATTATTGGAACCCCAAATAGAAATCGATTATCACATAAAATTCGGGCGCTAATTGGAAGAAAAGTAACCTATCCATATTTATTAGGTTATCATTTTGAAAGTGGAGGCTATATTCTTCATTTGAGAGAATATACGACTAATGACCTAGAAGATTTGAGCCATAGAATAAACGACGTGGAAATAATAAGTATTAGCGGCCATTTCTTAGGTGTATATACCCCACTGGGCCACCTTGGATTTACAAATAGCAATTGCAGATTGTTACAAAATTATTCGCAGCATTTATTTTTAGTGTTGAGAAAAATAAAATGAAAAAAATATTAAATTTTTTAATGTTTAGAAAAATTCAGTTGTTTTTCATGTTGGGATTTATCCTTTTCTTTGTCGTAATAATATCGTGTCTTTCTCGCGGATCTGTTTTATTGGGGGGAGAGGGTAATTATTTTTTAGATTTTTCCCTGGTCAAGAATTTATACAGTTATGCTTGGCTTCCATTAAACTTGGGAACTGGTTCCCCTAATCCAATATTAAATTTTTCTCCTGTAATCTTTAACTTTTTTTCGTCATTACAGGAAATGGGTCTTTCGTTTAAACTTTTAAATATATTATCAGTAGTTTTGATTTATGTTCTACCTTTCATTTCCATTTATTGGCTTCTGAAGGTGGTATTAAAATTTGAATTTAAGATTGCTTTGTTGGTTTCTTTATTCTATATGTTGAATCCGTTTTCAGTTAGCCATTTACAAGGCATGATGTTTTGGAACGTCGCCCCGCTATTCGTCTTACCTCTAGTTTTCGGAATAATTTATAAATATTATTTCGATAAATTTAAATTATTTTTTATTTTTGGGGTAATCTCTGCTTTTTTTTCTTTTTCCTTCGCCAACATACCGTATCTAGGACTATTCCATATTTTTTTGATAATATCAATATTAATCATACCTTATCTCCGTAAAAATAACCTTGACTATAAGATAGCCTTAAGAAATTTTTTTATTCTCGAGATTAGTTTTATTGTTTTTAATGCATGGTGGCTGATAAATTTAATAAGGTACTATTTGCGAGATTTAAATGCATCAACTTTTTCCAGTTCCGTTCTTGCCTGGATTGCCGGATATTACAGTAATGACCCGGCAATATTCAACAAAATATTTACTTTTAAACAACTTGTCGGTAATGTTCCGGGTTACTTCTTTACTAATTTTTATTCAAATAGCTTCGTGGACATTATTTTATATATTCCCATCGCGATCCTTGTTATTTCCCTAATTTTTAAGAGCAAACAAAAGAATGTAAGTTTAATTATTTCTTCATTTTTTCTTTTGTTAATATTTTTTTTAAATAAAGGTGCGAACGTTCCACTTGGATTCATCTATGTTTGGATGATAAAAAATATTCCTTTCTTCGATATTTTTAATGCCCCCACGGAAAAGTTCAGTCTCTTGTTTATTTTTTTATTCGCAATAACATTGGCTCTTTCCCTTAAAACTTTTAAAAAAAGAACTGTCTATTTTGTTATGGTAATCTATCTGGTTGTATGTGGAATCCCTTATGTGACTTTAAATTTTATACCTGATTTAATGCAAAACGGCGTTGAAATATCCAGAGCCTTTATTAATAAACCAGAATATAGTGAAGCTAGAAATATAATTAATAATGAAAAATTGGATTATCGGGTTTTGAGTTTGCCCGGGTCGTTGAATTATCAGGTTACGATGGCTAATCATGATAATAAATATTATCGCGGGATGGATCCTCTTATGTACGCTATCAACAAAGGCTTTATCGCCGCTTATTCGAGCCCTGAAATTGAAAAGACAGTATTTGATAATTTTTCTAATCCGCAATTAAGTAATTTGCTGGCGCTATATAATGTAAAAAAAGTAATGCTAAACAGAGATATAGTCCCTTCTTACGGTTTTGCCGAGCCGGAGTCGTTCTTTGAGCTTGATCAGATTTTTTCTATAAATGCGAATAAATGGAATGGAGGTCAGATTTCCTTGTATGATTGCGATATTTTTTTGCCTCACTTTTATACACCCCAAAACGTAGTTATGGCATTTAACGGCACCGAAACCATGCCCGAGATAATAACCCAAATAGGAGACAATTTAAGGTCGGTGGTATATTTTAATGATCAAAAGGTGGTGATGGATAATATAAACATCAACGAAAGTGTTAATTTGAGTTCGGGCGATATTAAACAGGAAACTATAAATGATACCCCGGAAATTGAATTTAAAAAGATTAATTCTATTAAATATCGGGTTGTTATTCACGGGGCAAAAGAAAATTTTCCTTTGGTTTTTTCCGAGTCTTTTAATGTGGGATGGAAAACATATTTAGTTAATAATTACAAAGTCAATGAAATTCAAACCGTGAATTTGGCGAATTATAAAATATTAGACGGCAATCAAGACGATCAGGCTAGTCGCGATGATTTAACTGCCTATATAAAGAATGGATTTATCAGTTCTCTGGGCAAGGATAAAAATATTGTTTTTATATCAAAGGATTTTCAAGGCACAATACAGAACGATAATCTGCCCAA
>CAVVFV010000010.1:0-453905 GCA_963747695.1 Candidatus Falkowiibacteriota bacterium | reverse complement strand
CGCGTCATCATCGGGCGCTTCGCCGAGCGAATTTTCTTCGCCGCCCAGGAAATTTTCCGGCATTTTTGTCTTGGCCCGGTCATGCAAATTTACTCCCGCGGTCGGCTGATTGGCCATTGATTCGTATTGTGATTGAGTGATTAAAATATCTCGCGGCTTGGCGCCGTTGGAAGGACCGATGATTCCGGCTTCCTCCAATTCGTCCAGCAAGCGGGCAGCGCGCGCGTAACCCACCGAAAGCCGGCGCTGCAGCATCGAGGCCGACGCTTTGCCGGATTTGACGATCAGTTCCCGGGCTTCAGCCAATAATTCGTCTTCGTCGCCGGTCTGGCCGTCGATCCCGACCGAGGCGATGCCGTGCACCGATTGTTTCTCGGTGACGCCTTCGACATATTCGAAATCGCCGCCCTTCTCTTTGATATAATCGACGATCCTTTTTATTTCATTATCGGAAACGTAAGCGCCCTGGACGCGTTTCGGCTTGGAAATTTCCGGAGTCTGGAAAAGCATATCGCCTTTACCCAGCAGTTTTTCCGCGCCGAGCGAATCCAAAATAGTTTTTGAATCCACGCCCGAAGCGACCGAGAAAGCGATCCGGGCCGGCATATTGGCTTTGATCAGGCCCGTGATGACGTCGACCGAAGGGCGCTGCGTCGCTAAAACCAGATGGATGCCTACGGCGCGAGCCATCTGCGCCAAGCGGATCACCGAGGCTTCGATATCGCGCCCGGCCGCCACCATCAGATCCGCCAATTCATCGACGATGAAGACGATATAAGGCATCTTGCTTGCCCCGCCCTCGGCGGGGTCTTTGGCTACCGCATTATAGGCTTGGATATTGCGTTTCTTGAAATTCTGCAAGACTTCGAAGCGGCGATCCATCTCATTCAGACACCAGCGCAAAGCATTGATCGTCTTCGGCACATTGGTGATTACCGGCGTCAACAGATGCGGAATGCCGTCATAAACAGTCAGCTCGACCCGCTTCGGATCGACCATGATGAAACGCAAATCTTCCGGATTATTCTGATATAAAAGCGAAATGACGATCGAATTCAGACAGACGGATTTTCCCGAATTAGTGGCGCCGGCAACCAGCAAGTGCGGCATGCGGGTGATATCGTAGCACCAGGAAGCGCCGGAAACATCTTTGCCCAAGGCGATGGTCAGATTATTTTTTCTGGTTTTAAATTCGGCCGATTCGAGAATTTCTTTCAAACCGACGATTGCCTTGGTCTTATTCGGCACTTCCACGCCGACTAACGGCTTGCCCGGGATCGGCGCTTCGATCCGGATCGGATGGGCCGACAAAGCCAAAGCCAGATCATTGCTTAACGTAGTGATCTTGGAAAGCTTGACACCTTCGGCCGGCCGGAAAGTATATTGAGTAACGGTCGGACCGACCTGGGTTTCGCCCATGCCCACGGGAATGCCGAAATTTTCCAGCGTCCGTTGGATGATCAGAGAATTATTTTTGATATCACCGGAGGTCGGCTTGCTCGAATTGCTATCCAGCAGATCCAGCGGCAGGTCGATTTTGATCCGATTGGTTTTCCAGATCTCCCTTTCCGTCATCCGCCGCGCCGGTTGTTCTTCCTTGGCGGTAAAAACTTCCTCATCTTCCTTTTCAGCTTCGCCGCCCTCGACCGCCGCAGCTTCAGCGAAGGCGGTTTCTTCCACGATGCTTTTTTTAGTGAACAGATTGTCCTGGCTCTTTTCCTCGGCTTGCTCTTCTTCCTCGACTTCTTCTTCAACTTCTTTGCCGCCGAACAGCCGGCCGAATACGGCCCGGAAAGGATGGGCGGTCTTGGCGAAAATGCTTTCCCCGCCGATCAATTTGAGGAGAGAAGTATTGAAGATGAGCAAACCAGCGACGATCAACAAAGCTACTAATACGACCAAGCCGCCCCAAAAACCCAAAATTTTAATAAAATTGGAAGCTAAAAATAATCCGACATAACCGCCGCCGGAACCGTTCTTCACCGAATCGTTCCATTCGGACAAGGGAATAAAAATCTGGAAGAAGGCTTGCAGAGTGATGAAAGCCAGAAAAATTCCGAGTATTCCGGCACCGCGGAAATATTTCCTGTCCCTCTTATATAATAAGAAGCTCCACCAGAAGAGTAACAGCGGGAAAAGCCACTTGCCCCAGCCAAAAGCGAGCGTCTGGCCTTGCGCCAGATATTGGCCAAGCGTGCCCGCCAGATCGAACAAGCCGAGCAAACAGAGTACGGCTAAAATCAAGATGAATAAGATCATCAGGCTTTTCTTGGTTTCCGAGCTGATCTCCAGGTCGGGAAACTCTACGTAATCAAACGGATTTTTGGATTTTTTGCGGCGAGCCATAAAAGAAGTAAGAAGTAAAAAGTAATAAGTAAAAAATTCAATAATCAAAATCAGAGATATGAATTATCCCCCTTGTTACCTTAATGATAACACAGAAAAAACATTAAAAAAAGCGGATTTGCTAAAGGCGTTACGAGTTACGGGTTACGGGTTACGGATAAAATTTATTTAACATTGCGCGAACTTTATGCTAAATTTATTCAATACTAATAGTTACTATTTTATGAAGGTTTTAATTTTAGGAGCTAAGGGAAATTTGGGGGCGCAGTTGGCGGCGGTCTTTTCGGCGGGCGGTTCGGAAACGGTCGGGTGGGATAAAGAAGATGTTGATATCACCCAGGGCGATGATCTGATTAAAAAAATAATCAGTCTTCGGCCGCAGCTCGTCATCAACGCCGCCGCCTACAATGCCGTGGACAAATGCGAAACTGATGCCGCTGAATTTGCGCTGGCCAAAAAAATCAATGCCGAGGCGATCGGCTATCTGGTGCAGGCCGCGGAAAAAATCAACGCGACCATCGTCCATTACTCCACTGATTATGTTTTTGACGGCACCAGCGCCGGCGGATACGATGAGACCGCTTTGCCCTGCCCAATCAATAATTACGGAATCAGCAAATTAGCCGGCGAGCGGCAATTGATGGCCGGTTTAACCGGACCGCGGCATTATTTGATCCGGACTTCCAAACTCTTTGGGCCGCAGGGCCCCTCCCCGGCGGCCAAACCGAGTTTTTTCGATCTGATGCTCTCCGCGGCTAAAAAAAATAGCGAGGTGAAGGCGGTCGACGAGGAAAAAAGCTGTTTTACCTATACGCCGGACTTGGCGCAAGCGACCAAAAAATTAATTGACTATCAGATTCCTTTCGGCGTTTATCATATCATTAATCCCGGCTCGGCCACCTGGTACGAAGCTTGCCTGGAACTTTTTAAGATTGCCGACGTTCGCTCTAAAGTCATTCCGGTTACCGGCGCGGAATTTCCTCGGCCAGCCCGGCGGCCGGCCAACTCGACGCTGCTTAACACCAAGCTGCCGCCCTTGCGAAATTATCAAGACGCTTTGCAAGAATACATCAAAAAAATCGCCTAACGGCGATTTTTAAATTTACAATGTCAGGAATAGACCCTCCCCGCCCTCCTCCCGCTAAAGCGGGATCCGGGCACCCCTCCCGAGGAGGGGACATTTTTTAATTAATCTTATACGGCGAACCAGGATCTTTTTCCCAGCGGATTTCGTCGACTGCTTCTTTTTTCCCCGCGCCGGCGTATAACTTATCAGGAAAATTCAAACACCAGGCCGGTTCGCTGGAAACGCATTGATAGCCGTGCACCACTCCGGGCGGAATGATCACCAAAGTCGGATTATTTTCGCCCACCGTCGTTGTAAAATGTTCGCCGGCTGTCGGAGAATCGGCTCTACGGTCCCAAAGATGCAGAGCGAACTCTCCCGGTCCGAGAAAAACAAAACAATCCGATTGATGCACATGCTCATGCGGACCGCGGACAACGCCCGGTTTGGTCAAGCTGACGTAGCACATCGTTTCCCGAAAATCCGTTTCGTCATGGCGAAAAACCTCGGCCAGCCAGCCGCGCTCATCCGTATTCTCCCGGATTTCTTTGATTACCACCCCTTCGATCATTTTCATAAAATAATGGATTATAATCTATATTTTTATACTTTTTTCCGAAAATTGCAAGCCGCTTAAATTATGCGGCGGCAGAATCCCCGGTGGAAAATTCTGACCAAACCATCCCTCCGCTGGCCCGGTCAGAATCTCCCGCCGATTATCCCGCCTTTTTCTTGAAAAAATATTTTTTGCTAATCCAGCCGGCTAAAACAATAATCGCTCCTCCCGCCGCGATCAAAAGATAAATCAGAGCTTGAGAATTATTTTTTGGCGCGGGCAAGGTCCAGGCTGAAGAACCGGTGGCGGCACCGAGCACTGATCCGGAATTATCATCAGCCGAAGGAGATGTCGAAGCGGACAAGGCCAGATCAGCCGAAGATCGGGGCATAACGGCTAAATTATTGGCGACCTTGGTCAATAATCCGGTGACGGAAATCTTCTGCCCCACTTTAAAATCGGCGGCAGAGACATTGGCGGCGGCCTTAAGATAAACGGCAAAATCCGCCGAACCGTCGAACAAGGTGACCAGCTGGCCGTTTTTGCTTTCAATTTCGCCTTCAGTCTGAACGAATTTTCCCAAATTTTCTTCCTTAAATCCCGCGGCAGTGATCTGCTCCGGAGCGGGCGGATCCTTCTGGCTTAAAATTTTGACGTTCGCCGCGGTTTTGGTTTTTAAATATTTATCCGTGGCTGATCCGCCAATCACTCCAGCGGCTTCAATCACGTCGCCGATCTTCAACACCGGAAAATCGTGATAGTAATTATAGATCTTCACCGCCGGCGAGCTGGTACCGGCGCTGACATAAAAATATTGCGTGCCGAAATTCCCGGGCAAGACGATAACCGTACCGGTGATTTTCCACGCCGCGCCCAGCTTTAGCCGGTCAATCGCCGCCGAACTTACCGGCATTGGCGCGAGCGCGGCAACTTTTATTTTAGCCTCGATCGGATTTGCCGCTTTTGCTATCAACGTTTTGCCGGAATTTTTCGGCAAAGCCGGCGGCGGACTGTTGACGGCGATTTTAGCCTGAGTGGAATTTATCGCTGATCCGGAACCGACCGCCGCGGCGCCCGCGGCGGCGGCAAAACTCGCCGGTGAAATTCCGCCGACTTTGATAATTTTAGCCACAGTCGCCGAATCCTCGCCGTCACTCACGGCCAATTTGATCTGATAATTTCCCGGGGTGAGAAAAGTGTGAACAGGATCTTCGATGATCTGCCGGCCGCCATCGCCGAAATCCCAGGCAAAAGAAAGCGGATCGCCGTCTTCATCGAAACTATCCGAAGCGTCGAAATCAACCGCGACGCCGGCAATGATCTTAGCCGGCGCGGAAAAACTCGGCCGCGGCGGATTATTGGGAGTCTTGATCTGATTGGCCGCTCCCGGCGTGGGAGTAGCGCTCCAAACCCAGCGGGAAAGCAATAAAGAATTATTTAAAAATTTTTTCGTCGCGCTATTGGCGTTTCTCAAATCAAGCTGAGCCGTGTCGCAATAGCTGTAACCTTCCTCGGCTTGATCATATTGTAAGCTTTGCGCCGCCCGGGTTTTCCCCGGCGCGTACAACTTTATCGTGCCGCCGTTATTATCCAAAACCAGATTGCTTGCGGAGCGGTATAGCGCAAAATATCCTCCCGCCGGCAAGGAATGGGTTGGATTGAAAAATTTGCCGAATTCAAAACTGCGCCCGCCGACAATATCGATCCGATAACCGGTCAGATCGACCAACGCATCCGAATTATTATAAAGTTCGATAAATTCGCCGCTGCGATCCGAACCGGCCGGATTGGGAAAAATTTCCGTGATCGAGATATCGCCCGGGATGGCAGCGCTGGAAGTCGAGCTATCATCAGTCTGGCTGGCCGGAGCGGTGATGATATTTGTTCCGCCTTCGGTCGGAGTAATGGTCACGGCGTAGCTGTCTTTATCAAACAAGGCTTTTTTACCGTCGATCTTTAAAGCCGTTGACTGGCCTTTCCCCGGCGCCGGCGCGTTATTATCCGGCTGGTCGCCGAATTTTCCATAAGCGACTTCATCAATCAAGGCGTGCGCGCCGTTATACAAATAAATCCCATCGCCGTCATTATTCAAAGCGCCTTTGAATTTTTCCGCCGTGAAGAAAAAATAATTATTTTCATCGAAACCGCCGGCGAGCGGCGTTTCTTTGCCCGAGCCGTCGGCAATCGTCCAGCCAGTCAACGGGATAGCTCCGCCGCCGGGATTATATAATTCCACCCATTCGTTTTCGCCCGCCGGCGGATCGCTTTCGAATTCATTGATTAAAACATCACCGTAACGATAACCCGGCGCCGAGCCGCCGCCGGTTTCCGCGGGCGTTGCCGGATTGGCCGACAAATTCGCCGCTGAGTTCTGGTCGGCACAATCATTGGCCGCTTTGGGCGTGCCGCCGGCTGACTGGCTTGAGCACCAGGAATCGTCAGCCGCGCGTTCCATAGTCAGCCGAGAATCCTTATTTCCGGCCGGCCATTTTGCCGAAGCATCAAGGCGATCGATCAGCGCTCCCGAATCGTCTTTTAATTCCAAGACTTCGCCGTTGTCATTCAAAGCGCTGGTATAAATATAATCGGCCGGCGGCGGTGCGCTGGTATCATCGGTTCGCTCCAGCAGAAAAAATCCTCCCGCCGGAACGGTACAAGGCTGGACGATCTGGCATTTGGCAATTTTTTTCGGCGTACTGGTCCCAAAAGTTAACGTCCAGCCTTCAATAACTACATCTTCATCCCCGCGGTTTGCCAATTCCAGCCATTCATCGTTAGGGCTGTTCACCGTTCCCATCCAGGCGATCTCGTTGATCACCACCGCTCCGGCCGCGGCCGCCTGGCAATTTTGACAATAAAAAAATCCTGAGCACAACAAAAAGCCCAAGATAAAAAATATTTTCCCTCCTAAATATTTCATACCAAACTATTTTAGCAAGAATAAAAATTTTTGTCATCAAGCAAGCAATGCGAGACGCAACACATGAATTTATCTCGTAACCCGTAACCCGTAACACGGTGAATATCAAACTTTTTTCAAAATAATTATCGTTTTTGAAATTTTAATATAACCAGTAAGGTTAGTTGTTATGAGTTATGAGTTATGAGTTATGAGTTATGAGTTATGAGTTATGAGTTATGAGTTATGAGTTACGCCATGAATATTACTTACGGCGCGAAATATGTTATAATAAAGTAAGAATAATATAAGGGGCAACCTATGCCGCCTCAATTTTATGTTCAACGAACAACAATTAAAGAATATCCTGACCTGCGCCGGGATCATCACCGCCGAAGAATTCGATAAATTGTCCCGCGAAGCCAAGGAAAACGACAAACGGATCGAAGATATTTTGGCCGAAAAGAAGATCATCGCCCCGGAAGATCTGGCCAAAGAAACGGCCATCTACTTCAAGGTTCCGTTCGTCAATCTGAAAGAGCAGACCATCCAGAAAGAAGCCTTGCTCAACGTTCCGGAACCGATCGCGGTCGCCCATGACCTGATCGCTTTCAATCTGACCGGCAAAGTGCTGAAGATCGCCGTGCTCGACCCGGAAGATCTGGAAATTTTTGATTTCTTGAAGAAAAAAACCGGCTACGAGATCGAGGTCAATCTGACGACGCCGGAAAGCATCAAGGAAGGGCTGAAACAATACCGCGAAACCATCAATAACGAGATCAAGAATTTCTGCGAACCGAAAAAGCAAGCGGACGGCTTCGACGTCACCGAGCCGGAAGAGCTGGAAAAAATCGCGGCCAATCTGCCGATCATCCGCATCGTCAACGATCTCTTGGAATACGGAATGTTCCGCGACGCTTCCGACATCCACATCGAACCGGAAGAAAAAGACGTGATCGTCCGCTATCGCATCGATGGCATCCTTTATAACGTAATGACGCTAGACAAGAATGTCCAGCCCGGCATCATCGCCAGAATCAAGATCCTTTCCAATCTGAAAGTCGACGAACACCGCTTGCCGCAAGACGGACGCTTTAAGATCGACACGGACAAATACCGCGTTTCCTGCCGCGTCTCGATCATTCCTACTTTTGACGGAGAAAAAGTCGTCATCAGATTATTGGATGAAAAGGCCCAAGCGCTCAGTCTGGAAAATCTCGGTTTTTTATCCAGCTCGCTGGAGATCGTCAAAAAGAATATCCTAAAACCGCACGGGATGATCATCGTTACCGGGCCGACCGGTTCGGGAAAGACCACCACGCTCTATACTATTTTAAGCGTCTTGAATACTCCCAAAGTCAATATCGCCACCATCGAAGATCCGATCGAATACCGCATTCCGCACATCAATCAATCGCAGATCAACCCCAAGATCGGTTTCGGTTTTGAAGCCGGGCTGCGTTCGCTGTTGCGCCAGGATCCCAACATTATTATGGTAGGCGAGATTCGCGATGAAGAAACCGCCAAAATTTCAGTGAACGCCGCGATGACCGGCCACTTGCTCTTATCCACTCTGCACACTAACGACGCCGTCACCACTTTACCCCGCCTGGCGCAGATGGGGATCCCTTCCTTTCTGATCGCTTCGACGACCAATCTGATCATCGCCCAGCGTCTGGTCAGAAAAGTCTGCCCATACTGCAAGCAGCCGTATCACCTTTCCAAAAAAGCCGTCGAAGATATTGAAAAGCAACTGGACATCACCGATATCCTGGCCCGGCTCGAACGCGGAAAAACCATCGAATCCAAAGACAGCCTGGAATCGATCACTTTCTATCGCGGCACCGGTTGCAATCGCTGCAATAACTCCGGCTACAAAGGTCGGATCGGCGTTTACGAAACTTTGGAAATGACTCCGGAAATGGCCGAGATCATCACCAACACGGTCGACACCGCCGCCTTGCGGAAACAAGCGGAAAAACAGGGCATGCTTAGCCTGGTGGAAGACGGCTTCATCAAAGCGGTCAGCGGCCTGACCAATCTCGAAGAAGTGATGAGAGTAACACAAGAATAAGTTAAAAATAAAAAGTAAAAAATTGGAAGTTGCTTTAACTATTTTTTTATTTTTACTTATTACTTATTAGTTTTTTCTTTTAACTTAATTTCGATGCCTACTATCAAGCCCGACAAAAAAATCAAACCGGAAAATTTGGGACCAAGCGCCGAAGAAAAAAAATCATTCTCCCAGCAGCTGGAGGATCTTTGGTATAGCATCTTGGGCGTCAGCATCCGCGAAAAACTGGTTTTCATCCAGAATCTTTCGGTAATGATCAAGTCCGGCATACCGGTGCTGGCTTCTTTCCGCACTTTGGCCGAACAAACCGAAAGCAAGAATTTTTCCCGCATCCTCAAACAAGTCGCCCTGAAGCTGGAACAAGGCTCCAGTCTGAGCGACAGCCTGAAATTATACCCCCGAGTCTTTAACGAACTTTTCATTAATATGGTCGGTTCGGGAGAAATTTCCGGAAAATTGGAAGACGTGCTCAAACAGCTTTATTTGCAAACCAAAAAACAATACGAATTGAATTCGCGGATCAAGGGCGCCCTGATCTACCCGACCATCGTCGTCATCGCCATGGTCGCCATCGGAATCTTTATGATGGTTTTCGTCATTCCCAAAATAACTTCGGTTTTTACCGACAGCAATGTTCCGTTGCCGCTTTCCACCCGTATCCTGATCGGCACTAGCAACTTCCTGGCCAATAATTGGCTATTATCTTTGGTCGGCGCTCTCGTCTTGATTTCAGCTGTTTGGACTTTTCTCCACTCGGAAAAAGGCCAATATATTTATCAGGGGATGATTCTCCGGCTACCGATCTTCGGGCCAATCGTCAAAAAAGTCAATCTGGCCCGCTTTTCCCGGACCGCCGGTTCACTTTTAAAAACCGATGTGATGATCGTCAACGCTTTCCGCATCACTGCCAACGTCGTCTCCAACTTGCATTACCGCCGGGTGATCATGGAAATCAGCGAACAAATAAAAAAAGGCGGACAGATCAACGAGATCATCAAGAATTATCCGAATTTTTTTCCGCCGATGGTCACGCAGATGATCACGGTCGGCGAACAAACCGGCGAGGTGAGCAATATTTTGTCCGATCTGGCGGAATTCTATGAGGGCGAAGTCGACCAGATCATGCAAAATCTTCCTTCGATCATTGAACCGGTTCTCATCCTCTTGCTCGGCGTCGGCGTCGGTGCGATCGCCATCGCCATCATCATGCCGATGTACGATCTTACCTCGACAGTCTAACCTCACGCAACACCTATCACATAGCGCGTAACAAGACCTTAATTCGATATCTTTCCGAATAATTGACTTTTTTTAAATTTAAGGTGTTTTTTTAATTTATCGAGCAGAGTTTATTGTTACGTGTTACGTGTTACGTGTTACGTGTTACGTGTTACGTGTTACGTGTTACGTGTTACGTGATGTGCGTTATGAAAATAAATAAACCGAAATTTAATTCCGCCGGTTTCACCCTGATCGAAGCTCTGGTCGGTATTGCCGTTTTTTCCGTGATCGCCGCCGGCATTTACGGCGCGTTTAGCGGCGCCACTAAGCTGGTCGAAACTTCGCGGCTGCTGGTCACCGCTGCCTCTTTAGCCAACGAACAATTCGAAATCGCCCACAATATGCCGTACTCCGATGTCGGCATCGCCGGCGGCATACCGGCGGGAAAAATAGCGCAACTGCAAAATATCACCCGCGATAATTTTAATTTTCTGGTGGAAACGACGATCCGCAACATCGACGATCCGTTTGACGGAACCTTGAGCGGAACTCCGAAAGATACTTCGCCGGCCGACTATAAGCAGATGGAGGTGAAAATCTCCGTACCCGGCAATTCCCGTTTCCCGGTGCAGACTTTTACGGAATTTATCGCTCCGAAAAATTTGGAAAATTCCACCACCAACGGCGCGCTTTTTATCCAAGTTATTGACGCCAGCGGTCAGCCGGTGCCGCAAGCTAACGCTCACATTGAGAACGACCAGACCGTACCGCCGACCGTGGTCAACGACGTCACCGACAACAAAGGCATGCTCGAAATCGTCGATGTGCCGCCGGGCGTAAACGCTTACTCGATCAAAATTTCCAAACCGGGATATTCGCAGGACCGGACATACCCGGTAGGCTCTTCAACTAATCCCAATCCCGTCATGCCGGACGCCACCGTCGCGGTCCAGCAAGTTACCCAAACCAGTTTTGTCATCGACCAGACTTCCGAGCTTGATGTTGAAAGCGTTACTGAAACTTGTGCTCCGGTACCCGGGATCAATTTCTCTCTACGAGGCAGCAAATTGATCGGCACACCCGATGTTTTGAAATATCAAAGTACCTTCAATACTGACTCGTCCGGATCGAAAGTCCTCAACGATCTTGAAGCGGACACTTATACCCTCACTTTTACCGATACCACCCGCGATCTGGCGGGCTCGATCTCTCCGATTCCGCTCTCCTTGGCTCCCGGCAGTATCCAAGACGTCAAGATCATCGCTGTTCCCAAAAATCCCGACAGCCTGTTGGTCAGTGTGATCCAGGGCGGTACGACCCTGGCGCTGGCCGGCGCCACCGTGGAATTGACCCAGGGAACTTCGACCCAACAATTGATGACCGGCCGGGGATTTTTGCGCCAATCTGATTGGATGGGCGGTTCTGGCCAGGAAAATTTGATCGATCAAACTGCCTACGAAAGCTCAGACGGCAATATTGAAACGGCCCATCCGACCGGAGAAATAAAATTAAAAAACGACGCCGGCTTGTTTGTCGCAGCCGGGGATCTGACTTCTTCTACCTTCGATGCCGGCTCGGCCAGCTTTTTTTATGAGCTGGAATTCTCTCCGACTGATCAGCCCGAGAGCGCCGGAACTTCGAGCGTCCGGCTGCAGTTTGCCTCCAATAATGACAAGTTGACTTGGGATTTTAAAGGGCCGGACGGCACCGCTTCCACATATTACACGGCCACCGACACCAATATCAGTGAAATTAATAATGGCAACCGCTATTTCCGCTACAAAATTTATCTGTCCACCGCCAGCTCGACCTTTACGCCCGACGTCGGCGAAGTAATCGTCACTTTTTCCTCGCAATGCGTGCCTTCCGGACAGGTATTGTTCGATGGTTTAACTCCCGGCGATTACATGATCGACATTTCCAAAGCCGGTTTTCAAACCAGCGATGACGCAGTCAATATTTCATCGCCTTGGCAGAAATACGAGGTAACCTTGAATCCGCAATGAATGGTCTCGACCGCGGATTTTGCCATGAAGCTATCTTTCCTAAAAGGGTCCTCGCGCGCAACCGGACGAGGGATTTATCATCGCTCGCTCGAAAATAAACGTTAAAATATTATGAACAAACTTTTTTTACCCAAAGCCCTTAAGGCCGAGTCAGGTTTTACTCTGGTGGAAACTCTCATCACCCTAATTATTTTTTTAATAGTCCTGGTGGGCACTTTGAATTTATATAATGATACGATTAATACCAACAATGCCTTAACCGGAAATCTTAATGCGCAGTTGGAGATCAGAGAAGCTTTTCGATCAATGCTCAGCTACATCCGCAGCGCTTCTCCTTCGGCTGCCGGCGCCTACACCATCGATACCGCCAGCTCCACCTATTTCGCTTTTTATTCAGACATCGACAATGACGGTATAAAAGAAAAAGTCCGCTATTTTTTGAGCGGTAATACTTTAAAGATGGGGGTAATCAAGCCGACCGGCAATCCGCCAGTCTATGTTGCGGCTAACGAAAAAATATCCGCTTTGATTAGTGACGTGGCCAACCCGGTGGCAACGCCGATCTTTTCCTACTTCGACAGTTCTTATAACGGATCAACGGCGGCTTTGCCGGTGCCGATAAATATCCCGGCCGTACGGCTCATCAAGATCAATGTCCTCATCGATCATGATCCGACCAAGCCACCGGTCGCCATAAGTTTTTCCACCCAAGTCTCAATCCGCAACCTCAAAGATAATTTATAAAAATATTGGTAACTATAGATTGAATTTTTTACTAATGATCCGGACTTAAAAAATCCGAAATCCTAAGCAATAAATCCGAAACAAGTTCAAAATTCAAATAACAAAAACTCAAAAGTTTTGAATTTTTAATTTTAAACTTTTGAATTTGTTTCGGATTTATGATTTCGTGCTTCGGATTTTATATTTACAATGTTCGGCTGCCATTAGTTTGCATTATCATTTTATGAAAAGAAAATTAATAAATAATGAGGAGGGGATGATTTTGCCGCTGGTGCTTGTTTTTGGCACGATTGCCATTATTATTCTGGGCGGAATCGTCAGTTGGACGATGATCAATCTGCGGGCGTCGCGCCAAGCGGTCGACCGCGAAAAGGCTTTCCAGATCGCCGAATCCGGCAATGAATATTATCGCTGGCATCTGGCGCATGCTCCGACCGATTATAAGGACGGGACTAGTGTGGCTGGACCATACGTTCATCAATTTTATGATCAGGCCGGCAATCCGATCGGCAGTTTTTCACTGACCATTACGCCGCCGCTGATCGGCTCAACCATCGTCATCGTCCGTTCGGAAGGAAAAGCCGTGGGGAATTTTCTTAGTTCGAGAATAATCGAAACTAAGCTGGCGAAACCTTCGCTGGCCAAATTCGCCGTCGCCGCCAATGACAATATGCGCTTTGGCGCCGGCACCGAAGTAACCGGGCCGATCAGCTCCAATAAAGGCATTCATTTCGACGGCATCGCCCATAACCTGGTGACTAGCGCTATGGCCACTTATACCGATCCTGATTTCCCGGCGCGTCCCGTCTTCGGCGTCTATACTCAAGTTGCTCCGGCCGATCCTTATCCGCCGGCCGCCGTTCCGTCTCACCCCAGTGTTTTCGTCGTCGGGAGGCAATTTCCGGTGCCGGCAATCGACTTTACCGGACTGACCGCCGACCTTTCGCAAATGAAAACCGATGCCAAGGCCAACGGTTTTTATCTCGCTGGCTCCGGCGCGATGGGCTACAATGTGATTTTAAAAACCGATGGCACTTTTGACCTCTACAAAGTCACCGCCTGGAAAGCCGCTCCTTCAGGTTGTGTCATCAACAATAACGCCACGAATCAAGCCGGCTGGGGAACCTGGAGCGTCAACTCGGAAACCCCGATCAATAATCCCTCAACCGGCATCAACAACTACCCTCTGCCCGCCAATGGAATAATTTTCTTGGAAGACAATGTTTTTGTCGAGGGACAGATCAACAAAGCCCGGGTAACCATTGCCGCCGCCGTTTTCCCCGACGACCCCCTGACCAGGAAAAGCATCACAGTCAATAACAATCTGCTTTACACTAATCACGACGGACAGGATGTCATTTCTTTGATCGCCCAAAATAATGTCAACGTCGGAATGTACAGCCAGGACACTTTGACGATCGAGGCGGCGCTGATCGCCGAAAACGGCCGCGTCGGCCGCTATTATTATTACCCAGCTTCGGGCAGCGGCCATACTTACTCGGCCAATTGCAGCCCTTACGACACCAGATCAAAACTTACTTTGAACGGGATGATCGCTTCCAACGTCCGCTACGGTTTTGCCTATAGCGGCAGCGTTAACACCGGCTACCTGATCAGAAACTTAAATTATGACGGCAACTTGCTCTTGTCGCCGCCACCCAGTTTCCCGCAAACTTCCGACCAATACACCACGATGTCCTGGCAGGAAATACAGTGAAGTTCATACCTAAACAATTTCCAATATGATATAATACGAATACGACGAATTTTTCGCGAATACCGCGAACTCTGCGAATCGAATTAAAATTTGTTAAATCATTCGTTGTATTCGCGTAAAATTTGTAGTATTCGCATTATGTAATCAAGTTTTATGTCATTCTTTGCCAGTTCAATCAGCCCGGTCGGGCTGGACATTTCGGACTTATCGATCAAATTGGTCCAGCTGAGAAAATCCGGCAATAAGATAAAAATTCAAGCTTTGGGAAAAGTCGATCTTCCCCGGGGTCTTTTGGAAAACGGCGAGATCGTCAACCAGAAAGAATTGGTAAAATTCATTAAAAAATTAATTGCCCATCCGGATTTTGGCAAAGTAACCAGCCGGGAAGCGGCGATCTGCCTTCCCGAAGGAAAAACTTTTCTTAAGATCGTGGAGATCGACAAACAAATTCAGGACAAGAACCGGGCCATCAAAAACGAATTAGAAAAACACGTACCCTTGCCGGTCGACGAATTATTGTTTGACTGGCAAATCATCGGCGACTCCGGACATTCGCACCTGGTTCTGATCGGGGCTGCCCCCAAAAAATTGGTGACTGACCACCAGGAACTCCTGCGCGAAGCTCATCTTTTAACCGCCGTCGTGGAAACCGAGCCGGTTTCCGTTTGTCGCTGTCTCTTGGACTCGGAAAGTCCGGCTTCCCGGGGCGGCGATCAAAAAAACAGCGCGATAGTCGATATCGGCGCGACTGACGCCAGCCTGACTTTTTATTCGAAGAACACTATCCTTTTTTCAGTTTCCCTGCCCATTTCCGGAGAAGAAATAACCCAGAAAATAGCAACGGTGCTGGAGATCGATCATGAACAGGCGGAAAAGGTAAAAATTCTTTACGGACTGGTCAATAATACCCAGGAAACGGCGGCAAAAAAAATCATCGATGATCTTGCCGATAATCTGAAAATCAAATGCACGGAGGCCTTAGCTTTCTTCAACCATCATTTTTCCGCCTGGGGACCGATCGAGCAGATCATTTTGTGCGGCGGCGGCGCCAACATCAAGGATTTGGATAAACTGATCCAGAAGGAAACCGGTATCAAAACCAGCCGCGGCGACGTATTTATCAATTTCCGCGGCAACAAAAAGAGTTTTTTCAGCCAGTTCAGCCGCACCTTCGGGCTGAACACTGACATTCTCTCCACCGAACAAAATAAAAAAACCAGGGTTAAGGAAAGCCGCACGGTTAAAATTTCCCAGGATGTCAGTCTGTGTTACGTTACGGCCATCGGCCTGGCCCTCCGCGGAATATTTATTGATGAATAATTTTCCCAGTAAATTTTTTTACTCAAAGAGATGGTTGCGGCTCGGTCAGAACTAATATAAAAATGACTAATTTAAAATCTCCAATTTCGAATTATTAATTATGCTTCGCTTGAATCTGATTGCCGAAGAGGCAAAACAAAACATAAAATATCAACGGCTATATTTCCTTTTTCTAAAAGCGGAGATCATTTTGATTATCCTTGTTGTTGTCGTCGGGGCGATCGTCTTCGCGGCGGAAAAAATCCTTTCCGCCAACATTTATCAAGCGAGTCAGGAAACGGCCAGGCTGATCAACGCCAGTAGCGCCGATTACAACGTCAAAGCCAAAGAGTTAAATGATAAAATGGCGGCCGTGACTCAAATCGAAAGCGGTTACACTTCTTACTCGCTAATTCTCAGCCAGCTCATCAATTTAATCCCAGAGAACGTTCATCTTTCTCATCTCGGCATCGATTCATCCGCCAAAACGATCAGAATCTTGGGACTGGCTCCGACCCGAGACGACCTGTTGGGTATGGAAAAAAATCTCAAGGATGCCGCCTGGCTGGTCAACGTCAACGTCCCTCCCAATGAAATTTTCAGCCAAACGAATATTAATTTTGACATTGATATGGGATTCGATGTCACCAAAATCCCCGCTTCCTAGAATTTTATGAATGATAAAAAAAATTTTCAAATGGACTACCCTAATAAAATCGCTTTAAGCATCTTAATTTTCGTGGCCGCGGTTTTCGCTTTGGTCTATTGGTTGATCATTCCGGCGGTGAGTAGCGTGGAAGCGACTAGGATCCAAATGGAAAATCAAAGCTTGGCGGCGCAAAGGGATTACGCGCAGGGACAGAATTTGAAAAAATTAAAAGACAGCATCAACACCGTGGAACCCCGCGTCGGCGAAATCGAGCAGATCTTTGTCAACCAGAACGACTCTTTATCTTTCGTGACATCGCTGGAAACGGCGGCCGCAGAAAATCAGGTCACGGAAAACGCTAATTTGGGGTCGCCGACTCCGCTGCAAAACTCTTACGACCAAATCCCCCTGCAGCTAACCGTCAATGGCGGCTTCCGCGGCTTGGTCGGCTTTATCACCGCCCTGGAAAACCTAAAAAAATATATCAACATCAATTCGCTGCAAATCTCACCCCAAGTCTCGGATGAGTCGATTAAAATCGGGACGAGCACTCCGGAAAAATTTTTGAAGGCGGATATTTCCGCCACTACCTATTGGGAAACTTCGAATTAAACCGGTTTTACACCGGCGATTAAATAATCATATGGCTATTACCGCAAAAAAAATCAGCCCTTATGTCAAAGGTCTGCTGCTGGTCGCCTTGCTCGCGGCGGCGGGTTATGTTTATTATTTTTGGCAATATGATCTGTCTCCCGCCCTGACCGGTTCGCAAACGGTTTTTGCGCTGCAAAGGAATATGGCCGTCCAAACCGTGGATATCAATAAATTCAACAATCTGGTCAAAACTATTTCCCAAAAAACTTCCTCTTCATCGGCGGCCAGCCTGGTCACTGATCCTTTCCAATGATCGTCTGCTTCAATAAGAAATCAGACAATTCCGGCGGCAGCTCGATACGGAAAGAATGCCTTTTGCCGGCCAAATCCGAAAAAGACAGCTGGCTGGATACCAAGAAAATCCGGCCCAGAGCGAATTTCCGGTTTGCCTCGCGGGTTTTTCTGGTCGAGTAGAGGTTATCGCCGACGAGCGGATAGCCGTAAGCGAAGAGATGGACGCGAATCTGATGTTTGCGTCCGCTTTTTATTTTCACCTCAAGCAAAGTATAATTGACGAAGCGGCGCAAAACCCGGAATTCGGTAAAGGCTTCGCGCAATTCCAAAAAGTTTTCCTTAAAATTATAACCTTCCGGTACCGCCGCCTGCCGGTGTCCGCCCGCCGCGCGCTTAAGCGAAAAATTGATCTGGTCGTTTTCCTTGGCCACCGCGCCGTAAACCAGGGCGGTATAAATTTTTTCCACTTGGCGTTTTTGAAATTGCTTTTTCAGATTAGCGAATGATTCGTTGGTCCGGGCGATAACGAGCAGACCGCTGACATCTTTATCCAAGCGATGCATAATGCCGGGCCGTGTTTTATCCTCCCCGACTTTTTTAAGTTCGGGGTATTTTTTAACCAGCCAATCGGCCAGCGTCGGACCCTTGATGTGGGGCGCGCCGTGAACGATCAGCCCAGCCGGCTTATTCACGACAATAAATTCCCGATTCTCATAAACAACTCGAACATTAAAATCTCTTTCTTGCTTACTTTTAACTTTTAACTTTGCACTTTTAACTTCTATCATTTCTCCTTCTTTCAAGGCATAATGATTGCTCAAAATTTTCCCATTAACAAAAACCTGTCCGCCCGCAATCATCTTTTGCGCCTGCCCGCGGGTTTTTTTAATTTTTTTCACCAAAAATAAATCCAAACGGCTTCCAACATTTTCCTTGGTTATTTTATACTTCATAAAAATTTTACATAATGCGAATACTACAAATTATCCGCGAATACTAAAAATAGATTTAACGAATTATGATATGTTAATTTGATAAGTAGTTCGCGGTATTCGCGAAAAATTCGTAGTATTCGCATCATATTCTATCCTATTATCTCTCTCAAACGCTGAAGTTGTTTTTGCCGGTCAAAGTTCTGATAGACCAGCTGCCGGCCGTTGGCGCCCATCTTCTTGCGCGCCGGTTCGTCAGCTTCGATGGCGATGATCTGCCGGGCAAGCTCTTCGGCGCCACCTGACGAATTCAGCAATCCATTCTGCCCTTCGATAATGATATCAGATAAGTTTTTATGCCGGAACCCCAGAAGCGGCACGCCCCGGGATGCGGCGGCCAGCGCTTTCTCCAGATCGCTCAAGCCGGGTTTTTCCGCCAGCACGACATAGAGATCCAGATCATCGAGCCATTGGATCAGATTTTTTTGTTCACCCACCAGCCAGACTCGCCGTTCCAGACCCAATTTTTTGATCAGCCAATTGAGATTCCCGCTTTCCGGGCCCTGACCGATGACCACCAAACGGAAATTGGGAATAAGGTTAACACAGCCTTTGACCGCCTGCAGGAGGATTTCCAGGCGGCGCCGGTCGCCCGACTCCGCTACCACGCCGACGCTGAAATTTTTATAAAAACTGTACGGCTTGTCGGCCTTTGCCAAACTGGAAAAAAGATCGTCCTGCCGTTCGACCGATCGCAGATTGACTCCCAAGGAAATATTATAAATTTTTTCTTTGGCAAATCCGTCCTGCGCCAAGTTTTCCGCGTCTTGGGCAGTGAAGGCGATCAGCTTAGCCGGCCGCGCCACCAACCGCCGCGCATTTTTCAACCGCCGCCGGTCCCGCTCGGGCAATTCCAGCCAATAGACATCGATCCGCAAAATCCGCGCCAGCGGCGTAAAAATTATTTTCTCCCGCTCGGCGACGCAGAGGATCTTGTCGATCTTCTCCCGCCGCTGGAGAGCCGAGAGGAAAAAAAGATACCCCAGCCAAAGAACCGGCAGCAAAAGGAGAAAGCCTGCGACACCGAAAAAATCCTTTGTTTCCGGGCCGAAAAATCTTTTTTCGGTCCTGCTTTCGGCGCCAGACCGGCGGCAAAACTCGCGATCAGCAACCCAAGCCAGAAAAGTATTGCCTTTGCCCGAGTCATTGAACAAGTCCGCCAAGGGCCGCTCAAATTTTTTTGCCGAATTGATGATTAATATTTTCGCCATGCTGATAAATTCTAAAGAAATTCGCTCTCTTGCGGTTCCTGATTAAGTAATAAGGCCATAGGTCTTTCTGGCTGATGCCGCGTACCAGATATAAAACCGCGAAATAAAGGATCGAGGCCCCGACGATTGCCGAGAGCAAATACCAGTCGTGCTGATAAAAAACCGGCGACGGAATGGCCAATGCCAGCCCCATGACCAAGGCGGCAATGACCGAGCGGAAAAAAATGTTCAGCGTCGGGAAAAAATTTCGCATAGCGCCAAGTGTAAAAAATCATAAACAGAGTGATTGCCGCCTCGCTGTAAACCGTAACTCCGGCCGCCCCGAATAATAAGACCAGCGCGGAATTAAATATTAGATACCCGATGACCGAAGTTATCGCCGTAAAAATGTAAGCGGGAATTATCTTTTGCTGTTTATTCAAAGCGACCATCACGTGCGCCAAAAAACTGCTCACAAAAACGAAGCCGGCGGCAAAAATCAAGATTTTGAGTACCGTCCCGGCCGCCGCGAAATCCGAACCCGCCACTAAAACCATCACCGGACCGGCGAGCAGCTGGGTGCCGACTACCAGGGGGACGGCAAGAATCACCATCAGGTCAAAAGACTTCTGTAGGATTTTTTTGAACCGCTCTTCGGCATGAGCCGACCAATCAGCAGTGAGGATCGGCAGAACCACGCCGGCAAAAAGAAAAGGGATAGTCGTCAAAATGTCGATCACCTTATAAGCGGCGCCGTAAATGCCGACTTGGGATTGGCTTTTAATCAAAGAAAGGATCAAGCGTGTCGGTCTTCAGATAGATCAGATTAAAAAAAATGGTCACGGCCAGCGGCCAGGATTTTCGGGCCACTTCGCGCCAGAGAGAAAAATCCAAAGCAAAACCGACGCGGACGAATTTTCTTGAAAACAGATAAAGCAGTACGAATTGAGCGAAGCTGCCGGCAACAATCGAAACCATCATACCCTCTAGTCCGAAATTCCAGCGGACCGCCGCGATAGTTCCGCCGAGCAATACCACCCGGCTTAAACACTCGGCCCAGGAAACCTTGTCCATCCGCAAATATTTTTGGAAAATCGCGGTAAAGATCTGATTCAGCGCGATGAAGAAAAAAGAAAAAACCGTGATCGTTATTCCCAGCTTGATATCCCGTCCATATGGGAAAAACCAGGCCGCCACCGGCGCCAGCCCCAAAAAAACCGCGGCAGTCAGAAACCGCAAGCTGAAAAGGTTATTTAAAATCTTATTTTCGTCGGCGCCACGCTGGCTGATCATCTGCACCGTAACCAAAGTCAAACCTAAATCGGCCATCACCCCGAAAAACGCCAGAAAGGTAATAATCGTCGTGTATTCACCAAAACCAGAAGTCCCTAAGTAGCGGGTCATAATCGCCACCGCCAAAAGACCCAGCACGGTAGTGACGATTTTGCTCACTACCTGGATTATCGTATTGTAAGCGACTTTAGTGCCAAGCTGCATATCATAGAGCATAAGAACATAGAGCATAAATCAGGGCCAAAGCAGTCAATTTCTCAAAAAATTCACCGGTCAGCTGTTTATTAGCTCCTTGTTCTAATGTTCTTTACTTCCTGCTATAATTAAAATAGATTACCTTAATTATATCATACTAATCAAGGCATAAAACATCAGCCATAACACAAGCTGCCATTTATCAGCTCCTCGGGGCATTCATTGGCAACCTGTTCTATGTTCCATGTTCTATGTTCCATGTTTATGAAGAAAATCATTTTTTATCTGGTATTGCCGCTCTTCTTGCTTAATTTATCGGCAGCAGCTTTGATGCCGGCGGCACTCGCCGCCAGCCCGGTGGACATCAACAGCCAGCAAGGGTTTGAAAACGGCACCGGCGCTATTTCTCACGCCTTCGGCCAAAGCGGCGCGCCGACCGACATCCGGATCATCGTCGCCAACATCATCGTCGCGGTGCTGGGTCTTTTAGGAACAATTTTTATCGTGCTGATCATCATTGCCGGTTTTAAGTATATGACCAGCATGGGCGACGAAGAACAGATCACCAAGTCCAAGGGACAGATCGTTTCCGCCATTATCGGCTTGGCCATCGTCTTAGCGGCTTATGCCATTACCAGTTTTGTCGCCGGCTGCTTAATCGGCGCAACCTCTCAATTCATCTGTGACAGCTGATATATGTGGACTACACTAAGAATAATAAAAAAAATCCTGGTCGTCTTGGTGGTGATAATCTTCATCGCCATCATCCTTTCCCAGGGGAAAATTTATCCCCAGTCCGAGTTATCTTACGGGGTGACTTTCTCCCAACCTTACGCGCAATTTTTAGGTTTGGACTGGAAAAAAACCTACACGGAAATTTTGGATGATCTGGGCGTACGGAAATTGCGGATTCCGGCTTATTGGGACGAAATCCAAGCCACGGATTCAAAAGATTATGATTACTCGGCGCTGGATTGGCAGATCGACGAAGCAGGCAAAAGGAACGCGACGATAATTCTCGCCGTCGGCTATCGGCTGCCCCGCTGGCCCGAATGCCATTTGCCGACCTGGGCGGATAATTTATCGGCGGCGCAAAAGCAGCAAGACACGCTTGACTATCTCCGGACGACCATCGAAAGATACAAAGACAAAGATCAGATTGTGGCCTGGCAGGTGGAGAACGAACCTTTTCTTACCTTCTTCGGCGAATGCCCGCCTTTCGATCCGGCTTTTTTGGACAAAGAGATCGCCTTGGTTAAGAGTCTTGATTCCCGCCCGGTGATCATTACCGATTCGGGGGAACTTTCCATCTGGGTTCCGTCGGCCTCGCGGTCCGACATCTTCGGTACGAGCATGTATCTCAATACCTATTCCAGCGAACTGAAAAGCTATCTTCATTATCCGATCTTGCCGGGATTCTTCCGCTTCAAAAAAAATATTGTCAGCCTCTTCGCCCATCCGAAAGACTGGATCGTCATTGAAATGCAGGGCGAGCCTTGGGGTCCGGTCGGAGTCGACCAGTTGAGCGCTACGGATATGGCGAAAACTATGACCTTGGATAAATTCAAATATATCATCAATTTCGGCCAACAAGCCGGCTTCAAAGATTTTTATCTCTGGGGCGTGGAATGGTGGGCGTGGGAAAAAGACGTGAAAGGAAATTCCAGTTATTGGGATTATGCGAAAACGCTGTTTGGAAGATAGAAAATGCAAAATGTAAATCTCAAAAATAAAAATTAATGAATTTCGTCCGCCCGCGGCGGACTCGAATAATTTTTCATTTTGACTTTTACATTTTAAATTTATGAGCAATAAAAAAACTTATTCAATAGGAATTGACATCGGCGGCACGAACATCAAGTCCGTGCTCTTTGATGGCGAGCAGGTCGTGATGGATTATTCTTTGGGTACGCCGAAAGATTCGCTCGAACATCTCATCATTATGATACTCGCACTCATCGAGCCGCTCTCGAAAAAAGCCGAGGAAGATAAAGTTAAGCTCAAAGGCGTCGGCCTGGGCGTTCCCGGAGTTGTTGATCCGTACGGCGCCAAAGTATTGGGCGCAAAAAATTTACCTTTGCTTAACGGCATCAAATTGGCGGAAATTTTGGAAAAACGGATCAATCTGCCCGTGAAGATGGATAATGATGCGGAATGTTTTTTGCGCGCCGAAGCCACCCTCGGCTCGGCCGCCAAATATAAAAATATTTACGGCATTACGATCGGGACCGGAATTGGCGGCGCCTGGTGGTTCAATGGCAATATTTATTACGGCGCCCACGGCTTTTCCGAACCAGGCCGGATGATCGTTAATTTCAATGAGCAGACAAATCTGGAAGATTCTTATCAAAAATTAACTCAGAATAATCCTTTAAACTTGGCGATGGAAAATTACCATGGCGATGAACTTGCCCGCCGCGCTTTTACCGAAGTCGGCCATTTCCTCGGGTTAGCCTGCGCCAACATCATCAATCTATTGGACCCGGAAGCGATTGTCTTCGGCGGCGGCGTGATGGCCTCGGCTGATTTATTTCTTCCGGAGTTGAAAAAAACTATTGACGAAAAAGTCGTCAAAACCCAAGGCAAGACGAAAATATTAAAATCAAAACTTGGCCTGGATGCCGGCGCGATCGGGGCAGCATTATTAATTTAAAATTAAAATCTCAAAATACAAAATTATTTTACATTTTGAGATTTGCATTTTACATTAAAAAACGCCTGGTTCTTGCCAGACGTTTTTTATTTGAATAAAATTGTTATTTCAGAAGATCTAAAATCATTTCTTTTGCCTGCGGACCGGAAATCGATTTAACCATTTGGCCGTCTTTGAAGAGGGCGAAGGTGGGCAAGGAAAGAATTTCGATCTTTTCCGTCGCGGCCGCCGTCTCATCGGCGTTGGCCTTGGCAAAAATAACCTTATCGCTATTTTCCTTGGCCACTTCCTCGAAGATCGGCGCCATCATCTTGCAGACGCCGCACCAGGTGGCGTAAAAATCAACGAGGACGGGCTTGATCTTAGAAGCCTCCAAGACTTCTTTATCAAAATTTGAGTCGTTGAGCTCGAGCATAGTAAATTAGGTACTTAGTTAATTAGGTACTTAGGAATTCTACCTTGAGCGCTTATTCTCGTTGCGCCTAAGTACCCAAGTGCCTAATCGACTAATTTACTTCTTTATTACTTTATCAATTATACCATATTTCTTTGCCTCTTCAGCCGACATGAAATAATCGCGGTCAGTGTCCTTTTCAACAGTCTTAATGTCCTGCTTGGTGTGAAAGGCGAGCAAATTATTCATCTTATCTTTCAGCTTCAAGATATGCTCGGCGCGAATTTTGACGTCGGAGGCCTGACCTTCGGCGCCGCCCAAAACCTGGTGGATCATTATCTCGCTGTTGGGCAAAGCAAAACGCTTGCCGTTGGTGCCGGCGGCCAAAAGCATCGCCGCCATCGACGCGGCCATCCCGACACAGATCGTCGACACATTGCTTTTGATATATTGCATCGTGTCGTAAATCGCCAAGCCGGCCGTCACCGATCCGCCCGGAGAATTGATATAGAATTTGATATCCTTGTCGCTTCCTTCCGCGTCCAAAAATAAAAGCTGGGCAATGACGATATTGGCGACATGATCGTCAATCGGCTCGCCCAAAAAGATAATTCGGTCTTTGAGCAAGCGGGAATAAATATCATACGCCCGCTCGTAATTGCCGGATTTTTCGATAACTGTTGGTATTAAAGGCATAAAATTAGTTGATTAGTTAGTTGGTTAATTAGTTTTGGTAATATGGATTATATAAAAAATTTAAGGAAAAGTCAAAAATCGCGTAACACATAACTCATACCACGTAACCCATCTTTTGCCCCTATTTGAGACTCTGCGGGAGCCAAGGTGGTAATAAAATTCCGGATCTCTTTCAAGATCCGGAATAAATTTATTTCCGGCATTTCCTACTCCGATTCCTCGGACTGTTTTGCGACAGTGATAGTAGCTTCCTGCCCTGGTTTGGAAAGCCTGATTTCTACCCGGCGGATATTCGGCAGATAGGCAGGCTTAAACCGTTCATTTTTCAGTTGCAGATATTTGTCGATTACCTCGTCCAAGCTGATCATCTTGTCAGGCTTGCCCGAAGCCAAAACCCGATTGGTACAATCTTTTTCCGCCTCGCAGATCCAGCCCGGGGAAAACTCCATTAATAACTGCGCCAGATAATCTTCATACCCGCCATACTCATACCGGCCGTGGGAATCGCGATATTCCCGGCAGACAAAATCAACGAGAGTATTAAGATCTGGTTCATCGGTATAATAAACGATGATGTCGACGTTAAAACTTTCATCAAAAGAAGGGGCGGGAATTTCCACCGTTTCCACCAGCTTGGCGAGCACGTGGTCCTCATCGAATTTATCTTCCGCAAAAAATACCGGCATGGCAAAATCAATCAGGGAGCATTCGCATTTCGGAAGCATAATAAAATCCATTTGTTTCAAGAACATCACTTCTCCGCTTACGGCGTCGACGCCCAGAAAAAATCTTTCCCATTCTTCATCGCCGCTGCGATAGTGCACGATAATCTTTTCCTTCAAACAGTGATAAGCGACCAAGCTGAAAATAACCATCACCTCCAGCCCTAAGGCGGTTAACCAGATCAAACGCTCAAAATGAATACCAAAAGCGTCAAATAATCCCGCCAGAGTCGCGACAAAAATGTAAATTAACATCAAAGCGGCAAAATGGGATAAATAATTCACCTGATTTAGAACACATAGCACATACCAAGAGCTGATTCGCTTGAGCATAGTGTCCTCCTTGGTAAATTTTAAAGAACCCGACTCTCTTATCACCATGTTAATCCCGGCCATATTTTATGTCAATTTCATAATAGTTCAATGCTTTATTCCCCTTGATTTTCGTGAACATTAAAGCTAAACTTATCTTATATGAATACTCCAACCAAAAAGACGATCTTCTCCGGCATTAAGCCGTCGGGCAATCTGCATTTAGGAAATTATTTGGGTGCGATCAAACAATGGGTGGCGATGCAGGAAAATAATAACTGCATTTTTTGCGTGGTCGATTATCATGCCATCACCGTGCCGCAGGATCCGAAAGAATTAGCCGAGCGCACGATTGAGATTGCTAAAATATATTTGGCGGCCGGCATTGATCCGAAAAAATCGATCATCTTCCAGCAGTCAGACATCGAAGAGCATACTGAGTTAGCTTGGATTTTGAATTGTACCGCCGCCCGCATGAGCGATTTGGAAAACATGACGCAATATAAAGATAAAGCCGCTAAACAGGAAAATCCCGGCGTCGGGCTTTTTGATTATCCGGTCCTGATGGCCGCCGATATTTTATTATATGATGCTGACGTGGTGCCGGTCGGCGAAGACCAGGTTCAGCATGTGGAATTGACACGCGACTTGGCCAAAAGATTTAATAATAAATTCGGTGAAACTTTTAGAATCCCCAAAGCGGAAACGCTGAAAGAAGGCGCTCGCATCATGGGTTTGGAAAATCCACTAAAGAAAATGAGCAAATCCGAAGGCGGCGATGCCAACTGTATTTATCTTTTGGATGACCCGGAGAAAGCCGCTAAAAAAATCATGCGTGCCACCACCGATTCCGGTTCGGGAATTACATTTGATAAAGAAAGCAAACCGGGAATTTCCAATTTGCTGAATATTTATGCTTTATTGACTGACCAAAAAATATCCGATATCGAGGCCGAATTTGCCAATTCCGGCTATGGAGAATTTAAGGGAAAATTAGCCGAAATAGTCAAATCATTCTTGACAGAATTCCAGAAAAGGTATTATAATATAAGCGACAATGCAGCCATAAATATCCTTGGAAAGGGAGGAAGAAAGCTGCAAAAGCAAGCGAAGGTAAAGATTAAGGATATCAAAAATAAGATCGGTATAATTTAAGATGGGTTTGTCACTTTTTTTTCGAAGGAGGCTATAATGACTAAAAACCCAGTGATCTGCGAAAGCTGTCCTTTTAAAGATAAGACGTCATTGGAAAAAGAAATATTTTCCGCCTTCGAGGGAAAAATCGAAAAAATAAGAAAAGACCCCAACCTAAAGCAAAGGGATTTCGATTTTTTCATCCTGATCAGGATATGTCTGAACAAAATCGAAATGCTTTCCTGCTTGAATTGTATCGGCGCCACCGGCGAAAACGGCCGACCAGACGCCGACAAGATGGGCAGCTACTATTGCGCCCAGGCTCTCGGAGCAAAACTGCTCGGTGAAAAGAAATTTCCCGAGATCAGAGACGAGGTTACCGGTTCGTTCAACGAGTCAGTAACCTGGCAAGAGATCAATAGCCAGCCGGACGTTTGGGACGAATTCAAACATTACGTCCTGAACGGAGGCTTGGAAGCATATTACGGAAAACATCCCGAACATTTACCCAAGGAGGGATCAGCAACTGGTTGATATAGGCCTTGAAGCGACCTCGTCGTCTTCAAGGCTTTTTTAGTTGGAGAAAAAATATATTTTGCCAACAAAAAAAGACCTGTTGAAGATCTTCTCTTGCTATAAAATAATCTATTTTTTTGCAGCTAGCAGGCGTCAATTCTCCTTCTACCGGTTTCCTTTAGAAATTCTGAAGGACCTTGAAGAAAGCCGACTAAACTATAAATCGCTCACCGATTTATATTACATCTCCCTAGAAAGGAGGTGATCCATCCACAGCTTCCGCTACGGATGCCTTGTTACGACTTCGCCCCTGTCACCAGTCTTACCTTCGCTCCTACAAATGCAGGACCTTTGGGTATTACCAGCTCCCTTGGCGTGACGGGCGATTATCTTCTCATGAACGTGAGAATTGATGTTCCCACTCAGCGAGCGGATTTCCCGCACTGAGCGAGCTCTAATGCATTTTTTGCTTCAAATTTATCTCCAAGCAAACACTAGAGAGGTTCCTTCTTCCATCCGATAACGGACGAAATACTACGAACCAGCTGACTTCTGACGCTGCGTTAGTTCAATTATCCCGCTTAGCGGGATCGCAATGTCAGATCTCCCGAGGTTAGTTAATTCACTTTTCCCAACATCCTGAATTAGACCTCTATATTAGGCTTCCCAATGCTCACCACCCGGTTCATTGGTCGTCTGTCTATTTTTCGAGACTGTCAATCTCCTTTTATTCAGGCTGATGTTTGCTTCCGGATCCTTCTGCCAGTCTCCTCGCGGATTCTGACTATCCTTCGGCTACGCTCTCTTTACGGAAAAGAGAGGAACGGATTTTAACCGTTTAGCTTTTGGACTTATCATCGCGATAAGTCCGAATTAACCTGCTCGGCGCAGATTTTGTGAGTACAAGACCCGAGAACGTATTCACCGAACCGTGGCTGATGTTCGATTACTAGCGATTCCGGCTTCATGAGGGCGAGTTGCAGCCCTCAATCCGAATTGGGGGGAATTTTTTGGGATTTGCTCCGCATTACTGCTTGGCGTCCCTTTGTATTCCCCATTGTAGCATGTGTGTCGCCCAAGGTGTAAGAACCATGCTGACTTGACGTCATCCCCACCTTCCTCCCATTTAAAACGGGCAGTCTCCTATGACATATAAAACATAGGATAGGGGTTGCGCTCGTTGTCCGACTTAACGGTACATCTCACGACACGAGCTGACGACAGCCATGCAGCATCTGTCTAGCACCCTCGAAGGCGGGCCTATTTCTAGGCCTTGCAGCTAGATGTCAAACCTTGGTGAGGTTCCTCGCTTATTGTCGAATTAAACCACATGCTCCACCGCTTGTGCGGGTCCCCGTCTATTCCTTTGAGTTTTAAACTTGCGTTCGTACTACCCAGGCGGAATGCTTAACGTGTTAACTTAAAAGTGCAGCACTGGAGGGGTCGAAACCTCCAATACTCAGCATTCAACGTTTAAGGCGTGGACTACTAGGGTATCTAATCCTATTCGCTACCCACGCTTTAGTACCTCAGTGTCAGAACCGTCCTAGCAAACTGCCTTCGCATTTGGTGTTCTTGTTGATATTAACGGATTTAACCCCTACACCAACAATTCCGTTTGCCTCTTCCGGTCTCTAGTCTGACCATCTCTTCCGCGGCCCCGAGGTTAAGCCTCGGGATTTAACGAAAGATGCGTCAAACCACCTACGTACCCTTTACGCCCAATAAATCCGGATAACGCTTGGAGCCCTCGTATTACCGCCGCTGCTGGCACGAGGTTAGCGGCTCCTTATTCCTCTGGTAAAGTCAAAATTCGTCCCAGAGAAAAGTATTTTACACTCCGAAGAGCTTCTTCATACACGCGGCGTCGCTCCCTCAGCCTTTCGGCCATTGGGGAAGATTCTTGACTGCAGCCTCCCGTAGGAGTGTGGACAGTGTCTCAGTTCCACTGAGGCGGGTCACGCTCTCGCGCCCGCTATCCGTCTTAGCCTTGGTGGGCTTTTACTCCGCCAACTAGCTGATGGACCATAGGCCCCTCTCGAAGGGATAAATCTTTAAATGGGAATGACTTATGTCCCCCCATCATCATCGGGTATTATCCCAGCTTTCGCCGGATTATCCCCGTCTTCGAGGTAGGTTACCAATGTGTTACTCACCCGTTTGCCATGGGTCTAAACCCATTCGACTTGCATGCCTTAGACACGCCGCCAGCGTTCATCCTGAGCCAGGATCAAACTCTCTTTTAAAATTTTACTTCGTTGCCGAAGGGTAAACTCGAACCGAAGTCCGATTACCAAATATAGAGAATCTTGATTTCTCAAGACTATATACTGTACGTGCGCCCTGAGTATGAAATCAGGACGACTTTAGGATCCCGCCGAGGCGGGATGCTTTTTTTGTGAATTGACGCCTACTAGCGTCAAAAAGAATAGATTATTTAATATTTTTTAAAGAGCATGAGCAGAGTGCAATTTAGGTGAGAAAAAAACAGCGACATAAAAGATTTATATCCTGTTTGCCTCCCCCCTAAATAAATTGTAGTCTGTTCAATGTTGTTAATATTATAGGAAAAAGAAAAAGATGTCAAGAGATTTCGGCTAAAATTATGAATTATAAATTATTAATTATAAATTGGCTAAAATTAAACAATAATTACACCGATATGCTGCCCATCCTGGTTTTATATCAAAGGTTTTACCCAGATTATTAACAGAATTATGAATCAAGATTTAGGAATTAAGAATATCGTAAGCTTGCCATGCAGCAGTCTCGCGATTAGCGGACTGCTGCCCATCTTCTGCCAAACAAAAAGCGGCAGCCCCTTATTAGGAGACTGCCGCACAGCAAAATAATTTATTGACCGGTCTCCCAAACGACTTTAGTAATGCCCGGCAAACGCAGAAGATTCACTTCAACTTGGGGAATACAGCTGCACATCGCGATGGAAATTCCCGCCCAGCCATCAATCGGAGGAATTTCAACGACGCCATTCACCACCTTTATGTCCAGGGAGTTTAAATTTGCCTGACCGCAATCAACTGCTAACGCCAAGATTTGTTTGACTAAATTGGCCTGCGAAATCGCCCCGGAAGTTACGTTGGCGGAAAGAATATTGGATTCCACTTCGGTAGTGATTGTTTGGCGATAAGCATCGCTATTATCGTCTCCTCCGTTGCAATACTTCAGAGTACTTTCCTTGGAAACCAAATAAGTGACATATTTACCTTTCACTGCCGAGCTGCTTACAGTTCCGGTGACCGGAGTACTGCTGACCGCGACCGGAACCGGCACCTGTTTATTTGCCGCGGGTAACCCTAACTGCGCTACGGTCGTACTGGCATTTTGCATCAAATCATTAATTGTTTTCTCTAAATTGCCAATTTGCTGAGTTAAATTATTAATCTCCGCTTGATGCGCCGCCGATTCCTGCTTGATCAAACCGTTTACTTGATTTTGGGAATAATAGCCGGCGCAGCCGCCCAAAAATAGAATCGAAAATAATAACGGAAAAATTAAGGCTTTTTTCATATTTTTGTTAAGTTATCTTTAAAATATAGTTTAATCTTACCCTCCATCCATAAAAAATCAAGGGGCGCCATAAAAATTATCGGCCGTCAATATAGCCCGTTTCAAAAACTTTGCCACTTTTTTTAAAAAAAGTGGCACAAAAAACTGCGCGCTGGACAAATTTTGGGACGCTCCGCTAAGAAACCTAGAAAAATTGCTATACTTGTCGGCTCGGCTGATGCCTCGCCGCCTTCGGACAACGCAATTTTGCACGGTTTCTACGCTGTGCGTCTTATCCAAAATTTTCCAATGCGCGCTACAAAGAAAATTTTTATTTATTTATAAATTTGTACTAACAAAAAGCAGCAGCCCCTGCGTGAGACTGCTGCGGAACCAAATATTTATCTTAAACTAAACGTAAAGAATCCTTGCCAGGAAAGATAGCGATTTGCCAAGAATTTTTGCAAGTTGATTATAAACTTTCCTCCTTACTTTTTTTAAGAAGTGAAGTGATATATTCTTTCTCCGATTCGTCAAGATGTTGACGATCTATTGCGGGAGTAGGATCAAGAGAATATTTTTTGCCGGTAGGTTTATCTGTATACAATCCCCACTGTGGAAATTGCCAATTTTTATCAGTTAATTGCCATGTTTCAACCGAGCCGTTTAAGCCTTCCCCCTTGTCCTTAAATCGAAATATTTTTCCCAAAAATTCAACTTCTATAATTTCTTTCTTTTCTTGGGTTTTGTCATTTGTAATGTAGGTTTTGTACATTTTGGCTTCCCCGTGAATAGGAAGGTGCCATAAAATCTTATCGTTTTCTTTGTCGGATAAAGTAACATAAAGAATATTGGCTTTATCGATCATTCCTTTTTCCCTTTCTTTTTCCTCGTTTTGTTTTTCCAGCAATTCAATCTCTTGTTTGTTTTTCGAAGTGATGTTACCCGCCCTTTCTTTTAATCTTTTCAAATATTCCTCTGAGCCGCTGGATGGCCAAGGAAAATCAGTTATCTTTTCTGTGGATCCGGCAGACATTAAGCCGCGAGCATATTTATCTTCCGGCGGTAATTCTCCATGTTCATTTTTACCTGGCAACAAAGTGTCGGTAAAAATTTCTACATAATCATAATTACTTCTGTTATTAATAAACCCCATTTTATTGTTGGGATTATAAAGAATATAGGATTTTACAGTTTTGTTAAGTCCCGGAAATTCATCTCTTATTTCCCATTCAGAATGGTTCCAAAACGCAACCTTTTTATTTTTATCAGGGACAAATTCGGTACCGATTTTTTTTAATAAAGTAAATATTTTAAGTTTGTCATTATAACCCCCATTGCTTCTGACGAATTTAGTATCTTGTAAACCAGCTCCTTTGGCGGTAAAACACAGCACATTGTGTTCTTCCATTGTTCCTCGTTCTTTTTCTTTATTCTCTAGCGGAATAATTTCTCGCTCAAAATTTTCATGGATAGCTGATTCTTGGAGACGATCCATTGTTGATGTGGCCCCCCACCCTATGCCGCGCCGCGAAAGTGCAGCTTCCTCCTCAGCTTCCTTCAAAGTTTTTACAGCGTCTTTATCAACAAACCCGCCCTCAACATTTTCATAATTTTTTTGTTCTTCCTCTGGCAAATCTTCGACCTTTTTATACGCTAAATCGTGTGGATTGAATTGTTCTGGGGTTTTCATATTTTTTTTATTACCTTGATATTTTAAGTGAATTAATAAATTATTCACTTATTTATTATATTTCAATATTACCCCCCCCTGCAAAAAATCAAGGTTAAGGCCATAAAAATAATTAGTCGTCAATATAGCCCTTATTTTTATTATGGATTATAATGTAAGGGTAATTTTTAACTTTTCATTTTTAATTTTTAATTGAATATATTTATGTCAGACGAAAAAAAAGTAATAGGTGACGAGATTAAAGACGGTGATAAGAAGGCCAAGCTGGACGCGGCGATGCTGGCCATGGCGCAGATCAAGGAAAAGTACGGCGATGGCGCCATTATGAAATTCGGCGAAGCCAAGAAATCCGATGTCGACGCGGTTTCCACCGGCTGCGTTTCGCTGGATTTGGCTTTGGGGATCGGCGGCGTACCGCGCGGACGCATTATTGAAATCTTCGGTCCGGAAGCATCGGGTAAAACCACGCTCGCCCAGCATATCATCGCCGAAGTGCAAAAGGCCGGCGGCATTGCCGCGTTCATTGATGCCGAACACGCGCTGGATCCGGAATATGCCAAGAAGATCGGCGTCGACGTCAATAATCTTTTGATCTCCCAGCCCGATACCGGCGAACAGGCTTTGGAAATTTTGGAAACTTTGATCCGCTCCAATGCCGTTGATGTCGTCGTAGTCGATTCAGTTGCCGCGCTGGTTCCACAGAAAGAAATCGAAGGTGATATGGGCGATTCACATATGGGTTTGCAAGCCAGATTGATGTCCCAAGCGTTGAGAAAATTAACCGGCGTGGTTTCCAAAACCAAAACCGTCGTTATCTTCATCAACCAGATCCGCCAAAAGATCGGCGTCTTCTTCGGCAATCCGGAAACGACCACCGGCGGCGTCGCGCTGAAATTCTATTCCTCGGTCCGCATCGAAGTCAGAAGAGCCGCGCAGATCAAGCAAGGCGAGAAGATCATCGGCAATCGCGTCAAAGCCAAGATCGTCAAGAACAAGGTCGCCGCGCCGTTCCGCGCCTGCGAATTCGATATCATGTATAACGAAGGTATCTCCGTTGCCGGCGATATGATCGATCTCGGCACCGAACTCGGCGTCGTCAAAAAGCTCGGCAACTCTTACGCCTTCGGCGAAAATAAACTGGGCGTCGGCCGCGAGAACGCCAAAGCCTTCCTCAAGCAGAATCCCAAAATAATGAAAGATATCAAGAAAGCGATCGTCGCTGAAGCCAAAGCGAAAGAAATGGCTGAAACGGCATAAATTATAGAAAATAAAAAAGGAGTCGTGCACAACGATCTCTTTTTGTTTTATTTTTTAATAGCTGTCGACAAATAAAAATCCTCTCACCCGCGATTGCGAATAAGAGGATTGATTTCGACTTAATACTGAGGTCTCTTTACTGTTTGGCGAATTTCTTAGCGGCCGCCCAGACATTGGCGTCTCTCTGATCTCCGCCAACGTTAATGAGTATCACGGAACCTTGAGGAGCATTTTTTATTGCATCCACGATAAATAATATTTGGGCCTCCGGATATTTCTGCAAAGCCGGACCGACCTGAACAATCCGAATCGAATCAGCGTTGGCCGCTATTTGCTTCGTTTGCGCTTCAACGATGTCCTTATCCTGTTTAACATTACTCAACTGAACATTGACGACCGACATAGGAACGTGATTGGCCTCAAAGACTATCTGAACAACTTTTTCCGCGTCCTTGCTGATTTTTGCCTGATTGGCAAGCACTTCCTGATGATCCCTATAAGTCGTGAAAAGATCGCGGGTTCTTCCCCTGACAGCCATTTTTGCCAGATTCTGATAAATCATATCTACCGTAATCTCCTTAACCCGCGGGTCGCTAGTATTTGCAGGAGTAATCGTCGCCAAAATATACTTAATCGCCTTATCGCTGATATGGCCGGCCTGATCGACATTTACCGCCACATTGAAATAAAGGTCAGCATTGAGCGGCATCTTCAGATCCTTGGTATAGATGCGGTCATCCCGATCGGCTTCCTTAACAAATGTTTCCTTGATAGTTTTGGAAGTTGATTCAATCAGAACCATGGTATTGCCCCTGCCGCTACCATCGAGCTGACCAATATCGATCTGACCTGCTTCGCGGATCTGACCATCCCAGCCGGTAGGCGTCAAAAGAGCTGCCACATATCCGCCGGGAACATTTTTGATTTCCGCGCAGCCCATAAACATAAACGAAATAAACGCGACAACCGCTAGCGAAAAATAACGAGACGACTTCATCTAAACCTCCTGGAAAAAGTTATTGGTGATATTTTTCTTAGAACGCCTTAACGATCTTTATTGATCTGATCCTGCAGACCGGAACGGTCGAGAACTTTGCGGGGGATCTGGTTTTGAGTCGCCATGCTTATGGCCGACCAGCCAAAGCCAATCAGCGCCAGAACGATTACGATGTTGCGGACGCGACCAATCCATGTTTTGACGATGGCTTTCTCCTCTTTTTCGCCATCGGCGAATTTCATGAAATAGCGGACAAGGCCTTCGATGATCAAAACCACAACTACCGTGCCGACGAATCCGAAAATCTGAACCTGATACATGCGCAAAGGATCCATAAAAACGCTCCTTTATAGGGGTGAAGTTGATAGATGAAAAAAACTGAAAATATTGGATTTTCTAAAGGACGAACCAATTACACTAACAAAAAAACTGAGTTATGTCAATAGAAACAAAAAACACGCTCCGAGGGCGTGTTTTTCATATTTTGAAACTTACTGATTGACTCTCTCGACGTAGGTTCCGGATTCGGTATTGATTTTGATGACGTCGCCCTCGTTGATGAAAATCGGCACATCGATCTTGGCGCCGGTTTCGAGTTCGACCGGCTTGGTGATGTTGCCCGCGGTATTGCCTTTGACGGCCGGCGGAGCCTGGATGACTTTGAAATCCATCTTGATCGGCAATTCCAGATTGATCGGTTTGTCATTGAAATACATCATCTTCACATCCGTGCCGTCTTTCAGATAAATTTCTTTGCCACCCAGATTTTCCAGCGGCAATTCGAAAGTTTCGAAAGTCTCATTGTCCATGAAATAAGCATTGCGCTCATCGCGGTATTGATAATTCACTTTCTTCGTCGTAATATCGGCTTCCTCCATCTTTTCCGCGCCATGGATGCTGTCGTCCAGGATATTCCCGGTGATCAGATTCTTGGCTTTGACTTTCAAAACTGCGCCGCGCATCGCAACTTTCAGATGATCGGTCTTGATGACCAAGTACGGCTGACCATTATTCAAGATGATCTTGCCGACTTTGATATCGCCCATTGATAACATTTTATTTGCGGGAAACGTGAAAAAATAAACTTGAAATATGACTATCGCTAATCTTATCCCTTATTTCGTTTTTCAAGCTTCGATTATTGATGAGTGGTGGCCAAAAGCGCCATGATGCGGGAACGTTTCACGGCCTGGGCTAATTTTCTTTGATGCCAGGAACAAACTCCGGTGCGCTTGGCAGGAAGAATCTTCATATGAAAATTCACGAAACCGCGCAAGAGCCGGGTATCTTTGTAATCAACATCTCCCACTTGGTTGGAGCAGAAGAAGCACTTCTTTTCTTTTTTTGGTTGGTTGTTATACATAAATATGATGCGAATGCCGCGAATTAGTCGCGAATGCCGCGAAAAATGCGAATAAACTATTCGCGGTTTTCGCGGCATTCGCCTTCATTTGCGGATTAGCATCTTAATTATTAAAAAGGTATATTCTCTACTCTGATCTCTTCTTCCTCCGGAGCGCCGTTATTGCCTCCCGCGGACGGATTGTCGATATCGATGATCGGTTCAGACGGAGCAAACGGTTGCTCGCCACCCATCGCCGGTGCGGCGGCGCGGGGAGCATAATTGCTTCCGGATGATTGACCACCCGAGTAGCCGCCCTTCGGAGAAAGCATGATCATATTTTCGGCGATAACCTCGGTGCGGTATCTTTTCACGCCGTCCTGACCGGTCCAATCACTGGTCTGCAAACGGCCTTCGATATAAACCTTCAAACCTTTCTTCAAATACTGGCCGCAGATTTCTGCCAACTTTCCCCAAGCGACGATGTTATGAAACTCAGTCTTTTCCTGTTTAGCTCCGGACTGGTCTTTCCAGACCATACTGGTGGCGACGGAAAAAGAAGCGACGGTTTTGCCGGTCGCGGTATTCCGGATTTCCGGATCGCGGCCCAGATTGCCGATAAGCATTACTTTGTTGAGAGTCATATAATTGATGCGTAGGAACGCAATATTTTGCGTTCGGTGCGCGTTATTTGAACGCAAAATATTGCGTTCCTACGTTTTATTAAATCAAATCTTTGGTGTCCAGAATATCGTCAAGCTTGGCATCCAAATCTTTCAATTCGGTTTTCTTTTTGAAAGATTTACGTTCTTCCACCGCTGGGGCTTTCTTTTCTTCTGCCACCAGACCGGCCGTTTTTTCTTCGGTCACTTCTTTCTTTTCCGATCCACCTTCCTTAAGACGCTTCCTGGCCGCAGCCAAATCTTCCGATTTTTTCCGGTCAGCCGCGATTTGCTCCAGGGTCCGCTTGGGCGTTCTGATGATTTGGTGTCTCAAAACATCATTAGATAAACGCAAGGAATTATCCAACTCGGCCAATTTTTCGCCGGCCAGATCAAACTCGGCCAATTTATAATAGCCATGATTGTAGCCGCCGATCTCATAGGCCAATTTCTTTTTCCCCCAATCTTCGGCATAAGTAACTTCACCGCCGGCTGCGGCGATCTGTTGCTTGACTTTGGCATCGATCGCCTTGGCTTCATCCTCGGTAAATTTATTCGGGATGATGAAAAGCAATTCGTAATGTGAGTTTTCGATTTTTTTGACCTTAGACATAAAAATATAATCCGAATACTACAAATTATATCCTAATACTACGAAATCTACGAACCGAACAAGCGTTCGATAAAATGTTCGTAGTATTCGGGTATTTCGTAGGTTCGGATTATGTGATAAATAAAATCTCTTGTTTGTCTGCCTTGAATCCATAAGACAGCCAAACAAGAGATTTCTTTTTGGTTGCCAATGATCACGCCCGAGGCGCAACCAGTCCCACTCAAGGCGGAACTATGGAAAAGGCGATATTTTATTTGTTGTTTAAAGATTATCAGAAACAGAGAAATAAAGCAAGAGGGCCTAATCAATTATAAATTAAAAATTATAAATGAAAAATTGTTATTTAATATTAGCAATTTTATTGGCTAAATACTACTTTTTATATTGACAAAGCTCGCATAATATGCTAATATATTAATATAAAACTGATTGCTATTTTTCAACCCATACACCAAAAAGGAGTCTGCCATGAAATCCCTCAATTCTCCGCGTCCCGGTAATTTTTTCGACGATGGCCGCGAAAACGCGGCTGATGTCGACGCCGGAATCTGTTTCAGAGACGGTGCTGAAATCGCCGTCGACGACGACGATAGTGCGACGATAGTCGGTGACATCAACCTTGAAGTCTCCGACAGCTCCCGCCCCTGGGACAAGGTGGTTTCTTCTTTCTTCAGGAGCAACAAACGAATACTCGGGCACGACAACCGAGAATTCATCGACGATGTTCCGACGCCGCAAGCCGCGGAAAGGTTCGCCAAAGAGAACAAGGAACGCGAAGGAATGATCCCTCAGCCATTCTGTTACGGCGATTACCTTCTCCAAAAAAAGCAGAGAAAGAATAACAGAGGCTACCGGAGGATGGTGAACAACTTGTTCAGGGAAATGGACAGGGTCACCAGCAGTCCGAACCCAAAGAACGTGCGGCATCTCGACTGCACTTTCGCCTGAGCTCCCTATGTTTAACTCATGGCCCCGACGATCATCAAGATCGGCGGGGCTAATTTTTTGCCAAAAAATTAATTTTGTGCCAGTATATTATTATGCCTTTGTCCCTTTGCCCGATCATCAACCCAAACTTCGAGGAGATGCCATGTGCCAGCGCCCGCTTGACGACAAGAACCGCCGCGAACTGAACTTCAACCGAGCTGACATCAATTACGAGATCCGTCATGAGCGCAAGCCTCAATCAATCATCTGCAGTAATTATTCCGGAGGAATTCGAGTCTGGACGCCTCCCCAAAAAAAGTCCAGGAATAACAAGACCGGCCAAACTTGCTAATCTATCGATAAGTCACGCTTCGCCTTCCGATTCACCAGTCGGGGGCGTTTTTCATCATTGACAAATTAATCATCTTATGATTAGATAAGGTTAAACTTTCAGCGTTTCGAAAGGAGAAACCAATGAAACTGCTTATTGTTACCGAGGTTGTCAGCGATCATAATGTTGATCCCGCTCTTTACCGTCCATTTATTGACGAGTTGGCTGCTTATTTGAAAAATAGAGTCGATTACGAAGTGATTGAGTCATCCGTGGATGCGGAAACCAAAATCGTTAACGGCGATATTTCCGCGGTAATGTTCATCAGCCGGTCGATGGTCTTCCGGGCCAGAATCTTGGCAATGAACTTTTCGAAGGTCAAATTCGTGGTCCTCTGGGGCAGATTGGACAAAGACGTGAAACGATTCGCGAAAAACTTGTTTCTGGTCAACAAAGGCGAACCGGAAAATTACGGAAAGAATTTTGCCAACGCCTTGGAGATAATCAGTTCTTAAGACTTAACGATCTGAATAACTCTGCGTTTCGGCGCGGAGTTTTTTTAACAAAACTATAAACGCGATCGTTTGAATATACTGACAATTACTTATATAATATAGTAAATGAAATATTTTTTTGTTCTAGGCACTAACCCGGCTCTTTCGGCCGCCGAAATAATCTCAGCCTTACGACCGGAGGCGGAAACTCGCATGGTAGCGGGCAATATTTTGCTGTTGGAAAATCCGGCCACGGACTCTCCGGCACTGATCAAACGGCTGGGCGGAACGATCAAGATCGGCGTTATTACCGAGGATGTCGACCGCCATAATAATGATCGGATTAAGGCCGCGATTCTTAAGATAATCGACGACGATCTGGCCGAGCGCGCCGAGGCCAATAAATACTGCTTCGGCCTTTCCCATTACGGCGCGAGCAAATTGCCGGTTTTTCCCATCGGTCTGACGATCAAAAAAATCCTCAAACAAAAAGGAGTAAGCTGCCGCCTGGTGACCAGCAAAGAAAAAACCTTGTCGAGCGTCGTGGTCGAGCAGAACGGCTTGACCCGGCAGGGGATTGAGATCGTCTTGATCGAGGATGGCGGCACGATGCATTTAGGCTATACCGAAGCGGTGCAGCCGTTCAAAGAATTATCCTTCCGCGATTTCGGTCGGCCCGAGCGCGACGATGCCTCCGGGATGATCCCACCAAAACTGGCGCAGATCATGTTAAACCTTTCGAGAAAAATTCCCGCCGTAGGAACGCAATGCCTTGCGTTCCCGCCGGACAGAACGCAAAATATTGCGTTCCTACCAAGCCTGCTTGATCCCTTTTGCGGATCGGGTACGATCTTAATGGAAGCAGCCTTGATGGGAATAAAAAATATTATCGGTTCCGACATTTCCGAAAAAGCGATTTCTGATACGAAGAACAATATTGCGTGGCTAAAAACAAATTTCCAATTTCCAATTTCCAATTTCCAATTATTTAATATTTCCGCGACCGAAATTTCGCAAAAAATAAAATTTAATTCCATTAATGCCGTCGTTACTGAACCATATCTCGGGCCGCAAAGAGGCAATCCTGATCCGGTGAAAACCAAGATCAAATTGGAAAAGTTATATTCATCGGCTTTGCGGGAATTTAAAAAGATCTTGAAACCGGACGGCCGGGTCGTGATGATCTTTCCGGTCCGCACTGAGGGGTCTCGTCCGGATTTTCATTTTCTCAATCCCAATCTGGACGGTTGGCAAGTAATCAATCCGCTGCCGGAAAACTTGCGCGAAATTCTTCACACCACCCGGCGGGGAACCATCGTCTACGGCCGCCCCGGTCAAAAAGTCTGGCGGGAAATAGTCGTCTTAATAAAAAAATAAAAAGCGGTGGACTCCCATCGCTTTTGTGAACTTGTGTCTATTGCCTTATCCTCTTTTCGCTGGCGGCCTTATCACCACTATTAACCAGTTATGCATAATCGCCAAATAGCCGCGGGAAAGAAACCGTTTGTCTTTCGATTCAATGTACTTCCCGTCGAACTTCATTTTTCGACAATACTCGCCATATTTCTTCCCCCAGAGAAACTCAGCCGACTGCTCTAAGGCATAAAACTCTATCTCTCTTTCTTCTGACTGAGACTGTCTGGCAACTCTCAATTTTTCTGCGTAGAGAAAACTGAGTAAATAAATGGCCCGGAGTTTGATCGGAACTCGACCCACGATCCGAAAGGTACCGCGGTCCATATTTTCCACCGCTCCCCCACAATAACCATGGTCAAGCTTTCTTTTCCAGCCGCGGGCGAGAATCCGCCGCTGATCAGCCAAAAGCCTTTGTAAGGTGCCCATTATCGCCTCCGTGATGAAAGTTTATTTAGCATTTAAAATTACAAACTCTGTCATTCGGATAAAGTACTCTTTTTATTCTATTAAGTCAATCAGTGCCGTGCCGCCAAAAAGTTTTGCGGCAAATAATTTTTCTGAAAAAAATAAAAGACGGTGACCTCCACCGTCTTGATTTTTTGACCGTCTTTGAATTTTACCCGTTCTCTCAAATCCCGTTTTTCATGACTATCACATCCCAATCATCGCAAATCATTACCTGGTCTCCGTGATATTGGCCTTCCCTTAGCACTTCCAATGAAGCTAAGGCGATCTTCTGCTTGCCTTCCAAACGAGGCAACTCCGCTTCTACCTTCTGCACCGTTTGCCTTTTCCCGGCCAAAAATATCGTTTTATTTTCTCCGGCCAGGACGAGCGCCGTTTTCCATGATCCGATCCGGTTTAGATACGTTTCGTTCAGGGAATAAAGGCGCTGTAATTCGGGGATCGCCTTGCCTAGATTTTTGGCGATACTCCGCTTCGGCGGCTTGGGGATCGGGGGCGGCTTCAAATTATCGGCGGGCAAAGTTTCCAGATCGGCGACAACTTCCTGCAGCAGAATTGTTGTTTCCATTTCTCACCCTTTCTTTGAGTATTTAAGGAAAAGATCTTGATTAATTATTATGTAAAAAATTACAAATATCCCCGTCTTGAACGATATATTCCTTGCCTTCGGTGCGGATTAAGCCCTTCTCGCGAGCGCTGACTTCCGAACCGATCGCGACGAATTCTTTCCAGCTGATAACCTCGGCGCGAATAAAGCCTTCCTGGATGTCAGAATGAATTTTGCCGGCAGCAACAGGAGCTGTCGCCCCCTTATGGACGGTCCAGGCGCGAGTTTCATCTGGACCGGTAGTGAAGAAAGTTATCAAGCCGAGCAACCGATAGGCCTCGCGGATTAATTTATCCAGACCGCTTTCGTTCAATCCCAGTTCTTTAATATACTCCGCCTGCTCGTTTTCCGGCAAGGCGGCAATCTCCTGCTCCAATTTCACATTTAATTTAATGGTGTTTTGCGGCCATTGGTTCAAATCCACGGCGGTTTCCGTGTCGGAAATATTCAAGACATACATAATCGGCTTGGCCGTCAGGAAACAATTCTGTTTGACGATCTTTTTTTCCTCTTCGTCTAATTCAAACTTACGGATCGGCTGTTCGGCTTCCAAGGCCGCTTTGACTTTGCCGAATAATTCTTTCAATTTTATTTGATCCTTGTTGCCGCTTTTAGCGCCGCTTTCGGCATTGCGGTAAAGTTTTTCCACGACGGTCAAATCGGCGAGTATCAGTTCGGTATCAATTGTAACCCGATCTTCATCGGGCGCGATCTTTCCGGCGACGTGGATGATGTCGGAATTTTCAAAATCCCGCACCACTTCACAGATCGCGTCGCACTCCCGGATGTGCGATAAAAATTTATTGCCGAGGCCTTCGCCTTCGTTGGCTCCTTTAACCAATCCGGCGATGTCGATAAATTCGATCGTCGTATTGATGATCTTGGCCGGATGGGAAATCTCCGCCAATGCCAAAAGCCGCCGGTCAGGAACCTTGACGACGCCGACATTAGGATCGATGGTGCAGAAAGGATAATTCTCCGCCGCCACCTGTTTTTTGGTAATCGCATTAAACAGAGTGGATTTGCCGACGTTAGGCAAACCGACGATGCCGATCGATAAAGACATACCGACTAAATTAAGACTGTTAATTCAAAATAATCTTATATTAACCGCTGGAAAAAAGCAAACGATTTATCCTGTTTTTCCGGTTATTTTCAGCCCGCAATCCGGCCGTGCACAGAGCAAATAACTGTGGTATAATTATGAATATTCATGGGAAATATCTTTATTTAATTAGCTATAATTTATGAAAAAAATCATCATCGTTGTCGCCTTGCTCGTCGTGGTGGTCGCCGGCATTGTCTATCTTAGCATCAGACTAACCGGTTCTAAAAATGAAGCTAAGGTCAAAGTTCTTCCTCCCGTCATCGGTTTTTCCTTGGGTGCGACTCGCGAAGAAAGATGGCAAACCGATCAGGCTTTATTCACGCAAAAAGTCCAGCAGCTGGGCGGAGTGGTTACGGCGGCCAGTACGGATTATGACGTTCCCACCCAGATTTCCCAGATTGAAAACATGATCAGCCAGGGAATAAAAGTAATCGTCGTGGTCGCGGCCGATTCCTCCGGCATCGCTCCGGCTGTCGACGAGGCTGATAAAGCGGGCGTTAAAATTATCGCCTATGACCGCCTGATCAATAACAGCAACGTTGATTTTTATGTTTCTTTCGATAATGTCAAAGTGGGGGAACTGGAAGCTTCCAGCGTTTTAGCGGTAGTGGATAAAGGGAACTTCGCTTATATCGGCGGCGCGCCAACGGACAACAACGCCTTGCTGGTCCAGCAAGGTTCGATGAGCGTTTTAAATCCCAAAATTCAGAGCGGCGATATCAAACTGGTGGTAAACGAGCTTACTCCCGATTGGGATCCGGTAATCGCTTATAAAAATCTCAAAGCCTACCTGGATACGGGAAAAACGGTAGACGCCGTAGTCGCGGCGAATGATGGCACCGCTTTCGGAGTGATCCAAGCTTTGCATGAAAAAAAACTCGATGGCAAGGTGCCCGTTTCCGGCCAGGATGCCGAACTTTCCGCTTGTCAAAGAATCATTGCCGGCACACAAACATCCACCGTTTATAAACCAATTAGTCTGGAAGCCAATGAAGCAGCGGAAGTTGCCATGGAAATGGCCGAGGGTGAACAGCCGGCGACTACCGGCAGTACTAACAACGGCAAAGTCGACGTACCTTCTTATCTGATCACCCCGACCTTGGTGACGAAAGCTAATATGATGGACACAGTCATCAAAGATAATTATCATACTTACGGCGAGGTCTATAATATGACGTCGGCGACCCAATAGGTCTGTAAAGAAGCCCCGATGCAAAGCATCAAGTATAAAATATTAACGGCATTTTTGATCGTCATTTCGGTTCTGTTCATTTCCGAAGTTTTTTTCGTGGCCATCCACTTTTTGACCATCAAAAAATATCAGGACATTACCGAAAATATGGTCTCGGAATATCAGATCATCGAGGATACTTCCAACCTGATCTCGTCTTTTAACAACTTGATAAAATACGTTAACTACAAAGAACGGCTGGATGAATACAACTCTAACCGGGCTACGCTGGTCGCTCTCCTGGGCAAACTGGATACAACAATTACCAACCCGGACAGCCAAATCGCCTTTGTTGGCCTGAAAAATACGGTCAATACGGTCTTAAGCTACTGCGACAGCGGGGTCAATTCGGTTTCCCAGGGAAATCTTACCGACGTGACAACCGATTATAACGATGCAAATCATCAAAATTTATTTGTCCAGCAAAATACGGCTACACTAATTTTGACCGAGCTCCAATCCACCGAAAAATTACAAGCTGATATCGCCCGCAACCAGCTGATCAGCGAAATCGTCGGCGTCGCTCTCTTCATCCTGGTGATGCTCGGCTGCATCTGGTATTCGTTCAATTTTTCCCGCCGGCTGATTTCACCGCTGATCAAGCTCACCCGGCTCGCCAAAATTATCGAGAAGGGGAATCTTAATGCCACCGTGGAAGCCGACCTGCTGGTTGGCACTGATGAAGTCGCCAGCTTAGCCAACTCTTTCAGCACCATGGTCAACGCCTTGCGAGACAACATCAAGCAGTTGCGGGAATACAATGAGGCGCTGATCAAGACCAAGCGGATAGTCGTCGACCGCGAAACCAGGATCAGCCAATTGCAAGAGATCAATACGATGAAAGATGAATTTATGAATATCGTCACTCACGAGCTGAAAACGCCGTTGATCCCGATCATGGGTTTGTCCGAAATAATGGGACAAAAAAAGGACACCCTGCCCACGGAATTTCAAGGCTACGTCGATATAATTCACGAGGAAGCGGTCAAACTTACCAATCTGATCAAACAAATACTCACCGCCACACGGAGCAAAAACGTCGAAAATAAAATACCGCAAGATACTTTCAAGTTCGACGAATTCATTTTAGCCCAGGAACTTCCGCTGAAAGAACTGGCTAAGCGGAACGATTCGAAGATCGAATTCAAAATAAATGCCGCCAATGTCCAGGTAACCAGTGACCGGGAAAGGATCTCCCAAGTTATTTACAATCTGGTAGACAATGCGGTAAAATATGGTGCAGCCGGCCAGACGATCACGATCGCCTTATCCAAGCCTGACGATAAATCGGTCAAGGTGGAAATAACCGATCAGGGCAAGGGCATCGCCCCGGAACTCCAAGATATGCTTTTCCTGAAATTCTCCCAGCTCGAACCTTCCGCTTCCCGTTCCCAAGAAGGCATGGGGCTCGGCCTTTACATCTGTAAACAAAATATTGAATTCCTGGGCGGCCATATCGGCGTTACCAGCGAATCCGGTCAAGGTTCGACTTTCTATTTTACCTTGCCGCTGGAATACGTGAAGAAAACCGAAGTAGCGGAATTGCCGGGCAAGAAGACGGCGATCAAGCAAACTAAAAAACCGGCGAAAGTTAAAAAGAATCCGCCGCCGAAATAATCTTCGCCTTTTTCCCGACAGCGGTTTAAAGTAATCGCTCTTCGCGCCTAGTTTAAAAAATAAAATTTTTGCCGAGAAATAATTATAATTATAACCTTATGAAAATCATAATCATCGACGATGAATCAAACGTCGTCACAACTATCAAGGCCTTCTTGACGGAGTTGACTGATGAGATCGATTTCGCTTACAATGGGCGGGAAGGAATGGAGAAAATTGAACAGAGCCCGGATTACGACCTCTTGATCCTCGATTTTATGATGTCGGGAATGAGCGGTCTTGATGTTTGCAAGGCGATGAGCGAGGATGATCGGATGAAAAAAATTCCGGTCTTATTGATCTCAGCCTTGCCGGTCACCTCCCCGGAATTGCACGAACTTTTGGAAGAATTCAATGAAACCCATATGGTCAAGGGCGTGCTGGAAAAACCGTTTGGCAAGGATTTGCTTTTGGATGAAGTCAAAAAAATCGTCAAAGTCGATTAGAATATTCGATCTTGTCCGGCCGGCGCCGGCGGATCGATGATTTTATTAAAATTAATCGCCAAAAACTATGGACGAAATAGCTCAACTTATTTTAGAACTAGCCAAAACCAAAATGCGAGAAGCCGGTAATTTCAGCCGGGAAGCTTTCCACGACTTTATCGAAGAAAGCATCGAATATTATTACGAGATCGGCCGGCTTTCCGAAGAAGACGATCTGGACGCGCTCACCGAAGAGTTGATGGAAATGTACAACGAGGTTGAAGACGGCGAAGTGGAAGAACGGGAATTAAGCGATGAGGAAGAAGCGACGCGGAAAGAAAAGGGCGAAGAGCAAGAAGAGACAGCCGAGGAAGAATAATCTTTAACTGTCGGGAAAAAATCAGTTTTCATCGTCGGCTCGATCATCGGCTTGACAATTCGTGATGATCGGCCTATGATTCAATCATCTTTAACAATTACAAATTCTTTTCGGCGCGTCCTCGGGAATTTTTTCCGGGGGTTGGGCGCGCTTTGAGTCATTAAGACTCGAGAAGATCGCTGCGTTAGTGGCGGTCCGGCTTCCTCCGTAACCAAAGGATAACTGATGTCGTCTGCCTCGGGCAGAGCCTTGAGTCAGTGAAAGAGATCTTCGAGATCCGTCACTGGCGGATTATTTTTTTATCCGCCACGCCGATCTTCCAGATAACAAAGGTGGCACCGCGGAATAACCTTCCGTCCTTTTGTCCGAATTTTTTAATTCGGACGAAGGGATGGGAGGTTTTATTTTTATGAGTAAATTTTATTTCAAAACTCGCGGCCGGGAATTCTGGCGAAGTTATCGCTCGAGTTTTATTATTCACTTAATCAATTGATTTATGCCAATCTATAATTTAGACCAAAAAGAAATTCCCACCCATTATTACAACATCATGCCCGATCTGCCCGAGCCGCCCCCGCCGCCGCTCCATCCCGGCACCAAGAAACCGGTCGCGGCCGCCGACCTGGCGCCGATCTTTCCCCAAGCGCTGATCGAGCAGGAAATGAGCCAGGAGCGGGAGATTGAAATACCGGCTCCGGTCCGCGAGGCTTATCTGCTTTATCGGCCGACGCCGTTGATCCGCGCTAGTCGCCTTGAAAAAGAATTGAAAACACCAGCCAAGATCTATTACAAATACGAGGGAGCCAGCCCGGTCGGCAGCCATAAATTGAATACCGCTCTGGCCCAGGCTTATTACAACAAGCGCGAGGGCGTTAAGAAATTAGTCACCGAAACCGGCGCCGGCCAATGGGGATCGGCTTTGAGTTTTGCCTGCAATTATTTCGGGCTGGATTGCGAAGTCTATATGGTCAGGACCAGTTTCGAGACCAAACCGTACCGCAAAACCATGATGAACATTTACGGCGGAAAATGTTTTTCCAGCCCGTCGAACCGGACCGCGGCCGGCCGGAAATTCTTAGCCGCCGATCCGGAGACGACCGGCAGTCTGGGCATGGCGATCTCCGAAGCCGTTGAAGAAGCGGCTAGTTACGCCCACAATAAATACGCGCTCGGCTCGGTTTTGAACCACGTCCTCTTGCATCAGACGATCATCGGTCAGGAAGCCAAAAAACAAATGGCGCTCGCCGGCGATTATCCCGATATCGTCATCGGCTGCCATGGCGGCGGCAGTAATTTTGCCGGCATCGCTTTCCCTTTCCTGGCTGACAAGCTGACCTTGGGAAAAAAATTGCGCGCCATCGCCGTCGAGCCGAAATCTTGCCCGTCGCTTACCGAAGGAAAATACGAATATGATTTCGGCGACGCGGTCGGTCTGACGCCATTGATGAAGATGTATACGCTGGGTAAGGACTTTATGCCCGATCCGATCCATGCCGGCGGCTTGCGCTATCACGGCGCCGCGCCGCTGGTCAGCCACTTGCTTCATAAAAAAATCATCGAGGCGCGGGCTTACGAACAAAATGAAGTTTTCGCCGCCGCCATTCTTTTCGCCAAGAACCAGGGAATCATCCCGGCTCCGGAATCCGCCCATGCCATCAAAGCCGCGATCGATGAAGCAATCAAATGCCGCGAAACTGGTGAGGCCAAAACCATCCTCTTCAATTTGAGCGGCCATGGCCATTTCGATATGGCGGGATATGAAAAATATCTGACTGGTGACATGGGATAACAATCATTCCGCTAAATTCGCCAACAAAAAAACCGTCCCCGGCGGGGCGGTTTTTTGTTTTTTTTATACTTTTATAACTACTGGTAAGACCATCGGGCGGCGCTTAGTTTTACTGAATAAGAATTGGCCGACCTCGTCGCGGATGCGGTTCTTGATATGATCGACATCGGCGGAAGTGCGCGAATCATGCGACTCTACCAATTTTTTAACCTTCATCCGGGTCGCTTCAATCAGTTCGCGGCTGTCCTTCATATAGACGAAGCCGCGGGAAATAATATCCGGGTTGCCGATCGTCTTGCCGTGCTCGGAATCGATCGTCGCGATAATGACGATCATCCCGTCTTCGGCCATCACCCGCCGATCGCGCAGGACGATATTGGAAACGTCGCCGACGCCCAAACCATCGACCATCACATAATCAGTCATCACTTTTTCACGGGTCAGGCGGCCGACGGTAATTCCCGCCGCATTCTTACTGAACTCGGCCACCTGGCCGTTATCAGCAATGAATATTTTTTCCTTGGGAATGCCGACTTTTTCCGCCAGCGCCCCCTCGGCTTTCAACATATAATGATTGCCTTCGATCGGCATGATATATTCCGGCTTCAGTAAGCGCATCATCAGTTTCAAATCTTCCTGTTTGGCATGGCCGCCGGCATGGACGTCCATCATCTCATAATTAATGACGTCTGCTCCCTGGCGGGTGATCATGTCCATCAAACTCTGGATTGTCCGTTCGTTGCCGGGAATAACCGAAGAGGAAAAAATCACCGTATCGCCCTCTTTCAATTCGATCGTCTTGTGCTCATGCGAAACGACGCGCGCCAAGAAGGCGTTGGATTCGCCCTGGGCGCCGGTACCGATGATCATCACTTTGTTATCGGGCAAGCGGCTCAATTCATTGTCGGTCACCAAAATGCGCGGATTGAATTTCATATAGCCGATCTGGTGGGCGATCTCGACATTATCGTTCATACTCCGGCCTTGCAGATAGATGCGCCGGCCGTGCTTTTCCGCCAAGTCGAATAATTTTTGGACGCGGGCCAATTGCGAAGCGAAAGTGCCGATGATAATGCGGCCCTGGATCTTTTCAAAGATCTTGTCCATCTCCGTGCCGATCGCCGATTCGGAAATCTGGTAGCCAGGATGAGTCGAGTCAGTGGAATCGGACATCAGAAGCAACACTCCTTCCGAGCCGATTTGGGCGATCCGCTGCAGATCCGCCGGCTTGTCATTGACGGGAGAATAATCAACTTTAAAATCTCCAGTGTGGATAATGCGGCCGACCGGAGTGTCGACGATCACCGCAAAGCAATCCGGAATGGAATGATTAACGCGCAAAAATCCGACGCGGAATGAGCGGCCCAGCCGCAACACGGTATTCTCGTCGATCAGCGAATCGTGAAGCTGAGGACAGCTTTTATATTCCGAGCATTTTTTCTTTACCAAAGCGGCCGTAAGTTTGCCCATGAAAATCGGCGGATTGCCGATCTCGCCCATGATGTGCTGGATACCGCCGATATGGTCGTAATGGCCGTGGGTAATGATCACGCCCTTGATCCATTCGGCCTTGTCCTTGAGATAAGTGATGTTGGGAATGATGTAATCGATGCCCGGCATGTCCTCTTCGGGAAATTGGAGGCCCATGTCGATGATAATGATCTCTCGTTCATATTCAATCAGCGTCATATTGCGTCCGACTTCTTCGAGTCCGCCCAAAACGATGACGCGGAGTTTTCCATCAGCGCTCTCGATTATTTTTTCCGTCGGCGGTTTCATCGCCGCCGGACCCGGACGCGGCCCGTTAAAAGAAGTGAAAAACTTCTTCCGATCTCCCTCCGGGCCGGACGGCCGCGGACGCGAAGTTCTTGGTTTGTACTTGTTGTTCATAAATTAGAAGCAAAGAGAGTAAATATTTTTAGAGTTCAAATATTTATTAGATTGCTTAGATTAATATTGTTATATTGCTATATTGTTAATTAATTTTTTGGGAAATTTGGCTCCGGCAGAGTCTCGCGAAGCGGACTCTGCCGCCAAGTTATATATTCTTTTCTAAAATCAAGTCATAGTCGGTAAAACCGTTTTTCCTGTAAAAATTTATACCGCGCAAATTTTGCGCCGAAGCAACTACGCGCAACCTGCCAACCCCCTTTAATTTGCACCACTCTAAAAAAGCCTGATAAAGCTTTGCGCCAATTCCTTTAGTTCTGAATTCTTCTAGCACCATCATATTCCCCAGTTCGGCTAAATTATTAATTATTCTCTTCGACCCTTTTTTTGCGAGACCCCCGGCTAAATAACCAACAATCTGGTTGTCACAATAAGCCAAAAAGACACAATAATTTTCATTAGTAAGATGTTCTTTAAAGTATTCCTCTCCGTCCTTGCTAAATGTCCATTCGCAATTAAGTGTGTTATCGAAATCCTTAATTGTAGCCGGTTTAATCGTATATTCCATATCAATTAATTTCCTTATAGCGCGCCTTGGAAAATTTCCGTGATCACGCAGCGTATCACCGCCTCTGGCGGGACAGGGAAGCCGTGCAAAATTTTGAATGAAGAAATCCCTGGTTTTTGCAATATAGATCCCTCGCGAGGCGCTCGGGACGACAAAAAACTGGAAAGCACAACAACTAAGTACCTAATCAACTAATTGACTAACAAACTTACCATTCCAACCTTTCTCCCGTTTTCACATACCAATTGGCAATGTCAGAAAAGCGGTCGGATGGCGAGGAGATGCTCTTGACCGCGAAGCCTTTGATCTTTTTATTTTGCACGTAAGTATAATAAGGCGAAAAAAGAAAAACCGCCGGCGCGTCATTGGTCAACAGAGTCTGGAATTGCTGATAATCGGCGATGCGCTGATTCTGGTCCAGACTGGTGCGGCCGTCCTCCAAAGCTTTGTCGGCATCCTCATTCTTATAATTGGATAGGTTTAGGCCATCGGTACCGGCTTGAGTCGAATCCCAAAAAACATAAACATCCGGATCATTGCCGACTTGTTCACTAAATAGCAATGCTTCATAATTTTTCGGCTTGACCGCGCTAGACTGAATTTCCTTGACCGGAATCGGAGTGATGGCGACTTTGACGCCGATCTTTGCCCAACTATCTTTGATGATCCCGGCGATCTGGCCGCTTTCTTGGTCATCGACGATCGTCAGATTGATAATCAAATAATTCCGGACTGCCGGAGTCGTCGTTTTTGCCGTGCCGGTTTTGGCCGGAGCCGGCTCTTGATAAAGCCAGGTGCCGGTACCCAGCGCCAGCTCGGTTTTTTCAATATCGGTCAAAACGTTTTTAGTCGTCGTGGCATTTTTGGCATTCAAGGCGGCAATCAGCTCGTCGGTTACCACATCTTTTTTCCAGCCCGCGGCGTCCAAGACGGAAGCGGCTTTCGCCGGATCAAAATCATATTTTTGAATGTTCGGATTATAGGCGTAATTATTATCCAGGATCGGCCCGTCGGCGATTCTGGCAGCGCCGCCTTCCGCTTGGTCGATGATCTGCTGCTTCGGCGTGGCATAAGACAATGCTTGCCGGACTTTGACGTCTTTCAAAAGAGGATTCTTGCTCTGATTGAAAAAAATCGCTTTGAGTTGCGGCAAATCAAGCTGAAAAAAATTCCAGGAATTCTTGGCGATTAGATTTTCCCGATCGGAATTGGCCAGATAGCTCAGCCCGTCGACGCTGTTATCGTTCAAAGCGCCGAGGGCTTCGGTGGAGTCCGGATAAAATTTAAAAATAATCTCCTTCAAATAAGGTTTCTTGCCGTAATAATCCTTATTGACCGTCAAGGTATAACTCTTGATATTTCCGCTTTTATCTTTGACTAATGATTTGAATTGATAAGGTCCGGAACCGACCGGCTTCAAGTTCGGCTCGGCCACCGGCGCAGATTCGGGCGCGACATCGCCCCAAACCGACTGCGGCAAAATGCCAAAGGTCAATAGACCTAAAAAGGGCGCATAATTTTCCGACAGGGTGAAAACCACCGTCTGGTCATCCAGTTTGTTGGCGTCCACGCCGTTGAAACCGAAACGCAAGGGCGAATTATACGCCGGGTTGGTAATGTCCTCGAAAGTAAAAATAACGTCATCGGCGGTAACTTTCTCGCCATTCTGCCAGCGGGCGTCGCTTCTCAATTTTATCGTATACGTTTTGCCGTCCGGGCTGATCTGATAACTGTCCGCCAAATCGTTTTCCAACTGACCGTTGACGTCATATTTAAAGAGAGATGAATAGACTAAATGGGCAATGTCATTGTCCGCGTCGGAGAGCGTTGCATAGAGAGGGTTGATATGCACCGGCGAGCCGATCAAACCTTCAGTATATTGGCCGCCCGAAACCGGCACGATGCGCAAATGTTTTTGCGCCGCATTAAACCCCAGCCAGCCTAAATTCAAAATGATGAAAAAAATTAAAAAATTAATCAGCCACACTTCCCGCTTGCCGAGCGTCTTGCCCAAATGCTTTAGCTGGCGGAAATTAGGAAACTTTGACTTCGACAAAGAATAGACCAGCTTCTTATCCAACTTGGCATTATCGGCGCTAAGCTTCGGCGCTCGCGGGCCAAAAAACTTGCCGACGAATGAAAAAAAGCCGACCAAAAATTTTCTTGCTCTGGAAAAAAACGGTAAAATTTTACTCTTGAATAAATCCATAATTTAAAAATCGGGGTCAATATATAATCCGAATACTACGAATTGTGCCCGAATACAACGAACTCCACAAACCGAAAAAATTCGTAAAACGTTCGTGGTATTTGGATATTTCGTGGGTTCGGATTATGTTGAGAGGTAAGATTACAAAAGAAAAAATATAATTAGAGAGACCGCGAAAAAAATGACGGCTAAGACAATCGAGCCGTAAAAGAGAACTTTATCAAAACCTCGCTTGGAGAGATAAACATTGCCTGAGCCGCCGAAGATGCCTGAAAGCGACGCCCCTTTATTTTGCAATAAAATGGCCAGCATCAGCAAAACGGCAACGACGAGTTGGAGTATCTTTAATAAAAACATAATTATAGACAAAAAACCTTCAGAAAATATTTTCAACGGAATTATTTCTTGACCGCTTCGATAATCTTTTGGAAAATTTCCGGGTTGTGTTCGGCCAGATCGGCTAAAACTTTTCTGTCCAAATCTATTTTATTGGCATGAAGAGCGCCGATAAATTTGGAATAAGACATTCCCGATTCTTTGGCGGCCACACTGATCTTGATCTGCCAAAGCGCGCGATTGACTCTTTTTTTGCGGCGGCGGTCGGTAAAAGCATGCACGCCGGCCTTGACGACGGCGGTAGCGCCGGTCCGGATGGTATTTTTACGATTCCATTTGAAGCCTTTGGCTTTTCGGAAAAGCTTTCTTCTCTTTTTAACGTGAGTGGTTCCTCTTTTTACTCTGGACATATGATTTAATTATAAGGGATGAAACTCTGAATATTCCGAGTTTCGGTTTTATGGATTTTAACATCACGGCGCTTGTTCCGGCCCATATTGCCTGTTTCTTTGGCATTAAAATGGTCCTGGCCGGCCTTGCGCTTCTTTACCGATCCTTTTTTGGTGATGAAATATCTTTTCGCAGTGGCTTTATGAGTCTTAATTTTCGGCATATATATGATGCGAATCCGCGAATGAGCGCGAATGCCGCAAATAACGCGAATAATCGGTATATTTTTATTATTTTTTTGCTGAATACAAAAATCAGGCGGCAAGCCTGAAATAGGCGATTACTTTTTATTCATTATCACAAGATTATACCTTCCGCCCATTCTTGTCAAGTTCTGTTCGACGGCGGCATTAATCCCGGGGGCGGCCTTTAATAAATCAATGAATTTATAAATCACCTCTTCCGCCTTGGCCGGATGCTGTCTTTCGCGCCCCTTTAAAACCACTTCCAGCTTAATCTTGTCGCCCTCCTTTAAAAAATCAATCGCTTGATTCAGACGGAAATTAAAATCGTGTTCGCCAATCCGCACTGATAAACGGATTTCCTTGGTGTCGATCTTCTTTTGCGCCACTTTCTGCCGGTGCGCCTTTTTTTCCGACTCATACTTCAATTGGCCCAGATTGACCATCTTGGCTACCGGCGGCTCGGCTTTGGGGTTCATAATCGCCAGATCCAGATCAGCGTCAGCGGCCATCTTCAAAGCTTCGGCGGTCGATATCCGTCCGACACTGACGCCTTCATCGTTAATCAAAAAAACTTCCGGGACCCGGATTTTATCGTTGGCCACGTATTCCTTTACTTCCTCTTTTGGTTTGAATCTCTGCCAGTGATGACGCATAAATAAATGTTTTGCTTAGTAATTACCGATTATTCTTGACTGCCAATACAGTAACGCTTTAGCCCAAATGAGTCAAATTTGAAAGGCTCAGGCAAATTCATTATACACTTTTTTTCCCAAAGCTTCAAATCTTACTGTAATATAAGATATTTTAACCCAGATCGGTTCTTAACTCAGGGACTACCTTGGTCAAAACGATGTGAACCAATTCAACGGCGCGGGCGTTAGAATCCGCGGCGGCATAACAGCGCATCTCCGGCGCATTACTCGACTCGCGCAGGTGAACCACTTCTTTATTTTCGGTCATAATCCTTAATCCCTCCACATAATTAAAAGAAATAATTTTGGCAATGCCATTGGGAATAAAATATTTTTCCTCGAAAGTTTTTTTCTTTTCCTGCCATTCCTTCCCAAAAGATGAATCGTTTTTCACCTTTTCCGCGCTTCCGTCTATTCTAACGACAATTATTTCTTCAGCGCCGAATTCCATCTTCTCAATCGTGTTATCTTCCGGAGAATATTTATTGATTATTTTTTCCGAAATCTCGACCGGGAAACTCTCTTATTTTATTACTATTGGTATATCTTTTCGGCAAACCATTCATTATCGCCGAAAGAGTGATATTTTTTTCAATCGGCCAAAAGCACGACGCAAAGCAGCGGCAGAACGGCGTCGCGGGTGGGTAGAGCCGTAAGTTTTTTTCCATACATTTTAAAATCACGTGTAAGTCAGGAACCCGCCGTTAACTTCCCAGCCGGAAATTCTTTTAAACCCCTGTTCGGCCGCGTCCATCATGCTTCTGATCACAAACGGAGAACCGATTCTTGTCTTAACCAATTTGGCTTTACCGGCCAAAATCTGATCAACCGCATCATTGCAGGTTATCGGGACAGCCCCGAAATCAGCCCCTAAATGCAGCATGGTCAGCCCGCCCAACAGGTCTCCGGGTAAAAATTCACCCAATTCATTGGACAGCCACGGCCGATCGCAGTCGCCGTCGAATGAGATCAAAGCGAAAGGTTTATTCTTTTCCGCCCACTCTTTCATTAATTTCAAATCTTCATCTTTCAAAGCTTCCGTATCGACGGAAACGAATTTATCCGTCCGGCCTTCAACCACGATTTCCGCTCCCAACCGCCTGAATATTTCCGTGACAATATCCCGGCCCACCGATGAATGCTGGTAAACCACGATTTTCTTTCCTTGAAGACAATTCTCCGGAAATACTTCGGTATATCTTTTGATATACATTTCAGTTTGTTCACGATCGACTTCCGGCATTACCACATCTTCGACGAGCATTCCGGCTTGATCAAATAAGCCACCGGATATTCCCAACGTGGCATAAATTTTTTCCCTGGCCTCGGCAACGTGTTGCAACATCACCGGCTCGTCGGCTTTCAAGATTTCCCCATTGGCTTTATTAGGCTTGATGCCGTTGCGATCTTCGGGAATATGGCTGCCGGTAACCATGATGCTGGCGCAATTTTGGCGCAAGCCGCAATAGGCCACGGACGGCGACGGCATATTTCCGCAATCCTTGATCGTGCACCCGGAATCCTTAATCGCTTTAGTGATGGCCTTCATAATCCTCCGCGTGCTCGGCCGAAAATCTCCGGCCAAAAAAATTACCGCGCCTGCTTTGATGCCGCCCTCGATCCGCACTGATGCTTTTTAAATAGTCGAGAAAGCCCAGAATGTTAAGATAACATTCCAAATCCGTTAAATCAGTCGCCAGCCCGCGCATCCCGCTCGTGCCGAATTTCAACGGCACGGGTTCTTGTTTTAAAAATAATTTTCCTGTTTCATTCATTGTTTTCTATGTTTACTCAAGAGCTTAGTCGAGAAAAATATTAAAAAATAATCGCTGACTAATGGTATTTTATCAATTTGCGGCGCGCTGGTCAATTAAAAAAAGTGCCTGCCAATGATGGCGCGGCACTGATGAATTGCCTTTCTTATGACTTTTTGATTTGCATGATTATGCTGTTGAAATTATCTTCCAGCGGTGTCGGAATCGGCTTGTGGCCCATCGTCAAATCAATGAACCATTGGGGCAATTTTTCCCTGGTAGTCGGCTCCCAGGCGTTAAAAAGCTCGACCAGCTTTGTCTCAATGATCCTTTGCAAGGGCGGAGCGGCTACCGCTTTGCGCCACAGCGCAGCGACTTTTAAGACGTCCTCATCCTTCGAAAATTTCTCCAAAAGCTTGTCCATTCTTGCTATAGCCAGCCGCTGCAGATCTTTCAGCCGCTTGAGACCTTCACCGCTTTGGCGGCCTTCCGCCAGGTGGATTTTTTGCCAGGCGGAGACTAGCTTCTCCGGCTTCTTAACGCGTTTCAGATACTTCTTTTTTGGCAATTTCTTGACCAATTTGACGAACTTTTTCCTTTTCAACTTTTCCTCCTTGGTGATTGGTGTGCGAATCAAGGATTTCAATATACCATCCTGGTAATTTTAGTCAATCTGCAAGAATTCAAAAAAATTATTTCCAATTTACCGTTGGCGAATGAAGCGGACAAACAAAAAAAGCCCGGCTGGACTTTATAAATGAAGAGAGGCGCAGCTTAATGCTACGCCCCATATAAGACTACTTAACCGCTTAGCCGCAAATTTCAACCCTCGATTATCGTCCCCGCTCCGATGACGGAAAATATGCAGGCGGCGAGTTCTTTCGGGCCGATGATCCACACCTTCTCGACCTTAGAAGTCTCCTTATTAGTCAGTACTGCTTTGGCGGCTCTCAATTCCAAGGCCAAGTCATCGGGCGTGTCGGATTTTTTGATCAAGCCTTCGGCCTGCTCCAGCGAAAGCCGCGAAAAAACGGTCTTATCGCCCTTGTTGGTCACGCCGCTTTCACTGACAAGAATTAATTCCTTAGCTCCCAAATTAACGGCTAAGGAAGCGGCAACCTCGTTGGCATCGACATAATAAAATTCACCGACGGTTGATTTGCAGAGCGTCGGCACAATGAACAATTTCGGCACGTACGGCAATTCGGAGGGGCAGGGAGAGAGAACTCGGGCATCGATCGCTTCGACTTTGCCGGTACTCTGGTATCCCTCGCCGTACGACTCGGCCAGGACCGCTTCGTCGGCCCAGGCGACCCTCGGCTTGTTCTTCAAGTTCTGTTCGATTTCCCTCAGCTTGACCCGCATTTCTACGTAGGCGCTTTCGATTAGCGGAATGGCCGCCGGTTGCATGACTATGACTCGGTCATTTTTAATGATCTCAATCTTGGCGGTTTTCATTTTTTCCTCGGCCTGATCCTCGACGTCAAGCACGATAATCAGCCGAACTCCGGAATAGAGAAAATTCGCCACATTATCAAGCACTTCGGTAATAAATTGACTGGCAAAAATCTTGCCGCTGATCCTCAGAACAAAAACTTTGTCCTGCAGCGCCACGAAACGAGCCAGAATATCGGAATACTGACAATCATTATCCATATGCCTCCCTTTGATTGTTTACGAATTTTCAAAGATACAATTTATATCTTGAAACTATCAGAAATATCGGCCGGCGTCAAACTATAATGGTCCAGGAATCCTGCACACATTTTGACCCATTAAAAAGTTGGATTCGGGGTGGTATAATAACCCCATATGAGTAAACAAAACAAAGTATCCAAAGAAGAGAAAGCTAAGATCGTTCTAACCGTCCTGCGGGGCGAAAAGACTGTCAGCGAGATTGCGGCGCAATACAGTGTTCATCCCAACCTGATAACCCGCTGGAAACAGACAGCCACCGAAAGCATGGCCGAGCTGTTTGAAGACAAGCGCAATAAGATTGAAAAAGACAAGTTTCAAGAGCAAGAACAACTGGTAGACAGGCTGTATAAATTGGTTGGCCAGCGAGACATTGAGCTCGACTGGCTCAAAAAAAAATTATCAATCTTTGACGATGATCGACCGGCTAAAATTGGTCGACCGAGAAAATCCTGATATCACTCTGACCCGCCAGACTGAATTGCTGGACATCTCCCGCTCCCGCCTGTATTACCAGACCGAAGTCAGCGAGAGGGATCTGCTCATTATGAATCTGATTGATGAAATATATACGGAAAATCCAAGCTACGGCAAGAGGACGATAGCGGCCATTATCAGGCGCGACCATAAAATTCCGGTTGGTAAAAAACATGTCCGGACGCTAATGATCAAGATGGGTATTACGGCGATATATCCGAAGAAAAAGAGGGATTTGAGCCAGCCGGACAAACAGCATAAAATTTATCCGTATCTGCTCCGCGGACTATCAATCACCAGGTCGAATCAGGTTTGGAGCACGGATATCACCTACATCAGATTAGAACACGGCTTCTGCTATTTAACGGCTATCATCGATTGGCATTCGCGCTATGTCATTGCCTGGGAATTGTCTAACACATTAGATATCGATTTTTGCTTGCGAGTTCAAGAGCGAGCCTATGCCTTGGCAATCCCTGAGATTTTCAACTCTGATCAGGGCAGCCATTTTACCAGTCCGAAATTCACCGCCGCCAGTCTGGAAAAAGGCGTCAAAATCAGCATGGACGGCAAAGGCCGCTGTTTGGACAATATCTTCATTGAGCGATTGTGGCGGACAGTTAAACAGCAGGATGTTTACATCAAGCACTACGAATCGGTGGCTGAATGCCGAGCCGGCTTAACGAAATTTTTTGACAGCTACAACAATTACCGTCCGCATCAGTCGCTCAACTACCTTACTCCCGCCGAAGCCTATTTCGGCCAAAACAAAAAAACTGCCTTTACAGAGCAGCTTAATATACCAAGCTTTAATTTAAATGCCGTCCTGACCAACCCAACTATTTAATCTCAAAATATTGTGTTGACAAACTGGACCACTATACAACATTCAAACAATGATCGTAATGCAAGTGTGATATGAAAACTTTGTTTATTTTATATTTTTCTAATATTTTCAATACTTCGTTCCTGACCGCATAGTGACCAGTGTCAAAAAGAATCATGTCATCACCATCACTAATCAAGGAGACTGAACAATACCCAAAACCACCATGTTTAGTTTTATATGGTATGCCAGGTATTAATAATTTTACAATTGTTTTTTTCATGCAACACTATCTATCAGACGCATCATATAATTCATTCATGAATTTGACACGCATACACGCTTCCTCAAAATCAACAAGATCATTATCCCTCTTTCCACCTAACACATATTCCGATAACTTTTTTATTAATGTTTTGTGCCCATATCCATAGACACTGTCACTAATTTCAGTATCGTAGATAAATTCCTTATTATCATTACCAAATAAATGAATGTTCAAAAAGCCATTCAATGAATTACCACCAATTATAGCCCTTCCTTTTTCAAAAATAAATAACAGGCTACTTTCAAGATTGCAAGGCGCAGCCGAAACCATCACTTCAAGATTAAAAATTGATTTTCCAGACCTAAACTGAGCCAAAAATATATCTTCTGTATCAATGTTTTTATGATATATTTTTTCTCGAAAAGAACTTAAAATCTCAGTTTTTTTATTTGATTCAAAGTGCTGCATCATTATATCAATAAGGTGAGTACCCTGATTGAACAACATTCCGCCCTCTATATGTTTCTTACCCTGCCACGAATTAGCATAATATTCACGATCCCTGAACCACCTCACACTGCCAAAAACATACAGCAACTCACCAAGCTTATTTTTTTCAATAAACTTCTTAAATTCTAGTACGGGTTTATTAAAGCGATTTTGATAAACAACAAATGCATCACTCTTATATCTTTTATATTTTTTTATCTTGCTCATGTCAGCGACATTAATACATCCTGGCTTTTCACATAAGCACTTTTTCCCATTTTTTAAAACCTCTTCGATTATTTGAGTGTGTGTATTATGCGGAGTGCAAATATTTACGACATCAACACTATTAATCAATTCATCCAAACTACCATAGCAGCTACAACCCCATTCACTGGCCTTTTCTTTTGCCTTTTGGATATCAATATCAAATATTCCGACTAATTCGGAATTCTTATCATCCTTGATTGATAGTGCGTGTTTTTTAAATATTCTTCCGCAGCCAACAATACCGTATTTAACCCTTTGGGTTTCTAGCATCTCCTTAAGATTATTCACTGAAATTGAAGAATTGCTATACTTATCATCGCCACCGGCATGCGTCTCAATTGAATAAAATAAATCGTCATTGCCATCAATAGAATTCGTAAAGAATGAAACAAGTTTTTTATAATTAATATCGCCATGCCCAAAAATCACATACTTTTTTTGCATCAAAGAATAATCTTTTGCGTGAACATATCTAATCTTATTCTTTATCTCTGATAATTTATCATAATTTATATCGCTTCCTTGTTTATATAAATTACCTGGATCAAAAAGAATTTGCACTCGATCGCTTTTGCAAACAGCGACAAACGCCGCTAATTCATCGATGGTATCAATATTGCAAACCGGTTCATTTTCAATCAGCAATAATTTATCATATTTCTCAGCTAAATCAATCAATTCCTCTAGCTCAAAATTAAGATGACTTAATTTAAAATCCTCGTACTTTAAGTAAGAAAAAATTCTAATATATTTAACCTTGAAGATATCTGCGATTTGAAAAATTGTTTCATGGGCATTATTAACTTTTTCTTTAAAGTTAAACTGATCGACTTTTGAATTTCTATCAACTGCACTTTTTACATTCTTTGGATGCCATTTCAGTAATGGGGAGGATATGCATGATACATTAATCTTATTTTTCTGCAAATATTTCGCATATTCCTTTATCTTCGGCAACGGAATGTTTATTATATTCTCTTTATTGATAGATCTCAATTCAACATAATTAAGATTATGCTCTTTCAGAAAACGGACTACCTCTTTAATATCATCACTTATCTCATCATTTATTATTGATATTTTGCTCATAGTCTAGTGTCGTTGCAAAGCAACAATTAACTCATTATTTATCTCTTCAATATTCAATCTTTTTAAATCAATCCCAGTCCAAAGCTTAAAGGCATATATTACCTGATAAATCATCATGTAAGTGCCTGAACTAATCTTAGCACCCCTCTTTTCTGCGTCTACTAGAAATGTTGTTTTATAGGGATTAAATATCACATCGAAAAAATATTTACCCTTTAAATCCTTAAATTGACTAAATACTTTTTTACTTATAATTCTATCATCATTTTGGGGATACATGCCCACTGGAGTTGTATTTATAATAAAATTACATTCTTTCAAATTTTTTTTCAAATTCTCATCACTTAAAATTTCAACATTTATTTCATTTGCTCCAAAGGAAAAGTCGCTAGATACCTTATTAGCCTCTTCAATATCTCTATTCAAAATTGTCACATTTTTACACTTCTTAAACAATTCAAAAATAACAGCTCTAGCCGCGCCCCCAGCGCCAATAACCAAAATCTTATCACTTTTCAATATTGGCCTTAATTTTTTTTCTATTGTTAATAGCGCACCCTTAGCATCAGTATTATAACCAATCATTTTGTTTTTTTTGAAAACTACAGTATTTACCGCCCCTATTTTTCTTGCTTCCACGCTTATTTCATTCAGTTCGTTTTTAATATCCAACTTATAGGGTAATGTAATATTAATACCGCAAAAACCTAGCTTTTTTAAATTCGCTAGAGAATCATGGAGCCTATCCTTGGATGGTACATTTATTTTCAAATGCGCATACTCAATGTTTGCTTTTTCAGCAAAAATTCTAAAAAGCACAGGCGAAACACTATGATCAACTGGATTACCCAGTAATGCCGAATATAACATATGTTATGGAAAATGGAGACCTATTGATTCATCTCATTTTCTGATTTAGCGCATTCTTTTAATTATCTCGATATTATTAGGCATGAACTTTTTTAACGCGTCAGGAATTAATATACTTCCGTCCTCTTGTTGATAATTTTCTACAATAGCAATAATTGCCCGACTAACTGCAATTGCCGTCCCATTTAGCATATGAAGATAATCTTTTTTTCCATCAAGCGCCTTGTATTTAATATTTAAACCACGCGCCTGATAATCTGTACAGTTTGAGGTGGAGGTAATCTCTGCCCAATCACCCATGCCACCCTCTTTATTTGGCTTGCCAGGCATCCAAGCTTCTAGGTCATATGTGCGTATAGACGGAGCTCCTAAGTCGGCCGTGCAATGATCCACAACCCTAAAGGGTATTTTTAATCCTTCAAAAATTTCTTTTTCTATTGCCAATAGTTCTTTATGAGCCTCTTCGCTTTTGTCAGGCATCACGTATTGAAACATCTCAATCTTAGTAAATTGATGTACTCTAAAAATACCCTTGGAGAATTTCGAGTATGAACCAGCCTCCGTTCTAAAACAATGTGAAACAGCGACATATTTTTTTGGTAGCTCACTTTCATTCAAAACTTCATCCATATGATAACCACCCATTGTTATTTCAGCTGTCCCAACCAAGCTTAAGTCAGTGCCTTCAACATTATATATTTGAGTGGATTCACCCCTTGGATTGAATCCTAATCCTTCAAGAACCTCTCTTCTTGCCAGATCTGGCGTAGAAAATGGAATAAAATTGTGTCGTATCACGGTCTCTAGTGCATATTGAATTAACGCAAACTCCATCAATGCTAACTCATTTTTTAGATAATAGAATTTTGCACCACTAACTTTTGTCGCACGATCAAAATCAATCAAGTCATTAATTTCTGCGAGTTGTATGTGATCCCGCGAATCAAAACTAAAATTTGTCGGTTCTAGAAAAGTCTCAGTTACTGGATTGTCATTTTCGTCCATACTGACAATTACATCCGGATGCGTCATATTTGGAATAGCCAGCCATATTTCTCTGATTTTCTGACTAGACAAAGCTAATTCTTCCTCCATTATTTTAATCTTACTACCCACCACCTTCATCTCTTCAATTTGCTCAGCTGATGGTTTTGTTTTGGATGTAGCATTCCTTTTCGTGCGTAACTCATTTATTTCTGTCTCTATTTTTCGAATTTTCTTATCCAATTCTATAAAATTGTCGATATCAACATTAGACAACCTATTCTTACAGTTGCTTTTGACTAACTCTATGTTTTCACGAATAAATTTTATATCTAACATATCTTCTTATTTTAACTTCTTAAATGATCTATTTAAACTACATGCCCGACAGAATATGCCAATGTTCCTTGTTTTGTTTTTATTTTTCCATAAATCTTCTCTCTGTCTGAATTGCTAATATAATAGAAACCGTTATTCTTTATCCCAGCCCCTATTTCTTTCTTATTTAGCTCATACAGATATTTCAACAATTGTGACAGGAGAGTTTTAGAAATAAGACAACCCTTCTCTGATATTTCATCATATTTTCCAACTTCAACAAATGACTCGTACGCACATCCACCACCACATATTCCTAGCGCTTCGCATTCTAGACACTTTTCATTATTCAGCGTAGATCGAGTTAGTGGCTTTCCAAAAACTTCTGAATTTAAAACATTCTTGTTATTCTGATAAAGAGTTTTTAAGATAAGAAATGACTTGCAGGGACCGAGGTTCCCCCTAGCATCCAGATTAATATTTTTTCCACATGCTCCACAATCGTAATATTTAAATCTTTTTTCTACAAAAGGCGCAATCTTCCTATATATTTGCTCCACAAAAACACCCTTTTTTGTAGCTTCTTTATATAATTCAAACAACTGTTGCGCATATTTGACTGGCGAGGTTAAATGAGAAAAAATGGTTGTCTTATGCGAAGGATACTTAAGCGGATTTATACCAAGACTATCCGGCTTAAAATGCTTCATTATAAAAATCATTTCTTCAACTAAATTATCGATATTGTGTTTTCCTGCGGTGCAAGAAAACCCAATCCGGCATTTATTCTTTCTCAACAATTCATATCCCGCCATCACCTTACTGTAACTACCCTCTCCATTATGAAAAACGCGTAACTTATTATGAACTTTTTCGCTGCCATCCAACGATATGACAATCGATACATTTTCCTTTTTTAGATATTTTGCCATGTCAGCGTTAACCAATATGGCATTGGTGAATAATATAATCCAATAATTATCCAGATGAGTCTTGCACAGTTCTATTATTTCCTTAACCTTATCCGGAAATAATAATGGTTCACCACCCGTAATAGAAACTAATTTTTTCCTTTTAGGTGAAACTTTTTGAAATAATTTAAGAGTTTCAGTTACATCATTTGTGCTTACTGTGGTGCTGTGTCTATCTATTATGTTATTTTCTACCTTACAATATTTGCAGTTAAGATTGCAGAGGTCAGTCATTAAAATTCTCAATAGAGAATAGTTGCTATCATATTTCTTTTTTTCCAATACTACATTTTTTAGTACCTCATTGTCTTCATCATCAGAAATTACAAACTTAAGTTTCTTCATTAACCTAAGTAGTTTGGGATTTTGTTTTGTCAATTTGTCAATAAAATCCTTCTCGTAAATATTATTTTTCACGAATAAAACCTCTTGCAAAAGAGTGTGATATAGACATTTATAACCTCCTAATTCGTAGCTCTTTACGAATCTTGAAACTTTATATTGCATATTTAGAATTAAAAAATTATTTTTCCATAAAATGCACCTACAACTTACAACACTTATTGCAAGGTGGCAAAACACCGTTCTTTTTCAATAAATTTTTGAAAAATAAAGCCCTGTCTGATTTCCAAATTTCTTTTATATTCTTATCAAAGATATTCCCATAAGAAAAATCGATAAACGCACAAGGATGAACCTCTCCATTAGACCGTATATTTATGGATTCAAATGGATAAAAACACTTTTTTTCCTTAAAAAATATTGGCGATGTGTACCACTTAATCAAATCCTTATCACTGAGGCTTGGCAGAAACTGTATATCCTTGTCCTTCTTTATTGTTTTAATAACTTTTATTAAATCCTTAACATCAACTTCTTTGCTGAGTTGGCTGCTAAAATCAATTCTTATATCTTTACTGTCAGTTTTTAGATTTTTCTTTATGAAATTTAAAATTTCATCGTGTGTCTTCTTATCTTCCCAAATTAAATGAGAGAAGCGCATATTTAATTTTAGCTTTTTGCCAATATTTACGAACTCTGGCAATTCTCGATAATTAAGAGATGAAATAACACAATTAACCCTAACAAATGGCAATTTTTTCTTAAGTATTTTTTTGTAATAATTTATATTCTTTATCGCATCAATAACCTTATCATAACTTCCTTGAACCCCATTAATCATCTCGTGTGTGTCTTTTAGCCCATGCAAAGAAAACGTGATTGAAATTGGATTATATTCCACCAATAGCTTTGCTATTTTTTTATCAATCAATGTTCCATTTGTAAAAATGGAAAATGGAATTCCTAACTCATGGGTCTTTTTTGTTATTTTCAAAAAATCCTTTCTCATGAATGGCTCAAGCGAACTATAACTAAGTATAGCCCGGGAGTTATTGTTTTTTATTTCCCTTAAAATGCGAGTAAAATCACCATATGGAACTTGGGTATTATTTCTCCCTTTCACGTAGCACATTTTACATTGCAGATTGCATGCCGAGTTCACATCGAAAACAATCTTTGTTGGAAAATCCATCTTATCTTGAATCATCTCATCATGAGGGACTCTCGGAACGTTTTTCAGGAAAGTAGCTACCTCATCCTCTCTTTCCCTCTCATTACCTCCCTTTTTCTGCATAATATCAATCAGATTATTAAGCTTTCCCTTTTTTATTGTGTCTTTTGCCATAATATGTTAACCAATTGTATTATTTTATAAAGTTATCACAAATGTATAATAAAATCAAGCATTTTGACTCAAACACTACGCGCACTGAGCGTGCCGTGCCTGTGCTTGACAAATTTGGTCTTTGGGAGTATAATACAAAGTCAGTGAGGCCTGAACCTTTACAACTAAAACCCTAAGGAGGTGTACCATGATAGACTTTGGACTGTTAAGAAGAGATCCGGCATTAATTGCCGAGATCTGTAGGCGGCGCAAGATGGAGATTGATGTCTATAAGCTACTCGAAATAGACACCGAACTTCAGAAGAACAAGGTAAAACTGGAGGAATTACAGCATCAAAGGAAAGTTTTGGGCAAGAATGCTGATAACTCCCTGAAAGGAGAAATCAGGATTCTGAAGGAGATCACGGGAAAACTCGAGGCGGAACGAATCGAGATGTGGAGGCAACTGCCCAATATTCTTGCTGAGGATGTCCCGGATGGAGAAAGCGACGCTGATAACGTCGAAATCAAAAAGTGGGGACAGGTTCCAAATTTCGACTTTAAACCTCAAACTCACGAAACTATCGGAGTCAATCTCGGCATACTTGATTTGGCCAGAGGGAGCAAAGTGGCAGGCGCAGGTTTTTATTACTGGGTCGGCGACGGAGCTGTCCTGGCTATGGCAATCTTTCAGCTTGCCCAGCAAATGCTGCTGAATCAAGGTTTTACCCTGATGTTAACCCCAATCGTTGCAAAAAAGGAAACCCTGTTTGGTACGGGCTACCTGCCGTTCTCAAAGGATCAATTTTACGGAATCTCTGACACAGATACGAGCCTGATCGGAACATCCGAGCAAACACTTGTATCTTTCCATATGGACGAGATTCTTGACAAGGCGATCCTGCCACTGAAGTATTGTGCGCTTACGCCGTGCTTTCGAACCGAAGCTGGTTCCTATGGCAAGGCAACCAAGGGCGCATTCAGAGTACACCAGTTTCACAAAACGGAGCAGATTATACTCTGCCACCCCGATGACTCTCCCAAGTTTCATGAAATTTGCCTAGCGAATGAGGAGCGTATCATGCAACTCCTGGAAGTTCCTTATCGCGTGGTAAATGTTTGTGTGGGAGATATGGGCGCTCCGGGATACAAAAAGTACGACATAGAGGCCTGGTTCGCTGGCTATGGTGGGTATCGGGAAACACACTCCAATACCAATCTTCTCGATTTTCAAACAAGGAGGCTGAAAATCAGGGTCAAGGGCGAGAAAAACTTCTTCCCACACACCATTTCCGCAACCATGATAACTGACCGCGTACTACTGGCCATCCTCGAAAACAACCAAACCGCTGATGGGAATGTAATCATTCCTGAAGCACTCAGGCCATTCATAAATGGCAAGGAGGTAATAACAAAGAAATAGCTGAAAGGCCATTACGAGATCTCTCGTAATGGCCTTTTTCAATAATTGATCGTTTGCCCCAAATTAAAGTCTCAAATTCTCATATTTCCAATATTCAATATCAAACTGAATAACTAATGGATTTTTAACCTGAAATTCAGTTAGTATGTTATTTTCCAAAATATATTTCGTCAGATTATTATAGCACTCCCAATAAATTTTAATTTTCTCGTCCTGAGATAATTCAAGAGTTCTTAGCAGCAAATCTGCAACCTTTTTAAATTTTCTGTCTGACCTCAAAAAATCCAGCTGCTTATTTTCATGCACAAAAGCTCTTTTTTCTAACCTAGCTATAAATTCAATGAAATGCTCAAGAACCTGTAAATTATACCACTGCTGATTAAAAAAATTCTTTCGCAGGGGCGCTTTCGTAGCAACTCTTATTTTTCTCCATATTATAAACACTAAATACAAAATCACTTTTTTAAATATATCATCACCGACCAAGAGATAGTCGTCATTATGATGCAATAGATATTTATCTTGCCTACGCAATAATTTATCATAATTCATCCTCCCTTTATAATTCAATCCGATTTCTTCAATCAAATAATATTGTTTATCCAGTCTTTCTTTATCAAGATACGCAAATACTAGATCTATTTTTTTTATTGGCTCTAAATAATTTTTAAAATAAAAATTCCTATCGGTTGGATATTTTTTCCTTACATCATACCTATATTCGTTAGCAATATATTTTATCAATCTTTCATCCATACAAAGCTTTTTACCACATCTACTAACTATGATATTTATCCATTTTTCAATAAACAAAACCTTGTTTTTTTCATTATTATCCAGCACCACGGACGCACTTTTATAAAATTGCCTACCAAGACTGCTTACATATCTAGACAAATAGAAAGACCACTTTGGATGAGGGACAAACATTTCCTCACTCCAAAATATTAAATCCATGATTTTCTTCAATGACTTAAAGTAATAAACATCGAATACGTATTTATCTTTAGTTAATGACAGGATTTGCCTATATTTTAATAAAGAAATTAAACTATTATTTGCTTTAATTTCAACTATTTTTTTAGGAAAAAATAGTAATTTCTTTTTAGTGTTTGCGAAGACTTCTATAGGATCATAAATAGCCACTGAGTTGATGAACCAGCATAGCAACCACTCTGTTTGGTTCAGCCAATTATTGTCTGACTGATTTTTTACAATATTGAGTATGTCTGACTTAAGAAAACTTTCAAATTCAAATCTAATCCCCTTATCACAAATATCATAATAATTGGCCGGATATTCTATTGAGTCAATCAGGCTCTGCATTTTTCTATGATATTTTAAATAATCCTTATGCTCTGGAAAAATAATAAAAATATCTAAATCGGAATACTTATCCGCAATACCATAAGCGACAGATGAAGTTAAGATAACAAAAAATTTTCCAATAGTGGCTGGGTATTTTTCTTCTATTCTTGGCAAAACATACTCAAAAAATGCCCCTTCGGTAAACCTTATCAATTTTTGACTAATTGCACTCCTTTTAGACTGCTTCATATTGTTTTATTTTTACAAATCTTTTAAAAAAATTTTGTCTGCAAAATTATTTCTTGTTTATAATATAATTTCCAATCACCAGCACATCAATATTCGTTCCCATAAAACATTTTATAGCATCTTCCGGAGATTCAACAATGGGCTCGCCATTTACATTAAAAGAGGTATTAAGAATAATTGGAATTCCAGTGATTTTTTCGAATTCACTAATGAGGCTGTACAACCTGGGATTCTGCATCTTATTTACAGTTTGTACCCTTGCCGATCCATCTACATGGGTAACTATAGTGGTCCAGTTTGTCAACACAATATTTTGAGATTAAATAGTTGGGTTGGTCAGGACGGCATTTAAATTAAAGCTTGGTATATTAAGCTGCTCTGTAAAGGCAGTTTTTTTGTTTTGGCCGAAATAGGCTTCGGCGGGAGTAAGGTAGTTGAGCGACTGATGCGGACGGTAATTGTTGTAGCTGTCAAAAAATTTCGTTAAGCCGGCTCGGCATTCAGCCACCGATTCGTAGTGCTTGATGTAAACATCCTGCTGTTTAACTGTCCGCCACAATCGCTCAATGAAGATATTGTCCAAACAGCGGCCTTTGCCGTCCATGCTGATTTTGACGCCTTTTTCCAGACTGGCGGCGGTGAATTTCGGACTGGTAAAATGGCTGCCCTGATCAGAGTTGAAAATCTCAGGGATTGCCAAGGCATAGGCTCGCTCTTGAACTCGCAAGCAAAAATCGATATCTAATGTGTTAGACAATTCCCAGGCAATGACATAGCGCGAATGCCAATCGATGATAGCCGTTAAATAGCAGAAGCCGTGTTCTAATCTGATGTAGGTGATATCCGTGCTCCAAACCTGATTCGACCTGGTGATTGATAGTCCGCGGAGCAGATACGGATAAATTTTATGCTGTTTGTCCGGCTGGCTCAAATCCCTCTTTTTCTTCGGATATATCGCCGTAATACCCATCTTGATCATTAGCGTCCGGACATGTTTTTTACCAACCGGAATTTTATGGTCGCGCCTGATAATGGCCGCTATCGTCCTCTTGCCGTAGCTTGGATTTTCCGTATATATTTCATCAATCAGATTCATAATGAGCAGATCCCTCTCGCTGACTTCGGTCTGGTAATACAGGCGGGAGCGGGAGATGTCCAGCAATTCAGTCTGGCGGGTCAGAGTGATATCAGGATTTTCTCGGTCGACCAATTTTAGCCGGTCGATCATCGTCAAAGATTGATAATTTTTTTTTGAGCCAGTCGAGCTCAATGTCTCGCTGGCCAACCAATTTATACAGCCTGTCTACCAGTTGTTCTTGCTCTTGAAACTTGTCTTTTTCAATCTTATTGCGCTTGTCTTCAAACAGCTCGGCCATGCTTTCGGTGGCTGTCTGTTTCCAGCGGGTTATCAGGTTGGGATGAACACTGTATTGCGCCGCAATCTCGCTGACAGTCTTTTCGCCCCGCAGGACGGTTAGAACGATCTTAGCTTTCTCTTCTTTGGATACTTTGTTTTGTTTACTCATATGGGGTTATTATACCACCCCGAATCCAACTTTTTAATGGGTCAAAATGTGTGCAGGATTCCTGGACCATTATACCCGTCGACGGCGGGCAAATTAGCTGGTTTCTCCAGCGGGGGATAATCCAGCACATCCAAACCCACGACCGCAGTTATCGCTCGACGGACAATATTCTGCTGATGAGCGTCGAGTTTGGCATGGCCAACCAGTTTATTATCGACCTAAGCACAAACACCAGGCGCGGCCTTAATGAAAAAGTTAAAAACGGCGAATATCCTTCGCGCGCGCCCGTCGGCTATTTCAACGACCGGAGATACAAGACGATTGTCGTCGACAAAAAAATCGCGAAAGCCGTTCGCGAAGCGTTTGAGTATTACGCCAATGGCGACACCCGCCTTGAGGACGTAGCGAAATTTTTGGCCGAGCGCGGCATCCATACCAGATCTGGCAAAACCATATCGCGCGACCGCGTGACGTATATTTTAACCAACACTTTCTATTTCGGCTTGTTTCGCTATGACGGAGAGCTTCACGAAGGCAAACATACGCCGATTATATCCAAACAGCTTTTTGATAAAGTTCAAAAAGTATTAAATGAGCGTGGCAAACCGCCTAAAAATCCAAAGGGTGAGCCAAAAGTTTTTTGCGGGCTTATCCGGTGCGATGAGTGCGGTTGCGCCATAACCGGAGAAGTTAAAATTAAGCATCAAAAGAACGGTAATGTTCATCGCTACGCTTATTACCGTTGTACAAAAAAAAGAGGGACCTGTTCCCAACCCTGCGTCAAAGAAGATGATTTAACCGGCCAATTGCCGGATATCCTAAAAGAGTTCATTTTGCCTGCCGATTGCGCCACAGAATTATTGAAGATGGCGGAAAAGGATGAAAAAGAGGCACTCCAATCGTCAGGCACGGAGAGCCAAGCGATCAAAGCGGAGATAGCGGCCATTTCCAACAAGCTCCGTGTCCTTCTTGATGCCCTTTTGGAGCAAGATATCGACCGCGAGGTTTATCGGGCAGAAAAGAGAAAGCTTGTCTTACAGAAGAGGGATTTAGAGGAAAAAATGGCCAGCTTAAACAAGGGGGTTGTCGCTTGGCTCGAACCTCTCCAAAATTGGATAAAAGATGCAGTTTTATTGGATGAAACAGTGAAAACTGGCGACTTATCCTCCAAAAAATCTTCGTTGCGTAAAATTTGCGGCTCGAACTTGTTTTTAAAAACCGGAAAACTTAAATTTGTGCCCATTAAACCTTACGTGGAGCTGCGCTTCGCGTTAAAAAAAATTCCTAAAAAAGAGGCTTGTATGATTAGTGAGCGGGTAACGGGAATTGGACCCGTTTCTCCACCATGGCAAGGTGGCATAATACCGGTATACGATACCCGCAAAATTCAATTAAAAATGAAAAGTTAAAAATTACAAATACAATAATATCAGCGATCTCAAAAAAAATCAAGCTGTCATTTTTAATTCTTAATTTTTAATTTTTAATTTATTTATGTGGTCCGGGAGGGACTCGCCCGGGGATGAACCCCGGGCGCCCGGTCGGATGACCGGGCGAACCCTTATTGCAAAGGTTTAAAAAACTTCGCAAAAAATTACCTGTGGTCCAGGTGGGACTCGAACCCACATGCCCTCGCGGACACAGCATTTTAAGTGCTGCGCGTATACCAGTTCCGCCACTGGACCAACTTAACATTTAATAATGTATACATTTTACACTAAAAAACTAAAAGTATAAAACTATCCATCTGAACTGCCGTCTCAGTCGCTCGGCGGCGGAATTCCGCCTCGCTCCTTCGTCCAGAGTTGCCGCCAAACGCTCCCTTGGGTCGCGTCCGGCGTCGCTCGATTATTCGACTCGGCTTCCGCCTCACCTCATATCTCGCTCGCTACCAGTTCAATTCCCGCCGCGGCAATCTGCAAATAAAATGGTAAAACTTTTTAAAAAAACATGTCTGGGTACCGTTGCTCGGTCACTCGCCGCCGGAAAGCGGCTCGTTCCCTCGTCCAGGGTCAGCGCCAAGCATTCCCCGAATGCTTGGCGGACGCTCGGCTGCCGGCCGCTCGTTCCCTCGCGGCCATTGCCTCGCTCCTGACCAGTTCAATTCCCGCACCATTCAGCAAGGTATTTTTTTGTATTTTTTTAGCAAAAAAAATACAAAAAAATACCTTGTGGAGATGGCGGGAATTGAACCCGCGTCTGGCAAGTTATTGATAATACTACTACAAGTTTAGCCCAGCTTGAGTTTGACCATTACCTAAAAGCAAGGCGAAAAAATAATGGCGAGCCCTATTTAGTTTCGGTTGCCAGTCTAAGAGCCGACACTGGCAACCTGATCCTCTAAAATGACACTCCCACCTCCCCAGAGGAGTCAGAAGGCGAAATGGCTGCCGGTATTAAGCGGCAACAGGCGCGAAAGCCGGAACCTTCCAAGTGAAGGCGGCTCCGCGAGCGATTTTGTTCGCAATTGTGATTTTGGACCGTTTTACGTGAAATCCGACACGCCTTGAGTATTAGCAATAATTCTTGTCATCGAAGCCTGGCATCCCCTTTCAATCAATTACAAATTAAGAATTAAAAATTACAAATTATTTTATTGTCAAAGTTCGGTGTTTAGATTCCCCTCTTGAGAGGCCCGTCTCGCCCAAGGCTTGCCTGCCTCGCCAAAGCTTCAGCAAGGCGGGCCGAGGCGGAGGTGGCGCCGCCGCGGCGACGGGGTGTGTTAAATCTTTTAATATCGCTTCATCATCGCGCGAGATTCGCGGTCAAGGTCTTTTTTCTTGAGGTCTTCGCGCTTGTCGAATTTCTTCTTGCCGCGCGCTAAACCGAATTCCAATTTCAAAATTCTGTTCTTAGTATAGATACGCAATGGCACTAAAGTCAAGCCTTGCTCTTTGGTTTTTCCTAACAAATATTTGATTTCTTTAGCCTTCAATAAAAGTTTGCGCGAACGGGTCGGATCATAATCTTTAATCGTGCTGGCATATTTATATAAAGAGATGTGGGCGTTGATCAGATAAGCTTCGGGCAAACCGGCGTGATCAGTTCTTAAAGTGATATAGGCTGCTTTCAAATTAACATTGCCGGCGCGTACCGATTTGACTTCATGGCCGAACAAAACCAGCCCGGCTTCATATTTATCCAGAACTTCATAATCAAATGTCGCTCTTTTGTTTACCGCTAGGACTGACATAACTACGTCGTTTTATAATTTAATTTTAATGCCCGCAAAAACGGGCATTAAATTTTTCACTAAACTTTTTCTTCTTTCTTATCTCTTATCTCGTCTCTGCCAGTGACGTTCCATTCCTTCAATTTCTCCACGACTTGCTGCGAAGCCAGCGAATTTTTGAGATAGGCGCGATAGTTCGGATCTTTCACCCGCTCCTCGACTTTCGCATAACCTTTATATTGCTCCATCAATTGTTTGATTTTTTCTTCCACATCGTTTTCGGTCGGTTGAATTTTTTCCAATTCGCCGATCTCGCGGATCAGCAATGCGGTTTTGACGCGCTTCACTGCTTCCGGCAACAAATCCAAAGCTAACTGATTGCGGGTTTTTTTCAGGCTGGATAAATAATCTTCCATCTTGCCGCCTTGCCGCGAGACATTCTCTTCCAATTCAATCAGCATCTTTTCCGTTTCGTTGGAAACGAGCATTTCCGGCAGATCGTCGAATTTAGTCTTGGCCAAAATCTTTTCCAGCATATCCAGTTCAGTCTTACGCTCCGCTTCAAAACTTTTCTGGCCCAAGATATCTTTCTCGATCATCACTTTCAAATCTGCCAAGTCCTTGCCGCCGAAATTCTTGGCCAGCTCATCATCCATCGCCGGAACTTCCCGTTCAAAAATATCTTTGATCTCCACTTTAAATTCCACATTCTTGCCCGCCAAATTTTTCTGATGAAAATCCTTCGGATAGGGGAGAGTAAATTCTTTAGTTTCTCCTTTTTTGGCGCCGATAATTTTAGCGTCAAATCCCGGCACGAAATATTCTTTGCCGATGATCAGCGTGGCCGCTTGCGTCTGGCCGCCTTCGATCGGCACGCTATCCAAAAACATATTGATATTAGCCGTGACTTTATCATCTTTTTTTACTTCGCGGTCTACTGCTACTTCCTTGACGCGGGTCTCGCGCAGATAATCGATCACTCTTTCCACTTCCTTATCGTCAAGCTGCGCCTTCGTCGGTTTAACGCCTAAATTCTTATACTCGCCCAAAGTAACTGCCGGCAAAACCGACAAAGTTATTTTGAATTCCAGCGGATTTTCCGGAGCCAATTTGGTTATATCCACCATCGGCTGACCGATAATCTTATCGTCCTTGGCATTTTCCTCCAAAATTTTGCCGAACGATTTATTGATCGCGATATTGGCCGCCTTTTCCAGGATGCTCATCTCGCCGACTTTCTTCTTCACCATATCCAAAGGCGCTTTGCCCGGCCGGAAGCCATCAATCTTCACTTCCTCGGAAATCTGCGCGGCGGCCGCTTCAATGCTCGGCTTGAATTCTTCGGCGGTCAATTCAACCAAAAATTCTATTTGTGATTTGGGTAAAATATTCTTTATTACTTTCATGCTAATTGGTTCTAATGCTAATTTTCGAATGATGCTAATTGCGCGAATTCCCCTCTTGGGAGGGGTGGCCGCGCCTCGCGGACGGGGTGGGTCATTCGTAGATTCGCATCATTAGCGAAATTAGCATTATATTTTATTTATCAAAAACTTCGCTCAACATCGGCACCACCTGTTTTTTGCGGGACATGACGCCGGGGAGATAAACCTTATTATCGACTAATTTATTTTTTAACGCTTTCTCCATCGCCGCCAAGTCTTTCGTCGCGACCAAAAATTGAGAGCCTTCCTTGATGATATCAGTAATGAATAAAATTACGCTGTGATAGCCGCCGGTCTGTTGCATCTTGGAAAGCTCGGTGATGATCGCTTCTTCTTTGGCGGCAAAGTCATTCAGATCAACGGTTTCCACTTGGCCAATGCCGAACTTCCCGGCTTTGAAATCAAAATCTTTGAAATCGCCTTTGATAATATCAGCCGCGCTCTTATCAGAAACCGCGCCGCGGACCTTGAAAATTTCCATTCCAAAAGCGCGCCAATCCTTGATGCCCGCCCTTTTGGCCAACTTAGCGATGATCTCTTTATCAATTTCAGTGCAAGTCGGGGATTTAGTGATGACCGTATCCACCAAAATCGCGGCCAGCATCAGGCCGGCCAGATTTTTCTCGATCTTTTCTTCTTTCCAGAAATATTGCTGGGCGATGATCGAGCAGACCGATCCCCAAGGCAGACTCTTGAATTCAATCGGTTTTTCGCACTTGAAATTTATCTTGTGATGATCCAGCACGCCGACGATCTCAGCTTCGGCCGCGCCTTCCACCATCTGCGATTCTTCGTTGTGATCGACCAAATAAAGTTTCTGGCCTTTGGCGCTCGCCAATCTTTCCGGAATTTTAATGCCGAATTTTTCCAGCACATACGCCGTTTCCTTATTCACGTCGCCGGCAATCACCGAAACGTAATCGGTCGTTCCGTTGGTTTTATTTTCCAATCCCGCCCAAGCGATCGCGCCGGCGACCGTATCCAAGTCCGGAGATTTGTGTCCAATAACGTAAATCATATTAGTTAGGTACTTAGTTGATTAGGTAATTAGGTGACTAGGAAGCCAGATACTTAGATTATCACTTTACTTTCGTTGCGCCTAAGTACCTAATTTCCTAAGTGCCTAATAAATTATTGTTCTTCTTTCTTTTCTTTTTTAACTTTAGCCTTTTTCTCTTTCTTAGGCTTTTTTTCTTTTTTTTCTTCGGTCGGCGATTCTTCCGGTTTTACTTCTTCGGCCGTTAATTTTTCCGCCAAGCCGGCGACTTCTTCCGGGGCAGCTTCGAGTATTTCCGAAGATAGTTTGGCCGAGGTGCCGTCGCCTTCTTCCATAATATCGATCTTCCAGCCGGTCAATCGGGCGGCTAAACGGACATTCTGACCGCGTTTGCCGATCGCCAGAGACAGCTGATCGGGCATTACCTTAACAAGCGCCCGGCGTTCTTCCGGCCGCAAATCCACGCTGATCACCTTAGCGGGAGACAGCGCATTGGAAACAAAGCGGGCCGGGTCATCATCATATTTGACCATATCGATCCGCTCGCCGCCCAATTCGGAGATGATCGTCTGGATGCGGCTGCCTCTTTGTCCGACGCAGGAACCGATCGGATCAACGTTTTCCTGGTCGGTCCAGATCGCCACTTTCGAGCGGTTGCCGGCCTCGCGGGCCACACCCTTGATCTCGATCAAGCCATTGGATATTTCCGGTATTTCAAAAAAGAAAATCTTTTTCAAAATTTCATCCGATGTGCGGGACAAGATTATTTCCGGACCTTTAGAGCCGGAACGGACTTCCTTAATATATACTTTCACCTTGTCGCCGGTTTCATATTTTTCGCCGTAAATCTGCTCTTCCATCGGCAACCGGCCGATCGCCTTGCCCAGATCCACCAAAACATTCCGGCCCTCGCGGCGCTGCACCACTCCGGTGACGACTTCGTGCTCTTTGTCCTTGAATTCATTCATCACCATTTCGCGCTCGGCTTCTCTTAATTTCTGGATAATGACCTGCTTGGCGGTTTGCGCGGCCATGCGGCCATATTCTTTGGGCACCTCCAAATTGGTAATTATTTCTTCTCCCAATCCCGCATCCGGTTTGATCAGGAAAGCGTCCTTCATTTGGATTTCCGTTTTCGGATTGAATTTAATCAGGTCTTCTTCACCTTCGATCGAGGCGCCGACGATTTCCTCAACCGGAGCCTTGCTTTGATTGCTCGCCGTTGCGGCGACCGGCGCGGTAATCAAAATTTCTTCGCGCTTGGGGCGGTATTTTTCATTGACCTTGCCCTCAAGGTCAAAATAATCTTCCGGCAGATTGGCGACCACGGTTTTGACGTCCATAATTTCGGATTCGCCGGTTTCCGGATTGAATTTCACTTTGATGTTCTGATTTTTCTGGCCAAAGTCCTTGCGATAGGCCGCAGCTAAAGACAGCTCGATGGTTTCCACCACGGCTTCATAGCTCAAACCTTTTTCTTCGCACACCGCGCGGATGGCGCTGGATAATTCAGACATAATTTTCTGATAACATGAAACATGAAACGTGTAACATGAAACATGATTATATTTTTTAGATATTTTAAATAAATTGTTATATTGTCATATTGTTATATTGCTAAATATTCTTCTCGTTGCGCAACAATATAACAGTATAGCAATATTACAATATACAGTTTCAATAAAAATGGCTACTTGTCCGAAGAACAACTAGCCTGAAATAAGATAATAACACGGGCGAAAATACCTGTCAAACAAAAGCCCTGATATCGCTATCAGGGCAGGCGCGGAACCGTTTTCAATTCAGGCGAGGACGACCTTGGCCGACCAGGAGGGTAAAAGTGCCGTTTTCAGTGATGTAATGGCTGGTTTCCAAAGCATAGTAATGCCAAAAGATCAACATTGCTTCTCCGGGCGATGTCTCCCGCTCGCCAAAAAAAAGGCGATAGGCGGCAGAATGTTCGGCGTTTTTCTGCAGACCGGATTTTTTCTTATGATTTGCTGAAACGAGCAGCTTCTTGCTGGCAACGTCCACCACAAGTTTCCGTAGGCCGGTTTCCTTCTGGCGATTTACAAAAACGAACAGCTTCTTGCCGGCAACGTCCACCACGAGCTGATCGCTGATGAGCAAATCACTCAGGCCGGCTAGCTCTGCCTTTTCGATGGTATCGCTCACGTCTTCCTCCTTGGATATAGGTTAAAGGACAGGGACTCAACAAAATCTTTTTTTGCCGCATTAAAATTACCGAATAGACCTTAAGTAATTTATCAGCAAAACTTCACTTTGTCAAGACTAAATAATAATTAAACTTATCTTTAAAGATTTTTTCCGCCTTAAGTCCGGATTTTTTGGCCAGCCGAATCAATTCGCACTGATTGAAAATATGATAATACCGCTTGCTCATCTGGCTATTCGGCGCGCGCCAATCGAATAAAACATCGTTCCAGTCCATCTTATTCTTGCCGACAATTTTTAACAGCGCGAATTTATAAATCATCCGGCGATATTTTTCCTGCGGCCACATATTCCAGACAGTTAAGATTATTTTTCCGCCGGCTCTGATCTTGTTTTTCAGCTGCTTCAAGGCTTGCAATCTTAAATCATTACCCGGCAAGTGATGAAGAACGGCAATGCAAAAAACATAATCAAAATCATATTCGGGCAATTCACCCAGACTCAGAATATCCTCAACGGCAAATTTATATTCCGGATATTTGTCACGGCAGATTTTGACGAGCGATTCGCTTTGATCCACACCGATATATTTGGCATGCCGTTCGGCCAAAACTTTCAGCAGCCGCCCATTGCCGCAGCCCACATCCAAAACGCGAGCACCCCGATCAACTCCTTGAAGCATTTCTAAAAGCGGGGAATAAATATGTTTTTCCCGCGTTTCATCAAAGGTCCGCGCGTCATCCTCATAATTCTTCCGCACGATCCTCAATAATTCCTTCTGCGTATCTTTGTTCATAATTCCAGATTATCAAAACCGCGCCGATTTGTCATCCGCCCCCTTTTGGTCATGCAGCAGTCTCGCCTCGGACTGCTGCCCGACGCGCGGCAATCGCGTCGCAGTCCGCGGCGAGACTGCGACGGAACCAACAGAGGATGACAAAAATTTTTAGGCGTTAAGCGTTGTGAGTTACGCGCTACGAGATTTGAATTTCGCGCGGGCAAGCTTTATTTCTTCCCAGGAATAATCGTCGCCGAGTTCATCCTTGATCGGAGTCAATTTGGCGGCCCCGACTTTCTTGATGGCGGCGAAAATCTTGTCCTGCTTTTTCGCGCTAACCAATTTATCGACATCCTTGATCAATTTTTTTTCAATCAGAAATTCCAAATGTCCATAGATAGTATTTTCCGCAAATCCTCGCTCGGCCGCAATTTCGGCAATACTCTTCCCTTTATTATATAAGTCCAAAGTTTCCAGCTGGGTCAATTTAGTGCTTAAAGTTTTCTTCTCCACTTTGATATCGCCAAAACCGGTTCCGATATTTTCCTCGCTTCTTTTTCTATAATACAGCGGCTTATCGTTTCCGGATTCATATTTTTTATTTCTTACTTCTGCCTTCTGACTTCTTACTTCTCCGCCGCCTAAACAATTATCGCATTTGCCGCAGAGCTTAACATCGTATTCACCGAAATAATTCAAAATGTATTCCGGACGGCAGCCGAAATGATAAACATAATCTTCCATCTCATCTAATTTGCGATAAGCGCGCCGGGCTTTCTCGCGCATCGCCGAAAAATCTATTTTTACTTCCTCACGCGGGACGCGTTTCAGAATTTGGATTTCCGTGCCGCGCTTGGGCGGAGTATATTCCACCAGTTCGGCTTTTTTCCAGGCATTGATCGATCTGACCAAGGCCTCACGGCTGGTTTCGATGATGCCGGCCACTTCGTCCAGATCAAACTCCCAGCCATCAATCAATTCTTTATCAAATCGCGCCTGCAGTTTATTCAAAATCTCAACCTGCTTCTTGGCTTGTTTGGAAATAAAATCCAAAGTCATCTGATGATTATTTACCTGACGCAAAAAAGCCGGGCTGGTTTTTTCGCTCGAGCGGGCGATATAACCTTCCTTTTCTAAAATTTTCAAGCAAGTGCCGACCGCCATATCCGGAACTTTATCCGATAGATTTTCCATCAGCTCGGCATAGGTCGTAAAGATCCGGTCGGTTTCATAATTAGTTAGCACTTCATAGATTTCCAAAACGGTTTCCGGCGTTGGGTTATCACCCTTGATGAAAAATTCCCGCAAAAACCGATCTTTCGGCGCAAAAAACAATAAACACAGCGAAGGCGCGCCGTCGCGTCCGGCGCGGCCGGCTTCCTGATAATAAGCCTCGATCGTCCCGGGCATATCGTGATGAATGACGAAGCGCACATCTTTTTTATCGATCCCTAAACCGAAAGCATTGGTGGCAACGATTATTTTCGTTTTACCAGTCAAAAAATTTTCCTGCGTCCAGCTGCGGCTTTCCGGATCCATTCCGGCATGATAAAAAACCGCTTCAAGTCCGCGTTCTAATAATAGATCAGTAATTTCTTCGGCCTTGGCGCGAGTGCCGGTATAAATGATCCCACAACCTTCGATATTTTCGGCCGTATCGGCGATCAACGATAATTTTTGCGCGTCCGGCGCTTTGATCACGCCAAATTGCAGGTTCGGCCGGGTAAAACCGGTGATAATCTTTTCCGCTTTGGTCATTCCCAGTTGTTTCAAAATATCTTCTTTGACTTCCGGCGTAGCCGTGGCGGTCAGCGCCGCGATCGGCGGCCGCCCGCACATCTCGATCGCCCTGCCTAAACGCATATAGGCCGGGCGAAAATCATGTCCCCACTGGCTGATGCAATGCGCTTCATCCACGGCGAATAATTTGACTTTCAGTTCGGCAAGCTGAGAAACAAATTCGTCATTATAAAATCTTTCCGGCGCTATATATAAAAGTTTATAAAATTCCGTTTTGACCAGAGTTAATCTTTCTTTGGCCTCGTCAGGCGAAATCGAAGAATTGATGAACGTCGCCGGTACGCCGATCTTATTCATCGAGTCGACCTGATCTTTCATCAAGGCGATCAGCGGCGAGATCACGATCGTCACGCCGTCCGAAACCAAAGCCGGTAATTGGTAGATCAAAGATTTGCCGCCGCCGGTCGGCATCACCACTAAAACATCCTTGCCATCCAATATCGCATCAATCGCTTCCTCCTGCCCCGGCCGGAACTTATCAAAACCATAATGGATCTTCAGTAATTCCACGGCCTGCTGCTTTGCCCCGGCAGAGTCTCGCAAAGCGGACTCTGCCGTAAATTCGATGTTTTCATTAGTCATTCATTCATCTTATAAAAAATACCGGCTATGCGCAAGCCGGTTAAAAATTCTTTTTTATTGTTTGATCAATTTAAGTTTATCTCGCCGGGATATTTTTTTTATTCGGCTTTCCGCTTTGGCAGCCGCCGAGCGGTTGAGAAATCTTTTAGAGTAGGCAATTTTCACCGGCCTTCTGGCGCGGGTATATTTGGCGCCTTTTTTAGATTCATTGTGTTCTTTTAATCTCCGCACTAAATCCACCGTGATGCCGGTATACAAAGTTTTGTCCGCACACTTCAAGATATAAAGGTAATACATTTTTTTGCCTTAAATATTGCTTGCCAACCTGCGGTAAAATTTATTTCTGAGAATTATTCAATCTTTTGCTGATAAATTTTTCAATAAACGGCACAATGTCGTCCTTGGCCTCGGCCGGACTTTGCGCCACCCAAACTGCGAAATTATATAATTCCGCGTTATCAGCTTTAAGCCATTTATTGTTTAAATATAAAAAAATCAACAAGGTGGTAATGGCAATGCGCTTGTTGCCATTCTGAAAAGGATGATTTTTTATCAATAGATAAAATAAAACCGCCGCCTTGCCGGATAAGCCTTGATATAAAAATTGTTGAGAAAATTTCTGAAAAGGCACCGCAATGCAGCTTTCCAAAACATTGGGAAAGCGGGTCTCAAATTCCGGGATCGGTTCATTCCAGCTCATCGTATCTTTAGCTAAAGAATACGCGATATATTTGATTGTCTCGAGAGAAATATTTTGAATCGCCATATTATTCTTTACCTAATTTTTTTAGGACGTCCCCGTATTCGGCGATAACCCTCTTAACCCCCTTCTCAATTTCACTCTTAACCTTGTCGGTCAACCCGTCTAGAATAATTAAATCAACGTCCTTTTTTTTGATAATATAATTACGCCCGACTTTTTCCGCCTCGATTTTCCCATTTTTTATGCGGTTAAAAATCGTGATCCGGCTTAAATGCAATAAATCGGCCAATTCTTTAACACTGTAAAAATCCTTATTCATATTCAATTGCTTATTTTTAATCATAATTTTTGTTAAGCTTATATGTATATATTAACATATGTTAATTAATAAGTCAATGATTAACATAAAACAAGTATTTATGCTAATATAAGGATAAATAAATTTGGTATAAAAAAGGGCAGACGATAGCGTCTGCCGTGGCTTGAAGAAAAGGTTAAGGCGGTTCAGATCAAGGGGCCGTTGTTGCCGACCGTTGAAATAATTTCCGCCACTTCATCAATTGTCGGCTGCAAACCGGCATCATGAGTAAAGACCAGCAATCTGGTCCCGAATTGGGCATGCAAATCGACCAGGGCCAAAACATTAGTAACGTCGGCTTCCGCGCCCGTGTCGATCCGGCAAACGATTATTTTCCCCGGCTCGACTTTTTTCTCGCGCATCCTGGCAGAAATTATGGTACAAGCCATTTCATCCAGACCACCCTGGGCCGAGACATCGCAATACTCATCATAAGTAGGTAATTTTCCCTTAATGTTCGTTTTCCCTATGTTTTTTCCGTTCATTTTGCCCCCCATCGCGTTGATAAATCTGGAATGTTCAGCCCCTCTGCATCACTCTGCGCTTTTATAAAAAATTAGTCAACTTTTTTATTTTTTTTCCAAATTTCCACGGTATTCTTCAGCGCCGCGGCGATGGTGATCGGCCCAACTCCGCCCGGTACCGGCGTGAGATAGCCGGCTCGGTCTTTAACGCTTGCGGCATTAACATCACCCAAAATTTTATTATCTTCTTTGCTGATGCCGATGTCGATGATCACCGCGTCCTTTTTTACCATCTCTCCGGTTATCAAATCGGGTTGCCCGACCGCCGTTACCAAAATATCCGCCTTAACGGTTTGTTCGACTAAGTCCTCATCGGCCGGAGTGACAATTTTAGTCAAGGCGCCGTGAAGTTCCAGAATTTTGGCAAGCGACAGGCCGAAAATTTCCGAATTAGCCACGATGCAGGCGGAACGGCCGGCTGGATCATATTTGATATCTTCCAAAATTTCCAAAATGACCTGGCAGACCGGCGGCAGCAGCTCTTCGTCGCCGTCCATTAATTTTTTCAAATTTTCCGGATGAAAATGATCAACGTCTTTAGCCGGATCAATCAGCGCGACGATTTTATCGGTATTGAAATTATCCGGCAGCGGCAATTGCAATAAAATCCCGTCAGTCGCCTGATCATTATTTAAAAAACTAATTGTTTCTTCTAATTCCTTTTCGGGCGCCTTGACCGACAATTTATAAAGCGTGGTGTCCACGCCGACTTTTTTCGCCTCTTTTTCTTTCAAGGAAACATAAAGCTGCGAATCCGGCCGGTCGCCAACCAGAATTATCGCGAGCAGCGGCCGCTTCGGCGCATGAATATCATTTTTATTGGCTAACAAAATCTCGGCGACGATCTCGTCCTTGATCTTATCGGCTATTTTTTTTCCATCAATTATTCGCATAACTCATAACGCGTAACCCGTAACGCTTTTTAAAATCCCCTCTTGGGAGGGGTGCCGAGCTCGGCGAGGCGGGGTGGGTTTATTATTTTACCTTATCTCGATTCTAAGGCCCTTTTTATTATCTTCTCTTCAACGGCAAAAGCAAATTTAGTTCCTTCATTTTTAACCGCTCCGATTTTTATCGGCAAAACAAAATGCGGATTGCTATCCAGCGCCTTTTTGTCCCGCCGCATTATTTCAATCAATTTATCAATATTACCTCGATAATTTACCGGTAAACCGACCGAGAGGATGAGTTCATTTTGTTTTTTTAAATCTGCCGCAGTCAAATAACCAAGCAAGGAAGAAATTTTTCCTTCATAAATCATTCTCAACGCGACCGCCTCGCCGTGGGAAATCTTATAGTTCTCAATCGTTTCTATCGCATGGCCGATTGTATGTCCGTAATTTAAAATGATTCTTTCTCCCGACTCCCTTTCATCCTGGCTTACAATCTTCGCTTTTATCCCGACCGCGCTGGTAATGATTGCCGCTAGATCTTTTTCATCGAGACTTGAATGTTTTTTTTGTAAAAATTCAAAAAATCGATTATCTTTGATCATCCCATCTTTTATTAATTCCGCCCAGCCATTTTTGATTTCTTTTTTTGGCAAAGTCGACAAAAAATTAATGTCACATATTACGGTCTGCGGCTGATAAAAAGTCCCGAGTAAATTTTTTCCTTCGGGAGTATCAACTCCGGTTTTCCCCCCGATACTGCTATCGACTTGTGCCAGCAGAGTTGTCGGTATCTGGACAAATTTGATTCCTCTTTCGTAAATCGAGGCCAAAAATCCAGCAATATCCCCGACCACCCCGCCTCCCAAAGCGATTATCAGCGAATTTCTGCCAAAACCGCTTTTGATCATTTTCCGGCCGAGCGAAATAACCGTGGCAAATGTTTTTGACGTCTCGCCGGCCGGGAAACTAAATATTTCCGAAATAACCCCGTCTTGATTTAATTTTTTTTCCAAATCTTTGGCGTAAAGTTTCTCGACATTTGAATCCGTGATAATAGCGCATTTATCGCAACCGAATTTTTTGAAATTTTCTTCAGCAACAATGCCCATCCCAATTTTTATCGGATACCCATTTTTTTCTAAATTTACAATTATTTCAACCATAAATAATGTCGGGAATAGACCCACCCCGCCTCGCCGGGCTCGGCACCCCTCCCAAGAGGGGACTTTTTTAACGCGTTATTAGTTACACGAAGTGGGCGGCGGGAATTTGCCGCAGAGTTTTTTCACTTCTTTTTTTAATTCCGCCAATTTTTCTTCATTATCTTTATTCATTATCGCTTGATCGATCCATTCAACTATTTGCAAAACCTCTTTTTCTTTCATGCCGCGAGTGGTGAGCGCCGGGGTGCCAAAACGAACGCCGGACGGTTTCATCGGCGGATTAGGATCATTAGGGATAGTGGAGCGGTTGACCGAAATACCGATCTTATTTAAAGCTGCTTCGGCATCGCGGCCGGTAATATTTTTGCTGGTCATATCCACGACCATTAAATGATTGTCCGTGCCGCCGGAAATGACGCGATAGCCGCGTTTGATAAATTCTTCCGCTAAAACTTTGGCGTTCGCAATAACTTGTTTGGCATATACCTTGAATTGCGGTTGCAATGCTTCGCCAAAAGCCACGGCCTTGGCCGCGGTGGTGTGATCGTGCGGGCCGCCTTGCATACCCGGAAAAACCGCCCGATCGACTTGCTTGGCGAATTTTTCTTTGCACATAATTATCGCACCGCGAGGGCCGCGCAAAGTTTTGTGCGTAGTAGTCGAAACAACATCGAAAATCGGCACCGGATTGGCGAGCAGTCCGGCGGCGATCAGGCCGGCCGTATGAGCGATGTCGGCGAAAGAATAGGCGCCGACTTCATCGGCGATCTTCTTGAATTCCGCCCAATCGATCTCCCGCGAATAAGCCGTCGCCCCGACCACGATCATTTTCGGTTTTTCTTTTAAGGCCATGGCGCGCACTTCTTTCATATCAATATAACCGGTTTCGGCATCGACGCCGTATTGGACAAAATTATAGAGCAAGCCGGAAAAATTTACCGGATGGCCATGGGAAAGATGACCGCCGTGGTCCAGCTTCATCCCCAAAATTTTATCGCCTGGTTTCAAAAAAGCAAAATAAACCGCAGCATTGGCCGGTGAGCCGGAAAGCGATTGCACATTCACGTGTTCGGCGCCAAATAATTTTTTGGCGCGTTCAATCGCGATCGTTTCCACTTCATCAATCACCTGATTGCCGCCGTAATAGCGGTGACCAGGATAGCCCTCGGAATATTTATTGGTCAAAATCGACCCCATCGCTTCCAAAACGGCAGGGGAAACGTAATTTTCCGAAGCGATCATTTCCAGTTCATCCGCCTGCCGTTCCGATTCCTTCATGATCGCCACGTAAACTTCCCCGTCCTCCTGTTTTATATTTTCATATTTCAACATAATAAAAATCATTAATTTAATAAGAATCTGTTTAGATCACATTTTGTTACACCATATGGCAAAAAATATTACTAATAGCTAAATATTACAGTCAAAAATCGACTCTGTCAAAACTTAACTATTGACTTTTATAAATATTTATGTAATAATATTCAACAACCAAACCGCTGCTTGCTCTTTAACTACCCGGAAAAGAGGATAAAATGGCACGCGATAAAATTAACGCGAAACAATTGCTGGAAATGATCGAAGCGATAACTTCCCGGATGGCCGAAAGCCTGCGCGACCTGCAAGACGCGGCTTTAGGTACAAAGGAAGCGGCCGATTTCATTACGGGCGACATTATCCTGATTGTCAAGACGATCCATCTGGCCAATTGCAATCTGGTGTCCGCCGATCAATCGGAAATCGACCGCTTCGAAAATGATTTGCAGGTAAGATTTGATTTCCTGACGGAGATCAACAAAACTTACTCATTTTTTCGCGGTGCCGAACCGCGGGCGCTGCGAAAATTAGCCGCTCTTGCCATCCAAACTCGCGACCGCTTATGCCTTGGTGGCAGAGAAGAATACGTCAACCACTTCATTGTTTTTCTGACCATCACGGCCGATAAGATGACCAAGCGGGAAAAACTGTTCAACGCTTTCTGAAAAAACGCAAAAGTCCGACGCCAAGCCGGACTTTTTTTATTGATTAAAAATTTTTTATCTTTTTAAAGTTGTTCGCTTTAAATGATAATGCGATTTGAGGAAAAAATAGCCGACTACCGCGAAAGTCACCAGCGGCGAAACATAACTGGGGATTTTTACGCCAAAGGCGTCGGCCAGCATAATCGCGCCGAGAAAAAAAATCGAATACATCGCGCCGTTCTTCAAAAACAGATACTTCTTGATCGTCCCGATATTCCCGACGGTGAATCGCCTGACGATATAGGCTCCGAGGCCGTTGCCCAAAACGATCAGCGGCACGGAAAGCGTGAAGGCGAAAGCGCCCAACACTCCGTCGACGGAAAATGTCGCGTCGATTATTTCGAGAAAAATAATCTTACTGATGTCCGACAAGCCGCTTTTGGATAATTTCTTTTCGCTGGCTTCGGCATTCTGTTTGAAACCGTGGGTGATGAAAAAAGCGGTGGAGCCGACGACCGCTCCGAAAGCCAGCAGCGAATTTTGTTTCAAGGCGAACCAGACGATCATGGCCAGCAGCACGGAAACCACCGCGAAAAACCAGACGCCCTTGGTGGAAAAAAAACGCTCGCCGGGCATACCGAAATTTTTCGGCTCGAGGAATAGCCAATTGAAAAATAAAAAAATCAAAAATACTCCGCCGCCGATCAACAAGGTCGGCGTCGACGATTCGATTGCCAGCTTGACCGACGGATTACTGGAAAAGGTGGCAACCAGCGAACCGATCGGCCCCAGCTTCGGTGTCACCGCCCAGACGATTATCCAGGGCAGCAATCCCCTGATCACGAAAACCGCGAACAAAAATCCCCAGAGCAAAAACCAGCGCCGGCCCTTTTTGCCCATGGTCGAAAGCACTTCGGCATTGACGATGGCATTGTCGATGCTGGAGATCGTCTCAAACAGGCAGAGACCGACAATGACGATTAAAATGGAAAATAAACTCATATCACATAATGCGAACCTACGAATTGTTCGCGAATACTACGAACTATTTAACGAAAAATTCGTTTCGCGGTATTTGTAGTATTCGCGAATAATTTGTAGCATTCGCATCATATAACTTAGCGGGCCAATGAACCAATATAGAATTGCTCCAAAGTCTGCCGGTCGATATCAAAAATCGGCTGGCCGGAGTTTTTCTCATCGGCATCAAAAACAGTCGTGGCGTCTCGGCCGCAATAGGCCGCCATCGCCGCTTCTCCGCTCGGATTCGGCGCGAGATGGTCGGTTACGTTGTAAATATTGTTATTTACCGTCAGCCAGCAGTCGGTCGACGAATTATGTTCGGCGACCACCGCCATGGTCAGCCCGGTCGGAGCGGCGACCGCTGGCTGCTTAGCCGGCGCTTTGGCCGCGCCGCACGCCGACAAAACAAAAATAAAAATTAAAAAAAGGATGGAAAAAAATATTTTTTTTATATCCGTAACCATAAAATTCAAATTTATTTCAATCTTTTCTGCAAATTCTTGATCGTTTCACTCAAACTTTCCTTAAAAAAATTATAAGCCTTGTATTGTGAAGGACGGCCGACCAGCTCCAGAAATCCCCGGCCGGTCGCCTTCTTGTTGCCTAAATTGCCGCTGACCGAAATCGGCCCTTCCCAATAATTGAGCGTGCCGAAAATCATTTCCTGATTCTTAATGAGCGGCGTAACTGTCAACTTTATCTTTTTAGTCGGTATTTCAATCTGCCAATTCAGCGGATATCTTGCTTTGGTTTTCGAACTAGTCCATTCTTTGCCGATCGGCCTAAAAACAACCTCCGTTAGATGCTCGATTTTCCCGTTCGGATAAGAAATCCCGACTACCGACATTTTCTTGTCTCCGCACGACCATTCATAACAGAGCATCTCCGTGTTATCATCAAATTGCAGCGAAAACCAATTCCATTTATCTTTAGCTTTTTTAGAATACGGCGCATCGGCCCATTGATGATCCATCCAGGATTTTCCCGAGACCTTGATCTCTTTGCCGCCAATTCTGATGATTCCCTCGGTTTTCAAATTCGTCAACGAATAATAATAAGTGGTGTCTTTGCCCAGACTCAGATAACCCGACCCTGCCACCAGCAGAGGTTTCTTTTGCGCCGTCAGGATCAAGTCTAAATTTTCCGCCCGGATCCGATATTTCAGCGGCTCGATCTCCACCATCGAAGAGACGACATAGCCGTCAATCAGGTTCGTATCGATATAATTTATAAATAGCAGTGACTGCTTGAAACTGTCGCGCGAAACCAGCGAGAGATAGTCAATTGTCGGATAGGATTTCTGTTTCCCGATATCGGAAAGCAAGGAATGCGAAAAATACGCCTTGTCAAAAGGCATCTTCATAAAAGGGAATCTGATCTTGAGCGGCTTTACCTGGAAAAGGCAATCCATAAAAGCATAACGGTTGCCGGCGTGATCATGGAGATTACCGTTCCAATACCACCACTCGATTATCTTGTCGTGCGCCTGCTCGTCTAGAGGAAATTTAATCGGTTTCATATCGCGTAACGCATAACACCTAACGCGTAACGAAAAATTTTCATCCGCCTCTTGGTAAAAAATGTGTTTGCGCTTTTTACACTTACATTATACCACAAAAAATCGCTGCCGTAGGCGCGCAATATTTTGCGCGCTTCAGGCCTCATAAGCCATTTTCCGCAATTCCGCTCGCAAAATATTGCGGGCCTACGAACGCAGCCCGCGCTCCAGCGTCGGCATTTTTTTTGGATAAAAAAATCCTCTCGCTGTCCAAGACGAACGAGAGGGGGTTAAAGAAAAGAGTTACAAGTTTTAAACTGCTGCAGAACGGGCACGCAAGCGGGAGCCAGCATTGGACAGAATGTACCAGTCGACGCCGACCCTGCCGTCGTCGAAGTAGACGTGCGGAACGCAACCGTCAGAGTGGCGCGAACCAGAACCCAAACTAATACTATTACTGTCGGCCGGCGCGCCATTGGCAAAAAAATACTCAAACGCGAATTGCGAGACCTCCAGTGAGGTCATCGTCTTGATTCCGCGTTCCCAGATTTTTTCCGCTGCCAGCAATTTTAATTGCTTATCGCCTCCGGTCGCTTCTTGGTGGCCGCCGTGGCGGATAAAATAGCTCTGCTTTGGCCAGCGGTCGTGGGTGACTTTTTTCAGGTCATCAAGCTCCGCGGGAAAATCATACTTCACCCCCAGCTTTTCCCGAAAAACCTTTTGGACAATTTTGTGCGTCAAGCCGCACGGAACGATCAAAAACGCCAAAGCCAAGCCGTGCTTCTCAATCGAACTCCGCATGAATTCCGAGAGGTCAATCGATGATCTCAAACCGTAAACCCGGTGAAAAAAATCAAACTTTTCCAGTAAGAACAGCCGGCAATCCATAAAAACCGCCTTTCTTTATCATTATTTTAGATTAATAATGTGCGTTAAAATTTCAAATTACCTTATCATAAATGACGAAACCTGTCAATCAGCCAATCGTTTAACCAAATATCCGGCCTTCAGCCGATAGCCCAATTTTTTATAATAGACGCGCACACCGATGCCGGCAATCACGGCAATCGTTTTAAATTTATGCTGCCGCGAAATTTTTTCCGCTTCGACCAACAATTTCTTTCCCAAACCGCCGTGCTGGATTCTCCCCTCCTTTCCAAGGAGGGGTTTGGGGGTGGTTCTGCTGCCGGTCGGCACCAGTTCGCCATAGACATGCAATTCCCGAACGATTGCCGCCTCATTCAAAAATAAAAATTCTTTTTCTCTTATCTTTTCTCTTTTCTCTCTTCTCTCTGGTAGCCGCAGCCGGCAAAAACCGTAAAGGGTTTTTCCGTCAGCGCTGTCAAAAGAAATAAAAAATTCCTGACTGCCTGACGCCGGGTATTCGCGGATATTTAATTTTAGTTTTCCGACCTTAATCGACTTATCTTTTACTTCGCGGCAGCGGATGCAACGGCAGCGCGCGCCTTCCTGCTGCATCACCTGCCGCAGATTGGTGATCGTATTGCCCGCCTCGATCGATTCGCCGGGAATATCGCGGATCAAGCGGATGATGCGGACATATTCGGGCACGGCTTTTTTACACTCCACAATTAATTGCCGCAAAACTTTATCCGAATACGGATGATAAATTCCAGCTTTCCACCATTGATAAAGTTTCGAGCCCTTGGTCACCACGGTGGGATAAAATTTTAGCTGATCCGGCTGGAAACGCTCGTCGGAAAATAATTGCTTGAACATTGCTAAATCTTTTTTGGCCGTTGCGCCCGGCAAGCCCGGCATTAGATGATAAGTAACTTTAAAACCAAAAAATTTCAGTAACGCCGTGGCGCGGGCGATCTCCGCGACGCCATGGCCGCGATTATTTTTCGCTAGAATCTGATCATCGATCGCTTGCACGCCCAACTCCACGCGCGTCGCGCCCAGTTCGCGCATCTCAATCAATTCCTTCTCATCAATATAATCCGGTCGCGTTTCCAGAGTGATCCCGATAATTTTATACTTCGCCCTCTCGTTTTTCTTCTGTTCCGAAAAAAAATTTTTCTTCAAACTTTCAATTTTTTTTTCTTTTACTTTTTTTCTTCTTTCTTCTTTCTTATTTCTTCTTTGAAATCGGTTCGCTGCCCGGAAGCATTCCTTGATGAACCAAAATTTATAAGCTGTCGGCAAGACGCTCCAGGTGCCGCCGATGACGATCAACTCGATCTTTTCCGGACGATGGCCGTTGATCTCTAAAGCTTCCAGTCTGGTGCGCATCTGCTGGTAAGGATCAAAATTATTCCGGATCGCCCGCATCACGGCCGGCTCATTGGATAGATAACTTTTCGGCACATTCTTTTCCGTCGGGCAAAAAATACACTGGCCTGGGCACGGCCAAGGCTTGGTCAGTACCGCCACCGCCGCCACCCCGGAAAGCGTCCGCACCGCCCGCCGCTTCAACAAGCGGGCGAATTTTTCATCATATTTTATTTTTCCGGTTTTTACCAAAGCTAAATACTCCCGCCACAAATCCGAGTGCCGGGGAATTTTTTCTCCGAATCTTTTGGCCAGTTTCCGCTTCAGAGTCATCAACTCTCCCGCAGTCTTGGGGTTTTGTTCAATTATCTCTTTGATCATAATAAATAAAGTATACGGTTATCCGGACAATCCGCCAAGTCGTCGACTTGACAAATTAAGCTTGATATTATAAAGTAGGGTGATTTTTGTACCTTGTCAATTATTGTCGGATATTATTAGGAAAATATCAACCTTCACCTTACTCAAAGGAGGCGCTATGCCTTATCTCTTTCTGTTTTTGTCGCTGCTCGCAGCCGTCCCGGGCGCAGCGGAAGAAAACGCGTACTGTAAGCCGTGCAACCCCCTCTATTCGAATACCGAATATGTGGTGATGCGAGGCACAACCGGTTATTGGTCGATTTGGCGGCAAAATTCCAGCGAGCAGCATTGTTTGCGGCCGGCCAAAGCGGGCCAATTTTACCGCTTCGACGGTTCGTCCAAGACATCGCTGGAGCAGGAACGGATTTATGTAGGGAGCGACACAATCACCGCCGATCAAGCGACCGTAGCCTTACAGCACAAAGATTCCATCGTCTTTGCGTCGTACAAAACGACTTATAGCGGTTTTCTCTCACTGATGGTTGGCAAGGTCAAGTCCGGAATCGAGTATTTTATCGATGAAGGCAACAAAGTCATCATGCCAATGGAAAGCGAAGTCGGCTTGAAACGGACTGTTGATCCGCTCATGGCGATCAACGTGCTATTAATGTTTCTGTTTGCCGGTTTTTGCGCCATCGCCAGCCAAGGGAAAAAGGAAATCCATAATCCTGTTTATTTGACAATGGGCGGGATCTTCGTCGCCATTTCCTTGACTTTCCTGACTATCGAAAGTATTGCTCTTTTCCAAACCGCCATCACCACCTGGCCGATGAAACTGCTGCTAGCCAATCTGGGGTTTTCTTTCGGATTCCTCGTCCTGGTGGCAACGACAATCAAAGATGACTACAAAAGGTGGCTTGACCCGGAAAACAGGTTTGATAAAAAAGGTACGATCAGGGGCTGCGTTATCCCTCTGGGCATCTTTTACCTCGTCGAGACGATTTTCTTTGTCGGCTGGCGAACTAGCAGTTGGCAGGCGATGCTATGGTATGCGGGTCTAGCGGCTATCCCGTTCTTGATCTTCAATGGGCCTCCGGCGGTAATGGAGTTCAGAAAAAAAATCTATACGGAGAAAAAAATCAAGCGAACGATTAAAGCAATTAACAAGCTCAATCAGCGCTCTGAACCACTGGCTGCGGCTGCGAGTGTCAAGAAAACGATAAAAGAATTGGGCGAACTCAACCAACAGCTCAAATCATTAGCCACGGATGAAGAAAAGTCATCCGGAGCGGGGCAGAAAGCTCAAACTGCGCCAGGAAAACCGGCCGACCAAACCGCCCCCAAAGGACCAACGGAAAACGGACAAAAGGCCAACGTAAAGAAGTAGACTTTTTCACCTTAACCATACTCAAGCGGACAGCCATCCTGTCCGCTTTTTCATTTTCCAAGCCCTAATCTTGCTTTTTTCAAACTATTATGTTATCTTTATTGTATCTTTAAAATAATAATATGTAACCCTATCTTGGTTGCGGCAGAGGCCCCTTAGGCCTTAACCGTTTCTCGGCTACGGCAAAAGCCAATGTTAGACAAAAAAATCAAAGAGAAGATCATCAAAAAGTTTCAGGAACACGCCAACGACACGGGTTCGCCGCAAGTCCAGATCGCCATTTTAACCGAAGAGATCAAGCAATTGACCAAGCACTTGCAAGAACATCGTAAAGATTTTTCTTCCCGGCGGGGATTGCTGAAAAAAGTCAGCGAGCGGAGAAAATTGTTGAAGTATTTGCAGAAGGAGAATGAAAAAGCCTTTACCGATGTGGCGGAAAAATTGAAATTGAAGATCGCCAAGAAGATGGAAGAGGACAAGGAAAGGGAAGACGCTTTGGCCAAGTTGGCTGCCGAAGGCGCCGCCGAAGACGAAGCCATGCGCGAAGAGGCTGCTTTAGAAAAAAACGACTAGTTTTTATAATATAGGCCCGATTTTCGGGCTTATATTTATTTAAATCCTTTATCAACATTTAAAATCCGAAATTCTAAGCTCGAAATCCCAAACAAATCAAATATTCAAATGACAAAAATTTAAAACGTGTTTTGAATTTTGGATTTTGAAAATTCGTGCTTGTTTCGGATTTAGGATTTCGTGCTTCGGATTTATTTTCTTAGTTTAAATTATATTATTATGATAAAACATAAGGAGCAAAGAGTAGGAGTCCTTGTTGATGCATCTAATATGTATCACTCGGCCCGAAATCTTTTCAGCGCCCACCTGAATTATAAAGAAGTTCTGGAGGCCGCGGTCGCGGACCGGAAATTGATCCGCGCCATCGCTTACGTCGTCAAAACCGAAGGAGAAGAAGAAACACCGTTTTTTGAAGCATTGTCTCAATTGGGCTTTGAAGTGAACATGAAAGACTTACAAATTTTTCCCGGCGGCACCAAAAAAGGGGACTGGGATGTTGGCTTAACGATTGACGCGGTCAAGCTAGCGGAAAAATTGGACGTCATAGTTATAGTTTCCGGCGACGGCGATTATGTTCCGCTGGTTGAATATCTGCAAAATACCAAAGGCTGTTTGGTTGAAGTACTCGCTTTCCGCAAATCCTGTTCCTCAAAACTGATAGAGGCCGCCGATGATTTTATTGATTTAAGCGAGAATAAAAAATTTCTAATAAGATAAATACAATACTAATTTTTAAAGAGTTTTAATACTATCTTGATCTTTACAAAATATTTTTAGGCGGTGTTTCACCAAAACAAATTTAACCTGAGGAGGCCAAAATGTTGAGAAACGTTTTAGGGGCAATGGCTCGTTATTGGAAGGCTTTTCTTTGCACAGTAAAAGAAAGCAAAACATTAAAAAGCGAGCTGCAGGTAGCATCTCTTTGCTTGGACTACGTTTGTATGGGAGTCGTAATACTGGTAGGATTATTCGTCTCCTTAATTGGAGGTGTTGGTGTATTCGCGTCAAAGCATCCAGAGAACGGATGTTTTGAATTTATCCTTTACGGCCCACTTATAATCTTCTTTGCCTTTTATTACTTGAATCCAAAAAAGGATCGTACCACCTAGCTCTTTAACAGCGTGGGAAGAAACAATCTTCCCACACCACCTAAAAATATTTTGATTCGCGTCATTCGAAAATTAGCATTAGAATTAATTAGTAATAATTTAATATAACGCCTGGTCGCCAAACACGCAGTTCCTAATCGGACTGAAGTTTGTCGGCCAAGCACAAATCACAACATGAGTAACTTTCAAGAACAGAAAGTGACGGGTCAATGGCTTGGCCGCCCACTTTCTCTGCGCACCGGTAAAGTGGCGCAACAGGCTGACGCGGCCGTCATCTGCCAATACGGCGAGACCGTCGTCTTGGCCACCGTCGTCGAAGCTAAAGAAGAACGCAACGTCGATTATTTCCCGTTGATGGTCGATTTTGAAGAACGACTTTATGCGGCCGGCATCATCAAGGGTTCCCGATGGATCAAGCGTGAAGGACGTCCGTCTGATGAATCGATCTTGAACGGCCGGATGGTTGACCGTTCACTACGTCCGTTATTCTCCGGCGATTCCCGCAAAGACACGCAAGTCGTCTGCACGGTTTTGTCTTATGACAACGAAAACAATTATGACATCGTCGCCTTGGTCGCCGCTTCGGCCGCGTTGACCATTTCCGGCATCGAATGGAAAGGGCCGATCAGCGGCGTCAAAGTCGGTCTGATCGAAGGCAGCTTAGTATTCAATCCGAGCTTCACCCAAATGGCGACAAGCCAGATGGAATTGACCGTGGTCGGCACCAAAGACCGCACCGTGATGATCGAAGCCGGCGCCAACGAAGTCAAGGAAGAAATAATTCTCGAGGCGATCACTAAAGCCCAAACCGAAATGCAGCCGGCGATCGAACTGATCAATGACTTCAAGAAAAAAGTCGGCGTCAAGCAAAAAACCGCCAAGACCCGGCTTTTGTCCGCCGAGCAGATTCAAAAGGATGAAGAAAAGAAAAAGATAATCGCTGTTGCCGAAAGCTGGCTTGCCAAAAATGTTTTTGCCACTCTTTTCGACAAAGAATATTACACCAAAGGCGAAAGAAAGCTGGCCGTCGCCAAGATCAAGGAAGGTTTGGATAAATATTTATTCGACCAGGACATCAGTGAAGACCTGCGCAAGTACGTCATCGGCCAGACCGTCGAAGACGCGGTCGATGCCGAAATCACCAAACAGCTTTTGGACAACGAAAAACGCGTCGATGGACGAAAACTCGACGAGATCCGCCAGCTTTATTCCGAAGTCGCTTTATTGCCCCGCAATCACGGCACCGGTTTATTCAGCCGCGGCGAAACCCAGATTATGTCGATCGTCACTTTGGGCGCGCCGGGCTTGGAACAAAATTTGGAAGGACTGGAAGGCAAAAGCACCAAGCGCTTTATGCATCATTATAATTTCCCTTCCTACTCGGTCGGCGAAACCGGCCCGAACCGCGGCCCGGGTCGCCGCGAAATCGGCCACGGCGCTTTGGCGGAAAAAGCCTTGCTGCCGGTCATTCCTGAAAAAAATGAATTCCCTTATACCATCCGCGTCGTTTCCGAAACCATGGGCTCGAACGGTTCATCTTCGATGGGCTCGACTTGCTGCTCCTCTCTCTCATTAATGGACGCGGGCGTGCCGATCAAACGTCCGGTCGCGGGCGTGGCCATCGGTCTGGCTTCCAACGCCGATATGAGCCGCTGGAAAGTCTTAACTGATATCCAAGACTTGGAAGACGGCAAAGGCGGCATGGATTTTAAGATCACCGGCACCTCGGAAGGCATCACCGCTATCCAGCTTGATACCAAGACCGACGGCTTGATCTTGGACGTCGTCAAAGAAGCTTTAGAACGCGGCCGCAAGGGGCGCTTGCAGATATTAGAAGTGATGGCCCAGGCCATTCCGGCGCCGCGCGCTGAATTATCGCCTTACGCGCCGCGCGTTGTCAGCTTTATGATCAATCCGGAAAAGATCCGCGACGTCATCGGCCCCGGTGGCAAGATGATCAATAAGATAATCGATGAGCATGAAGTCGAAATCGATATCGAAGACGATGGTTCGGTTTTTGTTACCGGCACCAAGGCCGAGAATGTCGCCAAAGCTGTCGATTGGATAAAAAATATCTGTCATGAATTCAAGGCCGGCGAAATCTTCACCGGTCCGGTAGCTAAGATTTTGGACTTCGGCGCTTTTGTCGAATTGACTCCGGGCAACGACGGCATGGTCCACGTTTCCAAGCTGGCGCCTTACCGCGTCGGCAGTCCGTCGGATTTAGTTTCCGTCGGCCAGATGGTTACCGTCAAGATCGATGAGATCGATGACCAGGGCCGGATCAACTTATCGATGAAAGACTGCAAAGAGAACGAACCGCTCTGGGTCGACCGCAAAGGCGAACAGAAAGGCGAGTTCGGCGGCGGTTTCCGTCCGCGCCGGGAATTCGGCGGCGGTAACCGCGGCCCGAGGCGAGACCGAAGATAAGTTAAAAGTTTAAAATTAAAAGTTAAAAATATACAAACAAAAACCGTTCGGAAAAATCCGGGCGGTTTTTGTTTGTTTGTTTTATTAAATGAAAAAAGACTACGCGATAAAGCCATAGTCTTTTCATTTCTTTGTTGAAATTGTTTTACCAAAGCCCAGAAGCTTTGCCCATTAATTCAACGATTATGCCGAGGACGATAACCACAACGGCTCCCAATACTAGCCAAGGCATGATTGCGTTTGACGCTTTTTTGCCAGGGTTCTTCTTCTGATTATAATATTCATCCATGACGCGCTCCTTTGTTTATTGGTGAAATAACAATTATTTACTGTCTATATCTTAGCACTATTTTATCTTTTTGTCAATGGCAAAAAAACACCTCTTTTAGCTATTTATCTTCTCTTTTTTTTTAATTTAACTTCATTATTTTTTAGCTGTCGGCGTTTAATTATGTTATAATGGGTTTATCTTGACGTTATATTATTTCTAAGGTATTATATACGCTACTTCAAGACAATTATTATGAATTTTCAACAAACTTGGTCGTCCAAAAAGGCCAATCATACCCCGATGAATAATTCCAGCTGGCAAGCCAGAAATAAAAAGGGTAATCCTGTCACCCGCTTTATTTTTAATAAAACAATGCTTAAAGTTATCGTCATCCTGGTTTTGCTGGGCATTGTTTCGCTGTTCGCGCTTTTTGCCTGGCTTTCCCGCGACTTACCCAACCCGAACCAGCTCTTAGACCGGCAGGTGGCGCAAAGCACCAAGATCTACGATCGGACCGGCACGGTTTTGCTTTACGAAATCCACGGCGACCAAGCGCGAACTTTGGTGCAGCTTCAGGACATCCCCAACAACGTCAAGTGGGCGACGATCGCCGTCGAAGACAAAAATTTTTACGAGGAAAAATCCGGCTTTAGCGTCCAGGCGATCTTGCGCACCGCTTTCACTGATATTGTTTTTCACAAGACGGCCGGCGGCTCGACCTTGACTCAGCAGTTTATCAAGAATGCCGTGCTCACCAATGAAAAGACGTTCACCCGGAAGATCAAAGAGTTGATCTTGGCTTACAAACTGGAACAAAAATTTTCCAAAGACCAAATCTTGCAGATGTATCTTAACGAGATCCCTTACGGTTCCACCGCTTACGGCGTGGAAGCGGCCAGCCAGCGCTATTTCAACAAAGACGTCAAAAACATTGATCTGGCCGAGGCTGCCGTCTTGGCGGCGCTGCCGCAATCGCCGACAGTCTATTCGCCTTACGGCTCGCATAAAGATTTGCTCATCGCCCGCCAGCATTACATTTTGGATTTGATGGCTGCCCAAGGCTACATCACTAATGATGAGGCCACTGCCGCCAAGAACGAAACACTCAAATTCGCGGTGGACACGGAAAATATTGTCGCCCCTCATTTTGTCATGTACGTCAAAGAATTATTGACTCAAGAATATGGCGAAGCGATGGTGGAGCAAGGTGGCTTAAAAATTACCACCTCGTTGGACATGACCGACCAGCAGGCCGCAGAAAAATCCATCAATGACTGGTGGGACAGAACCAAGATCGTCGATAAAAAAACCGGTAAAGAAAGTCCTTATAACAGTTTTGGCGCTTCTAACGCCGCATTGGTCTCCATCGATCCCAAAACCGGCCAGGTGCTCGCGATGGTCGGCTCGCGCGATTATTTCAACGAGGATATCGACGGCCAGGTCAACATCGCCACTTCTTTGCGTCAGCCCGGTTCATCGCTTAAACCCGTAGTCTATTCGGCGCTTTTCTTGAAAGGCTATACCCCTAACACCATTCTTTATGACGTCTCAACCAATTTTTCTTCTGACCCGAAAAATCCTTACCAGCCCCAAGACTTTACCGGCAAGGAATTAGGGCCGGTGAGCATCCGCACGGCGCTGCAAGGCTCATTGAATATTCCGGCGGTCAAGGCCACTTATCTGGCCGGTTTGGATAACATCGTCGCGCTGGCCAAGACTTTCGGTTACACCAGCTTGAACGATCCCAGCCGTTTTGGCTTATCGCTCGCCTTGGGCGGCGCCGAAGTCGAACTACTGGAGCACACGAACGCTTATGGGATTTTCGCCCAGGAAGGGGTTTACCATCCGTATGCGACGATCTTGAAAGTCGAAGATAAGGACGGAAAAGTTTTGCAACAGTGGCAGCCGCAACAGCAAACCGTTTTGGACCAGAATGTAGCCCGCGAAATCACCGATGTTTTGTCCGACAACAACGCCCGCGCCTATATGTTCGGCTTGCACAGCAACTTGCAGCTCGGCGATCGCCCGGTCGCCGCCAAAACCGGCACGACCAACGATTACCATGATGCCTGGCAGATGGGCTACACGCCTTCGATCGTTACCGGAGTCTGGGTCGGCAATAGCGATAACAAAGCGATGAACAAGAGTTCCGAGGCCGTCAACGCTGCCGGTCCGATCTGGCACGAATATATGACCACTGTCCTAGCCAATACGCCGATCGAACAATTCAACAAGCCAACTATTCCGATAACCGGCAAGCCGATCCTTGATGGCGCGATTCCGGGTCAAACAGTCAACGTCGACAAAGTTACCGGCTTATTGGCGACCGACCTGACCCCGCCGGACATGATCATCCAAAAAACCTATAACCAAAATCATTCTATTCTTTATTACGTGAATAAAGACGACCCGACCGGGCCGGTGCCCACCGACCCTTCCCAAGATCCGCAATATGCCGAGTGGGAGAAAGATGTCCAGGCTTGGACCGCCAAACAAGCCGCCACCTCCAGCATCGCGACAGCCTCCGGCACGCCGCCGACATTATTCGACAACGTCCACACCCAAGAGAATAAACCGACGGTAAAAATAATCAGTCCGACTAATAATGCAATCATCACCGGGAACTTCTTGTCGACCGACATCCAGGCTTCGGCACCGCGCGGAATCGCTACGGTAAATTATTATATCAACGATAATCTTTTCGTTGAAAAATCCGGCAGCTTCTTCAACCTGAACAATCAATCGCTTTCCTTCTTGGCCAATGGTTACCACGAACTTAAAGTGACCGCCTGCGATGATGTGGGCAATTGTTCTTCCGATGCCGTCGAAATCAACCTGGTCGGAGGCAACGAAAAAATCAACACTTCTTTCACAGCCGCGCTCACCTGGCCGCCCAGCGGCTTGGCTTTGGGCGAAGGCGAATTGCCGGCTATCCTTAAGTTCCAATTAACCAACTCTAATCAGGTCGGCCGCATCGAGGTCTACACGCGCCCCAGCGGCGGTGCCGACACCTTATTGGGCACAATCAATTCGATCACTGGTAGTGATATTTCTTTCAGCTGGCCCGGGCCGCTCACTTCAGGAACCTACACGATTTTCGGCAAGGCATACAGTTGGGAAGGCGATCTGGTCAAGACTGGAGAAGCCACCGTCTCGATCACCCGCGCTCAGTCCGGCACACCACAACCCTAAATGATCAATTTAAAAACCGCCATCTTAACAGGTGGCGGTTTTTGTAATGTTTAGGCGCGACAAATCTTTTTGTTATTTGCTTTGCTTTTTTGGTGACTTTTTATGAGTTCTTCTGGGATATTGCGCGGCCTTCCATTTCCTGATTTCGCGCATGCTTAGCGTGCCGCACAGCCAAGCCGGCATTTTTACCCGCACCTTGCCACAACGAACCGCCACCGATATTCCATGACTCATTTTATCCTCCTTTTCTATTGTTTAATCGGCATAATGATGTATAAATATCCCTTTTCGCCGAGCGGTTTGATCAGACAGGGCGTGTTGCCGTCGATCACTTCCAGTTTGATCGTCTCTTCGTCGATATTGTTCAGCCCGTCTAATAAATATTGATAGTTGATGATGATGCCATTGTCGATGCCGGTGGTCTCGGCCTCGATCTTGACGATATTCTCGCCGGTGGTGCCGGAAGCCGACGAGACGATCACCTGATTCTTGCCTTCAGGGAAATCCAAATTAATATCGTTAATGCCGCTTTTGGAAAAAAGCGCCGACGCTTTAATGGCCCTAATTAATTCAAAGCGGTTCAACACCGCCGTGGTTTTACCGGCCGCCGGAATAATCTGCTTATAGTCGGGGTATTGCCCCTCGATCAAACGCGAGATCAGCTCGGTGTTATCAACGGCAAACAAGATCTGGCTGTCGTTGATATAAAAACTGATTTCCTTCTTGCCGCCTTCACCCTGATCCAGGCCGGCTAAAATTCTCAAAATCTCCTGGATCGTCCGGGCCGGGACAATTACTTTTTGTTCCGGGACGTTCTTCTCTTTCCCTTCGCCCGAGTCTTCTTTAATTTCCAGCTCCTTTTCCGCCAAGCGATAGCTGTCGGTGGCCGCCAAGACTAATTTATTCTGGTTAATGGTAAACAAGACTCCAGACAACTCAATCCGGGATTCGCTCGAAGCGGCGGCAAAAACTACTTTCGCGAGGGCGTTCTTCAAGTCGGAAATCTTGACCGTTTTTTTATTTTTTTTCTCAATTTGCGGAATCAAAGGAAAATCTTCACTGGCTTCGGTTTTTATTTTTGTCTTGAAATTTTCACACTCGACGCGCAGCGCGCCATCCTCCCTGATCAAATCTATCTTTTTATTCGGCAAAAGATTGATGTAGTCGGCAAAAATCTTGGCATCCACCGTAAAACTTCCTTCTTTTTCAACCTTGCCGCGAATAAAATGCGTTATGCCGACCTCCAAATTCGTGGTGACCAGCCGCACTCCTTCTTTTTTAACCTCGACTAAAATATTATTCAAAATCGGCAGGTTAGCATTTTTACCGGCTAAGTGGCTGACAACGAACAATCCTTGTTTTAAATTTTCTTTCAGGATTGAGAGATTCATATCTTTTGTTAATTAAATATATCTTAAGTTAATAATAGTAATAAGCGGGTGGATAAAGCGGGTGGATAAAAAATATTCTTTAATATTAAATTATTTCGGGGCGCGGGAAGGCCGGCTAAGGTGGGGATGAGCTGGGGAATTTTTTTTGCGGATTGTGTAAAACTGAATGGCGGCAAAAGTTATCCCGATGTTGTGAAAAGTTGTGCGGTGGTTGTGAACAGCGCCGGACGGGCTTGTTCACAGGTTGCTCACAAAGGGGAGCTGTAAAGGATTTGCTTGATCGATTCGATTTCCTGAATTACTTTTTCGTTTTCCTTGGTTTCAACTTCGTCGAGGATTTTATTATAAGCATGCATGGCCGTGGTGTGATCCCGGCCGCCCAACTCATTGCCGATCGTCGGGTAGGAGTAATTGATTTCCTTGCGCATCAAATAAATAGAAATTTGGCGCGGCCAGACCAGCTCTTTTTTACGGCCCTTGCCGATCAAATCTTTGTTTTCAATGCTATAGAAGCGGCAGACGGCTTCCATAATATCCCGGGGTGAGATCGAGCGGGCCTGGGTGGAAACGATTAAGTCGTTAAGGATGCTTTTGACGGTTTTTAAAGTCGGCGCGGTGTTATTGAATTCATGATAAGCGACGATTTTGTTTAATGCGCCTTCCAGCTCGCGGATATTATTTTTAATATTTGCCGCGACGTAATGAAGGATTTCAGTATCAAGGAGATAATTTTTTTCCCGCGCCTTTCTTTCCAAGATGGCCACTTTGGTTTCCACGTCCGGTTGGCCGATATCGGCTACCATTCCTGATTCGAAACGCGAAGCCAGCCGCGCCTCGAGCGCCGGAATCAATTTCGGCGGTTTGTCGGAAGTGAGAATTATTTGTTTGTCGGCTTGCTGCAGTTCGTTGAAGGTGTGGAAGAATTCTTGTTGAGTTCCGTCTTTGCCGCCCATGAATTGCACATCATCGATTAATAAGAGATCGACATTGCGATAACGGTCTTTGAAGTCCTTGGCCTTGCCCGAGCGGACCGAGTTGACATAGTCGTTGGTGAAGTTTTCGCTGGTGGTATAAAGAACCTTGTTGGTCCGTTTGGCTATTTCATTGCCGATGGCCTGCAGGAGATGAGTTTTTCCCAGACCGACGCCGCCGTAAATGAATAACGGATTATAAACGCGGCCGGGGTTATTGGCCACCGCCTGGCAAGCGGCATGGGCCAGTTCGTTCCCGCGCCCGACGACAAAAGCTTCAAAAGTATATTTAGGATTGAGTCCGAAGCGATTGGCCGAGGAAACTATTTCATTGCTTTCACTGTTTTCTTTTTTCTTTTTGAGATGGATTTTTTCCAGGAGGCCGGCACCAGCCGCAGCTTTCTTCAACTCCACTTTGTAAAGTATTTCTTTGATTTTTAGATTTACGACATGCTCGAGCGCGCTGGCGATTTCTTTGTGATATTTTGTTTCTAACCACGACTTGGTAAAAGCATTAGGGACGCAGAGGATCGCCCGGCCGTCTTCAAAAGAAGAAACAAAAGTATTCTTAAACCACGTGGTGAAGTTTGCTTTGGACAAATTCAATTCAATCTCGCCCAAGGCCGCTTGCCAAATTTGCTCGTTATTCATAGAAGCAAAGAGTTTTTTAAAGCTGATTTTATATCTTAGGATAAGTAAAATAATTTTGCAATAGCGGCGCAGAAATAATCTGCCGCAGCAAGTAATCAGTATATCAGAGGATGGAATATTTAAGTAGGCTGTAAATGTTCATAAGGTGTTGATAAGAGGTGGATAAAAGAAATTGGTAAATTAGTTGATTAGTTAATTAGTCGCAAGGCGTCAAGAAGTGCGATAAGGCGCGACACGCCCGATTTTTTCAACTAATTAACTAATTGACTAATTAACCAAGAACGGCCTTGACTGTTATCGCCGTTATTGATATTCTTTTCCTTAAGAAAGCGAAAGCAATTTCGTTTTTTGTTTTTAGATGATATAATAAGGTAGTTCATCTGATAATTGGAGTGGTAGTTCGCCCGGTCATCCGACCGGGCGCCAGGGGTTCATCCCCTGGCGAGGCCTATAATAAGAACAAGGCGGATAAAATCAAACACTTATTTATATTTAAAAAAATTTTTGGAGTGGTAGTTCAGTTGGTTAGAACGCTTCCCTGTCACGGAAGAGGTCGCGGGTTCGAGTCCCGTCCACTCCGCTCAAATTTAAAACAGCCCCTATTCGGGGCTGTTTTAAATTTGAGTTGTGAGGAAGCGGGACTCGAACTGCAGGAGCGAGACGCGTCTGCCGCCGCAATTCCGGCGGCGGCAGACGCAGGCGAGCGGCCGACGACCTGCCGGGGGCAGGTCGGCGCTGCCTCTGGACAAGTGAGCGGAGCGGAAGCGACGCGAGCGCGACCGCAGCTCATGTAAGTCAACCCCTTGGCTCGTTCAGGGGCTCGAACTGGTCAGGAGCGAGGCGAGAGCCGCGAGGGAACGATCCCGCCCACTCCGCTACATGAGACAGCGCCAATATTGGAGCTGTCTTTGTATTAAAAAGGTCGCTTTTGAGATAACGGCAGACGGGTTTAGAAATTATTCTCTTTTTTATGAAAATCGCTGTTTAAGCAATTTTTTGTTATACTTTTATTATGAACAACCTAAAAACAAAAAGTTCTCAATGGGAACAAATTTATAAGGGCGAGGGAAAAGATTACAAGTATTACGATATTTTAGAAACCCCTCACCCGGATTTAGGTAAGGTTGTTAAAATATTTAAAGAGCTTGGGGTTAAAAAAGTTTTAGATCTTGGCTGTGGGGCAGGTAGAAATATTTTGCCTTTGGCAAATAATTTTAGTGTTTACGGCCTAGATAGCGCCCCGTCTGGCTTAAAAATATTAAGAAAAACCCTAAAGGAACGCAGGCTACAAGCTGATTTAAAATTAGAAAACGCTTTTGCGCCATTGCCATATCGAGACAACTATTTTGACGCTTTAATTAGCGTTCAAGTATTACAACACGCCAAAGAAACCGCTATCCTAAAAACAATTAAAGAAATCACCCGGATTGTTAAACCGGGTGGATTAATTTTTATTACTTTATGCGGTCGTATTTCAAAAGGAAAAATTAGACTGTTTTTAGTGAAGACTGCCAAAAAAATTGCGCCAAACACTTATTTGCCGACCCAAGGAAATGAAGCAGGTTTGACACATTTTATATATAACAGGCAATTAATTAAAAAACATTTTAAAAATTTTCAATTTTTAAAGACGTGGAAGGATGATAAGGATTATTTTGCATTCATCGGTCGCAATAAAAAATAATTATCAACCACCGCTCCGACTTCTACCCAATCAATTTTTTCAAAATCGGCCCGTAGACTCCGCATAAATCAAAAGAAACCTGACCTTCGTCAGGCTTCTCTTAATTTACACTGAGGTTGATGGGACTCGAAAGGCGGAGCTTTGAGAATATTGAGGAAGCTGGGCGGGAATCGGGAAGAAAGAAGTTAAATTTTCCTTTCCTTCCCCACGATTATTCTGATCTTTTCCCGACTCGGTTTGATCTTCGCCGGCGGCTGCACAGCCAGTGAATCGTCGGTAATGATGGCCGCGGTTTTATTGATAACTAATAAATCCTTAAAAGAAAACATACTCTCCCCTTCCCGGTTGTAAACCCGTAATTCCAATTTTCGGTCAGCGACTTCCGGCACAGTTAAAATCGGGTGATTGGTAACTTCCACCAAGGCCGGTTTGAGGTTTTGAATGATATAATTTTTGTCTATTTCTAAAATCGTATCCGAAGCATTGAGCACCGCCTTAAACAAAAAATAGCCTTGATTAATCTGAGCTAATTGAAAAACTTCCAGCCGCCGGGCCAATAAAATTTCGCACGCTGATCCGATCGATCTGATCCCCATCGCCGCGGCGATTTTGCTCTCCTTAAGATCAATTGGGATTATCCCTAAGGTGACCAGCTGCCGCTCGTCGCTACGATTGTTGATAATGTGGTTGATAACCTGGCTGACCGTTTTGTCGTTGCCGACGGCGACGATCGTTCTTGTCCCTTGGCGGATTTCGTCATCAACGGCTGATTTAATATTTTTCGAAACACCAAGACGGATTATTTTTCCGTTTAAATTTAAATCCGTCAACCGCTTTTCGATCTGATAAAGCAGTTTGTTAAATTTCCCCTGAGTTATTAAATCATCGTAGATGTAGGCGTACATAAAAGAAAACCCGTTAAACGATTATTTTTCATCTAGAGACGGTTCGGGCTTATCCTCCTTTTTTTCAAGAGCCAAATCCTTGGTCATCACGATTTTTCCATTGATGACGGCGCCCGATTCGACTGACAATAGGGCACATTCGATATCGCCAAAAATTTTGGCCGCCGCAACGACCTGCAAATGTCCTTCGATTTTTAGGTTGCCCTTGACTTCGCCGCCGATTCTGGCGGACTTGGCCTCCAGATCAGCTGTAATGTTCGCATGATCACCGATGTAAATATTGCCGGCTGTTTTAACGCCACCCTTGAGAACGCCATCGATGACGATGTTGCCGGTACTGTTAAAATTTCCTTTAACCATCACTGAAGGGCCAATGATAGTTTCCGCGTCCTTGAATTCTTCCTTGTAGTTTTCTTTGGAATCTTGCTTAAACATAAATTTAAAAAGTTATCTAGTAATTTTTTTGTTAGCCGGCAGGGTTTGAAGGGATATTCGGTCGCTTTGGATTATTTCCATTTTACTTTACTATTGACAACGTGTCAAAGAGCTATATAATTAAAATTAAAGTCAGATAAAGCCCACATTTGCGCGCGGGCTTTTAAAATAAGAAAGAATGGCGCTTTGAGGGAAAATAATTATCGGTTAATCGTCCCCATAGTTCAAAGGATAGAACGAGGATCTCCTAAGTCCTAAATCCATGTTCAATTCATGGTGGGGACACAGGATAAATTAAAAATTATAAATTATCAGCGGCATTAAAATTAATGGATTTTATGCGGCTTTAGTCCACGCTATTGTGGACTAAAATATGATATTATATAATTTTGCTAATATTAAATAAATTTATTATTATTGTTTAATATTAGCTACTAATTTATCGTTTTTTGAAAAACGATTCATTAAAGATTTGTAATTTGTAATTGACAATCAGGGCCCATAGCTCAGTTGGCTAGAGCGCTTGCATGGCATGCAAGAGGTCAGGAGTTCAAGTCTCCTTGGGTCCACAAAGCAAAAACCGCGAATTATTCGCGGTTTTTGCTTGTTGAACGAGTATTTGTTATTTGAAGGATCTATTACGCTTATCACGATAATTATTTCTTTTCCGGTAAATCATCATTGCCGGAATCAGTTTTTGTCTCGATTGCTTCGGAGCGCTCCCTGGCAAGATCTTTGCCAATAATGATCATCCAAGCGATTAATCCGGCAATAAAGACTGCAAAAACAATTAAGTTTATAGTGTTTCTTAGGCTATTATTAGGGTAATTATTTGGAAGCGTTTTTTGAAAAACCAAACTGGCTGGAGAATTCGATGCGGCACCTTCTCCGGTTGCGAGTTTTTGATCGGTTGTGCTTGCGGCCGTGCTAGAAGCTGTAATGCGGGGAATGATTGTGCAGAAATTCAAAATATTAGATTTGGCGCTCTTGCTCCCTTGGTTGTCCCTGGCAATCGCATAAACGACATGGCTACCTCTGGAAAGAACCCCGCTGGGTTTATAGTTGAATGATAATGTGCTGGGAGACGAACTGGAGACGGGAATGATCGTTGCAAGTGAATCATCGATATAAATATAGATTGAAGAACCAATTGGGCCGGTGCCCGAGATCAAAGGGCTGACAACGCAATCAGCACCGACCGGAGTTAAGAGTCTGGGAGAGTTGAGAACAGCTAATTTGCCGGGCTCAAAAAACTGATTGTTTTGAGGAGCTGGTTCAATAGCAGTTTTAAGAACGACCGAGTTCACGCTGGCCAGGGCCGGAGCGGAAAATTTGAGGGAGGCATTGTTTTGGGCCAGGGCCATTATTTCAAAAGGCTGGTCAGAAGAAAAGGCAGATGATAAGTAGGAGAATTTTGAAATATTGTTATCTATTTCGCTAATATTAGCCATACCATCATAGTTTCCGTTAACATAAATCAAAATATTATTACCGTGCGGAACCAGCCCGTTAATTTCGATTTGGCTATTAGTAGCTTCTTCAACTTGCGTGGTGGCTAAGATTGTCGGTTCGGGAATTTGATCGGCAGGCGCGGTATCGGCTAAGGTAGTCTGGCCAAAATAAAAACAGATCAAGAAAATGAAAGCTAAAGACGGCAGCAAGATAATTTTATTCTTAATCGTCATATTGGTATTAAATTTTATTACATCTTAATCTGATCCGTTTTTTTAGTCAATCGGCGATTCATTTCGTTGCTAGATAATATTTTGATAGTGGCGGAGGCGGGCGATTTTAGTCAGTCGATCCAAATTGATCGAAATAAAATCGAGCCGAGAATTAGCCGGATTTATTTTGTTGCGCCAGCAATACAAACGGATGGCCTTGGTTAAAATTTCAATCTGGCGGCGAGTTAGCGCCTGCTCGGCTGGTATCATTCTCGCGTTGGCCAAAGTTTTGACTTCAACGAAGATGATCTGGTTTTTTAATCGGGCGATAAGATCGATTTCCCAACGGCCGATTTTCCGGTTTTGAAAAAGAATCTCGTAACCGCGATTTGCTAAAAAATTATGCGCTAATTGTTCGCCGAAATTTCCGAGTGTTTTTTTTGCCGTGGCCATATGATTACTTAAGGGTAACATTAAATCATATTATACCGCAGGGCAGGCCAGTTGTCGTGATGTTTGCCGGGAATAGTTTATTCGAGCGCGATACTATTTCGGTTGCCGCCCGATAAAAAAACGTCCCGACTAGCGGGACGTTTGATGCTGAATATTTAAGGCAAATATTTTTTGAACATTTTTTCTTGATCCAGAAGTTTCCTCTTGGCGGGTAATTTTTTTCCGTAGACCGCGATGACGATCGCCCAACCGATCATTAGGATCGCCCAGAGGCCATACCAGAGTTTCATGGAAAGGAAGGGGATCATCTGCTGGCTGAAGAAATAAAGGATCAGGCCGATAACCGCGTCGCCGGCGCAGAAATTCATAATCTTGTACCAAAGCGGCCGGTAAAATCCTTTGCGGCGGTATAAAATATAGCAGACGACGGCGGCAATCAGGAAAACGACGATTATCGCCAGCAATAAGCGGGCCATTGAAGGGATTAAAGGCGCGGGATTTTGGTCGAACCAGAACTGCAGGGTTAAAAAGTTGCTCATAAGATTGATGCTGATCGCTAATTATTTGAATGAATGATTGATTATCTTAGCATTAAGGCGGTTTTTTTGGCAAGGGCGCTATATTTTAGTAAAAAGGACGCCGTAATGGAATTCTCCGGCATCGAATTCTTCCTCGACCTTCAGGCCGAGTTGTTCGGCAACTTTTTTTAATTGATCGATCTTCACTCTTTTTTCCGGCGGCGGGCCGAAGGGCGAGGAAGTGGTTTCCCATTCCACCACCAGCAAATATCCGCCTCTTTTTATCATCCGGATAGACTCGCGCAAGATCTCGGCTCTTTTTTGCGAATGGAATAAAGTGTTGATCAGCAAAGCAACATCCAGGCTCTCGGCCTCGATTTTGGTGGCGCGATAAACTTCCAGGTCGCTCCAGACGGTCGCGATGTTTTGGATATTTTCCTGTCGGGCGCGGCGGGCGATCGATTCCAAAGAGGGTTTGAGGATATCAACGGCATAGACCATCCCATGCGGTCCGACGATTTTAGCGGCCGGGAAGACAAAGTGTCCCGAGGTGCCGCAACCCAAATCGGCCACTTTCATCCTTTCCTTGATGCGGGCTTTCTCCATTATGAAGTTGACATCGAGCAGCGAAGTGCCGCCAGTTGGTTTATTCATAGAAAGTAATAAGAAGATAACTATTTAACCAGGACTTGTTTGGTAATGATTTTTTTTCGGCTATATTTATCCTGGGCGGAAATTATAATGGTGTTAATGCCTTTGTCCAGATTGATTCTTTCTTGAAAATTTCCGTCAGCGTCCTTGGTGATTGGCTTGTCGTTGATGGTGATTTGAGTTTTAGAATCGGCTCGGCCGATAACATCGACGAAATTATCTTGCGTCACCAGATTATCCGGCGGTTGATAAATTTCCACTTTAGGCAAAGAAAAAGTATTGAGCAGATAATAGCCAAGATAAGAGAAAAGAACTACCGCGACGATCAACAACAAGATGTTCTTCAGAATTCGCGGAAAAATCAGTAGCTCCAGTTTACTTACCTTCTTTTTCGAAAAAACATCTTTCTTCTCGTTGGCCAATGGACCGTTTTCTTTTTGATACTTGTTCGCCAGCCGCGCGGGATCCAAACCGAGAAAAGCAGAATATTCGCGCAAAAATGTCTTGACGTAAACGCCGCTAGGTAGGGCCGCAAAATCGCTATTCTCCAGCGCGGCCAGATATTCGCGATTGATGCCCAAACGTTTGGCAGCATCGGCCAGGGAAATTTTTTTCTCTTCTCGGGCGGCGCGCAATTTTTCCGCCACGGTCTCCTCATCCTCTTTGATCTTATTGCTTTTGAATAACATACTGAAAATGTGGCGGCTGCTACTTGGTAGGAACGTTGATTTGCAAACCGGGCGTAACTCCGGCGCCCAAAAGTCCGGCGGCAAATTTAATTATTATATAACTGGTGAAAACGATAGCCAGGCCGATGATCGAATTGATTAATATTTGTTTGCCTTCCTTGACTCTTTCTTCGTTGCCGCCGGAAAGAATAAAGACGAAGCCGCCGTAGACGAAGAACAATAAAGCGATCGCCCCGACCGAGCCGAGGATCCAATCGGAAATTTTCACCGCTAATTGGAGAAAATCCATCAAGGAATAATTCCCGCAATTGCTGGAAGCGCAAGACGGGCCTTTACCGGTTTCGGTCGGCAAAATTCCCTGGGCGAAAGCAACGATCGGGAAAAAACATAACCAGAGCGAAGCGGTTAATAATATTTTTGGCAATTTAATTTTGAACATTTTTAAATATAACGCATAGCGCGTAACACGTAACAATTTATTTTCCGCGAGGCATTGGGAATTCTTCTTGTTACGTGTTATGTGATATGTGTTGCGTGATTATTGGATCGTCTGCTGTACGGTGGCCGCGCCTTGATTGATGATATTATTGATATCTTTGCTGTCTTTAACCGCTTGGTCGATCATTCCGATCATCGCATTATCCGCCGCCAGCGGGTTGGCGCCGCGATACCAGCTTTGGGCGGTGAGCACTTGGCTGGCAAAGACGCCGAGATTTATATCATTAACCTGCGAGTTGATCAAAGCCCGTAAAGCGGTGGGTTTTTGGGCTACTTTTAAATAATTTTGGACTTGATCCTGGGAGGTTTCATATTGGACAAAATCCCACGCCTCGTTGATATTCTTGCTTTTGGCGGAAACAGTTTCCAGCCAATAATTGGCGTAATTCACTTGGTTGGTATTGAATTGGATCTGTGGCATCTTGGCGATGGCAAAATTCAATTTCGGCGCCGCCGCTTTGATCGTCGGCAAATCATAATTATAATCGAACATCATGGCCAGATTTCCCTGTTCAAACATCGTCAGCGAATCAGTCAGATTGCTGTTCCAGCAATAAACATCTTTGGCCGGATTGGAAAAATCCGTATAAAAACGCAAGGCTTCCAGACCGGGGTTATAGCTTTGCTGGCCGCCCGGCGGGATCTGCTGGAACATCACCGTGCCATTGTTCATCATCACCGCGCCATTTTGCATCATCAAGAGCGACAGGATATCTTGCGGCCGCTGGACATTGGCGCTGCCGCCTAAAGCCACGCCGGACTGGATGATATTGCCTTGATTGTTTTGCTTGGTTAAATTTTTTACATCCTGCTGGAATTCAGTATTCCAATATTGCGGCGGCTCGGAAATGCCGGCATTATTAAAAAGATCGGTATTGTAATACATCGCCATCGTGTCCATATACAGCGGCAGGCCGTAAATCTGGTCAACGCCATTCTTGTTTAAAACGGCATCATTATAAACAATGTCGACAAAATTAGTTTTTAAATCCTTCAAAGTCAGGCTCGGGGTGGTGCGTAATTCCGCGACCGTGGTTTTTTTGAGCGTGCCGGTGGTTACCGGATAAACCAAGCTCAATTGCGCCGGCAGAGGGACAATCTTGTTTTGGTATTCCGTGACCCAGCTTGCCGGAATGGAAAAAATATCGGGGCCGCGATCTTCGGCCAGAGCGTTGATCAGCTGGCTTTCGTATTCGTCATAGCGGAATTTTTTATATTGGATGGTGACATAAGGATGGATTTTTTGGTAATTGGCGATGATGGTGGCAAAAGCATCCTCATCATCAAAGGTCCGCCAATAGGTTAGGACAACCGGTTTAACGCTGGAAGGCGGGACGGTCGTCGTACAACCGGCGCCGGCAGTCAGCAGAAAACATAAAACGAGAAACAAGCCAAAAAATTTGTTTTTCATAGACGAAAAAGAGAGTAATTGTGATAATTTCCCATTTCCATTATAACATAAATGAGAGAAAAAGTAATCAATTCGTTGCTCGCTAGGTGATTTTTTCCCGATATTGGAGGGCTTCGGCCAGATGAGCGGTGGAGATTGATGGTTCATCGTCCAAATCAGCGATCGTCCGGGCCAGTTTAAGCAAACGGAAATAGGAACGGGCGGACAGGTTGAGCGTTTCGATGGCCGAACTGATCAGTTTTTTCGCTTCATCATCCAGGGCGCAGCATTGCCGGGTTTTTTCCGAGCTCATTTCGGCGTTGGTAAAAATCTTTTCCTTCTTAAATCTTTCCGTCTGGATTTCCCGGGCGCGCGTCACCCGGTCTTTGATTAAGCGGGAATTTTCACCGGGCAGGTCGGCGTCTAATTTTTTGAATTCCACTCGGGGCACCTCGAGATGCATATCGATGCGATCAAGGATCGGGCCGGAAATTTTTTTGCGGTAATTCTGGATTTGCATCGCCGAGCAGGAGCAGGTCCGGGTACGATCGCCGTAGTATCCGCAAGGACAAGGATTCATCGAAGCGATCAAGATAAATTTGGCCGGAAATTCCAGATGACCGGCGGCGCGGCTGACGGTGATGATGCCGTCTTCTAAAGGCTGGCGCAAAGCCTCCAAAACCGGGCGGGGAAATTCGGCAAATTCGTCCAAAAATAAAACGCCGCGGTGAGCAAGCGATATTTCTCCCGGCTGCGGCTGAACGCCGCCGCCGACCAAAGCGGCGCTGGAAGCGGTGTGGTGCGGGGCGCGGAAAGGGCGTGATTTGATCAGCCCGTTTTTTTCTTTCAGTTTTCCGGCTACGCTATAAATTTTAGTAACCTCCAAAGCTTCAGCAAAAGCCAGATCGGGCAGGATCGAAGGAAAAGTTTTGGCGAGCAATGTTTTGCCCGAGCCGGGCGGGCCGAACATCAATAAATTATGGCCGCCGGCCGCGGCGATTTCCATCGCCCGCTTGACGTGTTCCTGCCCTTTCACGTGGCTCATATCGTATTCGACCGGCACGTTATAAAGTTCCGGATCGCGATAAGGAAATTCGGGAATCGCGATTTCGCCCCGTAAATGCAGGACCAGCTGATATAAATTTTTAACCGGGATTACCGTAATTTCTTTGGCCAATTTAGCCTCGGCGGCATTTTCTTCCGGTAAGAATAAGAATTTTTTTCCCAGCCGTTTGGCGCACAAAGCGATGGGCAAAGCGCCATTAATCGGCCGCAGGTCGCCGCTTAAAGCCAATTCGCCGGTGAAAATAAAATCATCAAGATTAATTTTTTCGGAGATGAATCCGCTCTTGCGCAAAATACTCAAGGCGATCGGCAGATCAAAAGACGGTCCGTGTTTGGGCAGATAGGCCGGCGCCAGATTGACGGTCACCGAGACGTGAGGAAATTCGAAATTGGAATTCTTGATGGCGGATCTGACCCGTTCGCGAGCCTCGGAAACGGCCTTGTCCGGCAAGCCGACCAGAAAAATTTTCCCGAATTCTCCTCCGCCAGTGTCAGCCTCGGCTTCGACCAGCTCGGCATCCAGCCCGACGACTGCAGCGGAAAATATTTTGGAAGACATATTTTGATCAGATAAGAATTAAGAGATAAGAGAGAAGAAATATTTATGACAAAGACTTTTTTATTATATCAAAAAATTGTTACATTGCTAAATTGCTATATTGTTGTGAAACGAAAATAATTGTTTTGGTAATTGGTAATTTTTGGCCTCGTCAGAGTCTCGCACCTCGGGGACTCTGATGAAAATTGCGGCCGAGTCCGCTGGCGCGAGACTCTGCCGGAACCAAAAAAGCGCAAGAGTATAAAGGTGATGTTTCTGAATTTTTTGGTGTTGTTTGAAGTGTTGCTATCAGAATAGCTACTGAAGTTACTTCTGATTTTGTTTCATTGTTTAAGCAGATTTTTGAAAAATTGCGATTGTTAAATCGTGATAAATGTTAAATATTAGTAATTTTTTTAGCCATTGCAAACTATGGAATTTGGTGCTATACTTAATACAGATAACTAATTATATAAATTTATGATTGATTTCAAGCCTAATTTTATTGAAGTAAGAAGTTTTGGTTCTCGAGTAGGAAGTAATTATATTGGAATTAATGGAAGCGGAGCAATTTCATTTTACTCCGGCTTTTATAGAGCAAACGAAATTTCAAGATTTAAAAAATGTCTAATGCTTTATGATAAGGATGCAGAAATTATTGGATTTCAGTTAGGCGGAGACGAGCTTGGCGAAGGAACTTTCCCCTTGAATCATAATGAAAAGAATAAGACCGCGTGGATTTCGGCTCACAATTTTTTTAAATTAAATTCCGAATTATCTTTATCAAGGATAAAGGGTAAGTATGTGCCCGAACTAATTCAAGACGAGACGAGGGGCAGTATTTTTGTAATTGATCTTAAAAAAAGAATTGAGGTTAGAAGAAAATAAAATCGAACGCATTTTTTTGCATTCGATTTTATTAATTTTACTAATTGACGGTGGCAATTATCTACTTTGAAGATAGTGGCTCTTAAGCTTCATTAGCCGCTAGCGGCGATTAATATGTAATTCGAATTTACTATTAAATTTCTATTTTCTTGGTTTGGTAGTTTGCCACCGTCAGTTAGTAAACAGATTAAATCCGGTTTCCCGGATTTTTTTGTTGGCTAGTTTTATACAACTTATATGAATTTAGATTATACCATTATGTGATGTCGATGAAAAGTAAACTTTTAAACTTTAAGCTATTTTTTGATATAATCCTCCAACTTGATGCTCAATAGTTTGGAGACGCCGTTTTCCTGCATCGTCACGCCGTAGAGGACGTTGGCGCGGTGCATCGGCGCGCGGTTGTGGGTGATGACGATGAATTGAGTTTTGGAAGATAAGTCTTCAAGGATTTTGGCCAGGCGTTCGGAATTGGATTCATCGAGCGCCGCATCGACTTCGTCCAAGAAGACGAACGGCGAGGGATTGGCGCTGATAATGGCGCAAATCAAGGCGATCGCGGTCAAGGCTTTTTCGCCGCCGGAGAGCATATTGATGGTATTTATTTTTTTGCCGGGCGGGCAGGCTTGGATCTCAATCCCAGCCAAACCGGTCGCATTATATTTGGAAAGCCGTTTGATTTTTTCCTGCAATTCATTTTGCTCATCTTTCTTTTCTTCAGTCGTGCCATCTGACTTTGCCACGTCTTCCTCATCTTCCAGCTTGATGATCTTGGCCGAACCGCCATTGAACAAGATTTTAAAATATTCTTCAAACTTATGGCAGATCTCTTTGAATTCCTTGTCGAATCTTTCTTTGATCTTGCCATCCAATTCCTTGATGACTCCCTCCAGTGTGCCGATAGCCGTTTCCAGATCGGTGACCTGCTCCTTTAAGAAATCAAATTTGGTTTTGGTTTCAGAATATTCCTTTTCCACTTCCGGGTCGATGCCGCCGATCAGGCTTAACTGGTTTTCCAGCTGGCGGATCTTGATTTCCGCTTCTAAAGTATTGATATTTTCCGGCGTCCGGGTTTCCTTGATGTCTTTGAGATCGGCGAAATTTTTGCGGATCTCAGTTTCTAGATCTTCCAAGCGGGTTTCATATTTGGCCGAATCGATCTTGATGACATTGAGTTCGTTGGAAAGCCGATTGATCTCTTGCTGCAAATTCTGGCCTTCGCGCTGGAGGCGGAAAAGCCGGGAGCGTTTTTCTTCCCGTTCCCGATTGAAGGCATTAAGTTTTTCTTTTATCGCTCCGACCTGCGAATCGATCTCCTTGAGGGCAACTTCCAGCTTGTTTTTTTTGTCTTTGACGTCCGTGTCGCCTTTATTCTCGCCGCTTGATTTGATTTTAGCTGAAGTAGTTTCCAGCTCATTTTTTTGGCGGCGCCGATTTTCATTCAGCAAATTGATTTTTTCCTCGAGCGACTTGGCGGCCATTTCCGGATCAAGCGCGCGACCGATCAGCTCTTCTTTCTCCTTGGCTAAGCGCAAAAGGCCTTCCTGGATTTCATGCTGCTTGGCATAAAACGCCTCATTATCGACGCCCGCCGAGCTCAAAGCGATGACCTGGGAAATAAGCGGCTTTAATCTGCCCAATGATTCTTTAAGTTTATTTAGATCGTTTTCTTCCTCCAATTTTTCCAATTCAATTTTTATTTCGCTTAAGAGCGAAGCGATTTTCTTTTCATCGCGGGCGATGCCTTTGCCGGAGCCGGACAATTCACGCAAGGATTTATTCATCTCCTCGATTTTATCATTCAAGACCTTTTTTTCATCGCTGAAATTCTTGACCAAATTATTCTTCGCCGCTAACTCGTTCTGCAAATCGGCGAGAACCTTTTCGGCATGATCGACTTCTTGTTTCAGTTCGCTTTCTTTGCTAACGAGCCAGGAAAGATCAAAATTGCCCGACGCCTCCAACTGCAGGGTCAGTTCAGCGTCGGTGGCCGCGATCTTTTTTAAAATTTCTTCGCGCTGCTTTTGGATTTCCGCGGCTTGCGCGCTCAATCTATCGTATTCTTCAGTCTCGCGGCTTTCTTCCATTTTGCCGAGTTCGGCGTTAAGCCGCGATAATTCTGCGGTTTTGCCGCGTAAAATCTCTTCCAAAGATAAATATTTATTATTATATTCGGAAAATTTATCATTCAAATTATGCCAGACGAATTTGAAATAACCGGTGCGGATATTTTTCAATTCGGTTTCAATCTCATCGCGCTGGCGCAGTTTATTCACTTGGCGGGTTAGACTTTTCAAGCGCGGTTCGATTTCGGCTAAAAGCATATTGGCTTGCCCGGAATTTTCGTAGCTCGCGATCAGTTTGGATAAAGATTGTTCGCGCTTGATCTGGAATTGGCGCACCCCGGTGGCTTCATCGAAAAATTCTTTGCGCTCGCTCGCGGTCGTGGCCAAAAAGGACTCCACCATTCCTTGGCCGATCACGCTGTAAGTTTTTTGGCCGACGCCGGATTTGGCTAAGAGGATCTGGATATCCGCCAGCCGGACCTTGGCTTCATTCAATAAATAATCGCTTTCCCCGTCGCGGTAGATGCGGCGGGTAATAACCAATTGCGAAAAATCGATCGGCGCTTGGCCGTCTTCGTTATTCAAATACAAAGAAACCTCAGCCATGCCCAGCTGGCCCTTGGAAGAAGATCCGGAAAAGATGACATCCTCGGAGGTTTTGGCGCGCAAGGTCTTCATACTCTGTTCGCCCAAAACCCAGCGCACCGCGTCGGCGACGTTGGATTTGCCCGAACCGTTCGGCCCGACGATCACCGTAATTCCCTTCTTTTCTTTGTTGCCAGCCGGAAAAACCAGCGTGTTTTTGCTGGCGAAAGATTTAAAACCCTGGATATCTAGCTTCTCCAAATACATATCGTGAAATGTTTTAACGTTTAGTTTATTATTATACCGCAAAGTAGAGTATTTACAAAAATTCGAAGCTCAAAATCCGAAATCCTAACCCACCCCGTCCGCGCGGCGCGGCCACCCCTCCCAAAAGGGGACTAAATTCAAAGCTCAAAATCATAAATTCAAAACGTTTCCTAATTTTGTATTTTGAATTTTTGTGCTTGTTTAGGATTTAGTGCTTAGAATCTTGGATTTTATGTAATATGACATTGAGTTTGTCGCTGGCCGGTGATAAGATGAATTTATATGATTATATCGATATCGGGTGCTGAAGGTTCGGGAAAATCAACTATCGCTAAGATGCTGGCGGCCAAATTAGGCTGGCCGCGTTATTATATCGGCGGCATCCGGCGGGAAAAGGCCAAGGAGCGCGGGCTGACTTTGGCAGAATATAATAAGCTGGGTGAAACCGATCCCTCGACTGATTTGGAAGTCGATGAATATCAAAAAAATCTGGGTGAAACGCAGGATAATTTTATCATTGAAGGCCGGACTTCCTGGTATTTTATCCCCCGATCTTTTAAAATTTATTTGGATGTTTCTTTCACCGAAGGCGCGAAAAGAATTTTTGGCGCCTTGCAAAAAAGCGGCGAGCGCAATGAAGGAAAAAATTTGCAATCGGTGGAAGATGTTTTGAAAAGCCTAATGGCCCGACGGGAAAGCGACAAAATGCGCTATGCCAAATATTTTAACATTGACGTCTTTGATTTAAAAAATTACGAGTTCGTTTTGGACACGACAAATTTGGAGATCGAACAGGTTTTCGCGATAATTTTGGCCGAGGTTGAAAAACGAATAAAATAGGGGGAAAACGATTAATTTTAGCCAATTGTGTTTTGTTCTGGATCCATAATGCAAAAACATTGACATTCCGAAGTTTTTGTTATAATATTGAAAAAGATTTGAATTAAAGGGTTAATCTCAAATAGAATCACTGAATTCTATTTTTTATATTAAAAATAACAGAAATCAGATTGGAGATTAAGAGCCAGCTGAAAAAATTCTTATTTCTTAATTCTTATTTCTTAATTGATTAAAAATATGGCTGAAGAAAAAAATATTCCCGCCGAGGCTGAAGTTAAGGCTAAGACGGAAGAAAAAGACACTAAAGGCAAGGCGGCTGTTCCTGCCGAATTGAAACCGGGAATGACCGTCCGCGTTTATCAGAAGATCAAAGAGACGAACGCCAAGGGCGAAGAAAAAGAACGCTTGCAGTTTTTTGATGGTATGATTATCGCCAAGAAACATGGTAACGAAGCCGGCGCTTCGATTACGGTTCGCAAGATTTCCGAAGGCGTGGGCGTGGAAAAGATTTTTCCTTTGCATGCTCCGACGGTTGACCGGATCGTCATCAAGAAACAGGCGAAAGTCCGTAAATCCAAATTGTATTATCTGCGCGGCGAGTATAATAAGAGATTGAAAGAAAAAGCATACTAAGATAAAATGACCGTGTGACTTACACGGTCATTTTTGAATAGCCCGGGTGGCGAAATTGGTAGACGCACTACCTTGAGGTGGTAGCGGCCGCAAGGCCTTAGGAGTTCGAGTCTCCTCTCGGGCACAGAATTACTTTCAATTTACAATTTTAGATCTTTATTTAGGCCGCTTGATTTAGGATATTTTTTATGATTTGGATTTATCTAATTGTCTTTATTTTCGGGCTAACCTTTGTTTACGCGGCTTGGCGGGCGGCTCCTTGGCTGCCGATGTATCGGGAAGATGTCGAGCGGGCGATCAAGCTGGCCAGGCTGAAAGCGGGAGAAAAATTTTTTGACATTGGCGCGGGCGACGGCCGGACTCTTTTTGCCGCCGCGGCGGCCGGAGCCGTATCCGAAGGCTTTGAAATTTCCTTGCTCCCCTATTTGATCGCTAAATTCAAGATTATTTTTTTCCGCGGCAAGGATAAGCCGAAAATTTATTTCCGCGATTTTTGGGGGATAAATTTGGGGGAAGCCGACGCGATCTTTGTTTTTCTGATGCCGCGCATCATGCAAAAATTGCGGGTAAAGATGGAAAAGGAATTGAAGCCGGGCGCCAGAGTAATTTGTTACACTTGGCCGATGCCGGGCTGGACCCCGGCCCAAGTCGACAGCCTTCCCGAACAACCGAAAATCTATTTGTATATAAGATAGTTTTGGGCTTATAGCTCAACTGGTTATCCCGCCACGGCGGGACAGGGAGCATTCAGGGTAATTAGCTCAGTTGGCCCGCCTCGCCGAAGACGAGTTTCAGCTCGTCGAGGCGGGTTAGAGCATCCGGTTTATTCACCCCGCCCCATTTGTCTAATTACCATTATTTAATAATGGGGATCTATAGCTCAGCTGGTTAGAGCGCCTCGTTTACACCGAGGAGGTCGTAGGTTCAAATCCTACTGGATCCACAAAAAACGTAAATGGGGCGGGGCAAGTCCGACCGGGCGCCGGGGGTTCATCCACTGGCGAGTCCTATATTGCCCACTAAGAAGATTAAACATCCGACCTAGGCAGGATGTTTTTATTTTGACCTGGCCACGCTGGGAAGGTATAATAAATCTCAGATAATTCAATAATTTTAGGTAATATGAAAAATAATCTGGTTTGGTTAGATGGGAAATTTATTTCCCTTAAATCGGCTAAAGTGCCGCTGTTATCTCATAGTCTGCATTATGGCAGCGGAGTTTTCGAAGGGATCCGCTGTTACGATACGTCACGAGGGCCGGCAATTTTCCGGTTTGAAGAACATGTCGATCGCCTGTTCCATTCGGCGGAGGTGATGGGGATGAAGATCGGTTATTCCCGGGCGGAAATTATCCGCGCGACCGAAGAGTTGATCAGAAAAAATAAATTGCAAGAGTGCTATATCCGCCCGCTGATTTTTTACGGAGAAAAAATGGGGCTTTCGCCGGTGGGCGCGCCGGTTGAGCTGGCCATTGCCGCCTGGCCTTGGGGAAAATATCTGGGTCACGACAAAGTCAAAGTGCATATTTCTAAATTCATCCGGCTGCACCCCAGGTCCGGGATGATGACTGCCAAGGTTACCGGCTATTATTTTAATTCGATTCTCGCTTCCCTTGATGCCCATAAGCATCAGGCCGATGAAGCGGTGCTGCTTGACACGAGAGGCTTTATTGCCGAAGGGCCGGGAGAAAATATTTTTTTCGTCCGCGGCAAAACCGTGATCACGCCTAAAAAAGGATCGATACTACCGGGCATCACCCGAGATTCGATAATCAGAATTGCCAAGGATTTAAAATATAAAGTCGTGGAAAAAGATATCCAGCTCGCCGAATTGAAAAAATTCGATGAAGCCTTCTTTACCGGGACGGCGGCGGAAATAACCGCGATTGGCAAGATTGGCCGGGTGGCTTATGCTAAAAAGTCCAAGGTAACCGCCGAGCTGGCTAAAGCCTTTCAGGCAGCCATCCACGGCCAAAACAAGAAATATCTTTCCTGGCTGGATTTTGTAAATAAATAAGAAGCGATGAAAAAAATCGATCATAAAAAACCGCTGATCGGAATTATCGGCGGCAATGGCCGTTTAGGCGGCTGGTTCAAGAGTTTTTTTGCGGGTGTAGGACTCGAAGTTTTAGTGTCGGGCAGGAAAACCGAATTGACTCCCAAACAGTTGGCGAAAAAATGCGATATCGTCATTATCTGCGTGCCGATCCCGGCCGTCACGGCAGTGATTAGGGAAATCCGCGACGAAGTCCGCCCCGCGGCCTTGCTTTGCGATTTAACCTCGCTCAAAGAATTGCCAATGGCCGAAATGATGAAAACCAAATCGGACTGCGGCGTGACCGGGATGCATCCCCTCTTCGGTCCGCTGGTGTCGAATCTGGAAAAGCAGGTGATAGTTTTCTGCTCCGGCCGGGATAATCAGTGGACAAAATATTTGGCCAAACTTTTTAAAGATAACGGAGCAAAACTAATTTATAGCTCGCCGGCTGATCATGACCGGCAGATGGCCGTGGTTCAAGCCTTTACTCATTTTATCAATATAATTTTTGCGCGGACGATCCAGAAACAGGATTTTGAACTGCTCAATGTTTTTTCCACGCCGGTTTTCCGGTTGCAGAGCGTCGTGGCCGGTCGAGTTTTAGGCGGCAATCCCGAACTATATGCCGATCTGGAAATGGCCAATCCTTTTTTTGCCGCTTTGACCGAAGAATTTTTGGGCGAAGCGAAAAAAATTATCAAGCAGTTGGCGAAAAAAGACCGGACCGGTTTTGTCGCCGGTTTCGCCGAAACCGCGGCGGCGATGGAGAGTTTTATTCCCATCGCGCAGGCTAAGGCGGTGGAATTGATCGCCTTGCTCGATCGCCAGCCGGTGGAATTGAAAAAAAATGCCGGCACGATCAAATTGGATAATTTGCGAGGGAAAATCGCCTATTTGGGTCCGGAAGGAACCTTTTCGCATCAAGCGGCGCGCGATGTTTTTCCCGGCGCGACCGAAGAAATGCCTTGCTCGACCATCACTGAAGTTTTTAGCGCCGTAACCAATGACGAAGCGATTTTCGGCATTGTGCCGGCGGAAAATTCGACCGAAGGAGTGATCCAGGAAACCATGGACAATCTGGTCCGGCATCCGCTGCGGATCGTCGGTTCTTATGAATTACCGGTGCATTTGTATTTTTTGGCGCGGACCAAAGATGCCCGACAGATCAAAGTGGTCAAGTCGCATGCCCAGCCATTGGCCCAGGCGCGGAATTGGCTTGATCAGAATTTTCCCGCCGCAAAACTGGAAGTCGAGTCCAGCACCGTGCAGGCGATCCTTTCCAGTAACGACCCCAGTGTCGCTTTTATCGGCAGCCGGATCGCGGCCGAAAAATATCACTTGGAAATTTTGTTTGAAAATATCGAAGACAAAAAAAATAATCTCACCCAGTTTTACATCATTGCCAAAAAAGATTCCCCGCAATTGTCCGAGAAATTGGGCGCGGATAAAACCCTGCTGCTCTTGGCGGTTTATGACCGTCCCGGCATCCTGCGCGACATCCTTAACGAATTTGCCCAGCGGAATATCAACCTGACCAAGCTTCATTCCAAAGCGACGGCTGCGGAAGCCTGGGACTATTATTTTTTCGTCGAATTGCAGGGATTGCCCAAGGATAAAAAAATCGAAGCGGCTTTAAAAGCCATTAGACCATTCTGCTCGATCATCAGAATTTTAGGTGAAACATAAAATGAAAAAAATTACTCATTCGGAAAAAGAAACGATTGCGCTGGCCAAAACCATGGCCAAGCGTGCTCTAGGCGGCGAGGTCTATACTTTGTCCGGAGACTTGGGCGCGGGAAAAACTGTCTTTGCCCGCGGCTTTGCTTTGGGGCTGGGCATCAAGCGTAATATCAACAGTCCGACTTTCGTCTTGATGAAAATCTATCCGGTAAAAAACAATCCGACCATCAAACACCTCTGTCACATCGATGCCTATCGCCTGAAATCCGCCCGCGACTTAGCCGCGATCGGCGCCGGGGATTATCTTGGCGATCAAGATTCGGTCTGTTTGATCGAGTGGCCGGAGAAAGTAAAAGGGTCATTAACGAAGAGGAAAAAAACGATCAAAATTGCGCACCTCGGGAAAGAAAGAAGAATGGTCGAAATAAAATAGACTCTCTGCCTGTCAGAGAGTCTATTTTTTTTGTTGATGTAATTCGCTTTGTTTCTTTAAATCCATCTTCTTGCTTTTTAGAAAATCGGCAAATAGCAGTTTGGTTTTACGCAGATTAGTTAAATCTCCGGCAAACGTCATATTTTCATTCAAATGTAAGTCTTTAATCCATTTTGACTGGCCGAAATCGATAATACAATGATTGCCGTTTTTATCAAGCAATATATTTTCCGGCTTGATATCGCGGTGATAGATTGATTCGTTCATTTTTTTTACATCGGCCTCAAGCTTTTCAAAGAAATCAAAAAAATTAAAGTAGTCCGGAATTTTTTTCAGCGAATCAGATTCCATGATGCTGCGCAAACTTAGGCCGTCAATGGTGTCCATGAAAGTGTAAATTTTTTTATTTTCTCCTTCGCCGTCAATAACCAGTGCGCGGGGCGTCGGCGTGTTAATGCCCATGTCCCTGGCGACTTCCATAAAATCAAGCTCTTCGATCGGATCGTTTTCGTCGCCCGAATTGGCCTTATTTACTTTGACGCAATAGTTTGAAGAATCAGACAAAGTTAAAACTGAAGCGTAGTTTCCTTCGCCCAATTTTTTTCCCGACTTTCTTATTTTTTCGACAGTTTTTTCAATATGATCTTCATTGAAAATCGCCGTTTCCATCCGGCCGCCTTCTTGCTCGGTTTTGTTTTCCGGGTTGATGTAAAAAGTTTCCATATTGCTTATCAAAAAAGGGGAAAAGCCTAGTCCTCCCCTTTGTTACTGATTGATCATTTTCCTGTCCGACAAAGGGGTGTTGCCAAGAATCTCGTCGCATCGGACATAAACCGCTCCGCCGGCCAACTCGATTTTTTCTCCACCATTGTCGGTCGCTGAAAGTTCAATCGCCCCATTGCTCGGAAGCGTCAGCTTGGTTAGTTCGCCGCTCAAAATTCTTTGCGCGGCCGTCTCCATCTCTCTTTTCATTTGATTTGAGATTTGAATCTTCATATTATTTTTTCCTTATGGTAAAGATCATCCAGGCAATTGAAAGAGTGATCATTATATCGGCTAAATTGAATACTGTAAAATATTGCAGGGAGAAATAATCGATTACAAAGCCATATAAGATACGATCAGTAAAATTAAGAATAGCACCCAATATTAATATTGTCAAGGGGGCAAGAACGGAATTCGGAATAGCAAATCGGGAATAAGGAATAAATAATTTTATCCAATAAATCAGCAAAGCTAGGATTATTGCGCCAATCAAGGCGGTGAGGAGGGGGCCGGAAAAAGGTATGGAAAAGGCGATATAAAAATTTTTTACGAAATTTAAGGTGAAAAAGTTACCAATGATCGGGATCGGCCGGTCAAGTAACCCGTTGAATGAAAGAACCGTCAGAAAACGGTCGGCGATAACAAAAAAGACGGCCAGAATGATAAAGATAACCGTCTTAATTGATATGCGTTTATTTTTAGAAGTCGTTTCCATTTGCTACTCGGTGTTTCCCCGGTTTAAACCCACCCCGTCTCGCTCCGCCCGAGGCGGACAAGGCGGCGCGAGCCACCCCTCCCTGGAGGGGAATAAAATTATTAGCTGTTTTGCAATTTGGTCTTGCAATCGATGCAGGCGCCGGCGGTCGGCTGGGCCATCAGGCGGCGCGGGTCGATCGGCTTGCTGCAATATTTACAAATACCGTAAGTACCTTTTTTGATCCGGTCCAAAGCCGAATCGATATCGCGCAAAGTTTTTTCCAGCATATCCTCTTCGGCCAAGTTGGTGGTATATTCGGCGATCTCCTGGGCATTTTCATCGGGTTTGTCGCCGTATTCGGGGAAAGCCGGCTTATATTCATCTTCGCCCAATTTCGGATCCTTCTTGGCGATCTCGCCTAAATCGGCCAGAATTTTTTCTTTCCGCTCAGTAAGATCCTTTTTGATTTTTTCCAGAGTTTCCTTGTCTAAACCTTGCTTGGTTTCCTTGGTCATAAAATTAAACTTAAAAAAACTGAGCCTTAAGCAAAGTTTTTCTTCGCCAAATTTATATTTGTCAAACTCTATTATATAGCAAAAGCGGTCTTTTGGCAAGATAGTAAAAAAAATATCGAACGGGCCGCGAATGATTGACTAATCAATTTTGCCGTGTTATAGTGAGATTAAATTAAAATTAAACGAACGATTTGATCTATGTCGACTAAAAGAACTTACCAGCCTAACGCGAGAAGGGCGAAAAAGAAGCACGGTTTTCGTAAAAGAATGAGAACCAAAAACGGGCGCAACGTCTTAAAGAGACGACGCGACAGGGGCCGCAAAAGATTATCTAAATAAAGAGATTACCATTTTGATGCTACGGCTCTCGGCCGTGGCATTTCGGTTTAAATGTTAAAAAAAGCCAATCGTTTACTAAAGAAAAAGGATTTTGACGCCGTTTGGCAAAAAGGGCGGTCGAATTTTGATAAGTTGATGGGGGTCAAGGTTTTGGCTTCCGGCCGCCAGGAAAACCGCCTGGGAATAATGATCGGCTTGAAAGTGAGCAAGAAAGCCGTGGAGCGCAACAAGATCAAACGGCGAATCCGGGAAATATTGCGCGCCGAGATCGCGAATTTGAAACCGGGGTTTGATATCGTGATCACTGTGCTGCCCGCGGCCAAAGGGACTGAATTCTCTCAGCTGCAAAAATCTCTGCTTGATAATTTGAAAAGATTGAGAATATTATGAAGGCGAGCTGTTTAAGCCTTTAGCCTGCAATGCCCGCTAGTAAAGTATGAAAAGCTTAATTCGCCAGCTTAATCATTATTCCTCGTTGATCGTCATCCAGGCTATTCGGTTTTATCAGCGTACTTTATCTTTGGATCACGGTCCTTTAAAGGTTTTGGCGCCTTACGGACGATGCCGCTTTCATCCCACCTGTTCCGAATATGCCATCAATGCTCTTGAAAAATATGGTTTGGTCCGGGGCGGAATCAAGGCTTGTTGGCGCATTTTACGTTGTAATCCTTGGAATAAAGGCGGTATCGACCCAGCATAATAAGATAAGAGAGAAGAGATAGGAGATAAATTTTGAAAATTTTTCTCTCTTATCTCTTAATTCTTAACTGCTATTAAATGGTTCACCTACTGACAATAATTTTTTACCAGCCGCTGCTCAATCTTTTGATTTGGCTCTATGACGTCATCCCCGGGCACGACATCGGCATTGCCATCATCCTTTTAACTATCATTATCAGGGTGATTTTGCTGCCGCTCTCTAAACAATCGATTGTGTCCCAGAAAGCTTTGCAGGATTTACAGCCGAAGATCGAAGAAATCAAGAAGCAATTCCCGGGCAAGGAAGAACAGGGCAAGGCGATGATCAAACTTTATCAGGATAATAAGATTAATCCCCTTTCGTCCTGCTTGCCGCTCTTGATCCAGCTCCCGTTCCTGATCGCCGTCTATCAGGTTTTTCGTACCGGTCTGATGAAGGGATCGCTGAATTTGGTCTATCCTTTTATCGCCAAGCCCGACGTTATCAATGTCATTTCCTTTGGTTTCCTCAATTTATCCAAGCCGAATTGGATTTTGGCGGTTTTGGCCGGCGCCGCCCAATTTTTCCAGGCAAAAATGATGTACACCAAGAAAGCGCCCATTAGCACCAAGGGCGCCCAGGATGAGAATATGACCGCTATGCTGAATAAGCAAATGCTTTATTTTATGCCGCTCTTCACGGTTTTTATCGGTATCAGCTTGCCGGGCGGGCTAACTCTTTATTGGTTGCTGGTAACTTTACTAACTATTTTGCAGCAGCTATTCATTTTTAACCGGATCCTCGACCGCGATAAGAATAAAGTCATTACCGTTGAGCCGTCCAAGTAAAATAATTTTAAAAAGACAGGGCAGCGGCCCGGTCTTTTTTTGTCGGGAAATATTGCCGTTGAGCACCGGAGCCCTTGATTTTTATTAGCAGGTATGCTAAAAAGATATAATACGTCGCAGCCTAGTAGTATTGACAAGATTGTTTAAATATGCTATGCTGCATTGATATTCGATTAACGATATCTCCTATCTTGATGATAGGATTTTTTGTTTCCACAAAATTATGAACAATTTTAGACAATATGTAAAATTAGCCCAAAACAAGCTAATCGAGAGATTACTTCTCTTAATTTCCTTGCTTATGTTAGCTAATTTCATCCTATTCCCGGTTCCGACTTTTGCTGATACGGAAAATCCCAGCATTAGTTCGGGTAATATTACTAATTATCAATTGGCGCCGGAAAATCAAGGGTTTAGCATAATTGATATCCTTAATCCCCAGGTAATGATTGATGGCAGCGAGCAGTCTGAAAGCAGCCATTTGCCCCAAAACAAGGGCCTGGAGGCTAAATATACGGTTACCGCGGTAATTACCGCGTATAATTCTGATATCGGCCAGACCGACCAGACGCCCTGTGTAACCGCCAACGGGTTTGATTTATGCAAGCATGCTCAGGAAGATACTGTGGCTATAAATGGCATTAAGATGGGAACCAAGGTCAGATTCCCCGAGCTTTTCGGAGACAGAGTTTTTGTGGTCAGAGACCGGATGAATGCCCGCTACGGATCAGAGCATGCCGATGTTTGGATGTTGAGCCGCGCTGATGCGAAAAGTTTCGGCGTTAAGGTTGCCAAAATGGAAGTACTGGAATAACATTTGATATAAAAAAATTTCAACAAAGGCAAGGGCAATCCCTTGTTTTTGTTTTAACGGTTTGGTATATTAAAGCAAGCTAAGGAGGAAAAAAGTCGTTGCAGCTAATTCTAAGAAAATTGGATTTACTCATTTCCAATTTCAAGTTTCTGATTTGGTCTGGTCGCCAAGTGGTAAGGCAAGGGTCTGCAAAACCCTTATCGTGAGTTCGATTCTCACCCAGACCTCAAACTGGACAGCAGCTATTTTATAGCTGGCTGTTTTTTTGTGAGTTCTCCGCGAAGTCGCCGTAGGCGTGCGCGGATCCGCTCACGGCCAGGGGCCGATGTAGCGGAGATTCTGCCGACGCAAAGTCGGCATCCCGAGACTGCCGCGGGATTACCCAGAGCGATCCATCTTATTACGATTTAAGGTTTTTTATTCCTGAATGAATAATTTATTCATGCATCTAAAGTCCACTATAAAGTGGACTTTTGTATTCGAAAATGAGGCTAAAACGATGATATTTAAGTCCACTTTAGAGTGTACTAAAGATGAAGGAAACTGTGGATAACCTGTGTTTTGAGTGCATAAGTATCCGACTTTAGTCTACGCCAGAGTGGACTAAAGCAGTGCATAACTTAAAAGTTGTATACAAATTGTATACAGCTTTTTTGCTAATTTTAGATAATTAAGTAGCGGTAACGCGATGTTTTTGACTTATTATTGACGTGCAATTTTAGATATGGTATTATATTAATAGACAATAATATGGTTCCTTAACGAGATTTATAGTCCTTTCCTGATCTTTGAAAACCGAGTCAAGAGAAATCTCCCTTAGAAAAAATACTAGGAGAAATTTCTTTGCTTTCTATTCGTCTTAACTTGTCGGAATCGACACGACGCAAAAACAAAAATAAAAAAATAGCAGGATCTGATGTTCTCAAGTTTATTCAGGTTCTACAAAGATGGATAGAAGGCCGATCTTACCTAAGTCGATAGTAAGATTATCCAGCCTTGAAAAATAAATTGGAATAAGGTAGAGTAATAAACAATTTATATTTTAAGGTCGGGGCTCAGAACTAGGCCTATTTAATTATTTTTTTATAAAAAATTAGAGGCCCGTCTGGGCCTCTTTTTTTACTACGAATGATACGAATTTAGATAATGCGAATTTTTTTATGTGAAAGCCGCCAGCTTGTCCGCCTTGGGAGGAAGCCATGGCCGCCTCGGCTACTGGCGAGTGGCGTCTGCCTGCCGGTAGGCAGGGATCGCATAATCTCGCTCTAGCTTCGACGAGATTTGATAGATGTTTGATTGCCCGTGCTTAATTATATGGGGGAATCATTAATAAGATGAAGATTGAGATATCATGCAGGGGTATAGTTGACAATTAGCATTAATTATGCTAAGTTAAAATTGCTATTATTTTAATAGTTTGTACCTAAACCCAATTTCAAAGGAGATCATATGAATCCGTTAGTTAAACTGGCATTGCTGATGGCGGTGCTCTCGGTGATTTGCGGGTGTGCCTCGTATTCGGCCTGGGATTATCGGCAAAATGTTGCCAATTACGGGCCCAAGGGGATCGGCTATGAACTCGATTCTAATGCCAATTATCTTGATCGGCATTCGTTGGAAAGGCATATAAGTATGCATCGGATCAAGAAATTACCGGTCTATGGTGACAGCACCGGCTATCGCGGGTTTATATTTAATGAGTGCTTCAGCGAGGCGGTTGATTGGAAAATTTATGATCGGGACGGAGTGGTGATGGGGACAGGCCGTTTGAATTCTGTTCAGAACGAACGGTTTACTACCCAGCAATACAATCTGGATTATGTCGCCGATTCGCTTTTGCTTCCTCCCGGTAAATACGAGGCAAAATTTTCTTTTCTGGAAGGATACTCCAGGTTTCATATCTTCCACGTTCCATCGCCAGTCGATAAATCTCACGGCAAGATCGGCCATTGGCACGTATGGGCAAATTAAGACCCAAAGTCGGAAATTTAAAAGGACCATCGAATTTGATGGTCCTTTTCATATATTTGAGATAGTGGATAATTTGATTTGTTCAGCTGCCGCCGACCGTATGCGTTCCGCCGACCGACGCGCTGCTTAAGGCATTAAAGACGAAGTAGGTGATTGAATAGGCGGCGATGACGATCGCCAGGCCGATGATGGCGCGGCTGATGGTCTGCTTGGCTTTATTGATTTTTTCCTCATCGCCTTCGGCGGTCATCCACTGGAAACCGGCGATGATCAATAAGATGATAAAAATTACGGCCAAAAGGCCAAGCGCGGCAGTAATGAGGACTCCAATGATCGATCCAACGGAACTGCCAGTGTTTAGGTTGGCGGCCTTGGCAAAGGCAGCATTTTGATCTTGTCTGCCGGGGACTTGGGCATTGGCAAAGCTTGAGGTAAAAAGGGCAGAAAGCAGTATTATGAAAGCAAAGATCTTTACCTTTAAAGCATTCTTCATATTTTTAATGATATATTAATCAATAAGTGATATTTCTTCCTCCTCGGGCATCTCTTTTGTTAGGCGCCGGGCATTCGTAATCAAGAAGGGTTGCCGATTGTTACGGAGAAAATTTGCGCAACCACAAGATAAATTGCTGTGGCACTTACCGTAATGATTAATCCGATAATAGCATTTCGTAAGATTTTCTGGGCTTTCTCAACTTTAGCTTCATCGCCTGAGGCCGTCATCCACATTATTCCAGAATAGATTATTAGAATGATAAATATGACGCCCAGCAAGCCTAAGACGGCGCCGACAACTGTGCCGGCGATGACCGAAATGGTCGTTTCGTTGGTCGTTTTGCTGTAACCGGCGGCATTGCCCACGTTCTGCAAAGCGTTGATCGGAGAATCAGCGAAAACAAAATAAGGGAGCACTAAAAAAACAAGCAGACTCGCCAAGACAGAAATTCTTTTGATTATTTTTTTCATACAATTGAAATATTTTGAAGGAATAATCGCTATTTACCCAAGGCGGCTTTATTTAGCGCGCCGATTACGAAGAAGCTGATGGCGTAGGCGGCAACCACCACGACCAAGCCGATAATCGCCGAACGGATGATTCCTTGCGCTTTTTCAATCTTAGTTTCTTCTCCTTCGGCCAGCATCCAACTGACCCCGCCGTAAACTATGAGCGAGAGAAAGATGACTCCCAGCAGGCCGAGCAAAGCTTGGATCACTGTTCCGATAATTTGATAGACATCGGTACCGGCATTGGCGGTGTTTCCGGAGGCGGCGCTAAGGGTGTTCGTATCAAAAGCATTACTTAAATTACCGGCTGCTTGAACAGGAAAAAAAGAAACAGCCAATAAGTAAAAGAGGATAGGAATAATTTGTAGGCCAAAAAATTTTTTCATACTGTCGGCGGCGCTTGGGTTAAAGCATTAATGACAAAGTAGCTGATGGCATAGGCGGCCATCACGATAACCAGTCCGATTACGCTGTTGATAATGATATTCTTGGCTTTCTCGATCCGCTCTTCTTTGCCTTCCGCTGTCATCCACATTATTCCGCCGTAGATGGTTAGGGCTAAAAAAATCACGCCGAGCAACGACAAAATCACACTGATAACCGTGCCGGTGATGGAGGTGACGCCGGCTTGGCCGGACGGGCCGGAGAAACCGGCCTGGTTGGCGGTTTCATTCACGCCGCTATTTTCCACAAAACTGTAGGCGATGAGTTTGCTGTGGAGCGAAACAAGGGGGGAAAGAATAAACATCGGGGGGCTTGATGATTAGGTTAAAATATTTGGTGTAATAATCTTAAGAGCGGAGATTTTATTTGCCGCCGGTCAATTGCGTGCCGATGAAGGTGGTGATGGCGTAGGCGGAGAGGACGATAATAAGGCCGATTACCGCGGCGATCAGCACCTCTTTGGCTTTTTCCACTTCCTGCTCATTGCCTTGGGCGAGCATCCAACGCAGGCCGCCGTAGATGATCAGTAAAAAGAAAATCACGCCCAATAAAGAAAGGGCGGCGCCGATTACCGTGCCGACGATCTGCTGCGGCGTGTTATCAATCAAGGGTGTGTTTTGCGAGGCTTCATCCAGGCCATAATTTCCCTGGGTGGTATCCTGGAGAGAATTGAGTTTATCTGCGGCATTGTTAACGTCTCCTTGGGTGGTTTGAGCAATTAATCTGTGGTCAGGAGCGGAAGCTTGGGCAGTAGAAAATAACACAAAAATTCCTAAAAGAAGAAGCGGGGCCAGAAAAAACAAGCTGATTTTTTTTACCGACATATTTTTATGATGAATTTTTTACTGCTCTGAACACAAAATATTTCTGTCCAAGGCAGTGAGTCTTACTTTAGGAATAAGACCCACCAATTTTCCTAAAACTAGTTTTGGAAAAATTACTAAGAGCCTGTCGTCGCCGTGAGTAGGCTGGTGAGGACAAAGGTGGCGATACCCCAGGAGGCCAGGATAATGACCAAGCCGATGATTCCGGCCATCAAAACTTTCTTGGCATCTTCGATCTGCTCTTCGTTGCCGGCCGCGGTCATCCATTTGAAACCGCCGATCAGGATGATGATTACCGCCAGAACGCCGAGGAAACCCAAGGCGATGCGGATGACGATACCCGCGATGGTGCGCGGATCATTGGTGCCCAGACCGGTTACCTGATTGTTGACATAGCTGGTGCCCAGATCCAGAGTTGTTGCCAAAGCTGGCATGGAAAGGACCGGTACGGCGATGGCCAAAACCATGGCCACGATCATTAAATACTTGACGATTTTGTTCATAATTCACCTCCCCTCTAAAGACGCTTTTTAGGGGCTGTCGCCAAATACTCTTTCGAGCATAAATTTTTAGATTTCGAGCAAATTTCGTAAAAAATTTTTTAGGTGATATGGTTTATCAGCTAAGAAATTTTTTACGAAATTTGCCGAAAGATAAGAATTTAGGCCGAAAACTGTATTTGGCGACAGTCCCTCAGACGCCTTTAATTAGTTTATTAACATACCATAATTTTAGCACAAAGTTTTTTAAAGGACAATCGAATTGTTATATTGTTATATTGCCATATTGCTGCGCAACGAGAAAAATAGTCAAACAATATAGCAATATAACAGTAGAATTTTGGCGCAACTCAAATTGACCGCCAGTCTTTTAAATGTTAAGATGAGAGCCGTAACCGATAAATAATATTCCCCGAAAAAACGAGACAATCAAGCGGATTATCGTCGAAATATTACTGATAATTATGAAGCTGCTCTCCTGGCTCAAAACCTTTTTAGCGGCTTTTTTGTCATTGGCGGCCAGACCCTTGATCGCGTTGGGCAAATTTATCTTCTTAAAATTATTCGCCAAGGCTTATCTGGCCTATTTTTCTTTTGCCAAGAAAGTCGGCTGGAGCCGGCTGGGCGGAAATTTCTTTTCTTTTTTGGTGAGCCGTAAGACAGTGCATATTTTTTTGGCGATCTTGGTGGCGATTATCTGCGCCTCCGGCATCATGAGCCAGCAAGCCAACGCCAAAACGTTGTTTGATAACGCCGGGAAAACCATCATTGCCGGACTGATCACCAGTGAAGTCGGCAGCACCGACGATGGCGGGCTGATCGAAGAAACGGCCGCCACCGGCGTGGCGATGCCGCAAACTGGGACGCAATATTTGAACAATGGCGAAGTGGCTGTTAATCAAATGACCATTGCCACTTCCACTCCGGTCGAAGAAGATACCAGCTTGGCCGATCTGGGTTCACAGAACGACGGGATGCTGGTTAAGCCGGAAGTAGCCACGACCCAAAAGAGCATAAAGACGCGCAAATCATCGATCAATTATACGGTTCAGTCGGGCGATACGATCAGTTCAATCGCGGTTAATTTTGATATCAGCGTCAATACGATCCTTTGGGAAAATAATTTGAGCGCCACCAGTTTAATCAGGCCTGGTGATACTTTGGTAATCTTGCCATCGACTGGAATTACTTATAAGGTTGCCAAAGGGGAAACGCTCGGGTCGATCGCCAATAAGTTCGGCGTCGATTCCAGTGATATTTTAACGGCTAACAATCTGCCGGATGATACGAAATTGGCGCTGGGACAAAGCCTGTTCATCCCGGGAGGCGTCAAAATTTATTACGCGCCGCCCGCCTCCAAAACAGCCGCAGCTTACAATCCGCTGAACGTGCTCAAAAGTTTGTTAAGTCCGAGTAAAGTTGTCGCCGCCGCGGGGAAGCTGCTTTGGCCGACCGTCACCCACACGATTACGCAATATTTTTCCTGGAAGCATCAGGCAATCGATATCGCCAATCCGTTGGGAACGCCGATCTATGCCGCTGAATCGGGGACGATCCAGTTTGCCGGCTGGAGCACGGTCGGTTACGGGAATATGGTGGAGATCAATCACGGCGGCGGGATGTTCACCCGCTACGCCCATGCCTCCAAATTATTGGTCAAGAAAGGCGATGTGGTGCAAAAGGGCGACGTGATCGCCCTGATCGGCTCGACCGGAAATTCGACCGGTCCGCATTTGCATTTTGAAGTACATATCAACGGCAAGCTGTATAATCCGTTGGATTATTTAAGATAAAAATAATTTAATCAATTAAATCTTATGAGTATCATCCTCGGCTTGGTGCTTGCCGTAGTCGGCGCGCTGATCACAATTAAATCAGAGGCGATGTTAAATATGTTCGGTCGAGTCGGTTTCTTTGAAAAATATTTAGGCACCGAAGGCGGATCGCGCCTGGGCTATAAGTTGTTGGGAATTTTGGTCTTTATCATCGGAGTGATGCTCGCGACTAATGTTTTCGGCGATTTTATGATGTGGCTCTTGTCGCCGCTGATCAATGCCGGAAGAGGATAATTAGAAAAAAATATCAAATATCAAATAACCAATATCAAAAAAATATTTTAATAAATTAATATTCAAAAATTATTCGACTTGAATGTTTATTGGATATTTGATATTGATTATTGGTTATTTATGAATTGGGCCAGTAGCTCAGTTGGTATCCCGCCCCAGTTTTTGCAGAAGAATAGGGTTCGAAATTTTAAATAATATATAAAAAAAACAAATCTTTGTTTTAATATTGAAAACTGGAGCGGGACAGGGAGCGCCGTCCCGCACCTTTTTTTGGGGATATAGCTCAGTGGTAGAGCATCGCGTTTGCAACGCGAGGGTCAGGAGTTCGAGTCTCCTTATCTCCACAAAAAGGTGCGGGACAACGCGGAGGTAAGGAGTTCGAACCTCCTCTGGTCCACATATTTTTTTCAATCTGACCTTTGTCGTGGACAAACATCTTTTTAAAATATGGATGACGCAAAATTTCTACAAGTTGCGATAGAAAAATCAAAGGAGTCTGTTGCTTTGGGTGGTTTTCCCGTTGGAGTAATCATTGTTAAAAACGGAGAAATTTTGGCTTCTGGAATAAGCAACGGCAAGCAACTTAATGACCCGACAAGCCATGCGGAAACGGCGGCAATACGTGAGGCATGCCAAAAATTGCAAACTAGGGATTTAAGAAAGGTTGTCTTGTACTCTTCGCTGGAACCTTGCATGATGTGTTTCTCTGCTTCAATCTGGGCTTCTGTACCCAAAATAGTTTATGCTTGCAGCCGTGAACGAGTTTCCCAACAACACTACGAAGGAAAGCACGATCTTAATTCAATCAATCGACTTACACGACACCCTATCGAGCTTATTCATTTTTTAGAATTAGAGAATCAGGCTTTGCAAGTCATTGAGGGCTGGGAAAAGAGTTTAGAAACGGAATAATTTTATTCATAGCCGGGGCTATCTATGGAAGTAAAGGAGTTTCGCTCAAAAATTAAACCAAACATTAAATTGTCGGTTGAGGGCCGGGATTTTATCGTTAAAGAAGTGGTCAAATTCAGGTTTGACGATGGCAGTTTTTATATCAAATGTTTTCTGAGCGACGATTATGTTTTTGCCGATGACCTGAAAGAAAATATCTTTCTTTTGGTTAAAGAAACGCCAACGCATTTTCAACAGCCATTTCCGCCCGAGCTTGACTTTGACGGAAAGAAATTCAAATTTCAGTATGCGGCCCATGCCGTCGCCGAAGAAATTGAAGGAGAAGAGATTTTTAAAAAAGGCGATAGCGAAAGATTCTGGGATTATCAAGCGGAGGATAAAAGTTATTTGAGTTTAGGCATCAACGATAATACCCAAGAAAAATTAGATTTTTACGGCAAAATTGTCACCAATGACAGCATTAAATTAGAGGCGTAGCTTTATTTTATGGAAAATAAATATCTTTGCGGGAAGAAAAAATATCTTCTGGAGTGGGAGAATATTGTGCTGCCGGTAGAGTTAAGGGATTTGCCGCGCGAGATTGAAGTTGAAGGATATCGATTGGCGTTGAGATCATCTTTTCATGTCAGCCTGGTTTGCATCGGAAAGATCATTGAAAAAAATAAGATTGCGATTCCGGATTTTGCCAAGTCAGTCATCAAGGATTTTTGCGAATTTACCAAGGCGCACGATGTTTCTCTGACGGCTTTCCGCGATGAATTCAGATTTGTCGAGCAAAATGAGCGGCGAACGGTGGTTATCATGGCGGATGTTTCTTTCTTGGATAATTTTTTTACGTTATTAAATAAAAAATACCATCTAGAAATTGAAGTGCCGCCGACTCATATCACTTTATATACGCTGCCGTCCGGCCACGGAATCTATCTGACAACTCCCGGCGACATAAGACAACTCACCAAAATAATTAAAAATCCAATTGAGCATGAAAAAATATTTACTCTTTGACTTCGATGGCGTCATCGCCGATTCTTACGGGTTAGCTTTTGAAATTAATAAAATGATTTGTCCGCGGTTGAGCGAAAAAGATTATCGCCGGCGCTTTGACGGAAATATTAATGATTGGGAAGATCCGGTAAACGGACATACCAAGGAATGCCGGCACGGGATTGATTTTTTCGCGGAATATATCCCGCGGATGGAAAAGGAAGTCAAAATAGTGCCCGGCATAAAAGAGGCGATCATCGCGTTGGAAAAAAATTATTTTTTGGTCGTTGTATCTTCCACTATCACCAGCCCGATTCAGAATTTTTTGGAAAAAGCCGGGTTGGCGGATCATTTCGCGAAAATTTTGGGCAATGATATTCATCAAAGCAAGGTTGAAAAAATTAAAATGGTTTTTGAGAGATACGGCATCATCCCGGATGATTGTGTTTTTATCACTGATACGCTGGGTGATATGCGCGAGGCGGCAAAGATGGGCGTGGGAGCGATTGCCGTCACTTGGGGGTTTCATTTTCCGAAAACCTTGCGGCAAGGGAAACCATTCCGAATTGTTGAAAAACCGAGCGATCTGATAACCGCCGCCGCGGATTATTTTGAGACTTTAGAATAGTTAAGAAAAGATATGCGGAGAAAAAACAAAACCTTGTTTTTATTGCTGGCGGGTTTTGTTTTTTTAATTTTGGCGTCCCGGTTGCATTTCGGATCTTATCCGGCAGTGACGACAGACAAGACGGTGGCAGAACCGGTGGCGGCCGCAGTCAGTCAGGTCGTTTTGGAAAAGTTGTCAGTCCAAAATTCGATCGCTTCGGATTCTGCCGCGATAACACACCCCGTCGCCGCGGCGGCGCCACCCCTCTCGAGAGGGGAATCGAATTCGCAGTTTTATCCGGTAATCAAGGTCGTCGATGGCGATACGATTGATATTTTAATTAATGGTAAGACCGAGCGGTTGCGGTTGATCGGCATCAACACGCCGGAAGTAGTGGATCCGCGGAAGCCGGTCGAATGTTTTGGTAAAGAGGCTTCTGATAATGCCAAAAAATTACTTGATGGACAGCAGGTACGGATCGCCGCCGACCCGAGCCAGGATGATAAAGATATATATGGAAGGTCGTTACGCTATGTCTGGCGGAGCGACGGATTATTTTATAATCTGGAGGCAATCCAGGACGGTTTTGCTTATGAATATACTTATCAAGTTCCTTATCAATATCAACAAGAATTCAAAACCGCGCAAAAATTGGCCCAGGAAAATCACGCGGGGCTCTGGGCGCCGGGCGCTTGCGTAAATTTTCCGCCAAGCGCGGTCACTTTATCGCCGGCGCGTTCAAGTTCCTTTCCGGCAACGGCAGCTAATAATTGTTTGATCAAAGGGAATATCAGCGCGAGCGGCGAGAAAATCTATCACGTTCCCGGCTGCGATTATTATGATCAGACGGTAATCGACGAAAGCAAAGGCGAAAAATGGTTTTGCACTGAAGCGGAAGCGGTTCAGGCCGGTTGGCGCAAGGCGAAGAATTGTCCTTGAACCCGCCCGGAAGCCGCTCTGGATTTTCTGCGAAAAGTGTGATAGATTAGCGGTAGACAGCCCTTTATTCCATTTTTTAAAACTTCCGGAAAGGAGGTGAAAGATGTTAACCAGCGATTTTAACAGCCAGACGGTTCCTGATCTTTTCCTGGAAGCGGCAGTGGCGATTGACAAAGCGCTTGAAGAAAAAAAAGTTGATCGGCTGGTGGAGGCCATGGAAGCAGTACTCGCCGCCGAAACCAAATTGTCTGACGCTGAAAAAGCCGCAGCTAATGTCGCGAGCGAGGTCAAGAACGAACGATTGGATTTAATCAGGAAAAAAATCGCGCAAGCGTTGGCCTTGAAAACAAGAATTTTTCAGGCCTATGATGAAATTCCGGCCGAAGACGCTAATCAGCCCAACGCCCGGGAATTTTTTCAAACCGCAGCCGCCAGGAGGAAGTGATGAGACCGGTTAAAAATTTGCCGTTGTTGTTCATTCAAGGAATAACAACGGCTTTAATTTTATTCAGAAGATTGTGATATAATTAGGTAACTGATAATCATATGTCTAAACAGAAAGGAAAATTAGTCATTATCGACGGCAACGCTTTGATCCACCGCAGTTTTCACGCTCTGCCGCCGACTTTGCGCACCAAAGACGGCGAATTGGTCAACGCAGTTTATGGTTTTTCCGCGGTCTTATTGAAGGCCTGGCGCGAATTGAAACCGGATTATATCGCCCTGACTTTGGATATGAAAGGTCCGACCTTCCGTCATCTTAAATATAAAGAATATAAAGCTACCAGAATTAAGGCGCCGCAAGATCTTTATGATCAGATTCCGCGCGTCAAAGAGGTGGCCAAGGCTTTCAATATCCCGATTTTCGAGCTGCAAGGTTTTGAGGCTGATGATCTGATCGGCACGATCGATAAGACGGTCGGTCCGGAAGTGGAAAAAATAATCGTCACCGGTGATATGGATACTTTGCAACTGGTCGACTCTTCGACCAAAGTTTTTACCATGGGGCATGGCTTAAGCGAAAGCGTTGTTTATGATGACGCCCGAGTCAAAGAAAGATACGGCCTCGCGCCGGACCAGATGATCGATTACAAAGCTTTGCGCGGTGATCCGTCCGATAATATTCCCGGCGTCCGCGGCATCGGCGAAAAAACCGCGACTAAACTTTTGCAAGAATTTGGGACGCTGGATAATTTGTATAAAAAATTCCAAATTCCAAATTCCAAATTCCAAATTCCGCCCCGGGTTGTTGATTTATTGCTTGAACATAAGAAAGATGCCTATTTATCAAAAGATCTAGCCACCATTAAACTGGATGTACCGATAAAATTCGATTTGGAAAAATGCCGCGCTTATGATTTTGACCGCGAAAAAGTTGCCGGGCTCTTCAGCGAGCTGGGTTTCAAATCGTTACTGCCGCGGGTGCAGGATCTGGTTTCCGCCCATTTCAAAGTTTCCGATAAAGCCGCGTATGCGCAGGCCACGGCGGACAAGTTCGAGCGCAATCGGACTGAATTCAAATATACTTTAGTTGACGATGATAAAAAATTCGCCAAATTTTTGGCGGCGCTTGCTAAGCAAAAAGAATTTACGATCGATACGGAAACGACCGGATTTGATCCGCTGCTGGAAGAATTGCTCGGCATCAGTTTTTCTTGGCGCGAAGGGGAGGCCTATTATGTTTCAGTTAAGAGAGAGGAGATAAGAGAGAAGAAAAATCAAAATAGTCTTTTTGACACTAAAGAAAAAACTAGTTCAAAAAATATTAACCCTTGGTTGGAAAAGTTGAGACTGATTTTGGAAGATGAGAAGATCAAGAAGTGCGGGCATAATATCAAATTTGATTTGCGCGTTCTGCGGCACGCCGGGATTGATATGAAAGGAATCGATTTTGATACGATGATCGCCTCGTATTTATTGAATCCGGGCACCAGGCAGCATAATCTGGATGCCGTGACTTTTTCCGAGTTGAGTTTTGAAAAAATCAGCACGGAAGATTTGCTCGGATCGGGCAAGGATAAGAAAACTTTTGCCACGGTGGAGACGGCCAAGCTGGCGCTCTATTCCTGCGAGGACGCGGATTTCACCCACCGGCTGCAAGCTAAATTGGCTAAGCATCTGCGCGACAAAGAACTGACCAAGCTGTTCGAAGAAATCGAAATGCCGCTGGTGCCGGTTTTGGCCACCGTTGAAGATAATGGCGTGAAAATTGATAAGGATTTTTTGGCGGCGATGGATAAAAAATTAGCCAAGCGGATCACGGGATTGGAAAAAAAGATTTATGCTTTGGCCGGCGGCGAATTTAATATTAATTCCACCCAGCAATTGAAAGAAGTCTTGTTTGAGAAATTAAATATTTCCACGGCCGGCATCGGCCATACCAAGACCGGTTATTCGACCGCCGCCGATGAATTGGAAAAATTAAAGCACGAGCACGAAATAATCCCGTTGATCCAGGAGTATCGCGAATTGGCTAAATTACAATCTACTTATATTGAGGCGTTGCCGCTGCTCGTCAATCCGATCACCGGCCGCGTCCATACCAGCTTTAACCAGACTGTCACCGCGACCGGCCGTCTTTCTTCTTCTGATCCGAATCTGCAGAATATTCCGATCCGCACCGAACTCGGCCAGGAAATCCGTAAGGCGTTTATTTCCCAACCAGGCTGGAAAATCGTGTCGCTCGATTATTCGCAGATCGAATTGCGCCTGGCCGCCCATTTGTCCGGCGACAAAAGGATGATCGATACCTTCGAGCGCAACCTGGACATCCACACTTCCACCGCGGCCGCCATTAATAATGTAAAGATCGAAGACGTTACTAAAAAGATGCGCCAGGAAGCCAAGGCGATCAACTTCGGGATTTTATACGGCCAAGGACCTTATGGCCTGGCGCAGAATACCGATATGCCGTTGAACCGCGCCAAGGAATTCATTGAGCATTATTTTGATCTCTACAAGAATATCCGGACCTATACCGAAGATATGGTGGCCTTCGCCCGCAAGAATGGTTATGTCGAAACTTTATTTGGCCGCCGCCGTTACTTGCCGGAGATAACTTCGCAAGTGGCGCCGGTCCGCGCCGCCGCCGAACGGATGGCCGTCAACACGCCGCTACAAGGCACAAACGCCGATATGATCAAGAAGGCGATGATCCTCACTCAAAATTTAATTGACGAAAAATATTCCGAGAGCGTGAAGATGATAATCCAAGTCCATGACGAACTGGTTTTCGAGATGCGCGAAGACAAGATGAAAGAAGCGGCCGGCCGCATTCAGGACATCATGCGCAACATCTTAAAATTAAAAGTTCCGGTCGTGGTGGATATTGAGATCGGGGAGAGTTGGGGAGAATTGGAAAAGCTGGAAAGTAAGAAGTAACCCGCCCAAGGCGGACAAGAAAGTAAGAAGTAGGAATTAAGAAGTAAGAAAAACGCATGATAAAGGATAAATTAAAATTTTTGCAGAATAAGAAGATTGCCATGCTCGGGTTGGGGGTGGAGAATTTGGCGTTGGTGAAATATTTATTGCGCCGCAGTCACGCGGCGGAGACTGCGGCGGGGCAAGGGTTGCATATTACGGTTTGCGATCCGAAATCGGCGGCGGAATTGGGCGATCGGTTTTTGGAGATTAAGGAATTGGCGCGGAAGAATAAAATGCCGGGGATAAATTTGATGACCGGCAAGGATTACGATAAGCATCTGGCGGATTTTGACATTATTTTTCGTTCGCCCGGCTACCCGCTTTTTAATCCCAATCTGCTCAAGGCTAAGAAAGCCGGCGTGGAAATATCCAGCCCGATGAAATTATTTTTTCAATTATGTCCGACGAAAAATATCATTGGCGTCACCGGATCGAAAGGCAAGGGGACAACCTCGTCGCTGATTTATGAAATTCTTAAGGTAGGAACGCAAAATCTTGCGTTCCTACGAAAGCGCCATATTTTTCTCGGTGGGAATATTGGCAATGCGCCGTTTGAATTTATCGAGAAAATTAAGCCGGATGATTATGTTGTTTTGGAATTATCCAGCTTTCAATTGGAAGATTTGGATATTAGCCCACACATCGCCGTGGTAACTAATTTATTCAAAGAACATCTGGCTCCAGCTGATCCGCACAATCCGAATTATCACAAATCGATGAAAGATTATTGGACCGCCAAAGCGAATATTTTCGCTCATCAGGCCAAGAAAGATTATCTAGTTGTCAATGAAGATTTGCAGATTAAGGATTACGGCGTCCGAACTCCGGCAAAGGTTATTGTTTACGGAAAATCGGAATTAGTCAGCAATTTGATCGGCAAACATAATAAGGAGAATATCGCCGCCGCAGTTGCGGTGGCTAAGATTTTGAAGATCAAGCCGATAATCGTGGCTCGGACAGTGAAAAATTTCAAAGGCTTGCCGCATCGCCTGGAATTTGTCGCCGAAATTAACGGCGTGCGCTATTTTGATGACAGTTTTGCCACGGTGCCGGATGTCAGCGTTATCGCTTTGAAATCATTCGCGGGAAAGAAAAATATCATTCTCTTGGCCGGCGGCGCCAACAAAGGCTCGGATTTCAAAAAATTCGCCCAAGAAATAAATAAGCGAGTAAAATTTTTAATATTATTCAAAGGTAAAGGGTCCGAGCGGTTAAAAAAAGAGTTACGGGTTACGAGTTATGGGTTACGAGTAGTCAATAATATGAAAGACGCTGTTAGAATCGCCAAACAAGAATCTGAACTCGGCGACATCGTTCTGCTCTCGACCGGCTGCGCCAGTTTCGGCTGTTTTAAGAATTATAAGGAACGGGGCGATCTGTTTAAGGCAGAAGTCATCCGCCCAAGGCGGACAGGGAAGTAAGAAGTAATAAAGAGCTTAGTGTCGAGGGAATTTTTACATCCTGATCAGGATGTTTTTTGTTTTTGGCCAATAATTCCAAAAGCACAAAGATTTTGCTATAATGCCAATATGGAAAATGAACAGAAAATTTTAAAATTTCCCGAAGGCTTCCTTTGGGGGGTTTCCACCTCGGCTTATCAGATCGAAGGCGGCATCACCAATGATTGGAGCCAGTGGGAGATGTCGGAAAAAAGGCTGAAGGAATTGCGTAAAAAGAAATTGAATTATCGCGATTTTGTCGCCGGTACCGCTTGCGATTCTTATAACCGCTACGAAGAAGATGCGGAAATGGTCAAAGCTTTGAATTGCGGTGCCTATCGGTTGGGGATCGAATGGGCCAGGATCGAACCTAAGGAAGGAGAATTTAATCGTGCCGAGATCGAACATTACCGGAAAGCTCTGATGAATCTAAAAGAAAAAAATATCAAGGTCGTGCTGACAATCTGGCATTGGACCAACCCACTCTGGGTCGTTAACGAAGGTGGCTGGGCGAATAAGAAGATCGTTGATTATTACGCTCGCTATGTCGAATTTGTCGTGGCTGAATTAGGCGATCTGGTCGATTTCTGGATTACGGTCAACGAACCGACGATCCATGTACATAAAGGTTATTTTATCGGCGAGTTCCCGCCGAATAAGAAGAATTGGTTCTTGGGAGCGAAGACTTTCTTAAATCTCGCTGCGGCGCACAAAAAAGCGTATGAAATTATCCATCGGGCAAACTTGCGCACCAACGTCGGCTTCACTCACTTGGGTGATAATTTTTATCCGGCTAGAGCCTGGTTGTTTCCGGAAATACTGCTGGCTTGGTTTCTGAATTTGGTTTGCAATAATTTGTTTATCAGTCTGGTGCATAAACAATGTGATTTCATCGGTTTGGATTATTATTTTTCCAATCGGATCGTCTGGTATCCGCCCTTTCTCAAGAATCTGAGCAAAGAAGTCAACGATTTCGGCTGGGAGATTTTTCCCGAAGGCATTTACGGCATCCTAAAAGATTTGCGGCGTTTCAATAAGCCGATCTATATCATGGAGAATGGTATTGCTGATGCAACCGATTCCAAACGCGCAAAATTCATCGTCGATCATCTGCGCTATGTCCACCAAGCCATCGAGGAAGGAGAAGATATTCGCGGTTATTTTCACTGGTCGCTCTTGGATAATTTCGAATGGGCGGCGGGATATGCGATGAAATTCGGCCTCTATTCGGTGGATCGCCAGACTTTCAAGCGGACGGCCCGACCGAGCGCCGCGGTCTACGCGGAAATCTGCCGCGACAATCAGATAAGAATTAAGAATTAAGAGAGAAGAGTTGTATGGAGGAACCTTGCTGCGCCTTAGGAGAAGAGCTGGTAAAAAAAGAAAATATTTTATTGGAAAGTAAAAATTTTTTTGTAGTTCCGGCTCTCGGTTCGATGGGGATTGAAGGATATTTGTTGCTCTGCTCAAAAAAACACTATCAAGGAGTCGGAGATATTCCGGCGCCGTTAGAAAAAGAGTTGGAAAAAATTTTGGAAAGGGTGAAGATAAAGTTGACTAAATTTTATAAAACCGAAGTTGTCGTCTTTGAACACGGCCCTCGCCTCGGTTGTTTCAAAGGTGGCGGCTGCCTTGATCATGCCCATTTTCACCTTGTGCCGCTCGAAGTTGATATCATTAGATATCTTAAGAAGTTTTTTAAACTCAGAGAAATAAGAGCATTTGCGCCTTTGAGAAAAATAAACCGGAAGGCAAAGTCATCATATTTTTTTGTGGAAGCGCCTGTCGGGAAAAGATATGTCGCGGAAGTTAATTCGCCGCTGCCTGCGCAATATTTAAGAAGAGTTATCGCCTCTCTGGCGGGCAAATCCGATTGGGATTGGAAAAAATTTCCCGATACCGCGATTTTTATAAAAGCGGTGAAGAATTTTAAAAAAAAGTTATAATAAATATATTTTTTAATTCTTCCCTCTTAATTCTTAATTGATTATGTGGTTAGCCATCGCCTCCATCTCTTATCTGATCAATGCCGGCGTCTATGTCGGCGATAAATTCTTGCTTTCCAAGAAGGTCCACTCTTCGGTCGCTTATGCTTTTTATGTGGGCATTTGGAGTTTCTTGAATATCTTCCTGCTTTTCCTCGACCCCTGGGTTCCTAATTGGCAGCAGCTGGGGGTTGATTTGCTGGCTGGCCTGATTTTTTTGGCGACTTTGATTTTTTGGTATAAAGCTTTGCATCAGTCGGAAGCGACGCGCGTCGTGCCGATCGTCGGGGCGCTGATCCCCGTTTTCAGTTTTGTCCTAGGTTTCTTCTTTCTGCACGAGCAGCTGACCGAACGGGAATTGCTGGCATTCTTGATTTTGATCATCGGCGGTGTGCTGATCTCAGTCAAACACACCAGGTTTTATGAGCTGCATGCCGTGGCCAATCGGGTTCGCGCTGTTTTTGGCAATTCCTTAGGCGGAATTCACGCCGAGTACCGCCCCAACAGCCGATTGATCGTCAATTCGGTGGTGGCGGCTTTTTTCTTCGCGGTATTCTATGTGCTGATCAAATATGTCTATTCCACCCAGCCGTTTATCGGCGGTTTTGTCTGGTCGAGAATGGGCAGTTTCATCGGCGTGCATCTGATGCTGCTGATCCCGTCGTGGCGCAAATTGATTTTAGAAAAGCATGTCGGCCACAGCAATAAGCCGCAAAATTTGGTGCTCTTTTTCTTGATCCGCGGTCTGGCCGCCTTCGCTTTTATTCTTTTGAATCGGGCGGTCAGCATGGGCAGCGTGGCCGTCACCAACGCTTTGCAGGGCATTCAATATATCTTCCTTTTCGTCATCGTGATGTTCCTGTCCGCCAAATATCCAAAAGTGCTGAAAGAAGAACTGGGCGGCGAAGTCTTGTTTCAAAAAGTCATCGGCGCCTTGCTGATCATCATCGGCTTGTATATGTTGGCAGTGACCGGCACATAACGCATAACGCGTAACGCATAACGGCAGAATCGTTACGCGCTACGCGTTATGAGTTACGCAATATTTTTGGCCATATTTTTACTCGCCTTTTTTGTCTTGTCGCTCAAAAGGTCAGACTGGGCCGTGATGCTCGTCATCGCCGGCCTGCCTTTGTATTTGGTTAGATTCAAAATATTAGTCCCGCTGACGCTTTTGGAGGCGATGATCCTGATCGCTTTTTTTTGTTGGTTTGTTTTCAAAACAAAGTTTTGGGATTTTTTGCACGGTAAATATTCAGTTAAAGATTTTTTAATGAACAGCCCGTGGCGAAAGGGCGGCAGCGCGGAAGGCCGGCGAAAATATCCTTTTGGGATTGAAATCATTTTATTGTTGATCGTTTCACTTTTCGCGGCCAGTCTGCCTCATTTCTCTGCGGCTTCTTTGGGTTTGTGGAAGGCCTATTTTTTTGAACCAGCCTTGTTGTATGTCTTGATCCTCAATATTCTTCCCGGCAAGAATGGTTTGAATAAAATCGGCTTGAGCTTGGCGGTTGGCGCCTTGCTTGTTTCCGCCTACGCGATTTTTCAAAAGTTCACCGGGATCGGGATTGATAATCCGCTCTGGGCCGCGGCAGCCACGCGCCGGGCGGTCTCGTTTTTCGGCTATCCCAACGCGGTCGGCCTGTATCTTGGCCCCATCATTCCGGTCCTGTTCAGCTTCTTATTACTGCCGGCCAAAAAGGAATGCACGCCGTTTGAGGAGAAAATCTGTTATCCGCTACCAAAAGAAAGAATTTCTGCGATCGGTTTATCCAAAGCCTTTTTGGGGTTTATCATCCTTTTGTCATTAGCCGCGATTTATTTTGCCAAATCCGACGGCGCCCTGATCGGTCTGGCCGCCGCCGCCTTTATTTTTTGTTTATACGCCAATAAAAAAGCGCGGATCGCGGCTATCATCATTGTCCTGGTGGCCAGCGCGGGAATCTATTTTTATCCACCGATCGAGAAACCGCTCATCAGAAAAATTACGGCCCATGATCTTTCCGGTCAGATCCGCCGCTTGCAATGGAAGGAAACTTTGATGATGTTAAACGGCAACGCAAAAATTTTAGGCGTGGGTTTGGGGAATTATCAAACTGCCGTGGCGCCGTATCACCAGAAAGGTTTTTTTTATGATGATGGTACGGATCCTAATTTTCATCAGGATACGATTAACAGCGCCGCCGTTCGCGCCCGCACTTGGCAGCCGGTGGAAATATATTTATATCCGCACGACATCATTTTGAATTTTTGGAGCGAGCTGGGTTTGGCGGGATTATTTATTTTTGCATGGATAATAATAAAATTTTCAATTGTCAACTTTAAATTTTCAATTAAGGGAAATGAATATAAATATTTACATCTTGGTTTATTAGCGGCAATGATTGTGATTGTTGTCCATGGCTTGGTCGATGTGCCGTATTTTAAAAATGATTTAGCTGCATTGTTTTGGATTCTGGTCGCCATGCTGGCTTTAATTTCTGAAAAAAATAAAAACCTTCCGATTGGCGGGCGGAAGGTTCAATGAGCGTTATGATTGGTTGGCTTCAAAGATTATTGGACGTTTTGGCAAAAACGAATTCACGATATTTGTCTTTCTCTTTGAATTCTTCCGGGAAAGCCGTTAAGCCAGACAGATTTGCGCAGAGATTGGCCGCCGTTAAATAATTGATTTTGCCGTTGCTCAATTGTTCCGGTTTCATGACTGCCGTATTGCTGGCTGTTTCCCAGAACAGTGTTGCCTCCGCGAGCGGCGAATTTTTCGGATAAGCGAATGAAAAATTACCGGTCGCTTCCTCAACGATCATCCGTAAACCTTCCCTTACCCTGACATTTATTTTTTTGTGATGTTTCTTACTGTAATAATACATTTTTTACCTCCAGGAAAATGTTCAGTCAAGCAAAGATCAACGCTTTAAATTATCACCCGCGTCGAATTTTGTCAAAAGCGGGTATTAAAAAATTTTGGCAAATTAGCAATATTGACTCTTTGTAGTTTAAATAGTAGATTAACTAATATCCATAAAATTTATAATTAATAATTCATAATTTGTAATTAAAAAATGGAGATGTGCCAGAGTGGTCGAATGGGCCGCACTCGAAATGCGGTATGTCCGTAAGGGCATCAGAGGTTCGAATCCTCTCATCTCCGCTAACTTAAAAGACCTGACCTGCGTCAGGTCTTTTAAGTTAGAATGGAAAATGAGAGGATTCGAAAGGCGCAGCGTTGTGCGAGGCGCATTCCGGCGCCGAGCACCGCGAGCCGGGGTCGAGGCCGAGGAGGCGGAAGCCGACGAGAGCCGTGACCGAATCAGTCCGACCTGCGTCAGGTCTTTTAAGTTAGAATGGAAAATGAGAGGATTCGAAAGGCGCAGCGTTGTGCGAGGCGCATTCCGGCGCCGAGCACCGCGAGCCGGGGTCGAGGCCGAGGAGGCGGAAGCCGACGAGAGCCGTGACCGAATCAGTCCGACCTGCGTCAGGTCTTTTAAGTTAGAATGGAAAATGAGAGGATTCGAAAGGCGCAGCGTTGTGCGAGGCGCATTCCGGCGCCGAGCACCGCGAGCCGGGGTCGAGGCCGAGGAGGCGGAAGCCGACGAGAGCCGTGACCGAATCAGTCCGACCTGCGTCAGGTCTTTTAAGTTAGAATGGAAAATGAGAGGATTCGAAAGGCGCAGCGTTGTGCGAGGCGCATTCCGGCGCCGAGCACCGCGAGCCGGGGTCGAGGCCGAGGAGGCGGAAGCGAGTGAGAGCCGTGACCGAATCAGTCCGACCTGCGTCAGGTTGTTTTTTAAATCTAAAAGCTGCTATAATTGAGGCGTAATTAAACACATCATTAAACCTATGAAAGATAAATTTTTAACCTTTGTTTTGATCATTATTATTGTCTTGGTTGTCGGCGGCGGATATCTGTATCTTAACCGGCAAAAATTCCCCTGGCTGGAAAAGATGAGTAATCCTACTCCAGCCGGATCATTAGTCGGCAATGACCGTGACGCGCACGGGTGTATCGGTTCAGCCGGATATTCTTGGTGCGAAGTCAAGCAGAAATGCCTGCGGCCTTGGGAAGAGGATTGCACGGCGGCCACCAGTTCTAATATCATCAAATATTTTTGTCAGGAGGGCGTGCTGCGCGCTAATTACGGTTCGAGTTCGGTCAGTCTGATCTTTAAAGACGGCAGTACGACGACCTTGCCGCAAGTTAGGTCCGGTTCGGGGATCCGCTATGAATCGGGGACGACGGTTCTGGTAAGCAAGGGCGATAACGCTTTCTTGACGCAAAAAGATATTACTACCTATACCAATTGCGTGGCCGGCAACCAGACATCTTCCGGAGATATCAATACATATACGGACGAGGAAAATACTTTCTCTTTTTCCCATCCCAGCCAATTCGTTCTCTCCGGCGGAGAAATCGGTTTTTCCCAAGACTGGAGTTATAATTCCTCCAGCACTGGTCTATTGCTGGCGGTCGTGAATATTCCCCGCTCATTTATGCCGGGAACTAATTTCGGCGAAGCCAAATTTTCGGTGGGGACAAGCGCCGATCCCGGCGCGGTCAAGAATTGCCTGATCTCGGACTTTGGCAATTTTGCCACCACCACCAAGGTGATAATCGGCAACCGCAATTTCACCAAAATAATTTTCACCGACGCCGGCGTTGGAAATTATTACGATGTCACCAGTTACCGGACTGTTTACAATGGCCAATGCTATGCCGTCGAGTCGATCATCCATTCCAACGATATTTTGAATTACCCTCCCGAACAGGGGATCAAGCAGTTTGATCGCTTAAAGATCAATCTGGTTCTGGAAGGCATGGCCCAGAGTTTCAAAATTTTAACGCCGGAGGCAACCTCGACCGCGCAATAATACAGTATTAAAAATTAATCTGATAATAAGTATGTCTCACGAAATCGAAGCCAATTTTGTCGCCGACTGGTCCAATCCCGACAATGAATGTTCCCGTTGCACCGGTTTTGATCCGGAAACCGGAGCCTGCTCGGAGGCCAAATGCGAAGTCCCGCCCAACGGCCATTGCGATTTTTTCCAGTCAAGAGACTGATTTCTTGCTTTTTTTGGTAAAGTTTTATAGTATTAAAAACGACCCCTCACCATTTTTCGTAAACTATTCAAAAGGTCGTTTTTAGTTTACGGAGGCGTTCGATTTTTTTGTGAAAAATGGTGAGGGGCGGGGTATAGTATAGCGGTAGTATCCCGCCGTGAAGGCGGGACAGGCGCGCCTTAATAGCGGGCTGTCGTATAATGGTAGTACGCGTGCATGGGGTGCATGTAGCCGCGGTTCGATTCCGCGCAGCCCGACAAGTGAGTGGTGAGATTCTCGGAGCGAAGCGGAGACCCCGCCGGCTGGCGGGGCCAGTACCCCGACACGCTAATTTTCTGGCGTTTCGGACAATTAGCTCAGTTGGTTAGAGCGCTGCATTCACATTGCAGAGGTCACTGGTTCGAGCCCAGTATTGTCCACAAAATATTTACTGACCTTCGTCAGATAAATATTTTAGGGGCAGGGCTCGAATGCCGGAGCCATGTCTTGCGAGCTATTTGGCGAGCAAGACGGCGAGGCGGGGTCGCGGCCGAGCGAGCGGAAGCGAGCGAGAGCTGTGACCGAGCCCAGTATTGTCCACAAAGTTTGCGGGCCTATAGTCTAGCGGTATGACGTTGCATTCGCATTGCAGAGGCGGCGGTTCGACTCCGCCTAGGTCCACAAGATAATATTATTATCTATGAAAAAAGTAGTCGTCATTTCCGGAGGTAGCGATGGGCTAGGCAGGGAGATTGCCCAAAAATTGGCATCCGATTACAGTGTTATTTTGCTTGCTCATGACAGCGTCAAGTTGAAACAGACGGCCAAAGAATTAGGATGCGATTTTTTGGTTTGTGATATTTCCAGTGAAAAGGAAATTGAATCGGCGGTAAGCGCAATTGAGAAAAAATATCAGAGAATTGATTGCTTGATAAATAATGCCGGGCTTTGGATTGAGGGAGGCATTGACCAAAGTGACGCCGAAAAAATTAAAGAAGTAATCGCTGTTAACACGACAGGAACAATTTTGCTTACTCAAAAAGTTGTGCCGATTATGAAAAAACAAAAGAATGGTTTTATCATCAATGTCGTTTCGCAAGCAGGGCTTTACGCCAAGGCGGATAGATCCGTTTACACCGCCTCCAAATGGGCAATAACCGGATTTACTAAATCGATTCAGGAGGAATTATCAAAATATCATATTAGGGTTACTGGTCTCTATTTGGGAAAAATGAAAACAAAGATGTTTGAAAAGATGGGCTTAAAAAAAGACATGAATAATGCCTTAGATACGAAAGAAGTTGCGGCAACCGTGGCTTTTCTGCTTTCGACTGGCGAAGAGGTTGTTTTTCCGGAAATTGGAATTAAACATATTGATAATTAGGATTTGGCGAAGTTCGCCTTCGCTGAGGTTCCGGCGAATGACGGCGGGAGTAATTCAACGGTAGAATGTTTGCTTCCTCCGCCCAAGGCGGACGAGCAAACAAGACGATGAGAGGCGGGAGTAGCTCATCTGGTAGAGCGCGACCTTCCCAAGGTTGAGGCAGCGGGTTCAAGCCCCGTCTCCCGCTCATAAAATCGAAAATCAGTTTTTTGATTTTTAATTTTATTTGAAGAAGAACGAGCCAGACAGAAAATTTATATACGAAATACCAAATACTAAATACGAGATACTATTTCGGGCATGTGGCGAAATTGGTAGACGCATACGCTTCAGGTGCGTACGGAGCAATCCTTGAGAGTTCGAGTCTCTCCATGCCCACCAAAACAATTAAAAATTAAAAATGCAAAATTAAAAATATTTTTATTGACGACAGACTGTTTATACTGTAGGCTGAAATTATATATTAAATTTTTAACTTTTCATTTTTAATTTTTAATTGTTTTTTCGGGGTATGGCCTAATTGGCTATGGCGCACGCTTCGCCCGCCTTCGCTAATCGCTTCGGCGGGTAAAGGTGCTTACATTATTTTTTAAATTCGCGAAAATGGTCGGGGTATGGCCTAATTGGCTATGGCGCACGCTTCGGGTGCGTGAGGTTCTGGGTTCGAGTCCCAGTACCCCGACCATTTTCACGAAGGTGCGTGCTGCGTCCACCGAAGTTCCGCCTCGGAACGTAGGTGGAAGGTTCTGGGTTCGAATCCCAGTACCCCGACAAGGAAAAACGGCCTAAGCCGTTTTTTTGTCGGGGTAAAGCGAGCCAACTGCTTGGCTCGCGATGGGATTTGAATGCCGGAGCGATATGTGGCGAGCATTTGGCGAGCCGCATCGCGAGGCGGGGTTCGCGGCCGAGGAGGCGGAAGCCGACGAGAGCCGTGACCGAATCCCAGTACCCCGACAAGGAAAAACGGCCTAAGCCGTTTTTTTGTCGGGGTAAAGCGAGCCAACTGCTTGGCTCGCGATGGGATTTGAATGCCGGAGCGATATGTGGCGAGCATTTGGCGAGCCGCATCGCGAGGCGGGGTTCGCGGCCGAGGAGGCGGAAGCCGACGAGAGCCGTGACCGAATCCCAGTACCCCGACAAGGGCAGAGGGCGTTTCATTGGAACGCCTTTTGTTGTAAGCTTTAAGTATGGCTGAAAGAAAAATCAAAATTGCTTGGTTCGGCAAGCATTTCGGCGAGGAACCGCCGCTAGTCGGACAGGCAAACCACCCCCAAACCCCTCCTTCGGAAGGAGGGGAGAAATTCGGAGCGGGGACGATATTCTTTTCCGGCTGTAATTTGCATTGCGTTTTTTGCCAGAATTGGCAGATCAGTTGGGAAAATTTGGGCAAAGAATATTCGGTCGAAGAATTGGCACAAATAATGTTGGATCTGCAAAAGCAGGGAGCGGCTAATATTGATTTAGTGACTCCCACACCGTGGCGGCGGGAAATAAAGCAGGCGATTGTTCTGGCCAAAGAAAAAGGATTAAAAATTCCGCTGGCTTGGAATTCCAACGCTTATGAATCGGTCGAGGCGATTAAAGATTTAGCAGGGTTGATTGATATTTATCTCCCCGATTTTAAATATGGGGACGATGTCGCGGCGGCGAAATATTCGCACGCGCCAAAGTATTCCGAGGTGGCGGATAAGGCGATCAGGGAAATGTATCGGCAAGTTGGTTTATTGGCTGTTGATGATAATAGCTTGGCCAAAAAAGGTTTGATCATTCGGCACATGATATTGCCGAATAATTTGCCCAATACTTTTTCTGCGCTGGAAAAGATCGCCGCTATTGATAAAAAAATCCATTTGAGTTTGATGAGCCAGTATTTCCCGGTTTACCCCTCCCTTTCCGGAAAAGGCGGGGTGAATCGCGCGGCCGAATTTCCGGAATTGAGCCGGCAAATATCGCCCGAAGAAATCGCGGCGGCGGAAAAGAAAAAAATTGAACTTGGACTGGAGAATGGCTGGACACAGGAGCCGGAAGCGGGCGAAATATTTTTGCCGGATTTTAATCAACCAAATCCATTTATTAATTCGTAGGAACGCAATACTTTGCGTTCCTTGGGTATTGAAACGTCGGCTGTAGAACGCAAGGTATCGCGTTCCTACCGAGTAATTATGTTGATATGAAAGTTATAAACAGGAGTTTTATAATCTTTTTCAGCCTGATAATTATCGCCGCCGGCGCGGCCTATTTGTTTTTATTTTTCTATAAAGCTAAGACGATCGATGTTTTGTCGGCGAGCCACCCGAATTTTATCATTCACGCTGAATTGGCTAAGACTCCGGCCCAATGGTCTAGAGGCTTGATGTATCGCCCGTCGTTGCCGGCCGATTCCGGCATGCTATTTATTTTTCCCCAAGAGTCGATCCAATCCTTCTGGATGAAGAATACTTTGATCCCCCTAGATATGATTTTCATCTCGGCCGACCAAAAGATCGTCGATCTTAAAAATAATTTTTTACCCTGCACCGCTGACCCCTGTCCGACCTATCAATCAGCCGCCCCGGCGAAATACGTTTTGGAAGTTAACGGAGGTCTGGTTAAAAAAATGGGAATAAGTCTTGGTGAAAATATCATCTTGAAAAAATAACGACACCTTTTTCAACTTATTGACTTTGTTGTAATTATCGGATAAATTGTGATGATTGGAATGTACTTTTTTAACACGCATAACTAATATTCACCTTAACGAAAGGGTTGATATGAAGAAGATCAGCGATTCTCCTTGGCTGGCCGAACTCGAGCAGGAAGAGGCGTGCCAGAAGATGGTAAAAACCGGTATTATCAAGTGGGACAACAAGCGGAGCTTGCCGCTCAAAAAAGGCGGCTCTACTGACGTGTACATCAACTTGCGCGACATGCGCAGCCATCCTGAACTGATCGGCTACCTGGCCGGGCTATACGAAAATCCGGTGCGGCGGCTGCATGTTGATCGGATCGTCGAAGTGCCGGACGCGGTCAGTCCGCTGGCCGGCCATCTTTCCGTCATCACCGGCATACCGCTGGTAACTATCAGGGAAGAGGCCAAGCTTGGACGCGTAACAAAAGGGAAACTGATCGGCGATATAAAACGCGGTGACCGAGTGGTGATCGTTGACGACGTCGTAACCGACGGCGCTTCGAAGTTGGCGCCGCTTACGGAACTTCGGGCGGTCGGAGCCGTCATTGTCGCGATCGTAGTTTTGGTCGACCGTCAGCAGGGCTGGCAGAAGAAGCTGGCCGAAGCCGGTTTCGGCGATGTCGAAGTCTGGGCCGGAATGACGTTGCATCATGTGCGTCGTTTTCTCGTCGAAAACAAACTGATGGAACGCTGCGATCCGGAACTCGAAAAGATCAATCCCTTGATCGTTGCCTATGACGGCAAGCCACGGGAAGAAGTTTTTTCCTTACTTGATCGTCTGCGTCCAAGCGGTTGCATTGCCAAAATTAATGATTTTTCCATGATTGACAATGTAAACGAATTGATCGCTGACCTTTCCGTCTACGCGCGGGTAATGTATGACCCCAAGTGGCACGACATTCCTCCCACCATAACAAATTACTGTAACCGTTTGCGGAAAACGCCGCCTTGGGCAGTTACCGTTCACGCTTCCGGTGCCGGTGAAATGGTCAAGGCTGCAGTCGAAGGAATGGCTGGAACTCCGACCATTGTGTTGGCAGTAACGGTTCTGACTTCAATTGGCCCGCAGTCCGAGGAGATTTTCTGTCGCCTGCCGCTGCCCCAAGTGGAGAAGCTGGCGCAGATCGCCTACGACGCGGGGGCGCGCGGCTTTGTCTGCTCAGCCGAAGAAGCGGCAATGCTGCGGAAGAAATATCCCGAAGCGGTTATTGTCATTCCCGCGCTTCGCTCTCCCGAAGCAGGTAAGAATGAACAAAAACGGACCGGTACTTTTGCCGGAGCAAAGGAGTACGGCGGCAATTTCTTCGTCGGGGGCAGACAGTTTCTCACGTCGCCCGATCCGGTGGCAGAGATCTTCCGGGTTTTGAAGGAAGAGCTGGCTGTCGAACTGCAACCCGCCAAGTAGTCAATACTGGAGGGTTAGAGTAAATTAGAAACAGGCGGTCACGACGATAGTCGCGGCCGCTTTTTAAGTGTAACGATTTACGTTCATTTACGTATATATTAGTATAACCGGCTTGGGCTTTCGCGCCCGAAGCCGTAATTTTTTATGAAAAGCAAGGCATTTACGACAATCAAGATCTATTGGAGCCATATCGGCAAACGGAAGGTGGTGTTTTTTGCCGTGGCCATCTGCATTATGGCGGCGAGCGTTTTCGAAGCCATCGTGCCGATTTATTTTAAGCGGGTCATCGACGTAATCTCCGCGCCGGGCGTGAGAGCGGAGATTTTTCATAGCGCTCTGATTTTGTTGCTGATCGCGGCCGGTTTGTCTTTTTTGCGCTGGGCGCTTTGGCGCATCGCCATCATTCTGGATATCAGGATCGTATCCCGCCTGATCGCCGAAATGAATAACGCCAGCTTCAAACATCTGCATCTGCAATCTTTTTCTTTTTTCACCGATAATTTTTCCGGCTCGCTGGTAAAAAAAGTCAACTACTTCACCCGCGCCTTTGAAACGATCACTGATAATTTTTTCTGGAATTTATTGCCGATGATCGTCGAAATGGCGGTTATCGTCTCGGTCCTCGTTTACCGTAATCTGGCGATGGGGTTGGCGACGTTGATCTGGCTGGCGATATTTTTTACTCTGAATTTTTTCTTTGCCACCTGGAAATACAAATTTGATGTGATGGAAACTGAAGCGATTTCCAAAACCACCGGTTTTTTATCCGATACTATCACTAATTTTTCCAGCATTAAATTATTCAACGGGCATAAGCGCGAAAACAGATCCTTCGCCGATCTGACTGAAGATACCAGGAAAAAAATGCAGTATGCCTGGAGCACGGAAGAATTATTCAACGGCACTTCCTCGCTGTTGATGGTTTTTTTGGAATTCGGCCTGTTGATCTTCGCCGTTCGTCTTTGGCGGAACGGTTCGTTTACGCCCGGCGATTTCGTCTTGGTGCAATCATACGTGATCATGATCATCGGCCAGTCTTGGCAATTCGGACGGATGGTGAGGACTTTTTATCGGTCTTTTTCCGACGCCGAAGAAATGACCACGCTCTTGCAAACCGTGCCGGACATCCTTGATCATCCGGGCGCCAAGGAACTCGAAGTAAAAGACGGCGCAATCGAATTCAAAGAAGTTGTTTTCTGCTATCATGAAACCAGAAAAATTTTGTCCGACTTTAATCTGCGGATCAAAGCCGGAGAAAAGATCGCTTTGATCGGCCCTTCCGGCGCGGGCAAGACCACCGTGATAAAATTACTCTTGCGGAATTTTGATCTGACCGGCGGGAAAATTTTGATCGACGGCCAGAATATCGCCGCCGTTACCCAGGAAAGCCTCTGGAAAAATATCAGCCTGGTGCCGCAGGATCCGGTCCTGTTCCACCGCAGCTTGAAGGAAAATATCCGTTATGGCCGCCCGGGAGCTTCCGAAGCGGAAATAATCAAAGCTTCGAAAATGGCGCATTGCCATGAATTCATCGAAGACCTGCCGGAAGGCTATGATACTTTTGTCGGTGAGCGCGGCATCAAATTGTCCGGTGGCGAACGCCAGCGCGTCGCCATCGCCCGGGCGATTTTGCGCAACGCGCCGATCTTGGTTTTGGACGAAGCGACTTCCTCACTTGATTCAGAATCGGAAGGCTTGATTCAGGATGCTTTGGAGAAATTGATGAAGGAAAAGACTGTGATCGTCATCGCTCATCGTCTTTCGACCATCCGCAAGATGGACCGGATAATTTTCATCGATGAAGGAAAAATCAAAGAAGAAGGCACGCACGAAGAATTGGAAAAGAAACCAAACGGCTTGTATCGCCATCTTTGGGAATTGCAGGCTGGCGGATTTATGGAATAAAACTTTTGAGGGGGAAACGCCTTGACAGTCCCGCCGCGGCGGTATCAATACTCCCCCTTCCAAGGAGGCTCGGGTCACGAAATGAATTCGCCGACCCTCACAATTATGCAAAATACAAAATAAAAAGCCCGGGAGCAAAAAGTTCCCGGGTTTGTTGTTGGCCGCTAAATTTCCACTATCCCCATTTCCGAGATATTGCCTTGGCGGATGATGGTCGCGATAACTTGTCTTTTTTTTCGAGGTTTTGCGTTACCGATTATTTTGCAGCGCGACGGTGAGCGAACGCCAATCAGATTGCTTTTTGATTCGAGAATGGCGGATGGTTTGCCGATCACGGAATTCGGGTTAGTTGCGCCGCTATCGGGCGGGACGACAAGTGAAGGTTTCTGATCATTGGAGAGTGGGGGCGCAACGGGAGTTTTATCTATTACACCTCTGGCCATTCCCTGGTGGGCAAAAGAAGTAAAATGGCTATGGTCATTTGCGCGCCGGTAGACCTCGGCCTGCGCCAATTCGTCGTGCTGGCCGGCTTTCGGATGATTATGCGTTTCGGTTTTGATCACCATGCCGTCTTTCACGGGAATGAGGTTTTTCAGATCAGGAGGTAAATCAATAGCGATACAGTCTCCCAAATCTGCGACACGTTTAAGGATCGGATTTTTTTTCATTTTGTCCCCTTTTGTGAGAAGAAAAGGTTTTTGTTTGATAAAATATTAACAAATACTGTCTCTTTTGTCAAGGATAAATAAAAGGCCGGGGCTTGTTCAAGCCCCGGCTTATCTCTGTTGGCGATAATGCAGCATCATCAAGCGGTATTTCAACCCTTCGACATAGACCGGCAGGATCGCTTGGGCGAGCTCCAAACCCATTTTCTCGGCGCCGACCAAGGTATCGATATTTTTCAAATCATCGACACTGATTTGCTCCAGCGGATTTTCGCCTCGATGAGCGGCCAAGACGCTGTCTAAGTAATTGAAAAACAAATACTCGCTGGCGCGGTCGAGGATGTCGGCCGCCGTTTTCAGCGCGGATCGGTTGAGGCTGAGATCATTTTTTGTCGAGCCAAGGGCGGCTGATTGCAACCCGCCGAAAAAGAAAGCGGCAAAAATATTTTTTGGACAGTCGACTGCCAAAAAAACCAAGCGTTTTTCCTTTTGGTCGTAGCTGGCGAATGGCCGATCGTTCCGATAGTGAAAAGGAACGAAGCAGATCGACAACTCCGCTTTGTTATTCGGCCCGTTGATCGATGCCGGATAATAAACTGAATCATCGAAAAGATAGCCGAAGCGGAAAGTCGGCTTTCCAGCCAGGAAAAAACCCAGTTCGGTAGTGGGAGGAATCTTCCCCTTGAATCGACCGAAATAATCGATCAGCTGCACGATTTTTCCGGCTAAGGCGCTGTCTTTCCCGTCTTCAATCAGCCACCAGGAATTGGCGCTGGAAAAATGTGCTTCAAGATAGCGGGTGACAGTCTTCTCGTTTAAATAGTCATTTTGCGCCGAAACTGACAAGGCAATAAAAATGATCCAGCCGCAAGTTAGGAATGAGCGATGTTTTTTCATGACTACCTCCGGTGTAAATAGAAAAAGGACGTTCCCGATATCTTAATCTCTGCGGCGGTTTTTGTCAAAAGGAATTGTTTTTAAAGGGAAATTGGAATATAATTGGAATATAATCGATCAGTTATGAAACTTAGAAAGGCGAAAAATGCCGATGCCGGAGCGATGAGCCGGCTGGCAAAAATTACGATAAGCAGATTAAACAAGCCGTTTTACAATGGACGGCAGATTTGGGCGCTGAAGCATTCGATCAGCGCTACTGGCTATCGGAAAATGATCAGCTCGGGCGGGCGGTTTATTTTAGCCGCCGAAGACGAGGGGTCGGTAATTGGTCAGGGAATTTTGAATCTTGAAAAGAAAATGATTTCCGGGATGTATGTTTCCTGCGGCCAAGTCCGCCGCGGCATCGGCGGGAAAATCGTCTCCGCCCTGGAAAAGCGGGCAAAGGAAAAAGGGATAAAAAAATTAGCGCTTAATTCCAGTTTGTCCGCTGTCGGGTTTTACCAGAAAAACGGCTATCAGCCGATTAAAAAGACGATCATCTTAATTTACGGAGAAAAAATTCCTTGCATATTTATGAATAAGAAAATTTAATCTTAAACAGATGATCATTCCTCAAAAATTAAAAGCCGGCGATGAAGTTCGCGTTATCGCTCCGGCCCGCAGCCTGGCGATTATCTCGCCGGAAACCAGAAAGATCGCCGAGGAAAAATTGGCCGCGCTGGGTTTGCAGATAACTTTTGGTCGGCACGTCGAAGAAAGCGACGAAGATTTTTTTTCGGCCTCAATCCGCTCAAGGGTCGAAGACCTACACGCCGCTTTTGCCGACCAGAATGTCAAAGGGATTTTGACCGTGGTCGGCGGTTATAATTCCAATCAGCTTTTAAGATATATCGATTATAAATTGATCAAAAAAAATCCCAAGATCTTTTGCGGGTTTTCCGATATCACGGCCTTACATGGAGCTTTTAACGCTAAAGCCGGGTTAGTTACCTATCAAGGGCCGCATTTTTCCACCTTTGGCGCAAAAAAGGGCGGAGAATATACCCTGGATTATTTCCAAAAATGTTTATTCGCCGCTGAACCGTTCATGCTGCTGCCGAGCCAGGAGTGGAGCGACGATGCTTGGTTCAAAGATCAAGAAAACCGGAATTTCATTCCTAATCCGGGCTGGTGGATTATCCAGGAAGGAAAAGCTGAAGGACAAACCGTCGGTGGCAATCTTTGTACTTTTAATCTGTTGCAAGGAACCGAATATCGGCCTGACTTGAAAAATTCCATCTTGTTGATCGAAGACGATGAGGAATCCTGGCCGCGGGATTTTGACCGTGACTGGCAATCGCTGATCCATCAGCCGGGTTTTAGCGGAGTAAAGGGGATTTTAATCGGCCGTTTTCAGAACGCTTCAAAAATGACCAGACCGATTTTGGAAAAAATAATTAGCACCAAGAAAGAGCTGCGCGGCCTGCCGATCATCGCCAATCTGGATTTTGGCCACACTGACCCTTATCTGACCTTGCCTCTCGGCGGCGTGATGAAAATCAAGGCAACCAATAATCAAGGCGAGATAAAAGTTTTAGAGCATTAATAATTAAGCCATAAATTTATGAGCAAAACGCAAGCCAATCTGCTGAAAGCCATCGCCGGCGAATCGCTGGCGCGGAACAAGTATACTTTTTACGCCGATATCGCCCGCAAGGAAACTTTGATCTGGGCGGCGGAAGTATTTGAAGAGACCGCCGGCAATGAGCGCGCTCATGCCAAGGAGGAATTGGAACAGATCACCGGGCATACCGAGATGACCAATACCTACGATATACATCCGTTGGGCAATACGCTGGATAATTTGCGCCACGCCGCGGAAGGGGAAAAATTCGAATGGGGAACGATGTATCCAAATTTTGAAAGAGAAGCCCGCGAAGAAGGCGAAGAAAAAGCGGCGCATCTTTTTCATGAGATCGCCGAGGTGGAAGAGAAACATGCCGAACGCTATGTGAAGATGGCTGACCGGCTGGAATCGGGTATGATGTTTAAGAGCGATACGGAAGTGGAATGGAAATGTTTGAATTGCGGCTACGTCCATAAAGGCAAAGAGGCGCCGGAAAAATGCCCGCTCTGCCAGAAGCCGCAAGGCTGGTATATGCAGATCGGCGTCCTCAGATAATTACCGAAGTTTGTTAAAAAAATAGGCCCGCGAGAGATTACTCGCGGGCCTTTTGAAAATTAGCGATTGCTGACTCTGAACGTCAAGTTGATCATCCCCGATAGCAGCGTATCGCCGCAGCCGAGATTGGCAATGCTGACGTGATAGTTTATGCCGTTATAAAACGGCCGTGCCGGTACAAGAGAAAAAGATCCTTTGGAGCATTTGGCAATGCAGGCGACGTTTTCCGAATGCTCGGTGACCGTGGTGACGGCGAAGAAAGTTTTCCCCGGCACCAGTCTGACTGTTTGCGTCTTGTTTTTGAAAAAGATCTTTATTCTGGACATCGGGGCGACATTGGTGTCGAAGGCGGCGGGAGTGATGCTGTCAATCGCTTCGACCAAATAAGCTTTGGGAGTGGTATCCCTCGGATCAGCGGAACTACGCCGGGCGTGGAAACAAGAGTATGAGCAATTGGCAAAGAACACCAGGCAAAGAACGGACAGAAACATCACTAATCTGCGCATACGAGCTCCTTGGCCGAGGTTTTTGTTTCGATTAATTCATTTGATTAGTTGAATAAATATGATAAACCATTTTATAATATTTGTCAAGGTTAAGGCGATAATAATTTTAATCCGTGATATAATTTATTCATTGTAAGGATTAAGATATCTTGAATATGAATTGGTTTTGGCTAGCGTTATTGAGTACGACTTTGTGGAGCATCACGGCTTTTTTTGATAAATATTTAGTCAGCCGATATTTTCAAAAAAGCGGTTTGGCCGTGCTGATTTTTTTCTCGGCCGCAATCGGTTTTTTGCTGCTGCCCGCCATCATTATCGCTAGGCCGGACGTCTCGCGCATTCCGCTGCAAGATATTTTTATCCTGATGGTTTCCGGGGCGGTTTATGTCATGGCGATTTTGCCTTACTATTTTGTGTTAAGAAAAGAAGACGCCTCGCGAGCTACTCCCTACTGCGAGGCGATTCCGATTTTTTCTTATTTTTTAGGATTGATTTTTTTGCACGAAAGATTGACGTTGCTGCAAATCGCCGCCTCGCTCCTCGTCATCTTCGGGGCGATCGGTCTGACCGTTGATCTCAAATCCAAAATAAAAAGAATCCGCTGGCAACCTTTTTTATTCGCTGGCAATATCTTTCTGTTTAAATTCATCGAAACGGCTTCTGATTTTTGGACGACCAGTTTTTGAGAATATAGCGGTTTTGTGCTGCTCGCCCTGGCAATGCTTTTGATCAGAAGCTACCGCCGACAGATATTTGCGGCTTTGCGGATTAACGGCAAAGTGATTTTAACAGTCAATCTGATCAATGAAGTCATCAATATCATCGCGAAGATTATTTTTAATTATGCTTCGCTGTTCGCGCCGCTGGCTTTGGTCTGGATCGTCGGCAGCACCCAGCCGCTTATCGTCTTGTTTATGGGAACGGTTTTGACTTTGTCATTGCCGAGAATATTCAAAGAAGATATCTCACGCAAAACGCTGGCGCAGAAATTTATTTTTATCGTGATAATCTTGGCGGGAGCTTTTTTCATTAACCGTTAAATGATGCCGGAAACAAAAAACGAGGGATTTATTTTGATCGACAAGCCGGATGGTCCGACGTCTTTCGGGGTGATCGCCCGTCTGCGCCGGATCACCGGAGTAAAAAAGATCGGCCATGCCGGCACGCTTGATCCGGCCGCCTCCGGCCTTCTGCTCTGCGCGATCGAGCGGACCGCGACGCGGGAGATCAGCCGCTTCGTCAAAATGGATAAAAAATACGAGGCGCTGATCCGTTTGGGTATCACCACTGATACTTATGACCGGGAAGGAAAGATTTTGCAGACCTATTCAGGCGAGCCAATCACAAAAAAAGAAATAAAAAAAATTGTGGCGGCATTGACCGGCAAGCAAGAGCAGATTCCGCCGATGTTTTCGGCCAAGAAAGTCGGCGGAAAAAAATTATACGAACTGGCAAGGAAAGGGATCGAGATTGTCCGCCAACCGAGCTTGATTGAAATTTATCGAGTAAAAATTATCAAATATAAATGGCCGGACTTGCGCTTGCTGATTCATTGCTCATCCGGAACTTTTATCCGTTCGATCGCCGCCGATCTGGGCGTTAAGCTCGGCTGCGGCGCTTATCTGGCCGGATTGAGGCGTACCGAGTTGGGGAAATTCAAAGTAAGCCAAGCGGCTAAGCTGGAGAAGATCAGGTCTGATAATTGGCGTAAATTTTTGCTGTCTGATAAGCTAAGCAATAGATAATATGAAAAAATATTCTTTGGAGATAACGGTTTTTATTTGCGGCGCTTCGCTGATGATCTTGGAGCTGGTCGGTTCCCGCGTTTTGGCGCCTTACGTCGGTACTTCCACCATCGTTTGGACTTCGCTCATCGGCATCATCCTCGGCGCTCTGAGCCTCGGGTATTATGTGGGCGGAAAAATGGCCGATGCCGAAGCCGACGCGAGGAAACTGGCGATCATTATTTTGGGCGCGGCTTTTTTTGTTCTGGCGATCATTATGGTCAATGGAGAATTTTTATCATTCCTTTCCGAATTGACGCGCAATGTCTATGTCTCGGCGGTGGTCGCGACAACTTTTTTATTCGCGGCGCCCAGTTTTCTTTTGGGAATTGTTTCACCTTACGCGGTAAAATTGAAAGTCAAAGATCTGCAGTATACCGGCCGGATGGTCGGCGATCTATACGCCATTTCCACGATCGGCAGCATCGTCGGGACTTTTGCCGCCGGATTCTTGCTGATTCCTTTCCTGGGCACGATAAATATTTTATATTTTCTGGTCGCGCTCTTGATTCTCGCTTCGTTGATGATCGTGCCGGGAAAATTGCTCGGCACGAGATGGGCGCTGATAATAATCCTCTTGGGGCTGATAATTTTTTTTCTGGCCAAGAATGCGCAGGCCGACACCAGCCAGTTGATCGATGTGGACAGCCAGTATAATCGAATTTGGATCTACCCCGCGACCGATGCGGAATCCGGCCGGCAAGTTTTGCGCCTTTCCACCGATCCTTATGGCATCCAGTCGGGAATGTTTTTGGATGGCGACAATGATCTGGTTTATCGCTATTCCAAATATTATCGTCTGGCCGACGTGGTCAATCCTTCTATTAATAATGCGCTGATGATCGGCGGCGCGGCTTATTCCTATCCCAAGGATTTTTTGAAAAATCATCCTGACGCGAGTATGGACGTGGTGGAAATCGATCCGGCCATGACTGCCTTGGCCAAAAAATATTTTAATCTGCCGGATGATCCGCGTTTGCAAACTTATAATGAAGACGCACGGGTTTTTTTGAATAATAATCCAAAAAAATATGACGCCGTTTACGTCGACGCCTTCACTTCCCATCTTTCCATTCCTTACCAATTGACCACCAAAGAAGCCGTTCAGAAAATTTCTGACAGCCTGAATGATAACGGCGTGGTGATCGTCAATCTGATCTCCGCCCTGCAGGGCGATAAAAGCAAGTTTTTGCGGGCTGAATTAGCTACCTACAAATCAGTTTTTCCTCAGGTTTATCTATACCGCGTTTATAATACCGATGCCTATCAAGTCCAGAATGTGATGTTGATGGCGGTCAAAAGTCCCGTTGCCGCGAAATTGCAAAGTGGCAATGCCGAGCTTTATAGTTATCTGCAGACGATTTATCGGGAGCCGATCTCAAATGATCTGCCGGTCTTGACCGATGATTACGCACCGGTGGATTATTATACGATGAACCTGTTCTAGCTTGACAAAAAACGGGCGGAATTGTAATCTGATTGCAACATTCTTTTTCAAGGGAGGTTACGGTGTTGGAAAGAAATAATTTCACGTATCGCATTTCCTTTTTTGACCGGTTAAGCTATGGGCCGTTATTTACTTTTGCCGGCCTGGTCACGGGCGCTCTCTCCGGTTCGTTACTTGAATTAGCCAAGGTTAATTTCAAGGCGGCGGTCTACAATGGCCTGGTGTTTGTCTTGTTCATTGTCATAATCTTTGTGATTCATTTCTATCGCAATTTCGACAATCCGCTCTTAGGCCGAGATCAGCGGCGGATTTTCTTTCACTGGCTTGGGGGCGTAACCGCGCATCTTTCTGTCAGCTACTTCCTCTCTCTGACGGCGTTCTATTTGATCGCGCGAGCCGCCTGCCGCATTTTTGGCTGACGCGCCATCGTAACAATCAGCCTGGCTTGTTTCGTAGACAGGCCTTTTTATTACCCGGAACAATTTTTGTTTAATAATTATAATCTTGACGCTGATCGTTTTTCGGCTTAAGGTAAAAGAAAATTAGTACATTTAACCGAAGGAGGAAAAAATGAAAAACGAAGATTCGAATTTTCTGAAAAAGTATTTTGCCTTTGGATTATTCCTTTTTTGCTTTCCCACCGGGGCGTTAATGGGGATCGTTGGCGGGCTGCTGTTTGTCTGTCCCGGACTGCATTTTGGAGTAAGCGCCGGCATCTGGATTATGATCATTGCCGCCCTCAGTTTTCTCACCATCTTGCTATGCCGGGTGTCGACCAGAACAATTAGTTTGCTCTTAGTCATCAATGGTGTTGTGTCCGGGTATGCTCTGGGCTTCCTCGTTTTCTTCGGCCTTATCTGTTGTCTTGTCGGAGGAGTGAAGGATACGATAGCTGGTTTCAAGGGAGTTTTTGGTCTTTAGAAAATTGATCATTGATCAGACGGTTGTCGTGAGGCAGCCGTTTTTTATTCAAAAGAAAGGCTCCGTTGCCTGATAGCCACTATGGTTGACAGATCGATTTTTTTATGTTAATTTTTCTGTTCGGTTAAATCTTAGATTTATCTTAAACCACAATCAAGGGGGATGTATGAAAAAGCTCTTGGTTTTCGCTCTTTTTGTTCTTGTTTCGGTCGTCGTTGCCGAGGAAGACAAGATTGAGAAAGATTGCAATGGGACTATCTCTTTTCTGGTTAAAGAGGGGGCTAATGATGAAAATTCGCCGCTTTCGGCGATACTTTGCTTCTATTCCATTTCGAAGGAGGACACTCTTACGATTCTCGGGGAGATGCATGATTACGCGTTTTCCCAGGGAAGCGATTCGCCTTATTTTAAAAAGTTATCGGCCGTCGATGACCGTATTATCTCCCGGCTTTGCAAGCTTTATGACGGCTGTTTAACCGGAATGGTCTTAAGGCGTTTAAAAAAAGGCCTTAAAAATTTCGGTTCTTCTTTCCTCTATACCGGGAACTTGTCTCCTTATGTCTATCCGCCCGCAAAACTAATCGGAAAAGAGATCGTCAAAAATGACGGCCAGACAGCTGAGATAAGTCTGATTTTCAAAGGGACAGGAAAAGTGGTTATCGGTCTTGAAAGAACCAGTGCCGGCTGGCGAATCAACAAAATACAGGGAGACTATTGCAATGTAGGCAATTGACCCCAAAAACGAAAAGCGTCGAAAAACCGGCGCTTTTTTAAATCCGGCGGGTGTAATGGCGGTTTTTTATAGTTTGACAAATCAAGACTAGCTGATATAATTTAGATAGTTGTCTAAATATCTAAATAAATCATATGGTACTGAGTAAAACTTTCAACGCGCTCGCCGACCCGAGCCGGCAGAAGATTCTGGAACTCTTGAAGAAAGGAGATCTGGCCGCCGGAGCGATCGGAGAATATTTTAAATTTACGGCGCCGACCTTATCGCATCATTTGTCGGTGCTTAAGGATGCCGGCTTGGTCGGCGTGCAGAGAGAAGGGCAGATGCAGATCTATTCCTTAAATTTGAGCGTCTTCGAGGAGGTCGCGGAAAAATTAATCAAATTTTTTAAACGATAAAATTTATGTCTAACCCTATCAAATTAACGATTAAATCAGAATTATTTTCAGCGATCTTGATTATTGTTTTGATCGCGGCGTCGTTTTATTTTTATTCTCATTTTCCGGCGGTGGTAGTGACGCACTGGAATTTCCAAGGGCAGCCCAACGGCTGGAGCGGGCGGGCGTTCGCCGCTTTCTTTTTTCCCGCGCTGCTGATCGCTTTGTATCTTCTCTTTATTTTCTTGCCCAATCTTGACCCCCGGAAAGAACGATACGCCGAATTCGCTAAAACTTATAATGTCTTTCGGAATCTGATCATCGCTGTCCTAGCAGCGGTTTATTTCGTCGCTTCCTTCAACAATCTGGGCGCTAATCTAAGCGTCAATCTTTGGGTACCGGCGGCAATCGGCGTACTCTTCATCGTTTTGGGAAATTATCTGGGCAAGATCAAGCCGAACTGGTTTGTCGGGATTCGCACGCCGTGGACTTTGTCATCGGAAACGGTTTGGAATAAGACGCATCGTTTTGGGGGCAAAGTTTTCATCTTCGGCGGTTTATTGATGATCCTCTCTGGGTTCGGACCGGAAGCTTGGCGCTTGCCTTTATTCATCGCCGATATTATCATATTATTATTCGGGACAGTGGTTTATTCCTACCTAGTTTATTTAAAGGAAGGGAAAAAATAGTATGATGCGAATACTACGAATTATTCGCGAATACCGCGAACTATTTATCGAATTATCTTGTAATAATTCAAATTCGTTAAATTTATTTGTAGTATTCGCATTATATAAGCAAACTTAATAAAATTGTATTACTAGAATGTCTTTCTTTATTGACAGTATTGATAATCCGAAAATTAAAAATATTCTGAAGTTGCAAAAGCCCCACGAGCGCAAGAAGCAGGGGGTGGTTTTGGTAGAAGGGTATAAAGAAATTTTGGCCGCGCTCAAGGCCGGTCTCACCTTGGTGGAAATTTTTTATTGCGCGACTTACGGCGGCGAAAATCCTTCCTTCTTCGGCGTTGATAAGGATAAGAAATTGATCGCCAACGTCAGCCAAGAAGTTTTTACCAAAATCACTTATCGGGAAAAGCCGGACGGTTACATCGCGATTTTTTTAGCCAGAAATTTAAAGCTGGTTGATATCAAATTAAGCGCCGCGCCGCTGATCTTGGTGATCGAGGGCGCGGAAAAGCCCGGTAATTTCGGAGCAATCCTGCGCACCGCCGATGCCGCCGGAGTTGATGCCGTTATCGTTAACGATCCGCAGCTGGATATTTATCACCCCAACGCGATCCGGGCGAGCATCGGGGCGGCTTTCGACCAACAGATCGCGATTGCCAGCCGCGAAGAAACGATCGCTTGGCTGGCTGAAAATAATATCACCACTTACGCCACCTCCAAGCGCGCTGAAAAAGCTTTCACCGCATTTGATTTTACTCGCGGCACGGCTTTTATCCTGGGCGCCGAACATTCTGGTTTAAGCGAAGAGTGGAAAGATTCGGCTGATGAATTTATCACTATTCCGATGACCGGCATCGTCGACTCGCTCAATTTATCAGTCAGCGCCGGAATCTTACTTTTTGAGGTGGTCCGGCAACGGAACAAATAACAGCTATGATCAAAATTGCGATCACTGGATCAAGCGGATTCGTGGGTAATTTTTTAGCCAAGCATTTTTCTTCCCGAGGAATCCCGGTATTTGGTTTTGATCTGTCAGGGCTTGATTTCCAAAAAGATTATCCCAACTTCACCTTTGTCCGAGCCGACATCCGCGATAAAGCAGCCATCGAGGAAGTTTTTTTCAGAGAGAACTTTACTCACGTCATCCACTTGGCGTATTTGATGAAGCCGCAACATGATCGAAAATATGAGTACGATGTCGATGTCAACGGCTCAAAAAATATTTTCAACATCGCTCTCGAGACGCCGTCGGTCCGCCAGTTCATCCATTTCAGTTCGGTGAGCGTTTACGGCGGCTGGCCCGACACGCCGCCGTGGATCGATGAAAATTACCCATTACGGCCGCGCGAATGGTACTACGCCATTAACAAGAAAGAAATCGAAGAATATTATTTATCCGCTCTCAAGCATTTTAAGCTGGTAAATTTTCGGATGTGCACCGCTTGCGGTAATTCGTATTTCCGCCCGGACGGACTGGTGAACCTGATCGCCAAATCGCCGCTGGGGTTATTATTGGACGGCCGGCCATTGCAGGTGCAGTTCATTCATGAAACCGATGTGGCGAATTTGGCGGAATTGGTCGTTGGTGATCCGGAAATCGAAGGAGTTTATAATCTGTCGCCCGATTCTTACGCGGCGGAAAAAGATCTGTCGCCCAATTTCAAGATTTATCTGCCTTTCCCGAAATATATTTTTAAATTAATCATCCGCGTGCTTTGGAATCTGCATTTGATCGATGTTTCTCCGACCGGCGTTGATTTGACTGCTCATAGCATCATTATGACGCCGGCCAAACTGATGGCGCGCTATAATTATAAATTTCAGTATACGACCAAGGAAGCTTTTTTAGATGATTTTTATAAGGGTGATAAAACCAAATATGAATACCGAAAAAAATAGGGCGGTTTTTTCCGACGCGCATCACCCGGCCAAAAAGTATTGCGAATGGTGGTACTTTACTTTTTTTTACGGACCAGGCGACGTGGCAGCCGGTATTTTCAAGATCGAGAATAATGTTCCGGAGATCTGGATCTTTGTGAAAGAGTCCGGTCAGGAAGCGGTTTATCTGCGCCGCAAATTCCCGCGAAAGTTATTTTCCGCTTCCACGGAAAAATGCGACGTTAGGATAGGTGAAAATTATTTTCGCGAAGTTAATGGCGGTTATGAGATTAATTTCGATTTGGGCCAGGTTAGATTGGACGTAAAATTCCATCGTACCATAGACTGGCCGGACAATATCATCGAACGCGACCTGGGTGAAGGCGAGGAGGTCCGCTGGATCGTTCCTTGCCTTAAAGGAGAATTTTCCGGAACGATTAGCGTGGCGGATAAGACCAAAGATATCGGCGGGCTGGCTTTCCATGATCATGTCTGGCACAATATCAGCCAAGTAAAAATGTATCCGGATTTTAAAAGTTGGCTTTGGGGGATCAATTATTCGCCGGATGGATTTTCTCTCTATGCCAAAGTTGATTTTGGCCCGCGCCGGAAATTTAGTTTTATTTTTTCTTTGTCCGGTGACGCAAGATTGCGTGTCATCGACGATCCACGATTATTGATCGATAAATCTCCTGATTCTTCGGTGATAGAAATTTCTTATCAGGGGAAGTCGCTGCACCGGTTAAAATTATTTGTTAAAGAACCGATTTATCAATGGGGCAATAATTTTTTGGTAAAATTTTTCATCCATAAATTGCTGCGGATCTCCCAATATCATTGCTTGGGCGAGGAAGACGATCAGCCGCACAATTGGGATTACCTGGAGATACTGGAGAAGCGGCCATAAATGGATAAATTTGACTTTTTTCCCGCTTTTTGTTAGATTAAAGCTGTTGCCGAAAGGCAATTTTTGTTTTAATACATTGACCGCATCTAATTCGAACTGTATAATCATAGTAGAGATTTAATATGATCATACTGTTCGACAATGAAACGGAAACAAACACAAAAGTATTTAGCTAGAAATTTGCGGAATAAAGGAAGCAGTTATTCAGAGATTTTGAAATTGGTAAAAGTTTCAAAATCCACATTGAGTTTATGGCTGAGAGATATACCCCTAACGCAAAAGCAGAAAAGGGATTTACAGGGTCGAAATAAATCAAGATATTTAGGCTCAAAAGCCAGGCAGCTTAAAAGAATCGAATTAACCAAAGAAATTATCGCTAGGGCTGGAAAAGAGGCCAAAGAGCGCGTGGGAGATGAATTGTTTATTTCCGGACTAATGCTATATTGGGCAGAAGGAACGAAGAGGGGCGGGGAAATGGTTGCATTCAGTAACTCAGACCCAAATATGATAGTTTTGATGATGAGATGGTTTAGAAAAATTTGTCTTGTTTCCGAAAGTAGATTTAGGATTCAGTTGCAAATTCATTCATTGCATAGAAAGAATTATGTAAAAAAATACTGGTCTAATTTAGTTGGCATCCCGCTTAATCAATTTCACAAATTGATTATTAAGCAAACATCACTAGGGCACAGAAAAAATCTTCTTTATCAAGGGACTTGCTGTATAAGAGTTTGCGACAAGAATTTGTTTAGGAAAATTATGGGATGGAAGATAGGTTTTTTAGATAAAATTGGTTTAAGGGATAATTACGTTATCCCAAAATAATGATCGCGCCCGTAGTTCAACGGATAGAACACGACCCTTCTAAGGTTGTGACGAGGGTTCGATTCCCCCCGGGCGCACTAATTTAATTTGAACCCATCAAGGGATGGGTCCAAATAAATTAGTATTTCCAGGAATCGAACTGGTTGCAAGCGAGCTGTGCGCGCCGACGGAAGGAGGCGCAAACAAGCGAGCGACGCTGACCATTCGGGGAATGGTCAGCGGGCAACCCAGGACAAAGGAGCGAGCCGCGATTCCGGCGGCGAGCGACTGCGGAATTCCCCCCGGGCGCACAAGATAATTCAAAGTATGGTGGCCATAGTTTAGCGGTAGAACAGCGGGTTGTGGTCCCGCTAGTGAGGGTTCAACTCCCTCTGGCCACCCTTTTACCTAATATTAAACAAAAAGCAGGACAATTAAATGTCTTGCTTTTTGTTTTTTATGCCACCACAACCCGGTCAGCCACCCTTTTTATTATTTATAATAAAAGAAGCGATTTTGGAATTGAAGTTAAAGCCGTAGAAAGGTTAAATCAATTAACCAAAGAACTTAAGGGGGATGCGAATGATAAGACTCATTCTTGGTTTCATCTGGTCAAGGGCAAAAAAGAATTGCACGATAATGTTGATATTGAGCTTATTATAAGTTTAATTAAGACATTAGAGAAAGAAGTCGGTTTGTAATTTTTGAGTTAAATGTTATTTTTTAAAATAAGTATATGAAAATTCAAGAATTTATTAATAATAAGCATTAGTATGTAGTTGACTAAACCTACCAGCGACCTGAGGGTGCATGGTCGAGAGAAGATAACCAATGCTTGGTCGGCGCTTGAATGTTTTAATAGATTATAGTAGTCTGAATTGAAAGATAAATCATTAACTGTACCTTAAAAAAGGAAAACAATCATGGAAAAATTATCCTTTATGCTGCCCAAAACCATCATTGACGGCCATGTCCACGGCCGGGATATGAAGCAGGCGCATAAAATGACTCTGGTTCAGCTGCTGTATGAAGCGATGCTTTCCGGACTGAGCATCATCTGTCTGATGCCCAATACTGACCCGGCGATCAATAATTTGCTCGTGCTCAGCCGATATTTCGACCTGATCGAGCGCGCCCGGGAATGTTTTGGCTATGCCGTGCTCTGCTATGTCCTGTTTGGAGTGACTGATGATAATTTGCTAGTTTGCGAGAAAGCGCTGGAGGATCCCCGGGTGATCGGCTTAAAGATCTTCTCACATATCGTGCGTTTAACCGAGACCATCATCGGCGCGATGCAGGCTGCCAAAACAGCTAACAAAGCAGTAGAGGTCCATTGTGATGATCAGGAGATAATCGCCTCCGAAGGATACTCGATCCGAGCGGAAGTGGAATATGTGCGGATGATCATCCAATGCATGCGGCAAGTGCCGGGCGTTAAGGTGAAGATCTGCCACGTTTCCTGCTGGGAAAGCGCTGAACTTATTTTGGCGGCCCAGGCGGAAGGCTTGCGGATCGTCTTGGAGATCTGCGCGCAATATCTTTGGTTCGACGACCAAGGGACAAATTGGCGCCCGGGGTTGTCGCCGAATTTTTACCAGTGTTTGAATCGTTTGCGCGGCCCGGAGCAGCGGGAAAAATTGGTCGGATTGCTCAAGGAGGATAGCAACTTGATCGTTATTTCTTCCGACCATGCGCCGCACACCAAGATCGAGAAGCTTGGGAAAGAGTGTCCCAGCGGGATTGTCTCTTTGCATGAGAGAGTCCCGGTCGTTCTGGCACACGCCTTACGCGGCGATATCTCGGCGGCTCAAGTCGCGCGGCTGATCTCTTTCAATGAAGCCGATTTTTTGGGGCTGTCGATTGATCGCAATCTGGTTCCGGTCGAAATCATCGAAAGAGAAGATGACTTCGTCTATAATAATGGCGCCGTGGAAAATCCTTGGTTAGGCGGTAAGCTACCCTTTCCAATCTGGAAAGATTTGCCGCCCCGGCCTGAAGTTATTTTCTAGTATTTAAAAGCCTCGCTTGAATCGATTCAAGCGAGGCGCTTTTTTTGAAAGAAAGATGATTAAAACATCTTCACCTTACCGGTCAGTTGGCTGACGTGGGACAATCCGCGGCATTCAAGAAATTCCGGCAAGCCGTTTCTGATATCCTCAAAAACGTGCTGGTTGGGAAATGTCTCGGTACCGACGAAAACCGCCGCCGCGCCCGCGAGCATAAATTGCGCCGCATCGTCGACGCCGGTGATTCCGCCGCCGCCGATGATCGGAATTTTCAGCTTCGAATGAAAGAGCATACTTACGTCGGCGACCGCTACCGGCATTATCGGATGGCCGGAATAGCCGCCGTAATTGGAGCCGATCCTGGGCCGGAAAGTTTGAGTATCAATGATCATTCCTTTCAGGGTATTAATGGCCGAAACAGCATCGGCTCCGGCATCCTCCACCGCCAGACCGATTTCTACAACATTTGCAACATTCGGCGTCAATTTGACGATCAGGAATTTATCCGTTGCCTGGCGGACTCCTCTGACCACGCGGGCGGCAATATCCGGATTGGTTCCAAAGGCCATCCCGCCTTCTTTGACGTTGGGGCAAGAGATATTTATCTCAAACCCGGCGCAAGGAAGTGAGTTAAGCTCCTCGACCACTTCGATATAATTCATGGAAGTGGAGCCGGCGATATTGATGATGATCTGCTTGCCCAGCGCCTGCCAGAGCGGCCATTTTTCTCGGATAAACCGCTTGACGCCGACATTGGCCAAACCGATCGAATTGATCATCCCGCCGCAATCAGTTTCACAGATCCGCGGACCGCGATTTCCCGGGCGTTCTTCGAGCGTGACTGTCTTGGTAAAAAGAGTGTCCAGACAGCCGCCGAATTTTCGGGCCGCTTCTTCATCGAAACAACCCGAGCCGTTGGTGATCGGCACGCGTAATTTAAGCGTCCGACCGTCTTTCCCGTGAAAGGTAGTCGACAAGGGATCGCTCGGAGGAACTTTTTCCGACCTGACGGTTATTTCCGAATCGACGACGAATTCCGACCAATCAATTTTATCCGCCGGAAAGATCGGTCCGTGTTTGCAAGCCTGTTTGAAGGTTTTGTCAGTCATTTTGATGGCGCAGCCCAGGCAAGCGCCGGTGCCGCAAGCCATCAATACTTCGACGGAAACAAAACACGGTACGCCGTACTCGGCGCAAAGATTATTAACTGCTTTGAGCATCGGCCGCGGGCCGCAGGCGATCACCGCGGTATCCCGCTTTTTTGGGGCCAGCACTTCGCGTAACAGATCCGTAACTTTCCCGCCGCCAACCGGAGTATCATCGCAAATGCTTTGGATGTCGGTCGGAAAAATTCCGAAATCGATCAAAATCTTGTTACCGAGCAGCTTCTGCTCCGTCCGAGCGCCCTTGAGGAAGCGGATATTTTTCCCGGCTTCAATCGCGTCTTTTACCAGAGAGTACAATCCGACTTCGCCCGTGCCGCCGCTTGCGAAAATCAAATTATTTTCGGGCGGGAGCTCGAAACCCTGGCCGCACGGTCCGCAAATTTCCATTTCCGCCCCGGGTTGAAGCTTGGCATAAAGCCTCGTGTTAGACGATTTTCCGCCGACCGCTTCAATGATCAGATAGATTACATCACCGACGATCTTAACGACGGAAAATGGCCGTCTCATCCGCCTGCTGTTCAGCGGTCGCAAAGTGACGAATTGTCCGGCTTTGATTTTTATTTTTTCAATTCCCGGTACCCGCAGACGGAAGAGAAAGATTCCCGATCCGTCCTTAATCTCTCTGATACTGAGAACTTCCGCCGAGGCTGACATTTGTTCCTTCATGATTCCTGCCTTTCTGACCATATTTAGAGTTGATTGTGAATGTACGATTGTTCGGCGATATCGCCGGTGTTTAGGGCAATATCTTCGGCTAATCTTATAATAAATGGCCCGTCCAGTCAAATGGGCCGAGCGCCGGGAATTGCGGCAAAAGGCGGCGTAGATTATAATATAGGAGAAGATAAATTAAACGGGAAAATATGTTTCGCTATTGTTTGAATATCTTAATGTTGTTGAGTTTTATCACCTTGGTTTTTACCGGATTGATGAAATTCCCCGAGCTGCAGATATTTTTGGGATTATATAATTATCCGTTGCCTTGGCGAACGATCAGCTATTTGCATGATTGGAGCGGAGTGGCTTTAAGCCTTTTAATAATTATCCATCTCTGGCTGAATCGCCGCCGGTATTTCCAGCGGACAAAGACAATTTTTGATAAAAAATAATATGAAACAAAAAGTTTTCGCTTTATTTTTCGTTTTCGTATTTTTGCTGACCGCGGGCGCGGGCTGCAGTTTGGGCCAGCCGATTAAATTAGACAGCGTGGAAATTAAAAGTTACAACGGGCAGAATTTGTCTCCGATCGCCAATATGCCGCTGGTTTCAATTAAAGGCACGCAGCATGTTGATATCTCGACGTATCATTTGGATATCACCGGCTTGGCGGATGCGCCGCAAAGCTATACTTATGACCAGGTCAAAAATTTTGCGAATTATCAGAAGGTCGTTACGCTCTTTTGCGTCGAGGGTTGGAACGCTAAAATTCTCTGGCAGGGAGTACTGGTCAGGGATCTCCTTAATCAAGCCAAGCCGAAATCATCGGCCAATACGGTAATATTGTATGCCGCCGACGGCTACACGACTTCTTTCCCGCTCAGTTACTTTTATGATAATGACATCATCTTGGCTTACAAAATGAATGGCGCGACCATCCCGCCGGAGTACGGCTTTCCTTTTCAGTTGGTGGCTGAAGATAAATGGGGTTACAAATGGATCAAGTGGGTTACCAAGATCGAATTGTCCGACGATTCTAATTACCAAGGCTATTGGGAAAGCAACGGCTATAGTAATTCCGGCGACTTAAATAAACCATATTAATGCGGTTTGACAAGCGCGGAAAAAACATTAAAATTACAGATAGCTTAATCCACAGTAAATTACAAATTACAAATTAGAAATGATAAATTATTGGATAAAATTTGTAATTCATAATTTGTAATTTGTAATTCCAAACTTATGTCTTATCAAGAACACATCGAAGCAGTAAAGGGCAAGCCGGCGAAAAGCAAAATTATGCTTTACGGTTTGAGCACCTGTATGTGGTGCGAAAAAGCCAAGGAACTTTTGGATGAACTGGGGATTTCTTACAGTCATCTGACGGTCGATCTTTTGGAGGGCGCCGATCAAGATGAAGCTTACGAATTGGTTTCCAAATATAATCCTGACCAGTCTTTCCCGACGATCGTTTTGGATGACGGCAAAAGAGTGATTATCGGTTATAATGAAGCCGAGCTTAAGGCGTTGGTCGCATAAAATATTATTGTCATTGCGAGGAGCGACAGCGACCCGCCTCGCCGAAGACGGCGAGTCGAGGCGGGCGAAGCAACCCCGTCAACATCTGAAGAGACCGGATTGCTACGCGAGGCGCTCGCAATGACAAGCGCATATGGAAAAAATTGTCATTCCGCCAAATGAAACCGAAGATTTATTCAACAAACTCACCATCCAAGGCGAAGGGCGGGGTTATTTTTTGAATCACAACGAAAAAATGGCCAAAAGCTTGTGCGAGGCCCTGTTGAAGAATGAAAAACGTTATGGCCATCAGCTTTGCCCGTGTCGGATGACATCCGGCAGTTATGAAGGAGATCTGGATGCGATCTGCCCTTGCGATTACCGCGATCCGGATTTGCTCCAATACGGCGTCTGCTACTGCGGCTTGTATGTTTCCAAAAAAATATTTCAAGATAAGACGCCGACCAAGCCGATCCCCGAGCGCCGGCCTAACAAAGAAATAAGATTACAAAATAAACAAAAATATATGGCAGAACAAAATCAGCCCAAGGACATCAATCAGCTCCCTTTCCCGGTGATGCGCTGCTCGGTTTGCGGCTACATCTGCGCCCGCGAGGATGCCCCCGAAGTCTGCCCGATCTGCGGCGCCTCGCACGACCGGTTCCAGAGATTCATCTAGTATTTTTACAGCAGCCCCTCACAATCTTTCAAAAAATAGTGAGGGGTTTTGTTTTTGACAAATGATACCACTTCTTATAAGATAAGGGGTCAATCATTGAAAGCTCATTCAAAACTATCAACAATCAGAAGGGGGCGATTATGGTTTATACCCTAAGCAGGCTTGAGGAAAAATCCCGTGCCGGGATAGCTGAGGAAAAGAAAGTCCGCGGTACTGAAGAGATGTTTTTGCTTTTTTCAATGGGGAGTCAATTCGACCATCTGATCAAGCAGGCGCTGGAAAAACTCGGCGTTTTTTGTATGGTAGCCGATCCGGCAAGTATTGTCGCAGATGATGTCAGAGAAATAAATCCGATTGGGATAATCCTTTCCGGAGGTCCGGCATCGGTTCATACTGATCCGCCGCCGTTTGATGAAAAGATTTTTGATCTTGGCATTCCGGTGCTCGGAATTTGCCTCGGATTTCAGATGTGGGCGAAGCATGTCGGCTGTCAAGTCGCGCCGGCGAAAAAACGAGAGTTTGGCGTTCATCAGTTCAGACAATACGGCGTGGGAAATTATGATCTTTTCGCCGGATGTCCTCTGGAAATGCCAGTCTTGGAAAGTCACGGCGATCGCATCGAAAAAGGGCCGACGATACACTCCTTCGGAGAAACCGATAATGCCGAAGTGGCGGCCGGTTCCGATAACACGGCAACGCTTTGGGGAGTCCAATTTCATCCTGAAGTAACGGAAACGACTTGCGGTGAGCAGATTTTTAAGAATTTTTGTTTCAATATCTGTAAGGCCAAGGACAGTTTTCCGGCCGCTGATAAAGCCAAACGAAAAATCGACGAATTGCGGAAGCAGATCGGTGATAAGAATGTTTTGCTGGCTTTGTCCGGCGGTTCGGATTCCTCCACGTGCGCTTATCTCCTGAAGAATGCCATGGCTGGTTTCAAGGGCAAGCTATTCGGCGTCTATATCAAGGGCATTGATCGCGCCGATGATGAGTCTTATGTGCTGCAATATTTCGGCCATCAGGACTGGATCACGGTAACTGTAGTTGACGCGACTGAGGATTTCTTAAAAATCCTGGCAGGCAAAATTACGATGAAGGAAAAAAGAGTGTCAATGCGCGATGTCTATAAGCCGGTTTTGGAGAGAGAGGCGGCCCGATGCAAAGCCAGCTTCATTTCCCAAGGTACTTTGTACACTGATATCTCGGAAACCGGCGGCGGATATAATACCGGCGCAGACAAAGCCCAGATCAAGTTGCATCATAACGTCAATCTGGATTTTTCCTTGCCCGAAATTCTGCCTCTCTCTGATTGTGTCAAAGACGGCGGACGGAATATTGGCCGCTCAATCGGCGTTCCCGAAGATCTTCTCCTTCGACATCCTTTTCCTGGTCCGGGAAAAGTGGTCAGAATCGAGGATGAAATTACATCCAATAATCTTGATATCGAAGGCCAGGTAGACGGTATCTATATCGAAGAACTGCGCCGACGGAATCTTTATCACACTGTCTGGCAGGCTGGCGCGGTGTTAACGAAAGCAGTCGCCTTGCCGCCTTATTATTACCGCAGCGCCAAAGTAGCCACTGTACCTTTGACGGAAAGATTCCAGATCGAAGGAGAAGAGGATGAGATCAGACAAAAAGTCGCTTGGCGAGTCGCGAATATTTACACTGCCGAAGTTCAACGTTGGCAGTTTGAGCAATCACTGTTCGACTATGGCGCGGTAGTGACCAGATCGGTAACTACTTGTACCAAAGGCGACGGCGCGACGAACGGTATGGTTATCGAGCTATGGGCCGATCGGGTCAGCGAGTCTTTGATCGTTGGCGCGGCTGAATTGCCCTGGGATTTTCTCAAGGCGACGGCGAAGCGATTAACCAACGAGATCCGCGAAGTCGGGGCAGTGGTTTATCGGATCATGCCGACTGCTAAAAATGCGAAAAGCGGTCCGATGATCGCCCTTTGGTCGGTCTGGAGCGTCAATGGTTTTACCGCTCAAGCGGCTGAATTGCCCTGGGGTTTTCTCAGCCTTACAGCGCAGCGAATAAGAAAAGAGGTTCTTGATGGCGCCGGCTCTGTAGTTTATCGGATTTCCGATAAGCCGCCGTCGACGATTGAATGGGGTTGATAGTCAGCCGTCATCTCCCCGAATCTACGGATTCGGGGAGTTTTTTTATACCAAAAAACCGCTCAAGAGTGGTTGGCGGTTTTTTAAAATATTTTATTCAATGCAGCAGTTGATTACTTTCTTTACCAGTTCGCCCAGCTTCCCCATGAAACCTTTCTTTTCCGTATCAGCTTTGTTCAAAGCGTTATCGTCGATCTTTTTGATATCCCCGACATTGATAACTTTCATATTTATTCCCCAGAAAAGGGAATAAAGATTAAAAGATTTTTCAAATAAATCGCGGGCTTCTTCTTTTTTTCCCATGCCCTGTTGTTTGGTGCCGACTTCCATCAAACGCATCGAGGCGGCCAACAAATGCTTGGAGATGCACCATTCTTCCCCTTCGGGATTTTTGACGATTTTGCGCAATAGGTCGCCGCGCATCTTACGGACTTCTTGCAGCAGATCGAAATACTCCGGCTTGCCGGTTTTGGCGCCGGTGAAGAAAAAATGCTCCTCGATTGAAATTAAGTTCATGATGGCGATCGACAGATCTTCGTCGGACGACAAATCCATTTTCTCCTGTTTTTTCATCTGGTCGGCCTTGGCGATCAATTCGTTAAGGTTTTTGATGGGATTATTATCATTCATAAAAAATGATGCGAATACTATAAATTTTTTCGCGAATACAGCGAACAATTTAACAAATTTCACCTAAAGGGGATTCGGTTCGCGGAGTTCGTAGTATTAGCATATAATTCGCAGTATTCGTATTATAGATGTCAACTTATTGCATTACTTGGTTAAATAATAAAAAATAATACTTAAAATAATCAGCGGTAAAATAGGGAAGACGACTTTTTCGTAAGGAAAATGAGCATGGCCGTTGTTTTTTGCTTTAACCTCTTCATAAAGCAGGGCGCCGATCAAAAAACCGATGCTGCCGGCCGCGATACCCACTGTCATCTTGTCGATACCGCAGCTGCAGAAAGTTTCATAGCGGGGAATATGCAGATGAATGATGTTTAAAAAATAGAGCGGCAAGACTACTAATGCATAATAGCCGATAGTGGTCAGGATTTTCCGGCCTTTGAAGCGGATATTTTTTCGATTGAACCAGTCGATCGTCCAGAAAATCAGCGAAACGGTCAAACCGCCGACCCAAAGGCCGGTGATACTGTCGTCAACGCCGAGGTAACGAGATAACTCGATGCCGCCGACGACTGCCACGGTGCAGACCGGGCAGACGGCTAAAGCCGCATGCGGAAGTAAAAAGTAAAAAGTAAAAAGTAAAAAGGGAATTGAAAATAGAGCGTATTTATTTTTCATTTTATTGTTTTAGCTTAGCGGAAAAATAATCTATTACCGGCTGATCGCCTTCGATGCATTTGCCGGTGGAACCGTCCCAAAGGAAAGGCACGCCGACGCTGGTGGCATTGAGGCCGCAGCTATGGGCCTTGTCCCCCAAGAGCGCCGTATTAGTCTGATTACTGAAAACTTCCTTCTGCGTAAAATTGATCTTCGCGGCGACTTGATTGTCGGACAAATATTTTTCGACATTGGCGCAGTGCGGGCAGCCATTGCCGTAAAAAAGGATGATATTGCTGGAGGTACCTTGGGTTCCGCCGGCGATATTCTTGGCCGGCGCCGTGATCAGGATGTTTGGACTATATCTGATGGCGATGAAGGCGGAAATAGCCAGTAAGACGAGCAAGCCGAGGATGATTATGACGACATTTTTTTTCATATTAGTTAAATTTGACGAATGTTTATCGGAATTATAATCTTATCATTAGTTATTGCCAGGGTCAATTACGTGGTATAATATATCTGGCCGAATCAAGAAGGACTCCGGGCCGGTAATTTTTTAATACCTGGGGTGGGGGTAAAAGGAATTTTACACCCGGATTGATTAATCGTCAATTTTAAATAAGTTAATAAATAAAATTTATGAAAAAATTCTTAGTGCTCTCCTTGCTTTTGGCGGCGGTGATGCTCGCGGCCAATAGCTGCGCGACTAAGCCGGCCGCTCTCAATGTCGCGCCGGCGGACAATTCCGGCGGATTTACGGTTGCCCCGCCAACGCCAGCCGCGGTTCAGCCTACGCCGACCCCCACGCCGAATTATCCTACCGCGACTTCGGCGCCGGTATCGGTCGGAATAAATACTTCGTCGGTGGCGACGCCTCCGGTTCCTCCGCCCGCCCCGGCACCTACTCCGACTCCCGCTCCGACCCCGGCACCTATACCGGTTACGCCTCCGGCTGCAGCAAAGGTTCAAATCAATATTCAAAATTTTGCTTTCAACCCGGCGCAAGTTACCGTGGCAGTCGGCGACACCGTAGTCTGGACCAATCTTGATCCGGTTCCGCATCAAATCGCCTCCGCTTCCTTCAATTCCGCGCCTTTAAGCCAGGGCAATTCGTTCTCGCAGAAATTCACCGCCGCCGGAACTTATGATTACCATTGCGCCATCCATCCCTCAATGACCGGCAAAGTTATCGTTAAGTAGAAGTTTGGGGCCTCTTTTAAAAAAGATTATAAGACCGACAAAAAAATTATTTGACAATAGCTTTTTTGATTATGCTACTCAATATCACTTATTATCCAATCTTCGGTTATCCGCTGATTATGTACCTGGGCATCTTAACTTTATTGTCGCTCCTGGGCACGGCGACGGTCGGCTATCTGGTTTTTTCCGGCCATGCCAAACCGCCGATCATCACTTTCGCTACGCATCGATTTTTAGCCTACACTACCATTGCTCTGGCCCTGATCCATAGCACGCTCGGGTTACTCATCTATTTCCCCATCAGATAATACGAAACAGCTCCCATTTTGGGGGCTGTTTTTTGTTTTTGACCAAGTGAATCGTTAATGTTTTTTGATTTGACTTTCGGACGGAAAAGAGGTTAAATTGAATGTCGGCCCTTTGACAATTGAGAATCTTGAAGATAAAAATAAACACTAAATTCAAAGAGAGGAGACGGTATGGAAGGCAAGGTTAGGACGGCGTTAGTCATTTCCGGATCAGGCACTGATGCCAATGCGGTGATGGAAAAGTATGTCGCGGGGTTTATTCCCAATATTGAGCTGGTGAGTCTCATCAGCACTAATCGCGTCGCCGGAGGCCTGGATAAGGCTAGAATACTGAAGGTGACGACGAAAATATTCGACCGCCAGGAAAACGGCGTTGCCGGACTTAACGCGCTTTTGGCCGGCTATGTTCAAGAGGAACAGATCAAACTGCTTTTCTTGCTCGGCTGCATCGTGAAGATTTATCCGATTCCCGGAGTAGCGATGTGGAACATCCATCCGGCCGATCCGCATGATTTCGGCGGCAACAAAATGTACGGGTTGAAGGTCCACGAGCGGGTTTTGGAAAACGTGATCGATTTGATCAACCGGGGAAAGAAAAAGCCGGGAGATGATTTTTTTACGTATCCTACTGTTCATGAGGCCACGCTTGATTATGATTGCGGCCAACCGCTGCTGCGCGCCTTTGTGAAAATTCCCCAGCGGATAATTCTTGATCGGCTCAATGGCGCCATCGATATCACTGAGGCGGCCAAACGGCTGCAGCAGCACGTCCTGCCTTACGAATGGGCAATCCTGCCGACTGCGGTGAATATCGCCGCGATGAAAATTCTCGATGAGCAAAAGACTGACGCAAAATAATAATCTTATCAGAAAGGATGGAGTATCAATTTTATCGAAAAAACTGAAAATTCAGAAAGGAGCAGGTAAATGATCTACAGTATTGCTGTCGCCCCCAAAGGCGAGACTGATGTTTACAAGGTGTATCATTTGGAGATTGAGCAGCCCGATCCGGACATTGCCACTTTGGCGAATGAACTTTTTCACGATGCCAATACCGAAAGGATCGTGGAAAAAATGCCGGACGGCCACTTCCTTCATCTGATGTATCACAATGGCGTGGTCGATCCGGCCAGCGACGAGATTTGCGGCGCTTGCCGTAAATACGGCGTCGAGGTCCTGGCGGCCAAAGTCGCTCATCGGTATTACAATGGTTCGGCCAAAGGTGTGACCTGCAACCGGATGGTGCAAGTCTGGTTCGAAGACAAAGAACCGGATATGACCACCTTGCGGCCCAGAGGATCCGCCCAGCCGATCGAATATTTCGATCTGACCGGTATGTCGACCGATGAATTGCTGGCCCTCTCCAAGAACTATCGGTTATCGATGGACAGGGAGCAAATGGAGGAACTGGTCAAAATCCAGAAGGAAGAAAATATCCCTCGGGTCAGCGACGTCTGGCTGTATATTTTCGCGGTCAGATGGTCTGATCACTGCAACCATACCAAATGGAAAAAACTCGGGTTGTTCAAGATCCTCAAAGGCGCGACCATGAGAATCAAAAACCGCAATATGAAATCGGCGTTTATCGACAATGCCGGCGGTTGGAAATTCTTCAAGAAGTTGGTCGCGGTCTTGAAGGGAGAAACTCACAATAGTCCCGCCGGCAAAGAAGCTTACGGCGGACAGCTCACGAAGATCGGCGGCGTAATCCGCGATATCTTGCGGTTTGCCCTGGGAGCCATCCCGATCGGCAATATCGAGATGACGGCGGTCGGCGAATTCGCCCAGAAGAAGTACGGCGAAATTGCTGATTGTGTGTTGTCAGCCTGTATTATCGCGCGCGATACCGTGCGGGCGATCCGGGATTACGGCAATCCGATGGGCATTCCGATGCTCTTGGCTAGGATGCTCAGTCATCCCGGCTTCACCGGCAAGCCGTTTGCGCTGGGAATAACCGTGGGGATGACCAAAGAGGAATTCTCCCATCGGGGCGTTCCGCGCCAAGGCGACCTGGCCGTAATTTCCGGCGGCAAAACCGGGAATGACGGTTTTATGGGCGCTTTGGAAAGCTCCATTAAACAGGATAAGCATACTGATGAGGGCGACAATTGTCACGTTCAGATCGGCAATCCGACGCCTGAGCAAAGGCAGATGCGCGCCACCAGAGAGCTCCGGGACAAAAGATGCGCCCGAGCCGGGAATGATTTCGGCGCGGCTGGTTTTCCTTCCGCTTTTGGCGAGCTCGGAGAGCCGGTAAAGTATGCCTGGGGATCCTATCGCGGCGGAGTATTGATCAACACCGCGCATATACCCTTGAAGTGCGCCGGTTTACCGAAGAAGATCGTGGTCAGCGGAGAAAGCCAGGAACGGTTTGCCGAATGCATCATACCGGCCAAACTCAAACTGGCGATGAAGATTTACAAGAAGTACGGGTTGGAAGCGACGGTTATCGGCGTCTTCACCGGTAATGGGCGGTTGCAGTTTATCGATGATCCGACGATCAAAAAATATTCTGCCGCTATGCCCCTGTCCGGTGAAATTCTCTTCGATATGCCGTATAAGTATTTCGATCGTTGTCCTTTGCCCGCGGACGTCAAAGTGATAGTTCCGCCCCAGGCCAAGGATGAGGCAAAATTCCCCACGATCACTTTGGACAATGTTCAGGAGATGGGTCAGAAGGTGGTCGGCCATTTCGACATTTGTAATCAGAAATGGGCGACAACGCAGTATGACTCGACAGTCCAAGGCATTAGTTTTCAGGGCCCGCTGTGGGGAAAGAATTATAACATCCCTTCAGCCTTGGCCGTGCAAAAGCCGGTCTATGGCAAGAATTACGGGCTGACGCACAGTTTCAGCTACAGTCCGTGGCAATTCGACGCCAATCCGGTCAATGCGGCGATCAACGCCATGTTGGATGCGATCGTCACGCAAGTAGTGGCCGGGGTCTATCTCTATGACATCTGCCTGGCGGACAATTTTTACACGCCATGCCTGGATCCTTACGCGTACTGGTATTTGAGAGAGCAAGTCCAAAGTATTTCGGATCTGTCTGAAAAACTGCGGACACCGTTCATCACCGGCAAGGATAGTTCGTCCGGTTCCGCTGAACATCGCGGAGTCGTGATTAATGTGCCGATCAGCGTGGCAATCTATGCGATGGGCAAAATCAAGGACGCTCGGCAATTAAGATTGCATTGCTGGCAATCACCGGGTAATTACCTTTATGCCATCGGCAGACAAGCTCAATCGCTGGGCGGATCGCTGTTGGCTTCGGCGCTGGACATTTTCAGTCCGACCGTCGACAGCATCGGGATCGCAGCCGCGCGTCCATTCCTCGACAAAGTTGAGCGGGGAGCCGGCAGAAATTTGTTCTGCTCCGCGGCTCCCATCAATTGCGGCGGAATCTTCCGTCGGCTGTTCGAAGGAGTGGAAGGATCGGGATTGGGCGTGAGAACCCAATTGTGTCCCGAGCTGTTTCCGGAAAGTTTCGGATCAGCGCTGGTGGAAGTCAAACAGTCGGAGGCTGCGAAAGTGGAAAAGTTGTTCGGTGCCGACGCCTTGTTAGTCGGCGAAATTACCGACCAGCCGGGCATTTCAGTGCAAGGTCGATATCTTGACTATGAAGGTTTATTCCAATCCTGGAATACTACCTTTGAAAGAGAGGTGATGAGAGATGTCGCGTAACAAGAAAAAAGTCGCCATCTGGTATTGGCCGGGCACTAATTGCGAGATGGAATCGATGGCCGCCTGCCGTTATCTGGGCGCCATCCCCAAACTCGTCATGGTGAATGATCTGATAACCGGAAAAGTCCGGGTAACCGATTGCGATCTGGTCTGGTGGCCGGGCGGTTTTTCCGGGGGAGATTACATCTCTCACGGGATTATCGCCGCCAGTATGGTAAAAGATCTCGTGTCGGAATTTCTGGCCTCGGGTATCCCGGGAATATTCATCTGTAACGGTTTCCAGATCGGCATGCGGGCCAAAATATTCGGCTCCGGTCTGTCGCTCGTTACCAATGACAGCGGAACGTTCTGCAGCCATCCGGTTTTGCACAAAGTCGAGAGATCGAATTGCCTCTGGACCAGAGATCTGGAAGGCATGGTTCTCAAATTTTATTCGGCACACGGCGGCGGTAAGGTCGTCGGCGAAGGCCAGAAAAACGTGGTCATGACCTATGATGGGTTTTCTCCGAATGGCGGCACGATCGCCGCCCTTTGCAACGACAAGGGAAACATCATGGGAGTAATGGACCATCCGGAAAGGCCGTTCGGCAATGAAGACGGCCTAGCAATCTTAGCCAACGGCATCAAAGCCGTTTAAGAAAGGAGGAGAAATTTAGCCGCCCCGCCGCTACACTAGCGCGCGGGGTTTTTATTTGATTTGACCATAAAACACCAGGCGGATAGAATATAGGTGTAACTAACTTCAAATAAATGGATAATAATTTTGTTCAAGCAAAATTTTATCAGCCGGCGCGCGATCAGACCGTCGATTGCCGGCTCTGCCATCATTTTTGCCATATCTTGCCGGACAACGCGGGGATCTGCACGGCGCGGAAAAATATCAACGGCGAATTATATTCGCTGGTTTACGGCCGGCCGGCCGCGCTGAATATCGATCCGATCGAAAAAAAACCGCTTTATCATTTTCTGCCCGGTTCGACGGCTTTTTCTTTGGGAACTTTGGGCTGCAACTTCCGCTGCGCCAATTGCCATAATTATGAAATCACCCAATCCAAGCTGGATAAAACCAAATTGTCTTTCGTTTCGCCCGAAGAAATAATCGCCAGCGCCGAGCGGGCACAGTGCCAATCGATCGCCTATACTTATAATGAGCCGACGATTTTCACCGAATACGCGCTGGATATTATGAAATTGGCCCGCGCCAAGAAAATCAAGAATGTCTGGGTCTCTAACGGGTTTATGACTGACGAATGTCTGGCCGCCATTATTCCTTATCTGGATGCTGCCAATATTGATTTGAAATCAATGACGGATAATTTTTACGGTAAAGTCTGCCACGCGCAAGTCGCGCCGGTTTTAGAAAATTTGCGGACGCTGTTCAATGCCGGCGTTCATCTGGAAATAACCACGCTGGTGATCCCCACGCTTTCCGACGACCTCGGTCTGTTCAAAGAAATCGCCGCGTTCATTGCGCTTAATTTGAGTAAAGATACTCCTTGGCACTTATCTCGTTTTTCTCCGGAGATTTCCTGGAATTTAAAACAGCTGCCGGAAACCAGCCGCGATATTTTAGCCAAGGCCTGGCAAATCGGCAAAGACGCCGGGTTGAAATTTGTCTACGCGTCCGGCTATCAGGATAATACCTATTGCCCCAATTGTGGCGAGCTGGCGATTGAACGGATCTACTATCAAGTTAGACGATTTGATAAGAATGGTAAATGTCCCAAATGCGGTGAAACAATATTGAAGTAAAAAGTAATCCCGCTGCGGCGGGACAAGTATGTAAAAAGTAAAAAATATGGAAAATCCAATCAGGCCGCCGGCGGTCGCCGGAAGTTTTTATCCGGCCGATCCCGAAGTATTATCGCGGATGATAAAAAAAGATTTGGCGCAAGTAAAATTATCCAAGAGCGATGAAAAAATCCGCGCCATCATGGTACCGCACGCCGGTTATGATTATAGCGGCCCGGTGGCGGCTTATGCTTATGCGGCGATTGCCGGCCGGAATTTTAAAACAGTCGTTTTGATCGGCAGTTCGCATACATCGTATTTTGACGGCTCGGTGATCGATGACCATGAAGCGTGGCAAACGCCGCTCGGTCTTGTTTTGGTTGATCGGGAATTTTCCCAAAAATTGCTAGCCGCGGAAAGAAAGATCAAATCATCAGGTTCGGTCCAGGCCGAAGACCATATGATCGAGGTTCAATTGCCCTGGCTGCAAACCGTCTTGGAGCCGGGATTCAAGATTGTGCCGATCGCTTTGGGAAATATGGAGAATAAGAATTACCGGCAGCTGGCCGCGGCTTTGGAAACGGCGCTGACCGATGAAGACTTGCTGGTGATCAGCTCCGATATGTCGCATTATCCGGCTTATCAGGATGCCAAACGGATCGATCAGCAAACTTTGAAGTTGATCAAGCGGGGGCGGATTGGCGAACTTGATGAATATGTTTCGGCCACGATGGAAGCGGGAGTGCCGGGCGAAGAGACTTTGCTGTGCGGCTTGGAGGCGGTCAAAACGGGGATGAGCCTGGCGGAAAAACTTAATTGGCAGGCGAAAATTCTGCATTATGCCAACAGTGGCGACGTGGCGATCGGCGGCAAAGACTCGGTGGTCGGATATGGCGCCGTCATTTTCTCAATTAAAAATGAAAAATGAAAAGTTAAAAATTTTATGGAAAAAAATATTTTAAACCAGGAACAGCGGAAGGAATTAATAAATATCGCCAAGACGGCGGTTGAGAATTTTGTCAGGGAAGAAAAAATTGCCGAATTTAAAGTAACCGATAAACGATTGATGAGGCCCGAAGGAGTATTTGTGACGATTAATAAAAAAGGTGAGTTACGCGGGTGTATCGGTTTGATTGTCTCGACTGGTCGGCCGCTTTGGGAAAATGTGCGCGAGATGGCGATCGCCGCCGCGACCGAAGATACCCGCTTTGAACCGGTCGCTGTCGCAGAATTACCAGAGCTCGATTATGAGATCAGCGTTTTGTCCGAACCGCGCGCCATCAAAAATTGGCGGGAAATAAAATTAGGAGAGCACGGCGTCATCGTTTCCCGCGGCCGTAATACAGGTGTTTTCCTGCCGCAAGTGGCCGCGGAGACCGGCTGGGATTTGGAGGAATTTCTCGCTCAGCTTTGTGATCAGAAGGCCGGCTTGCCGCCGGATTGTTACAAGAATGACCCGGAGGTCAAATTGGAAATTTTTACGGCGCAGGTGTTTTGAATTTTCGCAGAATAAATAAGCTAACAAAAAAGGCGCTTGTAGCGCCTTTTAGATTAATTGATATGGCACTCGCGATTACCAGTCGCAACCGTAACAATTGGTGCAGATCTCGGCCAATAATTTTTTCAGCGAAACCGTCGCGACGTTCAAAGTCGTATCGCCGCCGCCGTAGTAGATGAAGATCGTATCGTCTCTTAAGACCGAACCGCAGGAAAAAACCACGTTATGGACTTGACCGCTCTTTTCATAATCCTTTAGGGGTTCAAAAATATGATTCTCGGTGCGGGCGATTATTTCCTCGGGATTCTCCAGATCCAAAAGCAGGGCGCCGAAACGATAGGATCCATCCTCGGCGGAAACGCCGTGATAGAGAGCTAGCCAGCCGTATTTGGTTTTGATCGGGACGCCGTTAATGCCGATTTTGCAGCTGTCCCACTTGCCGGCCCGGGGTTCAGCCCAGCCGGTTTCCTCGCTCAATTCATTCGGCTGGAAATTGAGATCGGCCCGGCTATGGATATCAATGCCGTTGTTAAGGCGATGCAGCATATAATATTTGCCTTTGATTTTTTCCGGAATAAGAACAGCGTCCTTATTATCTTTGCCTTGGCTGGAGATCAGCACCGGCTTTTCCCAGTTCCAGCGTTTTGCCATAAAATCATCGCGGGAAATCGAAGTCATCGCTATTCCGGGAGGAATAGTGCCGTTGAAAGCGGTGTAAAGCATATAGATGCGATCGCCGAATTTGATCAGGCGGGGATCTTCGCAGCCGGAATTTCCACCCGGCACGCCTTTTTTTTCAAAATCTTCCCGCGGCACATAGACCGGTTCGGGCAGGCGTTCGTCAATCGTAAAGCCGTCCCTCGTAGAGGCATATCCCAGGACGGAAGTATTGTCATTTGACATGGCGCGATAAAGGATATGAACTTTCCCTCCCTCATATATCGCGCCGGCGTTAAAAGTTGCTTTTGCCTCCCAGGGATGTTTAGGGTTCGGTTTGATGATCGGATTCTTTTCGTAACGCTTGAATGAAAATTCGGTTTCCGGCGTGGAGAGGACGTCTTTGATCACGTCGCGGAGCAAAAATCTCGCCGCGCAGCAAACAGTATCGGCGGCGCCGTAATAGATATGGAGATTTTCGCCGTCAACATAGGCGCCGGAAGGAAAAACTATCCTCGGCACCTTGCCGTAAATTTCATATGGTTCTTCCGGGACGAGCAGCGCGTTTTCCGTTCGGCCGATTATCTTGGTCGGATTTTTGGCATCAAGCAATACCGCTCTGATTTCAAAAGTCGGATTGCCGCGGAAATAATTGCGGATATGGGAATAAATCAGGAGCCAGCCTTCCTTGACGCGAATCGGCGCGGCGCCCATTTCAATATGATCTTCGGGCGGTTGGTTGAAATTCAATTTATATTTATCGACATTCTTATACCAGTCATTCCAATATCGTTTGGACCAGATCTCCTTTTCCTCGTCAAAATAAGCCAAGGCGATCTTGGCCGGCGGCTGATCGGTGTTGGCGGTCAGGATGGCAACAAATTTACCGTTGATTTTTTCCGGGAAAAGGGCCATCGCTTTGGAATTGAAAGTGGTAACCTGGTGTTTTTCCACGGTTTTGAAATCTCGGGTGACGCCAACGCCGACTTTGATGCCGTCGGCGGTAAAAGGATAGCGGGACAAGGCCGTATAGAAAATATAATATTTGCCGTCGATCTTGGTCACGCGCGGATCTTCGCAGCCATATTTATCAAAATCGTCGCCCGGCTTGATGAACTGTTCGCGGCAGATGAAAGGCCGTTGAAACTTGCCGACGGCATGGCCGATCGAGGAAACATTCATCTCGACGCCGAAAATATTACGCCGGTTGGACATGGCTCGGTAAAAGAGATGGATCTTGGCGCCTTCTTTGACCGGGCAGCCGTTGAAAACTTCCTCGGCTTCCCAGGCGTGGTATTTGAGCGGCAAGAGGATCGGATTGTTGAGGTAGCGTTTGGCGATAGCCATAAAATTTATTTAACACTAATTATCTTTTTAAAAATAATCCGAGCTTACAAAATATTCGCCGGCCGCAAATTTATTTAAATCCGAAATCCTAAGCTCTAAACCCTAAACAAATTCAAATGTTCAAAATTCAAAATACAAAACGTTTTGAATTTTTGTCATTGGAATTTTGAATTTGTTTCGGATTTCGGATTTCGTGCTTCGGATTTAATGTCAGCGGTATTCGAGTGTTTTGTAAGTCCGGATTATATGTAGAATACAAAATTTAGTTATCCAATTTTACCTTTCTCATCTTCGGCTTTTCTCCGGCAATCAGCTGTTTGACGAATTTATCGAGCGGGGCGGTGGCGACGCAGGCGTATTTGTCCGAACCGCCGTAATAGAGGAAAAGCTGTCCGTCTTTGATAGCAGAGCCGCCGGCAAAAACCACGCCGAATTTGTGACCGCGGTTTTCGTAATCTTCTTCCGGTTCCAGGATCGCCCGCGAGGAGCGGTACAGGACTTTGGTCGGATCATCATGCTTCAAAATCATCGCGCCGATCTTGTATTTTCCCATATCGCGTTTGTCCACCGCGTTATAGAAAACCAGCCAGCCTTCTTTAATTTTCAGTGGCGAGCCGCCGATACCGATCTTGTGGCTGTCCCACATATTCGGACGAGCCGGGATCATATATTGGCCTTTGAGGAATTTCTTGCCGTCAAAATTAAGATCGTCGACGAAATCGATCACGATGTTCGGCCAAATGCGATGGAAGATCACGTATTTGCCATTGATCTTTTCCGGCAAAATCGAAGGATTCTTGTGACCGATGCCGATATCCTTGACCCAGGGACGGTCTTTCAGATAATCCTTGATCGCCTCGGGATTTTTATGCTCCAGATCGAGTGAAGTGATCAAAACCGGTCTTTTCCAAGCTGTCCATTTCCGGTTCAAGAAATCTTTGAGCGCGATCGAGCTTAAAGCGATATTGGTTTCCGGGTAGCCGTTGAAAGCGACATAAACGATATAAACGCGGTCGCCGATCTTGACGACTTTCGGATCTTCGCAGCCGCCCCAGCCGCCGCCGGAAGAATAACGCGCCGCGGTGTTGTAATCGATGTTGCCGGAAGTCCCTTCGAATGAAGCGCGGGGAAGATAGATCGGTTCGCCCAAGCGTTCGTCGATATGGATGCCGTCGGTCGAAGTGGCCAAACCGATTACGGAAATATTCTCATCGCCGATCGCCCGGTAAAGCAGATAGATTTTTCCGTCATGCTGGAAGGCGGTGGGATTGAAAGCGGCCACCGATTCCCAAGGTTTATCCGGTCGGGGACCGAAAATCGGGTTAGTGGGGGATTTTTTGAGGAATTTCTTGGTCAAAGACGGTTTGGCGCTTTTCCAATACCAGGCCGAAGGCAGGAAAACGGAAATCAGCTGGCCTTGATTATCTTCATAATAAAAGATGATGCTGCCTTTCCATTCGATCAGCGAGATCGGATTCATCTTCTCCTTGTCGTCTTGCACCCAAAGCGGCAGATCAGAACGCCAAATCAATTGCTCCGGGTTGTCTTTGTTGAAGAAGGCGACTCCCAGACTCAAACGTTTATGGGCGTCATGAGCGTAATAGACCAAAGCCAAACCTTCGTCGCGGACAAAAACCGCGGCCGGGATGATGTCAGAGCTGTCGAATTTTCCCGTTCTGGTTTTGAGCAGATCGGTTTTGAGCGGACGCCATTTTTTCAAATCGACTGAATAGGCGATTTTGATGCTTTTCTTGTCCGATAAGTACATGACGCGATCCTCGTCATAATAAAAATCAGGAATGATGACGCCGGTTGATTTGATCCCGCCGAGGGAATTGATCGATTTCCAGTGCGTCAGATTGTCCGATACGGCGCTGAATAACTTACCGCTCTTTTCATAAGTGAGCAGAAATTTATTGCCCAATTTGCTGACATGAAAATTACGGCACTTGTCGATTTTTTCGCCGTCAATCGTCAATTTTTTTGCTGATGGTGAAAAAGTCAGGGTGTCCGCGCTTTCCGCCAATTTGTGGACTTGTTTGGCGCCTGAACCGAGCAAATAAAAAAGCGACACCTTCTTACCATCGCTCGACAAAAAAAGATTTCTTATCCTCCTCATAAGATTTTATTTAATCATAATAACGAGATTAATTACAACATAAATTATAACACAAAATCCGATGATATTAAAGTTTTTCGAGTGTGGAAAAAAAGTGCATAGCCAAAAAATTAAAAAATACTTATTGTTAGCCTTAAAATTAAGAGGTTTATCGTGTCGGACGGCCGTTTCGGGCTGACGCGGCTCGGTGAAAGCGCCCCATTTTTTCCTCGCTTGGAAAAAAAGATTTTCCAACTTCACAAAATTATTTTTTTGCCTTAAACTAGTGGTTATGGATAATTTCTGGAAAAGCCTTTTTTACTAATTTTAAATTTGTCGAGCAATGAAAAATAACGAATTCGCCGCGGCCAAGAAATTTTTAGACTCGTTGATAAATATTCCCGACCCCATTCCCTTTTTCCGGACCGGGCGGGAAAATAATCGGCGCCAAGCCAGGAGGAAATTTTTTATTTTGCGGTTAAGGTTCTTGCTCAAGCTGCTCGGCGATCCGGATCGCGGTCTGAAATTCATCCAGCTCACCGGAACTTCCGGGAAAACCTCGACGACATTTTTCGTTTCGGGAATTTTGCAGGCCGCCGGTTTCCGCGTCGGCACTTTTGTCTCTCCGCACACGGTCTCGCTGACCGAACGGATCCATTTGAATGACCGGCTGATCGCTCCCGCCGAATTGGCGGCGATCGTCGAAAAGCTCAAACCGAAGTTATCGCTCTGCGCTGAAAAAAGCCCCTACGGCTGTCCGTCTTTTTTCGAGACGATGCTCGCCGCGGCCATTTTGTATTTCAAGAAACAGCAATGCGATTACGTCGTGCTGGAAGCCGGAATCGGCGGAATGTATGATGCGACCAATGTGATCAAAAAATCCCTTGTTTCGATCATCACTAATGTCGGCCTGGACCATACCGACGTTCTCGGTAAGACCAAAGAGGCGATCGCCCGGGATAAAGCCGGCATCATCAAAGCGGGCAGTAAATTTTTTACAGCCGAACAAGATCCGACGATCTACCGGATTTTTCAGAATATTTGCCGCGCCAAGCATGTTCCCTTCCGGCGGATCAACGGCGATTACCAGATCTTGAAAAATGATCTCTCAGGCGTGGAATTTTTATATGAGGGAGAAAAATTCAAAACTAAATTAATCGGCGTCCATCAAGCTGGCAATGCGGTGCTGGCTTTTGAGGCGGTGAAAAAAATTGTCGGCGATAATCATGCCGCTTTCCAGAAAGGCATTGCCAAAGTTTTTGTTCCTTGCCGGCTGGAAGAAGTTTCTGCGGAGCCGAAAATAATTTTGGACGGCGCGCACAATGTCGACAAGATGAAAACGACGGCTGAATTTGTCCGCCAGTTCAATTATAGAAAGCTGCACTTGATCATCGGCTTGGCGAAGAATAAAGATGCCGAAGGAATTTTGCGCGAGATCATCCCGGTGGCGGATATGATTTATCTGACCCGTTTTTTGCAGGAGCGGCGCAAAACTCAATTCTTAGGTAAAATGAGCCAAATATCGGCAAAACTAACCCAGAAAAAAATCAGGGTTTTTATCGACCCGCGCGAAGCGCTCTCCGCCGCCCGCCGAGCCGCGCAGCCTGATGACCTGATCCTCGCCACCGGTTCCTTTTTCCTGGCCGGTGAATTGCGCGGCGAATGGTTCCCGGAAAGTTATATTTTAAAGAAGCGGAAAATGATATAGTATTATCAATATCTTTGCCACTTTTTTTAGAAAAAAGTGGCACAAAAAACTGCGCGCTGGAAAATTTTGGGACGCTCCGTTATGAAACCTAGCAAAATTGCTATACTTGCCAGCGAGGCGCTGGCTTCGGACAACGCAATTTTGCACGGTTTCTACGCTGCGCGTCTTATCCAAAATTTTCCAATGCGCGCTGCAAGGTAATTAATTAATTTTTTGATGTGACGTAATATTAATGGTAATTAAATTTATGGATAACGATACTATTAATCCGTTTAAGATGGGAGGAAGTTATCTGGGCGCGCTGGTTGGATTGCTTTTATTTTTAAAAGGATGGAATTTTTTTTGGTGGCTGCCGCCGCTGTTGGGGATCTCCATAAATTCCTTGGCGGCTTTGGATATGATCGGCGGCTTTATCGCCGGCTATGTCCTGGATTTGCTTTGGCGGGTATTCAGTTATCACGCGGGAAAATTAAAATGAAAAAAACGGCCCCGCGGGCCGTTTTTTAAAATATTTTCAGAGCATCCAGATTCTATTCCGGATCGCCTCGCGATAAAGATAATATCTCCGCCGGAAAAGGTAGACCGGCCATTTGGCGAAAAATATTTTTAAATCTTTTTTGCCGTGGGCGAGATAGCGGATTAACAAGACCGGGACGAGGACGGGTGAAAGCAAGAGATAAAGATAATCCCGGCCGTTCACCAGGAAACCGAATTTTATCGGCGGACCAAAAACCAGATAATGCCGCGGATATTTTTTTTTCAAAAGCGGCCAGACCGAGGCATTGCGAGCTGATCTTAAAAGCGATGCGATCGTCCAATCGATCGGCTGATGATAAATTATGGCCTCGGGCACGCGGTAAAAAGACCAGCCGCCGCTTATGGCACGAATCGCCATTTCCGAATCCTCGTTATTATAGAAAAAATAAGCCGGGTCGAAATTTCCGACCTGCGAGAAAACTTTTTTCCGGTACGCGATATTGCAGCCCATCGGCCATTTAGCCTGCGGATTGCTGACCAGACGCTCGGGAAAATATCCGCGATAATTTTGGGCGCGATAAAAAACCTGGCCGATTGCTAAGCCGACGCGGTCGTCGGCAAATCGTTCAGTCAGGCGGGAGAGCCAGAAGCGGTCAGCTTGGCAATCATCATCGGTAAAGGCGATTATGTCGTAGCGGGAAAGTTCGATACCCTTATCGCGGCCAAGGCTTAAGCCGAGATTGCGTTCGTTATGGAAAACCTTGATCCGCTCTTCCTTCAGACCGTCGAGATATTCTCCTGTTCCGTCAGTCGATCCGTCGTCGATGACGATGATTTCATAATTATAAAAATCCAGATCAAGCAGAGAAGCCAGACAGTTTTTCAAATAAGGCAGGCGATTATAGGTGGAAACCACGATGGAACAGCCGGTAATTTGCATAATGATTAATGTTACCACGGTAAATACATAATATTCAATACGGTACTTTTCACGATTGATGCGGCAAAAAATAAAAAAGCCTGAAGAAAATTCCCTTCAGGCTTTGTCGTTTTGCTTCTTTCTCGGAATCTATTTGTTCGACATGACCTTGTCGATCATTTCTTCGGTGACTCCGTAAAGAGAAAGGTTGAATTGTTCTTCCGCGGCCAATACATTCTGCCGGGTCGTAAGAATTTCTTTCACGGGAAGCAACTGGTCGAGTATTTTTTTCGTTTTTTCCGCGCTGGGAGCGGAAGAAAGAATGCCTTCATACTGCTCGAGCAACCCTCTCCCCAGACATTCCGGCTGGCCCAGTTTCAAGACGGCGTCGCCCAGTTTTACATTGGCCATAATCCTGGGCACCAGGATTTGCTCGATCATCCGATACATCTTGGCGTTGTAGGCCAGGAATTGCAGCATGGTTTGGCGATAATTTTCTTTTCCAGCCGCCAGATCGGAACGCGGAGCATGGCAATCGAATTCCACGATTCCATCCCAGCCGCTTTCCTCAAGGAAGCGGAAGATATGGATCATCACCTTGCAATTGTCCGGGCTGAAGAGCAGTGGGAAATCATTGTCGAACTGTCCCGAGATCTGTCCGCCGACATGGAGGAAGAACAATTTTTCCGCCCAAACCGCTTGCTGGATTTCCAGAAAGGGACTGGCGCAGACCATGGCCGAGTGCTGCGGAATTTCCGGATTGACTCCCCAGAAAACCGGATTGTACAGGTTGTTGATAAAAGCCAGCGCTGAACCGACCAGCGGCAGATAAGAAAAGCCGCGCGGTTCGTTGGCCTTGGGCTCGATCGTGCCGCGTTTGATGGAATAGTTGTTCTGTTTGCAGACAAAGGAAATGGTATCCAGCGCCTGTTTGAGCCAGTGGTAAGGATTGTCGATACCGACCCCTACCATGACTGGCGATTCAAAACCGTCTCTCGCCACCCAGTAAGTAACCTGGGTTGCGCCGAGATAATTGCCGATCCAGGCCGCCCGCATGGCTTTTTTCGAAGCCAGCATCCGGATAACCGGATTGGGATTGGTGAAGCCGCCGTTGGCAAAAATAGGATGACCGTGCAGCGAGCAGGTCATCATGTTTACCGGCAGCTTGCCCTTGGCAAGGATGGCTTTGATTTCCGCCAATTCCTTGCGAACCGAGCTTTTTTCGTCGAGATAGTCGTCGGGATGATAGGGATCCCAGGTGACGAGATCGTCATCGTGCGGCGAGAAATAATCAATCCACCCGGCCTTTTTACCCTCGATGAGGATATTCAGATTTTCGATGACCGTACTTTTATCAAGTATCGGCCCGCCAAAAGGATCAACTCCTTTGTATCCCACCGTCCACAATCCTACCGACAATTTCCTCCGTCGTGCCATTAGACACCCCCTCAGTTAAAGGTTTATAGAAAACACGCCTAAATTCTTAAGCGGTTTTTACTTTTTTATCAAAGGACAATAGATTAGATTAAATTATAAATATTTATTTGTCAAGCAATTTCCTCATTGCTAAACGTCAATCTGGGTGTTAAAATTTGGTAAATATGATAAAGAAAGCCAATCAGCCAATTTACGCCGGGATGCCGCTGGCGGCCCGATTACGTCCCAAAGATCTGGCCGGTTTTGTCGGGCAGGAGAAGATCATCAAGCCCGGAAGTTTTTTGTATAAAGCGATCGAGGCCGATGAGGTGCCGTCGCTCATCCTTTGGGGTCCGCCCGGTTCGGGCAAAACGACTTTGGCCGCGATCATCGCCAACCTGACCAAGGCGGATTTTATTGAATTCTCCGCCGTTGAGTCGGGCAAGAGCGAACTTAAAGAGGTGATCAAGCGGGCCGAAGAAAATAAGCGCCTGGGGCAGAAGACGATTTTATTCATCGACGAAATTCATCGCTGGAACAAAGCGCAACAGGATGCGCTGCTGCCGCATGTTGAACGCGGGACTTTGATTTTAATCGGCGCCACCACGGAAAATCCCAGCTTTGCCGTCAACTCTGCTTTGCTGTCGCGCACCAAAGTTGTCGTTTTGGAAAGACTGACCGAAGAAGAATTGAAAAAAATAATCAAACACGGCGCTGAAGAATTGAAAGTAAAAATTTCCGAAGACACGCTGGCGCTGATCGCCCATTTATCCAACGGCGACGCCCGGACCGGTTTGAATATCTTGGAAGCATGCTCGAAACAGAATAAAAAAATCACCGATGTATTGGTAAAGGAAGTGATCGCCAATCCTAATCTGCTTTATGACAAGACCGGCGAAGAACATTATAATATTATTTCCGCTTTGCATAAATCTTTAAGAGGCGGTGATGCCGATGCGGCTTTATATTGGCTCGCGAGGATGCTGGTGGCCGGTGAAGATCCGATGTATATTGTCCGGCGCCTGGTCAGGTTCGCTTCGGAAGATGTGGGACTCGCCAACAATAGCGCTCTGATGTTGGCGACGAGCGTCTGGGACGCCTGCAAGAATCTGGGTTTGCCTGAATGCAAAGTCCATTTGGCGCAATTGGTGATCTATCTGGCCAAGTCGCCGAAAAGCATCGATGCTTATCTGGCTTACGGGCAGGCCGAACGCGACGCTGTCGAATTGGGCAATTTGCAAGTGCCGTTAGTGATTCGCAACGCGCCGACCAAGCTGATGAAGGATCTGGATTATGGCAAAGGTTATAAATATACGCCGTTCGAAGATTCGACCGGGCAGCAATATTTCCCCGATGAATTAAAGGGCAGGAAATATTTAAAACACACTTAAGCTCATTGATTGTTATAAAATGAAAAAGGGAAGCGCTGGCTTCCCTTTTTTTGATGGTCGATCCCGTTCCGGTTAGTCTTTTACCACCAAATATCCGACTTTGTGCTCGGTGCCGATGAAATCGCTCGGCCGCCCGAGTTTGATGCGAAAGCTGTTAAATACCAAATTAAGATTGCGGTAAGGATACATTCCTCTTTTCATTTTTTCGCCGGTGGCGAAAATGATGTCGCAGGGTTTTTCTTTCCGCATTCCGCCAGCGGCATCAGACTTGCTAAACTGGCCTTCCTCGGCACTAGACGTGCTGTATGCCTTGAGATCGGCAATCGTCGACCTCCGGCGGTTACCCACACATTTATCTCTGCTCTCTCCGCACGAGAGGCAAAGGGTGTTGCTTTCACAAACGCAATAAGTTCCCATAGTATCTCCTTGATCGGTTGAGGAAAATTGGCAGTAGAGATGTAAATAATTGCCGATTATTTTTTTTCAATGATGATTGGAAAAGCCGAGTGGATTTCTTCAATGGCATATCCGATTGCTTCCTGTCTTGAGTTTTCACCCTGGACGATCGTCTCATCATAGAAGGTGATCCGGTAGATTATCTGCCGTTCGATTTTTCGGCAAGGCGCGGTCGTCTGTCGGGGGAGGCGTTTGAAAATCAAAACTTTCAAGCCGGCTTCTTGCGCATAGGCGTCTTTTGCCGCCTGAAATATTTCTGCCGGGGTCATCGGGTTCTGGGGAATATCAGTTTTAGGCATAATTAACTCGCTTTCCGTATTTATCGGATGTTTTTCTTGATAATATAGGATATAAAAGGACGGTGAGTATATAGTATAGTATATTTAAAGGTAAAAGTCAATAGCCGGAAAAATGAAAAGGCCAGCACATTTCGTGGCTGGCCTTTAGCAATGTCGACGAAGATTAGTCCGCAGCTATGCTTGAATTGAAAGAGCAAGTCTGGGCGAGTCCAGGAAGACCTGATCGTCGCCGGGATAGATTGGAGCGCGTCTTTCGGGGAATGGCGAATTTTTCCTTTGAACATTCTCGCCATTGATGCGCAGGATGTCGCGGATCATATCGGTCGGAATCGTTATTGGATTTAATTTCGACGACCGTCCGATTACGGCCCCCTCTTCGATCTGAAAGCCTGGCAGGAGTGCCTCTTTTCTGAGGCTGGTCAATTCAACAACCAAGTCGTAACCGCAGTTGGCTACTGCTTGGAGGATTTGACCGATGCTTCTGTTCTCGGGAATGAAGTACATGACGCCTCCTAGAATATTGGTGAATGGGTTGTTGATCGATTTAAAGCGAGCAGGCCAATCTGGTTTCTCTGTCCCTGATGGCATTGATGGCGCCAGTATTTCCGCCTTGATGGTAGTATCGGACGATCTCATAAGGGCTTTGGCAGTCCAGCAGAATTGTCGCTAGATCGGTATTGCATTGCTGAGCAATGATAGCCGCAGCGCCCATGACTTCTAACAGCTGACTGTTACCCGATTGCAACATGGCGACGGCGATCTTCTCTTGCAATTCGGCGTGTTTCTTGGCTTCCGGGGTATCGATTGCCGTTCCGCTTTCGTTTACGGCAGTCAGGAATCGAAGTTGAGTTGGTGTCCGATTTTGGAAATAATGATCAAAATTACCCATCGTTTGCCTCCAAGACAAGGTTTATTGTTGAATTATTTAAATAAAAAGGTCTTTTTGTAGTATATAACATTTTGGGTAAAAAGTCAATAGCAGAAGGTAATGTGCACACACATATTGCACTTTCTGCTAATCTGGGGGCATATGTCAAAAACTATGCCCAAATCAACCAAAGAAGAGAAATATCGCTGGATCAAGCCAATCCTGAACGGTGAAATGACAATTAAGCTGATGGCGGCGGTCTGTCCGTTCAGCGAGAGGGCGCTGAAGTACTGGCTGGCCGATTTTCGGGAGCATGGGATAGCAGGGCTGGAGAATAGTAAAGGAAAAAGAAAAAGTCCGCATTTTAAGGCTGGCTTTAGCGATTATTTTTCCGTTAGCAGAAAAGAACTATTGTCCGGCTATTCATTGCGCAAGGCTTCGATCGGATCCATCCGGGCGGCTTTGCGCGCCGGAAGCAAACCGAAGGCAATTCCGCAAATCAGGGAAAAAGCCACCGCGACGATAAAAGAATAATAAGGCAGGCTGAATTGCCAATCGATTCCCTGGCTTTGGGCGCCGATCGCGATCAAGAAGGAAATACCGACGCCGAGAATGATGCCGATGATCGAGGCGACCAAGGTGATCAGTACCGACTCGGTCAGAAATTGTCCCATGACGTCGGCGTAGCTCGCCCCGACCGCTTTGCGCAAGCCGATTTCGGCGGTGCGTTCGGAAACGATCACATACATAATATTCATAATACCGACGCCGCCGACGATCAAGGAAATGGCGACGATGGCCAGGAGGAGAATAGTCATGGCATTGGTGACAGTCGACAAAGTTTTTATCATTTCTTGCATCGTGGTGATGCGGAAATCATCGCGATTGGTGGTCGGCTGACCGGTGGCCGGATCGATGTCGGGAGTGATGTGATGCGATTCGCGCAAGAGATCGGTGATCTCCGCGGCAGTGATATCGGCTTTGTTGATGTCCTTCAATTCGTGAACCATATAGAGGACATAATTTATTCCCAGCACTCTTTTTTGCAGGGTGCGGATCGGCAGATAAACATAGCTGTCAAAATCCAGTCCCGCGCCGGCCGCGCCGCGCGTTTTCATCACTCCGATCACATTATATTTCAAATTGCCGAGCTGCACTTGCTGGCCGACCGCCTCGGAATCGCCAAAGAGATCCGTTTTGACCTTGGCGCCGATCACGACGACCTTGTCCAGCGCCAGATCTTCGCTGTCGCTGAAAAAACGGCCCTCGGCAATTTTGCTTTGATCGATGTTGATAAAGCTGGCATTGGTGCCGAAAACCGTGACGGTTTTCCGCTGATCCATAAAGTTGATCTGCTTCTGCCCGAGAATGGCGGCATAGCTGTCTTTGACATTGTCCAACTGGTTGATCTTATCCATATCGGTGAGCGTCAAAGTGGTGATCTGCGTACCCATCGCCAGGCTGATGCCGGAACTGATCTCGGCGCTGGTGCCGGATTTCAGTTTATCGGTCGGCACTTTCACTTCCGTTTCGATGATATTGGTGCCGAAAGAAGAGATTTGGGAAAATAATAAACCGCGGACGGCTTGGCCGGCCGAGAAGACGATCATAATGCTGGTGACGCCGATGACGATCCCGAGCACGGTCAATGCCGTCCGAACTTTATTCGAGATCATCGAGCGCAAGGCGGTTTTGGAGAGAGTTAATACGTTCACAAAAAATTAGATATAATGCTAATTTTCGAATGATGCGAATCTGCGAATTCGTATATTCGCATCATTAGCGAGATTAGCATTATGTTTATTCGTAGCGAAGCGCTTCCACCGGTTCAAGCTTCGAAGCTTTGTTGGCCGGATAGATTCCGAAGATCAGGCCGATGGCGGCGGAAACGGTGAGCGCCATAACAATTGATAATAAGGAAACGGAAAAAGACCAATCATAACCCAGACTGCGGATTATCACGTCGGCCAAAAGAGAGACTAAGGTGCCGACCGCAATGCCGATCAAGCCGCCCAAAGTGGTGATGATGATCGTTTCAATCAAGAATTGCAGAATGATGTTGCTGTTGCTGGCGCCGACCGCTTTGCGCAGACCGATTTCTCTGGTTCGTTCGTTAACGGCGACCAGCATGATATTCATAATGCCGATGCCGCCGACCAGGAGCGACAAGCCGGCCATCGCGGTCAGGAAAAATTTCAGGGCGTCGGTAACGGTGGTGATCAGGGTCAGGGCGTCGGCCGAGTTGCGGACGTTGAAATCATCGGAGTTTCCGGACTGGTCGGTGATATCATGGCGGGTGCGCAACACGTCTTTAATTTCCGCCACCGTTTCATTCATATTGCTTTCGTTATCGACGGTGGCGCGGATGAAATTCAAATAATCGACGCCTAAGATTATTCTTTGCATTGTTTGGTCGGGGATGATCACCATGTCGTCGTAATTCTGAACCAGGATCGTTCCTCTTTTCTTCATCACGCCGATCACCTGGAAGATATGATTGCTGATCTTGATGTTGGCGCCGACCGCCGGAGAATCGCCGAACAGTTCGTTCTTGACGGTGTCGCCCAAGACCACCACGCGCGAGGTGGCTTGCGCTTCCGCGTCGGTAAAGAATCGGCCGCTCGCCAAGTCGCCGCCTTCGACCGTGAAATAATCGCCGGAAGCGCCCTCGACCGAAGTGGTATAAGAAGTAGCTTGATAGCTTAAAGTTTCCGAAGAGCTGTCATAAGCCACCACGCCGGTGAGATGCGGGATGCTGGGATTGTTGCGCAACGCCTGGGCATCCTCGAATTTCAAACTGGTGACGACGATTCCCAGCGCCGAAGCCGGCGGTCCGGTGGTTTCCGCTTTTCCCGGGAGAATCCCGATTTTATTGGTACCGAAAGTTTTGATCTGCGAAATGATCAGATTCTGCGCGCCGGCGCCCAGCGACATAATGATGATGACCGCCGCCACGCCGATGATGATGCCGAGCATCGTCAAAAAACTCCTCGTTTTGTTGGCGAGAAGCGAAGCCAGCGAAGCCTTGGCGCATTGTCTAACGAAGTTAAACATTATTTTGAAGTCGGTCATATGATGCGAATACTACGAATTGTACGCGAATACCGCGAAAGTTACGAAACGAATTTTAATTCGTTAAAATGTTCGCTGTATTCGCGAATAATTTGTAGTATTCGCATCATGTTTTGAATTTTATTTGAGGATGCCGTTGCCATCGCCTCTTCTTTTGTTGACGACTTCCTCGTCGCCGATGATCTCGCCGTCGCGGATGCGGATGATGCGGTCGGCGTATTCGGCGGTGGCGGTTTCGTGAGTGACCAAGATTATCGTGTGGCCGAGATCGTTCAATTTTTGGAAAATTTCCATCACCTGGATGCCGGATTTGGAATCAAGATTGCCGGTCGGCTCATCGGCGAAGATTATTTCCGGATCATTCACCAGGGCGCGGGCGATCGCCACCCGCTGTTTTTCGCCGCCCGAAATCTGATTGGTGAAATATTGGAGCCGATGTTCCAAGCCGACCGAATCCAAGACTTGCTGGGCCCGCTCGTCAGGGTTGATTTTCTTTTTGGAATACAGGAGCGGCAGTTTGACGTTTTCGATAACTGTGGTGCGCGGCAGGAGATTGAATGCCTGAAAGACAAAACCGATCTTTTCATTGCGCAGGATCGCCAGTTCGTTATCATCGAGATCGAGCACGTTATGGCCGTCGAATTTGTAAACGCCGCCGGTCGGACGATCAAGCAAGCCGAGGATATGCATCAGGGTTGATTTGCCCGAACCCGAAGGACCCATAATCGAAACGAATTCGCCTTTTTTTATTTCAAAATTAAGGCCGTGCAGCACGCTGGTAACCACGTCTTCATTGCGATACTCCTTAACCAAATTCTTCACTTCGATTAGCATAAGTCGTTGAAACTATTTTATCTTCTGTCCGTAAGTAAAATTATAACATAAAAATATAAAAAAAATGCTTCCCGGTTCAATTTGTTTCTCTCGCTGACGCGGAAGGCAATAAATAGGGCTAAAAGAAGTAAAAATTATCGAATTAAAACCTTAATGTTAGCCAATTTCACAAATTAGGTCTAAAATTAGGATTATTTGGTCATTTTAGCTATTGACAATTATTTATTGCCGTGCTATCATATCAAGATTTGCTACAAATGCTACGAATATAGAAATCCGAATTAAAATTAATATTCGTAGATTTAGATGCATTCGCAAATTAGGATTATTATCAAGGCCGGTTGAAACGGGGTAGGCACGACAAGCATGGGGATTTTCTCTTAGGATTTTTGGGCCTGGTGTTGTTCGAAACTTTTTATAATTTTTATCTCTCGAGGTAAAATAAAAAAGTCGCGACCAGGACCAGGCTCGAAGAACCCTAACGAAAATTTTCTTGCCTTCCCGTTTGAGCCGGTCTTTTTGTTTTGGCTAAAGAAACAAAGATGCGTTATTGTTCCCGAATAGACTGAAGATAATCCTTAATAACGGGTTGACAGGAGAGGCATTTGGGTTTAAGATCGAAAGATTAGTTGATCTTTGGGTCTTTAATTTTCGTCAATAAAAAAGGAGGATTTATGGGTATGGGAGAACTGGAGTGGCAGGTTAAGGCGATAATTTCTGAAGTATTGGGAGTCAAAGCGGCGAAAATATCCGCCGGTAAAGAATTCGTGAAGGACCTGGGGGCCGATTCGCTCGATATGGTCGATATCACGTCGGGTATTGAAAAAAAATATGGCATCGAGATCCCGACTGCTGATATCGGAAGAATAAAGAATCTGACCCAGCTGATAGATTACATTACGCCGAAGCTTGACGCGCAGCACAAGTAAAGTTCATTTCCAGACCGGTTGTCCATTCGGACAACCTTTTTTTATCCGCCGGTTAATTTTAAACTAAAATGCCGATCATTTACCCGATCGGCATTTTAGTTTAAAAATTTTAGTTGGCAGTTGCCGGCGAAGAAGTGGGCGTGGAGCTGGCGGAAAGGGTTTTGACGCCGATCAGGCAGACTTCGCGCCAGGGAACATAATGCGAAGTGAATCTTTTTTGTTTGACCGTGCCGTCCGGGTAAGTGACCGTGTAATCAAAAAAGGCATCGGCGCCGTTATGGGAAAGTTCCGTGCATTTTTTTTGGCCGGGCGGCAAGCTAAGCGTTTCGGTATATTTGGGAGGCAAAGGTTTGGTGATGTTATAGATCGTCGGCGCCGTTTCCACGACTTGGCGCCCGTCCTTAGTCCCCCAAAGATCAAAATACAGAATGGTGCCGCTGGAACGAGTCTGGATCAGGATATAATTCGGCGAGTCATTGATGAAACGCAGATCCGGCCAGGGCTGGTAGATGGTCGCGTCGGTGCCGGCCGGCTCGTAATAAACGACGCGGTAAGAATGAGGCTGGCGGGCGGTGATCGGAAATCCGGCAGCCAGCGCCGCGCGGAACATCGTCGTGCCGATCTGACACAAGCCGCCGCCTTCTTGCGGGACGGTTTTATCGCCCATGATCGTCATTTCCGGCAGGTAGCCGGTTTTGGCGTCGACTTCGCCCAGCGCCTTATCGACGGAAAATTCCGTGCCCGGCGGGATTAACAAACCATTCAGGGCGGCGGCGCCGACGCCGATATTGTGGATGCGATTTTTGGGAGAGAGGGCGAAATTGGATTGGCCGGTGCCGACGATCTCGGTGATGCCGAGATTATTCGTTTGCGCGGCGGCGATTTCCCCGGTGATGGTGGCAACGGCGATGCTGACGATATTTTTATCATCAGCCAGAAAATCGGTTTTTAAATTTTGATAAGTCTGATCCACGTCTATTTCTATTCCGTTCCGGCTCTGGTTGAATTGGACCACTTTGCCGTTCTTGATCTCGAATCGGGCATCGGCCGACGGTATTTCAATCTTCGGCGCGGCTGTCTGCTTGAGCCAGGCGGAGATTTTATCCTCGTCCAAGTCTAAAATCATTTGACTGTCGGTGGCGCGGTCGATCGCCAGCCAGGAAGCTAATTGATTTTTGGGGACGGGGAATTTCTGGTTGGCGTAAGTCAGAGTCAAGGCGGCGTCGTCCAAAAATTTTTGGGCCGGCGCCAGCAACGGAGCGCAATCATTTTGGCTGATTTCCGGAGCGCCTTCGGTTGAAGCCAATTCGATCGTCGAGGTGTTGAAATTATTCAAATTAGCTTTCATTTCCAGGATGGCCCGGTCATAATCAAGCTGGTAACCGGTTTTTTCAGCGGCGATTTTCAGGGTTAGCTGTTCATTACCGAGCCGGTCAGTGGTGGTGGCGAATAGTTTGGCGTTTTCCGCCGGGGCGGCGAACTGGCCGAAATCATCAGCCAGCATCTTAGTGATTTGTTCTTCGTCCAGGGAAAAAGAAACAAAAATCCGCCGGCCGTTCAGCATTGCTTCAAACTGATCCAGGAGATCGGCGCGTATTCCGGCATCGCGGCCGACGCTTAAGGCGCGGCTGATCGTTTCGTCGACGTTGATCGTTATGACCTGATAAGCCAGGTCGCCGTTGAAAGAAGAAATTATCGGCGTGATCGTCGCTTCGTTTTCGCCGTAGGCGAATTTCAAACCATTCTGATTGAGTTCGTTGACTTTGGTTTCCAGGATATTCTTTGCCTCGTCCGCGGTTTTTCCTCCCAAATAGAGCTCGCCGATGCTTATACCGGGATAAATTTTATTTTTGTAATATTCTTCGAAGACGAGATATGACGAAGCGGCCAGATCAGCCAAAATAAAAAAAACAGCCACGAAATAGAGCGGCCAATAGTGGGGCTTTTTTTTATTTTCTTCCGGTTTTTTTAGAAAAGCTAGCATGGTCAGTTAGCTGCTCGTAATATTTCATTTAACTTCGAGTATCTCGTTTAAAATATCCTTGGCCAGATTATCATCCTCGCCGATACTGAAAGTTATTTTATCGTCCTCCTTAACGTTAGCGGGCAATTTGTCTTTCGGCCAATAAATTTTTTTACCGCTTTCATCATTGAGAATAACCCGATCAATTTCAATTTTTTCAACGGTAAAAATCAATTTCATGAAATTTTTTATTACTTATTACTTTTAACTTTTTACTTTTACCCCTACCTTACCTGCCTTTTTAACCTTTTTCAGAGTAATGGTCAAGACTCCGTTCTCCAGCGAGGCGTCGATTTTCTTGGCGTCCACCTCGACCGGCAAAATCACCGAGCGGGAAAATGACCCCCAATAGCATTCCTGATAGAGGTAGTCCCGGCCTTCTTCGCCGGCTTCGTCATGGCGTTTGCCGCGGATCGTCAGCATATCATTATCGATGGTGATGTCCAGATCGTCCGGTTTGACTCCGGCAATGGTGGATTTGACGATGATATTCTTTTCCGTTTCGTAAACATCCAGCGATAACTGGCCTTCTTCGAAATCCGCCGGCTGCCAATCGTGAGCCGATTCCTTCGCGCCAGGCAGATTTTGCCCCGAATCCTTTTTGAATAACTCGAACATAATGGTTGGCTAATGATAATTTTACATTATTGATTATACAATTTTAAGCCAATTATCGCAAGAAAAAACCGGCCTGGAGACCGGTTTGCTTAAATAATAAAGTAAGAGGATGCCGTTTAGCCGGCCGATTAAGGATGAATTACGCAGACGTCGCGGTTGGGGGCGACCGAAATCAGGACGCAGTTCCGTCCGGTTTTGATTTGAAAGAACTTGTTTTCCTTATTCAGTTCGTAAGGAACGACATTGAAGCCCAGATCGGTAATCGTCAGCTTGATGGTAAAGGTTTCGCTGGCGATCGTTTCGATGACGCCCAGCGGGCCATTGGTGCAAAAGATCCTTGCCCCCTTGGAAATTTTTTCCAAGAACGGTCCGGGGGAGAGTCGCTCAGCCATGATTTGCCTCCTTTAATTAAAGAATATTTATTCTCAGGGTATTTTATGATCTAGGCGTTAATTTAGATGGTGAATATTAAATTTTTAGACAGTTCGATCACTTTGTCCATCTCATCTTCTATATTTATCCTGTTCTTTCGCCGATGGCCGCACTTCACGCACTTCTGTGTCAGGATATATTCTCCTTTTTTCACTTCAATGTCAACCGGCTTCATCAGCCCGCCGCATTCCGAGCCGCGGTCGCCCGGATTGATATCGACGTGCTTGCTCCAAAGACAATGCGGGCAATGGTTGGTATAACCGTTGCCTTTGACTTTCGCTCCGCAATTTTCACAGACGAAATCTTCTATTTTCCGTTGAAATCTTTTCATGAGCAGATAAGAGTTAAGAGATAAGAGAGAAGAGACGAATTTTTTTTATCAAAATCGCGGCTGGCAACAAAAAAGAGATAAGGGCGAAGAAACAAAAAATCGTTTTTTTTCTTCTTTTTTCTCTCTTATCTCTTCTCTGATTTTCGGTGGGCGGTAGGGGATTCGAACCTCTGACCTTTTCCATGTCAAGGAAACGCTCTAACCAACTGAGCTAACCGCCCAAATTTTTTATAACCTTTAATTTTTTAAGCAATTCTTCGCCAATGGCAATGGCTCTTTTTTGCAAATTTACATCATTATAATAAATACAGCAGACCCCTTTATAATCCGGGCGCGTCGCAGAAATCGCGCGTTTGTCAAATTGGCTTTTGATAAATTGTTTTTCCGGAATGTTTAAGACATCAGACCAGTATTTTTTTAATTCTTTTTCCGGCTGATCCAGCCTTAAATAAAGATGACAGCGAACTCTTCCCGAATCAAGCGGGTACAGAATTTTCATTAATTTCCAGAAGCCGGCTAAAATTTCCGGATTGGAATTGGCAATCTCCAAACTTCCTCTTCTTTTCGCTCCTTCCGCCAAATAAAAACTGGAAAAAATCAGTTCGGCCGTAGCCTTACTTAATTTTACGCCTTGCAAAAAATGGCTCGCTTCTTTTTCAATCTTTTCCATTCTTTCCCGCCGCTCTCGTTTGTGAGAATCCGCCGCTTTTGTTCTGGCAAAAATTAAAGCATCAAGCCGTTTTTTATTCAACGCCCTCTTTAATTTTAAAGGCATCCCGACTTTTTTTAACCAGCCGCTAAGAGTTGATTTGGGAATTTTCAAGTCAACGGATATTTCTCCCAAGCTTTTACCCCGAATTCTTAACCTTATGGCCTTCTGTTTTCTGTCCAATTTTTGCATAACCGAACAATAGAGCTGCTTATTGTTATATTATAATTGTAATGTACGTAAAATATTTTTGCAACAAAGAATATTGTCACTGTGCGTCCAGATGGACTCGAACCATCGACCCCGGCTTTATCCCGCCAAATTTTTCAATTTAATCTTGGTGGGCGCAGATGGATTTGAACCATCGACCCCCGCTTTATAAGAGCGGTGCTCTTACCAACTGAGCTATGCGCCCTTGTGGCGGCGGTGAAATATAATTTGAAAAATTTGGCGGGACAAGTAAGAGCCGTGCTTTATCGTCCGGCTGCTTGCCCCGTCCTTTTGGCGGGAAGCTATGGACGCTCTCATTCCGGACGCTTTGTTATCGGTTTGATAACAATAACCAATTTAACACGTTAAATTATATTTTTCAAGCCCGCGAAGCTAAGCCGAATACTGGTTGATTTTTTTGTCGATCAATTCGATTATTTCTTCCTTGATTTCTTCTAATTGTTTCTTGGTTTCGATCTCGACCATCTTTTCATCGCCTTTGGGATTATAATCTTTCGTCAAATCAAGTACATTGATATTTTTCGGCGAATGGACCAGGAAGTTGACGGTGATGTTGCCTGTCGCATCAGTGATTTCATAAAAGATGATGATCACCTTGGCTTCGGGAATATTGGCGATTAATTCGTCGATTATATCATTCAGATCGCTCTTGGAAGTGTCGGTTTTGATGAAATCATTATTGGTAACGGCCGACCAGATGATCTGACCGTTTTTGGCGTAGGTGAGGCGAGATAAGATTATTCCCCAGAGTTTTAAAACGCCGATGCCGCGGGAACGATATAATTTATTGACGATTTCCTCGCGGCGCGCGTCTTTGGAAATTAAAGACGAAGTCGCGGCTAAAGTATCCGGCGTGACATTGGCGGTTTTGAAATTTTTGGTCTTGGAAATGATGCCGGTCAAAAGGCAAGTGGCGATGTCTTCATCAATCAAATTTTCTTCATATGAACTTAAAAGGGAAAAAATAATTTCCGCCGTCGCAACCGCATTGATTTGAATTAAATTTATCTGCCCGAATTCTTCGTTAGACGAATGATGGTCGATATTGACAATCGGCGTGCTGTAAAAAAATTGAGTGTTCTCGGAAAAAAGTTTGCCTAACGATTCCATATCCGGCGTATCCAGGACGATTATCAAGTCATATTTTGATCCTTCGGTTTCAACTTTCACATCTTCTTCGGTGAAATTTCCCTTCTGCGGCGTGATGATGAATTTGGCCGCGCCCGCCTCCAACCGGTATTTGACGCCTTTCACTTGCGCCTTGGAGAGATTGAGCGAGATGACGAATTTATTCATTTCGCGGGCGACGCGTTTGATTTCACTGAAGGCCGGCAGAAAATCAAAAGCCTTGCTCTTGATCTCCATGGCCGTGCCGTCTTCGGATTTGCTGGAAATTATTTCCGCCTTCTTGCCGATTTTTTTCAACCACAAATAAAAAGCCAGGGCGCTGGCGATGTTGTCCCCGTTCCAATTGGACGAAAAAGCGATCAAAATATTTTTCGCTTTCTTGATCTGTTCAAAAATCTGCTGGTGCTGATTCAGCATCTGGTTTTTAGTGTCTACCGGCTTGCCTAAAAAGACGGTCAAATAATTTTCATCAAAAAACTTATCTTATCCTTAATTTATCAGTGTGTCAATGATAATTGGGCATCATTACAGTATAATAATAAACGGCTTAAAACACAACCTTTCCGGGGAAAATTTCTAATTTATAATTTATAATTTGTAATTGATTTCTCCTTGCCAAAACCGCTCGGTTTTGATAATCTATTATTATAATTTAGATGAAATATTAGCTGAATGCGCGCATTAAATTTTGCGAAAAATGATTAATTCGATCCGCTAAGCGTTCGTAGTATTCGCGAAAAATTCGCAGTATTCGCATTATATGCCCAAGCTTTTATGAACAAAGAAGCCGAAATAGAAAAACAGTACAACCCGGCGGATTACGAGGATGCTATTAATAAGGAATGGGAAGATTCGGGATTTTTTAATCCGGATAATTTGAAGCTGCCGGCCGATGCGCCATCATACACGATCGTTCTGCCGCCACCGAATATTACTGATAAATTGCACGTCGGCCACGCCGTGATGGTCGCGGTGGAAGATTTATTGATTCGTTATAAAAGGATGAATGGTTTTCGCGCGTTGTGGATTCCGGGCACGGATCACGCGGCGATCGCCACGCAAAATGTGGTGGAGAAAAGAATTTTTAAAGAAACCGGAAAAACCCGGCATGACTTGGGCCGGGATAAATTCTTGGCAGAAGCGAAAAAGTTCGTGGCGGTGACGCAAAATACTATTTTGAATCAGATCAAAAAAATGGGCGCGTCGCTTGATTGGTCGCGCTTGGCTTTCACGCTTGATGAACAACGCGGCAAGGCGGTAAGAAAAATGTTCATCGATATGTATAACGATGGCGTGATCTATCGCGGCGAACGGGTGGTCAATTGGTGTCCGAGGTGCAAATCAACTTTGGCCGATGACGAGCTTGAATATAAGGAACAGACGGCGAAATTATATACTTTTAAATATGCGAAGGATTTCCCCATCGCAATTTCCACCACCCGGCCGGAAACAAAATTGGGCGATTCGGCCGTCGCCGTCAATCCGCGCGACGAGCGCTATAAAAAATATATCGGCTCGATTTTTGAAGTAAATTTCGTCGGCGTGCCTTTGAAAATAAAAGTCATTGCCGATATCGGCGTGGATATGGCGTTTGGCACCGGAGCTTTGGGTGTGACGCCGGCGCACTCGATGGTCGATTACCAAATGTCGCAGAAATATGATTTGGAAATGATCAAAGTGATCGACGAAGATGCTCGGATCAATCCGGGTTTTGGAGAATATTCCGGCTTGCCGGCGGCCCAGGCGCGGGAAAAAGTCGTGGAGAGATTGAACGAAGCCGGCTTGATGGAAAAAGAAGAAGACATCACCAATAATTTGTCGCAATGCTATCGCTGCGATACTCCGGTCGAGCCGCTGCCATCGAAACAATGGTTTGTCGATGTTGATAAGAAATTGGATAAATTCGACGGCAAGTCATTGAAGGAAATTTCGATTACGGCGGCTTCGAGCGGAGAAATAAAATTCACGCCGGAAAGATTTCATGATCAATATTTGCGCTGGATGAATAATCTGCATGACTGGTGCGTGTCGCGGCAGATTTGGTACGGACACCGGATACCAGCCTACTATAAAAGAGAAGAGATAAGAGATAAGAAAGAAGAGATTTTTGTGGGAGAGGCGGTCCCAAAAGGAAAAGGTTGGGTGCAGGATGAGGATACGCTGGATACTTGGTTTTCTTCCGGGATGTGGACTTTCTCGACTTTGGGCTGGCCGGATACTTATAAAAATGGCGTAAAATCAGGGGATTTAGCCAAATTCCATCCGACCGCGGTCCTGGAAACCGGTTTTGAAATATTGACGCTTTGGGTATCAAGAATGATCTTGATGTCCTATTATGCTTTGGGTGAAAAACCTTTTTCCGATGTTTATTTGCACGGCAATATTTTGGATGAGCATGGCAAGAAAATGTCCAAGTCCAAAGGCAATGGCGTTGATCCGCTGGATGTGATTGCCAAATACGGCACGGATGCGTTGCGGCTATCGTTATTGATCGGCAGTACGCCCGGCAACAATTCGCGGATGTCTTGGGAAAAAATCGAGACGCAGCGGAATTTCGTCAATAAACTTTGGAATGTCAGCCGCTATATCTTGAGCCGCGCCGAGGGAAAGTTTAAGCGGAAGATCGACGTCAATAATTTGACGACCGCCGACGTTTGGATCATGTTCCGGATCAATGACGCGGTGGCGAGTATCACCAAGAACATCGAAGCGCTGGCTTTTTCCCAGGCCGGCGAAAAGCTGGTTGATTTTGTCTGGAATGATCTGGCTGACTGGTATTTGGAGGCGAGCAAATTCGAAGACGGCGAAAATAATAAAGCCATCTTACTGGAAGTTTTGCGCAAGGTTTTAAAGCTGGCGCACCCTTTCGCGCCCTTTGTCTCGGAAGCGATTTGGCATAAATTCAACGATAAATTGTTAATGGTCGAATCGTGGCCGATGGTCGGCACCGATGAGTTGCAAGTCTCCAACAGTTTTGACCTGGCGCGAGAGGTGATCATGGCAATCAGGAATGCCCGAGCCGAAAACAAAGTCGAGCCGGCGAAGAAAGTCGAGGCAGTGATATACGCCGGTGAAAAGGCGAAGCTGATCAAGGAAAACGAAGTTTTGATTAAGAGTTTGCGGACCGGCATCGGCGAATTGAAAATTTCGGAAAAAGGCGAAAAAATTTCCGGCGCGATCTATGCCGCGGTCGGCGGAATTGAGATTTATCTTTTGGGCGCTATCGATACGGAAAAGGAAAAGGTGAGATTAGAAAAAGAGATCGCCAATCTGGAAAAATTCGTTGCCGCCTTGAACGGCAAATTATCCAACCAGGAATTCGTCGGCAAAGCGCCGGAGAAAGTGGTGGCGGCCGAGAAGGAAAAGTTGGCTAAAGCGCAGATGGAATTAAACAGGCTAAGAGAGCAATTTTCCGCCATAAAATAGTTTTTTTATTTTCAGAATGTTAATTGGTTAATTAGTTAATTAGTTGAGCAAAATACGCTCGTTAACTATAAAACTAATTAACTAATTGACTAATCAACCAATTAAAATGACCCTAAAGAGTTACCTGCTACTAATGGTCTTCACTACCCTGATCTGCTGGGGGATTTTTGTCGGCGTAATTTTCAATATCAACCCAATTTCTACCAATTGGCCGGGTTTCGCGTTGTTCTATGCCTCGCTGTTTTTGGCGGTTTTGGGGACAAGCACGATCTTCGGTTTTTTGTTCCGCTTTTCCTTATTAAAGCAGCAGCTCGCCTTCCGCGCGGTCGGCGAGGCTTTCCGGCAATCATTTTTATTCGCCATCCTGATCCTTGCCGCCTTATTCCTTCTGTCACACCATCTTTTTACCTGGATGAACATCTCCTTCCTAATCGTCGGACTGGCTTTATTGGAATTGGTTTTAATATCTTATTCGAGATCAAGAATATTAAGAGCGAAATAATATTGTCATATTGTCATATTGCTATATTGTTTTTTAAATAGTTGCCTAACAATATAACAATATGACAATATAACAATTTAACAATATATTTGATATGAAGAATAAGCTTGAAGATTTAAGAAAAAAGATTCTGGAGGAATTGGACAAGGCAAAGACCGGCGAATTGCTTGATCAAGTCGAGATAAAATATCTCGGCCGTAAAGGCGAGCTGGCCGAGATTTTGCATGCCATCAGGGATCTTTCCGAGCAAGAGCGGAAGGAGATCGGGCAGCTGGCCAATTCCATCAAAAACGATGTCACTGCTAAATTTTTGGAAATCAAGCGGGAGGTCGAAGGCAAAGAAGCTCTGAACAGTTTTACCGACGTGACCTTGCCCGGCAAAAAGATCGCGCGCGGCCACCTGCATCCGATAACTCTTATCCAGGCGGAGCTGGAAGACTTGTTCACTTCGCTCGGGTTTACCGTGGCGGACGGGCCGGAGCTGGAAAGCGATTATTATAATTTTGAAGCTTTGAATATCCCCAAGACGCATCCGGCTCGCGATATGCAGGACACTTTTTACATCGACAAGAAGAATGCGGCCGGCGAATACGATTTATTGATGCGCACGCAGACTTCTCCGGTGCAGATTAGGGCGATGCAAAAACTCGGCGCGCCGCTGCGAGTTGTCGTGCCGGGCCGGACTTTCCGCTGCGAGGCGACTGACGCCCGCCATGAGCACACTTTTTATCAGTTTGAGGGATTATTGATCGATAAGGATATTAACTTTTCCCATCTGAAAGGCATCTTGGAATTGGTGGGAAAAAAATTATTCGGTGCTGATACTAAATTGCGCATGCGGCCGAAGTTTTTTCCGTTCGTTGAACCGGGATCTAACGGAGAGTATACTTGCTCGCTTTGCCAGGGAAAGGGTTGCAAGGTTTGCAAGAATTCCGGCTGGCTGGAAATCGTCGGCGCCGGTTTGATCCATCCTAATGTTTTGCGCGCCGGCGGCATCGATCCGGAAATTTATTCCGGCTATGCTTTCGGCTTCGGTCTTTCGCGCTTGGCGCAGCTTAAGTATGGAATTGACGATGCCAGATTGGCGATTAGCGGAGATCTTAGATTTCTGCAACAATTTTAAATTAGTTGATTAGGCACTTAGTCGATTAGGTGCTTAGGCGCTCCGTCATATGCGAGGAGGATTAGAAACTTTAGAAGTTTATAAATTAGCGGTGCGTTTAGAAATTTTTGTTCATCGAGTTCTTGATGAAAAATTTCCAGATGATGAAAAATATCGAGGCGCAAATCAGTTAAAAAGATCTTCTTCGTCTGTCGTTGATAATATTGCCGAAAGTTATGGCAAGTATTCATATGGCGCAAAAATAAATAGTTTATTTATTGCCCGAGGTGAAATAGAAGAAACGAAAAGCGGAATTTTCCGGGCGTACAGGAAAAAATATCTATCAAAAGAATTATCCGATTTCACAATTAATAAGTATATAGATTTGCATAAACAATTAAATGGCTATATAAGATTTTTAAGAAATAAACGTCAAAATAAAGCCCTAAGCACCTAATTAACTAAGTACCTAATAATCTATGTTCCTATCCTTAAATTGGTTAAAAGATCTAGTCAATATTCCAAAATCAACGACGCCGGAAGAAATCGGGACTAAGCTGACTAATTTTACGGCCGAAGTGGAAAAGATCGAAAAACAATCGGCGCGGTTCGACAATGTCGTGGTCGGCAAAGTTTTGGAAGTCAAGAAACATCCCAATGCCGACCGGCTCAATCTCACTAAAGTCGATATCGGCGATAAAGAGCCGCTCTCAATCGTCTGCGGCGCGCCTAACGTTACGGCGGGAATTTTAGTGCCGGTGGCCAAAGTCGGCGCGGTCTTGCCGGGCGGAATGAAAATCGAAGAGCGCGATGTCCGGGGTGAAAAATCTTTCGGGATGATCTGCGCCGAAGATGAATTGGGACTGGGCGGAGAGCACGCCGGAATAATGGTTTTGGACAAGAAGGCCAAAGTCGGCCAGCCGCTTGCCGAATACTTGAAATTAGATGATGTTATTTTTGAAGTAGACAATAAGACTTTATCCAACCGTCCCGACCTTTGGGGTCATTTGGGAATGGCCCGGGAACTGTCGGTTTTGCTGGAAACCAAGACTACCAAAGAATTCAAACGGCTGGTCGAGGCCAAATTGTCCGACGACGATGGTCTGGAAAAATTGGCGGTCAAAGTCGATGATGCCGATCTCTGCCCCCGTTATGCGGCAGTCAAGCTTGAAGGCGTGGAAATAAAAAATTCACCGCTCTGGTTGCAGCAAAGATTGGCGGCGGTGGGGATGCACCCGATCAACAATATCGTCGATGCCACCAATTATGTGATGCTCGAATTGGGCGAACCGATGCATGCTTTTGACGCCTCGATCGTCACGGAAATAGCGGTGCGCCGCGCCAAAAAAGATGAATCAATCAAGACTTTAGATGGCGAGACGAGAGTCTTGGATAACTCGATGTTAGTGATTGCTGACAAGGAAAAAGCGATTGCCGTAGCCGGCGTGATGGGCGGAGAGAATAGCGAAATAAATCCGTCGACCCGGACGATAATCTTGGAAGCGGCCAATTTCGATGCCGCTTCGATCAGGAAGACCTCGACCAAATTGGGTTTGCGGACCGAAGCCTCAATGCGTTTTGAAAAAGCGCTTGATCCGAACCTTTGCGAACCGGCCCTGGCCCGCTGTATTGAATTGATCCAGGAGACTTGTCCGGAGGCAAAGATCGCCAGTCAAATCGCCGATGTCAGTGATTTTTCCTTAGCGACCGGGCCGATCCAATTGGATTTGAACTGGGCGGCAAAAAAACTGGGAGAAGATTTAGGCAAGAAGAAGATCGTCAAAATCCTGGAAGCCTTGGGTTTTTTGGTTGAAAATTCCGGAACTCATCTTTTGGACGTGTCGATCCCGACTTGGCGCGCCACCAAGGATATTTCCGTCCGCGAAGATATCCTGGAAGAGATCGCCAGAATTTATGGCTATAATAATTTTCCGGTCAGTCTGCCGCTTTTGGAGATGAAAGCGCCGCTGGACAACGAAGAAAGGAAAATTGAGCGGAAAATTAAATATATTTTGGCTCAAGGCGCGGCTTCCACCGAAGTTTACAATTATTCTTTTGTCGGCGAGGAAAAATTAAGCAAATTAAAGATCAACCCCAAAGGTTATCTCCGTCTGCTGAATCCGATCAGCAATTATCAGACGATGCTGCGGCAAAATTTGCTGGAAAATCTGGTTGACAATATAAAATCCAATCAAGCCAAATACGAATCGATCAGCCTGTTCGAGATCGGCAGCATTTTTTGGGATGCCGTCGGCCGGATCAATAAAGACAGTGAACGGAAAGAAAATTTGCCGTTTCAGATCAAGCATTTGGGTTTGCTCGAAGCGAGCGTCAAACCGGGCGCGGCTTATCCGAAAGTAAAAGGAAAATTGGAATATCTCTTGGAAAATTTTGACCTGGCGTCCAGATTCGAGGCGGCGGAAATGGTCCCGGAATGGGCGGACAAAAAAACCTTCGCCAAGATTATCGTCGCCGGCGAAGAGATCGGCTGGGTCGCGACGCTCGCGAGAGATGTCGCTTCGGCTTTGGGCATCAAGAAGGAAGCGGCCGTCCTGGAAGTTGACTTTGAAAAATTGGTGAAAATAATCCTCTCCGCGCCGGGGAAATCATACGAGCGGCCCAATAAATATCCCTCGCTTGAGCGGGATCTCGCTTTTGTGGTCAAAGAGAATGTCCTGTATAATGACATCAAGGCTGAGATCGAAAAATTCGACGCCTTGATCGTCCGCACCGAATTATTTGATGTTTATCAGGGAAAGAATTTATCTCCGGACCAAAAGAGCCTGGCCTTCCACGTGACTTATTCTTCGCCCGAGCGGACTTTAGGATCATCGGAAGTCGACGAGATCCAAGAAAAACTGATCAGCCATCTCAAGGAAAAATTTGCCGCGCAGATCCGAAACTTTTAAAATATGATGCTAATCCGCGAATGAACGCGAATGCCGCGAAAACCGCGAATGACACGCCCCGTCAGGCCGAGGCGGCCTGCCACCCCTCTTAATAGAGGGGAATTGATAAGAAGTTATTGCCTCGTTGCGAAGTCCCCTTTATAAAGAGGTGTGCCGAGCGTGAGCGAGGCGGGGTGTGTAATGGATGGGAGTAAATATTACAGAAATTATGCAAGAGATTAAGAAAATTAAAAAATTATCCGTAGCCAATATTGCCGGGCTGATTTACGCGCTGTTCGGTTTTATCATCAGCTTTGCCGCCTCGATTTATGCTTTGGTTTTAGTTTTGCTGGAGAAACAAACCGCCGGCAAGCTGTTGATTTACATTTCAACCAGCTTGGGTTTGAATTTTTTGATCGCTCTGGCTGTGGCTCTGATTGCCGGAGCAATCGGCTGGCTCGTCGGCTTGATCGCCGCCGCCTTCTATAATTTTCTTGCCAAGAATATCGGGGGCGTGAAGATTGATTTGGCCGACGAGGCCGGACAAGCGGCCGTGTTCAAACCCGAAGAAAAGAAACAGGAACTTTTTAAATATTAATTTACTTTGTCATTCCCGCGAAGGCGGGAATCCAGAAAATCTATTTAGAGCAACAAAGTTGGATCCCGCCGGAGCTTACCTCGTGTAAGCGGGGGCGGGGATGACGACTACTAATATGTTCTCAACTTCTCACGACATTTTACTTCTGACTATCGCCGCCTGCGTCGCCGCCTTTACGATCTTTCTCTGCTGGGGGATGTTTTATCTCGTCGCGATGACCCGCAACGTTTTTAAAATCTTCAAAGATGTGCGCCGGATCTTTGATAAGATCGAAGGTGTGATCGATGCGGTCAAGGAAAAAGTCGATTCCAGCGCCGGCTATCTATTCCTCATCGGCGAAGGCCTCAAGAAGATCGTCGAGATCGCCAAGGCTTGGCACGCCAAGCAAGGTGGCGAAGGATGCGAGTGCGACGACGATGAAGAATGCGATGATTGCCAAGAGTGCCCCGCAGAGGAAGTAAAAGCGGAAAAACCGAAGAAAGTGAAGGTTAAGGAGAAATAAGAATATCAAAGCCGCTCCTTTTGGGGCGGTTTTGAATTACCTTTATCAATATGGCTAAGACATATAATCAAATCGGATCGTTAACCGAACTTTTAAAAAAGTTGAGCGAGAAGAAAGTTGATAATTTTCAAACTTTAGAAGATATTCGCTTTTTTCGAAATAATTATCAAAGTTCTTTAGAGTTATTAATGCAGAAAAACAGGGAGCGTTTATCGCTGGACATAAGCAGACTTGCGTCGGTTAGTGAAAAAATGACGATTGAGCTAGACAGGGCAATAAAAGGAAGAAGACAATTATTAGAAGAAGAAAAGGCGGATATTTTTCGGCAAATAGCTTGTTTGAAAAAAACAAATAATCCTATATTTGAATTAACCTCTTGGTTTAAAAGAAAAAAATTACATAATAGAATGTCGGTTCTGGAGTTGGATTTCGAAGAGGAGGTTAAAAAACCTTTTTATTCTGAGATTAGAGTTATCGAAGCATTGAAGAAGGAATGGGAAGATAAAAGCAACAACACTGAAAAATGGGTTAATACTTTATCGGAGCCAGAAATAAACTGGATAAAATTTACCCTATCCGTTCTTGATGAGAATAAAAATTTATTTTATGGGGCAGAAGGAGAAGAACGTGCTTTGAGTGAACTTTTAAAACTTCCCGATTCTTATTTTATTGTTAATGATTATCGTAGAGAATTTTATCGGCCAATTTATGATAAGAGAAACGATGATCGGATTCATTCAATTCAGATAGATCATGTAGTTGTTGGCCCAACCGGTATTTATATTATTGAAACAAAAAATTGGAGTCAAGCTTCTGTAGAAAATCTCGATTTATTTTCGCCGGTAAAGCAACTACGCCGTTCTAGTTTTGCAATGTTTGTTTTATTGAATCAGGCAGTAGATAATGGGGAGCTGAACGACTTTAATAAAAATTGGGGTAGTCAAAAGATATCGCCTAAAAATATTATTTTATTGATGAACCACAAGCCAGCTGAAGAATTTCAATATGTAAAAATATTGTCCCTTAATGAGATTAACAGATATATTACTTATGGTAATGCAGTTTTTTCAAATACAGAGGTCGATGAATTGGTAAATTATTTAGGAGCAGAAAAATAATGACGTTTTAAAGAATTGTCAGTAAATTGTAGAAGATTTTTTATAAAATATTCTTTGTAGTGCGCATTGGAAAATTTTGGATAAGACGCGTAGCGTGGAAACCGTGCAAAATTGCGTTGTCCGAAGCTGACGCCGCGTCAGCAAGTATAGCAATTTTGCTAGGTTTCCTAGCGGAGCGTCCCAAAATTTGTCCAGCGCGCGTTTTTTTGCGCCACTTTTTTCCAAAAAAAAGTGGCAAAAGATGTTTGATGATTTTGGAAGTACCAGATCCTTCGCGAGGCGCTCAGGATGACAAAAGCAAAAAACCGCCAGCTTTACGCTGACGATTTTTTTATAGAGACAACTTGAAATTTTGAAGACTAAGTACCTAATCGACTAATTCACTAATCAGCTTTTGACGTATTCGCATTCCTTACTGGAACATTTGAGTCCGTCCTTGCCTTCCATTAATAGGGCGCCGCATTCCGGGCATTTTTCGTTGACCGGTTTGCCGGAGTAGGCATTCTTGCATTCGGGATAATTGTTGCAGGCGTAGAAGATGCCGCGGCGTGAACGTTTTTGGACGATCTCGCCTTTGCCGCAAGCGGGACAGGTGATGCCGGTGCCGACTTTGTTCTCTTCCATATTCTTGATGTTCTTGCATTTGGGATAGCCGGAGCAGGCGAGGAACATACCGAAGCGGCCGTTGCGGATGATCATCGGCGATCCGCATTTTTCGCAGACCTGGTCTTTGTATTTTTCTTTCAGCTTTTCCATCTCTTCTGAGGCGACTTTGTCTTTACCATCGACCTTACCGTCCTTATTAACGTCCAAGGATTTGATGTTCTTGCATTTCGGAAAAGCCGAACAGGCGAGGAATTTTCCATAGCGGCCGGTTTTGATGATCATCGGCGCGCCGCACTTGTCGCATTTAACATCGGATTTTTCTTCAGGCATAATTTTATTCTTATCGACCTCGTCGTATTTGGCCGTTAAATTTTCGTGGAAAGGTTTATAAAAATCACTGATGACCGGCTGCCATTTCTTTTCGCCTTCAGCGACCGCGTCCAGATTATTTTCCATCTCGGCGGTGAATTTGAAATCGACGATCTGGGGAAAATGCGCCACGAGCAAATCATTAACGACGAAAGCGATATCGGTCGGTTTCAGTTTCTTGGCGTCATCGCGGGCGACATAATTCCGTTCGATGATGGTGGCGATGGTCGGCGCGTAGGTGGAAGGGCGGCCGATGCCGTATTCTTCCAATTGCTTGACCAAAGTGGCGTCGGAATAGCGGGCGGGCGGCTTGGTGAAATGCTGTTCACCGTTCAAATTTTCCAATTTGACTTCTTCTTTTTCTGCCACGACCGGCAAAACATTGTCAGAGATCTTTTCCGGATAAAGTTTCAGATAACCGTCGAAAACCAAAGTTTGTCCGGTAGCGCGGAATTGGTAAGGAGTGTTCTGCGCATCAATATTAATAGAAGCCGAGTTGACGATTGCTTCCGGCATCTGGGAAGCCATGGCGCGCTGCCAGATCAATTTATATAGTTTGAATTGATTCGGGGTAAGCGAAGCTTCGAGCGATTCAGGCGCGCGGTGCGCTTCAGTCGGGCGGATGGCTTCGTGCGCTTCCTGGGCGCCTTTGCTTTTAGTTTTGAATTTGCGCGGTTCGGCGATTACGTATTTGCCGTCAAAACTATCTTTCAAATAATTATGGGCATCGGTTAAGAATTTTTCTGAAAGATTCAGCGAATCGGTTCTCATATAGGTGATCAACCCGACTTGGCCCTCGCCGGCGATCTCGGCGCCTTCGTATAATTGCTGGGCGATCATCATCGTCTGCTTGGCGGAAAATCCTAAAATGGAGTTGGCGGCCTGCTGTAAAGTGGAAGTAGTAAACGGCGCGGGCGGATTCTTTTTGCTTTGTTTTTGCTCGACGCCAGCGACGATATATTTAGCATTGTTCAAATCAGCCAGAATTTTGTCGGCCTCTTCTTTATTCTTGATCGCCAATTTTTCCACGGTCTTGCCGTCGATCTTATTGAGTGAAGCCTCGAAGCTTTCATTTTTGGCAGTCAGAAATTTACCCAAGATATCCCAATATTCTTCTGGTTTGAAAGCCTGGATTTCCCGTTCTTTCTCGACGATCAAGCGGACCGCGACCGATTGGACGCGGCCGGCGGAAAGTCCGCGGGCAACTTTTTTCCAAAGGAAAGGGGATAGCTCATAACCGACTAGCCGATCCAAAATGCGGCGCGCCTGCTGGGCATCCACCAGATTCAAATCCAAATCCCGCGGTGTTTTCAAAGCCTCCAGGATCGCTTCTTTGGTGATTTCATGGAAAGCGATACGCTCGGTCTTCGATTCTGGAATATCCAAAGCTTCTAAGAGATGCCAGGCGATCGCTTCCCCTTCGCGGTCTTCATCGGTCGCGAGTATGACTTTGTCGGCTTTGGCTGCCAATTTTTTTAGCTTAGTGACATTCTTCCGCGCCGCGGTCGGGATGATATAGGAAGGCGCGAAATTATGTTCAATATCAATACCCATCTCGCTTTTTGGCAGATCACGGACATGGCCGTAGGAAGATTCCACCTCGAAACCTTTGCCGAGGAATTTGGTGATGGTTTTGGCTTTAGTTGGCGACTCGACGATGATTAAGTCCATAAAAATTAAATTGCTATATTGTCATATTGTTATACTGCTAAGATCATAAATTTCGTTGCTTAACAATATGGCAATATAACAATATTACATTTCTTTAAAAAAAATCAAAAAATTTTCGTTTAAATTAATATATAGTTTCCGCCGCCAACGTTTTTTACGGCCTTTTTGATTTCCAATATAGTCAGTGTACTATTTATTATTTTTGTGTCAAGTTTGGCGGCACGGATGAGCTCATCGAGATTGGTCGGTTCGTTTGATAGAGCCGCCAAGATTTTCCGTTCATCAAGATTGAATTGGGAAAAATCCCTGGGCAGATTTGGCGCATCATTTTCCGGAAAAAATCCGAATGATTCGAGAATATCAACGGCGGAAAATATCGGTTTCGCCCCGGATTTAATCAGATTATTCGGTCCTTCGGATGCCGGCGAAAAAATATTTCCCGGCACCGCCATCACCTCTCGCCCTTCTTCCAGCGCGAAGCGGGCCGTGATCAATGATCCGGACTTCTGATTGGCCTCGACGACCAGCGTCGCCTGGGCCAGGCCGGCGATGATCCGGTTGCGCTGCGGGAAATTTTGCCTTAGGGGCGGCGTGCCGGGCGGAAATTCGGAAACGATGGCTCCGCCTTGGGCGATAATCTGTTCTGAGAGTTCCAGATTCTGTGCCGGATAAATGCTTGCCCGGTCGATGCCGGAGCCGAGAACGGCGATCGTCCGGCCGCCGGACTTGACCGTGGCTTGCTGCGAAAGCGAATCGATGCCGATCGCCAAGCCGCTGATAATTAAAATCCGCGCTTCGACGAGCGGCGGAATCAATTTTTCAATCGCTTGCTGGCCGTAATAGGTGCATTTGCGCGCCCCGACCACGGCCAAGGTTTTCAAGCCGTTAACGGCGAGCTTACCGCGATAAAACAAGAGAAACGGCGGATAAAATATTTCCTTGAGCAAGGCCGGGTAGTCGTCTTCTGCCAACGAAACAGTTTGGATATTTTCACGTGTCAAATAGGCGGAAATTTTTTCAGGGACTATATTTATTCTTGCCGCAGTGAATTCATTCGCGATTTTTTCATCGATTCCCGCGCGCGCTATTTCCTCGGCCGACGCATAAAAGGTATTTTTCCAGTCGGGAAAATAATTTTTTAATTTTTTCAAACTGACCGGTCCGAACTTGCGGAAATAAGTCAAAGCGATCAGATAATTTTTATCGTTCCCCTCCATATTTTTGGCTAATATTTAATCTAATTTAACGATAGATATTTTCCCCTTGACGGGATTTTTTACTGTGATAATATTAAACAACACTTAAGAGGTTTATAGATAAAAAAACCGCGAGGGTCGGCGGATTCATTCCGCGACCCGAGCACTTTGGAAAGGGGAGTCTTGAGGGGAAAACCCTATCAAGGGTTTCCCCCTCAATTTGTTTAGCGTTTGGTTTGCTGCCTGTTTTATCGGTTGCTGGATGCATTCCTCCTTGTTCATTCATCTGCCGTAAAGCAAGCGGCAAAGCGAACGCTATCCATTGTATCATAAATTCACGTCAGCCTGGAGGGGCTCTGGCGCCTAGTATTCTGCTTGAAAGTAACCTTGTTGAATCGCCCCTCCTTGATTCGGCTCGGTTTTAAAAAGGGCAACCTTGCTTTTAAGCAGAATTTTGTGCGTCAGAACTGATCAATTAAAAGTTAAAAATTAAAAATATTTTTTGTAAATAAAAATCCGGCTTGAGGCCGGTTTTTTGATAGCCATGCAGCAGTCTCGCCGCGGGCTGCTGCCAACGTTGGTTTCGCCGCAGTCCCGCGCCGGGCACTGCGATGTGGTAAACTTTATTTATTTAGTATTTGTCCGCGATATATTCAAGAACATCAAGATCGTGGCCAAAGATTTTTAATTTGCTGGCTTCCGCAAGATGATACCAGCCTAAACCTTGTCCCTCGCCCAAAGCGATTTTTTTATTGGGATCATATTCTTCCATAAAAACATATTTTTCATTATCGTCGCCGTGCGAGATAAAATTCTGTTTCATTATTAATTTGGGATTGGTAAGCGGGTAATTTAATTCTTCCAAAGACTCCCGTCTCACCGTCTGTTCGGGGGTCTCGCCCGGCTCAATTCCGCCACCAAAAAATGCCCAATAGCCCGGAAGTCTCAAGGCGTTATCGGCGCGGTGCTGAAGCAATATTTTTTTATCTTCGTCGAAGAGAATTATTACGGCTACGTTTCGCACCATAGAATTATTTTGCCACTTTTTTAGAAAAAGTGGCGCAACCCCGCAAAAATGACGGGGCAAGAAAACTGCGAGCTGGACAAATTTTGGGACGCTCCGCTATGAAACCTAGCAAAATTGCTAACCTCGTCGGCGCGGCGCCTCCTCAAGCAACGCAATTTTGCACGGTTTCCCTGTCCCGCCAGCGGCGGTGATACGCTGCGCGTCTTATCCAAAATTTTCCAATGCGCGCAGCAATGTTGTTTTGTTTTAATTTATCTCTCCCATTCTTTAATGTTTGGGTGGAAGTCCACCTGATATTCGGGAATGCCCAAAGAGATCCCGTATTTTTTAGCTTTGTCGTATTGTTCTCTGCTTTTTCTGTCGATGAAAAAAACTTTACCGTGAAAGATTATATAGTGATAAGAATTGTTTTTGAAGTCAGCGTACCAATTATGTTTAGAATCCAGAGATTTACTAATTTCCTCTGCGACATCGCCAGCCCGGTTTTCTGACACTTCAACCGTATGTAAGGTCCATTGTTTAATCCAGGGAGTTTTATGTTTCTCGGTAACTTGTTCAATCTTAGTTTTTAGAATATTTATTTTTTTCAAAACATCCTTATCCTCGAGACTCTCCTCGATTATTACGCCGTTAAAATTCTTCATATTAAATTTTAATAGTCTTAATCAAGGCATTGAGTTTTTCTTTTTCGTCCGCGTTGAATTTCATCAGCACAAATTTGTCGGCCGGGATTTGGCCGCGATTGGGAGTTTTGATACCGAGGCGGATGCGGCGGAAATTTTTTGTCTTAAGGTGATTAATGATTGATTGCACGCCTTTGTGGCCGGCCGAGCGGGAATTGACGGAAACTTTATAAGTGCCGAACGGAATGTCCAGGTCATCATGGATGACGGTTAGAATTTGGGAAAGGTCGGCGCCTTTGGCTTTTAAGATTCCCAGAGTTTTGGGCAATAATTTGTAATAAGATAATACGGCGGTGACCGCGACGCCTGAATCGTTCATGAAAGTTTGCGGTTTGACGAAAAAAACGCCGCGGCTTTCAGCCAGTTCAGCTTTAAAGTGTTTGTTGAATTTCCAAGTGGCACCGGCATCGTGCGCCAGCTTATCAACCAGCATAAAGCCGGCATTGTGCCTGGTGTTTTCGAATTCTTGGCCCGGATTTCCCAGGCCGACGATGATCTTCATAAATTTAAAATGTAAATCTCAAAATGAAAAATTAATGAATTTCGTCCGCCAGTGGCGGACTCAATAATTTTACATTTTGACTTTTTCATTTTTCATTACTTTCTTCTTGCGGCGCGATAACGCCGAGGTATTGCCGGCGGGCGGCCGGGGATGGCGCGTTTGCGGCCGGGCAAGCCCATCTGACCGTGAACTTTCGGCTTATTCGCCACGTAAATTTTGATTGGTACGCCGTTGAAGCCGAACCGTTCGCGCAGCTTATTGATGATGAAACGGGTATAAGAAAAATGCAGATTGTCGTCGGGGCCGATGCGGACTTCGAAAACCGGCGGATCAACGCCTTCCTGCTTGAGTTCGTAAATATGCGGCGGCCGGGTTCCCTTGCCTTTGGCCGGACGATGGATTTTGACGATCTTGGACAGGAAATGGGCTAATTGCGAAGCGGAAAGCTGGATTTTTCTGGCCGCTTCCAATTCGATGATCAGATCGAATATTTTTTGCACTTTTTCTCCGGTCTTGGCGGAAACGAACTGGATCGGCGCCCAATCGGCAAAAGGAAAATGATCACGGATGATCGCGGTATATTTTTTGGTATCCCGGGGATGGACCAAATCCCATTTATTGGCAATGATGATCAAACTATTTCCGGCTTCGACGATCTCCTCAACTAACTTCGCGTCTTGATGAGTCAGAACTTCATTAATATCCAAAACGAGCAAGACGATATCCGAGCGGCGCAATGTTGCCAGAGATTTTTCCACGCCGTATTTTTCCAAACCTTCGGCCTGATGAGCGTGCTGGGAAATTCCGGCCGTATCGATCAGGATTATTTTTTTACCCAGATATTCCAATTCGGTGTTCTGCGGTTCGCGAGTCGTGTGCGGGATGGGCGAGACGATCACTTTTTCATAGCCTAAAAGAGAATTCAACAAAGATGATTTGCCGACGTTCGGTTTGCCGAGCATGCAGACGGAAATTTTTTCTTCTTCCTCGGTTTTTTCTTTGACTGATAATTTTCTTTTCTTCAGAAATTTAGCGATCAGATCCAGAAGATCGCCGGTGCCCGAACCGGTTACCGCGGAAATCATAAACGGTTCGCCCAAGCCGAGCCGGTTGAATTCGGCCGCATCGGCTTGCTGCGCCTGCGAATCGACTTTATTGGCAACCAATAATATTTTGTCCTCGATCGCGCCGGTCAAATTTTTTCGCAAGACGTTGATCATCTGCCGGTCAGCCGGCAATATTCCGGTTTTGTTATCAACCACAAATAGCACCAGGTCGGCCAGCTTTAAATATTGCACCGCTTGTTTTTGCACTTTGATATTTATTTCATCTTCGGTTTTAATTTCCTGGCCACCCTTGGATTTTTTGAAAAGCGTGTCCTGGTCGGGGTTGATGATGCCGCCGGTGTCAATCAGTTCAAAAGCAAAACCGCCCCAGCGGACGATGTTGACGTTGCTGTCGCGGGTCGTGCCGGCGATATCGGAGACGATCGCCTGGTGTTTTTCCACCAAAGTATTGAAAAGCGTGGATTTACCGACATTGGTCCGGCCGAAGATGACGACCAGAGGCATTTTTTTCTTAGTTTTAGGCATATATTTAGAGTATAGAGTAGAAAGTTGGATGTAGCAAGAGACGGGACAATTAAAAATTAAAAGTTAAAAATTATAAATATTTTTAAAATTTATAGACAAAAAAAGGGATAATTAATCCCTATTTTTAACTTTTAACTTTTCATTTTTAATTTATTGTGTGTTGGCTGTTCCCGAGTTAGTTTTGTCCGCGTCTTGACCGAGCACCAGGACGAAGTCGGGTTTTTCCTCGCCGGGATTTTTAGTCAGCTCGGCGGAGAGATCGGCCTTAAGCCAATCGGGCAGATCAAAAGTGACGGTGGCGCCGGTTTTTTCTTTGAGGACGGCCAAGGCATCGATTTTTTGTCCCATGGTCAGATCATAGATCACCGAAGTGGTAAAATTTTGCCGGCTGGAATTGGCGACCGCAATCACTTTAAAGTCATATTTTTCCAAATCGGTCGCGCTCTTGTTGGCGAGTCCATTGATCCAGGTGCCGTTCAAAATTTCAACCGAAGCGCTTTCCGTAGCTACGTCGTCTTTGGTTTGCGTCGGCGGCTGGCTGAAAATATTTTGCGCTAAATATTGAATGGCGGAAAAGTCGCCGTTATTCGGAAGTAGAACATAAGCGCCTTGAGCGTTGATCGTTTGATAAAGCAATCCGCCGGCGCTGTTATCCAGCACTTTGGTGATGATATCGCTCTGGTTGACATCCTTGAACATTGTCCAGGCCTTGACGATTTCCCAGACTTGCAGATTGGTGCTGATGTGATCGGTCAGTTCGCTGATGATTTGCGTGACCAGAACCGGATTGAGCAAGACGTTGACCGACAAGAGTTTGGTTTTGACTGCCTGTAAAACCAGCTGTTGGCGGCGGGCGCGGGCGAAATCCGAACCTTCGGCTCCGGCGCCGTGGCGCGACCGGGCAAATTCCAAAGCCAGGGTGCCATCCATATGCTGCAAACCTTTATCGACGTGCAAATGCATATAGCGGGCATTGTAATCGGGATTGTCTTCCTGACCGTCGACCGGGTAGCTGTAATCATCCAAGGTATTTTCGACGTTAACGTCAATGCCGCCGATCTTATCGATGACATTCTTGAAACCGTCAAAATCGACCCGGACATAATAATCGACCGGCACGCCCAAGATATCGGCCACCGCTTCGGAAGCGGCCACTCCGCCCGAGCCGGGGGTTTTGGCTTCGGCGAAAGCGTCGATGTCATTTATTTTCGTCCAATCGGTGGTATTTTCCACCGGGATGGAAAGATCGCGCGGAATCGAAAGCAAAGCGATTTTTTTATCTTTGACATCAAGCGAAGCCAGCATGATCGTGTCGGTCAGATACGGGCCGTCATGATTTTTGCCGCCGATGCCCAAGAGCAGGATATTTATCCGGCCGGTCTGTTCGTCTTTGAGCAGGCGATCGGAACTGTTGACCAGATGCCGAAGCTGGCCGAAGATCGGAATTTTGTCGATGATCGAATTGGTCTGATCGGAGATCGGCCCGCGGAAGGAAAAAAGCAGGAAAACGACAACAAAAAAAATAACCGCGGAAAAGGAAATCTGGTAAAATAATTTCCTGCCGCCGGCTTTGGTTTTTCTAATTTGCGGTGCCGAAGGTTCGACCGCCGGTTCGATAATATCTTTTTTTAGTTCATCCATGAGGTATTTACGAAATTTTTTAAGCTTTAGTTTCATTATAGGGGCAAAATTTTATTTTGGCAAGCCGGATATTTTGGCTTAAGTTAGTGTCAGGTTTGGTATTTATTAACCGGCAATTTTTTGCTACAATATAATCAGAAAGCTTCATTGATAACTAACAAGATTTTGACTATTATTTTTCTATTGATTCCGATATTTCGGGGAGCCGCGGTTTCCCGGTGAGGAGTCTTAAGGGCAAATTTGTCCGCCCGACAGTAGCGAGGAATTTCTTTTCTATCGCCAGGCGGCAACTTTCTTTCAAGAAATTGCCGGCGAACAAAGTTCGTCCGCAGTTTCTTGAAAGAAGACCTATTGGTATTTGTCAATTCTTGTTTCCACCATCGATGAGGCTTTTGTTTTTGGGAAAACAAAAAAAAGCATAACGCCCACTTTTTTCGATAATTTGATTTAAACTTTTCCCAACCCCAATCAATAAAAGAAAAAACAGGTAGGAGCCTGTTTTTTTCTTTATTATTGGTTAGCTTCAATAGTTGCCAGAGGAAACGGTAAATCGCCGCCGTTTTGGCCAAGATGAGTTCTAACAAACGGGGTAGATAAGGGGTTGAACAGGTGGCGAAAGCGTCAAGAAATTTGGGTATAAATTGTTCGGATTTCGTTTCTTAGCGTCTCCAAAGAGAAACAAGACCTATTTTCCAGAAATTTTTCACGCGCTTCGCGAAGCGAAGCGTAAGGTTTAATGGGCACAAATTGAATTTTTTTATCTTTCAAAAACAGGTTCGAGCCGGAAATTTTTACGGCTGAAGATTTTTTATCCAAAAGTGATGATGAAATGGCGTTTTCAAATTGTATAATGCTTGCCCCGCCCATCCCGTGCGCGCATTATGCATCTTCGCCGAGTTGAGAAAACGGCGAACTCCCAACCGCCAAAATTATTTCAAAGACTTTATAAATTTTATTTGTTTCTTTATCCGTCTGCATATTTTTATCTCATCAAATCATCAATGCCGACTTTAAAAACATCGGCAATATTCTTCAATGTTTCAACCCGCGGGTTGTAAGTCACGCCCGATTCAATTTTAATGATCGTGTTGTAATCGACACCGGACATTTTCGACAGCTTGTCTTGAGAAATACCGAGTTTGGCTCGGTATTTTTTTATATTCCCGGAAATAATTGACCCCTTTGGCATATAGTAGTTATTTACTATTTTTCATAATAGCGTTATAATGGAAATGTGTCATCGTTGTGTAGATATTATAACACTTCTAAAAAATATTGAAATATAAAATTTATGCCAAATTATTTCCTCTACGCCCGCAAATCGACTGACGTTGAAGACAAGCAAGTCCGTTCTATTGACGATCAGCTGGCCGTCTTGCGGGCGCTGGCCAAGACCGAAGGGTTGAATATCGTTGAGGAGTTTATCGAAAAACAATCAGCCAAGAGACCTGGACGCCCTGTATTTGGCGAGATGCTTTCGCGCCTTGAAAAAGGCGAGGCGCAAGGCATTGTTTGCTGGAAACTTGATCGTCTCGCCCGCAATCCGATCGACGGCGGACAAATCAGCTGGTTTTTACAGCGGGGAACTATCCAACATATCCAAACCCATGACCGGAGCTATCGCTCGACCGACAACACGCTGGTTATGAGCATGGAGTTTGGCATGGCTAACCAGTTCATCATCGACTTGAGCACTAACACTAAACGCGGACTACACGAAAAAGTTAAGAGAGGCGAATATCCTTCGCGCGCCCCGCTCGGATACTTGAACGACGTTCGGACGAAACGCATTATCGTGGAGAGAAAAACGGCGAAGGTGGTGATTGCCGCCTTTGAACTTTACGCCAAGGGCAACTCGCGGCTTGAAGATATCTCCGCGTTCTTCGCGGAGAAAGGCGTGCGCGCCGACACCGGAAGCATATTCAAGCGGGACAGAATATCGCGCATATTATCCGACATTTTTTATTGCGGCCTGTTCCAATATGCCGGCGAAGTCTACGAAGGCACACACGAGTCAATCATTTCCAAAAAATTATTTGACCGCGTGCAGGCTGTGATTGCCGATCGCGGCAAACCGCACGACAAGATTAAAAACGAACCTCAGCCGCTATGCGGGCTATTTAGGTGCGGCGAGTGCGGCTGTTCCATTACGGCTGAGCATAAGATAAAAAGGCAGGTATCCGGCAAGACCCATGAATATACTTACTATCACTGCACCAAAAAGAAAGGGGCTTGCTCACAACCGTACATGAAAGACAAGGAATTGATCGCGCAATTGACTGATGTCCTAAAAGAATATGCTATGCCTTCCGATTGGGCGGCAGAACTCTTGAAAATGACCGACAAAGATGCAAAAGAGGCCGCCCAATTATCAGCAACTGTAAGTCATGAGATGAGAGAAGAAGTTATAGCTATCGAGGCGAAGCTCCAGCGCCTTCTTACCGCATATTTAGACCAAGACATAGAGCGCGAGGCATACCTCACGGAGAAGGCGAGTCTTCTCTCTCGCAAGAAGTCGCTGGAGGAGAAAATCGTCGATTTTAAGAGAGGGTCTATAGTTTGGCTCGAACCGATGCGGGAATGGATAAAAGACGCAGTAAATATAGGCGAAAACGCCATTTCATCATCACTTTTGGATAAAAAATCTTCAGCCGTAAAAATTTCCGGCTCGAACCTGTTTTTGAAAGATAAAAAAATTCAATTTGTGCCCATTAAACCTTACGCTTCGCTTCGCGAAGCGCGTGAAAAATTTCTGGAAAATAGGTCTTGTTTCTCTTTGGAGCGGGTAAGGGGAGTCGAACCCCTATGACCAGTTTGGAAAACTGGCATAATAACCGCTATACGATACCCGCGGTTTATTTGTTTTTGTAAGCTTGCTTGTCCCCCGAAGCCGCGCCGCGCGGCGTAGCGGGGAGAAAGCTGGGGTAATACCGATATACGATACCCGCCTTCGTCCTGCCAAGGCGGGACTTCGGCGAGGCAAAGCCCGCCAAAGGCGATCTAAGATTTTATATTCTCTTTTTCATTCAATTCCTAAAATATAATCTATCAATAATTTATCTTTAAGACAAGAGGATTGACTGTTTGTTTTTCCTGCGATAGGGTAAAAGTGCCTGGGACGATTTTTTTCCTCAGTACGTTTCAGGCTTCCTGCCAGTAAAGGGCGAGGGAGGGAAGGACAACAACTTCCCTCTCTATATTAAAGAGGAAAAAATATTTTTTTCAAAATGCGAAGGATCACCATGGAATCCCTGAGTCTGGTAACGGACTCTTGATGAGGTTCGAGACCTCTTTTTACGGTGGTTTATTTCCGCGGGGAGCTCCGCAACTCCTTTTCAGGATTTCGCATTTTGAGCAGGGGAGGGCTGATCGATGATCGGCTTCTCCCCTTTTTTATACGCAAGCCCTTTGAGCCGACCTCGCCCCTCGCTAGGGGCGAGGGAAGGCGAGAAAGGGATCGTATAATCCCGCCGCCAGTTTTGTTGGTAAACGGGGTAGACGATAAATTATCAAAAAATAATTATAGCGGATAGTGAAATTATTTTATATAAAAACTGGGGCGGGATGAAAAGCCAGCCTCAAATTATTTTGATATATCCAACTCGACCCTTTTCTTTCGGGGAAAGAATAAGAGGATCAGCGATACGGCAATGATCAGCAGGCTGATTACCTGCGGCCAGCGGTAACCGAAAAAATAGGCGGTCGTATCGGTGCGCAAAAATTCCGTACTGAATCTTAAAGCCGAATATAAAATAAGATAGGTGAGGAAAATAATTTTGTAGTTCGTCCATTTTTTCTTGAGGAATTGGACGACGATCAGCATCAGGACGGCGAAGATCAGCAGATCGCCGAGCGATTCGTAAAGGAAAGTGGGATGAAAATAATCGGCCGACAGATAGCGGTCGGGGCGGTTCATAAAGTCGATCGGAATTCCCCAGGGCAGATTGGTCGGCGTGCCGAAAAGTTCCTGGTTGAAATAATTTCCCCAGCGGCCGATTGCTTGTCCCAAAGCGACGCCGGGCGCGAAGACCGCCGCCAGCAGCCAGAAATTAACTTTTTCTTTCCAACAAAAATAGATCAAGACCAGCGCGCCGGCGATCAAGCCGCCGTGGATCGCCATTCCTCCCTGCCAGACTTTCAAGATGCTCCAATAATCCTGGCTGTAATAGTTCCATTCCAAAAGGACATGATAAATCCGGGCGCCGATGATGCCGGCCACGATCATCCAGAAAGACAGATCAAAGATTTTGTTCGGCGAAAGTCCGAATTTCTTGGCCAGTTTCAAAGAGACGGTCAGCGCGGTCAGGATGCCTAAAACCACGAATAAACCGTACCAGTAAACCCGCAGCGGGCCGAATGAAACGAGAATCGGCGTGGGCGAGAAGGTGTGGAGGAAGTTGAACATATTTTTTTATAATTAGTTATTTACTACTTATATATTGGCCTTTTATCAGTGGGAAGTCAATATTGGAAATTAGCCGATTGGTCGATTGGCTAATTAGTTTTCGGACTTATTTTTCAATCAACTGATCGGCTAATTAACTAATTAACTAATTATGATATAATGAAATATATGAATCTCAAGAATACTAAAAAAATAAATGAAGAAAAAGTCGCTGATTCGATTGCTTCCTTGCCGGCGCAGATTGCCGATATAATGAAGCAGGCGGCGGAATTAAAATTGCCCCCGGCCTATAAAAAAATAAATCGCGTGGTAGTGAACGGGATGGGCGGTTCGAATCTGGGCGCGCGCATCGTCGCCGCGGTTTTCAAGGATAAACTCAAAGTTCCGATCTTGATTGAACCCGGCTATCAAGTGCCCGGGTATGTCGATCGAGAGACTCTTTATCTGATTTCTTCCTATTCCGGCAATACCGAGGAGCCCTTGAGCGCTTTTGCGGCTGCCAAAAAAAGCGGAGCTAAGATCGCTGGTTTGACTGAGCAAGGAACTGATAATAAATTGGCGGCTTTGCTTAAGAAAGAAAATTTGCCAGGATTTATCTTTAGTACGACAAAAAATCCTTCCCGCCAACCGCGGCTGGGTTTGGGCTATGCCGTCTTCGCTTTATTGGCGTTGCTTGGCCGAGCCGGAGTAATCAAGATCGACCAAAAAGAAATTGCGCGGATCGTTTCGGCTTTGGAAAAAAATAATTCCCAGTTGATTTTATCGGCTGACCCGCGCCGTAATCCGGCCCGCTTGGCGGCGCAAAAGATTTACGGCCGGGAAATTATCCTGGTCGGCGCGGAATTTATCGAGGGGAATTTGCACGCCTGGCGCAATATGTTTTGCGAAACGAGCAAGAATTTCGCCGATTATCTGGTGCTGCCCGATCTGAATCATTATGCCCTGGAAGGATTAACCAATCCGCCGACCAATAAGAAAAATTTGATTTTTATTTTTGTGAAAAGCGATCTCGATCATCCGCGAATAAAGAAACGCAGCCGCCTGACGCGGGAGATCATCCAAAAAAACCGGATCGATAGCATCGAACTTAGATTGCAGAGTAAAACCAAGCTGGGAGCGGCGGCCGAACTTTTACAGCTCGGTTCCTGGATAACCTTTTATTTGGCCGGGCTGAACAAAGTCGATCCCATCTCGATCCAGTCGGTAAATTGGTTTAAGAAAAAATTAGGTTAGCCGGCTTGACAGGAATAATTTTTTTTGGTTAAAATGCTGACAGAGGCAAATTGCCAAGCAATGACATAAAAAAGATCGTCTCGCTGCGGGACGATCTTTCGCACTTTAGCAACGAAAGGATTAAGGATGAAAAAACTTAGAAATGCCAGCCGGCTCAATTATCTGACGCACGAGCTGATCGCGATGATTCCTGAATCCCGCAACGGCGAATTTGCCGCGGCGTTCCGGGCCAATGAAAAACAAGGAATGGATTTTATGGCGGCGAACGCGCAGGCTTCCTTGCAGCTTTGGCTGTCGTTCCGACTGGGACTGTTCAATCCCACCTTCAGGGTCGTTTCGTGGCATTCTTTGGCCGGCGTTGACGATCGGAACCGGGAATCGTGCGAAGTGAACATTAAGCTTTCCGTCGCGGGAAAAACCGAGCTCTATGTTTCCGAAGGCAATGGTCCGGTCAATGCCCTGGACAGGTGCTTTGCGAAAGGGCTGGAAGATTTGTTTCCTGACCTCGGTCACATCGTCGAACCGATTAAGCTAGTCGATTACGAAACAGTCGATCTGGACAAAAAAAATGGGTCGGGAGCGCGAATGCAGGTTTCGGTATACTTTTCCAACGGCGAGATCGAGTGGAAAACGCTGGGCGCCCATAGCAATATTCTGATCGCTTCCTGCCGGGCGATGTATGACGCCTATCTCTATCCGTTCTTTCTTGACAAAATGAAAGCCAAGTTTGATCGCTTACCTTAGGGTAGGCGATTTTTTATCCATTAATTCCGCGTCAGCTTGTTAGTTAGTATAAATTGGATTTGATAGCTTTTGATTTTGTGCTAAAATATCATTAGCAATAATTAAGCCGATTTTTATGAAAATTTTTGTCTGTAACATTTGCGGGGAAGTTTATCTGGGAAAAGAGAAACCGGCTTCTTGTCCGTTCTGCGGCGTGGCGGCCGAGCAATTGAAATTCGCCCACGATTGGGAAGATGAGAATATCGGCGTGGCGGTAAGCGAGAAAAGCCGGAAGAATCTGGAAGATGCTTTGCAGCTGGAATTATCCAACACCGCTTTTTATTTCTGCGCGGCTGACAAGCTGACTAATAAGGAAGCGGCCAAGATGTTCAAAGGCCTGGCCAAGGTGGAGCGGGAACATGCCTCGGTTTTCCGGAAATTATTAAAATTGGCAACGACTCCGGAAGTCAAAGAAGACTGTCCGGCCGATCCGGCCGATTGCATCGAAGATTCCTATCGCCGGGAAAATCACGCAGTAGAATTTTATTCCCGGGCATTGGCCGAAGCGACCGAAGCTAGAGTCCGCGAAGTTTTTGAAGCGATCATGAATGTGGAAAAAGACCATATCGCTTTGGACGAGGAGATGAAGAAAAAATTTGAAAAATGACAATGTTTCGATTTTAGAAACATTGTCATCCCGAGCCCTGTCGAGGGATCCCTCGATTAAATTATCATAAACAAAGTATTTAAATATAATTTTTAAGCAGGGGGCGCCGACGGTTTTTTAAAATTAATCGGCGTTGAAAAATTTATGCAAGGGACAAAATTAGAAGCCAAAACTTATGATTTTTCCAAGGTATCGGGAATTTCCCAAAAAACCTTAGACATTCATTACAACAAGCTTTACAAAGGCTATGTCAGCAAAGCCAACGAGATCCACGACAAATTGCACGTTTACGGCGAAGGCGGCGGCGACGTGGAAACTGTCAATCCGACTTTCCATGATCTCCGGTCTTTGCGTGATGCTGAAACTTTCGCGGTCAATGCGGTTTATCTCCATGAGCATTATTTTGACGCTCTGAGCGGCGACGGCGTTCCGGGCGGAAAGTTGAAAAAAGCGATCGAAGAAAAATGGGACAGCTACGAGAACTTTGAACGCTATTTCAAAGCTTCGTGCCTGGCCACCCGCGGCTGGCTCGTCTTATCCTATGATTGCCAGGCGGAAAAGATCAAAATCTATATGTGCGACGTGCACAATCAGGGCGCGGTTTGGGGAGCTGAACCGATCTTGGTCTGCGATTGCTATGAGCATGCCTATTTCATCGATTACGGCTCGGATCGCAAATCGTATATCAATGACTTCTTCAAGAATCTGAATTGGGATGTCTTGAATAAAAAATTCGAAGAAGCGATGGGGTGAATTTTCAAAAAATTCAAATAAAAAATCCGGCTGCAGGTCGGATTTTTTGTATTTTGACATCGATGCCCAATTTTGTTAAGCTGGGGAGAAATAAACCCCAAAGGAGGATAAGAATGTCCAGAGAAAATAAGACTTACGGTGATTTCCTTGAGCTGGTAAGAAAATCAAATGTTTCTGAAGCACAGTCCTTTTTTGCCGAATGGGATTCGCTCTCAGGCGGAGAAACGGCCGAGACTGATCTTTCCGCGCCCTTGACCAGGGAGCTGGCCTTGGCCTTTGCTTACGATGTCTCGGACTATTTTACGCAAAGGATTTCACGCGTGTGTTCGGAAGCTCTCCATGCCACGATATCCAAAGCCGGCTATGATTTTCAAAAAGAAATCTACGTCAAAGCCGTCAACTGCGGAATAGATGTGGGGATGCAGGAGATCCGAATGCCGTTGTGTTTGGTGGACGCGCTCATCGAAAGCGGCGCTGTCAGAGGTATCCGGAGTAAAGCCTAAGCTCTTTTTTAGCAGAATAATTTATACCGCCCGCGAATTTGCGTGGCGGTATTTTATTTTCAGTAGACTACTGTATTGAGAATTTACATCCTATTATCGCGGATATTAAGAAATGGATGATATTTATATAAGTGAAATTTTAGGCTTAAATTATTGAAAAATTTGACGAATGTCATTTTTTTTTTGCTACTCTGTTAATAGTCATTAATAAACCGTATAATTCTAACAGGGAGGCGAAAAAATGGATTCAAGCTAATGTTCTTTCAGTATTTGTTCTTTTAAAAATTGATTACTATTGTCAGATCATTAAACCATCAACTCAGCAACCAAAGGGCTGGATATGAAAAAATATCTTTGTTTTGCTCTTGTCTTGTCAGCTGCAATTTTGGGATGCAGTAATAATCCCGTGAATAGCAGTAAAGAACAGTTGGTTCAACCACTTGCAGCAGTAGCCACCACTTGTACGATAACGCCTACCTTGCAGGCCTGGAATTTACTGTCGCAACCGCAAAAAAATGCGAAGCTTTTGGCCTTTGCGCAAGCAATGAATGGTAACAACTATAGTAACTACATTCCGCCCGTTGAGTGTAAGCCTTGGGTGCAATCGTATGTTGTTTTGCCGGTTAGCGGCATCACGATCGGTGCCAATACTTGTGATCATGGCGGCACCCCCAACTATTATTCATGGTTAAGTGCAGATTGCTTTAACAGCCAAGTCGTAAAGCTTTATAGCAATGCTTCATCACTTCCTTGGGTTGCGCCTGGCCAAATATTTCAGCTTTGGTGGACACCAAGGTTAGCCAACGGATCTTTGGGTCCCCAAGGCCCACACACTGCAATTGTTGTAAGTAATACAAGTGGCTATACGGACGACACTAAAAATTGCATGATGTGGATTGATTGTAATTTTAGCCCGAAGTACACGGTTAGTGTTCATAAAGTGACCTACGCGGATTTCAAATTATTTACCACCGCCACCGTGAATAATCCACTTTTGGGTTTTTCGGTATATCAGATTCAGTGACAATAGCAATTAGTTAGCTGGAATGGTGTTTAGCAGAATACACCATTCCAATTTTTAAATTTAAATAATTTTTATATTTATATGAAGAAAAAAACAATCTTAATTTGGCTGGCAGTTATTTTACTTGTAGTCGGAGTTGTTGTTTTAAAAGAGTATCCATTGAAAAAAAGTTATCAAAAGAATAGGGCAAATCAGGTCAATAAAATTGCTTCTTCGAGTTCTTTAATTAACCAGCAGAACAATGTTGCTAGCAGCTCAAATTTGGGGACGATAGCATCTTCATCTCCAAATTTAGCATATCCAACCTTTGCAGAAATAAACGCTGTGAAAATAGATAAAAATAATTGGCAAATTTACAAGGATGAAAAGTATGGTTTTGAAATTAGTGCTCCGGCGGGATGGAATTTTACGGGGAAACTCGATCTTTTAAATGGCACCGAGTTATTGATAATGCCAAATAGCGATGAAAAATTTAATGCTCCTACAGCAATTGGCATTATTCATGACACTTCATCACCAGAAGTTTGGCTTAAAAAATATCGCCAGGAAGCGAAGGATAACCCCGCGCAAATAATGGAGATAAACATTCCGTCGAGCGACGGAGCATTTGTTGGATTGTCACACGGGATTTATGGTGCTTATGTTAAAAAGGGCGATGATGTTTTCGGTTTTGGTGCCATGGATTTGAATAGTGATTTACTTGATCAGTATGCAATGATGAAGGCAATAATTGAAACTTTTAGGTTTACAAAATAGTTCGAACAAATTGGAACGATTCAAATAAAAAAGACTGATAGTATCAGTCTTTTTTATATCCGTAGTCCCTAGGGGAGTCGTCGCAGTCGCTCGGCGGCGGAAACCGCCTCGCTCCTTTGTCCGGGGTTGCCGCCAAACGCTCCCGTTGGTTGCGTCTGGCGTCGCTCGCTTATTCGCCGCTCGTTCCCTCGCGGCTCATAGCTCGCTCGCAACCAGTTCGACTCCCGAAATTACGTAAAAGAAAACACTCGACCGAGGTCGAGTGTTTTCTTTTACGTAGACTACTGTATTGAGAATTTACACCCCATCATCCAGGATATTCGGAAATGGAAAAGGTTGGTGCCAGTAAAATTTTAGGCTTAAATTATTGAAAAATTTGACAAAGGCCATTTTTTTTTTGCTAACCTATTAATTATAGTTAATAAATCGTATAATCTTAACAAGGAGATTGAGATGAAAGCGAATACCAGTTAGTTCCGGTTCTTTTACGCTCGTTCTTTTCAAAATTGATTACTATTGTCAGGAAACTAAACCATTCTAAACCAAAGGAGGATTGGCATGAAAACCAATCTATTTGTTTCACTTGCTTTTCTGTTTGTTGTTTTGGGATGCAGTAATAATCCCGTAAATAGCAGTAAAGAACAATCCGCACAACCCATAGCAGCACTTTCTTCTGGTTGCACGCAATCAACGGCAATGAAGACGTGGGAAGCATTGCCGCAAGCGACTAGGGACAGTAAGATTCTTGCCAAAGCAAATTCCGAAATTGGTGGCCACAACACGGGGCAGTGTTGGGGTTGGGTGTCTCATGTCGTTTTGACGGCAAGCGGACAAGCCGTCCAGATTCCGGCATATTATCCGAATAACATGAGCATGTGGCAGGATGCCCCATGTATGCCGATCCAAGGCAGAAGCACAATGGTCGAATATTGCGTCCCAGCTGACATTATCCAAATGTATTGGAATGTTCGCTGGGCTGACGGTACCTATCACCCTACTCAGCACACTTCTTTTTTTCTAAACGGAAACGTAACAGTGGGCGGCGTGAAAGGTTTTTACATGCTGGATTGTAATTTTGTCGCGGCACCGGCAAACAATCCGCCAAAAGAAAATTATATCTCTACCCACTTCGTGTCGTATTCCGACTTTTACGCATTTACCAGGCCTACGTCGGCTAACCAAAAACTGGGCTACAATGTTTATCACATCCAATAGTGATCGGTTATTAATCGGGCGGTGTTCAAGAAAACACCGCCCCCTATTTTAATTATTTATAAATTTATCATAATAAAAAGTTTCATTCTATGAAAAAAAACATTATTTTTATTTGCGTAGGCATTGTTTTGATTATCGTCGCGGGTTTGATCATTTTTGTTAAATATCAATCTCATTCAGCTGTTCCAGAAGTTAAAAAGGAAACTATAAGCACTTCTACTCCGGTGTCTGCAATCGCTTCCTCGACGATTTCACAGCACCCAACCGTAGTTGAAATCGATGCGGTAAAAATCGATAAAAACGATTGGCAAACATACGAAAACAAACAGTATGGTTATAAAATAAGTGCTCCTAAGGATTGGATAGTATCGTTTACATCAAGCGATAAATCTTTGCAAAATGGCGGTTCCATGCAAATTTTCCCCAAGTCTAGTGGAGATTTTGATATCCCAGTAAATATATCGGCATCCGAAAATGTAAGTAATCTGTCACTTGAAGATTGGATTATAAAAGCATATTCTAGTCAGGGGGCTAAAGCAGAAAATTTAAACAAAGTTGATATTCCTACAAGCGATGAGGCTATGTCATTTTATTCCCAAGATTCTATTTACGGGAGGTCTTATTCCTACTTTGTTAAAAAAGGAAACTTGATTTATGAATTTGATCCAATGACGGCGGGAATGGGATCTAATATACTCAATGAGGATGCGATGATGAAAGCCATAGTGGAAACTTTTAGATTTGCAAAATAGTTTTAAAAATTCGGATAAATAAAAAATACTGGCGTTAAGTCAGTATTTTTTATTTATCCGAAGTCCCTAGGGGAGTCGTCGCAGTCGCTCGGCGCCGGATTGCGCTTCGCTCCTTTGTCCGGGGTTGCCGCCAAACGCTCCCGTTGGTCGCGTCTGGCGTCGCTTGCTTATTCGCCGCTCGTTCCCTCGCGGCTCATAGCTCGCTCGCAACCAGTTCGACTCCCGAAATTACGTAAAAGAAAACACTCGACTGAGGTCGAGTGTTTTCTTTTACGTAGTCCCTAGGGGAGTCGAACCCCTCTTACCAGGATGAAAACCTGGTGTCCTAACCGATAGACGAAGGGACCATATATCAATTATAAATTAAAAATTATAAATTACAAATTATTTTTAAAAATAAAAATCCGCTGATTGCTGGATTTTTTCCTTAACTTATGTTAGTAATAATATAGATAATAATTATAAAAAAGTCAAGATGATAATTTTGGGCATCGAAACCAGCTGTGATGAGACCGCTGCCAGCGTGATTGAAGGCAAAGGAGATGCCGTCAAGGTTTTGTCGAATGTTGTTTCTTCGCAGATCGAAATTCACCGGAAATATAATGGCGTCGTCCCGGAAATCGCGGCCCGGGAGCATATTTTGAATATTTTGCCGGTGATTAACGAGGCGATCGGTAGGAGCGCAATATCTTGCGCTCAAAAAAAGAACGCAAAATATTGCGTTCCTACGAAGCCGGCAATTGATGCGCTGGCGGTAACGGTCGGCCCAGGATTGATTACTTCGCTTTTGGTCGGCGTGGAAACGGCGCGAACTTTGGCTTATGCCTGGAAAATTCCGGCGGTGGCCGTTAATCATATTGAAGGGCATATTTATGCAAATTTTATCGGCAACGAAAAAATAAAATTCCCGGCGCTGATTCTGACTGTTTCCGGAGGACACACCATGCTTATATTAATGAAAAGCCATGGCAAATTCCAGACGATCGGCGAAACCAGGGATGACGCGGCTGGCGAAGCATTTGATAAAGCGGCCAAACTTCTCGGTATTGGCTATCCGGGCGGACCGGCTGTGGCGAAGTTAGCGGCAGAATTTAAAAATGTCTATGCTGATTACGCCGTCACACACCCCCCTCGACAGGGCTCGGGGCAAGCCGTCCGCGCGGCGCGGCCACCCTTCCCCGGGAGGGGGATAATTCTACCTCGTCCGATGTTGAATGATCCGAATTTTGATTTTTCTTTTTCCGGATTGAAGACCGCCTTGCTTTATAAAATTCAAAAAGATCAGGATTGGAAAAATAAAGTTCCGGAGTATTGCCATGAATTTGAACGAGCCGTGGTAGAAACACTGGTCGGCAAAGCGGTTAAGGCGGCCAAAAAATTCAAAATTAAAACAATGATGTTGGCCGGCGGAGTTTCCGCCAATCTGGTTTTGCGCGAAGAGTTCCAGAATGCGGCGGCCAAACTGGGCCTGGCTTGTCATATCCCGCCTTTGGAGTATACTACTGATAACGCGGCGATGATCGCCGCGGCCGGATATTTCCGGGCCCGGAAAAAAGCTTTCACGCCTTGGAACAAATTAAAAGCTGATTCAAATTTAGAATTTAAATAGGAGGTAAAATATATGCGAACTGATCCGCCTTTTGTTATTCCTGACGCTTTTCCCGAGAACGAGAAGACCGAGCCGATCGAGGAGAAGCAAAAAATCCGCCGCGAGCTTCCGGAAAAAGACCGCCGGAAAGCCGGCGAAAAGGAAAAAACGCAGGAAACGCCTGAGAAAAAAAAGAATGCGCCGCCGCCCGACCCTTTCGGCCAGGCGGGTGGAAAGATTGATGTTTCCGGTTAAACCAGCTTGCGTCGCCTGACGCAAGTTTTTTTATCCGTTGACTAAATTATTTTCCAGTAGTATAAGTTTTACTATAAGCTCGGTAAAAAATTGACGGCTCTTTTTTTCTTAAACCCAAACAAGGAGGAGTGATGAAGAAGCTCGGGAAAATTTTGGGCTGGGTCGGCGGCGTGATATTAGTAGTTTTTTTGATTTTCGGCTGGGATTGGTACCGCCCTCGCTTGGCGGAAATATTCAAGCCGAAGATGACGTTCCAGCCGTATGTCGTTTTTGCCGCCGATAATATCTATTACGACAGTACGACCTTCCCTCCCGCCGGTTTCGTCCGCCGCGAAGTGATGATCGGCGATACTTGCGGCATTGGCCGAAAAATCATTCTGCCGATCGCTCTCTATGCCGGAAAACTGGACAGTCGAATTGCAGTTTCTTCCGAAGGAATGATCTATTATCTCAATAAGATCGATTTGCGTACCCACCGCTTTAACTTAAAGACGATGTCCGACCTGATGTTCATTACCGCGGATTCGCTGTATATCAATCCGGCTTGTTCGCATGACGGACGGCATATACTTTTTGAAGCTAATCTGACCGGTTCGGGCAGCTACCGGGACATTTTCTGCGCCGACTTGGACAGCGCAAACCCGAAGCCGAGGCTCCTGACCAATAATTTGACTTTTTGCGGCAGTCCCAGCTATACGAATGATGATCAGCAGATCGTTTATGATTGCACCCATGCCGGCGTGGTCGATCTTTGGATCATGGACCGCGACGGAAAAAATCCGCGCTGGATTATGCAGGGCGGAGCCAACGGCAATTACCAGCGGCCGGCCTGTTCGCCGACGAATAATTGGGTTGCTTATCAAGTAAACTATGCCGGTACGGTCGGCATCGGCGCTGCATTGCTGAATAGCAAGAAGCAAGTCATCAAAAGCGTCTTGATAGTCAACGGCGTGGCCGGGGAATGCCTCAATCCGACCTGGACTCCGGACGGCAAGGCGATCGTTTTCCAAATGAAGGTCAGAAAAAAAATTGGTGTTTTTGTCCGCGATTACTATGATGTTTTCGTGGTTGAATTCAACCCTGATCTTCCGCCTTCGCCCAAGCCCTTGATTGACCGGTTCGTGCTTGATAATTATTATCCTTGCTGGCTGCCCTTTGTGTCCGATTCGGTGGAGAATTCGGTAATCAAAAGATTTGTTGACACTTTTCGTAAGAAGTTACCGGGTGCCTGATCGGACTGATGGCGCTTAAAAACAGAAGAGCTTACATTCATTTCGAAGTAAGCTCTTTTTTCTTTTTGACGCCGATAAGCGCCTTTGCCTTTTTTGGCGCGCATGATTTCATGGTGTCGCCGCTGCCAAAATCCGACTCGGTCGCCTTGCGGAGTTCTCAAAATTTTCGCTTTCATTTGGTTCTCCTTTTTTAGTGGGCAAGCTCGATTGCTTGCATGATGGGAAGGTTCATTTCTTCAGCCAACTGGATGGCCGCCAACAGATCTGGTGTCGCGATCGCCGCACCCGCAGTTAGAATTTCCGTTTCAGAAATTCCCCGGTTCAAGAGCAGTGCCAGATTCACCCGGCTGCCTCCGACCAGAACGTGCGCCGCTAAGGTAAAAATCCCGGTATTGTCGCCGGTAAGATGTTCACCCGCTGTTACCGCCCCGGCGATCGCCAGCTCATCGTGTTCCGCAACGGCTAGCAGGAAGAAACTGCAGAACCGGATAATGTTCCGCATCTCCCGCTGACCGCCGCTGAAATTGACCGTGTCAATCATTCCGTACCGCATCGGTATCGGCGTCGTGACCGTCACCCGCCGCGGCGTGATCGCGCTGATGGTGCCGCCGAACCCCAGCTCATTACTCGCCAGATCTGCCAAGGCATCGTCTGGTGAGACGACTTGTGTCGGGAAATGATGTATTCCCGATTCACTGTTCCGGAAACCCGTAACCCTGATCATACCTATCTCCTTTCGGTTAAGTTGGTAAGAATGCAAACGAAAAATAACTGTTTAAACGCTATCATAATTATTATAATTTGTCAAGATTGACATAATTATGTAATCATTGTAGTTTCAAGACAGCCCCATCTCAAAGAAGATGCCCATAAAACAAATGATCTTTTTCAAAAATCGCATTTTTTTCTAACTTTGACCTTAACTCGTTATTTGCTTATAATTTAAGTAAACCACCCCTTAACCAATCACCAAACCTATGGCCAAAGCTAAAATGAAAAATAAACCCAAAAAAAAGAAAATGAAAGGAGGCTCGGCCGTGAAAAGCAAGCAAGGTTTAAAAAACGGTGCGGCAGCGTCAAGCTCCCGCGTTGCCAAAATGAAAGATCGGAACCTGGGTCTTCGATCATTTTCGGCCGGGTATCGTCCCAGCTATATCCCCAAAACCTACACTAAGGAACAGGAAGAAAAAGTCTTTAGCGAACTTTTCGCCAAAATTGAAAAGGCTAAATGAAGATCAGGCAATCGGAGTTAATCCGTATTGCCTTTTATTTTTTAAATATATGTTAGAAAACAATGATAATGAAGCTAAGGCGGAATCCGCAGAAAGCATCTTAGAAAAAGAAAAAAAACTGCAAGAGCGGATTGATTTGATCTACGAAAAGAGAATAGCCGATGACGGCCAAAGAGAGAAAGATAAGCGCGAAATGAACCTTGATGACTATGTAGAAAAGTATTGCGCCCATCTGCCGTCAAAGCTTAAGGAAAAAGTACAGCAAAAGATCGATCGATTGAAAGCAAAGGGGCTTTCTGAGACGGATTTGAAGAATGAAGCCGAGGCGGAAGCCAAGGAGGTTCATGATGCCTATCTTGATAATTTTAAGATGCCTAATAAGGCTTTTGAAAAAATGATCATCAAGGATATGATCAGAAAGCTTTTTAAAAGCAAACCATCGATCAGTGATCTAAAAAAATTTTTTTATATCAGTTGGGACTTGAACGCTTTAAGAGGTACTAATAATCTGAATGGCGGCAAGCATGAGCAAGGCGATGAATATATTAAGATTCCGGTCAGAGTCTTGAAAGATCCGGCGGTAGGGGCGCTGGCCAAGAAATTCGGCCTTGATGCGACGATGATCCACGAGTCCGGCGATGAGTTCGGTTGCCCTGGCGAGTCGCAAACTATAATCGAGGGAGAAACTGATGGGGTAAAAGGAATCAATCAGGTATTGGAGGTGGTTCATGACAAGATTTTTCGCGATGAAAAAGCCAAAGAAATTATAAATATTGAAGATGCCGTGGTTAAAGCGCATTTAACCAAGCCGATGCGCCAGGCGATCGCTGAATGTTCAAAAAATAATATCACGCCGGTTTTCCATGCTTGGATGAGCGGTGCCGTCTGTACTCTTTATGAAGCTTTGATGGGGGATATTTCGGAAAAAAATAAGATTAATGACGATGACGATTTTGATACGGCTTCGGATAAGATAATGGGCGCGTGGCTCGATGGCGGCAACTTGAGGATGAAAAAAAAGAAAGGAAAAGATAAGAATGGCTTGGCCACGAGCAAAGATCCGAATGACAGATTTATCGCCAGCATCCAGAATATGGGCGAAGAATCAGCCGACGCCATTCGGGAATTGGATGAAGAGAAAAAAATAACCGCCATTATGAAAGAGCTTGACGCCTTGAAGGACGAAAGAAATATCCTCAAAAGCCGTTTGCTGACTATTTACGAGTCAGGAGATATAGTTAATAACGAGAAGGAAATAGCTGATAATAAATTAGCCACCAGAGTCAAGGATGAACAGATAAAAGAGGCGGAAGATAAATTAAGCCGTTTAAAGGAATAGAAATAAAAAACACCCGGTTCTAGCCGGGTGTTTTTTATTTTATTTATCTTCGAATTTTCTTTTCAACTTTCAAAACATTGATCGTCGTGTCGATCACTGTGTCGGGGATCAAGGAGATTGAATCGATGCCGAGTTTGACCAGGAATTCAACGAAGTCCGGGAAATCGGACGGCGCCTGGCCGCAGATGCCGACCTTGGTCTTAGTTTTATGGCCGACTTCGATCAAACGCTTGATTAATATTTTTACCGCTTCGTTCTTTTCATTAGAGACGCCGGCAACGCCGAGCATCGAGCCGGAATCGCGGTCGATTCCTAGCGTCAATTGAGTGAGATCGTTGGAGCCGATGGAAAAGCCGTCGAATTCGCGGGCGAATTTTTCCGCGAGAATTATATTAGCCGGAATTTCCGCCATCACATAAATCTGCAAACCGTTTTTGCCTTGGATCAAACCGTGGCGGGCCATGATCCCTTTGACGCGCTGGCCTTCTTCGATCGTGCGGCAGAACGGGATCATAATCTTCAAGTTGGTGAGTCCCATGCCGTCGCGGACTTTTTTCATCGCTTCGCATTCCATATCGAAAGCCGGAACGAAGCGCGGCGTATAATAACGGTTGGCGCCGCGCCAGCCGATCATCGGATTGGATTCCACCGGTTCGTAATTTTTGCCGCCGATCAGGTTGGCGTATTCGTTGGTTTTGAAATCCGACAAGCGGATGATGCAATCTTTGGGATAGACCGATGCGGCGATCGTCGCCACGCCTTCAGCCATCTTATCGATGAAGAATTGCCGTTTATCCTTGTAAGGGAAGGTGATCTTTTCGATTTGCGCTTTGACTTCCGGCGTTTGCTGGTTGAAATTCAGCAAAGCCAGCGGATGAATTTTAAGGGAGTTGTTAATGATGAATTCCAAGCGGGCGAGGCCGATGCCGTCATTGGGGATGAACGAAGTTTGGAAAGCCAGGTCCGGTTCGCCGACGTTCATCATTATTTTGGTTTTCGGCCGCTTGAGATTCTTGACGTTGCGCCGAGTTACCTTGAACGGCAAAATACCTTTATAGACATAACCATGTTCGCCTTCGGCGCAATTAACGGTAATTTTCATGCCGGTGGCTAATTTGCGCGTCGCATTGTTGGTGCCGACGACGCAAGGAATTCCCAGCTCGCGGGAAACGATCGCGGCATGGCAAGTGCGTCCGCCTTTGTCGGTGACGATCGCCGAAGCGATCTTCATGATCGGTTCCCAATCCGGATCAGTCATATCAGTCACCAAAACCTGTCCGGGCTTGAAAGTCTTGATGCCGGAAACGTCCAAGATGCGGTTAACCACTCCGGCGCCGATCTTCGAGCCGACTGATTGCCCTTGCACCAAGATTTCGCCGTCCTTGACCAGTTGGTATTTTTCGATGAGGTTGGGATCCTTGACGCTCTCCACGGTTTCCGGCCGGGCCTGAATGATGTAAAGTCTTTTTTCGCGGCCGTCGAACGCCCACTCGATATCCATCGGCTTGTTATAATGTTTTTCAATCTCCATCCCCCAGCGGGCGAGTAATTTCACGTTGGCATCATCGAGAGAAAATTTATTGCGGTCAGACGCCGGCACGGAAATATTTTTGGTGGGATGGTTGCGGTCGACATCATAGATCAAGCGGAGATCCTTTTTGCCCAGCGCGCGGGAAATGATCGCGCCGCTCGGCTTGAAGACGTAGAATTCGTCGGGATTGACGCGGCCCTGGACGATATTTTCGCCCAAGCCATAGATGGAATGGATCAAAACGGTATTTTTGAAGCCGGATTCGGTGTCGATGGTGAACATCACACCGCTTGAGCCGATATCGGATCGGATCATCCTTTGCACGCCGACCGACAAGGCGACTTTGAAATGATCAAAGCCTTTGTCATGGCGATAGGAGATGGCGCGGTTGGTGAAGAGCGAAGCGATGCATTCTTTGACGGCTAAAAGCAGATGCTGTTCGCCGCGGATATTCAAGAACGATTCCTGCTGACCGGCGAAGGAGGCGTCGGGCAGGTCTTCGGCCGTGGCCGAGGAACGGACGGCGACATCCAAAACCGGGCGACCTTCGGACTTACAAAGTTTGTGATAAGCGCTGAAGATCTCGCGGTCCAAAGCTTCCGGCAGCTCGGCGCGCATAATCGCATCGCGCACCGCTTTGCCGTGCGCCATCAGATTGGTGACGCTTTTGGTGTCCAGATCTTTGAGGATTTCCTTGATATGCTTTTTTAATCCGGTTTCATCCATAAAATACCGGTAAGCGTCGGCCGTCAGCGCGAAGCCGTTGGGCACGCGGATTTTTTTGCGGGTCAGCTTGGAGTACATTTCGCCGAGCGAGGCGTTCTTGCCGCCTACCTGCGGCACGTCTTTGATGCGCAGCTCGCTGAAAAATTTGACAAACTTTGACATAGTTTAAATGCTAATTAATGATAATGCTAATTTCGCTAATGATGCGAATTGCGCGAATTCCCCTCTTGGGAGGGGTGCCGAGCCCGGCGAGGCGGGGTGGGTTATTCGTAGATTCGCATCATTCGCAAATTAGCATTAGATTTTAATTTTTTCCGACCAATCATAAATGTAGGGGATCTTCCAGTATTCGCCGTTCAAGACTTTGACGATGCCGATGATCGAGATCACGGCCAAGGCCAGCATCAGTAATTGGCCGACCAGCGGGATCCACATAAACAGGCTGGCGATGATGTCGATGACGAAAAGCACCAGGCCTTGCTTGGCATGGAATTGGCAGAATTTAGAATCGCGCTTGGCCAAGAGCGGGATCAAGAAGAGGATATAGATGTAAGAGAAAAGAGCGACATACTTATTTTCTTGCGCATCGCGGTCGTCGGCCGAGCCGGGATTGGCGGCCGGTGGCGTTTGCGGCGTCGGATTTTGGTTTTGTTCGTCCATAAAATTGATAATTAGTGGATTAATAAATTATTAGGTCTATGGTGTTATTATAACATAAATATATGATATAATGAAGATTGAAATTGGAAATTGGAAATTTGATATTTGGTTTTGAGGGCTAATCTCAAATTTCCAATTTCTAATTTATAACAACATTGACAGAAGTCGTTTTTTGCTTAAAAATAAGGTAATTAATACCGATAAACGATTAGTAAATTCGCAGACGTGGCGGAACTGGTATACGCGCAAGCCTTAGGAGCTTGTGAAGCAATTCATGTGGGTTCAAGTCCCACCGTCTGCACCAAACAAGACGGGTTTCCGCGACGTCGCCGCGATGCGGCGCGCGCGGATCCGCTCGCGGTCAAAGGCCGACGTAGCGGACAAATCTCTCCATCCGCACCGTCAGATAAAATAATGGAAAACAGAACACAACTTTTTGTTGAAGAGTTAGTCAGAGATCAGAAAGACAAGATCATTTCTGTAGAAGTTTTAGGGTCCGGAGTCGGCGAAAAAGATCTGGCCATTTCCGATATCGATCTTTTGATCATTTGTCCCGGCAAGCGGGATACCAAAAAAGTTTTCGCCGCCGCCGTAAGAGCGCAAGAGAAAATTTTCGGCATCCATCCGACTCGGCTCAATGCCTTTATCCAGCGGATCTTCTTGGCCAGTAACAGCTTCGGCGGAATTCATCTGATCGTTATCGGACGCGATGAATTGAATGAATCTTTCCAGCCGGTCAGCTTCCGGCTCAGATTGATGACCAAATTGGTCGGCCGGAATCTATTCCTTTTTGAGATCAAGAAAAATCATCGCCTGCTTTACGGGCATGATTTTTCCAGGGAGATCAAGGTTGGCCGTCCGGGCTTTTCGGAAAAATTAGCTTGTTTTCTGCTTCCGGCCACGGTTCTCCTTTCGGCATTACCGGCCGTCATCCTGCAGCGGCAAGCCGGTAAGATTTGGTGCTTCAAAGCGATCAATTATTTCAATACCGGTTCCTGCTCGCTGGCCGCGATCGAGGGCAGACAGGCTGACGCGGAAGGGGAAATGGTCAAGACGGCGAAATGCTATCGCTATCAGCCTGATGAATACCGGCAAAATATTTTCTGGCTCTATTGCCAGGTCTGGCGGGAAATATTCGGCCAGCTGCCTTTCCTGTTCAGGCGGAACGGCCATAATAACTAAAGCTAAATATAATTTTGATAAAAAATATGTCCAAAGTGATTGTCGACAAAGAATTGATTGAAAAGTTCTTAACCCGCGGCGTCGAGGCGATTTATCCCTCCGTTGACGGCTTCCGGGAAAAATTGTATTCGGGCGAGCGGCTGCGCATTTACCAAGGTTATGATCCGACCGGTAAATTTTTGCACGTCGGGCACGCGATGGGTATCCGGGCGATGCGCATTCTGCAACAGCTCGGCCATGAAGTGATTTTTCTGGTCGGTGATTACACCGCCCGCGTTGGCGACCCGGATAAGGAATCCGGCCGGAAGATGCTTTCCGTTGCCGAGATCGAAGAAAATTTACAGGGTTGGAAAGAACAAGCCGCGCAGCTGATTGATTTCGGCGGCGATAATCCCGTCCAATTCAAACGCAACCATGAATGGCTTTCGCAATTAAAGCTGGACGAAGTGATCAAATTGATGTCGCATATGACCGTGCAGCAGATGCTTGATCGCGATATGTTCGATCGCCGTCTGGCGGCCGGCGATCCGATCGGCTTGCACGAGTTTATTTATCCCTTGATGCAAGGTTATGACGGCGTGGCGATGAACGTCGATATGGAAATTGCCGGCGCTGACCAGACTTTCAATATGCTGGCCGGGCGTGAATTATCCAAGGCTTATTTGGGCAAAGAAAGATTTGTCCGCGCCAACAAGATGATGGACGCGCCCGACGGCCGGACCATGTCCAAGACTAAGGGCAATGGCATAAATTTGTCGATTCTTCCGCTGATATGTACGGCAAAGCGATGTCTTATTCCGATGATCATATCGCGATGGGTTTGGAATTATTGACCGAGGTTCCGCTGGAAGCGATCAAAGAAATCAAAAGCGAGATGGCCAAAGGGGTCAATCCGATGGAGTATAAAAAAATGATGGCTTTCGAAATCGTCAAAACGTCCGCGGCGAAGATGAAGCGGTAAAAGCCCAGCGCGGTTTTGAAGCCACGGTGCAGAATAAAGAAGTACCGGCTGATATCCCAGTCTTCAAAATGTCAGCCGGAAATTATCAATTAACTGATTTCTGGTTGAAGCCGGCTTGGCCAAATCCAAAAGCGAGGCCGGCCGATTGATCGAACAGGGCGGCGTGAAGGTTGATAATCAAACTGTCAGCGACCGGGAAGCGGAAATGGCGGTGGCGGACAAAGAAGTCTTAATTCAGAAAGGTAAACGGGGATTTGTCAAAGTAAGAAGTTAGAAGTAAAAAAAGTCCCCTCCACGGCAGGGGTGCCGAGCCCGCCGTGTCCCCTTGGGCGTGGGCGAGACGGGGAGGGTCTATTACCGACATTATTACTAATGAACAAATCAACATCTTTGCCACTTTTTTTAAAAAAAGTGGCGCAAAAAATCGCGCGCTGGACAAATTTCCTATCACTTCGCTATGAAGCCTAGCAAAATTGCTATACTTGCCCCGCTTTCCTTTATAAAATCCTAATAAATGAAGCGGGGCTTCGGACAACGCAATTTTGCACGGCTTCCTTTCCCGCCAGCGGGAATGATACGCTGCGTGATTACGGAAAATTTTCCAATGCGCGCTATAATGAGTAATTTTTATCATTTAAAAAACATCGGAAATTATCCGGCGTTTTTTTAGAGAAATTGTTAATTTTTCATTTTTAATTTTAATTGATCCTAGCCGCTGCTGGTGATGGCGCTGATGACGAAGTTGACGAAAGAATAAGAAGCGAAGATGACGACCAGGCCGACCGCCGCCCAGACCAAAATGTTGCGGCCCTTCTCCACAGCTTGTTCGTTGCCGGCGGCAAGCATCCAAGTGAAGCCGCCATAGATGAACATCACCAAAGCCAATGATCCGACCACGCCGAGCGCGGCATTGATAATATTGTGAACCAGTCCGGGAACGGTAACGGTATTGCCTAAAGGATTATTCAAATTGACGGCCGGGACGGTACCGGTATCCGGACGGGCGTTGATCCGGAGTCGCTCATCCGGAACCGGTCGGCCGCTACCGCCCAATCCGGTCCAGTTTGTTCGCCAGCCGCTGGCATCGCTGCCGGCCACATTCGGAACCGTATTTGCACAAGCATCTTGGGCGATACTGTCGTGCAAGTCAATGCCTGTTTCGCCGGTTTCATCCGCTACCCAACCCATTGGCGCATCTTCGGCGTAAGCATCTTGGCCGATACGATCGCAAGTACAAGTGCCGTGATATTGTCATCGGCCAAAACTAATTTTGCCGTGATCGCGAATGTGAAATTATCGATAAAACAAGGGAAAATTTTAATAATATTTTTCATAAGGGCTTTTTTGAAGGTTATTGTAAACCATCAGTATTATTATATCTCATTTAGGCAAAATAAAAAAGGGAAGACATTGTGCGCTTCCCTTAGGTTGTGTTTTTACGCTCCTTTTTGCTTTGGCAATCAGGCGGGGTCATAGATCATCCCGACTTTTCCGTGAATTCGATACTTCCATCGGGGCAATCGCGATCATTACGAAGTCTTTCTGCAGGCCCTCCGAATGTTGGTCTGTCAGCCAGCTTCTCAATGTATCGTTGCCCCTGACAGAGAGCAGGGCGTTGTTTTGGCACTTGTCGGTGCCGACCGCCCAATGGACTGGCCGTCCGGGCAGAAAATCAGAACGTTCCTTCCTTGACCGAGCGAGTCAAGGGAAAATACATATTTCCCCGCGACATTCGCCAACGGTGCTGTGTAGGCCGTCGGTCGGTTCATGGCGTAGCTTTCCGCGACAACTGGTTTTTTAACAAATACCACCGGCAACAGCAGTATTATCGCTAAGACCGCTATTTCCAGGAGAAGAATTCGGTTGACAACGTGCAGCAAGCTTTTTTTCTTGATCACGCCGTAGATCCAGCTTAAAACGCAGGCTACGGTAAACAACCAGAAATTATTGCTGAACACGATGTCCGTGATGGTCGCGGCAGGGTTTTTCAAGTTCTGGAGATATGCCAGAAGAATTGTCCCGACTACGAATACTCCGATCACGAAAAGAATTGACAGTGTTTCATTGCTCACCGCCGGCCTGCCCGTTGGTTGGCATTTTTCCGGAGTTCCCGATTCACCATTTGTGTTTTCCTTTTCAGCCGTTGGGTTTTTTGTCGGAAGACCCTGTTCCTTCCTTTGAACCGTCCGGCCGTTTCTTGGGTAATATGGTTTCAGCATTTGGTTCTTTCCTTTCGTTGTTTCTGTTGTAAGCTTGGCGGCCCGCTTCGAATTGGGCGCCAAATGCCGCATTGCCGCCTCCGTCGCTGATGACGAGGGTGGCATTAGGCATACCGAATTTTCTCATTTCCCTAATGTGAAAAAGAACTTCGTCGGGTTCGACTTTGCCCGCGAACGAGTTTACGGCATCCGAATATCCTGCGGCATTTTCCGCAAATTCCACCCGGCTTGCTTTAGCCAGCCTTTCGATTCCGCGCGCTTTGCCGTCAGCTCGCACAGCTTCGGCATCGGCATCTTCCCGGGCCGCTTCTTTTCTTTTTTTCGCTTCAAGTTTCATATTTAACGCTTTGCGCTGTTCTTCATTTAGGTCAAAGTCCCTGATCTGGATCCGAAAAACTTCTATTCCCCAATGAGACTTAACGAAATCACGATGAACTTCTCCGTTTTCGTTATTCTCGGTATTAAAGCGGGTGATCATGTCTTTGGCTTTGAACAGTAAGGCTTCTTCCAAATTCATGACTCGTTCTGATTTTCCGCTTGCCGCATCCGCTGGCACTATAAAGACTCGCCGCAGATAGGCTTCGACATATTCGACCATGGACTGGACGCTATCTTCATTGCCGAAAAGGAATTTATACGCATCGACGATTCGGAAGAAGACGTCGGCCAGCAGGGGAACGCTCGCATCGTCGAGGTCAAACCGCGCCGTGCTCACTTTTCCTTCTTTATCGACCACTTGGAATAATTGCTCTTGATCGTCTTCCGTGCTTATGCCCAGAAGTTCGACCCAGCCGAAAAGGGGAAAGGCAAAGAATAGCCCGGGGGTTTTCCTTGTGCCGCAATATTTTTTAAAAATAGTTACGGCAAACTCATCTTTTTCCGGCAACGGATTGTTTGCGCCTTTGACCGTACGCACCAGATAATAAGCCGCGATGAGCAGGGAAATGACAATGCTGAGATAAAAAATTGCCGGATGTTTCTGACTGTACTGCCAAGAAAGATTCAGAATCAAAACGGTAATAGGAATAAGACTTATCATTGCCAGAAACGAAATCCATAACCAGTGAGGGTAAAATAATTGAGTAATTTCTTTGCTCTTTTTTTTGCCTGGTTTGGACTTCCTGCCCGTCTTGTTTCCTGTCTGGTTGACCTTGTTTTTTTTGTTCGAATTAAGTCTCCTGATGATGAGCACGGCGGCCGCGATCATACCGATGATCGGCAGATAGGTGGCGGGCCATTCCCAGTGATTGAGAAAACTCATTCCGGCCCAAATGACGATTGCGGCCAGCGAAACTAAACTGATCATTACTGACCAGCCTTTTTTCCCGCGACGGCTTCGCTTGTTTTGGGAATCTTCGACTCCGGAGTCCGTTGCGCCGGCAGTCGGCTCTTCATCCTTCAAGGATTTGAGCAATGACCGCTTCAACTCGAGATGAGTTTTGCGCAACTGGATGAGGTTGATCTTTTCCTGTTCGGTCAAGGTTTGCTTCTTCGTTCTTTCGAGGTCCAGCTCAGTTAGGCGGATTTCGTCGGCGACCCTTCTTCCTTCTTCGGTCGCGCGGATTTCCGACAATCGTTTCTCATACTCGGTCTCCGTCTTTCTCTTCGCGAACCAGTTCCGGAAGATCCAGAACCGGGCGAGAAGATAGACAGCCAACACAATCGCGACAACGATAAGCGCGTTCATCATACAGGACTCCTTTGATTAAGGTTTCAGAATGGATTGTTTTGATGTTACTTACAAAAAATTGTAAGGGACATTTGATTCAGATTCGGGAACTGTCATCGAATGCCGTATTTGCCCTAAATCTTCAAATTTCGGTAAATTTTTTCAAAAATCTTTTCAACGATATGGTCATATCGCTTCAAAAATTTTTGAAAAAAATTTCCTCAAAATTTGAAAATTTATGACTAAATGAGCATTCGATGACAGTCCCCTTGGCAGAATTTGCCTTATTCCAAATCATTTTAGTATAGCATAAAATAGCATGAAAAGTCAATGGTTTTAGGGGAAAGATGAAAATGGCGGTAAATCATTTAATATTAGAGATAATTTATCGGGAAAATTAAGAGGTTTTAGCTATATTTTTTAGATAATGAATAAAAAAAGACCCCGACTGAATAAGACAGTCAGGGTCGATACATTTGATGCTTGCTCGCCTTAGGCCAGCTGTTCTTGAGCCGCTTTGGGCATAGTTTCCGGTTCGCCATCCTTGGGCGAACTGAGTTTGAGCTTGATTTCTTCGATGGTTTTGCCTTGCTCGTGGGCTTTCTTGGCTTCATCGAGCTCTATGTAGTGCAACAACCATGATTCGCTGACTTCCTGTTCCAAAGGAAGCAGATTCTTTTTCTCGTTGAGAAATTGCTCTGCGCAATTCCATGTTGGCTTTGTCGGCGACCAGCACATCGCTGTTCGTATCCGCAACCTGTTTTTTAAGGGCGGCTACGATCAGCTCGTCGTGCGCTTTTTTGACGTCCTTTGACCGTCCTTTCAGGCGTGGGATCAGGCCCAACACATTTTTCAGATCTTCCCAGAATTTCATACTCTCTCCTTCCGATTGCGGATTTGTTTGGCGAGTTTGGACTTCCTTCGTGCGATCAACCTGTTTGATCAGTACGCTTACTTTTTCTTTGTCTTCCTTACCCGTGACGACCGCCTCGACTTTGGCGATTTTGATTTCCGGTTCGGAAGTTTTTTCTTTGGTCGCAGCCGCCGGCGGATTTGCCGTAGCGGATGTTCGTGAGGCGTCATTCGCTTCCGTGTTCGGTTTTTCGACTAAGGCGGGCAGGGATTCGTTATCCTCATGGACAATTTTGCCCACCGTCTTGTCAAAAAGCGTAGCGAACGAAACTCCGTTCGAATTGGCCAGCGTGACGCCGCTTTGTTGTTCAGGCAGCGACGTTTGGAAGTGCTGGACTATCGGATCGGCCGGTTTTTCTTCGGAAGGAAGAACGATGGCGGTTTTGAGGATGGATTCCAGGCAGACCGTATAATGCCAATGCCGAACCCACGATTCGTCATTGAGTTCTTCAAACGGCAGACTGAAATAATATTGGCAAACTGATTCCCAGCGCCGCCTGACCCAAAGATTACTTTCCAGATATTTATCCAGAATTTCGGCTCCACCAGGCATTCTGATAAAGATGTCCAAGGGAATTTGCGTTTTGGCGAGTTCGAGGTAATGCATTTGCGTTCGGTAGTCGACGGTTTTTTCAGCATCGCGATGATACTGGTCAAGCAAGTCCCGATCGGTCGGTTTTTTCACCGGCACGGGTTTCTTCACCGGCTTCGCGGGAAGTAATTTGGCAAAGAGCGCCGCCAGTTTTTCTTTCAGCGTCAGCTCCTCGTCTTTTTCCGCCACCGGTTCCGCCGCCGCAAGCTTTGCTGTTGCGAGCAGTTCCGTTTTTGGTTCTTCGATCCGAATCGGGACGAATTCCTTTTTCTTGTCAGCTTTGACCTGCCGCGCTTTGGGAATGACCGGCACGATTTTCCGCGCCGCCTTGGCTTTCTTTTCAGCGCGCGCTTTCAAAATTTTCAGCCGCGCTATGGAAAGCGACAACTGAATTTTTTTGGCGGCTCTGACGATGGCCGGAGCGGTGAAACGCCAGAGTGTCGCGGCGACCTTGATCAGGACGCGGAAGACGGAACGCAGGACGCTGATCGTCCACCCAAAATTGTCGCCGAAGTAAAACTTCAGCGCGATCTGGGCGCGGTCTTCCTTGCCGTTCACTTTTAGCCACTCGACTGATCCGTCGGGCGCGAGCATTTTTGAGTTGACCCACGCGACAAAGTGGACCAACCAACACACGGCAACCAGAAACAAACCGGTGATGAGGACGACAGAGAACATAAAACCTCCCTTTTAATTGTGAAATAGCGATCTTTTAATATTTTAGAAAGTTCTTCTAAAATCAGGGAATCTTATCATAAATTAGTAAAAATGTCAAGAGCACGATAATTTTAGCCGAATTTTGGATTGACAAAGCCAGCCAACGGCCTAATATTAAAGGCAGGAAGACGCTTTGTTCCTTCATAATAAGGAGGATGGCTATGGCTAAAAAACTGGGGTTTGAAGCTCGCTGCAATCTTGGAATATTGAGTCTGGAAGAAAATAATCTGGACGAGGCGTTAATACATTTTCGCCAGGCGCGGAAAAATAACCCGAACAGCCACACAGTCTATTATTATCTGGGCGAAACTTGTCGGCGCTTGGGATGGCTCAAGTCGGCCGAAATTCTCTTGAACCATGCCGCCGATCTGTATGCAACGCTCAATCCGTCTGATTCCGCTGAGCAGCTCGATGCTTTTGAACCGGAAAATGGTCAAAGCCGACCGGGCAAAAAAAGCCGATACGTGATGTTCTTTCAATCCGGCCTTTACAGCAATTTGGGTGATTGGGACCGGGCACTATCGCTGCTCGATGAATTGTCGCTGGGGACGGCAGCCGGCTTGAAAAAAGAGGAGAAAGATTCGTTTGAACGGATCAAAGCGGCGCGGCTGCGAGTCGCCGAAGTTCAGCGGAACAGCAAGGCCGAGGCATTCCATTGTCTGCACGATGCGATGCAAAAGCAAATGTTCAGCAGCAACGATTTAGCGTTTGCTGCCAAGTAGAACTGCAACCCCCTTGGGTTGCTTTTTTTTGTTGAAAAAATGGTTCGAAGAAGCTAAAAAAAGCGCGTCCAGAGGAATGGACGCGCGCTGATTGAAAACTGGTTGAGAAGTTTGCCGACAACTACCGTTGGCGAATTTTGGCATTCATTGCACCAAAGTCGCGCGCCGAAGCTCTTCGCCCAGTGAATCTAATCCGTCGGCATCGCTGGTGAATATTATTTTCTTATATTCCGCCCACTTACTTAGCTGCAGTCGCAGGTCTTTGGCGTTAGTTTCCAGTTCGAGCAAGTTCTCCTCATATTGCTCCTTGTTGTTTTTGAAAATCTTGACGATATTTTTGTTGGATTTGAGTGTCTTCCGGTCAAATTTGAATTCATTGGACAGCCGGCGAATCCTAAATTCGAGCTCTTTTATATGGAATTTGACCTTCTTGATTAGTCGCTCCGTTTCGAGCAGCATTGCTTTTTCTGACGGAACAGTTTCTTCCGCCCGTTCAAAATTGGTCATCAGTTTTTGGCGGTCGACTTCATCCAGCTTGGCATAGATCGCCGCTCTTTTCAGCTGTTCGCTGGGCTGGGTATCCGGAACAGCTGTTTCTTCTTTGCGGGAAGTTGAGTCTGAATCCGCCAGCGGAGTTTTTTCTGTTGCAGTAGCGGGGCTTTCCCCCTCGTGCGGCGGTTCGGCTTTTTGTTTTTCGCAATTGGCGGCCGGAGTCAGGCCAGCTAATCGCCTTGGCACCGGGTTAATACCGCATTCGGTCAATATTTTCATCAGCCCCTCTTCGCCGAGCAGGGAAATTATATCATCTTCCTTTTGGGCCATGAAGGTTCTCAAGTTTTGAGCAAGTTGCTCTTTATCTTTGGGCATCATTCCGCTGACAAACTGGAGATCTGAACCAAGAGGAATCTTGTGCAGTCCGGCGACAGTCCAGAAATTCAAAGTCGGTAATTCGTCCAAATAATCGTTAACGACGAAAGTTGAACCGTCAAGCAGGACGACCGCATTCAGCAGGGTTCCCCGGTTTTCAATCTGGGTAATCAACTTGATTAATTTAATCGGGATTGAAAACGGTTCATGTTCACAAAAGATATCCAGATTATCACTGGCGCAAATGCCATAAAATAATTGGTCCTCAGTTTTGGCCATGCACAAGAGATCGATCGTCAGCATTTCGGGAAGTCCATTTTTGAATTTTTCTAAGGCCTGTCTGCTCCGCTGCTTTGCCAATTCCCTGGCTATTTCTTCTTCCCTTCTGATTCTTTCTTTTTTCTCTTCTTCACTCTCATACGACTCAAAAGCAGCTGTTAATAAGCTACCCCCGAATTTGAACAGGTTGATAATGCCGCTGGCGACAGCCAGGCCGCCGCCGACTACCAACGCGCCCTTGGCCACTTTCGTGGCGGCCGAAAGCGTTTTGCCGGCGTCGCCGCTGCCGAAATTTATCAGCCTACCGCGAAGCGGAAAGCCGCTTACTGAGCCTTTAAAAAATTTACCTTCCATACGTTTCTCCTTTTTGGGATTTGAAAAATATCGGACAAGAATTGATTGTAAACGAACCGATTATAATTTGGCATAAAAAATTAAAATAGTCAAGAGCGGGAATGGTTAATTGCTGATTATTTAGCACTCTTGACACCTGAGTGCTAAATAAAGTATTATGATAATAATTCCAATCTACGAGCGAAGCTGAATGACTCGAACATTAATTTAGTGATTTGGATGCATTCGTAGATCAACATTACGTAATATTCGTATGCGCCGCATCAGTAGTGCGGCCGAGCGAAGCGAAAAACTATGGATCGGAAAAAACAAATTCTTGAAGCCATCATTAAAGAACATATTTCGACCGGCGCACCGGTCGGGTCTTCGAATTTGGTGGAGAAATATAAACTGGATTGCTCTTCGGCGACCGTGCGCAATATTATGGCGGAACTGGAAGAGGAAGGATTTATCCGCCAGCCTCACACTTCCGCCGGCCGCGTTCCCACCGAAGCCGCCTATAAATTATATTTAGCGGAAGTGATCGGCAAGAAAAAAGCGAAGAAAATCAAAGATAAAGATTTGCAGGAATTAGATATTGCTTTGGGTGATTCGGACGAGGGAGCGATGCGCGACACGGCCAAGACTTTGGCGGCGCTGACCGATTCCGCTGTGTTCTGGGCTTTCCACAAAAATAATCTTTATTACACTGGATTATCCAATCTTTTTCAGCAGCCGGAATTCTTGAACAGCGGCTTGGTATATAATGTATCCGCCGTGATCGACCGGATGGACGAGATTATCGATAATATTTTTGAAAAGACCGGCACCGAAGCGCAAATTATGATCGGCGAAGAAAATCCGTTCGGCAATTTCTGCGGCGCGATCCTTGCCAAATACAAACGCGGCAATCAATCCGGCTTGTTCGGCATCCTCGGCCCGATGCGGATGGACTACGAACGGAATCTGTCGCTAGTTGAGTATATTTTAAATAAGTTAAAAGTTAAAAGTTAAAAATTATTTTGTCATCCTGAGCGAAGGCCGCCGCGGCCGCAGTCGAAGGACCCCTTAAAGTTTTTAAAAAACTCGAAGCGGTTCCTCCGCTCACGCGCGGCGCGTTCGGTCGGAATGACAGAAGATTAAATATGTCAGAAGAAAAATCCTCCTCCGCTAAAGATACGGAGGACAAGGGAAAAAATAATGAAGAAATTGCACCGCAGGAAGAAACTGCTGATGAAAAAATTCTGCGTTTGGAAACCGAATTGAAAGACGCCAATGATAAGTATTTGCGCGTGCTGGCGGAAGAACAGAATCTGATCAAACGGCAATCGATCGAAAAGGATGAATTCGTGAAATATGCCAATCAGGAAGTTCTATCGGAATTTTTGATGGTCTACGATCATTTGAAATTATCCATCATATCTTTGCCGGAAGCTGAAAAGGCCAGCGCCTGGGTGAAGGGCGTGGAATATACCGTGAAGCAATTTAAAGATTTACTGAGCGTGAATGGCGTTGATGAGATAAAAACGATCGGCGAGAAATTCAATCCGGCCGAAATGGAAGCGGTCGAAGGCACCGGCGAAAAAGTCGCGAAAGAGATTATGACCGGCTATAAATTAAACGGCAAAGTAATCCGTGCCGCCCGCGTAGTTCTAGAGTAATAATTTATTTTTTTTGTCATCCTGAGCGAAGGCCGCCTCGGCCGCAGTCGAAGGACCCCTTAAAGTTTTAAATAACTCGAAGCGGTTCCTCCGCTCGCACGCGGCGTGCTCGGTCGGAATGACAATGTAAAAAAATATGAGCAATTTAATCAAGTGGAGTCCGTTCTTCGACGGGTTCGATGATACGGACAAGATGTTCTCTGAATTCGTGCCGATGGTGCGCCGCACCGATTCCGCCGGCTTTGTCCCAGCCGTGGATATATATGAGGATGGCGGTAATTTAATTGTCGAAACGCAATTAGCCGGAATCGATCCGGAAAAAGTTTCCATCGCCATCGAAAATGATGTGTTGACGATCAAGGGCGAAAGCGAAAAGAAAAGCGAGGTGGAAGATAAAGATTATTACCGCAAAGAAATCCGCCGCGGCTCATTCTTCCGTTCCATTCCGTTACCGGCTCATGTGGACGGCGACAGAGCCTCGGCCATTTCCGAGTCCGGCATCTTGAAAATTCAGTATTCCGAAGCGGGAACCGAACAGGTCGTAAAAAATATTAAGATTGAGAAGAAATAAAAAAACATAACACATATGCGAGGAGCGATTAGCGACGAAGCAAACCCGCGCCTCGCGGCTAATATGTCCTGCCCAAGAGCAGACGCAGTCAGGGCGAGACTGCTTCGCGAGGCGCTCGCAATGACAAGTAAAATTCCCCTCTTGAGAGGGGTGGCCGCGCCGCGCGGACGGGGTGTGTGAAGATCAGCCTTGGCAGAGTCTGCAGCCGCGAGACTCTGTCAGAGCCAAAATTAATTAATTTGAACTAACAACTATGGGAAAAAAAATTTTAGGATTTGTAATTGGTTTTTTTACATTAATAATTTTTTACCAAGTGATTAAATTTATCGTGGCATTGATCACGACTTTAGTATTAAATATGATTGGAATACATATTTCGGAAAATGCCAGAGTATATTCTGATGTAAATTCGGCAGCAATTTTAATTGGGGCTTTTGGCTCAGCTTTTCTGACATATAAAATTTATAAATTACTAGTGTATGGTAAAAAAGGAAAAATTAAGCAGCGTTTGATATCATCGGGGTCTGTGGAGGAAGCCTCTGACGGAGCTAACGAAGATGTACGAGCCGAAATTGAACAAAAGGAAAGTTTTCTTTTAAATAAAATAAAAACAAGGGATTTGAAAGATGGTGAACAAAACGGAATAGAGATTGCTTCGTTTGATTGTGGTAAAAAAAACTTTATTCGCCTTAGCGAACGCTTTAAACATGATAAAACATTGCTTGATAGGGTGGTTAAAGACTGGACTGACTACATGGATGTATTAGGAGATGTTGTTCACGAGATGGAAATATTAAATTATTTATCTAGAGAGGATGGACAAGAGCACCTTTACGCAAGAGAAAAGTTATATATAAGAATGGAAGAAATAGAAAAACGTTTTAAAGATCAGCTTGGCGGTGATTATTGCGATTCCGCGGAATTAAAGAAATTACGCCAAAAAGAAATTAATAAAACGTGGGAAGAATCTAAAAAATTGGCCTCGTCGGAGTCCTTAGGGCAAGACTCTGCCAGAGCTAAAAAATAAATTATGGAAAATCAAAATAATGATTGTGAAAAATTAATAAAAAAATATCGCGAGCTTAAAGCAGGAATTCATTCAAGGATTCAAAATTTAAATTCAAACGAAAATATTCAATCCGAAGCCTGTCTTTCTAAGGAAGTCATTGATGAATTAAAAGGAATAATGAAAATTTTAAAAGATAAATGTCCGGATTCAAAAACTTTAACTGCAAGGGAGAAGATGAATATAAAACAGGGTAAAATTTAGTTTTATAAAAATTAATTTAATAAAAAAATCTATGAGTAAAATACTAGGAATCGACTTAGGAACAACTAACTCCGCGATGGCGATCGTCGAAGGCGGGCAGCCGAAAATTTTAGAAAATTCGGAAGGCATGAGAACTACTCCGTCCATCGTCGCGATTTCCAAATCCGGCGAATGGCTGGTGGGCGCTTCAGCGAAACGGCAAGCCGTCACTAATCCGGAGAACACGATTTTTGAAGTTAAGCGTTTGATCGGCCGTCATTTCAATGATGCCGAAGTTCAGCGCGACCTCAAGAATATGCCGTTCAAGATCGTGCAGGCCGGCGAAGGCGTGAAGATCATCATTTCCGGCAAAGAATATACTCCGCAGGAAATTTCCGCCAAGATCTTGTCAAAATTAAAAGCTGATGCCGAAGCGCGTTTGGGCGAAACCATCACCGAAGCGATCATCACCGTGCCGGCTTACTTCAACGATTCGCAAAGACAGGCGACCAAAGATGCCGGCCAGATAGCTGGGCTAGATGTGAAAAGAATTATCAACGAACCGACCGCGGCCGCTTTGGCTTACGGTATGGACAAGAAGCAAGGCCATCAGATCGTGGTCTACGATTTGGGCGGCGGAACTTTCGATGTTTCCATTTTGGATGTTTCCGGCGACAGCGTGATGGTGAAAGCCACCAACGGCGATACGCATTTGGGCGGCGCGGATTTTGATCAGCGCATCATCAATTGGATTTTGGATGATTTCAAGCGCGAGAACGGCGTGGACTTGTCCAAAGATCCGCTGGCTTTGCAGCGCATCAAGGAAGCGGCCGAAAAAGCCAAGATCGAATTGTCGAGCGCGATGGAAACCGAAATCAATCAGCCTTTCATTACTGTCGGCGCGGAAGGTCCGAAGCATTTGGTGAAAAAAATGACTCGCGCGAAATTGGAAGAATTGGTGGGCGATTTGGTGCAGAAAACTATCGAGCCTTGCAAAAAAGCTTTGGCTGACGCGGGAATGAAAGTTGAAGATCTGCAAGAAGTCGTTTTGGTCGGCGGCCAGACTCGCATGCCGATGGTGCAAGCCCTGGTTAAAGATTTTTTCAAGAAAGACCCGAATATGTCAGTCAATCCGGATGAAGTCGTGGCGGCTGGCGCCGGCGTGCAAGGCGGTATTTTAAGAGGCGAAGTGAAAGATATCTTGTTGCTTGATGTGACGCCTTTGACTTTGGGCATTGAGACTTTGGGCGGCGTGTCCACTCCATTGATCGAACGCAACACCACCATCCCGACACAGAAATCCCAGGTCTTCTCGACCGCGGCTGATGGCCAGACTTCCGTCGAAATCCATATTCTCCAAGGCGAACGGCCAATGGCGACTGATAATAAAACTTTGGGCAGATTTATGCTCGACGGCATTCCGCCGGCTCCTCGCGGTGTCCCGCAAGTTGAAGTTAAATTTGATATCGACGCCAACGGCATCTTGAATGTTTCCGCGACCGACAAAGCTTCCAATAAACAGCAGAAGATCACCATCACTGCTTCCTCTGGTTTATCCAAGGAAGAAGTGGAGAAGATGAAGAAAGAAGCCGAACTGCATGCCGAGGATGACAAGAAGAAAAAGGAAAGCATTGATCTGAAAAATCAAGCCGAGGGTGTGATTTTCCAGACGGAAAAATTGATCAAAGATATGGGCGCCAAAATGTCGCCGGAAGATATCAAGACTTTAACCGATCATGTCGAAGATCTGAAAAAGATCAAGGACGGCACGGATACCGAGGCGATCAAGAAAAAATTGGAAGAAATGAATCAGCTCGCGCAATCGATCGGCGCGAAGATGTACCAATCACAAGCGGGTCAGCCGGGTGCCGGAGCTCCGGGTGCCGAACAACCTAACGCCGGAGAAGCGAAGAAAGATGAACAGGGTCCGGTTGAAGGAGAATACCAAGAAAAGAAGTAAAAAATCATTTTGTCGCAAATAACATCTTCACACACCCCGCCTCGCCGGGCTCGGCACCCCTCTCCAGAGGGGACTTCGCAACGAAGAAACCGGCGTCGGAAAAAGTCCCCTCTAGAGAGGGGTGGCAGTCCGCCGCGGACTGACGGGGTGTGTGAAGATTGGGAAGCGGCGGGAAATATAATTTATTAATAAGGAGGGGGATAAGAAAAACAAAATTATTGATCAAATACGATCCAAAATTGAAACAGCTGGCGCGTAATTTGAGAAAACATAGCACCTTGGCCGAAATACTGCTTTGGCAGGAGTTGAAACAGAGAAAAATCCGCGGTTATAATTTTCACCGGCAGAAGCCAATGGGAAATTATATTGTCGATTTTTTCTGCGACGAATTGCGGCTGGCGATCGAGATCGATGGTGATTCGCACGGATATAAAGAAATTGAAGATGAAATTCGCCAGAGGGAATTGGAAAAATTGGGAATAAGATTCTTGCGGTTTACAGATAGCAATGTTAAAAATGCCCGTTGGGCGATTGTCGAGGAGATTAAGGATTGGATGGGTAAAAATAGTCCGCGCCTTTGAAAATCTTCACACACCCCGGCCTTCGGCCACCCCTCTCAAGAGGGGACTTAAATTTATGTATACATTGAGAACTAGAATTAAGAAAGATATTATCTGCGAGTTTGTTGCTCCTAAGAAGAGATCGAATAAGGTGGTGATTGTTTGCGGCGGCATGCCTGGCTATCCGGGCAGAAGTGATGAAATGCTTTTTTGGCTGGCTAAGCGAGCCTATTGGGCGTTCTTGCCGAGATATCGCGGGACCTGGGAGAGCGGCGGAAAGTTTTTGCGAGTGTCACCGCATCAGGATATCTTGGATATTATTGAAGAACTGCCGAAAGGTTTTAAGGATTTGTGGAGCGGCAAAGTTTTGCAGATAAAGAAGCCGCAGGTTTATTTGATCGGTTCAAGTTTCGGCGGACCGGCGGTCATCTTGGCCTCGCAGAGTCCGAAAGTTAAAAAGGCCGTGGCGTTTTCGCCTGTGGTTGATTGGCGCGAAGAAGTGCATAGTAAAATCGAACCGATGCCTTGGCTGGAAAAATTCACCCGTGCGGCCTTCGGCGAAGGATACCGGTTTGATCACCGCGATTGGAAAAAATTAGAAGAAGGTAAAATATATAATCCGGCTTCGGTCGTAAAAAAATTGAACGCCAAAAATATTTTCATAATTCAAGCTAATGACGATAAGCTTATCAGTACGCCATCAGTGAAAAAGTTCGTTAAAGACCTTGGCTGCCAACACCTATATTTAAAGAAGGGCGGTCATCTTTCCGCTCGCAACTCGATCAAGCCGCAATTCTGGCGGAAGATAAAAAAGTTTTTTAAATAATGAAAGACAATAAACCCACCCCGTCCGTGCGGGGCAGACACCCCTCCCAAGAGGGGAATTAAATATCTATGTCAAAACTTACCCGAATCAGCCGAAAATATAAAAATCAAGCCGATAATTTACTGACCAAGACCGGACTGATCAAGGATTTGGCAAAATTCGGCCAGGTGCATTTGGTCGGCGCCTATTCGCTTGGTTTGATGATGCACGGCGATATTGATCTGGAGGTGACGAGAGCAAAAAAATATTCCAGGCAGGAAGTTTTACGGATATTCAACCGGCTTTATTGGCAGAATAAATTCAAGAGTTATTTTATCGGCGGTAAATGGGATGATCCCAGAATGGGCAAAGAATTTCCTAATGGCCATTATCTCGGCATGAAAACCAGATTCGCCGGCGAAACCTGGACGATCGATGTTTGGTTCATGGACGAAAAGGAATTTGCCAGAAGGACGAAAGCCAGCATCGTTTTCTGGAAAAAAATTTCCGATCGGCAGAGAGAGCTGATTCTCGCGTTAAAAAAATTCAGGAATGATAACAAGATTATAATCGCCGGCTTTAAAATATACGAAGCGGTTTTAAAGGGCGGGGTGAAAAGTTTGAAAGAATTTAAGAATCGATTAAAAATTTATAATTTGTAATTTATAATTTATAATTCTTAATACTATGGGACCCAATCAAACTAAGCCGGTGGAAATTAAGATCGCCGACAACATTCCGGGCGGGGAGTATACCAACGCGATGCAAGTCGTCTTTAATAAGGATGAATTCACTTTGCCGTTTTTCAATCTGGTCGGGCAGAACGGCCGCGTGGTCGCGAAGATAATTTCCAACCCCGGACATTATAAACGGATGATCGCGGTGATGGAAAAAGCGTTGAAAGATTATGAAGCCAAATTCGGCAAGATCAAGGAAGCGGAAGAATTGAATAAGGAGATCGGATTCAAAGCCTAAGCAAAATAAAAACGCCTCTTTTCCTTAGAGGCGCTCTGGTGATCGAAAAAATGTTTGTTAGGATTGTTTGGTTCCTGTTTGCTCTTGTTCGGTCTGGTTGTCGATCATGAATTTGCAGACCATGAAGGCAAGCCACGGGATACCGACGCCGAGGATGCAGCAAAATATTTTGGAGCTGAGTTCAGGAAGATCCTGGTTGTCGGTAATGGCGATGGCGATGGCCGCGAGATTGGCCAAAATGATCATGACCTTGAACCATCTGAACATCACCTTGATATTCTCCGCAGATTCTTCTTTTGTCAGGGGTGCTGGGTACATGGCAATCCTTTCGTTGATTGGATTTTATGGCTAATTAATTTCAAATGAACGTCTAAATAGTATAACATAAATTAATAAAAAAAGCAATAGGTTGTATCAATGATTAATAATAAATGATAAGTGATAAATAATGTTAAGAAATTTATCATCTATCATTTATCATCTATCATTTTTAAATAAACATGTCTAAAGATTATTATAAGATTTTAGGTGTAGAAAAAACGGCCTCCGCCGACGAGATCAAGAAGGCGTTTTTGAAATTGGCGCATCAATATCATCCGGACAAGAACGCGGGCAAAGACGATAAGTTCAAGGAGATCAATGAAGCTTATCAGGTTTTGGGGAATCCGGAAAAGAGAAAACAATTCGATCAATTCGGTGCGAATTTCAACGGCGCCGGAGGGTTTAATCCTGGTCAGGGAGGTTATGGAGGCTTCGGCGGTTTTCAGAATGGCGGAATGAATATCAATATGGATGACTTGGGCGATCTGGGCGAAATGTTCGGCGGACTAGGAGATATATTTGGTTTTGGTTCATCCCGCTCCGCCAGAGGCGGACGAGGGCGGACGCAGCGCGGCCAGGATATCGAAGCGCAAATGACGGTTGATTTTATGGAAGCCATTTTCGGCGTCGAGAAAGAAGTCACGCTGAAGAAAAAGGTCGTCTGTAAAGAATGTAATGGTTCCGGCGCTCACCCGAATGCGAAGGTTGAAGAATGTCCGACTTGCAAAGGGCACGGCCGCGTCCGCCGAGTTCAACAAACGATTTTAGGAAATATCCAGACCGAAACCTCCTGCCCGAATTGCGGCGGCGAAGGCAAAACCGTTTCCCAGAAATGCGAAGCTTGCCGCGGCGCGGGAACGGTTTACGATACGGTAAAATTCAAAGTGAAGATTCCGGCCGGCGTGGACAATGGCGGCCGCATCCGGATTCCCGGATATGGCGAGGCTGGCGAAAAAGGCGCCAGCGCCGGCGATCTGTATTTGGAAATCAGAGTGAAGCCGAGTGACAAATTCGCGCGCGATGATTATGATATCTTAACTAAAAAAGAAATTAATTTTTCCCAAGCGGCTTTGGGCGCCAAGGTTGAGATTGAAACGGTTTACGGGCCGGTCGAATTGAAAATCCCCGAAGGCACGCAATCGAGCACGGTCTTTAAATTGAAAAATAAGGGCGTGCAATATCAAGATGGGCGCACGAAAGGGGATCATCTGGTAACAGTAATCATCAGGACGCCGAAAAATTTGAACAAGAAACAAAAAGAGGCTTTAAAAGAATTGGACATATAATTTTTTTTAGAATAAGTTCAATCATGCTGATCTTTAAAAAGGAGGGATTATGGATGAAAGTAAGAAGTCCGAAAAATTACTCACTCCTGAAGAGACGATCAAGCTGAAGATCAAAGATCTTGGTCTTGATGTCAGCACAAAGGTAATCGACCAAAAATGCGTTTGCGGCGCTCCGATTGTATGTGTCATTGATCTGAATGATAATCCAGACGTGATCTACAATACTAGCCGGCACATTTGTCTTAATCCCGATTGCAAAGAAGAGAGACTATGTTCATGGAAAACGTGCAATATGGGTGGCGGAGCCAGTCCTGACAATCAGGACATTTATGACTGCTCCTTGTGCGGACGAAAATTTGATGATAAGTGAGCTGGGCGGATTTTCAAAACCTGTTTTTTATAACGACATTTTTTTGCCTGGCGCGCAAGATTGACGCCAGGCTTTTTTATTTGGTAAGATTACACATTAGATGTCACAAAAATATAGTTTTGTCGTATTAGTATTAATAGTCCGTTCGGCGGAAATTCTAAGATAATAATTTTTTTTAAATATGATCGAAATCAAAAATCTCACCAAAAAGATCGGTAATACCCAGATTTTGAACGATATTTCCTTCTCGGTTAAGACCGGGGAGATCCTCGGTTTTTTGGGCCCGAACGGCGCGGGCAAGACTTCGACGATGAAGATCCTCACTTCTTTTTGGACTCCGACTTCCGGTTCGATTACGATCGACGGTATCGATGCAGTCAATAATTCTCTCGCGACTCGGGCCAAGATCGGCTATCTGCCGGAAACCGTGCCGCTTTACGAAGATCTGAAAGTCAGAGAGTATCTGAAATTCGTGGCGGAAATGCGCGGCTTGTCGGGTGAAAAACTGAAGTCGCGGCTGGCGGAAGTGGCGGCGGCTTGCGGCGTTTCCGGAGTGATGAATAAATTGATCGACGAATTATCCAAAGGCTATCGGCAAAGAGTGGGATTGGCGCAGGCGATCATGGGCAATCCAGATGTTTTGATTTTGGATGAACCGACTACCGGCTTGGACCCGAATCAGATAATGGAGATCCGCGAGTTGATCAAGAAGATCGGCAAAGAAAAAACCGTGATTTTTTCCACGCATATTCTGGGCGAGGTGAGCGCGGTTTGCGACCGGGTGATTATCATCAATAACGGAAAAATCGTCGGCGAAGGCAGTCCGGCCGAATTGATCAAGCAGACCAAATCCAGGGAGATGGTAAAGATAAAAGTTGAAGGCGCCAAGGAAAAAGTTTTGGCGCTGTTGGGCAAAACCCCGGGAGTGACTAAAGTTGTGCCGGTCGGGCAGGAAGGCAGCGCCATCTTATATGAGGTGGAAACTGAAGCGGGCCGCGATGCCCGGGCCGCGATCAACAAGGCGCTGATCATCGGCGGGTTCAATGTTTTGGAGATTGCCAAGTATCAGGCGTCGCTGGAAGACGCGTTTAGGGAACTGACAAAATAAATTTTTAAATTTTTATAATTTTTAATTTCTAAATAATTTTTAAGGTCAAATTATTAATTTTTAAACCAGCGGTAATTTCAAAGTTTAATAATTAAAAATTAAGACTTATTTAAAAATTACAAAATTAAAAATTCAAAAATTGATATAATTATGAATAATAAACAATATTTCAAAATAATCTGGACTTTATTTAAGAAGGAGCTGATGTCCTATTTCAATTCCCCGATCGCCTACATATTCATTGCGGTGTTTTTGGTGGCCGGCAACTGGCTTTTCTTCCAGAATTTTTTCATTTATCAGGAAGCGAGCATGCGCGAATATTTCGCGCTGCTGCCCTGGATTTTCTTATTTCTCTCGCCGGCCGTAACAATGCGGCTTTGGGCGGAAGAAAAAAAATCCGGCACGATCGAATTTCTGCTGACCTTGCCGATCACCACCTGGCAAGCCGTGCTGGCTAAATTTTTGGGCGCTTTATGTTTTATGATCATCGCCCTGGCTTTGACTTTTACCATTCCGGTTTCCATTTCTTTCCTGGGCCGGCTGGATTTCGGTCCGCTGATCGGCAGTTATCTGGGATCGATCTTCTTGGCCGGCGCTTATTTGTCGCTTGGGCTTTTCCTGTCGGCGCTGACCCGCAATCAGATCATCGCTTTCGTACTCGGCTTAGTCGCTTGTTTCGCGGCGCTGATCGTCGGTTCCAGCTTTGTCCTCCAGGTAGCGCCGCCCGCTATCGCCCCCGTCTTCGCCTTTCTGGGATTGGGCACGCATTTTGACAGTATTGCCCGCGGCGTGATCGATTCTCAAGATATCGTTTATTACCTGACTTTTATTTTCTTATTCCTCTGGCTCAACGCGCAGGTTATTCAGAAACGGGCGTGGCGATAGTATAAAATTGCCATATTGATATATTGTCATATTGTTGCGTTGTGAAAAAAATGCGCCGAGTAATCAAATTCGTTGAGTAACAATATAACAATATAACATTTAATAATTTAAAAATATGAAATTTTTCGATATAACGAAACGGATCAGGGCGTGGAAGCTGCCAAAGCAAGGTGATAATTTTATTACAATTGTTATTATTATCGGTCTCTTGCTTGTTATTAATTTTATTTTCAGCCAGTTACATTTCCGCTGGGATCTGACTGCCAACGGTGATTACTCTTTGTCGACCGCCAGCAAAAAAACCGCCGCCAATCTTGACGATGTTGTCAATATTAAGGCTTATTTCAGCAAGAATCTGCCCGCGCAATATTTGGATTTGCAGCAGCAAGTCAGTGATCTGTTGGCTGAATACTCCAGCTATTCCAACGGGAAAATAAAAGTGCAAATGATTGATCCGGCTACCTTGAAAGACGCCTCCAACGAATTGGCGGCCAAGGGCATTCCGACTTTGCAGTTCAATGTGATGCGCAATGATTCTTACCAGGTCGTCAACGGCTATCTGGGGATCGTTTTGCAGTATGGCGGCAAGACCGAAGTCATCCCGGTGGTGAGCGATACCTCGAATCTGGAATATCAGGTCACTTCCGATATCAAAAAATTAGCCGGAAAAAATTTGCCGGTCATCGGCCTGGTGACCAGCAACAAGACTGTGCCGACCACCGGCGATCCGAACTCGGGCGACACCTTGATGACGCAGGCTTATGCCAAACTCAGCGACCTTTACGAGGTCAAGAATATCGATCTGGCTAAAGATCAGATCACCGATGATGTCAGCACATTGCTGATCGTCGGTCCGCAGGATAAATTCACCGACGATGAATTGAAAAAGATCGATGCGTTCGTGATGAAAGGCAAGTCGCTGATCCTTCTGGCTGATGGCGTGACAGTGGCCAAGGGAATGGGGGCGACGAAAAATGATCTGGGCTTGAGTAAATTATTATCCGCTTACGGTTTGCAGCTTAATAATGATTTGATCGCCGATGCTTCTTCCAACGGCCGGGCGTCTTTTTCTTCCACGAGCGGCGGTTACAGCATGACGTATATGATAAATTATCCGCTTTGGCCGAAAATTTTGCCGAACAATATGGATAAATCCAATGTGATCGTCGCCAATCTGCAGAGCATAATTTTTCCTTGGGTATCAAGTATTGACGTAACGCCGAAGGCCGGCGAAAACGTCGTTTACCTGGCCAAATCTACTAGTGACAGCTTGGCCGAAACGGATAGTTTCGTCCTTGATCCGCAAGCCGCCGCGAATGCCAGCGGCAAATCCGGCCAATATGATCTGGCGGTATATGTTTCGGGCAAAGTGACCAGCGCTTTCGGCGCCGGATCAACGGATAAAGCCAGGATTGTTTTGGTGGGCGACTCCGATTTTGCCACCGATATGTTCACGGGTGACGGTTCGGACAATATGCTTTTCTTCCAGAACCTGGTCGACGGCTTGTCTTTGGATTCCGATTTGATCAATATCCGCGCCAAGACCGCGACGGAACGGCCGATAACTTTGCCGTCCACCGCGGCCAAAGAAACGATGCGCTATCTGAACATCTTTGGCGTTACCGTAATCGTCCTCGTGTTCGGCGTTGCCCGGTATTTCCTGCGCCGCCGGGACAAGAAAACCGCGCCGGCCGCGGTTAATTTGACAACAGTATAAAATAAAATCGTTGCGCGTTACGCGTTACGAGTTATGCGAAATATATGTCTAAAAAGAATTTAATCCTGGGAGGAATTTTGATATTACTGGTCGCTTTTGCTTGGATCTGGAGCGGACCGCTGGCTGACTGGAAAAAAACCAAAGGGCAGGAAAAGAATTTTCTGGCCGCCGTCTCTTTGGCGCAAATTAAAAAGATCTCGATCGATAATAACGGGCAGAAAACCGAATTGGACAAAACCGCCGATGGTTGGGCGATCGCCGGCGTGAAAAATTTCAGCGTGGACAATACCGCCGCCGGCGCCTTGGACTCGGCGCTGAATGAAATCGGCGTTTTGCCGATCGAAACGGTCAGCACCAACGCTGATAAAAAAAGTTCTTTCGGTACCGATGGTCAGGGAATTAAGGTCGAGATCGAACAAGGCCGGCAGACTTTTGATTTTGTGGTCGGCACCACGACGCCCGATTACTCCGGCACCTACATCGCCGAGCCGGATTCCAGCAAGACTTTTTCGATCGCTTTGGATTTGAACAGCATTTTCGGCCGCAGCGATTGGCGCAGCCTGACCATCTTTTCTTTTATGAAGGAACGCAGCGAGAAGATCCGCTTCCAATATCCTGACCGGCAATTTACCGTCGAACAGATCGCCAACCAGTGGACTGGCACCCAGCCGAAGAAATTCGACGTCGATGCGACCAAGATTGACGCGGTGTTAAGCGTATTGCAAAATTTGACGGCGGTGAAGATTCCCGCCCAGACTTTTACCAACACCGGTTTGGAAAAGCATAGCATCATCGTCCAGGTTACAGGCGGAGATTTTGACGATACGATCATGATCGGCGACTGTACCAAAGACAATCTCTGCTACGCCAAGTCAGCGGCTAACGACGACATTTACTTGATTTCCAAAACCGATCGCGACGCGCTGGATAAGAAGATGACGGATTTGAAGTAAGAAGTAAGAAGTAAGAAGTAAGAAGTAAGAAGTAAGAAGTAAGAAGTAAGAAGTAAGAAGTAAGAAGATATTCTCTTAGTAGCTATTTTTTTAGCTTGATATAAAAAAAGCCTGACATTTTGTCAGGTTTTTTAATGGCTTAACCAATTTTTTGAGCGCCGCTGCCGGTGGAAGCTGATCGCAAAACGATGCGCCTCATCCCGAACGCGCTTGATGACGTGAAGAGAAGGCGAAGCGAGCGGCAAAAGCAACGGAGTTTTCATACCCGGAAAAAATATCTTGTCCGGCGCATGCGCCGAGCGCAGACCTTCGCCTTTGGAAATGGCGATGATCGGAATATTAAATTTAAATTTTTTCAAAATTACTAAACCGGCGTTAAGCTGGCCTTTTCCGCCGTCAATAATAATCAAATCCGGCATCGGCCAACCTGCCCCGCCGTTTTCCGGCGTGGGTCGATTATGAAATCTCCGTTCCAAAACTTCTTTGAGCATCCCGGTATCGTCGCCCTTGCTCTGTGCGCCGGCCACGCCGCGGATGGTAAATTTGCGGTATTCATTCTTATCCGGCTCGCCTTCGGCGAAAACCACCATTGAGCCGACCGCTTCTTTGCCGAAAATATTGGAAATATCATAACCTTCGATGCGGGCAGGGATTTTTGGGAGATTCAAAGTCTTGGCCAATTCAATCACATCGGCGGCGTATTTTTCGCCAACGGTCAAAATCCGGGAATTTGCCAGAACTTTTTCTAAGTTAAATAAACGGTATTGATACGCTTGCAACCTTTCCTCGAGTTTTTGTCTTGTTTCACCTCCTGATAGTTTATTAATTTGCGATTGAAGATTGATAATCGAAGATTGAAGATTTTTTTCGACTTCTTTTCTTTTTCCTTGTAGAAATTTATCGATCTCGTTAATCGTTTTTAAATATTCTTCGCGTGATACTGGAAATTCGCACATGCCCGGGCATTTGCCGATCCGATAATATAAGCAGGCGCGCTTCGGCATAGTCGCGCAAGAGCGGAACGGCCAGATGTAGCGGATGATCTTTAAAACTTCCTTGACTGATTCGGCACTTAAGAACGGACCGAAATACTTTCCCTGCTTAGCGATTTCCCGCGTTAAGAAAACTCTTGGCCATTGATCCTCAATAGAGATTTTTATATAAGCATAGCGTTTATCATCGCGGAGCATAATATTATATTCCGGCTGATAACGCTTAACCAAATTAGCTTCCAATAACAAAGCTTCGATTTCGGTGTCGGTTTCAATCCATTTGATCTCTTTGATTTCACTGAGCATCAGCTGTTTATCGGGTGCCAGCACGGAACTTTCCCGCCAATACGAAAGCACCCGCGACCTTAAATTCGCGGCTTTCCCGACATAGATTATTTTTCCAGACTTATCATAATATTGATAAGAGCCTGGTCTGGTCGGGATATTCAATTCTTTGACTTTTTTTAGATTCATATTTCAATATTAGTCTTTAGCTCTTGAAAAATCAACTTACAATAATAAAACAATAAAAAAGCGGCCTGCAGAAGATTATTCCGAAAGCCGCAGCAGATCTTTTTAATTGACAATAATAATTTTTTTCTGCCTAAAGATCGGAGGGGCGGAAAAAAAGCACGCATTGGCTGCTGCCAGGCAGAGCGCCGGCGCCAAGCCTGATATCAGGCCGAGTGAGATAATGATAATCGTGCCGGCAATTATCGATAAGATCAAAGTTCCGTTATTATCAGAACCGGCCCCCATCAGAGCGACGATCATTATCACCATAACCATGAACGCCAGACAGATAGCGGCAAAAACCAGTTTGGTCAGGCAGATATTAGCATCGATGGCGGAAAAAATCAGCGTGCTAGCCGCCATCAGCACCATTCCTGCTGTCATCGCTGTCCACCCGGAGCTTTTGGAACTCCAGGCAATGCCAGCCGACAGGAAGGCGAGTGAAAGGAAGACAATGCTAGGGATGAGGCAGGAAGCGATTTTCGCGGCGTTGTGCGGGACGGCCTGCATGGCAAAGAAGACGACCAGAGAAACGATTCCTAATACTTCGAACTTTTTCATGAATCCTCCCGGATTGATGAGGTTTATTGATATTTTATTTTACAGAACGAATATTGAAATTTTATCATATTTTACAGCGTTTGTCAATAGTGTTAAAAAGAAAATTGTAATATAATATGAAGATATGGAAATGAAGAAAAACCAATTAAATAAAGAGCAAGCCGAAGCGGTTCAGTTTGGTGAAGGGCCATTATTGATCGTGGCCGGCGCTGGCACAGGCAAGACCAGCGTAATCTCAGAGAGGATCGTCGGTTTGATCGACTCGGGCAAAGCCAAGTCCGAAGAGATTTTAGCGTTGACGTTTACCGAAAAAGCGGCCGGCGAAATGGAGGAACGCGTTGATCGGCTGTTGCCTTATGGCGCTTTTTTTGATTTGTCGATTTCCACTTTCCATTCTTTCTGCCAGGATGTTTTGACTGAAGCCGGTTTAGATATCGGTTTGCCGACCGATTATAAATTGCTCGACGAATATCAGCAGTATGCTTTGTTCAAGAAACATCTGGACCGGTTCGGCCTGGATTATTATCGGCCGATGGGCAACCCGACCAAATTCATCCGCGACTTGCTCAAGCATTTTTCCCGTTGCAAAGACGAAGACATCACGCCGTTGAAATATTTGGAATATGCCGAAGAGCTGCGGCAGAATCTGGACGGGATGCTAAGCGGACGTAGAAACGCAATACCTTGCGTTCCGAAAAGCAGTGAAGAAGACCGGTACGCAAAGCATTGCGGACCCACGAAGCATTGCGCGCCTACGGCAGATTTTCTTAATGCCAAAGGTGAATTCGATCAGGAAGTGGCGGAATTCGAAGTTAAAAAGATTGAGGAAGTGGCCAATGCTTTTCATATCTACCAAAATTTATTGTTGGAAAATAATGCGCTGGACTTTGGCGATCTGATCAATTATTGCCTTAAGCTTTTCCGCGAGCGGCCGAATGTGTTGGCGCGCTATCAAACCAGGTTCAAATATATTCTAGTCGATGAATTCCAGGATACGAATTGGGCGCAATATGAACTGGTGAAATTATTGGCTGCCCCGCAAAATAATATTACGGTCGTCGGCGACGATGACCAGGCGATCTACCGCTTCCGCGGCGCGGCCATGGCCAATATTTTGGAATTCAAAAAAGATTACCCTGACGCCAAACAGGTTTTTTTGATTGAGAATTACCGCAACCGGCAGAATATTTTGGATCTGGCCTATGATTTTATCAAATTGAATAATCCCAACCGCCTAGAGGAGCAATTGAAGAACGACGGTGATAAATTATCTAAGAAATTAAAAGCGAATTTTAAAGATGCTGGTTCGATTGAAGTGATTCGCGGCGCCGATACCGCCGATGAGATGGTTCGGGTGGTCAAGAAAATTGCCGAACTAAAAACTGAGGACAAAGAGGCGAATTGGGGAGACTTTGCGATTATGGCTAGATCTAATGACGCGGGCAAGGAAATTTGCGTCTATCTGGACGAGGCGCAGTTTCCTTATAAATTATTTTCTTCTCGCGGACTTTACGCGGCAATACCGATTATCAATTCAATCAGTTATCTGACTGCCGTGGCCGACCAATATGACGGCGTGGCTTTGTATAAAGTTTTGACTTTGCCGGTTTTCAATTTTACCGCCGAAGAATTGGCGGCGATGAATTATATCGTTTCGCGCAAAGCCATGTCGCTCTATAAAGTCTTGAATGAAGCTTCAGCGCTGGGTTTGGGCAGCGCAACCTTGGAAAAGATCAACAAATTTTTGGCAATTTTCCGCAAGCACGCCGCGGATGCGCGCTATAAACCGGCCTCGGAAATATTTTCGGATTTTCTCGAAGACACCGGGTATTTGAAATATCTATATGCCCAGCCGGAGCGGCAGCAGATTTTGGCGACTAACCAGCTTAATCAATTCATGAAGCGGATCAAGGAATTTGAGACCAGCTCGACCGATAAATCAGTGCGGGAATTTTTGGCCGGACTAGCGGTCGAGATGGAAGCCGGCGAGCAGGGGACATTGCCTTTGAGCGACGAAGAAGACCCGGCGATGATCAAAATCATGACCGTGCACGCCGCCAAAGGTTTGGAATTCAAATACGTTTTTGTCATAAATTTAATCGATAAGCGATTTCCATCGATTGAGCGTTCTGAGTCAATCAAGATTCCTGATGCTTTGCTCGACGAGATAATCCCCGCTGGCGACCATCACTTGGAAGAAGAACGGCGGTTGTTTTACGTGGCGATTACTCGTGCCAAAAAAGGGATTTATTTTTCCTGGTCGTCGGATGCCGGCGGGAAACGCGAACGACGCGCTTCAAGATTTTTAGTCGAAACTAAATTAGCCGAAGATTTGGATATCAGCAATGCCGATGAAAAAGCGGTCGAACCGCTGGAAGATAAGAATTCAATGTTGCGCGGAAAGAAATTAAAAATTGCCGGACTTGCCCAGCGAAGCTCCGCCACGGAGCGGAGTTGGGTACCTCAAGCGCCGGAAAGATTTTCCTATTCCCAATTTGAAGCTTACGAACGCTGCCCGTATCAATATCGGTTTGATAATATCTTAAGAGTTCCCAAACGCGGCAATTTCCAGATGTCCTTCGGCAAGACCATGCATTCAACTTTGCAGAAAATCCTTCAAACCGTAAAAGAAGCCGGCGAAAAAAAGCAGGATAGTTTATTTGTCTCTCCGGCTGATAAAAAAGAAAATTCCCCTCTATCAAGAGTGGTGGCCGAAGGCCGGGGTGTGTTACTTTCTCTGGAAGATTGCCTGAAAATTTATGAAGAATCGTGGATCGACGAATGGTATGAAACCGAAGCCAACAAGAAAAAATATCACGAGAAAGGCAGAGAGATGACCAAGGCTTTTTATGAAGAATATAAAAATAATTGGCCGAAAGTCCTGTTTCTGGAAAAAGCTTTCGCCCTGCGAATGAAGATCGATGGCGAGGGGATCACCATCGCCGGAAAAATAGACCGCATCGACGAAATGCCCGATGGCAGGCTGAAGATTGTTGATTACAAAACCGGCAAGCCCAAAGAGAAATTGGAATTCAATGAAAAAGCGCAATTATTGATTTACCAGCAAGCCGTGAAAGAATTATTCCGTCAGGAAGTCGGCGCGCTTTGTTATCGCTATTTGAATGATAATAGCGAGATAGAATTTTTAGGCAAGGAAAAAGATTTCGCCAAGCTTGATGAAAAGATTTCTGAAACTATCCGCGCGATCCGCAAGGGAGAATTTCCGGCGACCCCCGGCCAGCAATGCAAATTCTGCGACTACAACGGCATTTGCGAATTTAGGAAATTATAATCATAACTATGCCACTGCAAGCCAGCCACATTAAATTTGCTTTGGAAATAAAGGACGATTTGCAAGTCAGAGATTTGGGCAAATATCTAACCGGCGCCGTTTACCCGGACAGCCGGTATTTTACCAAGATCGACCGTTCGCTGACGCATGGTAAAGATCTGATTGATAAAAATTTTATCGGTGGTGATGATTTCCGTAAGGGCTGGATCGCCCATCTTATTTCGGACAAGGCTTATTATCGGGAGGTGAAACCATTATTTTTAGGAGAATTAAACGAACTGGAAGAAAAATGGTTGGCGTTAAATACCGCCATCAAGGTTATCGGCGATATTCGGAACGCGGCGGAAATAGAGATAGGTAAATATCTGCCGCTGATCGGCGCGATGGGCAATCCGAATAGCGAGGATAAGGAATTGATTGAAAAACATCTTGCGGCGATGCAAAAGCTTTATGAGCATCAAGATTTACGTCCCGAATATTATAAAACGATGTTTTATGAAGAAAAAATTCTGAGTAAATTAACAAAAAATATTTTTAAAAATGTCGCCGAGCTCGAGCAGGATAAAAGAAAAATGTCATTGATTAATGATTTATTCGATCTCAAGGTGATTGAGGGCGTTAGAAAGGATTGGCTGCCGAAAATTATTTGAAAGCTAGGCTATGTTTAAAAGTTGGGAAGAATTGAAAATCAGATTGGCCAAGTCGAAGTTTCGCTCAAGTTTTAAGTTGAAGCTGAAAAATTTGGAATATATCAACAAGAAAGGGATTGAAGAAATAAAAATGCACGCGGAAGAATTTATTAAAGAACGATTGGTGCCAGCGGAACCGAAAAACGACGGAAAGCAGACTCCGTTCCACGGCCATCCGGTCTTCGTCGGACAACATGCGACGGCCACCTGCTGCCGCGGCTGTTTGGAAAAATGGCACCAGATACCAAAAGGCCGAGCCTTGAACGATGAGGAAAATAGGTATATTATTGATATAATAATGAGTTGGATATTGGAAAATTGCTAAATTGTTATATTGCTATATTGTTAAACTATTTAATTCGTTGCGCAACAATATAGCAATATAACAATATAACATTAACGAAACATGCCAGAAGAATCGATTAATAGAATAATTAATCCAAAAGAGGAGAAAGAAGACAACTCTTTAGATTTGACTTTGCGGCCGCAGAAATTTGCCGACTATATCGGGCAGAATAAAGTTAAGGATAGTTTGGAAATTACCATTCAGGCGGCGAAAGGGAGAAAGGAATCGATCGAGCATGTTTTGTTATATGGCGCGCCGGGTTTAGGCAAAACCACGCTGGCGCATTTGATTGCGAAAGAGATGGGTGCCAACATCCGCGTCACCACCGGCCCGGCGATTGAGAAATCCGGCGACCTGGCGGCGATCCTATCAAACTTGGAAGAAGGCGATGTGCTGTTCATCGACGAAATCCATCGCTTGAACAAAACCGTGGAAGAAATTTTGTATCCGGCGATGGAAGATTATGCTCTGGATATTATTTTAGGTAAAGGTCCGGCCGCCCGCACGGTGCGCATTGATCTGCCTAGATTCACCTTGATCGGCGCGACCACCAAAGTCAGCATGCTTTCCGCGCCGTTGCGCGACCGCTTTGGCCATCATCACCATTTGGATTTTTACGAAGATAAAGATATTGAAAAAATAGTCGAACGCTCGGCCAAGATTTTAGGCGTAGAGATTGATCCGGCCGCTTTGAAAGCGATCGCTTCTCGCGCTCGCCGCACGCCCAGAGTTGCCAATCGCTTACTAAAACGTGTCCGCGATTATTCCGCCGTCAAAGGCGATGGCTGCTTATCGGACAACACTTGCCGCGACGCTTTTGGCATGCTGGAAATCGACGAGCTCGGTCTGGATTGGGTGGATCGCAAAATATTAACAACCATTATTGATAAATTCGCCGGCGGACCGGTTGGTCTCAATACTATCGCCGCCGCCACGGGCGAAGAAATGGAAACGATTGAAGATGTCTATGAGCCCTATCTCATCCGCCTCGGCTTTTTAGATCGTTCCCCTCGCGGCCGCATCGCGACGCCGCACGCGTATGAGCATTTGAAGAAAGATAAAAAAGAAGAGAGAAGAGATAAAAAACTATTTTAAATTAATAATATGCCATTAATGGTTTTAGAAGATGGTCAAAAGGTAAAGAGGGTTAACAAGATGGAAATCGAGAAGGAAGGGTATTTACAAGAATATATTCATGAAAATCCGGAATCAATTCCCGTTTACGAAATAGAGGAAGATAAAGAGCTATTAGTGCTAGCTAGAGAATTTGCGACTGAATCGGGTCCAATCGATGCTTTGGCTATTGATAAGGACGGCGATATTTATGTCGTTGAAACTAAGAGGGAGGTAAACCCAGACAGAAGAAAGGTCGTTGCCCAAGCATTGGATTATGGGGCTTCGCTGTGGCGACATAGCGACTTTGATGAATTTATAGTAAAAATTGGTGATAAAATTCGTGAAAAATTTAAAGTTAGTTTTAAGGAAAAGGTTGTGTCTTCTTTTAAAATTGATGATGATCAATTTGGCATATTGATTGAGGCTGTTAAACGAAATCTTCAAAGCGGCAATATTAAATTTGTTATTTTAATGGATTCGATTGACGATAGATTAAGGGATTTAATCGTTTACGTTAATCGAAATAGCCAATTTGATATTTACGCTGTTCAGATGGAGTATTATGAGTTCGAAAAATATAAAATAATGATCCCAAAATTATTCGGTATCGAGGCAAAGAAAAATGTTTCTGCTAATTCATCGGAGAGCCCTCGGATGAAATGGGATGAACAAAGTTTTTTTGAAGATGTGCGAAAAAATTTGGATAGCGAAAAAATTGTCGCTGTTAAAAAATTATATGATTTTGCAAAACAAAAATCTAAAATAATCTGGGGCACCGGGGCAATTCGCAGTTCTTTTTCGGCAATGTTTGATTCGCTCGGCACAAAACCATTATTTGTTTTGGAATCAGGTGGAGTTTTAAGAATTTCTTTTGATTATCCAAAAAAGGGGGCCTCAGCGGAACAAATTTCTAGGATAGCAGAGTTAGAACCGCTAATTGCTAAAGTTGGAATCCATGTTGAGAAGGGCACAAATAGAACTGTTTTTGGAATAGATGGTTGGAATTGTAAGGTGGACGGTATGATAGAGGCTATAAGTAGGGTTGCTGATAATTATTGGACGTCGGGTGGTGCTGCGGTCCTATGCGAGACTGCTGCATAGCCAATGTCGGGAATAGACCCTCCCCGTCTCGCGGCGCGAGTCACCCCTCCCCCACGCACACTTCCGCTTTGCGGGGCAGGCAAGAGGGGATTTTTAAAAAAAGTGTTATGAGTTACGAGTTATGCGTTACGTGAAGTTGAGTGATTACGACTTTAATTTGCCGGATGGATTGATCGCCACGCATCCGGCTGAGCCGCGAGACAGTTCGCGGCTTTTAGTGCTGGACAAGAAGACGGGCAAGATCGAACATAAGCATTTTTTTGATATCATCGATTATTTGAATCCGGGCGATATTTTGGTATTGAATAATTCCAAAGTCATTCCGGCGCGGCTGTGGGCGAAGAAAAAAGAAACCGGCGGGAAAGTTGAAGTTTTATTGCATAAAAAATTGAGCGCGAATACTTGGCAGTGTTTACTGGGTGGCCGGGTGAGCGAAAATTTACATCTGTCATTCCGAGCGAAGGCCGCCACGGCCGAAGTCGAGGAACCACTTAAAGTTTCTAAAATTTCGAAGGGGTCCTTCGACTCCGCTGACGCTCCGCTCAGGATGACAGCCGTCATTTTAAAGAATAATCATGATGGTACTTGGGATTTGCAATTCAATAAATCCGGCGCGGCGCTGATGAAAGCGATTGAAAAGATCGGCGAAGTGCCGCTGCCGCCGTATATAGAGAATCAGAGAAAAGATAAGAGAGAAGAGAGAATCATTGAAAAAGACAAACAAGAATACCAAACCGTATATGCTGCTAATAATAAGGCCGGCAGCGTGGCGGCGCCGACGGCTGGGTTGCATTTTACGCCGGAGCTTTTGAAGAAGATTAAGAAAAAAGGCGTGAAGATTTTGGAAATTACGCTTTATGTCGGAATGGGAACTTTCGCGCCGGTGAAGACGGAAAATATCTTGGAACATAAAATGCATTCCGAGTGGGTAGAGATAGTTGGTAAGGTTATCGCGGAAATAAATCGTAGGAACGCAATACCTTGCGTTCCGCGGTCACGGATAATCGCCGTGGGAACGACAAGCGCGAGAAGTTTGGAAGCCTGCTGGCAGGAAAAAGCCTGCCCGCAAAGTATTGCGGGCCTACGCGGCTTCAAGGATTGGGTGGATATTTTTATTTATCCGGGATATAAATTCAAGATCGTCGATGCTATGATCACCAATTTCCATCTGCCCAAATCGACTTTATTGATGTTAGTTTCCGCTTTGGCCGGCAAGAAAAATATCGATCGCGCCTATCGAGAGGCGATTAAGAAAAAATATCGGTTTTACAGTTATGGCGACGCGATGTTTATCAAATAGGTCCGCTCTTGCAATTTTTTGTGGTTTATACTAATATATCATCAGTCATTTATAATCATTATCACCTATAACAAAACCCTTGATTTAAGGTGGTCGGGGGACTCGGTATTCTAACTAAAGAATGCGCGGGTTAAAATGCTTTTTTTGTTGGATTAAATAGAATCTATATTCGTAGATTCGCATCATTCGAAAATTAGCATTATAATTTTATGGAAGAGAAGAAGAATTTAACTCCGGAGCAGGAGGCATTTGCCAAGCTCTTGGAGAAAGATAAATTGGTCGTTCCGGCTGTCGGCGAAGCAGTTAGGGGCACGGTTTTGGCTGCCTCGAAAGCGGAAGTCCGTTTGGACATCAATGGCATTTTGGTCGGCGTGGTTCGCGGTCCGGAGCTTTACGGCGAAGCCGATGAATACGCCAACTTGAAACCGGGCGACGAAGTCGACGCCACGGTGGTCGATCTGGAAAATGAACACGGTGAATTGGAATTGTCTTTCCGCATTGCCGGTCAGGAAAAAGCCTGGGACACTCTGCGCGAAGCGTACAAGGACAAGACCAATGTCAAAGTCAAAGTTATCGACGGCAACAAAGGCGGCCTGTTGGTCCGCTTCCGCCAGATTTCCGGTTTCTTGCCGGTTTCCCAATTGGCGCCGGAAAATTATCCCCGCGTTTCAGGCGGCGACAAATCCAAGATTTTGGAAAAATTGAAATCGTTTGTCGGTATGGATATGGAAACCAAGGTGATGACTTTGGACGAGAATGAGAATAAGATCATCTTCAGTGAAAAAGAAGCCTGGAGCGAAAATCAAAAAGATGTTATCAGTAAGTACCAGGTCGGCGCGGTTGTGGAAGGCGAAGTTACTGCCGTCACCGATTTCGGCGTCTTCGTTTCCTTCGGCGAGAACATGGAAGGTTTGATCCATATTTCCGAATTGGCCTGGAAGAGAATCGACAATCCGGGAGATTTGTATAAGGTCGGCGATCCGATCAAGGCGGAAATCATCAACATCAACGGCTCGAAGATTTTCTTATCGGCCAAGAAATTGATGACTGATCCGTGGGCTGGCGTGGCTGAAAAATACAAAGTCGGCCAGGTGGTGAACGGCAAAATCCTCAAAGTCAATCCGTTCGGTTTGTTCGTCGAACTCGACGAGCTCATCCATGGCTTGGCTCATATCTCACAATTGGGTTTGTTGGCTGGTCAGAAGATCGAAGAACTTTACAAGGCCGGCACGGTGATGGATTTTGAGATCACTTCCATCGAACCCAAAGAACATCGCCTGGGCTTGCAAGTCGTCAAAGAAGGCGGCAAGAAAAAAACAGAGAAGAAAGAAGAGATAAAAGAGGAAAAGATCGAAAAGGCTGAAGAAAAATCCGAGAAGAAAGAAGAGGCTAAGGAAGAAAAATCCTCCTCCGCTAAAGCTTCAGAGGACAAGCCGAAAAAGGCCAAGAAGGCTAAGAAAGAAGAAAAAGAATAATCATCGCTCAATATAAAGCAAGGAAAACCTGGCCTTAAGCCGGGTTTTCTTGCCTATTGCCAATATTGACAAAGTTAGCTAATTATGATATAATTAGCCTTAGACAAATATTAAGATATTGCTCTATAATCCATTCAACCTTCTGGGAGGCAGCATGAAGTACGCAGTTCTTTTGACGGTTATTTTCTGCAGCTTGTTTTTTTCAAGCTGTGGCATAAACGTTCGGTCTGACAACGTTATCCGGGCCGTTGAAGAAGGATATAGCGATGTCAAGATTATCAACAAACACGTTTTGTTTGTTGGTGATCTCTACGGCTGCTCGGAGACCGACGAAGTGGCCTTCGAAATCAAAGCCGTTGATAAGAATCATAACCCCGTCACCATAATTGCCAGCGGCAATTCGTTCAGCAGGAAAATCTCCCTGCAGACAAAATAGTGACTAAACTTTTAAGCTGAACCGTCGGAATCAAAACCGGCGGCTCTTTTTTTTGACAAAACCCTTATTTTTGTTATGATATGGGCGTTACATAAAATTGTTATATTGTCATATTGTCATATTGTTACGCAACGATTTAAATCGCTTAACAATATAACAATATAGCAATATAGCCATATAATAAATATGAAAAATTTAATTAAAAATTTTATTATCTTTTTTGCCGTGTTCCTCGTTTTGGCCGGTATTTTCAGTTTGTTTGGCGGCGGTAACCTGATGAGCAAGCCGACGAGCACTGATTCAAATATTGGCGCTCTGGTGCAGGATATTAATAACGGCAATGTGGCTTCTATCGTCGTCGAGGGAACAAAAGTGACCGAGACGCTTAATGACAAGTCGGTGAAGATCGTCCAAAAGGAAGACAGTGAATCTTTGTCCGACTTGCTGAAAAATTACGGCGTCACTCCGGATAAGATCGAAAAAATAAATATCACAGTCAAGAACAGCTCGAGCTCTAATTACTGGTTATCGGTTATTTTGCCGATAGTTTTGCCGACCTTGATCATCGGCGTGCTGATCTATTTTATGCTGCGTTCAGTGGCCGGCGCCAATTCCAAAGCGATGATGTTCGGGCAATCAGGAGCCAAGGAATTCCGCGAGGACGCCAAGAATAAAACCACCTTCAAAGACGTGGCTGGTTCAGAAGAAGCCAAGGAAGAATTGAAAGAAGTGATTGAATTTTTAAAGTTTCCTAAAAAATTCCGCGAGATCGGGGCGCGCATTCCTCGCGGATTTTTATTGCTCGGCGCCCCGGGGACGGGCAAAACTTTGATGGCTAAAGCCGTGGCCGGTGAAGCTAATGTGCCGTTCTATCATATTTCCGGTTCAGAATTCGTGGAAATGTTTGTCGGTGTCGGCGCCTCCCGTGTCCGCGATTTATTTAATAAAGCGAAAAAAACCGCGCCTTGCATAATCTTTATCGATGAAATCGATGCCGTCGGCCGCCGTCGCGGTGCCGGGTTGGGCGGTTCCCACGACGAACGCGAACAGACCTTGAATCAGATCTTGGTGGAAATGGACGGTTTTGATTCGGAAACGGAAATTATCGTCATTGCCGCGACTAACCGTCCCGATGTTTTGGATCCGGCCTTGCTGCGCCCGGGACGTTTTGACCGCCAAGTGGTTTTGGAAATTCCGGATTTGAAAGAAAGAGAGGCGATCTTAAAAGTCCATTCCGAAAAAAAGCCGCTGTCCGCCGATGTCGATTTGAAAAAGATCGCTGAGCGCACCGCTGGTTTTTCCGGCGCCGATTTGGCCAATCTTTTGAATGAAGCGGCGATCGCGACTGCCAAGAAAGACGAAAAAGAAATCAAGATGCAGACGATTTTCGATTCGATCGAAAAAGTTTTGATCGGTCCGGAACGGAAAAGCCGCGTTATCACCGACCGGGAGAAGAAAATAACCGCCTATCACGAAGCCGGCCATGCGCTGGTTGCGCATAATTTGAAAAACGTCGATCCGGTGCAAAAAATTTCGATCATCTCTAGAGGTCGCGCCGCCGGCTATACTTTGAAGACGCCGATGGAAGACCGCCGCTTGCATTCCAAAGAAGAATTCGTCGAAGAATTGGCGGTACTCGTTGCCGGACGGATGGCGGAAAAATTAATCTTCAACGACGTCACCACCGGCGCATCTTCGGATTTGCGCACGGCAACTGATCTCGCTAAGGCTATTGTTACTGAATACGGTATGAGCGATAACTTGCCGATCCGCACCTATGGCACTTCCGACGAATTAGTTTTCTTGGGCCGCGAGATGCGCGAAGGCCGTGATTACAGCGAGAAAACTTCCGAAGCGATCGATGGCGAAGTGGGTAAATTGATCAACACCGCGGTTAAGACCGCCGTCGAGATTCTCAATACTAAGAAAGCCGATTTGGAAAAGATCGTCTCTGCCTTAATGATTAAGGAGACGATGGAAAAAGACGAATTCGAAGCCATAGTTGGAAAGAAAGCGTAAAAAGTCCCCTCCTCGGGAGGGGTGCCGAGCCCTGCGAGGCGGGGAGGGTCTATTCCCGACATTATTATCAAAAATCTTTGCCACTTTTTTTAGAAAAAAGTAGCACATCCCGCAAAAATGACGGGACAAGAAAAACTGCGCGCAGGCCTTATTTCCTATCACTCCGCTATGAAGCCTAGCCCCGCTGCTCGCGAGCGGCGGGGTACGGCTTCCCTGTCCCGCCAACGGCGGTGATACGCTGCGTGATTTAACGGAAATTTTCCAAGGCGCGCTATAAGGAAGATTAATTTATTTATCCGAAATAGAATTAACGATTAAGCACCTAACCGATTGATTAGCTAAAAATGATATTCAACATTATTACAATTTTTCCGGAAATGCTGGACTCTTATTTTAATGAGGGGATGGTTAAGCGCGCGATTGTAAAAAAAATTATCAAGATTAAAGCATATAATTTGCGCGATTGGACGGCTGATAAGCATCGATCAGTCGATGATTCGCCGTACGGCGGGGGAGCGGGGATGGTTATGAAGGCGGAACCGATCATCAAGGCGCTACGCGCCTTGCAGATAAGAGATAAGAGAGAAGAGAGAAGAAAAAAAACCCGCCTACGCCAAGGCTTCGGCGGGCGAGGAAGAAAAATTATTTTGTTATCGGCGAAGGGTAAAAAATGGACGCAAAAAAAAGCGCGGGAATACGCCAAACTTGATGAAGTTGTTTTTATCTGTGGCCGATATGAGGGCGTGGACGAACGGGTCGCGAATTTTATCGATGAGGAAATTTCCATCGGCGATTATGTTTTGACCGGTGGCGAATTGGGCGCGGCGGTGATGATTGATTCGATCACCCGGCTTTTGCCCGGCGTGCTTGGCAATGCTGAAAGCTCGGTTTCTGAATCCCATTCCGAGGCAGGCGTTTTGGAATATCCGCAATATACCCGTCCCGAGGTCTTGACAATTAATAAAAAATGTTATAAAGTACCGGAAGTACTTTTATCCGGCGATCATGATAAAATAAAAAAATGGCGTAAAGAAAAACAAACGTTTTAAGAAAGGGGTTGGCAATGAGTTTTCCTTTGAAATTCGATATCAGCATTCAGACGATTTTCACGATCAGCGATAAAGGGACGGTAGCCGAGATACCGCTGGCTAATCAGCAGCGTTTTGACGGCCTGTTTTTCAAGGGCGATGCCGAATACTCCGGAGATTGCCCGGAGGCGGTCAGAAGCATAAAAAATGCCTGGATGTTCATGAAAATCGAAGATTTCATCGCGCAGGGTAATTTTAAGAAAGAGGAATTCGATCCTCGGAACAGCGGAGAACCTCAAGCGGTAATCATGTCGACCTTAAGTTGGGTGGATTGCATAGTTATCGCCGAACGGCCGCTTTAGCAATTATTTTCTAAAGGTAATTCCCGCCTAATATAACAGGCGGGATTTTATTTTTAAAAAAATTAGCAAAATTTGAAGATTATGGCGGATACAAAGCGGCGACAGATACTCAAATTATTTTCCAGCCGGTTTCCGTTTTGGCGATGCTACCGTTGAGGCGGAAGGCCGCGGCGCGGGGATGGCCGCCGCCGCCCAAAAAGGAGGCGAGTCGGGCAACGTCGATATTTTTATCTTTAGTGCGCAAGCTGCCGCGGATCTGGCCTTTGATCTCTTCGCGCAAGAATACCACCGCTTTGACGCCGTCGATATTATTCAAAATATCCGTGGCCGCGTCCAGCAGGTTATCATTGCCGAATTGTTTTTTTAATTTCAGGATCTCCTCGAAAGTCAAGACCGAATAGGCGATATTATAGCGGATGTTTAATTTTAAATTATCCAGGATCCGGCCCCAGGCTTTCATCGCCGACAAGCTTTTGTTCTGCACGGTGTGCCGGGTGATTTTAGGGAAAGTCGCGCCAGCTAAGAGCATCACTGAAGAGATGCGGATCGTTTCCGGAGTGACGGCGCCGAAAAGCAGATTGCCGGTGTCGGTGAGTATTCCGGTCAGCAGGCAATTGGCGATTCCTTTGGAAAACGGCAGATTATTGTAATGAAAAAAATAATAAAGCAACTCGGCCGTCGAAGACATCACGCAGCGGATTTCCAGGTCCGAATAATCTTCGGTTTTGGGATGATGGTCGAACTCGATAACAAATTGATCTTTATTCCGCCCGCTGATCTCCTCGGTGAGTTTGGTCCGCGAGAGCGAGCCGCAATCCAGAACGATGATCAGGTCGAACACGGAAAAATCCGCCGGTTTCACGGCGGTTAATCGGTCGATGCCCGGCAGGAAAGAAAAGAATTCCTGGGCCGGGTCGGCGCAAAAAAGCGTCTGGGTTTTTTCCAGCTGATTCAGGAAAACCGCCAGCGCGCCCAGCGATGCCAAGGCGTCGCCGTCCGGCCGTTCGTGAGTGACGAGCAGGATATTCTCGGCCGTAATGATCTTGGCCAAAGCGGCGATGAATTTAGGTTTTAATTCTTGGATTTCCATATCAGAGGAATTATATAGATTATTTTAAGAATTGGGAAGAGCGCCGGAAGCGGCGGATTTTCGTTGACCGGGCGGAATTAATTTGCTATAAATAATATTATATTAATAAAATTTAATTGTTCCTTAACCACAACGAAGGAGTTTAGCAATGGCTTTAACCTTGGAAGTTTCAGTCGGATTTTTGAAAATCGTCGATTGCGAAACCGTCCGCCAATTCGGCCAAGAGGCCAAGGATATTTTACTCGCCGATACCAGGCGGATCGACTGGCTGATTAATCTGGCCGAAAAAAAATTCGCCAGATCAGCGCCCGGCGGCAAACGAATGCCCGGTTATGATAACCTGATGGCCAAGCTCAAATCGATCAAGGCTCATTATGAAGCGGGAATAAGCAAAGGTCATAATGCTGTCTTGCTGCGCCGCGCCTTCCGCAATGCCTGCGCTAGCGCCAGTCTGCCTTTGTCTTCGCGGCGCAAAACCCGCGTCGAAGCTTGTTTATACGAACCGGAATAGGATAGTCGATCGCGATCATCCCAGCTCTGCACTATTACTGTGTGGAGCATTTTTTTACCGTTGACAAAAATTATATTTAATTGTATCATTCGTTTTGTCGTCGTTTTTGCTAGTTCCTTATAATTATTAGCGGAAGAAAGGCCAAGGCGGTCTTTTTGTTTTTTCACCATTTTTCCAAGAGGAGGGTCTCATGAAGAGGCTCGTTGCAGTGTTTGCGGTTTCTTTCTTTGCTGTTTGGTTGGTGGCAAGTTGCTCCAATCAAAAAATGTCCCCGGTTTCGGTCAATCCGGCCGGCGGAAGCGGAGTCGCGGCGATTACGATCGATCTGGGTGCGGTTGGTTTGGCCAAGCAGGCTAAAGCCGCCACCATCAACCTCGATTCGATGACCTTTGATCTGACCGCAACTGGCGAAACGCCGATTCATCGCGTTTTTCCGTTGTCGGGTCATGGCCAGCAAATCGTTAACAGCACTTTTTCGTTTGATCCGCGGCAATGGTCGCTCCTGGTCAAGACTTATGCCACGCACCTGGTCGTCAATTACTCATGTCCGATGTGCGGCAATTTCCTCCAGACCAGAGTAGTCCACCAAGGTTCGACGTCTTTCACAGTGACGGCTGGCGATACGGCCAAAGTGAATATGGCAGTCAGCTCGCAGTATTCAATGCTCCTGGTCTGGGTCAATCCGATTCCGGACAGTTGCAACGACGTTACTTTGTATTCGGGCGATAGTTTGAACGCGGCTAACAGCATGACCGAGCTCTGTGACAGTTCTTTCTCTGTCGGTTCGATGGGGCCGAGTGACACAATCAAGCTTCACGATGATTATCTGAACGTCCAGATGCAGAAACAAAGCGTGCAGGCGATCATTCGCGGCACTTACGGAGCACCCGGGATCCCTCTTTATTGGGGAGCCTTGGAAATTCCGCAAGTAATCGCCGGACAGGATACGACGTACAGTTTCAATCTCAACTGGATCGGTCCGGGCGGAGTACCGCAGGTCAAGACAATCACGGTCACGGTGGGGAAGATTGGCCTCATTACGGCAATCGGCACACCAGTTCCTAAACCTAACTGATTTTTCACAAACTGTTTAGGCAAAATTTTCCTTAACTATTTTTCGAGGAGGATCTGATGAAGAGGCTTATTTCTGTCTTGTCGATTTCTTTGTTTGCGGTTTGGCTGATAGCTGGTTGCTCCAACAAATCAATGCCGCTCTCCGCCAATTCCGGAAATTCCAACAGCGCGACCGGTTTTGTCCGCGTCAATGTCAAACTCGGCGCAGTCGGTCTGGCCAAAGCGGCCCAGGCCAAAGATATCAATCTGGATTCGCTCACTATGGATCTGACGGCCACCGGCGAAGTGCCGATTCACGTCATGATTCCGATTTCCGGTAGCGGTTCTCAGACAGTTTCGGAGCCGTTCAGTCTGGCGCCAAAAAATTGGATGATCCAGGTGAATACTTATGCCACGCAGAAGTATCAGTATGAGACAAATTGCCCATCCTGTACTAGCTCTGTAGTGCAAAGGGTACACAACGGATCCACGAATTTTTCCGTGGTCATGGGCGATACTTCCTCGGTTAACATGTCGGTCAATTCGGACTATTCGATGCTGCTGGTAAGAATCAGCGGTATTTCCGACAGTGCCAACGAAGTCTCACTTTATCAATTCAATGGTGACAGTGTTGACGTGCCTTATCCCGCCTATTCCTACAATCTTTTTGCAGATACGACATTTCCCATCGGAAGCGTAACTGCACAGGACACGGTTAAGCTAAGGTATGATTGGCTTCCGGTCAGGGCGTATAACCCCCCCAACATGGGTTGGAATCCGCCACCACAGGGTATTGAAGTAGTTGTGGGCGGTTCTTGGGGTGGAATACCAATGGCGCTTTCATTTGGCTGGTTGACGATTCCATACGTAACCGCCGGAGCCGACACTAACTATGCGTTTACGCTAAATTGGGTCGGACCCGGAAATGTCACTCAGAAAAAAACGGTGAATGTCAATGTTGGCTCCATCGGACTGATAACGGTCGATGGAACCGCAGCTCCGTCCGGTTTGTCGAAGAAGAAGTAATTAGTCCGTTTCATCTTTTCCAGGAGGAAGTGTGAGAAACATTTTACTGTATTGTTTGATCGGAGCGATCGGAGTTATTTACAGCTCCTGCTCCTGTTCAAAAAGCCCCACCGCGAGTAACGGTGCGGGGTACGGATCAGTCGCGGCTTTGATCAATGTCGGCCCGGTCGGATCGCTGGCGAAAGCCGCCAACATCCAGCTGCGCGAAGGGTATCTGCAATTGTCAGCTACCGGACAGGGAACTCGGAGTGATTCTTTCCCTCTTTCCGGTAATGCGCAGGTTCAGATCAACAAGATCTATGCTGATCTCCGGGTTACGGCCACGCCTTGGAACGTCAAGGCCTGGTCAGTCGACGTGAATGGCAAGGTAATCCATTCCGATTCGACCACTTGCACCGTCATCGAAAACGATACGGTGAACGTAACCTTGAATCTGCCGTCCAAGTATTCCCAGTTGCCGGTACGGATCTTCCCGGTTTCCGATTCGATGACCGAAGTCAAGATCACAGTCAACGGCGTCAAAGTGGCGGACTCGGTTTTTGCCAAAAATTCGGGTTTCGATACTTTGAAACTGGCCTATGACTATCTGGCCGCCTCGCCATCGGGTACGCTGAATACCATTCTGATTCAGGCCTACGGCGACTGGATAACCCAGGATACGCTGCTCTGGTCCGGACAAGACACGGTCACGGTTGTCTCCGGCGCGAACATCGGCCGGCTGATCCAGCTACTCTGGGTCGGACCGAAGATCGGCGGCGTCAGCATCTCGATTATTTACGGAGCAATCGGCACGGTCTCAGTTGACGGTATCGTCAATCCGCGGCCCAAGCCCACGCAACCGTAAGTAACGTCCTTTTTTCACCTCATCACAAGGCTCGCAACAGTGCGGGCCTTTTTTAATTGGCGGCGAAGTTTTTTATGCCTTGACAAAAGCAAGTTTAATTGCTATACATAAAATAACGTTAATTATCAACGGAAAATTTGAAGTCAAACAAAAAAAGTCCTTTTTATAACTATTCACCAAAAAGAAGGGGTAGTCCATGAACATGAAGAAGTTAGCAGTTCGATTGGCGCTCGTCGCGGCAATTTTTTTTATTGCCGGATGCAGTCGCGGAAATTTGACCGGGCCAACTGAAAGCATAACAGCGGTTGCCAAATGGCCGACCTCTGCCACCGAAGTCGATTCGCTTTACGCGACCGGATTCGATCTTGACCGGCCGTTGCATAACGGGAAATATGGCAATTATGATCTGGAAATTACGAATAACGGGCAGCGGATTGTTCTGTCATATCGGGATGAAGTGATTTTTTCCGACTCAACCAGCGGCGGCTATTATTTCCAATGGATGGCCGATAGCTCCAAAGACCTGGTCGTCGCGCAATTCGGCTATTACGACGGCCGCAATATGGGATCACCGCAAAAAAGTTCGATATTCATCGCGGGAAAAGTAATCGCGGGCGCGTATCCCGGTTGGGCAAGAATCAATCAGGAATTTCCCCAGTTGCTTTTGGTGACGCAGACCGGCGGTCCGCTGGCCAAAGGAGTTGCCGCCAAGCCGGCCTATTCCGCGGTCAACGCGCGGACCGGTGAAGTTCGCAATTACGATTAACAGGCAAAAAAAGCCGCGGTTTCCCAAGAGGAAACCGCGGCGATTTATTTTCAAAATAGTGATGAGTTTTTTAATATTTATAGTTGATGTCTGCCAACTCTTCATCCGGAGTATTTTTTTCTTTTTCCGCTTCGGCGAATATCTTGTCGAGGGCGCCGGCCTGCTTTTCGGTGGGATCGAATTCCCAGATGAGATGCGGGATTTTGCGGATCTTGATGCGATGCTTCAATTCTTCGGCGATCAGCTTGGAATTCTTCCTTAATTTTTCCAAGGCCGTGCCGACCAGCGAATCCGGCAGGACGGAAAACAAAATGCGCGCCGAATAGAAATTGGTATCGCATTCGACATGAGTGATAGTGATCAACCCGCCGGGGATTTCCACTTCCTCGGTGATGATCATCGCAATCTCCTTGCGCAGAGTTTCATTTAGGCGATCGATGTTTGGCATGGAATATATTGCAATATTGTTATATTGCTATATTGTTAAAAGTTTTTAAATCGTTGCGCCACAATATGACAATATAACAATATAACATTTTAAGACAAGAAAATGTAAGAAAAAGCTTGGCGTTAAATAAGCATTTAAATTTTAGCTGCCACTTCTTTCTCTTCAAAAAATTGCAAGATATCTCCTTCCTGGATGACCGGCTTGCCTTCGTATTGCATGCCGCATTCCTGGTTGATATCCACCGTCGGCATATCCATTTTGCCCGCTTGTAATTTAGTTATCTTGCCTTGGGCAACCATCACTTTGTTGCGCAGAATCTCGACCCGGACGCCGTTTTTCGCCTGACCGTCCAAAACTTTGCCGCCGACGATCTGGCTCTTATTTTCGGTGCGGAAAATTTTCAATACTTTGACGCGTCCGATATCGACCCGCTGGAATTTAGCAACCACCAATTTCTTCATTTCTTCTTGCACATAATCGATCAGATCGTAAATAATGTTGAACGTATGGACCTTGACGCCTTTTTCGCGGATCAAAACTTCGATGGCCGGCGAGATCTTGACGTTAAAGCCGATGATCTCGGCGTTGGAAGCTTCGGCGCGGGCGATATCGCCCTCGATGATATTTCCCAAACTTTTATTTAAAATTTTGACTTTGACTTCCTCGGTATTGATCTTCATCAGCGATTCCTCGATCGCTTCGGCCGAACCCAAGACATCGCTCTTGATGATCAGATTCAATCTTTTCACGTCGGTCTCGCCTTCATTCTCATTTTTCATCTGGATCGAACTGCGGTTTTGCGCGACCTTCTCGATTTTGCCTTTGATGCGTTCGCCTTCGCCGACTTGCAGGACATCGCCGACCGCCGGCGCCATTTTTAAGCCAAGGATCATTACCGGCATCGAGGGCAATGCTTCTTGAACGTTCTCGCCCAGGTAATTTTTGAGGGCGCGGGCTTTGCCGTAAATTTTGCCGTGCAAGACTAATTGGTCGCCGACCCGCAGCGTGCCGTTTTGGATTAAGATCGTGGCCAACGGTCCGGAATTTTTATCAATATGCGATTCGATGACCGTGCCCAAGGCCGGAGCGGCCGGATTGGCGCGCATACTTTTGGCTTCCGAATCGGCGGTGAGCAAAATTAAATCCAACAATTCTTGGATGCCTGTCCCTTTCAATGCCGAGATCGGCGCGCAGACTGTTTTGCCGCCCCAATCTTCCGGAAGAATTCCCAATTTATTGACCATTTCCTGCTTGATCTTGGTGATGTCCACGCCCGGTTTGTCTATTTTATTGATGGCAATGATAAAAGGAAGTTGCGCGGCCTGGATTATTTTGTAAGCCTCGATGGTTTGCGGTTGGACGCCGTCGTCGGCCGCCACGACCAAAATGGCCACGTCGGCAATGCGGGCGCCGCGGGAACGCATCGCGGTGAAAGCTTCATGACCCGGGGTATCGATAAAAGTGATCAGGCGATTATTTTTGACAACTTGGTAAGCGCCGATATGCTGGGTGATGCCGCCGTGTTCGCCGCCGGCGACGTTGGTGGTGCGGATCGTATCGAGCAATTTGGTTTTGCCGTGATCGACGTGGCCCATCACCACGATGACCGGCGGCCGAATGATCAGATTGCTGTCTTTTTCGCGCGCCAAGATTTCTTCGATTTTTTTGTCGCCTTCCGCCGCCTGCGCCGCCGTCCCGGTGGATTCGTCGAGTGTCACTTCCACGCCCAAAGATGAACCGATGATCGAAGCCGTGTCAAAATCGATCCGCTCGTTCATCGAAGCGAAGACGCCATTCTTCATCAATTCGGCCAAAACTTTGTTGACCGGCAGATGCGTCAAAGCGGCAAAATCACGGACGGTCATAATCGAAGGGATCGGCACGATTTTTTTGACCACGCCTTCGGCGATCATCTCTTCCCGCTTGGCTTTATTTTTTTCTTCATCTTCGGCTTGCAGTTTTCTCAATAAAAAAGGCCAGTCGCGGATGATCATCTGCGCGGTTTTCGGATCGACTTTGATGGCGCGATAACCGATATCAAAACCCATCCGCGGCAATTTCTCCCGGAGTTCATTAGGGGTGATCTTTAAAATTCTGGCGAGCTCGGTTACGTTCATACAAAATAATTAATATAATGCTAATTTCGCGAATGATGCGAATCTACGAATAATACTGAATTTAAGGCAAGAGAGGGTTTTGCCAAAAATAAAATAATTCCTAAGAATTATTTTAATACTACCGCTTTTTAAAGAGTAAGTCAAACTATTGCGATGGTCGAGAAGATTAAATTTTAACAAAAAAATACAGGAATCCGGGGAGAATTCCTGTAGTCAGAACATGAGGCAGGCCCTCAAAGTGTATTTGTTTTTGTGATTGTCCCTTGAATCATAGTCAAGCGAGGGCATGACCTGTAAGGGATTTTTTTTGATCGAGAGCGGAATGATCAATCCTTTGTCCGGTTTCCAAAAAGGCTGTTTTTCCGCCAGCTCATTGAAAAAGTAGATCGCTCCATAAACGAACTCGCCGATACTGCCGAAACTTTGTCCCTCATCATTTGAGCCAGCCGTCTGATTATTGAAATTGAACGACGGTTTGGGGGCGGGGGCATTGATACTTCCCGGGACAATCGATAAGGAAAGGGGAGCGGCCAGCTTGGCAAGTTTTGGCGGCTCGGACCAGGCCGAAGCGAGCAGGCCAAACAGGATTAATAATAAATACGGTTTCATTGGATTATCCTCGGTTAAAGAAAAAATGAGCAAAGGTTCAGTTTATGTGGCAGCATACCACTTTTTTATTTTTTTGTCAAAGATCGATGGTTTTGGCTTGAGATTTTACTGATGAGACAAAGAAAGTTTCCACTGATCAAGCAGATTTGAAAAAGTAAAAGCCTTGCTGGTTGGGCAAGGCTTGCAGAGGTTATTTCCGCCACGATTTTCCCAGGGTGGCGCAAAGATAAAATTCATGCTTGCGGGAATCGAGCCGGGGGAGAGGGAGCTCCGATCCGTCGGCTGCCATTGGTTTGTCGCGGCCGTATTTCCATCCCAGTTCAACGTTCTTGTATCTTAGCCCGGTGCCAAGATTGAAGTCGAAGGGTTGGCGCTTGTTGGGCAAGTAGCACTTGATCCCGCTGCCGATAAATCCGAACTTGGTTATTCCGATCTTGGTTTGCAGATCAGGATAGAAGGTCTGATGGATCGGGATGGAATCTTGCTCGTCCATTTTCTGGTAGACGTAAACATTGTAGGCGGGTACGAAGCCGGCTTCAAGAGAAAGGCGGAGATTGAAAATCCGTGAAATATTTTCGTCGATCACGGCTTTTCCGTAAAATCGATCCTGATGGAAATCAATCTCGGGCAAAGGGCAGTGGTTGGCGCTGGGTGCTATCGGATGATCACACTCGTGTTTTATTCCGACTTCGAAAATCTTGTACATCAGAGAGCCCCCGAAATGGAAGTCCATTCGGAACGGATAAAATTCGAGGATGGAAGCGCGCTCTGAAAAGAAATAGCAGCGCATTCCTCCGGAGGCGCAAAAGTACTTACTGATGCATAAATCCGTCGAGTAATCCGTGTAGAAAGCCTGGTTTACTCGCAACGATCCGTTTTGAGTAGTTACGGCATCATACATGGTCATATCATGTCCCGGCATCACGCCCATATCGATGGACGTGCTTAACAAAAAAATCTTGGTAAAGGCCAAGAGATCTACCATTTTTTCCTCCAAGGTTATTGTAAAGATCAGTTTTAATGAGTATTTTAGTATAAACAGAATGTTTATAATAATGATTAAAATAGCAGATTTTATATGAATTGTCAAATAGACGATTATTTAAAAAAACGCCCGGCTAAGGCGTTTTTTGGAGTAGATCTTTGACCGGGCCGAAGCTTTTTCGGTGAAACGGCGTCGGCCCGAATTTTCTGAGAGCGGCAAGATGTTCCTTGGTGCCATAGCCTTTATGATTTTGAAATCCGTATTGCGGGTAATCTTTAGCCAGCTGGGCGATCAGCCGGTCATGAGTGACTTTGGCGATAATCGAGGCGGCGGCAATGGAAAAAACCAGATTGTCGCCGTCAACGATGCTTTCCTGCTTGAGCGAGGAATTAGGAATTTCAGCGCGGCCGTCGAGCATCACATAATCCGGTTTGATTTTCAGATCGCCCAAAGCTTTTTTCATGCAGAGAAAAGTCGCCTGATAAATATTGACCCGGTCGATCGTCTCATGATCGCAAACGCCGACGCTGACCGCCGTGAAATTATTCATGATCAGCTCAAAAAATTCTTCGCGCTTTTTCGCCGGCAATAATTTTGAGTCCTTAAGTTTTTTGAACTCTTTGATCTGGGAAATTTTTTCGGCAGCGGCGGCATCAAGAACGACCGCGGCCGCGACCACCGGTCCGGCCAGCGGTCCCCGGCCGGCTTCGTCTATCCCGGCGATCAGCTTGAAACCGGCGGCGAACAGCGAATTTTCCTTTTTCAGATTAAGCATGATCAATCAGGTCATTCCCGCGAAGGCGGGAATCCAGTAAAATTATCCATTACGAACGATTCTGGATCCCCGCCTTCGCGGGAATGACAAATTATTGTAAGATTGATAAAATCGGTGATATAGTGAAGTTACGATAATCTTAGCCGATAATAAGGTAAAAGACAATCAATGAAGTACGATAGCATCTATAAACATCAGAACGTTTGGGGAGAAAAGTCGAATCGGCTGCTCGCTAAAGTTTTTGAGCGGCTGGAGCCGGGTTCGGAATTTTTGGATCTGGGTTGCAGCCAGGGCCGGGATTCTTTATTTATGCTGCAGAACGGATTCAAGGTGACGGCGGTAGACAATTCGCGCGAGGGGATCAAGAAGATCGAATAGGTCAGGGCCGCCAAACATCTGCCGGCGGCGCGGCAGAAATTATTCTGTCAGGACATGGCGGCGTTTAAGATCGAACCGGATAAATACTCGACCATCAACGCTTTTAATTCTTTGCATTTTTTGTCCAAGGCGGACGCGCTCCGCGTCGTGGAGGAAATAAAAAAATCCCTTAAGAGCGGGGGATACGTGATCATCTCCTGTTTCTTCACCAAACGGCCGCTGGCCGCCAAGAAGGATAATCGGCACTGTTATGTCGCGGCCGGAGAATTGAAAAAAATATTTTCCGATTTTGAATTGATTAAATATGAAGAAAAAACTATTGCCGACCGCGGACATATCGGCTGTCCCGAACCGCATTGGCACAATGTGGTGGAGCTGATCGCCCGGAAAAAATAACCTTAAATTTATGCCAGCGGAAATTAAAATTTTAGTCCCCGGCTATGCCAGGGAAAAAAACGGCAGCGAGTTCGCCTCCTCGACTGTTACTTTGATCCGGGAAAACGGGATAAACGTGATCGTCGATCCGGGACTGGACAGAAAAAAGCTTTTGGCCGCCCTGTCCGAGGAGGGTTTGTCTGTCAAAAAAATAAATTATGTGATCTTGACGCATAATCATTCGGATCATTGTCTTCTGGCCGGTATTTTTGCGCAAGCGAAAATTATCGATGCCAACGTCATCTTTTCTTGGGACGGAAAAAATGTCGGTCATGAGGGAAAAGTTCCCAGAACCGGAATAAAAATAATCAAGACTCCCGGGCACGATCAGTTTCATTGCTCGGTTTTGGTAAAAACGAAAAAATTCGGAAACGTTGCCGTGGCGGGTGATGTATTTTGGTGGTGGGACAAGCAGAAACAAAAAACTGACCGTCAGAGTTTGCTCAAGCTCGAGGATCTCTATGTTAAAAATAAAAAACAATTGACCGCCAGCCGCCGGAAAATTTTAGCGATGGCCGATTATGTCATCCCAGGTCATGGAGAGATGTTTGAGGTTAAAAAATAATTCAGCCGGTTTACCGCCCGCGATTTTAAAAATTACGATAAAAAATTAATTCTTAATTAAAAAATTATGGACATTCAATTAAGAAAGATCGCCACGAGTGAAGAGTACGCGGAATTTGTCAGAAAATTCGCCACTTTACTTGATGAACAGCTCGTCGATGGCGAAGATCGCGCCAAAAAACAGGAAAATTTGCATGATTTGGCCTGGCAGATGCCGGCGATAATTTCGGCGGTAAATACGCTTGGTTATTTGCGCGGTCAAGATGGAATGTTTTTGGGGCATCGGGATAATTCTGACGACCAAAAGGAATTTTATGGTTATGAGGATTTGTTCGAAACCAGATTGAACAAGCTGATTGATGTCATGATGTCTTCGGCTGAAAAAGAATATTATCAAGAAAGATTGGAGAGTTATTTCGTAAAAAGCAGAACCAAACAAAAGCCCGACGTAATTTAATATTAACCCCTGTCTATTTATTTGAGCGCTAATCAGATTTTTAAAAAAACTCCGCCCGGCTTTTATCCGGCGGAGTTTTTTTGCTGCTGATCGATGATTGAAGAATTTAAATTATTTGGTAATTTTTTTCACATTACCCTCTTTGATCTGGATGTATTGATAAGCCGATAAAGCCGCGATCGCGCCTTGACCTGCTGAGATGACGATCTGGCGGAAGGGACCGTTGGTGCAGTCGCCGGCGGCGTACAAGCCGGGCAGGGAGGTTTCATATTTATCGTTAACGATGATTTCGTCGCGTTCATTGGTCTTCACTAAATTCTTGACCAGATCATTCCTAACTTCAAAGCCGATTTCGACAAAGATGCCGTCCACGGGAATTTCTTTTAGGGAGTTATCTTTTAAATTACGGACTTTCAGCGCTTTAACTTTTTTGTCGCCCAGGATTTCTTCCACCTTGCTCTGGAAAATCAGCTCGATATTGGCTGATTCCCTGACTTTTTTTTCCAAGTGTTCAAAAGCCTGGAAAGTATCGAATTGATGGATCAGATACACTTTGCTGGCTATTTTGGCAAGCAGGCCGGCGGAATCGAGGGCGCTGTTGCCGCCGCCGACCACGGCCACGGTTTTATTCCGGAAAAGCGGACCGTCGCAGTTGGCGCAATATGCTACCCCCCGCCCGCCCAATTCTTTTTCGCCCGGGACGCCGAGCTGGCGGTGCGCCGCGCCGATCGCGACAATCACCGTTTTGGCGGAATATTTTTCATTGCCGGCGGAAACTTCAAAATCCTCGTCGGCATTTTTTTTTATTTCTTTCACTTCGCTGATTTTCATCTCTACGCCCAGCTCCTTCACTTGCTCGGCGAATTTATCGATCAGTTCGGGAGCCGGGATGGATTTGAAGCCGGGATAATTTTCAATCACCGAAGCCCACATCATCTGTCCGCCGATGTCTTTGGTGAACATTAAAGTTTTCATCTGCCGTCGAGCGGCATAGATCGCCGCCGACATCGCCGCCGCCCCGCCGCCAATGATTATTACATCGTACATATTCTTTAGATTTAAAATTTATTATTTAAAATACACAATAATTTTATAATTTTTAAATTTTTAAATAAATCCCAATTTTTAATTTTTAAAAAATTAGGAATTAAAAATTCTTTAAAAATTTAAAAATTACAAAATTAAAACCAAGATACCTAATACATCATACATTATACATAATACTTTATACAAATCCAGCCAATCTTGACAATATAACAATATAGCAATATAACATTTGTCTCTTTTTGACTTCTTTGGTCGTATTTGATAAAGTATGGATATTATTAATCAATAATTAATTTTCAAAACTAAAAATTATGAAAAAAGCCATTATTTTAGGCTTGATGTTGGTACTGGTGATGACCGGTTGCAGCCTCAAGACTCCCCAGGCGACAAAAAATCTTACGCCCGATCAGGCCAAGGCTAAGATCACTGATTTTATTAACAATCAACTCTTGGCCGGAGCGTCATACAAGGCGACGGTGGACACGATTTCCGATTTTAGCGGAGTGTATAAGATGTCGATCGACGTCAATAACCAGAAAGTCGACGCTTATATGACCAAGGATGCGACAACTTTTTTCGTGCAGGCGATCGATATGACCAAACCGCAAGTTACCCCTTCTTCGACCGCGGCTAACACGCAAACACCTCCGACCACGCAAACCGTCACCACCAAATCGGCCAAGCCGACCATCGAATTATTCGTGATGAGCCAATGCCCGTACGGCACCGAAATTGAAAAAGGCATTTTGCCGGTAGTGAAGACGTTGGGTAAAAAAATAAATTTTACCGTAAAGTTCTGCGATTACTCGATGCATAATACCACGGTTCCCGTTGAATTGAACGAGGAATTGAGCCAATATTGCATCCAGAAGAATGAGCCGCAAAATTATCAGGCTTACCTCGGTTGCTATTTGGCCAGCAACGGTGACCCGGCGGGAGCCGCCGCTTGCGTCAAGAGCACCAAGATCAATACTGCCAAATTGGCTTCTTGTATTGCGTCGACCGACAAAACTTACCAAGTCATTGCCGGTTTCAATGATAAGAGCACCTGGACCGGATCGGACTGCGCCACCGGCGGCCCTTACTGCTTCCCGCAATTTAATGTTTGGAAGGCTGACAATACCAAATATCAAGTGCAAGGTTCTCCGACTTTGGTCATCAATGGTCAAACCATCGAGACGCAACGAGATCCGGCTAGCCTGCTGAAGACCATTTGTTCGGCCTTTACCACGCCGCCGGCCGAATGCAACACCCAGCTTTCCTCGACCGATCCTTCGACTGGTTTCGGCACTGCCGCCGGCTCGGCTGCTTCCGGCAATGCTTCCTGCGTGACACCGACTACCGCCCAATAGGACAGACACTTTACAAATTGGTAATTTAGTGCTATGATTTGTAAAGTTAATATTATTTAAAACAGTTTCTGTCTCGGGATCTGAGGATAATTTGGTGAAATTCATTTAAAATTAGCAAAATGATTACGGTTAAACTAGTAAACTTTATAAGACTTCATATATATAAAGAAGGGAATCGATAAATCCCTGCGTTTGGCATTGCTAATTAATTTGGTTTTTCTCACAATTTAAACTCGAAAAAACTCCCCGGGCAGACTCATATTATTTATGATTATTGTTGAAATTTTGGTTGGTCTGATTGTTGCCGCGGGAGTTTTTTTGTTAGGTTATTGGGTGCGCAAGCAGCGCGTTTCGCAGCAGATCGGCGCCGCCGAAGACAAATCGGAAAAGATCCTGCACGAAGCCCGATCCAAAGAAAAAGATCTCTTGCTTAAGGCGCAGGACAAGGCCTTAAAGATCATCGAAGAATCCAAAGAAGAAGAACGCAAGCGCCGCGAAGAACTGAACGGCCTGCAGATCCGTTTGGAACAGCGTGAAAGCTCATTTTCCAAACGCTTATTGGAATTGCAGGAAAAGCAGCAGGAGCTGTACGACCGGGTCAATAAAGTCGAAGAAGCGAAAGAAAAGATCCGCGTGATCCGCGAAGAACAATTGGAAAAATTAAAAAAGATCGCGGAAATGTCCAAGGAAGAGGCTCGGGAAGTGCTGTTTAAAAATGTCGAAGCCGAAGCCAAGGACGATTTAGTGGCGAGAATGAATAAGGCGGAAAGAGAAAATGACGAAGCCGTCGACGAAAAGGCGAGAGAACTGATTGCCAGTTCGATGCAGCGCGTCGTCTCTTCTTACACTCCGGAAATTTCCACCACCAACGTCGATCTGCCCAATGACGAAATGAAAGGACGGGTGATCGGCCGCGAAGGGCGCAACATCAAAGTCATCGAACAATTGGCCGGCGTTGAGATCATCGTTGATGATACGCCGAATACGATCGTCATTTCCGCTTTTTCGCCGATCCGCCGCCATGTGGCCAAGCGCGCGCTCGATGCGCTGATCAAAGACGGCCGCATCCATCCGACCAAGATCGAAGAGGCGATCGATAAGGCCAAAAAAGATCTGGCCTTGGATATCAAGAAGGCCGGCGAAGAAGCCATCTATGAATTGGGCATTACCGGTTTTGATCCGAAATTAGTCTTGATTCTCGGACGTTTGAAATATCGCACCAGCTACGGACAGAATGCTTTGCGCCACTCGGTGGAAGTCGCTATCCTTTCCGGGTTACTCGCCGAAGAGTTGGGCGTTGACGTGCCGCTGGCCAAAAAAGCCGGTCTGCTCCACGATATCGGCAAGGCTGTCGATCATGAAGTTCAGGGAACACATCCGGAGATCGGCCGCGACATCGCCAAGAAATTCAATCTGCCGGAAGAAGTCATCGCGCCGATCGAAACCCACCATGATGATCATCCGCGCGGCTTGATTTCGATCATTGTCAAAGTTGCCGATGCCATTTCCGCTTCCCGGCCGGGCGTCCGCAGCGACACTTATGAACGTTATCTGCAAAGATTGGAAGAACTGGAAAGTCTGACCAATTCTTTCGAAGGCGTGGAAAAATCCTATGCCTTGCAGGCTGGCCGCGAAGTCCGCGTCTTTGTCAATGCCGAAAAGATCGATGATCTGGGTATGCAGAATCTGGCCCGTGAAATCGCCAAGAAAATCGAGGCTGAATTGAAGTATCCCGGCGAAATCAAGGTTAATGTGATCCGCGAAAACCGCGTTATCGAATACGCCAGATAATGGCTCCCCTCCTTTCGAAGGAGGGGTTTGGGGGTGGTTCTGGACGGGCTTACTGCCAAGGTAAAAAATTACTTGCCAATTTTTTTGGATTTGTTATAATGTTAGCAAATAACAAATCATCATAAACTAAAAACAAATACTATGAACAAGGCAACTTTAATCGAGAAGATCGCGGAGAAGACCGGCGCTAACCGGAAACTCGCCGAGAGTATGATCAACTCCATGGTGGACATCATCATCGAAGAGTTAAAGAAGGGGAGTGATGTTTCCATTACCGGGTTCGGCACTTTTGAAACCATGACGCGTTACGCCCGCGGCGGAGTCAATCCGCAGAAACCGACTGAACGCATCCAGATCCCGGAGGTTAAAGTGGCCAAGTTCCGCACCGGCAAAAGATTAAAGGATTCATTGAAAGGTAAATAATTTCTCACATATACAGTGGCTTAAAAGGAAGACGAAAAATTATTTCGCTCTTCCTTTTGCGTTAAGAGGGAGATGGGCAGATAAGAGGGAAGAGATAAGAGATTGTGTAAAAATATTTTTTATTTAAATTTATCCCTTCTCTCTTAACTCTTCTCTGTCCCTGATTTGATTTTATAGGTCGTTTATGTTAAGTTGAATTTAGTTTAGAAGGAAAAGGTTGCAAGTTTTTTCGCGCTCGTAGCTCAATGGATAGCCCCGCACCTTTTGCGCTCCGGTAGCTCAACTGGATAGAGTGTATGGCTTCGCCAGGGGATGAACCCCTGGCGCCCGGTCGGATGACCGGGCGGACCCTTTTTGAAAAAAATAATAATTTGTTTGCGCCCGTAGCTCAATGGATAGAGCGCTTGGCTTCGGACCAAGAGGCTGCGAGTTCGATCCTTGCCGGGCGCACCAAGTCAATTAAAAGTTAAAAATGCAAAATTAAAAATTATTTGTAATTTTTCATTTTTAACTTTTAATTGAATTTGGCTGGGTAGCTCAGCTGGTTATCCCGCCGAAGCGGGACAGGGAGCACGGCATATATTCTTTATAAAACTAAAAAAAAGATAAAACATTGGCTGGGTAGCTCAGCTGGTTAGAGCACGGCATTCATAACGCCGAGGTCGAGAGTTCAATTCTCTCCCCCGCCACACAAAATCAGATAAGAGAGAAGAGATAAAAGATAAGAAATTTTTTTGTTGACAAATGACTATTTTCTGTTAAATTGATATTATATTTTTATCCCTTATCTCTTCTTTCTTAACTTAAATCTGAATTTTGCGCTCATAGCTCAGTTGGTAGAGCAGCTCCCTCTTAAGGAGACGGTCGTGGGTTCGAATCCCTCTGAGCGCACAAAAATAAAAATCACCCTCTGGGTGATTTTTATTTTTGTAAGATATGGGGATTCGAACTGGTTGCGAGCGAGATATGAGTCGAGGCGGAAGCCGAGACGAATGATCGAGCGACGCTGACGTGCCGGGGGCACGTCAGCGGGCAACCCTGGACAAGAGAGCGAGCCGCATTCCGGCGGCGAGCGAACGCGGAAATCCCTCTGAGCGCACAAAAATAAAAATCACCCTCTGGGTGATTTTTATTTTTGTAAGATATGGGGATTCGAACTGGTTGCGAGCGAGATATGAGTCGAGGCGGAAGCCGAGACGAATGATCGAGCGACGCTGACGTGCCGGGGGCACGTCAGCGGGCAACCCTGGACAAGAGAGCGAGCCGCATTCCGGCGGCGAGCGAACGCGGAAATCCCTCTGAGCGCACAAAAATAAAAATCACCCTCTGGGTGATTTTTATTTTTGTAAGATATGGGGATTCGAACTGGTTGCGAGCGAGATATGAGTCGAGGCGGAAGCCGAGACGAATGATCGAGCGACGCTGACGTGCCGGGGGCACGTCAGCGGGCAACCCTGGACAAGAGAGCGAGCCGCATTCCGGCGGCGAGCGAACGCGGAAATCCCTCTGAGCGCACAAAAATAAAAATCACCCTCTGGGTGATTTTTATTTTTGTAAGATATGGGGATTCGAACTGGTTGCGAGCGAGATATGAGTCGAGGCGGAAGCCGAGACGAATGATCGAGCGACGCTGACGTGCCGGGGGCACGTCAGCGGGCAACCCTGGACAAGAGAGCGAGCCGCATTCCGGCGGCGAGCGAACGCGGAAATCCCTCTGAGCGCACAAAAATAAAAATCACCCTCTGGGTGATTTTTATTTTTGTAAGATATGGGGATTCGAACTGGTTGCGAGCGAGATATGAGTCGAGGCGGAAGCCGAGACGAATGATCGAGCGACGCTGACGTGCCGGGGGCACGTCAGCGGGCAACCCTGCCTGCCGGCAGGCAGGGAACTGGTTGGAAGCTGCCGGACCGGCGCACAGTTGATTGTTTTTATTTTCTTTGTTATGATTTTAAGTCGAATTCGTACTTTTTTTAGGGAAAAATCGATAAACTTATCAAGAGGGGAGTTTTATGACGATGGGATCAAAACTATTGCCCTGGAAGAATAGAGCCGGAGCTTCGCCCTCAAACAATTTACCCGAGCAGCCTGGCATTTTGGGCCGGGCATATCCGTTGCGTTCGCAAAAGGAGAGCGCTGCGGAATTGGTCAGGCTTAACCGCGCCGAAAAGAAGCGGATTAACCGCCAACTAAGGAAGAACGGCGGTCAGCTCGTCCATTTAATCTTATCTTCGGGCAGCAGCCCCACTCTGGAATAAGCCGTTAAAAGTTCCGCGATCGCTTCGAGGAACTTTTTTTATATAAAAAAATCCCGCTCCGTAAATGTCCGGCGCGGGATTTATTTATCGGCGCGCGGCCGACAAATTTGAAATTTATTGCGATAAAAAAATTATCGCCTTGTTTTGCCCATCATCATAGATGACGGCGTTGCCTTCTTGACGGAAATTTTCCCGGTCCCGATTGAGCCAGCCCATAAAAGGCGGATTAAAATTAAACCCGGTTTCGGCGTAAGCTCGTTCCATTTGATTGGCCTTGGCCCAGAGTTGGTCCAGCTCGCCGATGGCCTGAAAAATTCCCCAGAATCCTCCGTCATCCTGACCGCTCGCGCTCGCAGCCGTTGCCGCAATTGCATTTCCGGCGCCGGGATAAAAATTGGGCGCGGAAGTATCGGAAAAAATTATCCAGCCGACAAAAGCGACGATGAACAGACAGGCAAGCGGAAAGGCGATTATCATCCCTATCCTTTTGACCCAGGCCAGCACAGTGATAATACCGGCGATCAAGCTGCGGCAAATCGCCCAGGGAAACACGATTGTTATCATCTTGGTGCGGTTTACCGCCGCGGTTATTGTCATTTCCATTAAGACCCTCCTTGGGTAATGGTTGATGGTTTTTTAGCAATGAACAAGAAAATTCAGTATATCATCTATTTACTATTTTGTCAATGTTATCGAAAAATTGTTTGGATTAAACCTTTGCGGAACTTTGAGCAATAAAAATCCCGCTCCGTCATAATGACCGGAGCGGGAGTTTTTTAAAGTGAGTCGATCAGACCTTCGGCATAAGAGGCAATTTGCAACGCTTTCTCTTTTGATTTGCCGGTGTAATTTTCCGGCGAACCAAGCAGCTCGAGAATTTCATCGGGAATTTTCATTTTGGTTTCTCTAATAACCTCGTCGTTAATCGACAATTCGGTTAAGGCAACCAATAATGAAGTTTGCTTCTTTTGCGCGAGAGGCACTACTTTTCTGTTCACCAATTCATGGGCATCGCCGGGATATCCTGCCATTTGCAAGGCGATATACATCGGCTCAGCCAGAATTACATTGGCGCTCATCTCAAAATTGCGCTGGCAATTATCGGCGTTGACGCTGATTCGGGAAAGGAAGGGAAGTCCGCTTTTATCTTTTTTGCATAAAGTATCAATCTGCTGTTGCAGGTTGATGACAATGAGCGGATAATCGCGGGCAACGCAGCTGCCAACCAGATCGCGCTGATGTTCGGAGATGAGGGTATCCAGAACTTTGCCGAATTCATTTTTGGTCCGTAACCACATTCCTTCAGTGTTTTCGGACCAAATGGGATTTCGTTTTTGAGCCATGGTCGATGATCCGACTTGACCCTCTTCAAATGATTCGGAAATTTCGCCTATTTCCGTTCTCATCAATTGCCGGCAGTCGCGGCCGAATTGGCCCAGCGAGGCGGAAAGCATCGTGGCGGAAAAAAGATAATAACCGAGCGGTTCAGGCTGGAGTATTTGCGTACTGATTCGCGCTTCTTTCAGGCCCAGTTTGGCCAGAACGCGGCGTTCAAAAGTCTCGGTGCCGCAAAGATTTTCGAAACCCAGGCCGACCTGGGCATTATAAGCTCCGACCGCGCCGGAAAGTTTTCCGGTCAATGATTGCGCATGCTGCTCCATCCAGAAAAAGTTGGTCAGAATGCGATTGAGGATCGTCGCCAGCCAGAAGCCGATGGTGATTGGCAAAGCGTGCTGTCCGTGAGTTCGACCGATCTGCAATTGACCGGCGAATTTTCTGATCATTCGGATATAGAGTCCGATCAATTCCTTAAGGGTCGGCCTCAGTCCCTTGAAATAAGATTCCCGGAATTGCCAGATGCGGCCGGTATCCAGAGGGTCGTAGCTGGTGAGCGGGACATGCACCCAGCGGCGTAATTTTTCCTGCATCAATTGCTGGGCGAGATGAACCCAGGCACGGACATCGTGATGGGTTATCTGACGTTCTTCGATATCCACTTGCGTGGTCGGGATTTTTTCCAGCATTTCGATGAGTTCCGGAGTCAGCGTTTCGAATTCCGCTTGCGGGATAACGCCGATCTCATTTAGAACTTCCATGGTGGCAACTTCGACTTTGGCCAAGCCCCAATACAAATTATCATAGCCGAAAAATTCTTTTTGTTCCTTCGGCTGATAGCGAAGCGTACCGGGTAGAATCAAATTGCGTTCAGGCATAGTTTGCCCCTTTCTCTTGAGGTTATTTTTTAAAATTGCATTCCATTCCAAGAACTTTTTAATTTATCAGAATAACCGCGATAAGTCAATTTGAGCCGGCAAATTGCGGTTAGAATTCGGCTTGACAGCGGCAAATGATTATGATAATTTGAATTGCTGTACCTTTGAAAACGATCAATATTCATTATCAATTTTCATCAATTCCTAACCCATTTCCAAGGAGGAGTTTCATGGTTACGAGAGAAACGATTCAGCGGAACCTGGACAATTGTCTGGTCGATTCCAGCTTTCTCAAGCTGCCCAATCTGAAAAAAGGCAAGGTGCGCGACAGTTTCGATCTGGGCGATAAGCTCGTCATGGTGACGACCGACCGCCAGAGCGCTTTCGACCGCCTGTTGGCCAACGTGCCTTTCAAGGGGCAAGTGCTCAATCAAGTCAGCGGTTTCTGGTTCGACAAGACCAAGGACATCGTCGGCAATCATCTGCTCGACCTGCCCGACCCCAACGTGATGGTCGTCAAAAAATGCACGCCGATCCCGATTGAGTTCGTGGTGCGCGGCTACCTTACTGGCTCGACCAGCACTTCATCCTGGACGCTTTATGAAAAAGGCGGCCGGGAAATGTGCGGCAATCGGTTGCCGGAGGGAATGAAGAAGAATCAGAAATTCCCCTTCAACATCATCACCCCGACTACCAAATCGGACGAACATGATGAAGCGATTTCGCCGGATGAAATAGTCAAGCGCGGGATCATGGACCGGCCGACCTGGGACAAACTCGCCAATATCGTTTTGAGACTGTTCGCTCGCGGACAGCTGATTGCCGGTTTGCACGGCCTGATCCTGGTCGACACCAAATATGAACTGGGGATGGACGCCGAAGGCAGTATTCTTCTGATTGACGAAGTCCATACGCCTGATTCGTCCCGTTTCTGGATCCAGAAAACTTACCTGCAGCTGCTGGCTGAAGGGAAAGAGCCGGAGAATATCGATAAGGAATTCCTCCGCCTCTGGTTCAAAGCCCATTGCGATCCGTACAAAGACAAAGAGCTTCCCAAAGCCCCGGACGACCTGGTTGTCCAGCTTTCCGAGCGGTATATCCAGCTTTACGAAATGATCACCGGCAAAGAGTTCGTCATTGATCCGGCGCCGATCGGTCTGCGGATGGTCTCGAATCTCGCCCCTTACGCCGTCAAGAACTGAGCGGAATAGTCCATCAATTTAAAAAGGCCCGAAACAACTGTTTCGGGCCCATTTTTTTTCGGCGATGAATGCTAGGCGGCCAGTGTGAGAGCTTGGTTGAGAGTGAGCGATAAGGGTTCGGGCGGGTCTTTCAAAACTATTTTCGGCAGTTCTCCCAGCGCGGCGAATTGACAGGCGCGGAAGAATCCTTCGGCACCGAAGAAATCATCATAGACGACTTTTCTGCCCGGCACTTCGGTGATGCTCAAGACTGCGGCTTGGTTATGTTTGCGCCTGACTTCCGGATCGGTTTCAGGATTGGTGTCTTCGAAAGCCGCACCAATCACGACTATCTTGTCGTTATGCAGCTCGTTACGCAGATAGGCATCGCTGCAGCAGGTGAGCTGGTTGGCCCAGCCGGCGCCGATGATGATCGCGTCGGGCTGGATTTTCCGTCGGAACGGATGGAACAGATTATACCAGAAATTCTGTCCGGCCAGATCACGCAGGATTTTCCGCGTATGGCGCGGATTGCGGTGCTGGCTGGAAACATCGATTTGCATCAGGTTGACCAGTCCCGGATTCTGTTTGATCCAATGCAATCCCGCATCGGATTGCTTCAAATCTGATTTTGATCCGACAATAATGGCAATGTTTCTCATCGTCCGACCCTCCTTAATATAAGCAGGTGAAAAGGTACTGGTTACTTGATAAAAAACAGTTTATCAAAATAATCTCTCCGCCGTCAAATTTTTCGTTCTTTCTAAAAATAAGGCCGGATTATCTGGATAAACTCACTGTTCAATAGCTCTTAACGCTTTTTTCGGCTTATGGTATAATAATCAGGACAAGAAGAGATCATTTTGAGATGATTTTTTCCGGAGTTTAGTTCGGAGATAATCTTTTAGAATTATATAATCTTCAAGCCAATGCGGGGGAAAAAAGGGGGAGGGGAAACCACTCAAAAAATATTTTTTTATTCCGTCACTGATAAAAAATTATTTTCCAGTGCCGGATTATCTATGGCGGGGAATGAGGCAAGCGCTTTGACCCCGGTTCTTGGCCGATTCATCGAAAATTTAGCAAAGTTTGCCGACCGCTGAAATTATTTCGCGGTTTTTTTATTATCAAGCGAAGCGAGCGAAATAATCCCGCGCCTCGCAGGGATTATTTCCGAGCGAGCGATGATAAAATACCCCGTCCGTTTGCGGCGGGGACACCCTTTAGAAATAAGCGTGCAGGGCTTGCCCCGCGGTTGATACCATTCATTTTCTCGGACTAGAAATCAAGTAAATACTAGTAATTATAAAAATATCCATAAAAATATGCCGGAGAAATTATTAAAAAATAGCCATTGGTGGTTTATGGGCGCCGGGCTGGTTATGGTTTTAGTCATCTTTATTTTTAGTTATTTTTTCACTCAGGCCGCGCCGGCTAATCCGTCGTCTCTGCAACAATATGGACCGAGCACTTCGACCGCCATCACTAACGGCGCTTGGGTAACCAATGGCACGGTCAATCTCCAGGCAACTTCCTCCGACGCAACCGATCCGTTCTTGGTTTATTACCAATTGATCACCAGTCCTTCTTCTTTCACTACCGCCACCACCGCGCCGGCTTCTTTCTGCAAAACCGGTACGACTTTTTCTTCCTGCGGCAGCGGCATTTGGGCCAATGCCACGACCACGACCGGGTGGTTTGATAAAAGTTATAAATATCGCCAGCCGATCACGGTCCAGGCGGCCAGGGTCGGGGGGTCTCTAACAAATTTTCCGATCTATCTGGAAATGAATCGATTGGGTTCGACTAATAATTTCTGGACTCATACCAAGAGGAATAGCGACGGCGGCGATATTTTGATCACTAATTCCTCCGGCACCAGAATGCCGGTCGAGATCGTTTCGATCTCTACCTCCTCCAAAACCGGTGAAGTTTATTTCCGCGCTGACGCCATCTCTTCTTCGTCTAACCCCGTCTTCTATTTATATTACGGTTCATCGACCGCTTCGCAGCCGGCTTCTTCCACGACTTTCGGCGCCCGCGGCGTTTGGACCAATAGCTATATCTCGGTTTATCACTTGAACAATAGTAATTTTAAGGATTCAGTCGGTTCTTTCAATGGAACGAATGTCGGTACGACGGCGACCACCAGCAAATTCGGCGGTGCCAACGGCGCAAGAAGTTTTGATGGAGCGACCACCGGTATCAATCTCGGCAACCTGACCGCTCTTACCAATATGACCTTGTCGGCCTGGATCAGTCCCAAACCGACGCAAGTGGCAAATGCCAAGATCGTGGCCAAAACCACTCCCACTGCGGCGGCTCCGTACAGTATTTACAACTTGACCTATGACGCCTCAACTCCGCAACACCTGCGCACGGAAATTGACGTTGGCGGCACGCAATACGGCTTGACCGGTACGACCGGCATCGTCTCCGGCTCATACAACTATGTCGCTTCAACTTATGACGGCGCTAACTTGCGTTTTTATTATAACGGCGCGGCGCAAGGAACGCCGGTGGCTATTTCCGGCTCACTCGCGGGCGACACCGACCCGACGCAGATCGGACGATCTTATTTCGGCGGCACAGCGATCAAGGAGTGGTTTCGCGGCGCCATCGACGAAGTCCGCATCGTCTCCGTTGCCCGATCACCCAAATGGCTTTCAACTGAGTACAATAATATGAGTTCGCCGGGAACTTTCTATACGACTACGACCCCGGAACAATATTATCTGACCAACAATAAAAAAGCGGTGAAGATCATCAGTCTGCCGGATTCCACCGCTTCCACCACCGGCTACAAATGGCAATCGCTTGCTTGCGATTCCAGCAGCGTCTGCTCAAAAAATTGGACGGCGTTCAATGCCGCCAGCCCCAATTTTAAAGTTGATACCTCGGTGCCAACCGCTCCCGGCGCGCTAACTCCCACTGCTTCCACCACCGCTTCAATGACTTTAAAATATGGCGCTACCTCGACCGAAGATGCCGCCCTGTTTAGACAGTATAAGATTTATTATCGCGTTGGCACTTCCACTCCGATTCATGAAACTGATTTGCTTTGGGGTTCATCTTCCGATGCTAATTTGCGTAATATTAATTTTAACCGTAAGGTGACGACCACCGTAACCGGTTTGAGTTTCGCGACCAGATACAGTTTTTCCATTTGGGCTTACGATTATGCCGGCAACAAATCCAGCTCAACTCTTTCGACTGGAATTACCGCGGGTAATCCGGTGCCGACGACTGTTTCTGTTTCGCCCGCGACTAAAAACGTTTATGATGCCCAGTTCACAATTACCGTCAAAGGAACAAATTTTATCGCTTCGTCAGTCGTAAAATTCAACGGGTCTAGTCGCACGACTACTTTTTCCTCTTCTACTCAATTGACCGCGACGATCCTTGCTTCAGATTTATTAAAAGCAACTACCACCGATCAGATCACGGTATTCAATCCATCTCCCTTTGGCGGCACTTCTAACGCTCAGAGTTTTACGGTGAATTATCCGGTCCCGACAACTGTCTCGATCTCACCTGCAACTAAAACAGTAGGGGATGCTCAATTCGTGATGACTATCAAGGGCGCCGACTTCGTTACTTCCTCAGTCGCTCGTTATAATGGTTCGAATCTCACAACCACATTTTCATCCTCGACCCAACTCACGGCGACCATCCCGGCGACCGATATGCTCAAAGCTACGACGACTGCGGCGATCACTGTTTTTAATACCACCCCCGGCGGCGGCACCTCCAATGCCCAGACCTTCACGGTCAACAATCCGATCCCGACCACGGTCTCGATTTCGCCTAACACCAAGACAGTGGGCGATGCCCAGTTCACCGTGATCATCAAGGGCACCAATTTCGTCGCCACTTCCCAAGTTCAATTCAACGGATCAAACAGAACCACTACCTTTGCCTCATCTACTCAATTGACCGCGACCATCCCGGCCTCGGATATGACTAACGCGACTACCACCGCCCAAATCACCGTGGTCAATCCGGCTCCGGGCGGCGGCACCTCCAATGCCCAGACCTTCACGGTCAACAATCCGATCCCGACCACGGTCTCGATTTCGCCTAACACCAAGACAGTGGGCGATGCCCAGTTCACCATGACCATCAAGGGCACCAATTTTGTGAATACCTCGGTCGCTCAATTCAATGGCTCGGCTCTCTCTACTATCTTTGCCTCTTCGACCCAACTCACGGCGACCATCCCGGCGACCGATATGCTCAAAGCTACGACGACTGCGGCGATCACTGTTTTTAATACCACCCCCGGCGGCGGCACCTCCAATGCCCAGACCTTCACGGTCAACAATCCGATCCCGACCACGGTCTCGATTTCGCCTAACACCAAGACAGTGGGCGATGCCCAGTTCACCATGACCATCAAGGGCACTAACTTCGTCAATACCTCGGTCGTCCGCTTCAACGGTTCGGATCGGGTGACTTCATATTCCTCCTCGACCCAACTCACGGCGACTATCCCGGCCTCGGACATGCTCACTGCCTCCGATACTATCCAGATCACCGTCTTTAACCCGGCACCAGGCGGCGGCACCTCCAATGCCCAAACATTCACGGTCAATGCTACGGCCCCCACGACCGTCTCCATTTCCCCCGACACCAAAACTGTCGGTGATGCGCAATTCATAATGACGGTGAAGGGAACCAATTTCCTAAATAGTTCAATCGTTCGTTTCAATGGCGCGGATCGAGCTACTTCTTTTTCATCTTCCACGCAGTTGACAGTCGTTATTCCGGCTTCGGATATGCTGTCGGCGACCACCACTGCCGAAATTACAGTCTTCAATCCGGTTCACGGCGATACTTCCAACGCTCAAATTTTCACGGTCAACAATCCTGTGCCCACGACAATATCCATCACGCCGCATCTTAAAACAGTCGGTGATTCGCAGTTCACTATGACAGTTAAAGGAACCAACTTCGTTAATACCTCAGTTGCCAGGTTTAACGGATCGGATCGAGCGACTTCTTATTCCTCTTCAACTGAGTTAACCGCAACTATTCCGGCTTCAGATCTGACTGTCGTAACTTCTACCGCCGAAATTACCGTCTTCAATCCGGTCCCGGGCGGCGGGACTTCGAACGCGCAGACTTTCACGGTTACGAGTTCGGCTCCCGTCGCCACGAAATTCGTGATCGTTCAACCCGCCGACGGAACAGTTGATGCTCCGATCGTCGTTACCGTTAAAGCTGAGGACGCTTTGAATAATGTCGTAACAAATTATCAGCAGGATGTGACTTTACTGATCACCGGTTCGGCGACCGGAGGAGGGCTTATTAATATCGTCAATGGCGTCGGCACCACCAGCATTAGCGATCAAGTAGCTGAAACAGTCCATCTGTCGCTTTCGGACACGCAATCGACCGGGCTGGATGTTTCTTCTGCCTCCACGGCAGTTTTTGCCGCCGGAGTGACCGCTGCTTTTTCTCTAAACAATCCTGGAAATATTATTGCCGGAAACCGAGCGGCTTATGTGGTAACGCGGAAAGATCAGTACGGAAATCTGACTACGCAAGGAAACACCACCGTTTATTTGTATTCAACTTCCAATGGCGTTCATCAGGCTTTTTATGATGCCGGAGTCAATGGAAATCTAATTACTTCGGTCATCATCAGCAGCGGGAATACGACCGCCGGTTTTTGGTATTATGATGAAAAGGCGGGTAACTGGATTATCACCGCTTCCGATAATTCAATCGCTCCGGACGGGAACGCCGGAATCCAGGATGCTGCCGCGGCGATCGAAGTAATACCCGGACCGACTTCTCAATATACTTTGAATAATCCCGGTGGGATGACCGCCGGGACAAGACAAGGCTATCTCGTCAGCCGTCTTGATCAATATGGCAATAGCGTCACCTCTACCAGCGAGACCGTTTATTTATACTCCAATTCCAGCGGAGCAAATTATAAATTTTATGATGCGGCCGCCGCCGGCACTGCAATCACCTCGGCAGCGCTTGGCAACGGATCTTCCACCGCGGCGTTTTGGTATTATGATGACAAGGCCGGTAATTGGACCATCACGGCTTCTGATAATTCCTCGGCACCGGACGGTATTACCGGAATTATCGATGCTTCGGTTTCAGTAACCGTATCGGCCGCGGCCACTTATAAATATCTCTTGGATAATCCGGGCGATATGACGGCCGGAACATTATTGGGTTATACGGTAACGCGCGAGGATCAATTTGCTAATTTGGTAACTGCCGGCCAGGATAATGTATATCTTTTTTCCAATTCTACTCCGACCGCTCCGATTTTCTACTCGACTGACGGCACCAGCAGCCCGGTCAGTTCGGTTAGCATCACTGATGGAAATTCTGAAACAAATTTTTGGTATTTTGATCAGAATGTCGGTGCTTGGACGGTAACCGGTTCAGACAATTCCGCGGCGCCCGACGGAGCAGCCGGCATCATTGACGCCACGGACACGGTTAACGTTTCAGCCGTGCCGATCGTCGCCACTAAATTTATTATTGTTAATCCGATCGATGGCACGGTCGGCGACCATATCAACGTTACCATCAAGGCAGTGGACAATAATAATAATGTCGACGGTTCTTATCAAAATGGCGTAACACTTTTGGCCAGCGGCGCGGCCACCGGCGGAGGGTTGGTGGATATCGTCAATGGAGTGGGGACGGCGGTGATTACGGATACGGTTGCGGAAACGGTTAATCTTTCTTTGTCTGACACGCAAACGACCGGGCTGGATATCAGCTCGACTCAGGATTTGGTTTTTGCCGCCGGGCCGGTTTATAAATTCATTCTCAGTAATCCGGCGGGAATCGTTGCCGGAACTCGGGCTGATTATACGGTTAAGCGCGAAGATCAATTCGGCAATCTGATCACGACCGGCAATACCGCGGTTTATCTTTACTCCGATTCCAACGGCATCAACAAAAGGTTTTATGATGCGGCGATTGGCGGCAGCGCGATTAGCTTGATTAATATTTCACCGGGAAATTCCGCGGCGGATTTTTGGTACTATGATGAAAAATCGGGAAATTGGCAGATTAGGGTTTCCGACAACTCAACCGCTCCGGACGGCCCGACCGGCATCCTTGATGCCCAGGATGTTTTGGCGGTCGCGTCCGGCGCGGTCACGGAATTTGTTTTGAATAATCCGGGCAATATGACGGCGGGCACCAGGCTCGGCTTCGAAGTTTCGCGGCGCGATCAATTTTCTAATCCGGTAACCGCCGGTACCAATGTCGTGTATCTTTATTCCAATTCCACCGGGACGACTACCAAGTTTTTTGACGCGGCCACGCTGGGCGGTCAAATTACTTCGGTGTCGATTGCCAATGCAAGTTCAACGGCAAATTTCTGGTATTATGACAATACGGCCGGGATCTGGACAGTCACTGCTTCGGACAATTCAGTCGCTCCCGACGGAGTCGCCGGTATCGTTGATGGCTCGGATTCGGTTACCGTAACTTTTATTCCGGTGACCGCCACGAAATTCGTCATCATCAACCCGGCGAACGGCAGAGCCGGCGACCATATCGCCGTGGAGATCGAGGCGCAGGATAATTTGGGCAATGTCGACAATTCTTACGAGCAAGGAGTGACGCTGGTCACCAGCGGCGCAGCCAGCGGCGGCGGACTGGTCAGTATCGTCAATGGCGTTGGCGTGAAAGTTATCACCGATGCGGTCGCGGAAACGGTAAATCTTTCGCTCTCCGACACCGAGGCCACCGGCCTTGATGTCAGTTCCATACAAAACGTCATATTTGCGGCGGTGGGCGGATCGTCAGGCGGCCAACCGGCGCCGGTCAGCAGCCGTTCGGTTCCGCAGCCGTTATCACTGACTATCAAAGGAGAAGCTTTTGCCGCCGCTCAGATTCTGGTTTCGCAAGTGAGCCAAGGGATGAACGTCTTGAAAGAAACCGGCAGCGCTGCCAGCGACGGCAGTTTCAGTATTACGGTTACCGGTTTTTCCGCCGGAGACGATGTTTTCAGCTTATTGGCCAAGGATAAAGACGGACGAGAGACGCAAGCCCGGATCTTCAATGTCAGTTTCAATCTTACGACGGTGGAAATCGACAAGGTAATCATTCCGCCGACGATTGATCTCGTACGCTCGGTTTTGACCAGGGGAGATTTTATCAAGGTGATCGGTTATGCGGCGCCGAATAACCAGGTTACGGTACTTTTGGACAATGGCCAGACTTACAGCGTCACTTCCGATTCCGCCGGCGCCTATCAGATCCTCGTCAATACGGCGGCGCTGCCTTACGGCACCCACACGGTTAAAGTCCGTCAGATCGATAATATTACCGGTGTCGCCGGCGAATATTCCTTGACCAGGAATTTTATCGTTTCCTCGTCCACTTTGCCGAGCGCCGATTTCAATAATGACGGGAAGATCGACGTGCAGGATTGGAGTATTTTTCTGATTCTTTGGCAAAAAAAAGATCCGCGGTCGGACTTGAACGGCGACGGAAAAATCGACATTTCTGATTTGAGTATTTTCTTGCAAGCTGCTAAAATTAAATAACATTTAACCTTAGCTGATTTATGCGGAGTTTGGCGGCACGGCGGCGGAGAAAAATCACCAATTATTTTTAAAATATGATGATGATATTTATGAATAAAGTAAGATTTTCTTTTGGATTGACTGCGGTTTTTATGATTTTGGCCGTGGCAATGATTTTTGCGGCTCAGGTTCCGGCCGTTGAGGCTGCCACCTTATTTTTATCGCCGGAAGTCGGTCAATATCAGATTGGCCAAACTTTTGACGTCGAAGTAAGAATCGACAGCCAAGGTCAGGCATTCAATGCGGCGCAGGCGACGGTGCAATTTCCCGCCAATGCGCTGCAAGTGAAGTCCTTGGATTTTTCCTCGCCGTCTTCAATCTTTAATTTTTGGCTCGAGCAACCGACTTTTTCCAACAGCGGCGGCACGGTAAGTTTTATCGGCGGCAGCACCAGCGGTTTGGTCGGGTCTTCCGTCGGCGTTTTGAAGATAACTTTTACGGCGAACGCCTCCGGTAATGCTCCGGTAACGATCAGCGACGCGGCGGTCACCGCCTCGGACGGCAGCGGCAGCAATATTCTTTCTTCAATCTCATCGGCGCAATATAACGTAGTTCCTTCGTTGAATGCTCCTAAGCTGCCCGTTACCGCGACTACCACTAAGCCGTTGATGCCGGCGCCGGCGCCGATTACCAGAAAACCGACCGTGACCAAAAAATTGCCGATCGCGCCAGTGGTCAGCGTGCCGTTATATCCGGATCAGAAAAGTTGGTATAATGAGGTAACTGATTTCTTGACGCAGTGGGATTTGCCTGATGACGTTTCCGGCATCAGTTCGGCGGTCAATCAAAATTTAAAATTCGCGCTGCCAACCAAGTCCGAGGGGCTTTTTGACGCCAAAACTTTTCCGTCTTTGAGCGATGGAATTTGGTATTGGCACATCATGTTTCAAAATAATGTCGGCTGGGGTCCGATCACCACTTATCGCATTGCCATTGACACCGTACCGCCGCTGCCTTTTACCATCAGCACGCTGGAATCAACCGCCACCGACAGCCCGATTCGGACTTTGGAATTCGGCACCAGCGATGGATTATCGGGACTTGATCATTATTTGGTCAGGGTTGATAACAGTGACGAGGTCAAGGTCGCGAGCGGAACTTTAACCTTAGCCCCCGAGACGCCCGGGCAACATAATGTTACGGTAAAAGCGGTCGATGCGGCCGGAAATATCCGGGAGAATAGCTTTCAATTTAACATCAACCCGCTCCAGTCCCCGGTCATCACCTCCATTTCCAAGAATGTTTACGCCCAGATCAGCGACTTGATCCTGGAAGGCAATTCGGTGCCGAATGCCTCGTTGGCTTTATCGTTAAAAGATATAAATAACGTGGTGATCAGCCAAACCGCCGCCAATGCGGATCAAGACGGAACTTGGGTGGCTAAGTTCGACGGGCCTTTCCGGATCGGGCAATATTATGTGGAATTAACAGCTAAAGATTATCGCGGCGCTTTGAGTTTGCCCGTCAAATCGGAAATTTTTTCAGTCAGAGAAAAGCCGGTGTTTGTCATCTGGTCGTGGGAGATTACTCAACTCTGGCTCTGGATCGGCATCTCGATAATTGTTATCTTGATGTTCTTATGCGGTTGGTATTCCCGCCGACTCTGGCGCAAACAGGCTGCCCGTAAAGTGATCATTGCGCAGCGCGACGTGAACAATATCCTTGACAGTACGGATAAAAATCTGGATACGATGCTGCATCATTATGACGACGGCAAGATCGATGAGAACGAAGCGGCGGAGACGGAATTTTTATTGAAGCAGACGAAAGATAAGTTGAAAAAAGCCAAAAAATACGTGACGGATAATATCAAGGAGATTAATGAATGACGCCCGGCAATTGACGTTGTCGCATTTAAGGATTAATTCATTTGATATTAATTTTAGGGAGGGTTCGGTTAAAATTTTATCCGGCTACTCCTTAATTTTAAATTTGTGAGGGGGAGGGGGATCATGCCAATGATGAATAAAAAGAATAAGTCGGACCAAGACTTCCGCGATTTTTTCGATAATGTCCCCGACGGGGTCTTATTGGCGGACATTGCCACCAAGAAATTTTACTATGGCAATCGATCGATCTGTCGGATGTTGGGGTGCTCATTAAAACAGTTAAAAAAAATGCGGGTCGAGGATATTCATCCTAAGTCCGAGGCGGGCCGGGTTTTAAAGGATTTTGGCCGCTTGGCGCGGAGAGAAATTTCCATTTCCCGAAACGTGCCCATCAAGGGAAAGAACGGCCGGATTTTTTTCATGGACATTAATTCTTCGATTCCCGTAAAACTCGAGGGAAAAGAAATGATGATCGGTTTTTTTCGGGACGTGACTTCCCGAAAAAAAGCTGAAGAAGAGCTGCAAGCTTCCCAGCAACGCTTGGCGGCTTTGGTTAATTTTTTGCCCGACGCGACCATGGCCGTAAATTTGGAACATCGGGTTATCGCTTGGAACGAAAAGATGGAGATATTAACCGGTGTGCCAAGGAAAAATATTTTGGGCAGGGATGATTATCAGTATGCCTTGCCTTTTTACGGCAAAAGGCGCCCGGTCTTGATGGATCTCGTCATAAAAAATGACAGAAGAATTGAGAAAAAATATTCCTATATTCATAAGGAAAATGATCGTCTGGCCGCGGAAATGTTCATTCCCCGCCTCAATGGCGGCCAGGGCGCTTATCTGTCGTCGATTGCCTCGCCTTTATATGATGAGAATGGCAAGATGGTCGGCGCGATTGAATCAGTCAGAGATATTACTGAGTATAAACGGAGCGAACAAGAATTGCGCCAAAGCCGAGAGCGTTTTAAAAATTTGGTCGATCTTTTGCCGCAAACTGTTTTTGAAATGGATCATCAGGGGAAATTGACTTTCCTGAATCGCAACGGCTTGACCAACTTTGGTTATCAGGAAAAGGCTTTGGCTAAAGGATTGAATATTTTGCAATTGATCGCCCGAGTGGACCGCCAGCGGGCGGCAAAAGTTATTTTAACCCCCGTAAAAGCGGCCGACAACGGTACCAATGATTTTTTGGCCTTGAGGAAGGATGGCAGTGTTTTTCCCGCCATGGTCTATTCTCGTTTTGCGGTGCGAAAAAATTCTGCCAATGGGATCAGGGGGATATTGGTTGATCTTACTGAGCTTAAAAAAGTCGAGAATTCATTGAAAGAAATCGCCGCCAAAGACGAAGCGCTGCTGGCCAGTATCGCTGACGGAGTAATCGCCGTGGACAAGAACGACGACATTATCCTGATCAACCGGACGGCTTTAAGGATGCTCGCTTGCACGGAAAAAGAGGCAAAAGGAAAAAAATGGTATACGATTTTACGCAAGGAAGACGAAAGGGGCAATGAGATCCCTCCGGAAAAAAGTGATTTTGAAAATGTTTTGAAAACCGGACTGACGTTCGCCAGCATCACGCCCTATTATTATTCGGGGAAAAAAGGGAAGAGATTCCCGGTTTCCCGCGCGATTTCACCGGTTATTTCCGCCGGTAAGACTATCGGCGCCATCAATGTTTTTCGCGACATCACCTATGAAAAGGAATTGGATCAGGCAAAAAATGATTTTCTTTCGCTGGCCTCGCATCAATTACGCACGCCTCTTTCGGTTACGAAGTGGATTTTGGAAATGATGACGCAAACCGGGGGTTTGAGCGATAAACAAAAAGAGTACACGCGCGATCTGATTATTTCCAATGAGCGGCTGATCGGCTTAGTGAACGGCCTGTTGAATGTCACGCGGATCGCGGCGGGGAAATTATCAGTTAACAAAAAAACAGTTAAGCTAGTGCCGTTGATTGAAGCAGCCATTAGACAGTTGCGGCCGACGCTCGAAAAGAAAAATCAAAAAATCAATTTGAAGGCTAAAATCCGATTGAAATCCGTCAATATCGATCCGCTGCTTTTTTCCGAAGCCTTCAGCAACATCTTGAATAATGCCTGCAATTTTGCGCCGGAAAACGGCAAGATCGACGTCACGATCGGAGCGGGGAACAATAATTACTTAGTCGGCATCCGAAATTATGGGCCGATGATCGCCAAGAGTGATCAGGCCAAAGTTTTTTCCAAATTTTATCGCGGTAAGAACGCGCGGAACCTGCAATATGTCGGCAGCGGTTTGGGATTATTCATTGCCAAGGCGGCGGTTGAGGCTAATGGCGGAAAGATCTGGTTCAAATCGACTCGGGCCGCCACGACTTTTTATTTTACAGTGCCAAAATAAATTATTTATAATTTAATTTAAAATTAAGTGCTATGAGCGAAATTAGAAAAAAAATATTAATCGCCGAAGATGACTCGATGCTGCTTAATATCGTCACGGAAAAACTGGTCCAGGAAGGTTTTGACGTCATCCAGGCCAAGGACGGGCTGGAAGGTTTGCACAAGGCTTTGTCCGAACGTCCGGATTTGATCCTCTTAGACATTTTGATGCCAAAAATGGACGGCGTCACGATGTTGAAAAAGCTGCGCGAGGACAAAAAATCCGTAGCGACGCCGGTAATTCTGCTGACCAATGTCACTTATGGTCCGCAGATCGATGAGGCGATCAAACACGGCGTTCAGGATTTTATGATTAAGACGAATTGGAAGCTCGATGATGTCGTGGCCAAGATCAAACAGAAATTGGCGATGAATCATTTTGGGGGGAAGAAGTCGTAAGACATTGTTTATTATCAAGCGGAGCGAGCGAAATGATCCCGCGCCTAGCGGAGATCATTTCCGAGCGAGCGCCGATAAAATACTCCGTCCGCTTGCGGCAGCGACACCTATCAGGAAGATCGGCGCAGGGCTCGCCCTGCCGTTTAATATCATTTATTTATTAAATATAATAATATGAAACTTTTAATCGCTGAAGACGAAGAGATCTTGTCAAAGGTTCTTCGAGAAAAATTTGAAAAGGAAAAATTTACGGTGCTTACCGTAACTGATGGCGCCGCGGTTATGCCCGCGGTGAAAAGCGGCAAACCCGATCTGATCCTTTTGGACATCATGCTTCCCAAAAAGGACGGCTTGACCGTGCTCGGGGAATTAAAGGCCGACGAGGAAATGAAGCTGATCCCGGTAATCATTATGTCGAATCTGGGCGACGATGAAAAGATCAAAGAGGGCTTGAGCTTGGGGGCGAGCGATTATTTGGTCAAAACCCAGCATCCGATCAATGAGGTAGTCGAAAAAGTCAAAGAATACCTGATAAAAGGCAAATAGAAATCAGCCGAACAAAAAAGCATAAGAACAGATGAGCACGTGAAATTATATGCCGTTTTAGTTATTCAAAAGTTGCTCCGATGTTTTTATGCTTTTATGCTTTAAAGCAATTATTCTTGACTTTTATGATTTTTTCGGATATTCTTTAAATACAAGTAACTTTATTACTTTTAACTTTTTACTTTTTACTTAATTTTATGCCAGTACCGCCAAAAAGAAGACCTAAAAGTTCGGTAAGAGCAAGAGCCTCTCATTTTGCTTTGAAAAAAACAAAATTGAATGTCTGTTCAAAATGCGGACAAGCCGTCCAGCCGCATCGCGCCTGTTCCGTCTGCGGAACCTACAAGGGCCGCGAAGCCGTCAAAGTGAAAGTCAAAACAGCCAAAGGGAAATAACCCCCGGCTGTTTTTGTTATAGATATATAATTTTTAATTTTTAAATTTTTGAAATAATTTTTAATGCCTAATTTTTAAAAATTAAGCATTATTTAAAAATTACAAAATTACAAAATTAAAAATTTATCTTTATGTCAAATAGGCACCTGGCCAGAACGATGGCCATGCAAACCCTGTTTACCTGGGATTTTAACGGCCGGAAATCCGATGCCGATGTCGCGGAATTGATCAAAAATAATTTTGAAAATTTCGCGCCGGGTTTTGACGACCACGGTTTTGTCACTGAGACGGTGAAAGGCGTTTTGGATAATGCGGAAAAGATCGATGGTCTGATTTCCAAATACGCGACCGATTGGCCGATCGAGCAGATCACCATCGTCGACCGCAACATCTTGCGCATCGGCGCTTATGAACTTTTATTCCGCGACGATATTCCGCCCAAGGTGGCGATCAACGAAGCAATCGAGATCGCCAAAGCTTTTGGCGGCGAATCCTCCGGCAAGTTCGTCAACGGCGTTTTGGGCGCGATGTTCAAGAATGAATTGACCGAAGAGCAGAAAGTAAGGGGGGAGAAGCCCGCGGAACCGGAAAAGAAATTAGAAATTACAAATTAGAAATTACAAATTATTTTATCGGACTATTAGTAATTTTTATTTGTAATTAATAATTTGTAATTTGTAATTAATTAATCTTGTCTGCCTGTTAAATCTTTAAATTATCAAGCATAATTTAACGAGCTAACAGTTCGGCAACCAGCCATATGAGTGATCTCTCATCTCTCGAAGGGCGAATCGGTGTCGTCTTCAAAAACAAGGATTTGCTGCAGCAAGCCTTGGTCCACCGCTCTTATCTCAATGAACATTCGGATTTTTATCTCAATCATAACGAACGTTTGGAATTTTTGGGCGACGCGGTTTTGGAATTGATCGTCACTGAATTCCTCTATAAAAAATATCCCAAGGAACAAGAAGGTGACTTGACCAACTGGCGCGCCAGTCTGGTTAATGCCAAAATGCTCGCCGTAATCGCGGCCGAAGTGGGAATCGAAGACAATCTGCTTTTATCGCGCGGGGAAGCTAAAGACAGCAACTCCAAAGCCCGGCAATTTATTTTGGCTGATGCGGTGGAAGCGCTGATCGGCGCGATCTATCTAGATCAGGGTACGGAAAAGGCTAAGGAGTTTATCACCAACAAAATCATCACCAAGCTTGATTATATTTTAAAAAATGAATTATATTTCGACCCCAAGTCGAAATTTCAGGAAATCGCGCAGGAAAAATTCGGCATCACTCCTCATTATCGCGTCTTGAAAGAAGAAGGGCCGGACCATGCCAAGATCTTCGATATCGGTTTATATGTTTCCGAAGAACTCATCGCTGTCGGCCACGGTTCCTCTAAGCAGGAAGCCGAAGTGGAAGCAGCGAAGAATGGATTAGAGGTTAAGAGTTGGCAGTAACCGCGAATTTTTGTAATTTTTAAATTTTTAAAGAATTTTTAAGGATTAATTTTTAAAAATTGAAAAAATTAAAAATTATAAAATTCTCTAAATATGAATATCAAAGATCTCTTTCAAATTGCGATCGATAAAGGCGCTTCCGACTTGCATCTCAACGTCGGTATTTTGCCGGTACTAAGGATCGACGGTGAGTTGGAGCCGCTCAATAAATTTTCGACTTTGGCCAAGAAGGAACTGCAGGAGATGGTCTTTTCCCTCCTGACCGAAAGACAGCAGCAGATGTTCGAGGATAACCGCGACCTGGATTTCGGCTACGCGATCGATGACACTCGCTTCCGCGTCAATATCCATTATGAAAAGGAAAATGTCGGTTTGGCGGCTCGCATCATCAACAAAGAATCGCCGTCGATGGACAGCATCGGCGTGCCCAAGATCGTCAAGGAAGTCATTAATAAAAATCGCGGCTTGGTGCTGATGACCGGACCGACCGGCTGCGGCAAATCGACCACGCTGGCGGCGATAATTTCTTACATCAATGATAATTTCAGCCGCAAGATCATTACCCTTGAGGATCCGATCGAATTTTTATTTAAGCCGAACAAGAGCATTATCATCCAGCGCCAATTGGGGAGCGATATCCCGACTTTTGAATCCGGCTTGAAACACGCTTTGCGCCAGGATCCGAACGTGATCATGGTCGGCGAGATGCGCGATCTGGAAACCATCGCCGCCACCATCACCTTGGCGGAAACCGGCCACTTGGTTTTGGCAACTTTACATACCTACAACGCGGCGCAATCGATTGATCGCATTGTCGACGTTTTCCCTTCCGATCAGCAGGGGCAGGTCAGGACTCAGCTTTCGATGACTTTAGAAATGGTCATCTCTCAGCGGCTTTTGCCCGCGGTCGGCGGCGGCCGCATCGCGACGCGGGAAATAATGATCAGAAATTCCGCCGTGGCCAATTTGATCCGTGAGAATAAAATCGCCCAGATCCAGAGCGTGATCCAATCGGGGCAGGAGGCGGGGATGATTTCAGCCGAGCGCGACCTGCGCAATCTCTTCAAAGCCGGCAAGATCAGCGAGGAGATTTCCGATACCCAGTTGAAAAGTCTGGGCGCCCTGTGAACAAAAGTAAAAAGTAATAAGTAAAAAGTAAAAAATTATTTATTATTAGCTATATTTTGTTACTTTTTACTTATTACTTTTTACTTGCCTCGCACCTCTTGACAGATATTTTCTATAATGTATAATTTATAACATCACAAAACAGGGGCTGTCGTCGATTGCTTATTCGAGCATAAATTTACAAAATTCGAGCCAAATTTATTTGAAAATTTTTTGGGCGATATAATCATATCGGCTAAAAAATTTTAAAATAAATTTGCCGAATTTTGGAGATTTAGGCCGAATAGGGCATTCGGCGAAAGTCCCAAAGGCAAACCATATGATAAATCGCTTATTAACTTCTCTTATTTCAAGCAGTTAACAAATGACTTGCCCGCAAGTTTTGCTGACCGCTTGATAAGCGGTTTTTTTAAATGCCAAAATATAATCCGAACCTACGAAATATCCGAATACTACGAACAAATATATCACGAATATTTTTTAACGAAATTAGAATTTAGAAAATGATTTAAAAATCGTTTTCTAAAATACTGTTTTCGTAAAGAACTTTGACAACTGAATACTTAGATAATTTTTGTCCCGCGCGTTCGTGGGACAAAGAGGTAAAGAAAAATTAATTAGAGGTCTAAAAACGTCAGCAAAAGTTAATGAACTATAAACTTCCAAAAAGTTTAGAGTAAGTTAAAAAGTTAAAGATAAAAATGAGCAACACACTCTTAGAAATAGGAGTGTGGGAAAATCTCATTAAGGGTGTATGGTGGATGCCTTGACATAAAAAGACGATGAAGGACGTAGCAGCCTGCGATAAGCTTCGGGGAGGTGGCAAGCAACCTTTGATCCGAGGATTTCCGAATGGGGAAACCTATCCTGTTGAAGACAGGATGACCTCTCGCAAGAGAGGTAGATTACCCGGTGAACTGAAACATCTTAGTAGCCGGAGGAAAAGAAATTAATAAAAAAGGTTTTCATTAAAGTTCCGTTTACTTTCGGGATTTTAATGAAAACCTGATTCCCCAAGTAGTGGCGAGCGAAAGGGGACCAGTCTAAATCTCATGAACTGAATAATCCTGTGCCTTCGGGTATGGGATTAGGAAGGATCCAAGTCCACATGTTCACGGGTAGTTGCAAGAATAGTATCTTTTGTCCCTTGGGATGGACGAAGCGGGATGTGATAATGTGTAGCAGAAGCTAGCTGGAAAGCTAGGCCAAAGAGGGTGATAGCCCCGTACGCGACACGCATTATTGAACCGTCTTTATTATTCTTAAGTAGCGCGGGACTCGTGAAATCCCGCGTGAATCCGGGTCGACTATGATCCAAGACTAAATACTTTTTATGATCGATAGTGAACTAGTACCGTGAGGGAAAGGTGAAAAGCATCCCGGTGAGGGAGTTGAAATAGTACCTGAAACCATATACTTATAAGGAGTCGGAGCTTTGGCGCAAGCCAGAGTGACGGCGTGCCTATTGAAGAATGAGCCAACGAGTTTATTGCGCGCGGCTTGCCTAATCCGCTCTGCGGAGCAGGCGTAGTGAAAGCGAGGGTTAATAGCCCGTTTGTCGCGCGTATAAGACCCGAAGCCTGGTGATCTAACCACAGACAGGTTGAAGTTCGTCGAAAGACGGATGGAGGACCGAACCCACTAGCCGTGCAACACTAGGGGATGATTTGTGGTTAGGGATGAAATTTCAATCGAACTAGGCAATAGCTGGTTCTCCTCGAAATAGCTTTAGGGCTAGCCTCGAGTGTTTATGAATGGGGGTAGAGCACTGAATGAGGGTAAGTCGCAAGATATTATTCTTAACCAAACTCCGAATACCATTCAACATAACTCGGGAGTCAGACCATGGGGGCTAAGCTTCATCGGTCAAAAGGGAAACAGCCCAAATCGTAATCTAAGGTCCCTAAATATATACTAAGTGTAAAAGGTGGTGTCGTGACTGCGACAACTAGGAGGTTGGCTTAGAAGCAGCCATCCTTTAAAGATAGCGTAATAGCTCACTAGTCAAGTTGTTTCGCGCCGAAGACTTATCGGGGCTAAGTATATTACCGAAGATACGGGATTCATAGTAATTTATTATTATGGATCGGTAGAGGAGCATTCTTGCCTGCGCTGAAGCCACGCCGCGAGACGTGGTGGAGCGGCAAGAAGAGAGAATGTTGGCATGAGTAGCACAAAGGCGGGTTAAAACCCCGCCCACCGAAAGCCTAAGGTTTCCTGGGCAACGTAAATCGGCCCAGGGTTAGTCGGTCCTAAGACGAGGCCTTTGTAATGGGGGCGTAGCCGATGGATAAGCTGGTTAATATTCCAGCACTACCGTTTTTTTCCAATGGGATAACGAAGTTTCGAACCGCAAGCGCGATATTGGTATATGCGCTAATTGCTTCAAGAATAGCTCCAGGCAAATCCGGAGCGATATTTCAAGAGGTTGTTTGCAGATGGTCTAGCAATAGATCGTCAATTTGCGGGGAGGGACTTCCCAGAAAACTCTCTAGGGTTAAGGAAACGGTACCCGTACTAAAACCGACACAGGTTGGCGAGTCGAGAAGACTAAGGTGCACGAGAGAATCATCGTTAAGGAACTCGGCAAAAAATCGGCCGTAAGTTCGCAAGAAGGCCTGCCCATCGCAAGATGGGCCGCAGCGAAAGAGCCCAACGGACTGTTTACCAAAAACACAGCTCTCTGCTAACTCGTAAGAGGATGTATAGGGAGTGACGCCTGGCCAGTGTCCAAACGTTAAGGAGAGGGGTTAATCCCGCGTAAGCGGGATGAAGCCTTGAACCGAAGCGTGGATGAACGCCGGCGATAACTATGAACAGAATTGTAGTTAAAAAATTTGGCTAAATGCGGGAACATCCGCCCAAGCTTTTTGTACTCGTGGAAAATTTAATCCGCAGTAAAAATCAAAAAGTTAACATGACTTTAAAAGTCATTGGCGGACAATCCGCAGGAAAGAATCTATGAATCAGGATTGGTTAAACAACATAAAACCGGAAATAGGTTACTATTTCGCCGGTTTTACCGATGGTGAAGGAAGTTTCAATGTCTCTTTGAGAAAGAGGCCGGACCATAAAATGGGCTGGCAAGTCGTTCTGACATTTAACGTTTCCCAAAAGGAAAGTTATATCCTCTCGCAGTTTAAAAAGATTTTAGGCTGCGGAAGATTAGTCGAACGGCGCGACGGATTGCATATGTATGTCGTCAGCAATCCGCTTTCCATCCAAGAGAAAGTGATTCCGTTTTTTCGGAAATTTTATTTCCTTTCCCAGACGAAAAAGAAAAATTTTTCAATCTTCAGCCGGATCGCTGAATTAGTTTTCAGCAAAGAGCATTTAAACGAAGACGGTTTAAAAAGAATCGTCGCATTAAGAGAAGAATTAAATGCCGGCCGCGGAAGAAAAAGAAAATATAACCAAAGCGATTTTGAAGAATCGCGAGTAGATAATCCTCAGAGACTACACGCCGAACCGCGCGCTTTCCGTCCGGAAAACCGCGGATGATATAGTCCGATCTTTATGGAGACATAAAGCCTCGATCAGAGGAACCTAAGAGAGGTTTAACATCAATGAATCGTCCTAAGGTAGCGAAATTCCTTGTCGGGTAAGTTCCGACGTGCTTGAATGGCGTAACTAGTTGGGCGCTGTCTCAACGATGCACTCGGCGAAATTGCAGGATGAGTGAAGATGCTCATTAACCATAGCTGGACGAAAAGACCCCATGAAGCTTTACTATAACTTGATATTGGATTTGGGATACGCATGTTCAGAATAGGTGGGAGCCTTCGGGCACCAGTGAGATACCACCCTTGTTTGTTCTAAATTCTTACCCTAGGAAGTGAATCCTTCCGGGGAACAGTGTCTGGCGGGTAGTTTGTCTGGGGCGGATGCCTCATAAAAAGTAACTGAGGCGTTTACAAAGGTCGGCTATCCCGGAATGGAAACCCGGGAGATAGCGCAAAGGCACAAGCCGGCTTTACTGCAAGACTGACACGTCGAGCAGTTGCGAAAGCAGAACTTAGTGATCCGACCATCCAATATAGGATGGTGGAAGCTCATCGGATAAAAGCTACTCTGGGGATAACAGGCTAGTCTGGTCCAAGCGTCCACAGCGACGACCAGGTTCGGCACCTCGATGTCGGCCCGTCTCATCCTGGGGGTGTAGAAGCTCCCAAGGGTTGGGCTGTTCGCCCATTAAAGAGGCACGCGAGCTGGGTTCAAACCGTCGTAAGACAGGTTGGTCTCCTATCTACTATGGTCGCGGAAACTTGAAGAGTCTAATCCCTAGTACGAGAGGACCGGGATTAACGAAGCTCTGGTGTATCGACTGTCCCGCCAGGGGCATTGCCGAGTAGCTACCTTCGGTTTTGATAAGCGCTGAAAGCATCTAAGCGCGAAGCTGTCTCTAAGATTAGGTTTCACAGGTTGGCAGGAGAATACTGCCTTGATAGGTCCTACGTGTAAGTATCGTAAGATATTGAGCGGAGGGATACTAATAAACCATTTGATTTTCCCACATTTTTGTTTCTAAGATGAAAAATACGAACGACATATTTCTTTACAAGATTATCTATAGTATTCAGTTGTCAGCGTTCTTGCGCTGACATACGAAAGACATCATTATTTTGGTGGCATCGCGGCGGGGTCACACCTGATCCCATCCCGAACTCAGAAGTTAAGCCCGCTTGCTCCGATGGTACTTGGGCCTGAGCCCTGGTAGAGTAGGAAGCCGCCAGAATAATGATGTTTTTTTATACTCAAAAAGCCTTTTAAAGAGGGCTTTTTGCTATTTTAGGGAATTAGTGATAATACTAAAATATAAAGTTCCCTCTATTAAGAGGGGTGGCCGAAGGCCGGGGTGTGTAAAAAATTCCCCTCTTGGGAGGGGTGCCGAGCCCGGCGAGGTGGGGTGGGTCTATTCCCGACAATATTTCAAAAATCTTTGCCACTTTTTTAAAAAAGTGGCGCAAAAACTGCTCGCAGGAAAAATTTTGGGCCGCTCCGCTATGAAACCTAGCAAAATTGCTATACTTGCCCCTCACCATTTCTGTTTGATAACAGAAATGGTGAGGGACTTCGGACAACGCAATTTTGCACGGTTTCTGCGCTGCGCGCCATTTCCAAAATTTTTCAATGCTCGCTATAAAGAATAAAATTTATGAAATTAAATATTAAAGATTTGCTTGATTTTTTTGACGACCAAGTTGATTCTAAAAAGGGAGATGCAAATGCCATTATATCAATGATGGGCGAGGAGTTGAATGCCGCTGTTTACAAACATTTTAGAAATAATGAAGTAAAACTTCTTGATGACCCTGTTACTCAGGGAACCAAAAGAGGACACAGATTGGATAGGTGGATCGTTGATGGTAGTCAATTGCTTCAATGCGAAATAAAAAATTGGGCCGCGACTGCTATTGGAGGTGCAAGACTAAGATCAGATGCGAACGACGATGAAATAAAAAAAATAGTTGAACATTATTGGAAAGGTCAATTAAAAACTGATCTGTCCGGCGAAAAGGAACATCCGAACGGAGTGACGAAAGTTTTGATTCCGATGAAAAGGCCAGCAGGATATGAGACTTTTAAAATTAACCCCTTGCTTATTTATTGGATGCCAATATCTTCGGACGAAAGAGGATTAAATCCGCTATCTATCATCGCGGTGAAAACTTTAAATCTTCCAAACGAAATGAATAAATTTTTAGACCTATACGTATTTTCGGTATCTTTGTATCTTCGTCAAATATACCAAAAGGGGAAAGGTTCGAGTTTAATCGATTTAGATTTACCTAATTTTATGAGAAGAATTGAAATATTGGATAAACTTCATAAATAATATTTATCGCTCGCAATAGAGAAAATTATGCCAAATCCAATTGAAGCAAAAGGAATGAGTATATTGAAAGAATATTTGCGCAAAAGGGGAAGAATTGTTGAGGAGTCAAACAAAAAAACCTTTGATTTAATTGTCGACGGCAAATATGCGGAAGTTAAGACCAAAAATAAAGCTTATAAAAATTTAGATTTTTTATCTTTCACCGATAAACAATATGAAAAAATAAAAAACGATATTTTTTCTATCTTTATTGTGTGCAACGTAAAGGAATCAAGTAATATAGAAATTTTTGAATTAAGCTCTGAAGCACTAAAGAAAATTGAGCCAAAAAAATATACTTCCTACGAATACAATAAAAGCGTACTCAATATAATAAAAAAAATAAAAATATGACAGCACAAGAATTTATAAAGAGAAAAAAGCAACAATTTTGGCAAGACAAAGATAAGCTAATAGGAATGAAAGATATTGGCAGAAAAGGCAGGTTTTATTTTATTAAAGAAGCGATGACCTTGATGATACAATCAAATTTGGATAAAAAGGTCTTTGTTGTTGAAAGATTGAGAAAAGAAAAATCTGATGGAATTATAACTCATAAAAATTCAAATAAAATTGGAGATATTGAATATAGGGTTGGATATTATATAGTTGGCAAAATTGGTAGGGCAAAGAACAAGTGGATTTGGGGTCAGTTTTGCCCGCTTATACCCCGGGAAGATTTTGATAAATTAATTTTGAAAGCTAAAAAAGAAAAAACCATTTTATAGGTTGATTCTGTCGCAGTCTCATCTCGGACCGCGACGCTTACGGTAATTAATAAAAAATGTCTTTGGTTCGGTCACAGTCTCGCCGCGGACTGTGACCTTTTTTAAAGCGTTGACTTTGATTCATAAATATGATAAAAGATAGAGAAATAGTTTGGAGATATTTCATTAACCAAGGAGGTGATTGTGGATATTAGTGGAAGATATGAAGCGTTCTTTAAGGCTCTGGCGAAGGCGTGGGCGGTGATCGGCGCATTTCTTTTCCGGACGCTGATGAAGCTGTTTCCGACCGTCGTCTATTGCCATAATTCTTATCCCGGGACATTTTATTTTGTCAGTAAAAATGGCGAGCCGCGGAAAGTTATCACCATCGGATTTAATCCGGCTGATCCGGAAGATGTCCGATTGAGTCTGTCGGTTCAGAGATACTCGGGTTTTGGCACGGATTTAACCAAGGAATTTGACGCCCAGCTGCCCGAGAAGCCGGTTCCGAAAACTCGTGGCGCCGATGACGAAGCGGAATCCGGCTATCCGGCGGGGAAATTCAAAAAAACAACTCCGTCCCGAGAAGCGCCGGATAAATTCGCGGACGATATGCACTCGATCGTTAATGCACTCGGTCTGCCAAAGAAAACGAATGAACCGCTCGGCCCGCAGGAAATCTCTCACATCGAAATCGATTCGGAGGAAGAAGTCGTATTTGAACAACTGCCCATTAAGAAAAAACCAGCTTGAAATTCATGATTAGCTGCTAGTTTTGTCACAAGCCCTGCAGACTCCCGGGGCTTTTTTTATTTGGTTTTATTTGTTATTATAGTAAAACTAAGACATTAAATTATCTTTATGAATAAAGTGGTTGTTTTGGCGGCGGGCAAGGGGACGAGGATGAACTCTGAGTTGCCCAAGGTCTTGATCGAGATCAGAGGAGAGCCAATGATTAAGCGGTTATTAAGAGAAGTTAAGGCTTCCGGAGTTTGTGACCGGCCGATTATCGTCGTTTCGCCTTCAAACGAAGCAATCATCCGGAAAGCTTTACAGGAATTTGATTGTGATTATGCCATCCAGGATAAGCAGCTGGGGACCGGCCATGCCTTTGCCTGCGCCCGGCAAAAAGTAGGAGAGGAGATTGAAAATCTGATCGGGCTTTATGGCGATCATCCTTTCATCACCCAAGAGACGATCAGGAATTTGGTCAAGGCGCATCAGGGCGAATTGACGATGATGACAGTGGCGCTTCCTGATTTTTCCGATTGGCGGGAAAATTTTCTGCATTGGGGAAGAATTATTCGCGACGGTAACGGCAAGATAGTTGAGATCAAAGAATTCAAGGATGCCGACGAGGAAACCAGGAAGATTACCGAGGTGAATCCGGGACTTTTTTGTTTCAAAAAATCCTGGCTCTGGGAAAATATCGACCAACTCACTAACAATAATAAGCAAAGCGAATATTATCTGACCGATATGGTGAAGATCGCTTTTCAATCGGGACTGAATATTTCCAGCTTGCCGATCGAAGCGCATGAGGCCATAGGGATCAACAGTCCCGCTGAACTGGCCATCGCTGAAGATTTATTGGTATAAGTATATGACATTGATCAAATCAATTTCTGGCATCCGCGGCACGATCGGCGGCCGAACCGGTGAAGGCCTGGGAGCGCTTGAGACGGTTAAATTTGTCATGGCTTTCGGCCAATTTTTGAAAGATAAATCCAAGCGGCCCAAAGTGATCATCGGCCGCGATGCGCGTCCTTCCGGGGAAATTTATCAAAATTTGGCGGCTAATGCCTTAGTAAGTTTGGGCGTCGAAGTTATCAACGCTGGTCTATTGTCAACTCCCGGCTTACAGATGGCAGTCATATCCAGTAAGGCCTCCGGCGGTATTATTATTTCTGCTTCGCATAATCCCAATGGCTGGAACGGTTTGAAGTTGGTGGGGCCGAGCGGAGAATTCCTGTCCAAGGTTGAAGGCGAATCAGTTTTAACGATTGCTGAAGATTCGCGATTTGATTTAGCCGCGGAAAAAGATTTTGGTAAAATAATCTGCGATGATTTTTTGTTAAATCAACATTTGGATAAAATTTTAGCCTTGGGTTTGGTAGATCGGCCGGCGATCGCCATGCGTGATTTAAAAATTGCAGTCGATGGAATAAATTCGGTCGGCGGACGAGACATCCCTGAACTTCTAAAAAGATTGGGCATAAACGCAATCGAGAAATTGAATTGCGATCAGTCCGGACGTTTTGCCCATTCGCCGGAGCCGCTTGATAAAAATTTGGCCGATTTGTCCGCTCTGGTGGTGGAAAAAAAATGCGATCTTGGCATCGTGGTCGATCCCGACGGCGACCGCTTATCGATAGTCAGTGAAGACGGGAGTTTTTTTAACGAAGAATATGTTTTGGTCGCCGTAGCTGATTATGTTTTGAGCAAAAGCGGTCCGGGCAATACTGTTTCCAATTTGTCATCCAGCCGAGCGCTAAAAGATATCACCGAAAAACACGGCGGGAAATATTTTTCTTCGGCCGTGGGCGAAGTTAATGTGGTGGCGAAAATGAAAGAAGTGAAAGCGATTATCGGCGGCGAAGGTAATGGCGGAGTGATCTATCCCGAGTTGCATTACGGCCGGGACGCGCTGGTTGGCATCGCTTTATTTTTAAGCGGACTGGCTGATTTTAAAGGTAAATGTTCGGAATTAAGAAAGACTTTCCCGGCTTATTTTATCGCGAAGAATAAAATAGAATTGGCCGGCAAGATCGATTGGCCGCCGATCTATTCAAGCTTGGCAGAAAAATATCGCGATTTTTCAATCGATAGAGTCGATGGTTTGCGGATTGATTTTGATCACGAATGGGTGCAGGTCAGGTCATCTAATACCGAGCCGATCGCCCGTATTTACGCGGAAAGCGATTCGCCGGACAAGGCTGATGAATTGGCGCAAAAGATGATCAAGGGACTCAAGGAAATTATATAGTATTTGCTACTTTTTTAAAAAAAAGCACAAATGATTGCTCGCAGGAAAAATTTCGGCGCACTCGCTAAGAAGCCTAGCAAAATCGCTGGACTTCGGACATCGCGATTTTGCACGGCTTCTACACTCGTGCTTATTCCGAAATTTTTCAATGCTCGCTTTAAGGAAATTTATTTTTGGTATAATTATTTGATTACCGTATATAAAAAACCGTTAGCTTTTCGCTGACGTTTTTTTAACTGAGAGCTTAAAAAAATTTACAACTAAGTACCCAATCAACTAATCAACTAATTTACTCTCCTCACATTTTTTGCCAAAATCGAATCAAAGATGCTAAGATATCGATAATATGAAACAAATTTTAGATTTCCATATCCATTCGAAATATTCCCGCGCCTGCTCCAGCGCGCTGACTTTGGGCAATATCGACGCGGCTTGTCGGATCAAGGGTATCGATATCATTGCCACCGGCGATTTTACTTATCCTTTGTGGTTCAAGAATATCGAAGACGAATTGGAAGAAGTAAAGGGCGGAGGATTATATAAATTAAAGAAGGCGGCCGATGATAAGATAAAATTCATTCTTTCGACCGAAGTCGCCCTGATCTACAAAGACGGCGGGCCGCACGCCCGGCGGATTCATCTGGTAATTATGGCGCCGAATATCGCGGCGGCCAAAAAGTTGAACGAATATCTGGACAAAAAATTCAATATCCGCTCGGACGGACGCCCAATCTTGGGCATGTCGGCTCCGGACTTGGTAAAAATTTGTTTGAGCATTCATCCGCAATTTCTGATTTATCCGGCGCATATCTGGACTCCTTGGTTTTCGGTGTTCGGTTCCAAATCCGGATTTGATAAGATGGAAGAATGTTTCCGCGAACAGACGAAAAATATTTATGCCTATGAAACCGGTTTGTCGAGCGACCCGGAAATGAATTGGCGGTTATCCGCGCTTGACGACTTGACGCTACTTTCAAATTCCGATGCGCATAGCTTGGCTAATCTAGGAAGAGAATGTAACGTGTTTGACTTAAACGATTTTTCCTATCAAGAAATTTATGATATAATAAAGAATAAGGATTTAACGAAGATCATTAAGACGATCGAATTTTATCCGGAAGAAGGGATGTATCATTATGACGGCCATGCCGCGCATAATATTTCTTTTACGCCCGAGGAAACCAAGAAGCATAAAGGCATTTGCCCGGTGTGCAAGAAACCTCTGACTGTCGGAGTGCTTTCCCGCGTCGAGGAACTGGCGGACCGCCCCGAGGGCGGCAAGTCGCCCAAAAGTTATCCCTATATCAAATTGGTTGAACTGGACAAAATAATCGCCGAGGCTTTGGGGGTTAAATCGCGCAGCTCAAAAAAGGTGAAAACCGAATATGATCGGTTGATCAAACAGCTTGGACCGGAATTATCCATTTTGATGGATTTGCCGCTTGAAAAAATAGCGGAAAAAATTCTGCCCCTCGTCGCGCTGGGAATAAAAAGGGTTAGAGAAGGAAAATTAGAAATTAAGCCCGGCTTTGACGGACAATATGGCGAAATTAAAATTTTTTCTGCAGCCGAAAAACTTCAAGGTAAAACGCAAAAACCGTTATTTTAAGGTTGTCCGGAAAAAATTAACGGACGGTAAATTTTGGCTGATTGCCGCCCTGCCAATTTTATTTATTTTATATAATCATATGAGGCAGAGAAAAAAAATTCAGAAGAAACAAGAAAATTTTTATCTTGGTGTGGCGGTTTATTCTCTTTTTTCAGTTATGGCCGTGGTTTTCCTGGTTTTTGTTTTTAGCGTTAGCTTGCAATTCGCTTACGGAGTCAAACAGCAAAGGATAGTCGCGGTCGATGCCGCCCCGCGCGTCAATTCTGTCGCCGATAATTTTGACCGGATGATGGGCGAGGTGGAGGCCTACACCCGTCAAAATATTTCCACCTTGGCTGCCACGAATGGCGCGGGCGACGGCAGTTCAGCAGTGGATGCAGTCGATTTTATCAATGTTAATCGCGCTTTGATTTTTTATCATGAACAACATGATAAATATCTGGCGGAAGTGGTTTTTGACGACAATAATCACCAAGTCAACATTGAGCGGTTTATTCTGAAGATTAAAAACGATAATGATTATTCCCGCGGAGTATACGGCGCAGACTAGAATCAATTACAAATTAAAAATGCAAAATTAAAAATATCCGTTTCGACGGATATTTTTTGATAGTGGTATTAAATTTTTTCTAAAATAAATAAATTTGGCGAGCGGACAAAAAGGATAAGTTTCCCAACCAATGGTGATAAGCGGACAAATAGTTATTAGAGCCATTTCCCGCGGGCACAATTCTTTCATTTAGGCGGGAAATGCCTTCCGGGATCGGGGCGGACCTGATGATCGGGTCGCCGAAAAGCTGGACGACGATGATCGTATTTTGTCCGGCGAATTTTCCCTCGGCCACACCCACGCCCGTCTCATTGTATTCGTCATTTAAAATATTAGCACGATGTTCCGGCGAGGCCAGCCAAGCTTTAGTTACTCCTTCGGCGGTGATGAAATCCATTGCCAGATTTTCTCCCACCAGATAATATTGATAGCCGGTCGCTTTGATCCAGCTGGAAAATTTTTTGCCGTTGATGGTATGATCGAAGGTCTGGCTATCCAAAATGGCTTGCGCCTTGGCATTGGCTGCTTGCGTCAGCCGATCGCTTGAATAAAGCGAATCAAGACCGGCCCGGTTCCGTTCGGCGTTGGTCAAAGAAATTATCCGCTCAGGAGTAATCGAGGCCATCAAAGCCGTTTTTGGGCACAAAAAAATCCCCAGCACTATGGCAAAAAGGGAAGTCGCATAGATAAAGTTATTTAATTTTAGGCAATAAAAAAGAGAAATCGGTGAATTCGCCCGTTTTTGCAAATTTTTCATTTTTTGTTTTTATTTTTGTTTCTGATAAGATCGATTTTGATCCTATCTAAGATAATTATATCAAAACCAGTTACTTTTGTCAATGCAAAAAACATGATGCGAATACTACGAATTCTTCGCGAATACAGCGAACTATTTAACGAATTATTCAATTAAAATTCGTTAAATCTATTTGTAGTATTCGCGAACAATTCGTAGTATTCTCATTATGTGTCAAAGTTCGGATTATGTCTTATAGTTTGCTATAATAATAAAGTATGTCAGAAGAAAAAAAGCCGGGTAAAATTTGGTTAAATGTCTTGCTGGTCGTGTTTTACGCCCTTGTTTTTATTTTCTTGCTTTACAATTCTTTCGCTTACCTTGATCCGGATTTCGGCTGGCATTTGAAAATGGGCGAACAAATCTGGCAGACTCACGCCGTGCCCGATATCAATCACGAGGATTACACGCTTTTAGGTACGCATTGGGTGGATATGGAATGGTTATCGGAAGCAGCGCTTTATTTGGTTTATCACTATTTCGGCTATATAGTTTTAAGCATTATGTTCGCGCTGCTTTTTTTGGCAGCTTTGCTGATCCAACTGGCCTTCACCAGAAAGTATTTTTTGGACAACGACCGGGGACTGTTTTTTGTTTTGCTTCTGCAGGCTTTCGGCGCCTACGCCAGTTTGCCGCTTTTGGGTGTCAGAGTTCAGGAAATAACCGTTCTTTGTTTGCTCCTTTTAACTATCATTATATATCTCTATCAGAAAAAAAGGGATTATCGGCTGCTGCTATGGCTGATTCCGCTCTTTCTTTTTTGGGCTTCGGCCCACGGAGGGTTTTTTATCGGTCTGGTGGTTTTGGCTTTATTCACGGTCGTTAAAGCCGGGGAATTGTGGAGCGCGCAAAAATTTCCGTTTCGCTTTATCGATTACAGCCGGATTTTAAATTGGCAGCAGGTCGGCGTTTTTGCGGGCTTTTCCTTGGCCGCTCTGGCGGCAACTTTCGCCACTCCTTATGGCTGGCGCCTCTATCAATTTTCTCTGGGGTTGCGCGACACTTATTTTCAGGCTCATCTTTCGGAGTGGCAGGGGCAATATGCGTTTCCTTTCATTTATCCGCAGCTTTTTTTTGTGGAAATAGTTTTGATCTGGTTAGCGTTTTTATTGGTCACGGTCTTTATCTTAAAAGGCGATCATTATCGCAAGGTTGATCTTTACGAACTGATCCTGCTCCTGCTTTTCACAGTGATGGCCATTATGGCGCGCCGGCATTTCCCGCTCTTGTTCATCGTTTCTTTGCCGATCATCGCTCAATTTTTTATTAATTTTTTTAAGTTCAGTTTTTCGCGGCGCACGCCGCCAAACCAGACATCATTGGGAACGCCGCCGCCGCGGAAATCCTTTTTGGACTTTATTTTCTTGAAGAAAAAAAAGTCCGCCGCCGCCGCGGCACCGGCCTTGGCAGCTAATCGTAATTTTTTTAATTTAAATAATTTGCTTTTGATCTTTTTATCCCTGGTTTTGCTCCTGGCCGGCACTCTCGTTTTTTTTAAAATTAATTTCACCAACCATCCGGAAAAAACCTATCAGAATGCTTATCCTTACGCAGCGGTAGCTTTTTTGCGGTCGCATCCGGAATGGAACGATTTGAACATTTTTAATGATTACGGCTGGGGCGGATATCTGATCTGGCAATACCCGGAAAGAAAATTATTCGGCGACGGCCGTTTGCCGGAATATCCTTTGCATGGCGGAACCGTGCTCGAAGAATACGGCGCATTTTTGGATAAGCAGAAAATGGCCGGCCAATTGCAATATTACGATATCGGTTTGGTTTTGATCAATCCCAAGGAAGATTATCCGGTAGTAAAAAATTGGGAAAAATGGTATTTTTCGCTTAACGAGGGTAATATCACCAACGAGATAAAAGACAGTTTCGGCTTGCTCGATTACTTGCGGGGTTCAGCGCAGTGGCATTCCGTTTATAACGACGGGACGGCGGAAATTTTTGTCCGGACGAATAATTGATTGGTAAATATGATTGATAACGAAAAAGTAAAAAAATATTATCAGGAAGTGGAAGATTACGATTGGGCGGAAGCCGCTGATCATTTTGTCGGACCGGAAACTTTGCTGCACCGCTTCCGCGAAAATGAACTGATCAAACTGATCCAAGAGTTCGGACGGGAAAAATATTTGGATGCGGGCTGCGGAACCGGATTGATCTCCCGGCATTTGCCGCCTCAATCGGCCGGGGCGGATCTTAATCCGCGTAATCTCGATAAGGCCAAGCTAAATGCTCCCGAAAATAATTATTATCTGGCCGATTTGGAAAAAACGCTTCCTTTTCCCGATGATTTTTTCGGCACCGTCGTTTGCAGCGAAGTGCTGGAACATCTGCTCCGGCCGGACCTGGCTCTGGCGGAAATCAGCCGCGTTCTCGGCAAAGGTGGCGTGCTGATCGGGTCGGTGCCCGGCAACTCATGGCTGTGGAAATTCAGGAAGCTGTCTTTTTCGCGCCGGCATTTCCACGCGGAGCCGTATCATCGGCACCGCAACCAGGATGAAGTGATTGATCTGTTGAGTCCCTTTTTCCAGATTATCAAAATTTATTCCCAACCTTTAAAATTACATTGGTTTTTTGTGGTTAAAAAGATATGAAAACGATCATCGTCATCCCGACGTATAATGAAAAAAATAATTTAGCCAGATTGGTTAAGGAAATTTTGGCTTTAAGACTGGAAAATATCTTTTTGACCATTGTCGACGACAATTCTCCCGACGGCACGGGTCAATTGGCCGAGGAACTTAAGGCGGAATTTTCCGGAATCGAGGTGATCCATCGCGGCCAAAAAGGCGGTTTGGGCTCCGCTTATATCGCCGGTTTTAAAGCGGCGTTGGATGCCGGCGCCGACTATATTATGGAAATGGACGCGGATTTATCCCACGACAGCCGTTATCTGCCGGATTTTTTGAAAGAGTTGGAAAAATCCGATTTGGTCTTGGGTTCACGCTACGTCAAAGGCGGCGGCATCAAGAACTGGGGCTTAACCAGAAGAGCGGTGAGTTGGCTGGGAAATATCTATGCCCGCGTGATCCTGGGCGTGCCCATCCGCGATTTGACCGGCGGTTTTAAAGGCTATCGGCGGGCGGTTTTGGAAAAGATCGATCTGGCGGCGCTCGATTCCCAGGGCTATGTTTTTCAGATCGAAACGACTTATTTGGCTTATCGGCAAGGATTCACCATCAAGGAGATTCCAATTATTTTCGCCGAGCGGGAAGCGGGAAAATCCAAATTCAGTTTTAAAATATTTTGCGAAGCGCTGCTACGGGTTTTGCTGCTGCGATTCAATAAGAATGATCTTAAATAAATGAAGCCGGAATTTTTTTCCAAAAAAATATTTAAACAGACTTGGTTTATTTTGTCGGTCATAACCGCGGCCGGTTTGGCTGCCCGGCTTTGGGTGCTTACCCTGCTGCGAGGCTTGACCTTCGATGAAATGATCTCTTTCTCGGTGGCGGAAAAACCGTTGGCGCAAATTTGGTCTTATGTTAAATGGGAAATGCATCCGCCGCTCCATTATTATTTTTTGCATTTTTGGTTCGCGATTTTTGGTACCTCGGAAATTTCGGCTCATCTGTCCTCGGTTTTATTAAGTTTGGCGGCGATCATCGCTTTGTATTTTTTGGGGAAAGAAATCTTCGCTTCGCGCCGGGCCGGCTTGGCGGCTGCCGCGCTTTATGCTTTTTCGCCGCTCTTTTGTTTTTACGGCGTCTGGGCCAGGATGTATTCGATGCTATTTTTGACGGCCGTCCTCTCCTTTTTATTTTTTTGGAAATTGATCAAGGCGCGCGGCCGGGGAATGTTTACCATTGCTGCTCTCTTTACGCTCTTTACTTTAACGGCTTTATTTTCCCATCTGACCGCCGGGCTGGTGATCGCGCTCGAGGGAGTCTATCTGCTTTATCTCCTTTTAACCCGGCAAAAGAAGATTCAAGAGATACTGAGAAATTTTTGGCTTCCGACGCTGATCATCTTCGCCGTTTACGGTTCTTGGTTCTGGTATTTTTGGCGGCTGCATCTTAGCTCCCTCGGGGGGAGCGCCTGGTATTTTCAAACTCAAGGCGCACAATTTTGGATCATTCCCTTTTTTGATTCTTTAATGTATTTGACGCCTTTCAATCAATACTTTTTCGAAGTTTTGGCTTTTTCTCTGCTGGCTATTTTAGGATTTTCGGCTTTTGCGGCAGTCAACTGGGACAAAATAAAATCTTTCCATGTGCGGGTTTTCCTGACTCCCGCTACCTTTTTCTGCCTGGTGATTTTTATTCTTTCCTTCGCCGGTTTGTTTTCTGTACATTTATATGTTTTGCGTTACGCCATAATTCCGGCCATCGGTCTTTTTTTACTGCTCGGCTATGGTTTTTTCCGGTTAGACCGGAGCTGGCGGGCGGTTGTGATCTTCCTTTATATTGTTCTGACCGTCTTATCGTTTTCCGCCCTGTCCCGGGTGACATTGATTAGTGATAATTGGCAAGGCGCGGCTGATTACATTAGCCAAAATGAACGCCCCGGCGATAAAGTCGTCGGGTCGCTCTATACTAATGTTTTGTCGCTTAATTTTTATTACCGGGGAAAACTTCCTGTCGGCGCTCCCTTGGATGAAAAATATCGCAGCGGCGATCAACTGCTCTCGGCGATTAAATCCAATATTTATCCGACGACCAATCAGGCTACTGTCGGACAATTGAGTGATCTTTTGGGAGACTCCCGACGAGTTTTTTTTCTTGTTTCCGACGGCAATGGCGCTTTCCCTGGCATTTATAACATCGTCTATGATTGGCTTAAAGCCCGCGGTTTCACTGAAGTAGGTAGTTGGCCTAATGGCTCGAATGATACGGCGCAAGTTTTATTGTTGGAAAAGAAATAGAAAAATTTATCATTGCCAAAATTTAAAAAAACAAGTATAATAATATCGCTTAACTATAAATTTGTAATCGGCAAATTTATCGAATCTTATGATGTTTTGGCGAAAAAAACACAAAAAAATCGATTTTCTCACCGGCCACGCTAACGTCAGCACTTTAGCGTCGGCGCTGCATTTGCAGCTGCCTAAAAAATCTCATCGGCCGATCCTTTCGTTTTTAAAATACCTGGTATTATTTTTGGTCGTTATTTTCGTTCTCGGTTTGATCGCGGCGGGAATTTTATTTTTTCAATTCAAGGGAGCTTATAATCTGGCGATTTCCGGAAAGAATAATTTGCAGGATTCCCTTACCGCGGCGCAACAGCGAAATTTCGGCGCCATGGGCGACGATTCGCTCGCGGCGGAGAGTTCTTTTACCGCGCTGGCGAATGAGCTGGCGGCGCTGCGCGCCAATATCTTGGTGAAGAATCTTAACATCGGACAAAAAGAATTGGCCGATCTTGATTCGTTGGTGCAGAGCGCCGGGGTGATCAGCAAGGCTTTGAACGAGGCGGCGAGCCTGGGAGCGCAATGGAACGGGATTATGGGCGGAGAATTCGGCACCAATTATTCCCAATTTTCCGGCGAACAAAAACAGGCCTTGTTAAAATCGATTTATGAATCGGGCCCGGAGATGAACGGGCTCAAGGCCGATCTGGATTTGGCTTTGGTCAATTTGGATCAGGTTGAAGCGGATGGAATACTCGGCTCGTTCAAGGGGAAGATCGACGATGCGAAAAGCAAGCTGACGCAAGCTTCCACTCTGTTGTCGGAAGCGACTGTGATCTCGCAACTGGCGCCGCAATTTTTCGGGTATCCCGCGGAATCGACCTTCCTGGTTTTGTTTGAGAATGATACTGAGTTGCGACCGACCGGAGGATTTTTGGGAACTTACGGGATTTTGCAGACTGAGAACGGCGATGTGGTCCGGTTTGATTCGCACGATATCTATCATCTGGATGAGCCGATGGAAGCTTTGCATTTGCTGGCCGTCGTGCCGCCGGATCCGATCAAAAAATATCTTAATCCGACCTGGTATATGCGCGATTCCAATTGGTCGCCGGATTGGCCGACTTCGGCGCAGCAGATTATTTGGTTTTATAACAAGGAAAATAATCTTTTGCCGGCCAAGGATCAAATCAATAATTTTTCCGGAACTTTCAGCGGCGTCATCGCCATCACCCCCGAATTCGTCACTTCGCTCTTGGATCTCACCGGCCCGATAACCATCAACGGCGAGACATTTACCAAGGATAATTTTACGGACTTGCTGCAATATAAAGTCGAGCAGGATTTTGCTTCGGAAAATGAAACATCTTGGCAGCGCAAAGAGATTATCGGCAAGATTCTGGCGCAAATGAAGGACAAACTTTTCAGTATGGATTACAGTTTATGGCCGGCGGCGCTGGCCAAACTTAATGAAGCCGTCAAAGATAAAAATATTTTGGTTTATCTGCCTAACGAATATCAAGAAGCATTGGCGGAAAATTTGGGCGCCGGCGGAGAAATCAAGATGACGGACGGCGATTATTTAATGCTGGTTGACGCTAACTTTGCCTCGCTCAAAACCGATTCGGTGATGAAGCGGAACATCAATTATCAAGTCGAGCAGCAAGCCGACGGCCTGTATGGTAATTTGAAAATAACTTATACCAATTCAGGTATTGCTGATTGGCGGACGAGTGATTATAAAGATTACGCCCGGATCTATCTGCCCCAAGGAAGCGAAGTGACCAGCGCGACCGGATTTACCGTGCCGGACAAGACTTATACTGAATTCGGCAAGACGGTCGTGCCGGGATTATTGAATGTCCGTTTGGGCAAGAGCACTACTTTGACCATTTCTTATAAATTACCCGCTGATCTGGCCGACCAATTTTCTCAAGGAAATTACGGCCTTTATTTGCAAAAGCAGCCGGGAAATATGGTCCAAACCGTCAAGGTTGACGTAACCGCCCCATCTGTGATAAAATCATACAATCCGCTAACCGGAGCTGATGTCAGCGGAAATAATATTATCTGGAGTTCTGATGTGACGACGGACAAGGAGTTCAGTATAAATTTTTAATTATTAATGATAATAATTATGAAAGAAGAAATAAAAAACGATAATGATCAAGAAGCTGGGCCGACCGCCACGCCGGAAAACTCAGAAGTAAAACAGCAAGCTAGCCAGGAAGAGATAGTTCGCGAATATTTGAATGGGGTTAAGCGATATCAGGATCTATCAGAAGCATGTAGTCGTATTCAGCGGAGTATGGACAGTAAGCGTGATGAAGGAATTTCCGGGGAAGATGATGAAGTGATGGTCAGTCTAAGGAATGAGTTTAGTGCCGCCTTTAAACTGGAACAAGAAGCGATGGCTGCTTATGTGGCATTAGGAGATCATATTTCTCCCGAGTCAATGGATAAATATTTGAAGGACAAAAGTCCCGAGCAAGCTCTTGCTGCCCTGAATGAGATTAAAAAAAATGGTCAGGAGAAGCAACTAACAGAAACGGAAAGTGAAGAAAAAATAAAAAAATTGGATAATCTCAAGGCAACTTTAAAAGACTGGAAAGAACAGAACAATCGTGCTGCAAAAAATATTGGTAATCAACAAGTTGTGCATTTTTTGGATACAGATTCTCTTCTAGAACAAATAAAATCATTAGAAGGGGAATTAGAAGGCGGTTCCGTGAGCAATGACAAAAAAGCAGAGTCTGAAAAAATGGCTAACTCCGAATCGCCGGAAGAAGAAATTCAAAAACTAAAAAAATCAATTTATGATTTTGATAGTTCAAGGAAACTTCATCGACATGATAACCGGCAAGATAAGGCTAGCGGGTATGATGAAAAAATTAAACAAGGCATTGCTAGATTAAAAAGTCTCCAGACCGGCGCGGATGTTGTCGTATCTCAAGCGGAAGAAGGAAAAATGATAAAAGAAATAAGCGACGAGGTGACGATTGCCGGGGCTCAAGACATTAGAGGTTTGTTAAAAAATATTGCCCAGGAAAAGATCTCAGCAACGGGTTCCGATGGCCATGTATATTCTCCGGATGAGCTAATTGGCATAATAAACGACGTTGTTGTTGGCAAGAAGGTGCCCAGATATATTACCAGCAGCATGGGATTGAGAAGAAAAGTTCAAGAATTATTGGATATTGAGGCTATTAAGAATAGAAAATAGGGTTAAAGACAAAAGTTTTTTTAATTTTCCATTTTTAATTTTCCGTAAAGTGTCGGGGCTATTAGCTATCCAAAAAAAGATTGTCATATTGTTATATTGCCATATTGTTGGCGCAACGATTTTAAAAATAGCAATATAACAATATAGCAATATAACAATTTAATCATGTTTATCAAATCAATCGGAATTGACTTAGGTACGACTTACACTCTGGTGCATCTGCCCCGGAAGGGCATTGTAATTAACGAACCGTCCGTGGTCGCTGTTTCGATTGATGATCGGAAAATTTTGGCGGTTGGCAATGAAGCCAAGGAAATGCTCGGCCGCACGCCTGATAATATTATTGCCGTCAAACCATTAAAGGACGGGGTGATCGCTGATTACCGTACCACCGAAGCGATGTTGAGATATTTCATTAATAAGACTTTGGGAAATTTTCGTTTGTTCCGTCCGGAAGTGATGGTGGCCGTGCCGGCCGGAATTTCTTCGACTGAACGCCGCGCGGTAATCGAAGCGACCATCTCCGCCGGCGCCAAAGCCGCTTACATAATTAAGGAACCGATCGCCGCGGCGATCGGCGCGGATATTCCCATCGGTTCGTCTTCCGGCCATATGATCGTGGACATCGGCGGCGGCACCGCGGAAATGGCGGTCATCTCTTTGGGCGGCATCGTTTGCGTCAATTCGGTGAAAGTCGGCGGCAATAAATTCGACGTGGCGATCGCTGAGCATATCCGCCGCAAATACAATCTCTCGATCGGCGAGCGCACGGCGGAAGAAATAAAGATCAACGTCGGCGCCGCCTTGTATTTGAAAAATAAATTAACGATGGAAGTCCGCGGGCGGGATGTCGTTTCCGGTTTGCCCCGGAGCATCAATGTGATCAGTGATGATGTCACCGAAGCGATCCAGAATGAATTGGAGGCGATCATTGCGGCGATCAAAAAAGTCTTGAATGACACCTCGCCGGAATTGTCCGCCGATATCATGGATAAGGGGATCGTGATGGCTGGCGGCAGTTCGCTCTTGCGGAATATCGACCAGCTGGTTTCGCGCACCATCGGCGTCCCGGTCTATGTCGCCGACGAACCGTTGCTTTGCGTCGCCAAAGGCACTGGTATAGCACTGGATAATTTGGATTCTTATAAAAGATCGATTTTGGCAACGAAGTAATTAAAAATGTAAATCTCAAAATGTAAAATTAAGGTATTTCGTCCGCCTGGGGCGGACTCAATAATTTTTAATTTTGACTTTTTAATTTTACATTATGATCATCGGAATAGATGCCTCAAGGGCCAACAGAACTCATAAGAGCGGCACCGAATGGTATTCTTATTATCTGATCAAATATTTTGCTCAGCTCGATAGCGAAGATCAATTCATTCTCTATACCGATCAGCCGCTGTCGCCCGATCTGGCGGATTTGACCACTTTAGATTTTTTGCCGCAGGAAAAAGAATCGGAAGTCAGCTATGATCAAAGCGGCTATCAGATCGCTAAGAGCCCGCATCATAATTTCAAGGCCAAAGTTTTACGCTGGCCTTTTTCTTATTTTTGGACCCTCGGCCGATTGTCGCTGGCGATGCTTTTCAATCCGCCGGATGTCTTGTTCGTTCCCGCCCATGGCATTCCCTTGATCCATCCGCGCCGAACAGTCAACACAATCCACGACGTAGCTTTTAAAAGAGATACCGGAGTTTATGAAGAGAATAAACTCGGTCCGCGGCGCGGGCGCGGCAGCCGGGTGATAAATTTTTTGGCGCGGCTGATGACCGGTGGCCAATATGGGGCTAATTCCACTGATTACCTTGATTGGTCCACCAAGCATTCGCTTGATCATTCGGCTCGCGTCATTACCGTCTCGCAATTTACCAAAGATGAAATTTTGCAGGTTTATCAAGCCAGAGAAAAAAAAATCAAGGTGATTCGAAACGGGTTCAATGACCGGTTATATAAGAAGATTAATGACGAGAAAAGGGTCGCCGAGGTTTTGGTAAAATATGGGTTAAGCCGTCCTTATTTTTTATACGTCGGGAGGTTGGAAAAGAAAAAAAATACGCCGCTGCTGATCGAGGCTTTTGTCAAATTCAAACATTATCATGAAAATCGTCAGGAAAAATTAGTTTTGATCGGCGATGCCAGCTATGGTTTTGATGAAATAAAATATATTGTCCACGAATTTGGCTTGCAAAACGAGGTAATTATGCCGGGCTGGGCGCACGAAGAAGATATCCCTTATATTTTTAACGGAGCGGAGGCTTTTATCTTGCCTTCGCTGCACGAAGGTTTTGGCATTACTTTGCTGCAGGCTCTGGCTAGCGGAGTCCCATCCGCCGCTTCTGACATTCCGGTTTTGCGGGAAGTGGCTGGCGAGGCGGCTTTGTTTTTCGATCCGCATGACAAGGAAGATATGGCGCGGGTGATGGAAAAGATTATCGCTGATCCTGACCTTAGATCCGAATTGATCGCCAAGGGAATTAGCCGCGCCAAGGAATTCAGCTGGAAAAAATGCGCCAAGGAAACCCTTGATTATATCCGAGAGCAATGAGCGTTGACTTATATTTTGAAATATGGTAAAAATTGGGCACATAAATAATCGCCATTTTGCCCTTTAAACAAGGAGGATATTTTGGAAAAAAAGACTATTTTGATCGCCGAAGACAATGCTGAAGTAAAGAAGTTCTATTTGGATTTGATTAAAGGTTTTTTCCCTGGGTATTCAGTGACGATCATCGACGAATTTTACGCGGCAAAGGAATTTGCTTTGACTCATCTTGCGGAAATCGCCTTTGCTATTCTGGACGGCAAACTTCTTAAAGACGAGCTTGCCTATCCGATCGCCGTGGCCATGCGCGGAGCCGGGTATGACGGTTTTATCTTTCTCGTCGCGGCAGATCCCGCGAACGTGGCCATTCCGGACAAAAACGCTCGCCATCTTTATAACGGTTTTGTTTGCAAACCGTTGCAAATCGGGCAATTCGCCGAATTGCTATCCGAACTGCTGGCCTGAATGTCCGGTAAAGCTTTTCTCGAACCGACAATCAAGCGTTGTCGGTTCTTTTTTTTCCATTATTTTTAAGCAAATAATCATTTGGCGGGCGTCGGTTAAGTATGATATAATCAAGATATTATGACGGGAAAACTCGCCAATTTTTTCGGTAAAATATTCGTGCTGATCCTCATCGGCGGATTTTGTTTTTCCCAGTCGCCTTTAACGGCCAGAGCCGTTCAATCTTCCGGCCCGACGGATAAAGTTCCGGCAACGGCGCCGGCAGTCAGCGATGAAATTTTGGTGAAGTATAAAACTTCCCCTGAACCGGCGACTGTTGCAGTTCCGGCCGGCGTCAAAATCAGTGATCTTATCGCGCAGTATGAAAAAAGGAGCGATGTGGAATATGCCGAACCGAACTATGTTTATCAGGCATCGGTCATCCCGTCCGATCCCGATTATACCAAACAGTGGTATTTGGACCGCATTCGCGCGCCCTTAGCCTGGGACAGGATCCGGCAGACTCCCAACGTGGTGATCGCCGTGATCGATACCGGCGTGCAAATCGATCACCCCGATCTGGCGGCCAACATCTGGACCAATCCCGGTGAGATCCCGGGCAACGGAATCGACGATGATCATAACGGTTTTATCGACGACGCGCATGGCTGGGATTTTGTGAACAATGTGCCCGATCCCTCGCCTAAATTTGAAGATGGTTTCACCGAAGCCGGAGTGATGCATGGCACGATCGTCGCCGGGATCATCGCCGCCGTCGGCAATAACGGCAAGGGGATCACCGGCATTACCTGGCAGGCGAAGATCATGTCGCTTAAAGTTTTGGATGATAAAGGCGAGGGGCGGACTTCCGATGTGGTCAGAGCCATCGATTATGCTATTAACAACCGGGCCGCGATAATCAATCTGAGTTTTGTCGGCCTGGATTATAGCCGCGCTTTATATGAAGCGATCACCCGCGCTTATAACGCCGGAGTGATCGTCGTGGCGGCGGCGGGCAACGAGGAATCACAAGGTCAAGGATACGATCTTGATATAACTCCGATGTATCCGGCTTGCGATGACGGCAATAATAATATGGTGATCGGGGTGGCCGCGACTGATGCGGTCGATCAAAAAGCCTCTTTTTCCAGTTATGGTTCGAAATGCGTGGACATTGCCGCTCCGGGAGAAGGTTTTTTCAGTACTGCCGTTTATGCGCCGACCGAGCAGATCAATAATACCGTCCTTGATCAATATTATAGCGGTTATTGGTCGGGAACTTCGATGGCGACTCCGGTGGTAGTGGGTGTTTTGGCATTATTAGAGGGGACAGATCCCGGAGCCAAAGCGCAGCAGATCAAGGATATTCTTTTGGCCACCGCCGACGATATCAGCAAATTAAATCCTAATTATAAGGGCGAATTGGGCAGTGGCCGGGTTAACGCTTTAAACGCCGTCGCCTTGGCGGATCGAGAAAAACAAGATCAAAGCGTTAAGCTGCTCTTAGCGCCGGCCTCCGGCGATTCGGCCGAAGTGAGAGAAGTACAGCCCGACGACACCTTGATCACCAAATTTAACGCCAATCCGAATGGCGGAGTTTATTTGGCGTCCGGAGACGTCGATGGTGATAATAAAACCGAGATCATCGTCGGTCCCGGTTCCGGGGTTGCCGGTCGCGTAAAAGTCTTCAGCGCGGACGGGAAATTAAAAAGCCAATTTTATGCCTATGCGGCTGATTTCCGCGGCGGGGTTAAGGTGGCAACCGGAGATTTTGACGGCGACGGCAAAGATGAGATTGTTACCGCGCCCGGCTCAGGCTTGAAACCGGATATAAAAGTTTTTGATAATCAAGGCAAGCTGAAAAATGAATTCATCGCCTATGACTCCAAATTTTTGGGCGGAGTGAATATCGCCGCGGGAGACGTGGACGGCGACGGCAAGTTTGAGATCGTTACGGCGCCCGGTTCGGGCTTTCAGCCTCAAGTCAAGATTTTCACCTCGGCAGGTAAAGTCAAAAGTCAGTTTCTGGCCTATGCCCAGAATTTTCACGGCGGCGTTAACGTCGCGATCGCTAATATCAACGGCAGCGTGGTTAACCATCAAGAGGAGATCGTGACCGCCCCGGGCAAAGGCGGCGGTCCGCAAATCCGTATTTTTAACAACCTGGGAAAATTACAGAGTCAGTTCTTCGCCTATGACCAAAGCTTCCACGGCGGCGTCAACATCGCTGCCGGCGACACCAACGGCGACGGCTTGGCTGAAATAATTACCGGCGCCGGTCCGGGCGGCGGTCCGCATGTGCGAGTTTTTGATTTGCAAGGCAATTTCCTCGATTCTTATTACGCCTTTGACTCAACTTTTATGGGCGGAGTGAATGTGGGAACAATTTCAATTAAAAATTAAAATCGCAAAACGCATAGCGCGTAACTCATAACGCATAACGCCGCAACGAAAAAATTTTGTCCCCTCTTCGGGAGGGGTGCCGAGCGTGAGCGAGGCGGGGAGGGTCTATTACTGACAATATTATTTCGCCACTTTTTTTAAAAAAAGTGACACAACCCCGCAAAAATGACGGGGCAAGAAAACTGCGAGCTGGACAAATTTTGGGACGCTCCACTATGAAACCTAGCAAAATTGCTAACCTCGTCGGCGCGGCGCCTCCTCAAGCAACGCAATTTTGCACGGCTTCCTTGTCCCGCCAGCGGCGGTGATACGCTACGCGTCTTATCCAAAATTTTCCAATGCGCGCTACAAGGTAATTAATTGTTATATTTTTGAAACGCATGCTAAAAAATATTGTTGAAAAAATAAAGAAGATTGTTTGGGATGAAACTGATTATAAGGAAGATTTTTATTATCATTTTGCGCCGGTGGTAAAGTATTCGCTGCTTTTAGCGCGAGAATATCAAGTTAAAGATAAAGAGTTGGTGGAAATTGCGGCTTGGCTTCACGATATCGGCCGCCTGCCTAAAATTGGAAAAAGGGCCGCCAAGGAGGATGATCATCATATTTTGGGGGCGGTAAGGGCGGAAAAAATATTAAAAAAATTGAATTACCCGCAAGTTAAAATTGATAAAGTAAAAAATATTATTTTGGCTCATCGATCCGCCAAACAACCAAGGCCTAAAACTATCGAAGAAAAAATTGTTTCCAACGCCGATGCGATGTCCGCTTTTGATATCCTGCCACTATTCTTTTATTGGCGGACTCTGCGCGGATTCAAATTCGACGATATCATCGATTGGCTCTTGGCAAAGTACGGCAGGGCTTACACCAATAAAATTACTCTTTCTAAGGCAAAAAAATTGATTAACCATAAATATTTAAGAGGCATTGGAATTTTAAATGAATTGAAAATGGTCAAAGAGGTAAAAAATTTATAATTTATAATTTATCATTTATAATTTTATGGCTAAACACGCGATATTTGAAAAGAAAAACGTACTGGTCGTCGGGGGAGCGGGTTTTATCGGTTCACATCTCTGCGACGAACTAATTAAGACCTGCAAAGTGATCTGCCTGGATAATTTTTCCACCGGCAATGAACGGAACATCGACCATCTTTTCGCCGAGCCGGATTTTGCCTTCCTGCGCCAGGATTTGAGCCAACCGATCGATCTGGAAAACGAGCAGTCGTTGCAAAAATTCAAGATCCAATTCCAGGGCATCCAGGAAATTTATAATCTGGCCTGTCCGAATTCGGCCAAGAATTTCCAGAAGAATTGCGAAGCCACTTTGCTGGCTAATTCCTATGTCATTAAAAACGTTTTGGAGCTGGCCAAAAAATACGAGGCGAAGATATTGCATTTTTCGTCCTCGGTGGTTTACGGCCCGCGCCGCATTAATAATCCGAAAATCAAAGAGGATGATATCGGCGCGGTGGATTTTTTAAGCGAACGAGCCTGCTATGACGAAGGCAAGCGGTTCGCGGAGACCTTCATCCATACGTATCGGGAAATTCACGGCGTTGATGCCAAGATTATCCGCATTTTCCGCACTTACGGTCCGCGGATGCCTTTGAACGATAATCAGATGATCCCGGATTTCGTCAGCAATGCTTTGGACAACAAGGACTTGGTGATTTACGGCGACGAGGGTTTTACTTCATCTTTCTGCTATGTTTCCGACGTCATCGATGCGGCGTTGAAAATAATGGAAACCGATCTGGTCGGTCCGCTTAATGTCGGCTCTGATGTCGACGTCAAGCTGGCCGACCTGGCACAACGAATAATCGAGCAGACCGGTTCGCAGTCAAAAATTGTTTATGAGTCGGCGCACTTTTTCATGACCGAACTTTGCTTACCGGACATTACTTTGGCTACCAATAATCTGGGCTGGCTGCCGGTTGTTACTCTGGATAAAGGATTGGAAAAGACGATTGACGAGCTGCGAGCGAGCAAAGGCTTGAAGGGGATAGAAGAGAATATCCAATAAAAAATAACCAATATCAAAAAAATATTTTAATATTAAAATATTGGAATATTGTTTGGATATTGGATATTGAATATTTGTTATTTAATTTTTTATGTTATCTCTTAAAAAAGAAATAAAGGAACAATTGTCTCTCAGCGCCGATATCCGAGCGATCCGGGTGATCGACAAGATTTTTAATTTTGCGATCGGCTGTGGGGCTGACGAGATTTATTTTGAATCGCGCGGCGATGAGCTGGCGGTTGATTTTATGGCCAACGGCGGATTGAAAAAAACCCTTTACTTGTCGAAAAAGATCGAAGCCGCGGTGATCTCAGGCGTCAAAGAAATGGCCGGGTTGGATTGTCCCCGGGATAATTCGCCGGAAAAAGGAAGTTTTAAAAAAGATTATTTGGGTTACAAAATAATATTTTCCCTGGGAGTTCATCCTGTGGCGAGCGGAGAAAAGATCGTGGTCAGTTTAACCAAGGAAAAATTCGAGCTTCCCGGCTTGGGACGGTTGGGGTTCAACGCCCAGGCTTTGCCGAAAGTTAAAGCCAAGCTGGCAGCTGGCGCCGGTTTGATCGCCGTAATCGGAACCAATGATTCGGGACGAATCACCACGCTTTATAGTTTGATCGATTTTCTTAATTGTCCGGAATTGAATATTGCGACGGTCGAAAAAGATGTCGCGGCGGATTTGCCGGAAATAAACCAAAGTCGGATAAATCCCCGCGTGGGTTTCAGCTCGGGCGCGGCGGTAAATGAGCTCCGGCGCCAAGATCCCGACGTGGTGATGATCGGCGAGGTCAATGATGCAGAAACGGCCGAGGCCGCCTTTCATTTAGCCGCGGCCGGTCATTTTGTTTTGGCCGGAATCAATAGTCGCGATCTGGCCGGCACCCTGGAATTATTACGTGATTTAGGTTTGCCGCTGTCAGTGTTTTCAGCCAACACTAAATTGATCATCATTCAGCGCCTCGTCGACAAAAATTGCCCTTATTGTTTGACCAGGCAGAAGATCAGCCAAGAAAATTGGCGCCGGCTGGAAGCAAATTTATCACTCAATAAATTATTGCCCCGGCTGAAGAAAGATAACATTATCGCGAAAAGGATAGCCTCTCCCCTGGAGCTGGTTTTTTACAAGAGTCGCGGCTGCTCGCGTTGCCGTAATTCCGGCTCGGCAGGCAAGATCGGGATTTTTGAAGTCAGGGAAATTACCCCGGCCGTTAAAGATTTGATCAAGACCGGACATTTTTCCGCAATTAAGAATGAATTTAAGAAACAAGACGGCTATTCTTTGGCCGAAGACGCATTAATCAAAACACTAAACGGCTTAGTCCCGGTCGACGAGGTTTTAAAAATTATCAGTTAAAATCGTGATATGAAAAGACAGTCGTTCAGAAAAAAATTGGAAATAGTTTCATTGATTTTTATTTTTCTCTCTTCTCTGGTTTTCCCGCTGGCCCAGAATGTTACCCAAGCTGCTCCGCCCAGTACTATCTACGCTGACGTTGATGGCGACGGAAATTTGGAACAGGCGCGCAATAATGACGCTAACACGGTCAACGGTTTTGAAACATTCTATGATTCAGACGGTTCAACCAGCGTGGTCAAGTCTGGCAATTTCAACTGGGACGGTCATACTGATTTTTTTCTTGACATCAATAATGACGGACTGCCGGAAAAGTATTGGAATCCTTCTGATGGTATTCTTTCCGATGTAACCATCACTAAGATTGAAAGCAGCGCCAAGGCGACCTTGGATGACTGGGTGTTCAGCTCGGCGGGCAATGGCGTCAATGACCGCTATTATTCTCCCAATTTCAAAGTCATCCGCCGGATGGCTCGTGCCACCGATTTATCAGTCACTAAAACTGTGAACAATCCGACTCCGAATCCGGGCGATTCGATAACTTACACTTTTACCGTCGCCAATACCGGCAGCGAGATTACTCCCGGCGTCCAAGTGGCTGATGCCAAGGCGCCGAGCCAATTTATCTATCAATCTTCTTCGGCCGCGCAAGGATCATATGATTATTCTTCCGGACTCTGGACCGTGGGAACAATGACTCCGGATGCCACCACGACCTTGACCTTGACCGTGCAAGTTCCGACAGATTTTTCCAGCGATGTTATGGACCCGACGGCGACAGTAAGTTTTACGCCGACTTCGACGCCGATCGATTTACCCAAGGGAAACCTGACCGATACTTCGACTGACGCCTCCTTCGTCGGCGAACACGACGGGGATTGGCTGGGAGTCAACGATTATTCAGTCGGAGATATCAACGGCGATGGCTATGATGATTTTGTCGCGAGCGGCTATAGCCAGGACAGCACTTATGGATATGAAAATGTGATTTTCGGCAAGCCGACCGGATGGCAGAAAGATGTTCCGGTAACCTCGGCTGATAATGTGCTTAATTATTTTGACAATCGGGTCGGAGGCGCTTTGGGCGGTTTTGATTATCTCGACCCGATTGATCTTAATGGCGACGGATTGAAGGATTTGGTCTTTGTCGACGTAACCTTGCCGGATGATAACTTGATAACCTATATAATTTTTGGGAAAAAAACGGGCTGGCCGACCGGTCCGGTCGATATCGGAAATTCGACTGATTTTTTTGACACGGCCCTCACTGGCGTCGAGCCGGTCAGCAATCCCGGCGACGTCAACCATGACGGAATCGATGATTTGGGTCTCATCGATCTTCATAATTTTTACTACGTTCTTTTCGGTAAAAGATCAGGCTGGGCAGGCGAGCAGGTCGGTACTTCGACAGAATTCTCTTTTACCGGAGCCACCGATGATCTTTATTCCCCGTTGGCATTGGGAGATATCAATGGCGACGGAATTGATGATTTTCGCATTTCTGACACCGAGGGCGACGGCGGCCGAGGAGAAACATTTTTATTTTTTGGCAGACCGAGCGGCTGGCAGCAGGGTCAGCCTGCCGATGCTTCGATTATCGGCGAAGCCGCCAACAACCAATTGCCCTATTTGATTTATGACAATGAAGAGCCGCTTGGTGACGTCAACGGTGATGGTATTAATGATATCGGGCTTTCCACTGACCAGAATTCCCAGAACGGACTGCTGGCCGGCAAAGCTTATCTTATTTTCGGCAGGACTTCCGGCTGGCAGGAACAGATGGATGCGGGAACTGTTGCCGATGCTTCTTTCTTGGGTGAAGGGTATAAAAACAAACTGATTTTTGAAGGCAGCATCGGTGATGTTAACGGCGACGGAATAGGTGATATCGGTTTGAACGAGCTGCATATTTCCGGTTCGCCGATTCTCGACGGCAGAATTTTTGTCATTTTGGGCAAGAAATCGGGATGGCAGTTGGATGAGAATGTCGCCAGTGCTTCAGATGCTTCTTACAACGGGGCCACCGCTACCGACATGATCCGTGAAGTGGCTTCAGTGGGAGATTTCAATGCCGACGGCTATAATGATTTTGAAATCGATAATAACGGCGTCGATCAGACAACCGGCAAGGTATATCTGATGATGGGCAAGCCTTCGGGATGGGAGACCGGTCAAGGCGTGGCGACAGCTTCGGCGGCCTATTGGCGGGAACAAGATGATAATGAAATGCTGACTTTGAAAAATCATAATTCGGCAAATTTTGGCGATCTCAATGGCGATGGTTATGCTGACATGGTGATCGGTTCATATGAAAATAATGAAGGCGGAGATCAGGCCGGGAAAGTCTACGTGGTTTTCGGCAAAGAAGATAAATCCTGGCTGATCGATTCCGATTATACCAATAACTCCGCCACCGTCGCGGTGCAAGTCCAAAGCCGCTCGCTGGCATATTCGGCCGGAACCAATGGTTCGATCTCCGGCGATGCCGCTCAAGTTGTCGCCATCGGCGCGAACGGTTCGGCAGTGACCGCGACGCCTAATCCCGGCTATCGGTTCGCGAGCTGGAGCGATGGTTCGACGGCCAATCCCCGCACCGATATCAATGTCATGGCCGATATTTCCGTCACGGCCTCATTTGAAATCATCCCCGTTTCGGGTGGCGGCACCCCCAGTCTTCCATCCTGTTCCAGCGTGGTCTATGGTGATTGGGGAAGCTGCGTCAATGGATTCCAATATCGCAATATTTTAAGCCAGTCTCCGGCTAACTGTCCGTTAACCTCCGCCCAGCAGGCGGCCAGATCAATGGTTTGCGGAACAATTCCAAGCAATCTGGTTTCTGTTCCGACATCTCCGCTGACCCCGGTCGCTCCGGCTCTTCCGTCAGCCGGAATATTACAAATTATTTCATCTGAAGCCGGGATTGTCAGTTCCGCTAATGTGCAAAATCTTTTGGCCGATCTGAACGTCCCAGCCGATCCAGCCGGGGAGCAGGCCAGCCAAAAAAAATATCAGGCGATTTTTAATCTGGATCAAACGCTGCCTGCCGCAGACAAAACAGTAGTCAACGATTTTATCGTCTACGGCACTCCGAGCACTTTGCGTTTAGGATCGGGCGAACGGGCCGGAGTGATTAATTCTTATTTCCAGGCTTATGGTAAATTGCCCGACTCGGAAGCGGAATGGTCGGATGTGATCAAGATCAGTAACGGACGTTGGCCGAGTGCGCGCAGCGCAGCTGCGGAGAATCAGGCCAAGCTCGAATTTAAGAAAGTCTATGGCCGCAGTCCGGCGCTGGCTGATACTTACGATCAAAACGCGGTGATGGTCATCGCTTACGGTTTGATTCCAACACAACGAAATTTGGCCAGCGAAATCAGCGCGACTAAAACTTTTCGCCTTAATTATGGACATGCGCCGGCCAATGCCTTGGCCTGGAACATTGTCCGCGCCATCGCTTATTCGGGCGCGAAGAGATAATAAGACTTGTTTTTTAAACAATCATTGCGCAAAAAAGGGCTTGATTTTTGGCTTAAATCAATGCTATTATCCAGATACTGAATAAATTTTATCCAAATGTGATTTATGAGGATTTTTTGCATTATTCCGGCCTTAAACGAAGAAAAATATCTCAGCGAAGTGGTGGCCAAAGTCAAACCGTCGGTGGAAGAAGTGGTCGTGGTGGACGATGGTTCGACCGATCGAACAGCGGAATTAGCCCGTTTGGCCGGAGCTACGGTCTTAAGGCATTCGATCAACAGCGGGCAGGGCGCGTCGCTGGAAACCGGCAATCAATATGCTTTGCGGAACGGGGCGGAGATAATTTTTCATTTTGACGCGGACGGCCAATTTTCCGTTGCCGACATCCCGGAAGTCTTGGCGCCGTTGCTGGCCGGAGAAGCTGAGGCGGTTTTGGGCTCGCGGTTTTTAGGCAAAGAATCGAATATGCCGGCGTTTAAGAAAAAAGTGATTATGCCGATCGCTCGGCTGGTTAACCGCTGGCTGTTGGGAGTCAGATTGACCGATCCGCAATCCGGTTTTCGCGCGTTGACGGCAGCCGCCTGGCGGAAGATTCCGATTGAGCAAAAAGGCATGGCTCACAATAGCGAGATATTGTATAAAATCGTTAAAAATAAAATAATCATCAAAGAAGTGCCAATCAAAGTCACTTATCATCGCACCGGACAGGGATTGTTCGGCGGCCGCGGGATGGGAGCCGGAGGGATCAGAATTGTCAAAGATATAATTTTGGCCAAGTTAATGGACTAATACAATTAAAAGTTAAAAATGAAAAATTAAAAATATTTTTCACTTTTAATTTTTAACTTTTAACTAAAATGCTTCAGCAAGCAATCGCATTGATAATAATCCTGATTTTTGTTTTCAGATTATTTGTTTTAAAAAAACAAGCTAAGGTTTCCGCCAATGAATTTATTTTTTGGCTGGCGTTCTGGATCATCGCGGCCGCCGGGGTTATTTTTGTCAAAGATCTCGATCGGCTGGCCGCCGCCTTGGGTTTTTCCGCTTCCGGCATCCAAATCATCCTTTACGCCGCGGTGGCAGTATTATTCTATATGAATTTTCGGTTGCGCTTGAAAATTGAAAAAATGGATAAAGATCTGACCAAAATCGTCCGCGAACTGGCCTTAAGCGGAAAAAATCCGGGAATGAAATAATTTTCAAATATTTTTCATTTTTAATTTTTAACTTTTAATTGATTCGATGACCACGGCTAAAGATCTGCTGATCGATTTTATCAATTTTATTTTTGGAATCACTATTATCGGTTTGGCGATTATTTATTTTATCGCCGGCGATAATTTTGAAAATTTTCGCCGCTTCTTGGAATCGCTGGCGCCCTTGGCAGTCTTGGTCCTGATTTTTTTAATCAATTTGAAGCTCTGGCGCGAGAGAGCCAAGAAGAAAGAGCGGGACGGCAATTCGGATTTGACCTTGCAACTGAATTTTACTGATAAACTAAAGAGCGATATTTTTCTTTTCGCGCTGCCGGCCGCCATCTTGATCATCGCTTTTTTCATCAATAAGAGCGTCGGCGTCACCGATATCCTGGAAGCGGCAGTCGTTTTTATCATCGCCTATCTTTGGCAAAAATGGTTGTTTAGCAAAGAAAAAATGTAATAATTATTTGTTTGCGGTATTGGCGTATAATTCGTGGTATTCGCGTTATAATTATGAAGATCGCTCAAATTGTTTGTGTTTATCCGCCGAATATCGGGGGGATTGGAACGAGCGCGCTGGAAACGGCGCGTATTTTGTCATCGGCCGGGCATTCGGTTGAAACCTTCGCTTTAAAGTCCCCTCTCGAGAGGGGTGGACTCGCGCCGCGCGAGGACGGGGTGTGGGACAGCGGGAAAAAGGCAAAGGCAATTTTTCTAAGAGGATTTCCCCGAATCGGCAATGGGGGATTTTTGCCGCAATTATTCTGGCGGCTCAACGGTTATGATCTGGTTTATCTGCATTATCCTTTTTTCGGCGCCGCGGAAATTATCTGGCTGTTGAAAAAATTCGTTTGGCGGAGCAAGACCCGTTTGATCATTCATTTTCATATGACTCCGGAATTTTCTTCGCCGCTGTTACGGCTCTTATCGCTGCCCTCCCGCCTTATTGCTCCAGCGCTTTTTAAGTCAGCAGATTTGATAATTTGCGCCTCGCGGGATTACGCCGAAGCAAATCTGCCGCCGCCGATCTGGTCGGTTAACAAAGGCAAAATCAGGGAAGTTCCTTTTAGCGTCGATACGCTCAGATTCCAGCCGGCTCTCGAGCACGAAGATCTTTCTCCCTATTTTGAAGCGGAAGAGCCGCGAAACGCAATTTTTAAAATAATTTTTGTCGGCGGCCTGGATCGCGCCCACTTTTTCAAAGGCCTCGATGTCTTGTTTGACGCGCTCGCTTCCTTGGCCAAAGAAAAGTCTAATTGGCAATTGGAAATCGTCGGGGCGGGGGATTTGCGTCCTTGCTACGAAACGCGCGTCAGCGAGCTGGGGTTAAACGATCAAGTAATTTTTGCCGGACGAGTTACCGATGAAGAATTGCCGAAAAAATATCAGCAGGCTGATTGTTTGGTTCTGCCTTCGGTCAATCGCGGTGAAGCGTTTGGCATCGTTTTATTGGAGGCGATGGCCTCCGGCCTACCGGTGATTGCCTCGACTTTACCCGGCGTGCGCCGAGTTTTTACCGACGGTCAAGAAGGTTTTTTAGTTGAACCCGGTGACGCCGCGGATCTAAAAAATAAAATAAAATTTTTAATGGAAAACCCGGCGAGGCGCAAGGAGATGGGGGCGGCGGCAAGTAAATTGATAGAAGAAAAATATTCAAGAGACAAAATTAGCAAAATATTACTTGGTATATTAGTTAATTAGGCGCTTAGGTGATTAGTTTTCTGTTTTTTCCTAAGTACCTAATCAACTAAGTACCCAATCGAGATGAAAATAATAATCATCAACAATTTATACGCTCCTTGGGTTCGCGGCGGCGCTGAACGGATCGCGGAAAAAACCGCGGAAGGCTTGGCAAAAGCTGGCCACGAAGTTTTTATTATTACGACCGCGCCGACCGGTTCGCATGCCGATAAAATTATTTATCTGCCGTCGCTTTTTTATAATTTGGATAAATATCCGCTCGTCACGAGATTTTTTTGGCATCTGGGGGATATTTTTAATCTAGCCAATTATTTTAAGATAAAAAAAATATTGCAGGAACAAAAACCGAACTTGGCCATAACTAATAATTTGCAAGGCATCGGCTATCTGCTTCCGCGCTTATTGCGCCGGATGAAAATCAAACATATTCATGTTTTGCACGACATTCAGCTCTTGCACCCGTCCGGCTTGCTGTTTTGGGGCCAAGAAAAACTATTGAATTCGCCGCACGCTAAAATTTATCAAGCGCTGATGCGCCGGCTGCTCGGTTCGCCCGCGGCTGTAATTTCGCCATCCCAATGGCTGTTAAACGAACACGAGAAGCGGGGATTTTTTAAGAATTCCAAAAAAATAATTTTGCCAAACTATTTTTCTAAGCAAATCGTTTCCAATAATACCAAACTTACAATTGCTAATTTCCAATTTCTCTATGTCGGTCAAATCGAGGAGCATAAAGGCGTTAAATTTTTGCTAGAAACATTTATCAAGTTTTTTGTAGAAAATGAATTAGCTGCGGAATTAACGATTGTCGGCGCGGGTTCACAGCTGGAGCAATTAAAAAAGATTGCGGCTGGTAAAAAGCAAATAAAAATTTTGGGGCGGAAAAATCCCGGCGAAGTGGCCGAGCTGATGGCGGCAGCTGACTGCCTGGTGGTGCCCTCGCTCTGTTACGAGAATTCGCCTACGGTTATTTATGAGGCGATCGCGGCACGCTTGCCGGTTATCGGCGCCAAGATCGGCGGGATTACGGAATTACTCGAAGCGGCCGGAGGAATTTTATTCGAGCCGGGAAACGCCAATGATCTGGTAGAAAAAATGGCCGCCGCAGTCAAGAATCCCGCGGAACTTGATAAAATCAGAGTTAATGAAAAAGCCTGGATTTCGCCTGATTATATCGAAGAGCTGACCAAGTTGGCAAAAGCCTGAATAGCAGGTAAAATAAAATCAAACTTATAGGGTTGATTAAATTCGGATGTGCCGCATTCGAAGTGCGGCTCCGCCATGAGGCGGATAACATTATGCTGGGTTTATCTAAAATTTATCATTATCTTGATTTGGCCCGCGGTAAAATTTCTTATAATTCGGCCGAGGTTTTCGGTTTGCTTTTCGTCAGGATTTATCTGGTTGTTTTGGTGTTGCAGAACATTTCCTTGTGGGGATTTGTCTGGCTCTTTGCCCGACGGGTCGGCGACAGCCTGACCGTCCTGCATTTTACGGTCGATTTCGGCATTGACCTGGTCGGTGATGCGCAAAGACTGTATATGATCCCTTTGCTGGGGTTGTTTGTCAGCGTGCTGAATTTTTTGCTGTTATTCGTTTTTCTAAAAAACAAGAATTTTAAATTTGTCGCTCACCTGCTTTTAGCTACAGCCATTCTGGTTAATGTCTTACTATCTTTGGCCCTTGGTCCGATTTATTGGATGAATTTCCGATAAAGATAAAAGAGCAGAGATAATAGATCAGAGAGAAGAATGTGGATAGATAAAAAATAGTTAATAAAAGTTTGTTAAGGAAAAATCATCAGCAAATTAATTATATCTAAATAAAAAAAATAAGAATTGAAAGTGAGAGATAAAAGACGGAAAAGGATATCGTTTGTTTCTGCTCTTTGCTCTTTTCTCTCTTCTCTTACAATATGCCTGAACTTCAACTCGTCCGAATCTTATTGCTAACTTCGCTGTCTTTTATTTTAGCCTTTGCCTGCACGCCGATCCTGACGCATTTTTTGTATAAGTATAAGATGGGCAAGCAGATCCGCAACAACGGCAACACCCCGATTTTTACCGCTTTGCACCTCCATAAAGCCGGGACGCCGACGATGGGCGGAATCCTGATCTGGGGAACTTTGCTGATATTAATTGCTTTTTTTTATCTGGCCGGATTGATTTTCCCCGGTCTTTCGCCGCTGAACTTTTTTTCCCGCTCGGAAACCCTTTTGCCGTTGGCAATTTTGATCTTTAGCGCTTTGGTCGGTTTGTTTGATGATTGGTTGGATATCCGCGGTCAGGGCAAGGGCGGCTTGCGGATGAAACACCGCCTGTTGATTTATACGGCAATCGCCGCGCTTGGCGCCGCCTGGTTTTATTTCAAGTTGGACTGGACGACTTTGCACGTTCCTTTTTGGACGAATCTGGAAATCGGCGCCTGGTATATTCCGTTCTTCATTTTTGTTATCGTCGCGACCGCCTTCTCGGTCAATGAAACCGACGGCTTAGACGGTCTGGCCGGCGGCACTTTGCTGATCGCTTTCGCTTCTTTTTCAGTCATCTCTTTCGCTTTGGGCCGGTATGATCTGGCCGCTTTTTGCGGCGTGATTATCGGCGCGCTGATCGCGTTTCTCTGGTTCAATATCACGCCGGCGCGGTTTATTATGGGCGATACCGGGGCGATGAGCTTGGGCATTACCTTGGGCGTCATCGCCATGCTTACTAACAGTGTTTTTATCTTGCCTTTTGTCGGTTTTATTTTTGTCATCGAATCATTGTCGGTGATAATCCAGATGATTTCCAAGAAATTTAGAAATGGCAAAAAAGTTTTTAAATCTTCGCCGATCCATCATCATTTTCAGGCGATCGGCTGGTCCGAACCCAAGATCGTTATGCGGTTTTGGATGATCGCCGGCGTCGTCGCGGCCATCGGATTAGCGATATTTTTTCTGGATATCAAGTTTTAGTCATATAATACGAATACAACGAATTTTACGCGAATACCACAAAATCCGCGAAGCGAATTGAAATTCGTTAAAATGTTCGCGGTATTCGCGAAAAATTCGTAGTATTCGCATCATGTTAATGTTTAAAGTGGGTCATCCCATCCAAAAAAGAAATACGGCCGTAACCCATGCGCCCGACAAGAAACTCTTGATCACCATCGGGCTTTTGGTCGTCCTCGGCCTGATTTTCCTTTCGTCGGCTTCGGCAGTTGTCGCTTACACTCGTTACGGCGAGAGCGATTATTTCTTCAAGCGGCAATTGGTAGTCGCGCTGATCGGCCTGGCGATGTTTTACGTTTGTTATAAGATCGATTATCATCTCTGGCGCAAATACGCTTTTTTCTTTCTGATCCTTTCATGCATCTTTTTATCATTGGTTTTTATTCCCAGTCTGGCGCTTAAGGGCGAGACGGCCAGAAGCTGGGTGGATATTTTCGGTTTTTCCCTCCAGCCGGCGGAGTTCGTCAAAATATTTTTCCTGATTTATCTCGCCGCCTGGCTGGAAGCGCGGCGGAAAGACCTTTCTGATTTCAAACAGGGTATCGGGCCTTTCCTGGTGGTGTTATTGGTGATTGCCGCTTTGATGATGTTACAGCCGGACTTCGGTACCCTGGCGATTATCGGCGTCGTTTCCCTGGTTGTTTATTTTGTCGGCGGCGGGAAAATATCGCATCTGGTCATTGTGGTACTTTTGGCGGCGCTGGCCTTGGTGGTGATGATCCATTTCAAGCCTTATCAGATGCAAAGATTCGAATGCGCCTTCGACACGGCCGCGGGCGCGAAAGCCCAATGCTATCAGCTTAATCAATCGCTGATTGCTGTCGGGTCGGGCGGGATTTTCGGCCGCGGGCTGGGTCAATCCAGACAAAAATTTAATTATCTGCCCGAAGTTTACGGCGATTCGATCTTCGCCGTGATGGCGGAGGAGATCGGTTTTGTTTTCGACACCGCCTTCCTGTTAATCTATCTTTTCCTTTTTTACCGGATCATTGTTGCGGCAAAGTATGCGCCTGATCTTTTCGGCAAACTGCTCTGCATCGGCGTGGCCTCCTGGCTCTTCATCCAGACTTTTTTCAATGTCGGCGGCGTCATCGGCTTGATTCCGATGACCGGCGTGCCGCTGCCGCTGGTTTCCCAGGGTGGGTCAAGCTTGATGGCGGCTCTAATCGGCTTGGGAATAGTAGCTAATATCAGTCGGCAAACAACCAGCGCCGCCCGCAATTGATTTTTTTTCTTGACAGATACATCTATATTTGCTATACTATAATAAGATTTAAGAAATACCTTAATTATTAACAAAAAATTTATGCCTTGGGACATGCCTCCGGCTAATGCCGATACTGCGGCAGCGGCTCTTGAAAAAGATAAAAATACGACCAAGATTGAGTATCATCAGAAAAAAGGAACTTCTTCGACCGATGCTTATAATGAACTCAAAGCGAAGTATAAAATAAGGGAAGCGCCGCTTGAAGGAGAAATGATGGCATCTGCCGGTGATGAAACTGAAAAACCCGCCAGCTTTATGACGAAAGAACAAGAGAACCACGGCTGGGCGATGGTAAATTCAGATAAGCTCGGCGGCGTTGATTCGGAAACTACGATCAGGACTTTAAAAAAGGAAGGTTATACTGATGCCCAAATACAAAAATTGTTGGGGACAACTGTCGTCCTTGGACAGGAAAAACCGGACACTGCTTCCGCTGGAGGCGGTTTCGCCGAAGTTCAATAATTTGATCTATAATTTATATTCAAAAAATAACTCAATTTGAGTTATTTTTTGTTTTGGTCTAAGATTGGGAATATGGAGCAGAAAGCTAAGAAAATCATCTTGACCGGCGGAGGAACAGCCGGGTCAGTTTCGCCCTTATTGGCGCTCGCCGAGGAGCTGCGACGCGGCGGGGAGTTTTGAGTTTTTGTTTGTCGGGACGAAGAACGGCGTCGAGAAACAAATGGTTAAAGAGGCGGGCATCGGCTATCGCGCCATCGCCGCCGGAAAATTGCGCCGTTATTTCGACTGGCATAATTTTTGGGATGTCGCCAAAATCAAGCTGGGTTTTTGGCAGGCATTTTTTTTAATCCTAAGAGAAAAACCGGACTTAGTTTTATCAGCCGGAAGTTTTGTGGCCGTGCCCGTGGTTTGGGCCGCCTGGCTTTTGCGTGTCCCGGTCTTGGTTCATCAACTGGATATCCGACCCGGGCTGGCTAATAAATTAATGGCACCGTTCGCCCGAGTCATCACCGTGACGTTTGAAAAATCGTTGGACGATTATGGCAAGAAAGCAGTTTGGACCGGAAACCCCAATCGGAAATTTTCAATTCCCAATTCTCAATTTTCAATTAAGGAAAAATTCAACTTGAATAATGATTTACCGGTGGTATTTATCCTCGGCGGAGGAACGGGGGCGGAGGGGGTCAATAAAATGGTCGAACAGGGCTTGGAAAATTTGGTTACTTTTTGCCAGGTCATCCACTCGACCGGCAAAGGCAAAATGATTGCCAAGCGGCACGCCAACTATCATCCTTATGAATTTTTAAACTCAGAACAAGTCGCCGACGCAATGAAGGCGGCCAGCTTGATCGTTTGCCGCGCCGGCGTCGGAACTTTGTCGGAAATCGCGGCGGCGGGCAAGCCGGCGATCGTCATTCCGATGCCTGATTCCCACCAGGAAGATAATGCCGCCCTGCTCATCGAAAATAATGCGGCCGCCGTTCTTAATCAGAAGATATTATCCAGTGATGCCCTGGTCGCGGCCGTCAAATACTTGCTTGATAATCCGGCGGAGCGAGAAAAGTTGGGAAGAAATATCAAAACGCTGTTCAAGGAAGGGGCGAATGAAGAAGTAGAAAAGATTATTCGGGGAATATTAAATTGCTAAATTGTCATATTGTTATATTGTTGCACGACGGAAAAAAGATTAACAATATAGCAATATAACAATATAGCAAGATGTTTATGGATCTCTCCAAGCTCAAGAAAATTTATCTGATCGGCATCAAGGGCGTCGGCATGACTATGTTGGCGCAATTTTTGGCGGTGCGCGGCTATGCGGTGAGCGGCTCGGATACGGCGGAAGTTTTTATGACCGATAAGGTTTTAGCCAAGTATGGCATCAAGGTTAACCAAGGCTTTAACGCTGATAATATTCCGGCTGACGCCGATCTGATTGTTTATTCTTCGGCCTATAATCCCGAAACTAATATCGAAGTCGCGGTCGCTTTGGCGCGCCAGTTCAAGACGATGACATACGGCGAAGTTTTAGGTGAAGCTTTCAACCAGCTATATGGCATTGCCGTTTGCGGCTCGCACGGCAAAACCACCACCACCGCCTGGCTCGGTTATGTTTTGTGGAAGGCTGGCAAGAAACCGAACGTTTTGGTGGCGGCGAGGGTGGAGCAATTTGATGGCGCCGGAGTTTTCGGCGAATCCGATTATGCCGTGATCGAAGCCGATGAATATCAGAATAAATTAAGATTTTTAAATCCCAAAGGAGTGTTGCTGAATAATATCGATCATGATCATCATGATTTTTATCCCACCTTGGAAAGTTATATCGATGCTTTCGTTAAATTCATTGAAAAAATTCCTAAGAAAGGATTTTTGGTGACCAATTTTGATGATGTCGAGATAGCCAAGATCGCCAACGTCAATTGCCGCGGCAAAATAATCACTTATGCCTTGAAGCGGGAAGACGTGGATTTTTTCGCTTATGACGTCAAGCAGCAGGGTCTCAAGCAATTTTTTAAAGTTAAAATGGATGGCGAAGTGATCGGCGATTTTTCGATCCGTCTTTCCGGCAAACACAATGTTTATAACGCTTTGGCCGTAATTGCCGCCAGCATCGAATTGGACGTGGACTTGAAAGATATCCGAACTTATCTGGAAGAATTTTCCGGCACGGACCGCCGGGCCAAAATCATGGGCAAATTCAACGGTGCGACGATCATCGATGATTACGGCCATCACCCGACCGAGATCAGGGCGACGCTCGATGGTTTGCGCGCCGCTTATCCCAAGGAAAAAATCATCGCGGTTTTTCATCCCCATCTTTTTTCGCGCACCAAAGCCTTGTTTAATGAATTCGCCCAAAGTTTTTCTGATGCCGACAAAGTTTTGGTTTTAGATATTTACGGTTCGGCTCGCGAGAAACAAGGCGGCGTTTCCAGTTTAGATTTGATCAGGAAGATGAAGGAATTCGAGCCGGGTAAGATTTTTGTCCATGTTACCGATCTTTCGGCTTGTGAAAAATATCTGCGCGAAACAGTCGATCCCGGGCAGGTGGTTGTCTTGATCGGCGCCGGCGATGTCTTCCGGGTCGGCGAAGCGCTAGTTAATAATTGAATATCCAATATAAAATAATCAATATCCAAAAAATAATATAATATTAAAATATTGTTTTAAATACTGGTTATTTGGTATTGGCTATTTTTTTAATTTCCCCTTGATTTTTGGGCTAAAAATGATAACATAGGGTTATGCCGATTGAACTAAAAATAAAAAAGAATATACCCCTCGCGCCGCTGACCACCTTCAAAATCGGCGGACCGGCGAAGTTTTTCGTCGAAGTTGGCACTAAGGAAGATCTGGTTGAAGCGGTGGAGTGGGCAAGAAAAGAAAAAGAACCGATTTATTATTTGGGCGGCGGTTCGAATCTTCTGATTGCCGATGAAGGTTTACCCGGTCTAGTGATTAAATTTGCCAATCGCGAAGCGGTAAATTTATCACCTCGCTTTAATTGCGGCGCCGGCGCTTCTTTAGCCTATGTCATTTCTTTGACCCGCGCGGCCGGTTTATCCGGGTTGGAATGGGGTTTTGGCATCCCGCAAGCTTTGATCGGCGGCTGCGTCCGCGGCAATGCCGGCGGTTTCGGGATGAACACGGGTGATATCGTGGAAACGGTCGAGGCTTATGATTTACATAAAAATCGCTGGGAAACTTTGAGCCAGAAAGATTGCCAGTTCGGATATCGCGCCAGCATTTTTAAAACAAATCCGGATTTGGTCATCTGGTCGGCCACCTTAAGATTGAAGCCGGCGCCGGCTGAACAAATCAATGTTTTGGTCGACAACAATATGAAAAAACGCGATACCACCCAGCCCAAATTACCCAATGCCGGTTCGGTTTTCAAGAATTTATTCGTTGACGACATCCGCCGTGTCAACCCCCAGTTAGCCGAATTCATCGATGAGCAGGGGATTGCCAAAGGCGGCAAGATCGGCGCCGGCTATCTGATCGATCTCCATGGTCTCAAGGGCAAGGCGTTCGGCGGCGCCAAGATTTCTCTCGAGCACGCCAATTTCATCGTCAATACCGGCCGGGCCACGGCCAAAGACGTGATCGAATTGATCGACTTCGTGAAGAAGGAAATAAAGATCAGATTTAAGGTTGAGTTGGAAGAAGAAATAGTAGTTTTAAAATAATTTTTAACTTTTGTAATTTTTAAAGAAACCACAATTTTTAATTTTTAAACAGCCGACCTCATTATGTCTTTAAAAATTAATCTTTAAAAATTATTTAAAAATTAAAAAATTAAAAATTTGTTAATGAATATCCCCCAATATTTAGAAAACATAATTATCAAAATGGAGGCAGCGGGTTTTGAGGCCTGGGTCGTGGGCGGCTGCGTCCGGGATTTTTTGCTGGACAAAACGCCAAGCGATTGGGATATCACGACTAATGCCAAGCCGGAAGAAATGTTGAAAATATTCCCGGAAGCGCATTATGAAAATGCTTTCGGCACGGTGATTCTGCCGGTAAAGAACCCGTCCTCCGCTCCGCAGGGCGGAGCTACGGAGGGCAAGCTGAGCAAAGTTTTGGATGCCATTGAGATAACCACCTATCGTTCCGAAGCTGGTTATTCCGATCGCCGCCGTCCGGACGAAGTAGTATTTGAAAAAGATTTGGATGCGGATCTCTCTAGGCGTGATTTTACGATCAATGCCTTGGCGATGCGCAGCTCAAAAAGCCGGTTGCCCCTAAAGGAAGATTTGACTAAATATTTGCTGGAGCATGAAGGTTATCAGATCATTGATTTATTCGGCGGAGTCAAAGATATCAAGAAAAAAATCATCCGCGCGGTCGGCGAACCGGATGATCGCTTCAAGGAAGATTCTTTGCGGATGATGCGGGCGATCCGTTTTTCCGCCCAGCTTAATTTCAAGATCGAAGATAAAACCGAACGGGCGATCGTCAAGATGGCGGGAGCTTTGAAATTCATCGCTCGCGAACGCGTCGCCGCCGAATTGATAAAAATCCTGCAATCCCCCCGCCCTTATGACGGCATTATGGCTTTGCATGAAACCAAATTATTGCAATATATCATTCCGGAATTGGAACAAGGCGTCGGGATCGAGCAGAGCCGGCATCATATCTATACGGTTTTTGATCACGGGGTCTTGTCGCTCAAACATTGCCCGAGCCAGGAATGGCAGGTGCGGATGGCGGCGCTGATCCATGATGTCGGCAAGCCGAAGACGAAAAAGATCATCGGCGGCATCGCCACTTTTTATAATCATGAATATGTCGGCGCTCGTTTGGCCGAACGACTTTGCAAGAGTTTGAAATTTTCCGCCGCAGATACGGAGCGCATCGTCAATCTGGTCCGCAATCATATGTTTTACTATAATGTCGGCGAGGTTACCGCCGCTTCGGTGCGCCGGCTGATCAAGAAAGTCGGCAAAGAAAATCTGAAGGATCTGATCGATTTGCGCATTTCCGACCGCTTGGGTTCGGGAACTCCCAAAGCCGAGCCGTATAAATTGCGGCATCTGCAATATATGTTCGAACGGGTGCAGAACGATCCGGTTTCAGTGAAAATGTTAAAAATCAACGGGACCGATCTGATGAATGACTTGAAGATTCCTCCTTCGCCGAAGATTGGCACGATTTTGGATGTACTTTTGGCCGAAGTAATCGAAAATCCGGAATTGAATAATAAAGATTATTTATCTAAGCGCGCGTCCGAATTAAATGCTATGGAGGCTGTCGCTTTGCGCGCCAAAGCCCAGGAGATAATCAAAGAAAAAAGAGAGGAAGAAGACAAGGATATGAAAAAGGGATACAAGGTATAAATATCCAATAAAAAATAACCAATACGTTAAAAAATATCAAAATAATTTAATATTTTTTTATTTGATTATTTTTTTAAATATTGGTTATTGGATATTGATTATTAAATCGTTATGAATTTTCCTTATATCGTCAATTTGAATTATATCTTGAACGATCGCGGCGAAGTTCTGTTGCAAAAAAAAGCGCGCGGTTTCGGCAAGGGAAATTGGAACGGACCGGGAGGAAAATTAAAACCGGGCGAAGATCCGTCCGAATCGGCGAAGCGGGAAGTCCGGGAAGAAACCGGTATCGTCATCAAGGATTTGGAACAGCGTGGCGAGATCGAATTTATTTTTCCTGACCAGAGCATTAATAATTATACTTACGTTTTTGTGGCGCGCGAATGGGAAGGCAAACCGCACGATACCGGTGAGGGAGAATTAAAGTGGTTTAAAATAAAAGAATTACCGCTGGATAAAATGTGGGACGATGACCATTACTGGCTGCCGCGACTTTTGGCCGGCGAGAAAATCCACACCCGGTTTTATTTTGACGCCAATCATAAGGTCAGCCGATTTGAGGAGCTGGTTTAGGAGGATATTTTAAAAGACGTTGTTTATCCACGCCTTTTTTAATTGACTTTTGGCCATTTTTGCCGTAAAATCACCATAGAATATTAAAATAAAAAATAAAGAACGAATTTGCCTTTGTTTCTAATATTACGTAATTTAAATGCGTAGATTAGGATACATTCGCAGACTCGTATTTTGCTTATGCAAATCCAAATCAAAGCCACCAAGCTCGAATTGACCGATGCCATCCGCGATTATGTCCAGAAAAAGTGCGATATGCTGGAAAAATATCTGGGCGATATCCCGGTGATCAATTGCCATTTCGAAGTCGGCTTAGCCGTCGGCGGCCAGCAATCGGGCGAGATCTACCGCGCGGAAATAAATTTGGATCTGAACGGCAAATTATTACGGGTGGAAAAAACCGAAAAGGATTTGTATAAAGCGATCGACAAGGTGAAGGATCATATGGAACGCGAAATTATCAAGTTTAAGGAGAAGATGAGAGAAGTGAAGTAAAAATAAAATCAATGTTATATTGTCATATTGTTATATTGTTGCGCAACGATTTTGAAATCGTTAGCAATATAGCAATATAGCAATATAGCAATATAGCAATGTCATTCTTAACTGCGATCTTCGGCGATCCGAACGAGAAGGTTGTCAAGGAATTGGAGCCGGTTGTCGAGCAAATAAATAAACTAGAAGAAAAATATTCAAAAATGTCCGACGAGGAACTCGCGGGGCAGACTTTGGTGTTGAAAGAACGACTGGCAGTGCGGAAACCGTCCAGCGATCCGGAAATGGAAATTATCGAGCGGCCGAAAGACGAGCTTAAGGTTAAGCTGGACGAAATCCTTCCTGACGCTTTTGCGGTGATGCGCGAAGCCGCCAAGAGGAAAATCAACCAGCGGCATTTCGATGTCCAGCTAATGGGCGGCATTGTTTTGCATCGCGGCCAGATTTCGGAAATGAAGACCGGTGAAGGCAAGACTTTGGTGGCGACTTTGCCGCTTTACTTGAACGCATTGACCGGTTTGGGCGTGCAGTTGGTTACCGTCAATGATTATTTGTCCCGCGTCGGCGCCGGCTGGATGGCTCCGATTTTTAATTTTCTGGGACTTTCCGTGGGTGTGATCATCAATCAAGCTTCATTCATCTATGACGCAGCTTACACCAATGAAGATGAAAAATACGATGAACGCCTGGCCCATTTCCGCAAGGCGGAAAGGAAAGAAGCTTATGCTTGCGATATTGTCTACGGCACCAACAATGAATTTGGTTTCGATTATCTGCGCGATAATATGGTCCCGACGCTCGGCGATAAAGTGCAGCGCGGTTTGAATTATGCCATCGTCGATGAGATCGATTCGATCTTGATCGATGAAGCCCGGACGCCGTTGATCATTTCCGCGGCCGCCGAGGAATCAACCGATAAATATTATAAATTCGCCGACTTGGTCCGCCGTTTGAAAGTGAATGAAGATTATAATGTCGACGAAAAGATGCGTGCCGTCACTTTGACCGAAAACGGCATCGAGAAAATGGAAGGCTATCTGGGTATCGGCAATATTTACGTGGAAAAAGGAATCGGCGAGGTTCACCATATCGAACAGGCTTTGAAGGCGGAAGTCATCTTCCATCGCGAAAAAGATTATGTCGTCAAGGACGGCGAAGTTTTGATCGTCGACGAATTCACCGGCCGTTTGATGCCGGGCCGCCGCTACAGCGAAGGTTTGCACCAGGCGATCGAAGCCAAAGAAGGCGTGGCGATTCAGCGCGAATCGCAGACTTTGGCGACCATCACTTTCCAGAATTATTTCCGGATGTATCAAAAACTTGCCGGTATGACCGGTACCGCCGTCACCGAGGCGGAAGAATTCGCCAAAATTTATAAATTGGAAGTCGTGGTCATCCCGACTAATAAGGAAATGGTCAGAAAGGATTTGAACGACTTGGTTTATAAAACCGAGCTGGCAAAATTTCAGGCCGTGATCAAGGACATTAAGGAAAAGCATATCCAAGGCCAGCCGATCTTGGTCGGTACGATCTCAATCGAGAAAAATGAATTACTTTCCGAATTGATGGTTCGCGAAGGCTTGCAGCCGGAATTCTTGAATGCCAAGAATCATGAACGGGAAGCGCGCATCATTTCCCAAGCCGGCAGACTCGGCGCAATTACGGTGGCGACCAATATGGCCGGCCGCGGCGTCGATATAATTCTGGGCGGACAGCTGGAGAAGGATATGACTCCGGAACAGATTGCGGCTTGGAAAGAAGAAAGCGAGAAAGTCAAAAGTTTGGGCGGTTTGTACGTCATCGGCACCGAGCGCCACGAAGCCCGCCGCATTGATAATCAGTTAAGAGGTCGCGCCGGACGCCAGGGCGATCCGGGGATGTCCCGATTTTATCTCTCTTGCGAGGATGACCTGATGCGCATTTTTGGCGGCGACCGGATGAAAAAGTTGATGACGACCTTGCGATTGCCGGAAGATATGCCGATCGAGAACCGGATGATCACCGGCTCGATCGAGACAGCGCAGAAAAAAGTGGAAGCGAATAATTTCGATCTGCGCAAACATCTGGTCGAATATGACGACGTGATCAACAAGCATCGCGAAGCGATCTATCGCCGCCGCGACGTTATTTTGGCGACTGCCGAAACCGAACCGGAAAAATTATCGGAAATAATTCTGGAAATGATCGAAGAAGAATTGGAGCAGGTGGTTTCTTTTCATACCGCGGCCGAAGATATTAAAACCTGGAACATCAACGAGATTTATGAAACGGTTAATTCGATCTTCCCGGCGCAAAGCGATCTCAAAACCGACCTTACCGGCATTGCCGATGAAACAAAAAGATTGGAAAAGGCGCTGGTGCGGACCAAGATTATTGAGCATCTGGTCGGTTTAGCCGGCGAGCGCTATGGCAAGATGGAAAAGGATTATGCCGATGCGGGACTGGATTGGCGCGATATCGAGAAAAATATTCTGCTGCGTTCGATCGATTCGCTCTGGGTCGATCATCTCGATTCGATGGATTATATGCGGCGGGGGATCGGCTTGCGCGGCTACGGCCAGCGCGATCCTTTAGTGGAATACAAGAAAGAAGCTTTCCGGATGTTCTCCGAATTGAATAATCTGATCCAAAAAGAAGTCGTCTATGGAATTTATAAATTCGGCTCGGCTCAGGGATTAAGCGCCCTCGGTTTTATGGCGCCGAATCTTCTCCAGCGCGCCCGGACTTTTTCCGCTCCGGCCAAAACCGCCGAAGCCTCCGCCGACGGCCGCTCCGCTTTTGACAACGTCAAACAAAAGACTCTTAATGCCGCCGGCGAGAAAGTCGGGAGGAACGATCCTTGCCCATGCGGAAGCGGAAAGAAATATAAGAAATGCTGTGGGGCGTAAATAAGCAAAAAGTAAGAAGTAAAAAGTAAAAAAGTCCCCTAGGAGGCCCGTCTCGCCGAAAGCTTGCCGAGGCGGAGGTGGATTCGCCCCTGGCGAAGACGGGGTGGGTTTATTCCTGACATTTATAGTATTTATGCCCAATAAAGAACGGTTTAAATTAATACCTTCCATTTACGCTTTGCTCATCCGTGATGGAAAAATTTTACTTTTAAGAAGGCAGAATACCGGTTTTGAAGACGGCAACTATGGCCTCGTCGCCGGTCACGCGGAAAGCAACGAGACCATGAGGGAAGCGATGAAAAGGGAAGCGGCGGAAGAAGCAGGAATTATAATATCGGTTGACGACTTGGATTTAGCCCTAACCATGCATCGTAATTGCGGCGATCATGAAAGGATCGATCTGTTTTTCAAGGTTAAAAAGTGGGGCGGGGAAATTAAAAATATCGAACCGGATAAATGTATTGATTTGTCCTGGTTTCCGCTCAAGCAATTGCCGGAAAATACAATTCTCTATATTCGAACCGCGATAAATTGTTATCTTAAGGGAGAAAAATATTGCGAGTTCGGCTGGGATAAATAATTTTGGTTTCGTCGCAGTCTCGCCTCGGACTGCGACGCCGACTAACTAATAGATAATTTTCGCAGCAGTCCGAGGCGAGACTGCTGCGGGACCAAAAATATATGAGAAAGAAAATTTTATGAAAATAATTTTTTCCGGATATCCGGAAATTTTGGCCGGCCTTTCCGAACGGTCCGACGGCTCGATGGTCTGGTGGAATAAATTGCCGGTCGACGAAGCTGTTCGCGCTAACCGCGAGCAGTATTTTAAAAAATTGAAAATCGATCCAGGATTGGTAGTTGCCGGCGGGATTGCCCATGGAACTAACGTCAGCCTAGTCGGTCAAGAAGCAGCTGGGAAATATTTATTGAACACCGACGCTTTGATTACCAATGTTCAGAATATATTCTTAACTGTAACGGCGGCTGACTGTCTGCCGATTTTTTGTTTTGACCCGGTTACTAAAGGGCTCGGGATGATTCACGCCAGCTGGCATTGTTTGATTGGGGGAATCTTGGAAAAGGCCATTAAAAAAATGAATGAGGAGTTCAGCGCCCAGCCGGAAAATATCCAAGTAGTCATCGGCCCGCATATCGGCAGTTGCCACTACGAAGTGGGAGGAGAAGTGGCGGCGCGATTTGACCAAAAAAACATCGAACAGCGCGGCGGCCAGCTGTTCGCCGATTTGGGCGGGGAAGCCGAGCTGCGGTTGCGAAACTCAGGAGTGAAAAATATTTTATCAAGCTTAGAATGCACTTATGATAACCCGGAAAAATTCTTTTCCGCCCGGCGCGATAAAATTGATCCAACCCAAGGAATGTTGGCCTATCTCGGACGTCGCTAAAATTTGGCATAGTAAAAACGTCATTAAGTGTGCGTTTTTTCTTGCTTTTTGGGGCTCGGGGTGATAAAGTGAAAACAATTCGAGGTTCTTCAAATAAAGCAAAATGTTAATAAATCTATTTTGGAAATTAAACTATGAGCAATAAAGTCGTGGTTACCGGCGGGGCGGGATTCATCGGATCAAATTTAGTCGACGCGCTCGTCGAGCTGGATTTTGACGTTCACGTGATTGATAATTTAGTGGCCGGGAAAAAAGAATACGTCAATTCTAAAGCGACCTTGCATATTTTAGATATTACTGACGGGGAAAAGATCAAACCTATTTTCAAGAATGCGGAATATGTTTTTCATCTGGCCGCGTTGCCCCGAGTCCAATATTCCATCGAACATCCGCGGGAAAGCAATAAAGTGAATGTCGAAGGCACGATCAACGTCTTGATGGCGGCCAAAGAAGCCGGCGTCAAGAAATTGGTTTATTCCGCTTCCAGTTCGGCTTACGGCGATCAGATTAAAATGCCGTTGACCGAAGATATGATCGCGCTGCCGAAAAGCCCGTACGGCTTGCAAAAATATATCGGCGAACTTTATTGCCGCCTTTGGAGTGAAGTTTATGAATTGCCGACTGTTTGTTTGCGCTACTTTAATGTTTTTGGTCCGCGCCAAGATCCGGAAGGCGCCTATGCTTTGGTGATCGCCAAATTTTTGCGCCAGTGGCAGAACGGCGAGGCGATGACCATCACCGGCGACGGCGAACAAACTCGCGACTTCACTCATGTCCGCGATATTGTCCGGGCTAATCTCTTAGCTGCCGAAAGCGCTAAAGTGGGGATGGGCGAAGTGATCAATATCGGCGCCGGCCATAATCATTCGGTCAACGAGATTGCCGCTTTGATCGGCGGACCGACGGTCAACATTCCGGCTCGCTTGGAGCCTAGAGACAGTCTGGCCGACACCTCGAAAGCGCGGGAACTCTTGGGCTGGGAGCCGCAAGAGGATTTAGCCGAAGCGATCGATGAGTTGAAAAAAATACTCGGGTCGAAATAATTCTCGGAAATTAATGTTTCACTATGCCGTTTGATTTTCAAAAATTGACCAAGATCGTTGCCGCGGAGTTAGGCGGGATGTCGGACCCGACGCACGATATGGATCATGTCAGGCGCGTCCGTAATTTGGCAATGCGTTTGGCTGAAGTAATTTCCGAGCCGGTTGATCGGGAAATTTTGGAGATTGCCACCCTCTTACACGATATCGCGGAAGCCAAGGAACAAGCGGATCCGAGCGGCAAGACCGATCACGCCGTCCTGGGCGCTGAAATGGCCGGTGAAATATTGGCCGAATTGGGTTATCCGCCGGAAAAGATAAAACGCGTGCAGGAGTGCGTAATTTCTCACCGCTATCGTTCGGAACATCCGCCGCAAAGTATCGAAGCCAAAATACTTTTTGACGCCGACAAGCTTGATGCGATCGGCGCGATCGGCGTCGCCCGCGAGTTCACCTGGGTCGGCCGGAATAACGCCCACATCTATCGCCGGGTGGAAAATATCCAGGAATATCTTGATGAAAATATGGGCGGGAAACCGACCGGACGCATCCGGGACAAAACCAAACACAGTCCGCAAATCGAACAAGAAATCAAGGTTTCGCTTCTGGTGGATAAATTGCAGACTGAGCGGGCCAAAGAAATCGGACGCGAACGGCTTGAATATCACCGGAGTTTTTTAAATCGACTGGAAAAAGAAATAAAAGGAGAATTATAAAATATATTTTTAAAGTATGGAGCCTTTTTCCGATAATATAATCTTTTACGATTCGGAATTCTCTTCCTTTGATACCAAGCGAGGGGAGCTTTTGTCGATCGGCATGGTTAAGATGAACGGCGAGGAATTATATTTGGAATTGGAAAGCACGGTTGAGCCTGATGAATGGGTGAAGGAAAATGTCATTCCACTTTTGACCGGCGACAAGATCAGTCCGGGCGAGGCCTTGAAGCAAATAAAAAAATTCGCCGGATCCAGCACGCCATTCTTGCTTTCTTACATCGATAATTACGATGCGGTCTATCTGAAAAATATCATGGGGCCGGGAAAGACCAATATTTTCCACTGGATCACCATCGATATCTCCTCGATGTTCTTCGCCTTAGGTAAGAACCCGGAAGATTTCGGCGATGCCGACCGTGACGGCACTTTTGAGAAAATGGGCATTGACTGGAAAAAATACCGCGAGCACCATGCGCTGGATGATGCCAAATTATTGCGGGAATTCTATTTGAAATTTTTTTATGACAATAAAACTAAATCTCGGCTGCGGCCAAAAAAGGGTTCCTGGTTACCTTGGCGTCGATCGGATAAAAACTGAAGCGACTGATATTGTCCACGATCTGGACGTCCGGCCCTATCCTTTTGCCGACAGTTCAGTGTCTGAGATCGTCGCTGATAATGTTCTGGAACACGTCGCGTCTTTGCTGCCGACAATGGAGGAAATCCACCGGCTCCTCGAACCTAACGGGCTGGTAAAGATTCGCGTGCCGTATGCCAAGAGCGACGCGGCCTTTAAGGATCCGACCCACCGCAATTTTTTTACCGAGGACACTTTCTCTTATTTTTCCAGCGATCATTATTTCTCTTTTTATTCTTCGGCCCGTTTCAAAGTGGAAAAGGCGGAGTTTTATAATTATTCAGTCGATTGGCGGCACAAGTTGAGAAATTTGCTCCCCGGGAAGAAATTTTGGAAGATTTTTTTGTTTAATATTTATGATGAAATATATTTCGAGTTAAGATGCTTGAAATAATTTTTTAGTCTTGTGCTTAAATTGGGAGTTTATCAGCATTATAAAGGCAAGCGGTATGAAGTTTTGGGCGTGGCCAGGCATAGTGAGACCGAGGAAGAGCTGGTCGTTTATAAGAAATTATATGATGACGGCGGCCTCTGGGTTCGGCCGCTGGCAATGTTTCTGGAAAGCGTGGAAGTTGACGGGAAGATCGTGCCGCGGTTCAAATATCTTGAATAAATAACTGCTTAACTATACGAATAAGCAGTTTTTTGTTTGACTTGATTTTGGGCCGCTAAAATGCTAAAATTTAGTAATAATTCAAATAAATTAATTATCATAATATGCAGCTGTTAACTATTGTTTTATTGATTTTAGTCCTTTTGGGCCTGGCGGCGGTCGTTTATTTTTTACTCAATAAAAAAGGCGGGGTGGGTGATGAAAAGATTGCGGTGATGATGGAGCGTTTGGCCAACTTAGGCGCTCAGAATGAAGAAATGCGTAAAGCGCTCGACGCCAAACTTTCTGAAGCTTACAAGACGACACAGGATCAGTTCGGCAAGACGGCCGGGTTGATGCAGGGCGTGACCGGCCAGGCGAATAAGATGATGATGGAAATGCATACCCAATCGCAGAAAGTGATCACTGAAGTTTCGGAAAAACTGGCAAAGCTGGATGAAACGAATAAGCAAGTAATAAATTTTTCTGGCCAATTGCAGAATTTGCAGGATATTTTACAGAATCCGAAACAGCGCGGCGTCTTGGGAGAATATTTTTTGGAAGAAACTTTGAAGAATGTTTTGCCGCCCGGCGCTTACGAGATGCAATATAAATTGGGCAAGGATAAGAATGGCGCGGCCGATTTGATCGTCGATGCCGTCGTCTTTGTCAAAGACAAGATCATTCCGATCGATGCCAAATTTTCTCTGGAAAATTATCAACGTATTCTGGATGCCACTGACGCTACCGAGCGGGAAAATCTGGAAAAAGTTTTCCGCCAGGATCTTAAAAATCGCATTGATGAGACTTCCAAATATATCAAACCGGAGAAGGGGACGATGGATTTCGCGTTTATGTTCATCCCTTCTGAAGCGATCTATTATGATCTGTTGATCAACAAAGTCGGCGCCGTTAAAATAAATACTCGCGATTTGATCGAATACGCCTTCCGCGACCGCAAAGTTATTATCGTTTCACCGACTTCTTTCCTGGCTTATCTGCAAACCGTCCTGCAAGGTTTGAAGGCGATGAAGATCGAAGAAACGGCCAAGGAAATCCAGGCCAACGTCGAAAAACTCGGCCGGCATCTTAATTCTTATGATGAATATTTCCAGAAGCTCGGCAATTCTTTGTGTACGACTGTTAATCATTACAATTCGGCGTATAAAGAATTCAAGAAAGTCGATAAAGATGTAATTAGGATAACCGGCGAGGAATCAAAAATAGAAGTGCTGGAATTGGAAAGGCCGAAAGGGGAAGAATGAAGTAACAAGTAAAAAGTAAGAAGTAAGAAGGTTTAACCTTCCCCCTGTCATTCCGACTGCGTCCGCCTTGGGCGGAGCCGGCGCGGCGAGGAATCTATCATCGTAAAAGTCTTTGCCGCGTTTATTTAAAAAGTAGCAAGGATTATGGCATCAAATAAAAACAGCCTTCAGTGATTTGAAGGCCGTCGAATCGTAACTTGATCTTCCATTCATTGTTTTTGAATAGTATTCTCGAGAACGAATACTGCCGCGGCTGCCTCCTGCTGATCGTCTGGACTGTCGGTGCTGAACAGGACTACGGTAATTTCTTTTTTTTGTGCAGAGTCGAAAAGCAGTTTACCGGGAAATAATGATTCCAATCTGGCGATTTGCTGCTTTGTTGCGCCGGTGATCGTTAATGTTCCTTTCATACATTGTCTCCTTTGTGAGTTGAAGGTGAGGGCTATTTGCGTGGTTCGGGAGATATGTTTTACGATTATTTTTTTTCCACCTTCTTAAGGATATCTCTCGCCGAGAGATAGATCGCCCAAAGGATTATTGTGGGAAATGGAAATAAAATAGATGCCATGCTCGCCGTAAATCCCAATGGCGAATTGTGGGTCGCGGGCAGAACAAATAGTATTGTCCCAACTATTAATTCTATAATTGTTAAAACGGTAAGGACGATGGCGGCGTATAAAGTGAATCGCATGATATCTCCCTTTTTGAGGTTAATGGACATTCTTTGACACTTGATTCTTACATATTATATTAATTTTGTCAATGGTTAGCCAAGAAGACATTATAAAACCCTTGCTTTTTCTGGATATTTTCGATTATCCGCTGACCGCCATGGAAATCTGGCGGTTTTTGCCAGTGAAGGCGGAATTGGGAGAATTACTACAAGTGCTTGGCGAAAAGTCCCCTCTCGAGAGGGGTGCCGAGCCCGGCGAGGCGGGGTGTGTTACGATGGGGAACACATCAAGCTTATTTTTTTCGCCCAACCTTAACACACCCCGTCCAGCCAGGGGCTGTCCACCCCTCTCAAGAGGGGAATTAAACGGTTTTTATTTTTTGGCTGGACGTGAGGGGTTGATCGAAAAAAGGCGAGAATTTTTTTATTTATCCGAGAAGAAATTCAAGATCGCCAAGCGCGCGGCCTGGCTGCTGCATTTTATTCCGACCGTCAAGATGGTGGCAATTTGCAATAATTTTTATTATCGCCCCGAATCGGATATTGATTTTTTCATCATCACCGCGCCGAAACGTTTATGGCTGACCAGATTTTGCGCCACGATAATTTTGGATTTATTTCGCCTGCGCGCCCGCGGCCAGAAAACCGCGGATCGGGTTTGTTTAAGTTTTTATTTAAGCGAAGATAATTTGAATTTAGAAGAAATCGCTTTAAAGCCCGCAAAATATTGCGGGCCTACCGATCTGGCCGACCCCTATTTTTGTTACTGGCTCGGTTTTTTGGAGCCGATTTACGGCCTGGAATGTTATGAAAGACTCTGGGTTGCCAATTCATGGATCAAGAATTTTTTTCCTAACATTCTGCCGAAACAGCCGGTAAAAATCCGGTGCGTTGCCGATAATGCCTTTTCAGGAACGATTAAAAGAATCCGGACATTTTTTTTATCAGGCGTGTTGGGCGATTGGCTGGAAAAATCAGCCCAAACGATCCAGTGGTGGAAAATTAATCCTCAAATCAAAGCGATGGCGGCGACAGGCGACACCAGGGTGGTGATCAATGATAAAATGCTGAAGTTCCATGAGAATGACCGCAGGCGAGAGTTTCGCGAACAATTAAGAATTAAGAAAGAAGAATTAAGAATAAACTAAATGTTTAAAAAATTTAAAATTTTAAAATTGTTTGCCTGCCCGCGGACGCGGGACGCGGCCAGGGAAAATTGTAAATTGAAAATTGAAAATTTACTCGAATATGGTTTGTATTTGTTAGTATTTTTGCTTCCTTGGCAGACAAAGTTGATTTTGCGCCAGACGCAGCTGGGCGGCGGCGTTTGGGAATACGGGACGATCGCGCTGTACGGGACGGATATTTTATTGATCGGTTTATTGATTTTATATTTTATTTGGTCATGGCGAACCAAGGCGCAGAAACGCAATGAACTTATTCCGGGAATAGACCAACTCGAGAACCACCAACCAGAACCACCCCTAAAACCCTCCTTGGAAAGGAGGGGGGATCCTTGGAAAGGAGCGGGGATTTGGATGATTTTGTCAGGCTTGGATTTATTTGTTTTTATCTCGATTTTTTTCGCATCCGATACCATCTTGGCGGTTTATCGCTATCTGATTTTTTTGCTCGGCCTGGGATTATTCTGGCTGATCGTCAAGGCTCGCTACAGTCAGGTTAAATTGGCCGCGGCCTTTTTTTCTGGTCTGCTGATCCAGTCCGGTTTGGCGATCGGGCAATTCTTGCTGCAGGGAACCTTCGCGGATAAATGGCTGGGTTTGGCCGCTCATTCTTCAAAAGATCTTGGCACGGCGGTGATCGAAACCGCCGGAGCGAACGGTATTTCCGAACGCTGGCTGCGAGCCTACGGATCCCTGGATCACCCGAATATTCTGGGCGGCCTTTTGGCGATCGGGTTAATAATATTGGTTTATATTTATTTAAGCGGTTACTTCAAGCGAGATATTGTTAAAAGCGAAAAGTTAAAAATTATAAATATTTTTACTTTTTACTTCTTACTTCTTACTTTATCGTCTGCTTTCGTCTTTACCTTTTCGCGGTCGGCCGCGCTGGCTCTGGCCGGCGGTTTGATCTTGATGGCCATTTTTTATTGGTTCAACCGGGATTGGGCGGCCTTAAAGCGGCTGGGATTGATCGCCGTCATCGCGGCGTTCTTATTCGGAGTCATTTTTGTTAGTTACGAGAATTTATTCATCACCCGCGCCCAGGTTTCGTCCCGGCTGGAGCTTAAATCAATTTCGGAAAGGAAGACCTATCAGGATGATTCACTCGGGCTGATCCGGAAAAATTGGCTATTCGGCTCAGGTATCGGAAATTACACCAAAGCGCTCGCCGTCAATGATCCGCAGCGCGCCTGGGACACGCTTAATCCGGTGCACAATGTCTTTCTGCTGGTCTGGGCGGAGACCGGAATTTTTGGATTATTATTCTTTGCCGTCTTATTGGTTTATCTGTTTGTCAAATCGTGGAACAAAAAGAATATTTTAAACTTGTCGATACTCTTGATTTTAGTTATAATAATGATGTTCGACCATTATTTTTGGAGTTTGCATTTCGGCGTCTTGTTGTTTTGGGGATTAATGGGTTTTACATTTAAAAATACATTGTCATCCTAAACGGATCCTGCTCTGGCGGGAGAAGAAAAGGAACTATCATTTAATATTATGGCTAAGGTAAAAATTGATAAGTTGGATTTGCGCCGAAAAGATCCCGAAGCGGAGCGCCCTTCGGTGCAGCGGCAAGTTCAGGTCAGGATTTCCGGGCAAGGACAGCGGCAGAGAGCCAGCGAGGAGGCCGATGATTGGCAGGCGTTGCGGCAGTCCGAAGCGGAACTTGGTCCGGGCGAAATTGCGCCGTCTCATTCATTCTTAAGCAAAGTCGAGAAAAAACTTTCCCGGCTTAATAATGATTCGAATGAATCGAGACGCGAGACGAGTAATTTAGACTTGCGCGAAAGAGCGGCGGAACCGCCGAATCAAGAGGTGGCGATCCGAAGCGCCAGGCCGAAACGGCTTGCTGACGAACGGGAAATTTCACCGGCTGGCGGAGCGGTAAATTTGCGGCAAGTGCCGATTCGAAGCGGAGCCCGGGGCCGGAAGACGGCGGAAACCGCAGTCGTCGGGAAATCCTTTGCCGAAAAAATCGCCGAACGGACTTCGTTAAGGATCAAGCCCGGCGATGGCGTGGAAATCGCCCGGCCGGAAGCCTGCCAGACAGCCGCGGCCGGCTCATATCATCGCAGTCTTCTGGACAACGGTTTGAAATTGATCATGGCGCCGATCGGAGGCACCAAGACCATCACCGCGCTGGTGATGTTCGGCACGGGCGCGAAATACGAAAGCTTGTCGATGAGCGGGCTTTCGCATTTTCTCGAGCATATGTTTTTCAAGGGGACGAAAAAAAGGCCGAACGCCCAGAAAATTTCCAGCGAATTAGATGCGCTGGGATGCGAATATAACGCTTTTACCGCCAAAGAATATACCGGTTATTATATCAAGGTCGACAGTTCCAAGATCGCGATGGCTTTGGATATTTTATCCGATATGCTTTTGAATTCGGAATTTTCCAGCACGGAGATCAATAAAGAAAGAGGCGTGATCGTCGAGGAGATCAATATGTATCACGAAAATCCGATGATGTATATTGAAGACGTTTTTGAAGCCTGCCTTTACGGCGATACGCCGGCCGGCCGCGAGATTGCCGGTACGAAAGCCAATATCCTGGCTTTCAAGCGCCAGAATTTCGTAAACTATTTCACTTCGCAATACGGCGCCAACTCGGCGGTGCTTTGTCTGGCCGGAGATATCGGCGAGAAGACCGAGCGTCTGGCCGCCCGCTATTTCGGCAAGATGACCCGTTCGCCTTTCAAAGACAAGATCCGCATTCCGGACGCGCAAAAGGCGCCGGCGGTTCGGATCCATTATAAGGAAGGTAATCAGGCGATCATCTCTTTAGGGGTGCGCGCTTATGACACTTATCATGAAGATAAAATAATTTCAAAAGTTTTGTCGGTGCTGCTGGGCGGGTCGATGAGTTCGCGGATGTTCAGCGAATTGCGGGAAAAGAGAGGCTTGGCTTATTTCGTCCATACGACCGTGGAAACTTATACTGATACCGGTTATCTGACCACGCAAGCGGGGATTCCGGTCGGCAAACAGGAACAGGCGATCAAATTAATCTTGGGAGAATATAAAAAATTAAAAACCAAACCAGTGAGTGCCGCCGAACTGAAACGCGCTAAAGATTTGATCAAAGGCCGCACCGTGATCGGTTTTGAGGCTTCGGATAATGTCGCCAATTGGTACGCGCAGCGGGAAGTGCTCAAGGAAAATCTACTGACCCCCGAAGAATATTTCGCCAAGGTCGACAAGGTCAAGGCTGAAGACATCCGCCGGGTCGCCAAAGATATCTTCCAGAATGAAAAATTGAATCTGGCCGTGATCGGGCCGTTTCAGCAGGAGGAGGAATTCAGTAAGTTGATAAAATTATAGAATTGCACTAATTTGTGATAAAAAAATTAGTTTGCCGTCAGGCAAGCTAATTTTATTTACTTAATATTAGCGATAATATTTACCAATTGTGGATAACTATGATTGACAAAATAGCCAAAATTTGGTAATTTATAAAGATTTTTAATGTCCTTTATATCTTAAACGTAATTGGAGGTAGCCAATGAAACCTTTTTGGAATCCATTCAGAAAAAAGTCAGCCCAGGATTTGAAGATCGAATCTTGCCGGGCGGAGTCGCAAAAATCCATGGCCGAGGCGAAACTTTTTGGCGATCTGTCGGAAGATTGGTATGGTTTTTTTTGCAGTGATTTCGGCATCAGGTTCCCTTTTTCCAGCGTTAAGCTTCCGGAAAGCGAAGGGGGCTATAATCGCGTCATTTTTGACCCAGGCTCAAAAATCCTTTCTTATGAGAAGCTGCTGTTCGTTTCGCGAAGAGTCTATCCGGTTGAGATTGAATTTTCGGATAGCCTGAACGGTGTTACTGAAAGAGAGTGGCCGGGTTTTGTTGAGCCGCATGCCGTTCGCTGCGAAGACCTGTCCGATATCGGTAAAAGATGTTTGCGCCGGGAGACAACCGCCAAAAAGATCAGAGCTGAAAATATCCAGACTCTGGCCCTGCGCCATATGATGCTTTACCATCTCAAGTGGTACAGGGAAAACAGCGGACATCTCGATCAAATCAATAAGACGCGATGTTCCTGGTCGCTGGCAGGAAAAGACCAGGTGGCGACGACTCAATTCCGGAAAGACACTCTGGTTATCGGAGTGAATTTTTTAAGCGATACATTCCCGATGTCGCAGGATCGTATCGCCAAGTATTAAACGGTTAAGGCTTATTCGTCATTGACGGATAAGCCTTTTTTTTATACAATAAATATCGTCTAAAATTAGCTTGCTTTTTCCATGACTTCTTGTTATATTGACATCAGCTTTATGGGGGCTTTTTTTCGTATGTACAATTTGGCTTAAGGCGAGTTATGACATTTGCGGAATTTAAAGCACCTTTAAATGTGAATCGGGAACAGGCGAATTATTATATTCGTAGATTCGCATCATTCGAAAATTAGCATTATTTTTTCGGGCAATTAGCTCAGATGGCTAGAGCGCGTCACTGATAATGACGAGGTCGATGGTTCGATTCCATCATTGCCCACACCTTAAACAGAGAGCAGATTAAAGATAAGAGAGAAGAGATAATGAACGGGGATTTAAATATCTCTTATCTATTCTCTCTTATCTTTCGATCTGAACATCGCGGGGTAGAGCAGTGGCAGCTCGCCAGGCCCATAACCTGGAGGTCGCCGGTTCAAATCCGGCCCCCGCAACAACAGTAGTTTAAAATGAAAAAGTCAAAATGAAAAATTTTTCATTTTGAGATTTGCATTTTACAGTATTTTCGCCGAGGTAGCTCAGTGGTAGAGCAAGCGACTGAAAATCGCTGTGTTGTGAGTCCGATTCTCACCCTCGGCACAGGGGTGATTTTGGAAGGCATCTTTTTCCTGCTGCAACCGTAAAAATCAGGCTATAATTTTTCGGATTTTCTCAACGTACGCGAGTACGTCTCGAAAAATCCAAAAAATTCTATCTCTGATTTTTTCGGTTTCGCTACGGAAACGATGCCTTCCAAAATCACATTTCCGATGGGACCTTATTAAATCCTTGTGACGAAAACGGCCATAACGGAAATTATTTTTCTAAATAAATAATGGTTAATAGATTAGTGCGGGTTACGCGGGCTCTACCCGTCGAAGTCGCCCGCAGGGTGACGAAGACGGGCTGTCGTATACCGGTAGTACGCGTGCTTTGGGAGCATGTAGACTGGGTTCAATTCCCAGCAGCCCGACAAAGTAGTGTAAAATGAAAATGTCAAAATGAAAAATTAATTAGTATTTTTTTGCCTCAGGCGAATTCTATAATTTTGCATTTTGAGATTTACATTTTTAATTATTAATTAAAATATTTATGCCGAATATTAAATCCGCCGCGAAAGAATATCGCAAGAATATCAAGCGCCGCGCCTTCAATAACAATATTGAGGTTCATATCCAGGACTTGATCAAGAAATCGCAGAAGGCGATCGAAGCCAAGAATGCCAAGGCCGCCGACCTGGTCAAGCAAACTATGAAAGCGCTCGACAAGGCCGCTCAAAAAGGCGTCATCAAGAAAAATACCGCCGCCCGCAAAAAATCACGCCTCAATCTGCGCTTGAACAAGATGAAAAAAGCCAAATAATAATTTTTGCCCCGTCGCGGTCTCCGTTTCGGGACTGCGACTAAAAATCGCCCTTAACCGGGCGTTTTTTTGTTTTAAGAATCAGCCATTGACTTTTTAATTCAAATATGTTAATTTCTAACATCCTTGATTGAACGTTCATAATTATCGGCTAAAAAATTCAAATCCAAATTCTCAGAAAGGAGGCTGCCATGAAAAGTGTTTTTTCTTTGACGACGATCGCCGGCTTGATATTTTTTGGCGGCCTGATTCCTTACGGCATTGCCGTTTGCCGCCGTCAAAGTGAGCCTAAAAAAATATCGTGGTTGATCTGGTCGATTCTCGATTCAATCATTTTTGCCGGAATGATCAACCAGGGAACGGTCAACGCCCAAATCGCCGCCGCTTTTTTCGGAAACTGGATAATTTTTTTCCTAGTCCTCAAGTTCGGCTATCCCGGTTGGAAGCGGATGGATATGTTTTGCCTCGGCAGCGCGGGCGTCGGCATAATTCTTTGGCTGATTTTCCGCGATTCGAATTTTGGCATCATCACCTGTCTCGCCGCCAATCTTATCGCATCTTACCCGACCTGCGAATCCGCCTGGAAGAATCCCCAGGCTGAAAATGGGCTGGGTTGGACGATCATGTGGGTCAGCTGTCTGGTTCAAATCGCCGCCGTAGAGCACTGGACATTTGCGGAAGCAGCCCAACCAATAGTTTTTCTCTCGATCCAAACTACTATGATGTACATTTTATTCGTCCGCCCGCTTTTTAAAAAGGCGGTCCTCGGATAATTCAAGCTAAAGCATTTCACAGGAAATGCTTTTTTAATTTCAGCCGCCTCCGATTTGTTTGTTTTGACTTTTTACTTTTCCTATGATAATTTGGAAAGCTGTCCTTTGGAAAATTTAATCGATTGATTAGTAAATAAACGCTAATCTATAACCCACAGAAAGGGGTTTGTATGGATTCCAAGAGAAGATGGGCGTTGATTTCGGTTACGGCCAAAGATGGAATTGAGGATTTTGCCAGGGAGCTGGTCAAGCTCAATTTCGGCATTATCGCTTCTGACGGTTCGGGCAGAACTCTGCGGACGGCCGGTGTCGCAGTTACGGACACGGCCGAACTCTCCTGCATCAGAGCGGAAAAAAGGTTCCGCGACGCGGGACTGGAAGAAAAGTTCAGCGCCGCCGGGACTTCTGTCGCCGAAGTGGCGAAGCTGCTTTCGAGCGGCCAGATGCTTGGCCATCGCGTCGTCACTCTCATCCCGGAAGTTCATGCCGGGCTGTTGGCCAAACACACGCCGGAGCATGAAGCGGAAATGGAACAAATGGGCATTCCTTATATCGATTTGGTTTGCGTGGATTTTTACACGCTGCAAGCCGAGATCGATAATCCCAGTAGTACGCCTGCTTCGGTCCTGGAAAAGACTGACATCGGCGGACCGACAATGGTTTGCTCAGGGGCCAAGGGACGCCGGATCGTCATCTGCGATCCTGCCGACCGCAAAAAAGTGATTGATTGGCTCAAAGCCGGCGAACCGAACAAAGAAGAATTTATTACCGAGCTGGCGGCCAAGGTGGAATTCACCGTGGCAACCTATCGGGCTATCTCTTCGTTCTATTGGGGCAAGGGTAAATATGCGGGAATGCTCGGCGAACTGGTCAGTAATCTCAAGTATGGGGAAAATGCCTACCAGTGGGCAAAAATGTATCGCGATGTTATTGCGGCCGCCGATCCGCTTTCCGTGGTCAATTGCCGTTTGGAAGGCGGAGGAATACCCGGCTATGTCAATATGACCGACTTCAACCGCCTGATCGCCTCGCTGGTGCAGACTTCGGCAAATTTCGAGGCAAATTTCGAGACGGTTCCCTATCTGGCCATCGGAGTAAAGCATGGCAATCCTTTCGGGGCGGCGTTCAGTTACGAGAGCAAGGATGAAGCTCTGAAAAATATGATCATCGGCGATCTGGAATCAATCTATGGTTTCATCGGCGGGGTCAATTTTGAAGTCGATGCCGCAGTGGCCGACATCATGTTGCATTACATGATGAAAGGCGACAAAAAGCGCATGGCCGACGGACTGATCGCCCCCAGCTTTACAGCCGAGGCAGCGGAGTTATTCAAAAGGAAAACGGGCAAGTGTCCGCTGATGGCTCTGCCGGCGCTGAGAGAACTGACCTTGAATCCGGCGATAATGTATCGTCAGTTGCGCGGCGGTTTTCTTGCCCAGTCCAACTATTCCTGTGTCCTAGATTTGGAAGCTGCCGATCTGGACCGGAGTATCGGATCGCTTACGGATTCGCAGAAAAAAGATCTGCTCTTGGCCGATGGGGTCGCGCGTTCCGCTAATAGTAATACCGTTTCCGTAGTGAAGGACTGCCGACTGATCGGTTTGGGCGATTGCGAAACCTCCAGAAAACGCGCTTGCCGATCAGCGTGCTATAACGCCGGGGAGTGCGCGGAGCTGTATACGAAGTATTGGCTCAATATTACCAAAGGAGCTGTCGCAGCCAGTGATTCGTTCTTTCCGTTCAATGACGGGCCGCAAATACTTATCGATGCCGGAATTGCGGCGATTTTCGCCACCAGCGGTTCAAAAAATGACGAAAACTTTTTCGCTTTGTGCCGAGACAGCAACGTCGCTCTGGTCACCGGACCGGATTCAAAGTACCGCGGTTTCTGCTGGCACGGCTGAGTTTCCGTGATGTCTAGTAAGTCAGGGGTTCTGTTAACGCAGAACCCTTTTTATTTTGGCAACATCGATGATATTAAGAAAATTTGGTTTTGACATTTTGATCCGGATATTGTAAGATTAGCGGTTAATTTATATGAAGAATATAAATTGCGTTCGTTACAATAAACAATCAAATCAACGGAAGGAGTTGCAGATGAAAAAGAAAGTGGAGAAAAGGCTTTGCGATGATTTTTTCAAAAAAATCGATCGCACCGGATTGGCTTTGAGTTTTAATGACGTGCGTATCAGGACTGCTTACTCAGAGGTTTTGCCGCCCGATGTTTGCTTAAAGACCAAATTTTCGCGGAACGTGCCTTTGAATATTCCCATCGTCAGTTCACCGATGGACACGGTTACTGAAACAGAAATGGCGATTGTCATGGCCAAACTTGGCGGTCTGGGGATCATTCACAAAGGGTTATCGCCCAAGGATCAGGCTTCGGCGGTCGGACGGGTAAAGCATTATTTGAGTGCTTTCATCGTTGATCCGATCACAGTTTCGCCTGACGATACGGTCGAGCAAGTAATGAAAATGCGAACTGAAAAAGACTATAATTTTTTCAGTTTTCCGGTAGTTGATTCCACGGGAAAAGTTATTGGCTTGATAGCGCGCAGTGATTTGCGATTCTGCGAGGACAAGAGCAGAAAGATTTCGGAAATAATGTCCACGGATATCGTTACCGGCAAGGCAGGAATGTCGATCCAGGAAGCATATCGGCTGATGATGAAACGGCGGAAAAAGATCCTGCCCGTCTTGAACGGCGGCGGAAAGCTAAAAGGGATTTTTACCCTGAAGGACGTCGAGCGCATCTTGAGCGGCAGTCGTACCGGCTATAATGTCGATGCGGATGGAAGCTTGCGAGCCGGAGCGGGCATCGGAGTCGGAGCAGACGCGGAAGAAAGGATGGAACTGCTTTGCCCGAAAAAAATTGACGTGGTAGTGATTGACACTGCTCACGGCAATTCTCGCGGCGTGGTTGAGGCGATCAGAGATACGGTTAAATTTTGCAAAAGAAATTATCCGCAGATTGATGTCGTAGCCGGAAATATTTCCGAAGCCGACGGGGCCAGAAGATTGGCTCGGGCCGGAGCTGACGGTTTACGCGTCGGGCAAGGTCCGGGACGTATCTGTACTACCAGAATCACTGCCGGCGTTGGCTGTCCACAAGTCACTGCAATTCACAATTGCGAGCAGGCAGTACGAGGAATGAATATTCCAGTATGCGCCGACGGCGGCATTGAATATTCCGGAGACGCGGCAATCGGCATTGCGGCCGGAGGCAGTTCGGTCATGGTAGGGGGGATGGTTGCTGGAACCACCGAATCGCCGGGTCAGGTAATCTATCACGATGGACGATCTTTCAAGATTTACCGCGGGATGGGTTCGCTGGGAGCGATGCTGGATTTCAAAGCCTCACGCGAGCGTTACGGCCAAGGCGGAGTAGCCAGCGATAAATTGGTGCCGGAAGGAGTGGAGGGAGAAGTTGAATACAAAGGTGACGTTACCGGCGTGATTTATCAGCTTACCGGCGGGATCAGAAGCAGTATGGGTTATGTTGGAGCCAGAAATATCCGGGAATTTCAGCAGAAAGCTGATTTCTTCCGGATCTCCGGCGCCGGCCTGGCCGAATCTCATCCGCATGGACTGCTCAATATGAAAGACGCGCCGAACTACAAACGTTGAAACCTTATCCGAGGGAGAAATTGCTTATGAGTCTATCAGCACGTTTGGCAAAAGGAATTTCTCGGCTGACGGCGGGAAAGAAAACCGTCGCCGTCACCTGCCTCCAGTGGGGAGATACGGGCAAAGGGAAATTAGTCGATTTTTTTTCTGACTGGGCCGAAATTATCTTTCGCCGCAAGGGCGGCGGCAATGCCGGTCATTCGGTTGTAGTAACCATAATGAGCAAGCTGACCGAGTTTATTCTCCATTTGATTCCTTGCGGAATCCTTTATGATAAGGATGGCAAGATGAATATCATGGATTCGGGAATGGTCATTGATCCGGCCATTTTGGTCGATAGCGAATTGGCCTTTCTCGAAAAAAATAAACTCAGCTATAACCACCTGTATCTGTCGCAACGGGCCAACCTAACCTTGCCGGTGCACATTGCCTTGGATATAGTCAGTGAAGTAGCCAAGGGGGGAAAAGGAATCGGCACGACCGGCAAGGGGATCGGCCCGACTTACGTCGATCTGGACGGCAGGCGCGGCCTGGTAATCAACGACTTGTTGAACAAGGATGTTTTTGTCTCAAAGTTGAAGAATAATCTGAAGCATAATCTGCGGATTTTGCGCAGCTATGATCCGGAAATCCTCAAAGAAGTGATGCACGCCGATTGTCTGGGGAAAGGTATCTATTATGATCCCAAGAATATTTTCAATGTCGAGGCCATCGTTGCCAAGTATGTCGACGAGTACGGCAAAAGATTGGCACCCCTGGTCCGGGACACTGATGAGATCATGAAGGAAAACATCGGCAGGAAGAGAATCCTTTTCGAAGGGGCGCAGGGCGCTCTGTTGAGCATCCTTCATGGGACTTACCCGTATGTGACTTCTTCCGATTGTACTTTGGACGGGCTTCTCGCCGGTTCAGGTTTGGGTCTTTCGGATCCTAGTCTTCTGGGTTTGGGGATCATCAAAGGGTTCTATATGACCAGAGTCGGCGCGGGCCCGTTCCCGACCGAACTGGGCGGCAAGAGATCGGATGATTGGTGCAACGGCCGCAGTTCAGGGAAGATCACCCGCGAGATAGAAGAACGTGATTATCCGGATGTCACCGTCAATGACGCCGACGAATTCCGCCAGGGCATCGCTCTGCGCCGCGCTGGACATGAATTCGGGGCGACGACCAAGCGGCCGAGAAGAACCGGCTGGCTGGATCTGCCGCTTTTGCGTCACGCGATGCGCTGGTCGACGAAAGATCTGGCGCTGACCAAGCTGGACGTGCTCGACGAGGTTGAGGTCATCAAGGTCTGTGATTATTATGTTTACCAGGGCGATACCTATTTCTATGGTAACAAAATATTGCATCGCGGTGACCTAATCGATGTAGCGATCCCCGCGGCTGAAGTCTTGGAATGTTGCCAAGCGCATTATCAATCGTTCCCGGGCTGGCTCAAGAGTTTGGCCGGAATCACCGAATATCGCGGCTTTCCCGAAGAGCTCACCGATATTGCTGATTTTGTCACTGCCCAAACCGGTGGCCGAATAAGGATCGCTTCCATTTCAGCCGATCGGGAAGGAACGATTATCGTCTGATCTTTCAAGTATTATTTTCAAAGCCGCCTTGGTTAACTAAGGCGGCTTTTTTCTTTTTTGTCATCCTGAGCGTGTCGCAAAGCCTGCCTGCCGGCAGGCAGGGATCTATTTTCATTTTTTAAGAGACTTATTTGTTTGTTCATTTTTTGTTATAATTATTTTATGTCAAGGAGGGGGAAGATTTTTTTATTTTTAGGCGCGGCAACGGCTCTGTTAAGCCTTTGCCTTTTTTTATTTTTTTATCATCCGGCGAAATTATTAGAAGTGGATTTTTTAAATGTCGGGCAGGGTGATTCGGAATTGATCAAGACGCCGTATGGCCAGACGATTTTGATTGATGGCGGTCCGGACAATAAAGTTTTAGCTGAATTGGGGAGAAATCTGCCCTGGCTGGATAGAAGAATTGATTTAATTATTGATACTCATCCGCATGACGATCACGTTTCCGGCCTGATCGATGTGCTGCAAAAATATCGCGTCGCCAGAATTCTAATGAGCCGCGCCGAAAGCAACGCGCCGCCATTCCAAGAATTTTTAAAAACTATCGCCAAGAAGAAAACTCCGGTGAACATCGTCGCCGGAGCGGAAAATATCACTTTAGGGCCGGATTTGGTTTTACAGATAATTCATCCCGGCAAGAATGATATTGGCGCGGATTTGAACGAAGATTCGGTCGTGGCCCGGCTGGTTTATAAGAACGAAGCCTTTTTATTCACCGGCGATGCCGGCGTGCCGACTGAAACTGAATTATTGGCGGATAAGATAAATGTGCAGGCCGATGTTTTGAAAGTCGGCCATCATGGCTCGGAAACCGCTTCTTCGCTTAATTTTTTACAAGCAGTCGCTCCCAGGATCGCCGTGATTGAATGCGGCTTGAATAATCAATTCGGTTTCCCCAAAACCGATACGCTCTGGCGCCTCGGCAAAGTCGGCGCCCAGATATTCCGCACTGATTTAAACGGCACGGTAAAAATCAAGACCGACGGCCTAACCCTGCGGGTAGAAAATAAAATCGATAAGAATTCAGCTTTACCCGGCTCGTCCCCGAAGCAAACCTTAAAAGAACAGGAATAAAAAGTAATAAGTAAAAAGTTAAAAGTTTAAAGTTATCAAGCAATCAAGAAAGGCTCTTGATATTTTTATATTATAAGCATAAAATTAAAAGTTCCAGTTCTTTATCAATTGATTATTTCCCGGAAAGGAATTAGCCATGAACTATCCTTATTTGTTTGGCAGTATTGACGATGAGCTAGACTTTACGATGCGTGATTTTTTTCAGGAAAAGTGCGGTTTGGTCGGCGCAATCGGCATTCCGACAGCTTCGTGTTATGTCCTCGATGGACTGATCGGTCTCGAACCGCGCGGCGAAAGAGGCGCCGGCATTATCACTGATAACGACGGCAAACCCCATCAACGACGCAGAGTGGGGCCGGTCAGTGTTCAATTTCGCGAATATGACAATGTGCTTTGCGCCGAGGAATTGCCTGGCAGCATGGCGATTGGCCACTGCCGTTATGCGACCAAGGGCGATCCGGATTCTCCGGAAAATGTCCAGCCATTTTTGTTTCACATGCCTTTTGGCGATATGGCAATCGGGCATAATGGTACTCTGGTAGCCATTGAACAAGCCAGGGCTGACCTTAAAAAGCAAGGTGCGGTCTTTACTACCACCACGGACACGGAGGTTTTTGCCCATCTGATTTCCCGCTCCGACGGCGATAATTTGGAAAAGAGGATCTTGGCTGCTTTGGCCGAAATTAAAGCCGCTTATTCTTTTCTGATTATGGCGGGTGGAAAGATTTATGCCATCCGCGATCGCTATGGCGTCCGGCCATTGAGCATGGCTTATCTGAAAGGCGGTTATATCATCGCTTCGGAAACATTTCCGTTTGACCAGATGGACGCCCGATATTGGCGGGACGTCGAGCCGGGCGAAATGGTAGTCTTTGAATCCGGCTGTCAATATCATTCGGTGCGTTATGCTGAAGCCGAATCCCGTTTGTGCGTTTTTGAACCGGTATATTTCATGCATCCCCGTTCCCGGATCAACGGCGTTTATGTGGAAGATTTTCGCCGTCACTTGGGTTTAGCTATGGCGGCGCGAATAAAAGATAAAGCACGGTCAGAAGGCGCCGATTGCGTTGTGCCGATAATGGATTCGGGAGAATATTTCGCCAGAGGATTAGCGGACGGTCTTGGCTTGCCGTATGTCGAAGCTTTTTTCCGCACCAGGAATCCGCGCGGTGGCAATCAGAATCGTTCTTTTACCGCCACCACCACGGAAGAGAGAAGAATGGCTATTCGGCGCAAACTGCATTTGCGGCCCGATCTGATCGCCGGCAAAAATCCGATTTTTGCCGATGACTCGATCGTGCGGGCGAATACTTGCGAAGTGATCACGGGAATATCTCGCCAGGCCGGAGTAGCAAAGGTTTTTTATGCCTCGGGTTTTGCGCCCATTGTTAATCCCTGCCACAACGGGATGGATTTCCAGTCGGTGAGCCAGCTGGTGGCAGTCGGGAAAAGTATTCCGCAAATAAAGGAAAAAATCGGCGTTGATTGGCTTTTTTATCTTTATCCGGATATTCTGGAAAAAGTAACCAAAAAGCTCCTTAATTGCGGAGTTTGCGGAGCCTGCTATTCGGGAAATTATCCTGCCTAAAGTATGTTTTGGTCTTTTAATAAGCCCGACCTTATAACGGTCGGGCTTTTTTCTTGCATTTTTACTTTTTTTCATCTAATATATTAGCAGTGGAAGTCGATTGGTTTTGAACCAATTATTTTTTTAACTAATTATAATTTTATGGCTATCGTCAAACGAGAAAGAACTTTGGTTATCATTAAGCCGGACGGCGTGCAGCGCTCGCTGGTCGGTGAGATCATCAGCCGTTATGAGCGGACCGGTTTGAAATTGGTTGGGGCGAAAATGATCATCCCGACGGAAGAGTTCGCCATCAAGCATTATCATGAAGTCGGCGGGGATGAATGGCTGGAATCAGTCGGCGCCAAAGCCCGGGCTGCTTATGAAAAGAAGGGGATGGAATCGCCTTACAAGACCAACAAAGATAACGGCTGGGCGGTTTTGAAAGCCAACGCCAAATATTTGTCGGCCGGACCGGTGTTCTGCATGGTTTGGGAAGGCGCTCAAGCCTGCGCCATTGTTCGTAAGATTACCGGCGGAACCGAACCGCTTTCGAGCGATGTCGGCACGATCCGCGGCGATTTTACCATTGATTCTTATCAGGCGGCTGATATCGACCAGCGCTCAGTGCGCAATCTGATCCACGCTTCCGGCAACCCGATCGAATCGGCCAAGGAAATTAAGATTTGGTTCAAAGATGAAGAATTATTGGAATATAACAGTATCCAAGACGGAATGTTGTATGACGTGAATCTGGACGGGATCAAGGAATAAACAGGGGATTTTTTTTAACCGCCGCCTTATTAAAGCGGCGGTTTTTGTTTAAAAAAATTGATCAATTTTTCCACAGCAATTCAGCCAAAATTGTGCTATAATTATTGAAGGATTAAGAGGAGGAAAAATGACTAAAGGAAGTTCAAACTGGCGTTATTTCGCACCAATTTTTTGCGTTGGCGGTTTTATTGTTTTCTTTTTTATTTTTTTACCGGCCGGAGCCGCGCAAGCCGCGACCAATATCTATTATTCCGTCGGTCAGAATACTTCCGACCACAAGACCGGCACGCCGACCATCACGATTTCCGACGGCGTCGCCACTTTTTCCGAAGCGCAAACGGCTAGTAATATGGGTGTGGGTGACAAGATCTCTTATGGTGATGCCGGCGCCACCACCACAGTTTATATTTCCGCCAAACAATCACAAACCGTTTGGAATGTGGAAACTAAAACCGGCGGCCAGCCGACTGCGACAACTTCGGCCACAGTCTTGAAAATTTCTCACGTTTTTAATTCTTTGGAGGCTGCTATCACTGGCGCTTCCGGCGTAAGTTATCTTAATACTTCCAATCTCGTTACCGGAAATTATATTTTAAATATCCCTTGTTATTATGATTCCGCTGCAGATACAAACGCTGTCACGATTAGCGGTTACATGACCGGTGCGGATAATTATATTAAAATATATACTCCTGATGATACTTCGACGGAAGCCAACAGTTCGCAAAGGCATGAAGGGAAATGGGATATGGGGAAATACCGGCTTGTCGCCCCTGAAAGCGTAGGGCATGTTATTTATTCTGCTGTTAAATCTTTATGGATTGATGGTCTTCAGATAGAACTAACTGGAACTGGGGGCGGTGATAATGGCGCAATGTGGGCTGAAAACAATCAATCTGACGGGGGTGTTATAAAGATTTCTAACAACATTGTTCGCCAAACCAACACTAATCGAAGTGGGCTTTTTGGGATAGTTCCTTTTGATTATGACTATGCTTATAAAACTACTTACGAGGTATGGAATAATATTGTCTATGGTTTCGCTACTAAATGTATTGGCATAAGTTATGGCGGATCATCGTCAGACACTGATTATATTTACAATAATACGGTATATGGTTGTGGAACAGGAGTGCTTTATAATGGTGGAGGGAAAGTAATTGTCAAAAATAACATCGCTTACAATAACACCATTGATTATTCTGGTTCTTTTAATTCTTCCAGCACCAACAATCTTTCTGAAGACGGAACTGCGCCACCATTCAATACTTATTACACAGGTAAGACGCTCACTTTCGTTAATACTGGAGCAGGAACAGAAAATTTTCATCTCGTCTCTGCCGATACTGATGCCATAGACAAAGGTGCGGATTTACACGCCGATACTAATCTGGCATTTGATACCGACATCGACGGCCAGGCCCGCACCGGTACCTGGGATATCGGCGCGGATGAATTTGTGAACGCCACCACCAGCATCTATTATTCCGTTGGTCAGAATACCAATGATCACAAAACCGGCTCGCCGACGGTAACCATTTCCGGCGGCGTCGCCACTTTCTCTGTTGCCCAGACGGCGACTAATATGGGAGTAGGCGATAAAATTTCTTTTGGCGATGCCGGCGCCACCACCACAGTTTATATTTCCGCCAAGCAGTCGCAAACCGTTTGGGACGTGGTCACCGCCACCGGCAGCGAGCCGGAGGCGACAACTTCCGTTGAAGTTTTAAAAATTTCGCATGCTTTCTCGTCTTTGGAAGATGCTGTTACCGGCGCTTCCGGCGCAAAATATCTTAACACTTCCGATCTGGTGGCCGGAAATTATATTTTGAATATCCCGTGCTATTACGATTCCGGACCGGATACTTCCGCTGTCACTGTTTCCGATTGGAATACCAGTGCGAGCGACTATTTGAGAATTTACACGCCTTTTGACACGGCTTCTGAAGTAAATCTGTCGCAACGGCATTCAGGTGTTTGGAGTACTAATAAATATCGTCTGGAAATAACGTCGGGCGGCGGGGAAGTGGAAGGCATTGATGTGCTTGGACCTTTCGCCAAAATCGACGGACTGCAAGTAAAAGTTGTTTCGCCTGCCAATGGCAATGAAGTTGATGGCATCGGTGATGATTATTCCGGCGTAACCAACAGCAAATTATGGGTTTCCAATAATATAGTTTGGGGAGTGTTGAACTATAATAGTAATTCGGACGGCATTCAGCGACACGATGCTGCTGGAACCGACAATAATTTCGATCTTTACGCCTGGAATAATATCGTCTATGGTTTTTTGAATTATGCCGGTAATGCTTATGCCGGAGGCATTTATTGCGATGTCGGCAGCTGCTATGTCTACAATAATACCGTTTACGATTCGAACATGGGGTTTATCGACGAGAATGGAAAATATATCGCCAAAAATAATCTGGCTTATAATAATTTCGTCAACTATGGAAGAGGAGGCGGAGAAGAAGGGATTTATTTTCTAGCATCTTCCACCAATAATCTTTCCGGCCCGACATTAACCGATGCGCCTGGTTCCAATCCGCAGAATGATGCGGCGATAACTTTTACAGACGCAGCCAATGATGATTTCCATCTGGTGGCGGGCGACACCGCCGCCATCGGTCAAGGCGCGGATCTGTCCGCCGATCCGAGTTTATCTTTCTCAACCGATATCGACGGCCAGTCCCGCGGCACAACCTGGGACATCGGCGCGGATCAATTAGTTACTTCTAGCCCGGCGCAAATTTATCGTTCGGTCGGTCCGGGAAACACCGCCGCGCTGGCGCAAGGCGGCAGCGATAATTTATTGACTTTGAGCGCCGGCACGATAACTTTCACTTCGCCTTTGCCTGACCGCATCGGTGTCGGCGATGCTTTAGAAATCGATACGAATGGCAATGATGCGATTGATTCCGGAGATACGATTCTATTTATCGACGGCAGGATTTCCAGTACGCAATATTCTGTAGAGACTGCGGCCGGCCTGGCCACAACCACTTCGGTAATCGATTCTCAGCACTGGATAATCCGTCGCGCCTACACTTCTTTGGCTGACGCGGTTGGCAACTTCAATGATTATTGGGCGGATAATCCTAATTTGACACCCGATTCAGCGATAATGGTTCCATTCGATTATCAGGCTGGCCTAAAGAATATCGCCGCGTCAAATAAAATTTGGAACGTCGCTTGCTATGGCGATGCCCCGGACGACAACGACGGTAGCGGAGTCGAGACGCATGGCTGGATCACCGATAAATATAATTATCTGAGGATCTATACGCCATATCTTCCTTCCGAGGTCGGTGTCAGTCAGCGGCATCAGGGGAAGTGGGACGAAAGCAAATATAATATTATCGATAGCAACAGCGACAGTCCTGAAAACGAAAGCACTAATATAATCGATGTATTCACTAATTATGTCAGGGTTCAGGGCCTGCAGATCGAATCACCGCAGACATCCGACAATGGCGATAGCGGCGGAATAAATATCGATTATGATGATGATAATGCGCCGGCGGGCGGGGTAATCATCAGCGATGATATTATCAAGTCCGGCAGTCCGGCCAGTGCGCACTCTGCCGGCATCGCCGTAGCTCAGGACGGCACGAGTATTTATAATAATTTGATTTATGGTTTTAGCGGCGACCAATCGGATGGTGTCTGGGATATGGGCCTGACGAGCGTTTATAATAATACGATTTCCGATTCATATTGCGGAATCAATTCCGGTTGGGAGATGGCCGATGCCAAAAATGATTTGGTGATGGGCAATCGCATTGATTACACCGGAGTCTTTACCGGAGATTCTGATCATGATGCCTGGGCCAGCTCTTCACCGTCTTTTTACGAATACGGCGACGGAGCGCACAATGCCAACGGTTTGGATTTGTCCGATGTCGCTTCGACCACTGTTTTTAAAGATCCGGCTATCGCGGATTATCGTCTCAAGTCTGGCTCACCGGCAATTGGTCAGGGCGCCAATCTTTCCGCCGATCCTAATCTGTCTTTCAATAATGATATTGCCGGTACAGTCCGTCCGCCAGGTGCGGCTTGGGATATCGGCGCTGATGAATATGTTCAGGCAACCGCCACGCCAATCTATCGCTCAGTCGGTCCGGGCAGTACTGGCGCACTAGTTTCCGGTTCGGCGGAAAATACTTTGTCCATCTCGGGCGACACCGCGACTTTCTCGGAGCCACTGCCGGACAAGGTCGGCGTGGGCGACACGATCGAATTCGATGCCAACAGTAACGGCTCGATTGATTCAGGCGACGAAATTGTTTTCATCCAGGGCAGAATTTCTTCGACCGAATATACTATTAAAGATCATCTTGGCCAGACGCCAGTCGGCGTTTCCGATCAAAGTAAATGGGAAATTTATCGTGCTTATACTTCTCTGAATGACGCGGTCAACGGTAATCCTAATCCTTCACTGGTCGTGTCGAGCGATAACTTCGCCGGCTCGGGCCGTGATCTGGTCGCCAATAATGAATATTGGAACATCGCCTGTTACGGCGACGCTACTGACACGACGGCGGTTAATTTTGCCGCCGGCTGGGTAACTGGACCGAAAAATTATTTACGCATCTATACTCCATATTTATCTTCCGAAGTCGGCGCGAGCCAGCGCCACGGCGCGGTTTGGGATCCGGCCAAATATCACATTTCTCCCAGTGCTGATTCGCTAACGATTGAAGCCGGGGATAGTGGTTTTGATGTCGATACGGATTATTTGATTATCGACGGCTTACAGATCGAGGGGACGACTTATCCCATACCCGACTGGAATTACGCGGTGTTGTTTCGTCCCGGCGCTGGCGACCAATCTTTTACCGATAATATTATTAAAGGGCATAATATTTCGGAAAGCCGGGGGATTGCTCTTGATAATGTGGCGCCGGGATATAAAGCTCAAATAGCAAATAACATCATTTATGATTTTGATGAAGGAATAGCAGTCGGGCAGGAAAACGGGGCTTATGTCACCAATGTATTTATCTATAACAATACAATTGTTAATAATGGTAATTCTCTCGATGCCTGGCAGGACACCGGCCAGAAAATCAATCTCACCGCCAAAAATAATATTCTATTCAACAATCCCGACTGGTATGACGCCTCTTTGGCTACTTCAACCGAAAATAATGCCGTTGATTCCGAGCGGCATGGTGATGATTTTGCCGCGGGATTAGTTGATCTGACAACTGCTTGCGGCGGTTCGGCCTGCACCGCCGGTGATATCTTTACCGATCCGGCCGATGATGATTTCCGTCTTAAGGCGGATTCGCCGGTGATCGATCAAGGCGCCGATCTTGCTAACGATTCAGAATTTTCTTTTAACTATGATCTTGCCGGGATAACTCGTCCGCAAGGTGCTGCCTGGGACATCGGCGCCGATGAATATGTGCCAATAACACTCAATGTTTATTATTCCGTCGGTCAAAATACTGACGATCACAAAACCGGCTCGCCGACCATCACCATTTCCGACGGCGTCGCGACTTTTTCTGCCGCCCAGACTGCCACCAATATGGGCGTGGGCGACAAAATTTCCTATGGCGATGCCAGTGCGACAACGACAGTTTATATTTCGGCCAAGCAATCAAATACGGTTTGGAACGTCATTACCGCCACTGGCGGTGAACCGGAAGCAACAACCACTGCTGAAGTTTTGAAAATTTCTCACGTTTTTTCTTCTTTGGCCAATGCCGTGACCGGCGCTTCCGGCGCGAATTATCTTAACACCACCGACTTGGTCGGGGGAGATTATGTTTTGAATATTCCTTGTTACTATGACTCAGGGCCGGATCAAACCGCGGTAACGATCAGCGGCTGGACAACTGGCGAGGATAATTATCTTAAAATCTACACCCCGAATAGTACTTCGACTGAAGTAAATGTATCTCAACGCCACCGTGGCAAATGGGATAATGGCAAATACAATATCGTGCCGCCAATAACCGAGACAGCAGAGAATACCATCTTAGTGGAAGACAGTTATACGAGAATCGAAGGGCTGCAGCTTAAAACGCCGACCTATGTTTTTAATTACAATCGCGGAATTTATGTTTATAACTCCGATCAGTCCGTGGTTGATGTCCGCATTAGCGGAAATCTCATAACAGAAGGGAGCGGTAATACTTCTGGCGGCCGAGGCATTAATTATTCTTCGACCGGTTCGCAACACGGCTATGTTTTTGACAACATAATCTACGGTTTTGACGCCGATCAGGGGATCGGACTTTATCTTAATTCCACTTCCGGCACTTCTTCCGATGTCTATGCTAATACGATCACTGATTGTAATCAGGGGATAAATCAGGGGAGCACCAGTAACTTGTTCAAGAACAACCTGCTTTACGGCAATGTCACGGATTATATCGGTTCATTTGCCGCCGCTTCCAGTCATAATGCTTATACGGTCGGTTCTGATCCGGGCGGTTCGGATAATTTGGATCTTGCCGGTTATGCGGCGGTTGATGTTTTTGCCGACCCGAGCGATGATGATTTTCTCTTAACTAAAGATTCTCCGGCGATTGATCAGGGCACTGACCTTTCCGCCGACCTAGATTTAGCGTTTTCGGTTGACGTAAAAAATCAAACCCGAACAGGTGCCTGGGATATCGGCGCGGATGAATTTTCTTCATCTTCGGTTATCGTTTCTGCCGGTAAAATTTCCCGGATAGCTTCTACCGTGGCCGGAGGCGGTTCCGATGATAGCGTCACGACGTTGCCGATCAATACCACTGGCGCCACGCTACTGGTCGTCGGTCTTCATGTTAATCAATCAACTTCAACTTTGAGCATAACTGACAGCCTGGATAATATCTGGCATCCTCTCAAAGCTTATGGTAATTCGAATGCCGGAGGATTCGCGCAGATCTGGTATGCCTATAATGCCACCACTAGCGCCGCGCAAACTTTTTCCGTTAACGCCGCCAGTAATAATTGGCCGGCTTTGACGGTCAGCGCCTGGAGCGGCACAGCTACGGGGAGCGATGTCTTCGATGCCGAGAATGGCAACACGACTACCACCAGCAATACAATTAATACTGGCAGCGTTACGCCGGCCGTAAACGGTGAACTTTTAATCAGCCTGCTTACTAATCCTTATGATGACGATGCTAATCCGCAAATAAGCGATAGTTTTGCCATCAGCAAAGAAATTAATAACGGCAATTCGATGGTCGGAGTGATGGCTTACCTGGTTGCCTCGACGACCGACAGCATTGATCCCAACTGGACGGTAGCCGGTGGCATGGTTCAAAATAGCGTGGCCATCGCGGCTTTTAAACCGGCTGAAAATGAGAACGAAACGCCGGCCACGACCACGCCGGCGCAGATTTACCGTTCGGTCGGACCGGATAATACTGACGCGCTTGCTTCCGGTGATGGATCATTTACGCTGACGATTGATCACGGCGCGGCGACTTTTTCCGGTGGCACTTTGCCGGACAATGCCGGAGTCGGAGACGCGATCGTTTATGACAGCAACGATAACGGCAGTCTGGATTCTGGCGATTCGATCGTCTTTATCATGCGCCGCTATTCCGACTCGTCTTATGAAGTGCAAACCGAAGACGGTGCCACTTCCACCATGGTCAATGTTTCCAATAAACAGCATTGGGCGGTTTATCGCGCCTATACTTCGCTGGGCAATGCCGTTGATTGGAACCTAATTCCGAATCCTTCGATTCCGGTTTCTTTCGACGTGTCCTGGTCCAATCTTTCTGATCGCGATTTAGTCACGCCGAACTGGGATTGGAATATCGCTTGTTATGGTGATGCGGTTGACTCTAATGTTGCGAGAGTCGAGGGTTGGGTTACTAATGCGAATGATTACGTCAGAATCTATACTCCTTATCTGCCTACGGAAGTTGGAGTTTCCCAACGTCACGCCGGCAAATGGGATGACAGCAAATATCATCTGTCGCCGGCGAATGTTTATCCGACTAATTCCAATGACATCATATACGTCGGGCAGAATTTTACCAGGATTGAAGGTTTACAGATCAGATCGACGACCGCCGGCACGCAATGGATTGACGATATCGAGCTGCGGACCGATGGCAATGACGGTTTGGCCGTGCAAGGAATTTACGTCGACGATAATATTCTTAAAGAAGGGGGTGCTGATTCGAATTCCCGCTTGATCGAAGTTGCGCTCCGGTCGCAAACAGATTATTATGATTACATTTTTAATAATCTGCTCTATGATTCCGTGAACCGCCTTGATATTCCCGGAATCTCCATCCACGGCGGCGATAATGACCCAGTGTCGAGCAGTACTAAGATTGCCATTTATAACAATACCATCGTCGGTATGGGCGACGGCATTGATGATTATCTGCCGGGTGTCACTGATTATCGTTTGGAATTGAAAAACAATTTGATTTATGACAGCTCCAGCTGGGATTTCGCCGATGATGTTGTCGATGGAGGTACAGAGAATAATAATGCCTATACTTCTTGGGATCATGGCTATCCTGGCGCAAGCGACCTGGATATTTCCGGTTATGCCTCAACTTCAATTTTTGCCGACCCGGCCGACCAAGATTTCCGCCTCAAGCCTGGTTCGCCGGTAATCGGCATGGGCGCCAATCTTACCGACGATTCGGTTCTGCCTCTCGATTCTGATTTTGTCAGCCAGGCCAGACCCGCTTCCGGCGTTTGGGATATTGGCGCGCAGGAATTTGATTATCAGATAATTCCTGGAGCAACAACCGCCACAATAATCTGGCAGACCGCGGACGCCGAATCATCGCAGGTTGATTATGGTGAATCTACTGGCTACGGCTTGTCTTCTTCCTCCGCCGCAATCGTTACTTTGCATACTATCAACTTGAAGGGGTTGTCAGCCAATACTATTTATCATTTTCAGATCGACTCTAGTATTTACGGAGATCAGACCTTTCAGACGTTAGATGTTTCACCGCCGGTAATCACCTCGTTCTCAATCGCCACTTCTTCATCTCGCCTGAATGTTTCCATAACCTCCTTGACGGCGACCGACGATGCCGGCATTAATGGTTATTTGGTTAGTGAATCATCTTCAACTCCGGTAAGTGATAATCCGGATTGGTCGGCAACTGTTCCGTTCACTCATAATTTTTTGACCGGCGGCCATAAAAATCTTTATGCCTGGGCTAAAGATTTCAGCGGCAATATTTCCGATCGCGCCAGCACATTCGTGGATATTACCCTGACTGCGCCGACGCAAATCTATCGTTCGGTCGGTCCAGGCCGCACTACTGCGTTGGCTTCCAGCACTGAATCATTCACTTTGACCATCAATAACGGCGCGGCGACTTTTTCCGGCGGCTCCTTGCCGGACAATTCCGGCGTCGGCGATGCGATCGTTTATGACAGCAACGATAATGGTAGTCTGGATTCCGGCGATTCGATCGTTTTTATCGATCACCGCAATTCCGATTCTTCTTACGGTGTACAAACCGAGCACGGTTCTTCATCTACCATTAATATAACGAATGCTTCGCATTGGGCGGTTTATCGAGCCTACACTTCGCTGTGGAATGCCGTGGGCTGGTACACTGCTATCAATACTTCCATTCCGGTTCCTTTCGATAATTTCCCGACTGACACTGATCCGAATGAAAACAATCGTGACTTGGTCACGCCGAATTCGGTTTGGAATGTCGCTTGCTATGCCGATGCGCCCGACGATAAGGCCGAGGTGGACGGCTGGACGGTTAGCGCCCGCAACTATGTCAATATCTTTACCCCGTATCTGCCCAGCCAGGTCGGCGTCAGTCAGCGCGCGAATGGCAAGTGGGATGATAGCAAATACCGGATCGAGCCGGTTTCCAATACGGAATCGCTGATTATTTGGCGCGATTATACCCGCGTGGAAGGATTGCAGATCGATGATATCGGATATGATTATGATTATGGCATCGGGTTGCAGACCGATTATGACGGTTATGCCCAAGGTGTTTATTTGAGCGACAATATCATCAAAGACAGCGGCCCGGCGCAGAATACCGCTCATGAGGAGATTTCTGCTCCAGTGCGGTCGCAAGCTGATTACTATGATTATATTTTTAATAATATAATCATTGCTCCGGCGCACAGCGTCAATAATTACGGGATCCTGATCACGGCTTATGGCCCAGGTTCTAAATTGGCTATCGACAATAATACAGTGGTTAACGCTTTTGATGGCATCGTCAATGATAACGGCGGCACCACTGATTATCTGCTGAAGCTTAAAAATAATCTTGTCTATGGTGGCACCGATTCGGATTATGGTGTGACGATCATGGGCGACGATGAGTCGACCAACAATGCTTATTCTATCGGTGCTGATCCCGGCACAAACAGTGTCGATCTTTCCAGCTACGCTTCGACGACCATTTTTGCCGATCCGGCCGATGATGATTATCGGCTCAAGGCTGGTTCGCCGGTGATCGGCCAGGGTGCGAATCTTTCCGCTGATCCAGACTTGGCTTTTGATAATGACATTACCGGAACGGTTCGTCCGCAAGGAACAGCTTGGGATATCGGCGCGTCTGAATATCAAAATACCGCCATCAATGTTTATTATTCCGTCGGCCAGAATACCGATGACCACAAAACCGGTTCGCCGACTCTTAACATTACTGATGGCATCGGCACTTTCTCTGTGGCCCAAACGGCGGTGAATATGGGCGTGGGCGATGAAGTAACTTATGATACCGATCAGGCCGCTTATATCTCCGGCAAGATTTCCACCTCGCAATGGACTTTGGTCACGGCGACCGGCGGAATGCCAGCCGATGTTGCCAACGCGACGGTTAATTCCATCGCTCATGTTTTCAGTTCTTTGGAAAATGCCGTCACCGGCGCTTCAGACGCTAATCATCTTGATACCAACGATTTGGTCGCGGGAAATTATATTTTGAATATACCTTGCTATTACGATTCCGGTCCGGATACAGCTGCAGTGTATATAACCGGATGGACGACTGGGCTGAGTAATTACATCAATATTTACACCCCGGACGATATCGCTAACCAGTCCAATCGATCACAGCGGAATAACGGTAAATGGGATGATGAAAAGTTCGCCCTAACGGTAACCGACGATGCTGTCATTGATGATGCTGCTGATTTTCTTAAAATTGACGGCTTACAACTTAAAACGATTGATTCCAACGCTTATGAAGCTTCCGGTTTTACGACCGACGGCGTTGACGGCGGCGCCCACATTTGGCTATCTGACAATATTATTGCCGGCGTCGTGAGCGGAAAAAGCTATGGCGGATCCGGCATCAGTATGAATTATTATAACAACGCTGGTGATCCGATCAGATATTTCGATGTTTGGAATAATATTATTTACGGGTTCGATAATAAAGATGACGGCACCGGAATAGCTGGAAATTCCGGGGATGCGACTGTCGTTTCCCGGATCTATAACAATACCGTATCCGATTGCGGGGTTGGCATATTGAATGGCTCGGATACGCTGGAAAAAAATAATATTTCTTACGGCAACCGTTATGATTATTATGGCAACTCTATCAATGCTTCCTCTACCAATAACGCTTATGCCAATGGCAACGCGCCGGCTGTGGATGCTTTGGATCTATCTTCTTATCCCGCAACGGCAATTTTTACCGATCCGCTTAATAATGATTTTCGTCTCGCGGCCGGTTCGCCGGTTAAAGGCCAGGGCGCTGATCTTTCCGCCGATCCGGAATTAGCTTTTACCGATGATATTACCGGCGCGATTCGTCCGGCAGGAGAGTGGGATATCGGTGCGGTTGATTATTCCTTCCAAGTGATTCGGGGAAATAATAGCGCTACGATCATCTGGTCTACCGATGAAGCGACCAGCTCGTTAATAAATTATGGCACGGCCGAAAGTTATGGCTTATCATCTTCATCAGCGGCCGTCGTTACTGCACACTCGATCACCATCAAAGGATTGGCTCCGAAAACTGTTTATCATTTCGAGATGAGCGGTACGACTTACGGCGATCAGACTTTCACTTCGCTGGATATTGTCGCGCCGACCATCACCGCTTTCTCAATTCCGGCAGCCACCTATCTTTTAACGGTGCCGTTGACTTTTTCCGCCAGCGACGATACTGGTGTTACCGGCTATTTTGTCAGCGAATCATCTTCCACTCCGCAGCTCAATGATAAAAAATGGTCAAGCACGGTTCCGGTTTCTTACGCGTTCTCTTCCTTCGGGTTCCACAAACTTTATGCCTGGGTACGCGACGCCGACGGTAATCTGTCCGCGCCAGCTAGCTCGACTGTGACCATAACTTTTTCCGCGCCCAAGCCGGTTTATTATTCGGTCGGGCAGAACACGGATGATCACAAAACCGGTAATCCCACTTTAACCATCGCTAGCGGAGTCGGAACTTTCTCCGTGGCGCAAACAGCCGCCGATATGGGAGTAGGCGACAAGGTGACTTATGATGCTGATCAAGTCGCTTATATTTCCGGCAAGATTTCCACTTCGCAATGGACTCTCACTACCGCTACTGGCGCTACGCCAGCGGATATTTCCGGTGCGACGGTTAATTCCATCACTCATGCTTTCGCTTCACTGGAAGATATGGTGGGCGGCGCAGCCGACACGGATCATCTTGATACTTCCGACTTGGTCGCGGGAAATTATATTTTAAACATCCCTTGCTATTACGATTCCGGTCCGGACACGTCCGCCGTCACCATTGATGGCTGGAATACCGGCCCGAGTAATTACCTGAAAATCTATACGCCGGACAATGTGGCGACCGAGGTTAATTTGTCGCAAAGGCACCAGGGCAAATGGGATGATAGCAAATACAATCTGCAAATATCGGGTACCGATGTTTCCGCTATCAGCGTCCAATCAGTCGGTTATGTCAAAATCGAGGGCCTGCAGATAAAATCAACCTTCCTTGGTCAATACGGCTGCGGTTTGGACCGGGGCAATAGCGTGGCCGGCGCGGCTTGGTTTTCTGACAATATTATCTGGGGAGTATTGACTCAAGATGGATACATTGAAGGCATCGGCGCCCATGATCAGGACGATAACAGCACCGTTTACGCTTGGAATAATATTATTTACGGATTCGGCTATGCGCCTTACAACAGCTACCAGGGCGGCATCTATTGCGATTCGGGAAATTGTTATGCCTACAACAATACCGTTTATCAATCCAACGGCGGCGTGATCGCCTATGGCGGAAATTTTGCCGCCAAGAATAATATTTCTTATGACAATGTGACTAATTATGTCGGAGAAGATTTTACTGCCTCCTCAACTGACAACCTTTCCGGTCCGACGCAGTCCGGCGCGTTCGGTTCCGATCCGCAGAATGATGCTCGGATAACTTTCGTCAATGCCAACAATGGTGATTTCCATTTGGTGGCGAGCGATACCGCGGCCATCGGCCAAGGTACAAATTTGTCGGCGGATTCCGAAATCGCCTTCTCTACTGATATCGACGGCCAGACTCGCGGCACATCCTGGGATGTTGGCGCGGATCAATATGTCCAGGCAACCGCCACGCCAATTTACCGTTCGGTCGGCCCGGGTAGTACCGGCGCACTAGTTTCCGGCAGTCTCGCCAACACTCTGACTATTTCCGGTAGCGTCGCCACTTTCTCTTCGGCTCTGCCGGACAAGATCGGCGTTGGCGACGCGATTGAATTTGATGCCAACAGCAACGGCATAATTGATTCGGGCGACGAGATCGTTTTCATCCAGGGCCGGATTTCCACGACTGAATATGTAGTTAAGGATCATCTTGGCCAGACACCGGTCGGCACCTCCGGCCAAAGCAAATGGGAAATCTATCGCTCTTATGTTTCGTTGAACGACGCAGTTAACGGCATTCTTAATCCTTCACTGGTCGTACCGAGCGATAATTTTGCCGATTCCGGCCGCGACCTGGTGGCTAATAATGAATATTGGAATATCGCTTGCTATGGCGACGCGACTGACACGGCAGCTGTAAATTTTGCTGCCGGCTGGGTGACCGGTCCGGAAAATTATTTGCGCATCTATGCTCCTTATTTATCTTCCGAGGTTGGCGTGAGCCAGCGCCACGGCGCAATTTGGGATCCGGCTAAATATCATGTTTCTCCTAACACAAACGATTCGACTATCTCAGGATCGGGCGTGGACTATTTGATTATTGATGGTTTGCAAATCGAAGGGACGAGCGATCTACAGTCAAGCGGGCAAAATGCCCTTGGAGTTAGCGGTGCCGCGGGAAATCACTATATTCTTGATAATATCCTCAAGGGGCACGCCATAGCTCAAAGTTTTGGGATTGTCAGCGGATCATTGGCTGAAGGCCACCGGGCTTATGTGATAAATAATTTGATCTACGATTTTGGCGCTGGCCTTAGGATTCGCGGCGGAGAAGATGTTTCTACCACCGACGCATTTATTTACAATGATACTTTTGCCAATAACACCTACACTTATTACAATTACGCGGCGGAAGGCAGCGTGATAAATTTTACCGCTAAAAATAATATTTTCTTCGGTAATCCCGGCGAGCTTGATGCTTCGGTCTCGGGCTCGACAAATAATGCTGGAAATTTTAATTATTACGGTGAAGATTTTAGCACCAACTTATTGGACTTAAATACGGCATGTGGCGGTTCGGCTTGTGCAGCTGGTGATATTTTTGCCAATCCGGCCGATGATGATTATCGGCTTAAGGCCGGCTCTCCGGTGATCGGCATGGGTGCAAATCTGACCTCTGATCCTGATTATGCTTTCAATAGTGATTTGGCCGGCAATTCGCGGCCGGCTACCGGCGCTTGGGATATCGGCGCGGATGAATATGTGGCGACAACTACCAATGTTTATTATTCCGTCGGCCAGAATACTGATGATCATAAGACGGGCTCGCCGACTTTAACCATCAGTGATGGCGTCGGAACTTTTTCCGTGGCGCAAACGGCGACCAATATGGGAGTAGGCGATGAAGTGACCTATGATACGAATAATGTCGCTTATATAGCTGGCAAGATTTCCACCACGCAATGGACTTTGGTTACCGCGCTCGGCGCGACGCCCGCTGATATTTCCGGCGCGTCAGTCGATTCCATCGCCCACGCGTTTGCTTCACTAGAAAACGCCGTGTCCGGCTCTTCGGGCGCTAATTATCTTGATACTTCCGACCTGGTCGCCGGAAATTATATTTTAAACATCCCTTGCTATTACGATTCTGGTCCGGACACGTCCGCCGTCACCATTGATGGCTGGAATACCGGCTCGAGTAATTACATAAATATATACGCGCCAAATAACACTACTTCGCAAGTAAATCAGACTCAGCGGCATTCTGGGAAATGGGACGAAACTAAATATGCCTTGATCGACAATAACACTCAAAACGAATTGATCACTGTTAATTCTAAATTTGTTCGGCTTGACGGCTTACAGACTGAAATTATTAGAAGTGGAAATGCTTGGGCGACAACCTATGAAATTTATCCTAATGACATTAATTCTGATATTAGAGTGTCTGACAATATTAGCCGGGCTAATTTTACCGGTTTAATAAACGGCGGGACTGCTTTAAGCAATTCAAGCTGGGATTCACCAGCGAATATTAAAGTTTGGAACAGCTTGTTCTATGATTATTCAAGCGCTAACCATAATAGTTACGGCTTTGGTCTTAGCGACGGCAATATTTATTCTTATAGCAATACTTTGGTAAATTGCGATCAAAGCATATTTGCGGAGGCTACCGGCACGATTGAGGCGGAAAATAATATCGTACAAAATGCCATATCTTCTGGATATTCAGGAAATATTTCCGGTGATTATAATATTTCCAATTTGAACGATGCTCCGGGCGCTCATTCTAAAGATTCCGCCACAGTTTCGTTTATCAGTATCGCTAATAATGATTATCATTTGTCCGCCGACGACACGACTGCTATCGGGGCGGGAATTAATTTATCTAGCGATCCTTACCTTCCTTTCTCCGACGACATCGACGGCCAAGCTCGCGGCTCGGTTTGGGATATCGGCGCGGATCAATTTGTCGCTCCGATAATTTTAGCCATTGGCACTTCCACGGCCGGCGCGACCGCCACTATAACGTGGATAACCGACGAAGCCGCCACTTCCACCGTCGAATATGGCTTGACTGACGCTTACGGCAATGCCTCATCTTCCGATGCTTTCGTCACTGAACATTCGATCACGCTGCGCGGCCTGGATGTTCCCGCCACTTATCACTATCGCATAAAAACTACCGATGCCGACGGCAGTGAGACTGTTTCCGCCGATCATACCTTCACAACTTTTTCGACCAGCATCCGTTTGCTAGCCTCGACTGGTGTAATCGACAGCGGCGACGAAGGTGAAGGAGTGACCACGCCGGCTATCAATACCACCGGCGCCAGTTTGATCGTCGTCGGTCTGCATGTTTATAATTCCACTTCCACCGTCAGCATTACCGATAGCATGAATAATATTTGGCATCACTTAAAGGCTTATGGCACTTCAGCAGGAGGGGATAATTCCGGCTATAACGGTTATGCGCAGATCTGGTATGCCTATCACCCGACCACCAGTCCGGAGCAGACTTTTTCCGTCAACGGCGCGTCATCAAACTATCCGGTTCTGACCGTAACGGCTTGGAGCGGCATAGCCACTGACAGTGATCCTTATGACACGGGCAACGGCAGCACCACGAATTCCGGCAATACGATTTCGACCGGCAGCGTCGCACCCGCTTCAGCTGGAGAATTATTGATCAGTGCTTTCTCAAGCGGCGATTCCAACGGAACCGATTTCGGCATCGATAGCGGATTCAATATTTCCGACAGCGAACATAATTGGAGCGATATGGACGGGGCGATGGCTTATTATATCGCGCCGGATACCGATAGCTATGATCCGACCTGGACGGTTACCGGTGATGTAAATAATAGCGCCGCGATCGCCGTTTTCCGGCCGGCCGATAATAATATTTCTTCGTCTTCGGATATTACTCCGCCGGTGATTACTTTGACCGGCACTTCCACTACGGCCGATTCCGCCACCATCACCTGGACGACCGATGAGCCGGCGACTTCATCGGTCAGTTATGGCCTTGATTCCGGCTATGGTCTGGCTTCATCTTCTGATTCTCTTGAAACGGAACACTCGATAACTTTGCGCGGCCTTGAAGCCGATACGATTTATCATTTTCAGATCGGATCGACCGATGCTGCCGGCAACCGCGCGACTTCGAGCGACCATACTTTCACCACCGCGGAGAGCGGGGGAGGCGGACCGCCTTCGGATAACACGCCGCCGACCATCGATTCTTTCGTAGTATCTTCGACTTCCGCCTCGCTTTCCGTTCCGATTGTTCTTACCGCGAGCGACGATACCGGCGTTACCGGTTATCTGGTCAACGAATTTTCGGCTATCCCGTCCGCCGATGATCCGGAGTGGAGATCAACCGCTACCACGACTTATACTTTTGCCGACGCGGGAAGTAAGACTCTTTATGCCTGGGCTCGCGACGCGGCAGGAAATATTTCCGCTTCGGCCAGCGCGCCGGTCACGGTAACGCTGCCGACTTATACCGTCGGCGGATCGGTCAGCGGACTTTCCGGCACGGTCACTTTGCAGAATAACGGCAGCGATGATTTGGATCTTACCAGCAATGGGCCGTATGCTTTTGCCACGGCTTTGAACGATGGCGCCGCTTATAATGTGACGGTTTTGAATCAGCCGTCCGGTCAGCTCTGTTCGGTGGATCATTATTACGGAACTATTGCCGGAGCAGCTGTCTCTGATATTAATATTTCCTGTGAGGATATTTCGGCACCGCTGGTCATCTATCAGATTTCTTCTTCGACAACCGCTTACACGGCGACGATTTCCTGGTTGACCAATGTCGCGGCGGACTCGGCGGTCAATTACGGCCCAGACGAAAATTATGGTTCGGTTTCTTCTTCCACTCCGTCATCAACTTCCAATTCCGTGACGCTTAGTGGACTGACGCCGAATAATATTTATCATTTTCAGATCATTGCCGATGATTCTTCCGGCGATTCGGCCACGACGACTGATTTCACTTTTCAAACGGCCTTGTCTCCTTACACGCTGGCTTATTCCGCCGGAGCCAACGGATCGATCTTGGGCAACTCAAACCAATCGGTCGCGCCGGGCGCCGATGGCGCCGCCGTCACGGCTGAACCGATTGCCGGTTATCATTTTACTCTCTGGAGCGATAGTTCAACGGCCAATCCGAGAAAGGACCTTAATGTTGCCGGAAATATTTCCGTCAGCGCCGGTTTTGCTATCAACACTTATACGATCACCGCTTCCAGCAGCTCATACGGCACGATCGCTCCCTCGGGTATCACCACCAAAAATTATGGCGAGAGTCAAGGTTACACGGTTACTGCCACCACCGGCTATCACGTCACCGGCATTTTGGTCGATTCGGTTTTAGTCAGTACGAGTTCGACCTACATTATTAATAATATCCAAGCCAACCATGTTGTTTCGGCGGCTTACGCCAGCGATGCCGGCGCCGATACTTATGTGATCGGCGGCAGGGTTTCCGGATTGAGCGGTACGGTTATTTTGCAGAATAACGGCGGCGATAATCTCATCATCTCGGCCAACGGCGTATTTAATTTTGCCACCGAGCTGGATGATGCGGCTGGATATAACGTAACAGTTTTGACCAATCCCGGCAGTCAGACTTGTACAATATCTTCCGGCCAAGGGATTGTGGCTGACGCTGACGTCAATAATATTTTAGTTTCTTGCGCTACTGTTCATAATAGTGGAAATGGAAGCGGCAGCGGGGGAGGAGGCGGCGGAGGCGGCGGCGGAGCTTCGGCCCCGGTCAAGCCGCCAGACACGACTCCGCCCGGCCTGGTAAGTAATCTTTTTGCCACCAGTTCCGACGGCCAGATTACGCTGTCTTGGACGAATCCGAGCGACAGTGATTTTGCCGGCGTGAAGATCTATCATAAACTCGGGTCGCCGCTTTCCGGTTACACCGATCCTTTAGCCTCGGTAATTTATCTTGGCAATGCGCAAAAATTCGTGGACTCTGGTTTGTCCAACGGTCAAACTTATTATTACTCAATCTACTCGTACGATAATAATTTAAATTATTCTACGGCCCGGACAACCGCGGCGACGGCCGGTTCGGGACAAGCGACCGTCGTTACGCCGGTGGATATTTTGCCGCCTTCCGTGGTCGTTCCGGCTAGCGGCAGCAGTTCCGGCGGCGTTGTTACCAGTTTGATCGGCGCGAGCAGCGCGGTCGTCAATCAAGTTACCGCCGACGAAGCCGACACTCTGTTAGCCAACGCTCAATATGTCGCTCTTCCGGCGGTGGAATTGTCGGTCTATCAAAGAGTGATCGCTTTGGCTACGGCGCCGTTAACGGCTCAAGAAAAGATCACGATTGCCTATTTCATCCATGTCGGCACGCCGACCACCCACATTCTTGGCGCGGGAGAACGCGGCGGTTCGGTTTCTTCTTTCCAATCCGCTTACGGTTATCTGCCCGTAACTTTGGCTGATTGGCAAGATGTGTTGAAGATCGGCAATGGCCGCTGGCCGACCAAACAAAGTCCGGGAGCGATTAAGACGGCGCAAGAAAGCTTCAAGACTATTTATGGCCGCCCTGCGAATATGAATAATACTTATGATAACAACGCCGTCACCATCATGGCTTATGGCTTGCGTCCGGCCCAAAGGAATCAGACCAATGAAAAGATCGCCATCAAGGCTTATTATTATTTCTTCAAGCATAATCCGGTAACCGCCCGCGCCTGGGACGCGGTCCGCGCCATCGCTTACAGCGGAGCGAAAAGATAGCGATTCGGTGCCGATGACCCTAAACGCTTGACGTTTTTAAACCATCGCCATATAATATAAGAAGCTATGAATAAATCCACCACCAAAAACATTATTGTCAGCTTGTTGGTCGTCGTTACCGTCGATGTTTTTGGAAGTGGCTCAAACGTTTTCTAGGAATCAGTCCCGCCCAGGCGGGATCAAATAAATAAAGGCCACTTCCAAAAACAGGAAGTGGCCTTTAAAGTTTTTCAGTCCTCGTGTTCTTTCTTTAACCCATGGAGGTTTGCATGGACGATGGAGCGGCCGAAGTCAGTGTAGTAGCGGTAAAAGCAGACGACCTTTCTTTGCCGGAAAGATTGATGCGCGCGGAACAAACGGACGATAATTCCGAGGTGAAAAGGATTTTGAAGCAAGTCCATTATTGTTGGCCGCAAACCGAATTAGTGAGGTAAACAGGGGAGTGAAGCGATCCTTCCCCGAATCAGATGGCGATTGAAATGGCAACTCCTTTTCAATCAAGGCGGAAAAAACCGCCCAGGCTATCGATTCGGCCCCAAAATCGCGGGGGAGAAAATTTTCTCCCCCATTTTATTTTCCTCGCCATTTCCGCGCCGGCAGTAATGACACTTGATTGATTTTTTTGTAATCCTGGGATAATATATCTTTACGGCCAACCAATAGCAACTAATGCCGTTTTTTATTCAATTATTTTTAATTTTTCACTTTTAATTTTTAATCGATATCGATATGTCCGGACATTCCAAGTGGGCGACCACTCATCGAGCTAAAGAAATCGTCGACGCCAAGCGCGGCGCCGCTTTCACTAAGATTTCCAATGTCATTACGATCGCGGCCCGCAAAGGCGGTGATCCGGCTTCAAACTTTGCTTTGAGCACCGCGGTCAGCCGCGCCAAAGCGGCCAATATGCCGAAAGAAAACATTGAACGGGCGATCAAGCGCGGCACGGGAGAATTGGAAGGCGCAACGCTTGATGAATTGGTTTACGAGGCGGTCGGCCCGGCCAACTCCCAATTTGTCATTAAGATCTTGACTGATAATAAGAATCGCACGGCCGCGGAAGTCCGCCACTTGCTCGCCGCTCATGGCGGCGCGATGGGCGCGGTGCTTTGGAATTTCGATTTGAAAGGCGTGATCCGTGTCTCGGCGGAAGTGGCTGCGGCTAAAGGGATCGATAGCGATGAAGGCCAGCTGGAACTGATCGATGCCGGAGCGGATGATGTCAAAAAAGAAGCCGAAGGCCTGACGATCCTGACACCAGGCGCAAATTTACAGAAAGTTAAAACATATCTGGAAGGCAAGGGCGTTGCCACCGAATCAGCCGAAATCGAATACGTTGCCAAAGATACCATCGAAGTCTCAGGCGAAGATGCCGCCAAGATCGAAGGCTTGATGGCGGCGATGGATGATAATGAGGATATCTCAGACCACTACTCGAATCTTAAATAAATATCCAATATCAAATAGCCAATATTTTAAAAAATATTTAAATATTTTAATATTTTTTGGATATTTGATATTGTTTATTGGATATTTTCATGTCTAAAATAATACTGGGTGTAGACCCGGGAATAGCCGATACCGGTTATGGCTTGATTGAAAAAGGCCAGGGCGGCAAGATTTCCTGCCTCGCTTATGGTTCAATCAAGACCAAAGCCGGATTGCCGATCGCCGAACGTTTGGAAACTCTGAATAATGAATTGGAAAAGATCATCAAGAAATATCAGCCGGCTTTGGCGGCCGTTGAAGAATTATTTTTTTATAATAATGCCAAGACCGCGATCGCGGTCGGCCAGGCCAGGGGAGTCATTCTCTTGACCTGCCGTAAAAATAAAATTCCGCTCACCGAGATGACGCCGTTGCAAGTCAAGCAGACAATCGCGGGTTACGGCCAGGCGGGAAAGGCGCAAGTCCAAAAAATGGTTAAGCTCTTGCTTAACTTAAAAGAGATTCCGCGGCCCGATGACGCCGCCGACGCCCTGGCGATCGCCATCAGTTCGGTTAACGAATTAAAATCGTAGGAACGGAAAATCTTGCGTTCCTACTTTTGCCTAAGCCCTCTCCGGGGCTTTTTTGATGGATTTTTTGTCCTTTTTATGGTAAAAAGTTGCCAAATACATCGTTATTTTAGTTTTAATATTAGCTAATTTTTGTTTTATTTTTCTGTTGGCCCTTTACAGCTTTACCAGAAGCTGGTAGGATACAATCATTGTTTGCCCTTGACTAATTTTATTATTAATGATATTATTCTACTTCATTATTATTCATTATTATTTTATTTAAAATATAAATTTTTATAAGACAAGAACCCCAAGCTCTTGTTCAGTAAATATGTCTAACGAAAGCAGCACAAAATTAAACACCAACGAAATTGTGAAAAGTCTTTTGGCGAGGCTTTCCAAGAAAGAACGGGATATCATCACCCGTCGGTTCGGTTTGAAGGACAGTGAGAAGGAAACTCTCGAAGCGGTTGGCGGCCTGCACAATCTGACTCGCGAGCGCATTCGCCAGATTGAGAATGCCACCATCAAGAAATTGCGCGAGGTCAAGGAATTGAAGGAGGAGCTGGTTGATCTGCGGGAAATCACCAATAAGCTTTTGGTTGAGCACGGCGGCTTGGCGGAAAAGGAATATTTATTCCACCTTTTGAATACTTTCTCTCCGGTCGAATACAGAAGCGATGATTATGAAGTGGAAAAGAATCAGTATGATTTTATGCTTTCCCGCTTGCTGCACGATGAATTCGAAGAGATCAAAGATTCCGATATCTTCAAGACCTCTTATAAATTGAAGTGCGAATCTTTGGATCATCTGGAAGCTTTGGCCAGAGAAATGGTCAGAGGAATTTCCAATCTGAAACAAGTGATCAAAACCAACGAGGCGATCGACCTCGTCACCAAGACTGATGTTTACGGCGAACACAAAGATAAATTGGATGTGCCGTCCGAGGTCGACGTTTCCAGCTATTGGGATGGAGCTTTGTTCGATGAAGATTCGGAATTGATCAATAACAATAAGATCCTCTATTCTTTGCTGGTGGCCGTCAAGGACATTGAGCAGAATAAATTCGGTTTCTGGGGAGTCTATAATTCGGAAGAAGTGGCGCCCAAGACCATCAATCATAAGATTTATCTGGTGTTGAAGAATCAGGGCAAGCCGATGCATTTCGTGGATATTGCCAAGCGCATCAACGAAGTAAGCTTCGATCATAAGACCGCCAATCCGGCCACTGTCCACAATGAATTGATCCTGGATCCGAAATACGTTTTGATCGGCCGCGGCATCTACGGTTTGAAGGAATGGGGTTATAAAGAAGGCGTCGTCGCCGATGTGATCCGCGATATCTTAGTCGAAAGCGGTCCGCTCTCCAAAGACGAGATCATCAAGAAAGTCTTGGAGAACCGGATGGTCAAGAACACCACCATCAACCTCGCCTTAATGGATAAAGAAGTCTTTGAAAAGGTCGGGGAGAAATACCAAGTCAAGAAATAAATTTTTCATATAGCACTAAGAGGCTCGCAAGGGCCTCTTTTGTGTTTTATTAATGCATTGTCATATTGTTAAATTGTTATATTGTTACGCAACGATTTTAATAAACACCATTGTTATTTATTTCGTTGCGTAACAATATAACAATTTGGCAGTATAACATTTTTTTTAATTACTTTGTCTCTGGTTGTTTGCCGCTGTTGATAAATGGCTTGACCGTGACCCGCGGGTTTGCTATAATTATCCACAGGATGAGTTGGCTAATTTAGACAAGTCGACTTCATTCGGGAAAACAAAAACCGGCCTGCTTTTAGCGGGCCGGTTTTGTATTCACTGCTTACTTTCTAATTTGCTCGGTCAGATAATACGAATACTACGAATTATACGCGAATACAACGAATTTTTTTTCGATTTGCAGGGTTCGTAGTATTCGGATATTTCGCAGGTTCGGATTATTTTTTAGGGTTGACTGCCGTATTTTTTAATGTTATATTGGGTATAAGTTAAATTACTCGCAAAACTCCCCCATAAAACAAGGAGGGGATATTATTTTTTAAAAACAATGTTAAAAAAGATTCTTGCGTTTACCTGGGAGTTAGTGAAAGTAGTCGTTATTTCCTTGGTAATTATCATCCCGGTCCGGTACTTTCTTATTCAGCCGTTTTACGTCAAGGGCGCGTCGATGGAGCCGACTTTCTACGATCGCGAATATTTGATCATCGATGAGATCGGCTATCGTTTGCATCCTGTCCAGCGAGGCGATATTATCGTCTTCCGTTATCCCAAAGATCCGCAAGAATATTTCATTAAGCGAGTAATCGGTCTGCCCGGCGAAAAAGTGGAGATCAAAGACGGACAAGTTTATATCTATAACCAACAATACAAAGACGGCGTGGCGCTTGATGAAACTTATTTGTCCTCTACCGTGAAGACTTTCGCCAACACCGGCACGGAATCGGTGACGCTCGGGCCGAACGAATATTACGTCTTGGGCGACAATCGCAATGAATCCAAAGATTCGCGCAGCTTCGGACCGGTGGATAAGAGTTTCCTGATCGGCCGGGTAATGTTCCGCGGCTGGCCGGTAAATAGAATTACGGTTTTCCAAACCCCCATTTATCAGTATTAGTATAGAAATTTTTAAATTTTGTAATTTTTAAATAAATCCAAATTTTTAATTTTTAAAATTATCATTTAAATTGGCCTTTAAAAAATTAAAAAATTAGAGTTTAAAAACTATTTAAAAATTAAAAAATTATAAAATTTAAATTAATAAGAATATGCCTCGTCGAAAAAATAATCAAAATAACAATCATCACCACCGGGATCCTTTCCACAAAGAGGAATTGAAGCAGAAAGGCCTTTCGGAAAAATTCGTCCGCTTAAGAGGGATGAAGGATATTATTTTTGACGAAAATAAATATTGGGATCTGGTGATCAAGAAAGCTTCCGACTTGGCGGAAATTTACGGTTTCAAGAAAATCCAAACTCCGATCCTCGAGCAATTGGAGCTTTACCGCAAATCCACCGGCGAATCGAGCGATATCGTTTCCAAAGAAATGTACGCTTTTGTCGATAAGAACGGTGAAAAGATCGCCTTACGTCCGGAAATCACGCCGAGCTTGGTCCGCGCTTATATCGAGAACGGCATGCTGAATATGCCGCATCCGGTGAAGATGTATTCTTACGGTCCGATCTTCCGCCACGAAAAACCGCAAGCCGGACGATACCGCCAGTCGCATCAGTTTGATATGGAAATTTTCGGCGAAGCCAGCCCGGTGGCCGATTTCCTCTTGATGCTCATCGCTTATAATCTTTTCAGCGAATTGCAGATCGATATCGAATTACAGGTTAATAATATCGGCTGCAAGCAATGCCGCGGCGAATATATCAAGAAGCTGACCGCTTATTATAAAGAAAGGGGTAACCGTTCGCGACTCTGCAATGATTGCAAGCGCCGGTTGGAAAAAAATCCCTTACGCCTTTTAGATTGTAAAGAACCTAATTGCATCGCTTTGAAAGAAGGCGCGCCGCCGATCGTCGATTTCCTCTGCGAGGATTGCAAGAAGAAATTCACCCGCGTTTTGGAATATCTCGATGAAATGAACATTCCTTATAATTTGAATTTGAGTCTGGTCCGCGGCTTGGATTATTATACCGGCACGGTTTTTGAGATCACCGCCAAGGAAGAAGGGGACAAGAATCCCAATGGCCAATTGTCTTTGGGCGGCGGCGGACGGTATGACACTTTGGTGGAATTTTTCGGCGGCCGGCCGACTCCGACTTGCGGCTTCGCCGTTGGCATCGAGCGCACTGTCGCGAAAATAAAAACCGCCGGCATCCCTTTGGAAAAAGATGACAAGAATATAATTTTTATCGCTCAATTAGGCGATGCGGCCCGCCGCAAAGCCATGGGTTTGTTCGAGGAATTGCGCAAGTCCGGTCTGAAAGTCAAACAGGCTTTTACCCGTGACAGCTTGAAGGATCAGCTGGAAGAAGCCAATGCTTTGGGCGCCAAATTGACTTTGATCTTAGGCCAGAAGGAAATGAATGACAAGACGATCATGCTCCGCGATATGGAATCAGGCAATCAAGAGATTGTTGATTATAAAAAAGTAAAGGCAGAAGTCGAGAAGAGAATTAATACTATTTAATCGTATTTCGTAGATCGTATTTCGTATTTCGTGTATGTTTTTGGACAGAATGTTGCTGAAAATATATACGAAATACGAAATACCGAATACGAGATACGAATATTGATTGGAGGTGTTTCACTATGACAGAATTTAAAAGAAAGAAAGGAGAAAGTTTCGAGAGTTTTTTGCGGCGTTTTAACAAAGGTTTGCGTAACAGCAAAACTTTGAATATCGCCCGCGAGAAGCGCGTTTTGGTGCCCAAGAAAAGCAAACTTAAAACGAAAAGATACGCTCTGAAAAGTTTAGAGCTCCGGAAACAGAAGAACTACTTGCGCAAGATCGGCAAACTCCCGGAAGAAGAAACAACTTATCGCAGATAAAGATATTAAAAATACCGCCTCAAGTGGCGGTATTTTTTTACATTTATTTTTTATCCTTTTCCTTGTCTTTGAACTTGGGCATGAATTTGCCGAAGATGGAATATTTTTCGGCGTTCTGTTTGATCTTTTCCTTGGCGCGCTTGGATTTGACGAAATTCATCCAGTTGTAGCTCGGGCCGCGTTTATTTTTTTCCGTGACGATTTCCACCATATCGCCGTTTTTCAATTCCTGGTCCAAGGTGGCGATCTGCTCGTTGACTTTGGCGCCGACCGCCCGATTACCGATATCGGTGTGTACCGCATAAGCGAAATCGACCGGCGTCGAACCTTCCGGTAATTCGAAGGCATCGCCCTTGGGACTTAGAACAAAAATGCGATGTTGAAAGACATCGAGCTGGATGTTCTTGATGAAATCGGCGGTATTTTTGATCTGCTTCTGCAGTTCGAGGATTTCGTCCACCCATTTGGGCTGCTGGCGATCTTCGCCGGCATATTTTCTTTTGTAATACCAATGGGCGGCGATACCGTAAAGCGCCTCGTCGTTCATTTCTTCGGTGCGGATCTGAAATTCCACTGATTTGCCTTCCGGTCCGAAAACCGTGGTGTGCAAGGAACGGTACCCGTTCGGTTTGGGCAAGGCGATATAATCCTTGAAGCGGCCGGCTTTCGGTTTCCAGAGCGAATGGATGATACCCAAAGTTTTATAGCAATCGGAAATATGGTTGACCAGCACCCGGAGAGCGAAGACGTCATGGATCTCGTCGAAGGCATAATTTTTTTCCTGCATCTTCAGATAAATGCTATAAAGGTGTTTGAAGCGTCCGACAATTTCATGCTCAACTCCGGAAGTTTTTAATTCAGCGCCGAGAATATTCTTTATCTTTTGGATATATTGGTTGTTTTCCGCTTTGCGCTCGACTTCATATTTATATTGCAGCTTTTTGAAGTCTTCGGGGAAAAGGATTTTGAAACAGATATCTTCGATTTGCCATTTCAGTTCCCAAATGCCTAAAAGTTCGGCGATCGGCACGTAAATTTCCAAGCTTTCTTTGGCAATCCGTTCCTGCTTGTCCTTGGGCAAAGCGTCGATGGTGCGCAGGTTATGCAAGCGGTCGCTGAACTTGATCATGACAATGCGCACGTCGGAAGCCAGCGCCAGAAACATTTTTCTTAAATTTTCCCGATAGCGCTGGATGCCGCGGTATTTTATTTTTCCCACTTTGGTCACGCCCTTGACCAGATTGCTGACTTCGCGGCCGAAATTTTTTTCCACATCAGCGAAAGTATAGCTCGTATCTTCCGGCACATCGTGGAGCAAGCCGGCGATAATGGTATTCAAATCGGCTTTCATCTGCGCCAAAACAAAGGCCGTGTGCAGGCTGTGCTGGATATAAGGTTCGCCGCTTTTCCTGATCTGGCCTTCGTGGGCGATGGCGGCAAAATCATAAGCCAGCCTGACCAGATCGACGTCGGCTTTTGGGTTATTTTCCTTCACTTTTTCCACTATTTGATCAATAGTCATAATTCGTATATCGTATTTCGTATTTGGTATTTCGTATATTTTATTCTCTTGGCATTTTATGGTATAATCTAATTTAATAACAACAGTGGGGATTAGTCAATGATTCGTCTGGCGTTTTTTGTATTTTTACGCCCAAAATTCAAGAGCAAATCGCTGGGCAGTCAAAATACGAAATACGAAATACGAAATACGATAATGCCTAAGTCCGCAAAAAAAATAATTAGCGCGCTAACTCTTTTGGTTGGAGTGTTTTTTGTTTTTCATTTGGCTTCCGCGCAGATCAACCTGGGCATGGAATACGGCAATGCCACCGGCCTTGGCGCGACCGATCCGCGGCTGATCATCGGCCGGATCATCCAGATCTTTTTGGGTTTTTTGGGAGTCATCGCCCTCGGCTTGATAGTTTACGGCGGGTTCTTGTGGATGACGGCGGCCGGCAATGAGGAGCAGATCGACCGGGCCAAGCGGACTTTGGTCAGCGCCATTATCGGTTTGCTGATCATCCTTTCCGCTTTTGCCATCGCGACTTTTATTTTGAACCAATTGTTGGGCGCGACCGGAGCCGGCGGAGGAGCCGGCAATAATCCCTCCGGACCGCCCGGGGGAGGGATCAACGGCGCCGGAGCGATCGGCGAATGCAGCGTCCAGAATGTCTATCCGGTGCCCAATCAGATGGCAGTGCCGCGGAATACGGCGATCTTCATCACTTTCAAGGAATCGGTCGATGCAAAAACCGTTTGCGCTTCCGTCGATGCCAGTGGAAATTGCGCCGCCGGTTCGACGATCAATACGACCAACGTCCAAATTTATAAATCCAGCGACAGCGGCAATCCTTTAATTGATACCAAAGTAATATCTTCCGATAATAATAAAACATTTACTTTTATTCCCGCGCAATATTTGGGTTCGGAAACGGACAATGTCTGGTACACGGTCAATCTGCTCGGCGGGATTACGCGGACGAGCGACCATAGCTCGGCTTTTAGCGGTTCCGGTTGCGCCGGCAGTTTGAATTGGCAATTCCAAGTTTCCAATAAGATCGATCTTACTCCGCCGCAGGTTGTTTCAAGCGGAGTCTTTCCGCCGCCGGACAACGGCCGGGATAATGCTAACCTGGTTTTCGCCGCGCGCGCGGTCGGCTCAATCACGGTCAATGCCGGCATCTGCCGCAAACCGCCGCAATATTTTGTGGCAGCTACCAGTTCGGCGGCCAAAACAGTTTCAGCTTCGCCTACTCCTGACGCTGATACCACGGTGAATCAAAATGCCGATTTAAGCGCAGTTATCAAAGTAGTTGTTTTGCCGGACGGATTAACTGCTACGGCGACATTGATTGACGGATCAAATTTAGGCTCAGCCATCTTTAGCGGCCGGACAGTTTTCTTTACCGGTAAATATCCTTTTTCTCTGACTGCTCACGCTGATGTCAAGGCCGGCGATGCCTGGACAGTTACGATTACGGCCGCCCGACAGGCCGATTCTTTGCAAGCAGGATCGCTCGTTTATACTTTTGTAAAAAAATCGACTCAGGATAATGAAATCGCCGTGGGCGCGACAGCCGCGGATACGGCGAATAATATTGCCGCCGCTTTAGGCAAACAGACCGACATCACGGTTGCGGTTTCCGGCGCTCAAGTAACGGTTTCGGCGGCCGCTGCCGGCGCGGCCGGTAATAATATCAACCTATCTTTTAATTCTCCGGATAATTCCGGCGCGCTCTCGATTACTAATATGAAAGGCGGCGATGACGGTTCAAGCACGGCCGACCCCAACGTCAGCACGGCCGGCAACCAGCCTGACCAGCCGATGAACACGGTCATCCAGATAAATTTCAATGAGCCGATCTTGCCGTCCAATGTGGCCGGGGCCGCCACTGACGCTTCAGCAATTCAAGTGGTCAATGCCGATCCGAACGCCAAGTCCGCTGGCGGCGGTTGCGCGCAGGCCGCTGACTGTAAATCTTTCACTTGTTCCAATAAAATTTGCGCCGGCAGCAACGAATATTTGCAAGGAACTTTCGCCATCGCCAATCTTTATCAGACCGTGGAGTTCACCAGTAATGTCCCTTGCGGCGTCAATGGTTGCGGCGAACCGATCTATTGTCTGCCGCCCAACAGCCACCTTGAAGTCGTTATCAAAGCGGCGAGTTTGGCGCATTGCGATACTAATGCCGATTGCGCCGCTAAGAATGTCAATGGCAAAGCCTACGATCAATGCATCAATAATATTTGCAGTGAGAATCTGGGCGGCAATTATGCTGCCACCGCTCCCGAAGTCCGCCGCTATCCCGCGGCCAATATTCAGGCCGCGCCAGCTGGCGGGCCGGATGGCGTGACTGACGCGGCTTTCAATTCTTTGGACGGCGACCGGAATAGTTTTGCCGACGGTCCGGCCGCGACTTACAGCGATAATCCGCCGATCTATTCCAATAATCAGTCTTGCCAGGATAATTTTTCAACGATCATCCAGGCCGTGATCGCCGCCCGAATCAAACAGGACAAAGTATTGGGAGAAATTACCGGCCCCGACGCCGGAAATTACAAATATTATACTGTCGGTGGATGTACCGCCCTAGGTGCGACGGGATGCCTGAATTTGATGAATAAGGAAATGAAAGACATCGGTTTGCCTGGCGCCGTCAAAGATAGCTCGGGAAATCTTTTTATCTTTGACGAGAACGAAAATGAACCAGGTTATGTCGCTTGCCGACAAGACGCGGTCAGTTCCGCCACTTGTGGCCAGGTGAATATCCCTACTTATTATTGCGCCAACGGCGATAATTTTTCCTGGAGTTTTTATGTCAATGATCAGATGGATATTTCGGCGCCGATCGTGACGTCGGTTTCACCGGCCGCGGGCGAAGTGCCGAAGTTGAGCCAGGATATCAAAATCAATTTCAATAAATTGATGATGGCTTCCACTTTGGTTACCGGCTCGACTGTGATTGATACCGGCCAAGGGCCAGTTACTCATAAGAATATCAACCTCTGGAATGTGGCGGATAATCCGATCGGCTATTGGATCCAAACCGAAACGCTTTTTGGCGGTAACGCGCCGATCCAGACCAATGCGATCATCAAGCATAGCGATTTCGGCGAATCTTCCGATTACCGCGCCCAGGCCGGTTCGGCGGTGCGCGATATCCATGAAAATTGTTTCAAACCGTCCGGCGATCAGTCGACCTGCAAGAATGTTTCGACAACGCAGCCTTCCTGCTGTTACGGCGTGGCGACGAGTAAATTGGACGCCAACGGAGATTGCCCCTAGGAGAAGATTTAATTTTGTAATTTTGTAATTTTTAAAGAATTTTTAAGGCTTAATTTTTAAAAAAATTAAAAATTAGGATTTCTTTAAAAATTAAAAAATTATAAAGCGTGTCAATGTCTGAACCATCAAAAAAAATAATTATAGCCCTAACTCTTTTAGCTGGCCTTTTCGCCTTTGCCGGTTTGGCGTTGGCCCAGGGGGCGGATTTGGGCTTAAGCTATGGCAATGCCACCGGATTGGTGGCGACCGATCCGCGGCTGATCGTCGGCAATATTATCCGGATCGCTTTGGGATTTTTAGGCGTGATCGCCATCGGCTTGATAATCTACGGCGGATTTTTATGGATGACGGCCTCCGGCGACGAAGAAAAGATCACCACGGCCAAAAAAGTTCTGGTTTCGGCAGTGATCGGTTTACTGATCATCCTTTCGGCTTTCGCCATCGCCACCTTTATCCTTAACTCAATTTTAAATGCGACCGGCGTCAGCACCACCGGCACTACTACCGGCGGCGGCGGTTCGATCTTACCCGGAACGGGCGGAGCCGGCCAGCCGTGCGGCGGCACCGCGGCGTTGGGCGCCTGCGGCGGCGTCTGCGATGTCGGTTCTTGCGATATGTCTACTTGCTTGTGCCCGACGGCCGGCGGCACCGGAACTTCATGCAATGGCGCGACTACGCCCGGAGTATGTGAAGATAACGGCGCTTGCGATAGCACCCATTTTTGCGATCCTAACGCGGCCGACCCTTGTACTTGCCAGCCGCAAGCGAACGACGGCGGACCCTGTGATGTGAATTCGGCGCCCGGCTGCCAAGCGATTGATAATTGCTATAATAATTCGGCTTGCGATTTTGGCACTTGCCAATGCGCTCCTTCGGTCGGAGTCGGCGCTCCCTGTAATGCCACTACCACGGCCGGAGTTTGCCGGCCGGACAGTAATCTTTGCTCCAATAATTTGACCTGCGAAACCACCGGCGCTAAAGCTTGCACTTGCGAGGAATATCCGGTCATCGATTGGGTGAGTCCGGTCGGCGGTTTTTGCGATAGCGACCATAATAAGATTTGTACTAAAGATACTGATTGTCCGGGTTCGACTTGTGATACTGCCGCGCCCAACGGCGCCGTGGGTAATATTATTTCTCTCGGCGGACAATATTTCGGCGATGCTACCGGCACAGTGGAATTTTCCAACGGCGCCGGCGGTTTCGTGGCCGGCGATCTTCCTAAAACCGCCAATCGCAATTGCGTTTCGTCCTGGGCTGCCAATCAGATCATCATCGTCGTTCCGGTAGGCGCCAAAGACGGACCGATCAGGGTAACCACCATTGATGACAAAACCGATTTAACCAATGATTCGCGCGGACCGAAAATAAAAGATTTTGTCGTGAATTCGATAACCCGGCCCGGCCTTTGCCAGGTAACGCCCGAAGGCAAACTGGGCAGCAGCGTTTTTTATAATGGCGTCAATTTCAGCTCGGCGGCCGCGGCCGATTTCGGCAGTTACGGCGCCTCGATTATGGGGGTCAATTCGGCTTTCGGCAGCAATGCCGGCTCGGCGATCGTTCCTAATTTCAATCCGGGCCAGACCACCACCTTTGTCTATAATTCCGACAGCCAGCAGAATAGCAACTATCTCGCTTTTACCAACAGTTCTACGCCGGCCTTGGGCGCTTTTATTTCATCCTTTGAACCGGTTACCGGCAATATCGGACAATACGTTACCATCCGCGGCAACGGCTTCGGCAACATCCAGGGTAAGAGCCAGGTCTATTTCGGCACCGTCACTAATGGTACGCTAGCCGATCTCGATTTCCCACCTGTCTGCAAAGATAGTACTTGGAGCGATCAGCAGATTATTGTTAAGGTGCCAGTCAGTACTGATCCAAAGTTTTCGAATTTTAATGATATTTTAACGGTCAAATTGGAAAACGGCCAGACGCTGACCTCGGCGGGCGCGACGCCGCAAAGTTTCAAAGTTGACACGAGCTTGCCGTTGAAGCCGTCGCTCTGCAAGATCAGCCCGGTAATCGGAGTTGTCGGTACGCAAGTTAATCTCTGGGGAGAATATTTTTCCACCTTTGATGAATCCAACAGTCTGGTCAGATTTTTTCATAATCAACCAGTGAGCGGCGCTGCCAAGCTTACCTGGGATGGCGATAACACGCCGAATACGATCACCACGGCTGTACCGTCGTCGGCCGCCACCGGTCCGGTGACCGTAGTCAAAAATGCTTCCTCGCCCGCCAACGCTTTGGAAGGCAATGGCTTGAATTTTTCCGTCGGCAGTTGTCTTGACGCGCCGAAACAGGATACGGCTTGCGGCGCGGACGAACATTGCTGCGGGGCTGATACCGCCAAAGCCGGCACTTGCGTGGCTAACCTAACCACTGATTGTTCGGCGACCGCTTCGACCTCGGTTTACGAATTCAAATTCAGCACCAATGTTACGCCGATTGCTTCCCCGACTGCTCCGGGAAGCTGTGAGGAAATAAGTAACGCGACCGGCGCCTGCACTTTGGGACTGACTTGTCCCAATGTTCCGGGCGAGTGTTCGCCTTTAACCGGCAGTCCTGTTTTGCAGCCTTTTTCGCCGACAGTTAATTGCGATGATTCGCATTGCCAGGATCAGCCCGGTTGTGACTCCGGCACCTGCGTTTATAGTTCTCAACTCAACAGATGTGTGGAAAATACCGGCGGCCATAGCGAGGTTTGCGATTTAGCCAGCACCACCGTCGATGATTTGGGCAACTCTCATGATACTTATTGCGGCGCTTATAAAGATGTGAGCAATAATCTCTTCTACTATTATATGTATAAGGCCGGTCCCCGCTGTTCGGCAAAATTCAATCTTCGCGGCATTGATGTTCAGGGCATCCCGGTTTGTGTCGACACCGCGACCCCGTGCTCGATCTGCCTCAATGCCAAGCAAGACTGTTTGGCCGATCCGAGCCAGCCCGCTTCGCATCAAGGCGTTTGCGGTTCGGCGAGTGAGGTCTGCGCCGGCGGTTCAACTTGCGTCAGCGGACAATGCGAAAAAGCTCCAGGGAATACTTGTCCTTGCTGCTGTCAGAAAGCCAATGCCAACCAGGATTGTTGTGCTCCCTTGAAATGCGAGGGGACTTGCGGCAGCGATGTCGGCAAGGCCAATCCGACGACTTACGGTTCTTGCGGCGGCTGCAAAAAACTTTTCTCTTCCGGTCCGAATGCCGGCCAGGTAGACGTTGCCGGTTCCGATGCGGCCTGCAGTTGCGCCGCGCATACCGGGCAATTCTGCGATACCTCTGACACTACTAATTTTCCCGACGGAGTTTGCCGCGATTGCGCGGCGATGTCCGATGCCGCTTCCTGCCGCGATCATTCCGGCGCTTGCTGCGTTGATCGGCAAAGCGGCAATTGTAAGAATTTATCTTATGACAATACATTGGGCGATATATTACCGATCGTGAATTATCAAGGCAGTACTTTTTGCGGTTATTTTCAGTGCGGCGATAATGCCGCCGGCTGTTCGACTCCGACCAGTTTGCCGGCCAGCCCATTCTTCCCTTCCTCGGCCGAGTGCAATGATAAATGCGGATCTTCCAATTCTCTCTTGGGCGTCAGCTGCCAAAATCAGAACCAGCCTGATACTTGCAATTTAGGCATCTGCTCCGGTCCTTTCAGTTGTCTCCTCGACAACGGAGCGAAAGCTCCGGATAAACCGGCCGCGGCCGGTTGCGGCTTCTGCTGCTGCGATCCGACTAAAATCGGAGCGGATAAAACCGATGCCTCCACTTACGACGCTTGTCATGATTTGGGTTTGAATTCCGCTTTGTCCTGCCGAAAGAATCAGACTCCTTGCTCGGGCGATAGCCGCGGACTTTGCTGCGGCTGCCAAGGCAATGACAGCTGCGTTCCGCCGGGAGCAACACCGGATTATCAAGGCTGCGGCATGGATTCCTGCTGCCGCGCCCGTCCCAGCGTTTCCACCATCACGCCTGATAACGGCGTAACCAATGTTTGCACCAACGCCGACTTGGGCGTGTCTTTCAATCAAAAGATGGACACCGGAAGTTTTAATGATGATTTTATTTTAATCGAGGAAGTGGCGGGCGACGCCAAGTGCGCCTCGGGCACGACCCAGATCGGAACGGCGAACGTGAGCCTGCAGAATAAAAATATTTTTGAGAAAACTTACGACAAATTGCTGGCTGATGCGCGCGAACATTTAACCTGGCTGTTTGGTAAGCAGAGCCTCGCGAATGTGCCGGATAATTCTCATCTTTATTGCTCCGTGCCGGGAAATGTTTCCAGCGCCGAGGAAGGGGATAATAAGACGATCCTTAATTTCCAACCTTCGATCGTCCTTGAACCGGACACTGTTTATTATGCCGTGGTCAGGGGTGTGCATGATCTGTCCACCACTACCGGCGCCGTATTAAGTTACTGGGATATCGGCTTGAATGTTTTTGGTTCCGCTAGTCCGGTGGCCAATTACTCTCAATTTGACGGTGTCGCTTTCACTAATTCTTACCTTTGGTGGTTCAAGACCAAACAAGCCAGCGGCGAAGATGACGGCATTTGCGGCATTGACCACGTTTCTATTTCCCCCGATTCTTATCTGATCAATCACTCCAACAGTGATTTGAATGAAAACGACAACGATCCTACCTCGAAGACTTTTGATACGGCTGCCGACAACGATAAAGCTTTCACCGCCGCCGCCTTGTCCGCCGACGATCAGGTCCTTCATCCGGTAAAGGGATATTCCTGGACTTGGAGTTGGCAGAACGGCAATACCCTGGCGGTCAATTTCGTTAATAATAACAACAATGGCATTATTCAGCCTTTTGATTATGTTGCTCCGGAGCAATTGGTTCGGGCGGTAGCGGGAGTTGTCGATGCCCAAGCCCAGCTTTTAGCCAAAGTTTATCTGACCGACACTCGAACTTTCACGGATGTCAATCAAAGCGTGCCAAATCCTAACGCCTCAAGCACGGCTGATGTTTATGTCTTTATGTGTTCTTCCACCTGGCCGGATAATCTGCAGTCGCAAGGAATTCCTTGGCGCCCCTGGTTTGATACTTTGGATGCGGTTTTGGGCGGCGGCTGCGTCAAGTCCCCGACGAATCCGCTGAATTCCGTCTGCAATCCGATGAATTATGAATTGTATTATTGCCGCGACAATGGCGGCAGCGCTGCCGATCTGCCCACGGTAACCAATCCGGTCACTTCGCTTGGTTCGAATTTGGATTGTACTGATACTAACGCTCCGGGTACCTGCACCGGTTTGCCGGTCGGCGCGGCTTGCGGCGCGGGCGGAACTTGCCAAGACTTGCTGAAAGAATCTTATTTTTTCGGTAAGAATATTGTCTGTTCCGATCCGGCTGCCGCTAAAAACGCCTGTAATGGCAAAGCCGCCGGTTCGTCCTGCGGTACCAATGGAACCTGCCAGAGCCAATAGCGAAGAGCATAGATCATAGAGCAAAGAACAATAAAAAATGATCTTTGATCCATGTTCTATGTTCCCTGATCTTAGTGAATAAAATAAAAAATATTAATATTACATGTCGCATTTAATATGTCGCATGCTAAATAAATCGTTATGTTTGAAAATTTAGATCAAAATCAGGGGCAAAATTTAACCGGTAAAACCACGGCTTCGGCTCCGGGAGCGGGGAGTAATGCTCCGGCAATGCCGGCGGCCGGATCTTTTCCGGCTCCAAAAACCGCGCCGGTTGAAGATATGTTTGCCGGCGTCAAGGATATCGGCGCCGCGCCGAAAATGCCGGGCGCCGCTTCGCCCGCCGCAAAAATTCCGTCCGTGCCGAGGGAAAAATCTTCCGGCAAAGTCTGGGGAGCGGTCATAACGATCGTAATAATTTTGCTTATTATCGGTCTGGCAATTTTCATCGCCGGAAAATTTATGGGAGTGGAGATCACTAACCCGTCGAGCTGGGCAAGCAAATTTTCCGATTTGAGCGGCATCTTCACCAAACAATCCGGCCAAACGATGGTGATCAATAATGTCGCTCCGGCATCACCCGTCAATCAGAATAATGTTTCACAACCGGCCGCTCCGGCGGTGACGACTCCAGAGAGTCCGGTCGTCTCGACCCCGCCGACCGTTACGCCGGTCATACCAATCGCCACAACGTCGCCGGTTTCTCCGGTAGTCGCTTCATCTTCCGCGTCTTCTTCGGCTTCGACGCTTGACTCTGACGGGGACGGCCTGTCCGATTATGATGAGATCAATATCTATCATACCAATCCTAACAAAGCGGATTCGGATAATGACGGCTTAACCGATTATCAGGAAGTGAAAGTCTATCACACCGACCCGAATAATCCGGACACCGACGGCGACGGCTACACTGACGGCTCGGAAGTCCAGAATGGTTACAATCCGCTCGGTCCGGGAAAGCTGAAGTAAGAATTAGAAAGCAAAAAAGCACGATATCAATCTGAAAATTTAATCTTTTTTAGTCATGTCATAAATCCGAAATCCGAAGCACGAAATCTGAAACAAATTTAAAATTCCAATGACCAAAACAGTGAGAATTAATTATTATGATTTGGAAGAGAGAACACTTAATTTCGCAGCCAAAGTTAGAAATTTTCTAAAAGTTATTCCGTTTTCAACATCAAATATTGAAGATGCGAAACAATTGGCAAGATCGTCCGGTTCGGTGGGTGCAAATTATATCGAAGCTAATAATTTTTTAAGTAAAAAAGATTTTATCTTAAGAATAAAGATTTGTCGCAAGGAGGCCAAAGAAAGCAGATACTGGCTAATTTTAATTGATTGCGGAAATTACGAGAATGCGGCGCGGGAAAGAAATTTTTTAGCCAATGAGGCAACGGAATTAATGAAAATTTTCGGAGCTATTTTAAGAAATTCAACCCAAGAGGAATAAAATTAAAATTTTAGTTTTTACTGATTTGAGATTTTAGATTTGTTTCGGATTTCGGATTTCTAGCTTCGGATTTAAAGTATTATTTAATTTCCCTTCAGGATTTTTCAGGGGAAAGATAGGTTTTACCATTATACATTTAATCATGAAATTTATGTCTGGATTTAAAGGGCAGATAATGGAGCCGGAGGATAATACGCCGGCAGACGAAAAAGACAGCGGCCGGATTTTTTCGGCGGCGGCTGCCAGCGCGCCCAAGGTCAATCTCGACGAAGAGATTGAAAAAAATATCAAAATCCGCACTATGCCGCGCAAGTTTAAGATCAGCTCGAAGACGGGGGATAAAAAAACCACCGTGATCGGAGCAGTGATTATGATTGTCGGGGTTTTGGTAATGATCGCGGCTGTCTATTTGGCTTATATATTTTTAATCAATCCGAAACCGGCGGTTAAAACGCCGGCCGTATCTGTTCCGCCAACAGTGACTCAACCGTCGGTTACGCCTCCGCCGGTTTCAGCGCCAGTCGGTTCGACTACTCCTCCGATAGTGGCGACCACGAGCGCGCCGACGGCCCCGGCGCCAACGACTCCGGCCACTTCCACGATTATTTCTTCTTCCACCGCGCTAATCATAGCCACTTCCACTCCGCCGGTTGCCACCTCCACCACCGCTTTTTCGGCCTCTTCCACTTTAGCCCATGACGGTTTGCCTTTGGCTGCCAACGTAGTCGATTCCGATCATGACGGCCTTTCCGACGCCGAAGAAGCTATTTTCGGCACTGATCCGAATAAAGCCGATACGGACGGCGACGGTTATACCGATGGGGCGGAAGTCTTGAGTCTTTACAATCCGGCTGGCGCGGGCAAGATCACCGACAATCCGCATATCGCGGTTTATCAGGACACGGCCGCCAAATTCAGCATTGATTATCCGAAAATTTGGCAGGCGCAGGATTTGAACAGCGGCCAGTCGATCATTTTTTCGGCCGCTGATAATTCTTTCATCGAGATCGTCGCGATGCCCGATACCGGCAACTTGTCGATCAAAGATTGGTACAACAGCCAGTTCCCGGATACTCCGGTCACCGATGCCGCCGTCGTCGCCAAGAACGGCTGGCAAGGCGTCTTTCATCAGAATCGAGAAATATTTTATCTGGCTGACGCGGGGAAAAATAATATCTATACCATTTCTTATGTGCCGGCAGCAGACAGCAATCCCGCCTATTACCATATTTTCTTGATGATGATTAATAGCTTTACGCTGAAATAAAAACGTCCCCTCCCCGGGAGGGGTGGCTCTGCCCCTGGCGGAGACGGGGAGGGTCTATTCCCGACATTATTCTAATCAAATCCGAAATTCTAAGCACGAAATCCTAAACAAATTCAAATGTTAAAAATTCAAAATTCAAAACGATTAGAATTTTTGTTATTCGGATTTTGAATTTATTTTTGGATTTTGTATTTCAGATTTATTTAAATGATTGAGATTAATAACACGACTAAATTTAAGATTAACGAACGGTTGATAAAAGGGGTGGCGGAAAAATTTTTGCGGAGCCGGAATTTGTCCAAGCAAGATGTTTCGATTGCCTTTATCGGCGATGCCAAGATGAAGCAGCTGAATTTCCGCTACCGGAAGAAAAATTGTCCGACCGACGTGTTGTCTTTTGGTGGAGATGAAGATTTTTTTGGGGAAATTATCATCGATCCCGCGCAAATCCGCCGGCAAGCCAAAGAAAATGGCAACGCCTTTCAAAATGAGTTGATCTTTATCCTGGTTCACGGCCTATTGCACCTCGGCGGCTACGATGACCGGACGGAAAAAGACCGACTACACATGATTAATTTAGGAGAAAAATTTATTGGTAAGTTGAAAAAAAAAGGTAAGAAGTAAAAAAGGTTATATTGCTATATTGTTATATTGTTAAGTGACGTCTTAAATTACAATAAATATTTATTTCGTTGCGCAGCAATATAGCAATATAACAGTATGACAATATAACAATGATTCGTTTATTCAAGAGTTTCGGCTATGCTTTCCGCGGCTTGTTCAAAATTTTTCGCGAGGAGCAAAATTTACAGATTCACTCATTAGTTGCTATAATTGTAATAGCTTTAGGCTTTGTTTTTAAGATCCAGCCTTGGCAATGGTGCGCCATTTTGATCTGCATCGCCTTGGTGATCCTGATGGAAACGGTCAACAGCGCGATTGAACGGCTGGCCGACGTGCTTAAGCCGAGGATCCACGAGTCGGTGATGGCCGCCAAAGATATCATGGCCGCGGCCGTGATGATCGCCGCAATCTTGGCCATCGCCGTCGGATTGATAATATTTGTCCCGTATTTCGAGGGATTATTTTGAAAAGCCCACAAATTAATTTTTAATTTTTAAATTTTTGAAAGAATTTTTAAGGCTTAATTTTTAAAAATTAAAAATTAGGATTTATTTTAAAAATTTAAAAATTACAAAATTAAAAAATCTGCCGGAGCTAAAAACGTTTCGTCAAGCGGGGACTATAAAATTTTTATGCAGTTTTCCCAAAAAGACAATTTTACTAAAATACAAAATTCTTTAAAAGATTCGAGTTTAGGCTTTGCTCTCGGCGCCTTTGTCGTGTTGGGGGTTTTTATTTACGCGCTTTATGGCTTAGCTGACTGGTCCAATCCGACCGCCAGTCCGACTGGCGGCAATGTTACGCCGCCGATTTTCACCGGATCCACTGCTTTACCGATCGATCAGACCAAGTACGGGACTTTGAAGCTCGGTACCACTTCGCCGTCAATCGTATCTAATTTTTTCGTTTATAACGGTAAGGTAGCCATTGCTTCTTCCTCGCTGGGCGCCGCCAGTTTATTGGTAAGCAGTCCGTCCGCCCCGAACGTCAACGTCATTGACGCCGATGGCAATCGGGTCGTGGGATTGGCGACCATCCCGATCAATAACAATGAAGCCGCTTCCAAATATTACGTCGACTGGGCGGCTTCATCTTCCAAATTTTGGAGCGGAACATTGGGGGGAAATATTTGGAATATGAACACCGGCAACGTCGGCATTGGGACGACCAATCCTGGCGCTAAATTGGAAGTTGATGGCTATGTTACCGGACAAATTTGGCGGGACGAAACTGATTTACCCAATAATTATTATTTGCAGCTCCATGGAAATAATCCAGTTAACGGAACGATCGGTTGGCAATATGATATTATCAATGGCGGAACGACTTATTCATCAATACTTAATTTAAACAAAAACGGCGTAGGCATCGGGACGACCAATCCCGGCGGCGCATTAGAAATAATATCCAGTGCAGATAATTTTACCAATCAGGGTTTTTCTAATAATTTGAAATTAACGGCACAATATTGGCCTGCTATATTACTGAACAGGACTTACGACAATACCGGCTATCTTTTAGGGGAAGATGGCAATGGATTTAATTTTATGTCAGTTGCCAGCGGTATTGGAACTACCCGTTTAATAGTTCAGAACGGCGGCAACGTCGGCATTGGGACGACCAACCCTTTGTTTCCTTTACAGGTTGAAGGGGCAACGGCGCGGATACATTTGCACTCTACTACTGCTACCAATGCCGCTTTCCTTAGTTTTTCAAATACTCCCGGTGCGTATTTTGGTATTGAAAATAGCGCTGGAACAGCGTTTACAACAAACGGCGGATTGCCATATGCCTTTGTGATGAATCAATCGGGGGCATATCCGCTGCAACTGGGAACTAACGATACTACCAGAGTTACAATATTAAGCGGCGGCAACGTCGGCATTGGGACGACCAACCCGATGGCAACATTACATGTGAGCGGCGGAGCGCAGCCGGTGATTAGGGCTGGCGGAACCAGCGGGGGGGAGTTTGACTTGGCTAAGGAGGGCTCGTTCTATTACGCTTTAATCGCTTCTGCCGTTCTTGGCACTAATGACCTGTCAATTTATAGCGGGGCAACTTCTCATTATGATTTTGTTATCAAACAAAACGATAACATCATTTTAGATGGCGGCGGAGCTTATGGCTCCGGCAGCGTCGGCATCGGATCCACCAATCCGGCCGAAACTCTCACCGTAAACGGGCCAATCGGTATTAGTCTTGCCGGAGCCGGGCTGGGATTTGAAAGCGGCACTTTTGCCATCACTAAATTCATTGAAGGATATGGCATAAGATACGTGGGCGACGCCACTCATCCTTTCCAGGTTTCAACTGCCGCTTCTTTGTTGGTCGGTTATAATGCCGCCGGAGCAAATTACGGCGCCGGCAACGCTTATATATCCGGTAACGTCGGCGTTGGAACAACTGCGGCAACAGCCAAATTAACGGTAGCCGGTGCCGCCGGTATCAGCGATATTTTTGACGTGGCGAGCTCAACCACGACTAATGTATTAAGAGTAACCAAGTCCGGCGACCTGTTAGTTGCCGGTCAGATCACGGCCGGTTCGGGCGACGTGGCCGAAGAGTTTTATACTGACAAAAATTATCCGGCCGGTACGGTTTTGGTGATGGACGACCAGGGCTATAAATCAGCTCGCGCCTGCGATAAAAATTATGATCAGACGGTGATCGGAGTAATTTCTGAAAAGCCGGGCATGGTCATCGGCCAAGTCGAAGGAAAGTTTGTCGCGCCCGTCGCTTTGACCGGCGTGGTAAAAGTTTTGGTTAACGCCACCGGCGGAAAGATCCAACCGGGCGATCTGCTGACGACTTCGGCAGTTTCCGGCGAAGCGATGAAAGCGATCAACCCCAAAGTCGGTACGGCAATCGGCAAAGCCCTTGAAGCGGATACGGGCAAAGGCTGGGTGATGGCGCTGGTTAATCTTAAATAGATTGTTATATTGTCATATTGCTATATTGTTATAATTTTATGGAGGGGAAATTTTTGTCGCTCAACGACTTGAACGCTTACAAAATAAGTTTTAATTTATCCAATTATATTTGGAGCAAAATAGTAAAATGGGATTATTTTAATAAAAGTTCTTTGGGGGAGCAATTTGTTACCGCTGCCGATTCCATTTACGCAAATATTGCCGAAGGTTTCGGCCGATACAGTAAAAAAGACAAAATTAAGTTTTATCGTTATTCAATCGGATCTCTGAAAGAATCATTGGATTGGAATGAAAAATCTCGAGTGAGAAAGTTGTTGAACGAAGATGAGTATAGGTACATATTTGGTGAATTGGCGAAATTACCGAAAGAAATTTATCACCTAATAAATTTTACGAATAATAAATTAACAATATAGCAGTATAACAATATAACAATTTTATCCGCATGTTCACAAAAAAATCCATCATCATCATGTCTGTCATCATCGGCGTTTTGGTTGTTTTTATCGCCGGCTTGTTTATTTGGAAAAATTTTTCTGCGCCGAAGACCATAACGAAAAATCCGCCCGCGGCCCAGACCGGCCAAGCCCCGGCCACGAGCATTGAAGCGGGCAAACAAGCCACACAAAAATTGATTGAGGAAACGAAAAATTTAGCCTCGACTCCCGCGGCAGGAAATATTGCCAAAGTAATTACGGTTAATCGGGACAACGGCGACGGTACTACGACTCCGGAACAAGCCGTGGTGGTCGCGCCGCAAAGCAATCCGATCTCGGAAAAAACCGGCGAAGTTTTGACGCGCGATGGATCGGAAACGGCGGCCAACGGCACGCGGGCCGGTGATGCCAACGCTCCTTTGCAGTCGGCGCCGATCGATGCCAGCAAACTGCCGGCGAGCGCCATAAAATTAACGATAAATCCCGATTCGATTGTTCCCGCGGAATTCACGGTCAGCGCCGGACAAGCGGTGGTGTTGTCGGTTACCGCTGCCAGTTCGGTGGAAGTTTTTAAATTCGACAGCCCGCTCTTGGCCGCCGTGGCGATGGGCTTGGAACCGCGGCAAACTTTGGCGATTCCTTTCAATGCTCCGACTCAGCTTGGCGAATATACATTTTATTCCGATTTTGATGGCCACCGCCAACTTGGCGCGGTCGGGAAGATGATCGTCAAATAAATTCTAAGCACGAAATCCTAAATCCTAAACAAATTCAAAATTCTAATGTTCAAAACAGCGAGGGTGAATTACTATGATCTGGAAAATCGGACATTGGAATTTGCCGACCGGGTAAGAAAATTTATTAAAGTGATTCCGAGTTCCATTGCCAATATCGAGGATGCAAAACAGGTAATCAGATCATCCGGCTCTGTAGGAGCTAATTACATCGAGGCCAATGAATCATTAAGCAAAAAAGACTTTATTTTTAGGATAAAAATAAGCCGCAAGGAAGCCAAGGAAAGCCGTTATTGGCTTAAGTTGATTGAGGAAGGAAGCAATTTAAGTTTAAAAGCAGAGAAACAACGGTTGATTAACGAATCAGTGGAATTGATGAAAATATTTGGCGCGATTATTACAAAGTCAGAAAAAAATAACCGGCAATAATCTTTAATCGCAACGGTTTTTAATTTTGAATTTTGGACATTTGGATTTGTTTAGGATTTAGGATTTTAAATTTAGGATTTTTATGCTATAATTATTAATATATAAAAAAATAATAAAAATGTTATGACTAAAAGAAAAATTAGCAAGGGCATAACGAAGAGCGGCGGCAATATTCCCGTCGTTGCTTCGATCATCGTCTTGGTGGCATTTATCGCCGGTTTGCTTTTGGGAAGTCTGGTGATCGCCAAAGCGGTCAGCGGAAAAAATGTTCTGATCAGTCAGATGACCGGCAGCTATGCCGATGGCTATAACGCGGCCAAAAAAATAATCAACGACTCGGGTCTTTTTCCTCATTTAGTTGGAACTTTGAGCGGGCAGATTACCGGCGTCAGCGGCAATGATGTAATTATTAATGCGCCGCTCATTAATCCGCTCGATGACCAATCCTTAAAAACCAGAACGGCAGTCGCAACCAAAGATACTGTTATCACTGTGTATAAACTGAAATCTTCGGCCCAGATCACCGCAGACGCAAAGACCGGCCAGCAAGAAATGGCCGACGCGCAAAAACAAATGTCTTCCGCGCAAGCGCAAATCGCTAAGTGCGGACCGGTCGTGCCGGGTGCGGCTTCGTCCAGTAATAGTACCAGCGGCTGCGATCAAGCTAACAAAGATTATGCCGCCGCCTTACAGCAGTTGAATCAAGCCAATCAGCTAATGGACATATATGTAAAATCCGACAATGCTTCCTTGAGCGATTTAAAAGCCGGAATGCAGATAACAGTTTATGGCGAACAAACCGCTCCGGCGGCCAATCAAACGGTTGCGCCCCTACCCGGAGCCTCTAATTTTGCGGATATTTCCGAACAGGCCAAATTCAATGTCAGCCAGATCGTAGCCAGAGAAGCTCAGACTGTTCCGACCGCGCCGGGTATTCCGAGTCCGGCCGCGCCAGCTCCTGTTTCGTCGACTTCGGCGCAATAAAATGAATTGATTCTAAATAAAATGGCTATGCTTCCGGCATAGTCATTTTTGTTCCCCCTCCTTTCCAAGGAGGGGTTTGGGGGTGGTTGTGGCGGTTGGCATATTCCTGACATTATCGATGTTGTCAGAGTCCTTGGCGAAAGACTCTGTCATAGTCGAAAAATTTTGCTGATTTAGCGAAATAAGTTGAAATATTCGGCCTTGCTAAGCCTTTTTAATAATGTTATAATTGTAACATAAAAATGCCTCATTTTTTTAATTTTTATATTATATTTTACCCGGCCTTTTTCCGGGGAGGGTAAGCTAATTTTAAAACTATGAATAAGCTTCTGCGAAAAACCAAGCGGGCCTTTGTCGCTTCCTTGGTTTTTGTTTGTATTCTCGCGCTTGGTTCGCCGGTTTTGGCCGATGTCGGTTTGACCGTGAAAACGCCGATGGTCACGGCGAATCAAAATATTATTTATGGCGATGCCAAAGGCAGCGCTCTCGGCAACCTGCTGCTATTGCAATCGAATGACACGATAAATAAGTTTACCGTGGATCTTTCCGGTAATGTCACTGCCGCGGGTAAGATTAATAATCTGACCCTGACTTCGAATGCCACCGGATTTTCCATCGCCGGCGGCACGGCAGTTAAGACTTTAACCTTGACCGGTGATGCCACGATTTCCGGAAATCCGCTTTCCAATCCGATGACTACCTTGGGTGATATTATTTATGGCGGAGCAGCCGGCGCGTCAACTAGGTTGGCCGGAGCTTCCGGAGTCTTGCACTCGACCGGTGGCGCTGCCCCGACTTGGGGCTCAGTGAATTTAGCTTCCGATGTTGGCGCCACAATTTTGCCCGGAGCAAACGGCGGAACCGGAATAGCCAATTCGGGAAAAACCTTGACGCTTGGCGGTAACTTTTCCACCACGGGCGCCTTCACCAGCACTGGGGCCACATCTTTAGCTTTTTCCAATAGCGCAGTTTTAACCGTTACCGCCAATGCGACTATTTCTGGAACGCCGCTTTCTAATCCGATGTCCGCGGTAGGAGATATCATTTATGGCGGAGCGAGTGGCGCGCCCACAAAATTGGTTGGGGCGACCGGAGTTTTGCATTCCACCGGCGCGGCGGCCCCGACTTGGGGTTCGGTTAACTTAGCTTCCGATGTTGGCGCCACAATTCTGCCCGGAGCAAACGGCGGAACCGGAATAGCCAATTCCGGAAAAACCATTACGCTGGGTGGAAATTTAACTACTGCCGGAGCTTTTGCCACAACCTTGACCGTTACCGCGGCTACTAACGCGACCCTGCCGGCTGGGACAGTAACACTGGAGGCCAACCCGATGACCGCGCAAGGAGATATGGTCTGGGGATCAACCGCAACCAATCCGAGCGTAGCGGGAAGAATTGCCGCCGGAACGGCCGGACAATATTTAAAATCAAACGGAGCCGCCGCCGCTCCATCTTGGAGCGCTGTCTCGGTAACGGAAACCGATCCCAAAGTCGGCGCTTTATCATCTAACTATGTGCCGAAATGGAATGGTTCAACCAATTTAGTGAACAGCCTGATTTATGATAACGGTACCGGCGTTGGTGTTAATACGGCCTCTCCGACCGGTCAATTTGATGTGGAAGGAAATATATCCGGTAGCTGGGGAGGGTATATCAGAAATATTCATTCCAACGGCGCCGGGCTGTACGTTTACTCCGGAAACAACGGGACTCAACAAGCACTGCAGGTTGGCAGTGCGGGCAATGCCAACATAATTTACGCGCGAGCGGATGGCAATGTCGGAATCGGAACGAGCGCGCCCGGATATCAGTTGGACGTCGAATCGGCCGGAACCGCGGTTTATGGAAAATCCAGCGGCTACCAGTTGGCCGGCGTTTACGGCAACAATACTAATGCCAGTAATGGCTACGGAGTTTTTGGCAATAATACTACTGGTACCGGCTACGGGGTATACGGAAATAGCACCGGCTGCAGTTATGCGGTTTACGGCAAGGCCACGATGGCTAACAGCTGCGCCGGTAACGGAGTTACCGGAGAAACCGATGCAGGTACTGGAGTCGTGGGAACTGCCACCACGGGCACTGGACTTGTGGGGAACACAAACAGCGGTTATGCGGGAATCCAGGCGTCTAATGGCTCCGGTCATGCCGCCGGTGTTTTTACTAGCGGCAGCGGCGAGGGTCTTGATGTTTATAACAGCTCTTTGACTAATCCGACCATCAACGTTACGAATTACTTGGGCGGAGTTGGCATCAATGTTCAAGATAATTATGGCAACGGCTGGTACACCGGGTGGGCCGCCTATCTGATGGGCAGGGGATATCTCGGCGACTCTTCCTGGAACTACGGTTCCGATCGCCGCTTAAAGGAGAATATTAAATATTTCGACGATACCGGGTTGAACGCTTTAAGTTATATCAGTCAGCTTCGCCCGGCTTCTTTTGACTATATTAGTGGCGTCAAAAATGAAACCGGTTTCATCGCTCAAGACGTACAGACGGTTTTGCCCGACTTGGTAACCGTTGACGATAAAGGTATGCTCGGACTTAAAACCGATAACCTTATTCCCTATTTGGTCAAAGGGATGCAGGAACAGCAAGCCCAGATCGAAACTTTGCAGAAAGACAACCAAACCTTACAGACGGAGATCGATGCTTTGAATAGCCGGTCAGGAAAATAAAAAAACTTGAAAATTACCAAAAGATAAACAGAGTTCCGGTTTAGGCCGGGACTCTGTTTTTGGTTTACATATCCGGCAAATATTGGCTAAAGCTGATTTTTCATCTTTTCTAATATTAGCTATTAATAAATGATAACATTGACTTTTTTAGATTTTCTTGGTATTATATAGGTACGAAAAAAGGCGGAAAACCGCTCAATGCACATTAACGTAGGAACGCAATACCTTGCGTTCTAACGCAGAAACCAAAAAAGAGGAGGAGCTATGAAAGCTCTTAAAGTGTTCGTTACAATTTTTTGTTGTGTCGTCGTTCCCGTTATGGGGAATGAAGTGATTAAAGGTACGGTTGTCGACACCTTTACCAATCTGCCGATTGCCAAAGCCACCGTCAAAACGACTTCGCCGCTTGATTCGGTTCTGACTGATTCGCTGGGAAATTTTTCCCTGACGATCATTACGACTGGGATCAAGAATCCCATGTCAAAGCCGGTCTGGAATCAGGAAAGAGGATTGATTTTTTCCGGTTCGGACAAAACGCAGATCGAGATTATCAATCTGCAGGGAGTAAATATTTCCGCCAATGCTTTTTGGAAAAGCGGTTGGTGTGATTTGCCTCCGGGATTGTTTATGATCGTCATCAAGGATCAGGGCAAGACAAATGTGCTGAAGATTATGAATGCCAAGTCGGGGATGCGGATTACGGCCAATGCCGGTTCGTCTTCTCGTCTGGCCAAAGCGATGGCCAATTATTCCGTCAGTTTTCACGCGGCCGGTTACAATCCGGTGACGCGAAGCGTTGCCGGCAATACAAGTTTCACGCAGAAACTTGTGCCGAGCGTTCTCGTCGGTTCGATTATGGTCAACGCGACTGTGGGTAAGATCGGTTCAGTGTCCAATAACGGCGCTGCCGTGTTTGCTTTAGCAGTCCAGCCGAATCGGCTGATCGTCACGATCGCGCCGATCACCGGCGGTAAATCGATCATGGACACGGTGCGGAATTTTACTATCAGCCAAGCCGCAAGCAAAACTTATTCAGTACTGTCAGGGCTGGTTTATTCCGTCAGCGCGGTGGCCGAGGATTCGACCAATCCGGGCGTGGCGGTTAATCAGCCGCAGATTGACAGCGTTACGGTGAACACTGATGCCGTTGATACCGTCAATTTGAATCTGCCGGCAGTCGTGGCGCATTTTTCCGCCAAGTTTCCGCCCTGTTCGAGCGCGGTCAAGGTGCAAACTTTGATCAAGGCGCTGAACTCGAGTTCGGGAAATTTGCCGACGTGGATTGACTCTTTGGTAATTGCCAAAGGGAAAAAGGATACGTCGGTGATCGCGAGAAATTTGCCCCTGTCGGCCGCTCCGAACGTTTCCAATTATAGTATCAGGTTCCGGATCTATGGAGATTCGGGAGTGGTGCTGTATGAAGGAACTGATTCTAGTGTTGCGGTTGCTCCCGGCGCGGATGTGCCGTATGTAGTGAATCTGAATCAAATCGTGCAAGTGCCGACCGGTTCGATCCTGGTCAATACTTTTGTCCAGAAGATCGGATCGATCTATGATGGCAGCGCGGTTTCGTATGCCGGGATGATCCAGCCGAATTGGCTGATCATTCGCATCAGCCAAACTAATAACGGCGCCATTCAGCCGGTTTGTGACACGGTCAGAAACTTTGTCGTCGGGCAAGTCTATAGCAAAGTATATGCCAATCTGCCATCAGGAGTTTCTTACATGGTTGGCGCTTACACGATGGATTCAGCCAATTTAAGCATGGCGGCAAACGCGTATACTATTTCCGAGAATAATAGCGTACTGACCGGCAAAACCGACACGGTGAATTTTCCCAACCTGTATGCCGTAGCCACTCATTTTTCCGCCAAGATCCCTCCGTGTTCCGCGGCGGTGAAAATGCAGGTTTTTATCCAAGAGTTGAATACCCAGAATGGGTACCTGCGGGCGTTTACCGATTCCTTAATTATTACGAAAGGGAAGAAGGATTCGACGGTGATCACCAGGAATTTAGAGTTGGCTAACGCTCCGGGGGGCTCAAATTACAGCATCCGATTCCGCGCCTATGGAGACGGGGATA
>CAVVFV010000009.1:0-45741 GCA_963747695.1 Candidatus Falkowiibacteriota bacterium | reverse complement strand
AATCAGGGTTTTTCTAATAATTTGAAATTAACGGCACAATATTGGCCTGCTATATTACTGAACAGGACTTACGACAATACCGGCTATCTTTTAGGGGAAGATGGCAATGGATTTAATTTTATGTCAGTTGCCAGCGGTATTGGAACTACCCGTTTAATAGTTCAGAACGGCGGCAACGTCGGCATTGGGACGACCAACCCTTTGTTTCCTTTACAGGTTGAAGGGGCAACGGCGCGGATACATTTGCACTCTACTACTGCTACCAATGCCGCTTTCCTTAGTTTTTCAAATACTCCCGGTGCGTATTTTGGTATTGAAAATAGCGCTGGAACAGCGTTTACAACAAACGGCGGATTGCCATATGCCTTTGTGATGAATCAATCGGGGGCATATCCGCTGCAACTGGGAACTAACGATACTACCAGAGTTACAATATTAAGCGGCGGCAACGTCGGCATTGGGACGACCAACCCGATGGCAACATTACATGTGAGCGGCGGAGCGCAGCCGGTGATTAGGGCTGGCGGAACCAGCGGGGGGGAGTTTGACTTGGCTAAGGAGGGCTCGTTCTATTACGCTTTAATCGCTTCTGCCGTTCTTGGCACTAATGACCTGTCAATTTATAGCGGGGCAACTTCTCATTATGATTTTGTTATCAAACAAAACGATAACATCATTTTAGATGGCGGCGGAGCTTATGGCTCCGGCAGCGTCGGCATCGGATCCACCAATCCGGCCGAAACTCTCACCGTAAACGGGCCAATCGGTATTAGTCTTGCCGGAGCCGGGCTGGGATTTGAAAGCGGCACTTTTGCCATCACTAAATTCATTGAAGGATATGGCATAAGATACGTGGGCGACGCCACTCATCCTTTCCAGGTTTCAACTGCCGCTTCTTTGTTGGTCGGTTATAATGCCGCCGGAGCAAATTACGGCGCCGGCAACGCTTATATATCCGGTAACGTCGGCGTTGGAACAACTGCGGCAACAGCCAAATTAACGGTAGCCGGTGCCGCCGGTATCAGCGATATTTTTGACGTGGCGAGCTCAACCACGACTAATGTATTAGAAAGACCAAGTCCGGCGACCTGTTAGTTGCCGGTCAGATCACGGCCGGTTCGGGCGACGTGGCCGAAGAGTTTTATACTGACAAAAATTATCCGGCCGGTACGGTTTTGGTGATGGACGACCAGGGCTATAAATCAGCTCGCGCCTGCGATAAAAATTATGATCAGACGGTGATCGGAGTAATTTCTGAAAAGCCGGGCATGGTCATCGGCCAAGTCGAAGGAAAGTTTGTCGCGCCCGTTGCTTTGACCGGCGTGGTAAAAGTTTTGGTTAACGCCACCGGCGGAAAGATCCAACCGGGCGATCTGCTGACGACTTCGGCAGTTTCCGGCGAAGCGATGAAAGCGATCAACCCCAAAGTCGGTACGGCAATCGGCAAAGCCCTTGAAGCGGATACGGGCAAAGGCTGGGTGATGGCGCTGGTTAATCTTAAATAGATTGTTATATTGTCATATTGCTATATTGTTATAATTTTATGGAGGGGAAATTTTTCGTTGCTCAACGACTTGAACGCTTACAAAATAAGTTTTAATTTATCCAATTATATTTGGAGCAAAATAGTAAAATGGGATTATTTTAATAAAAGTTCTTTGGGGGAGCAATTTGTTACCGTGGCCGATTCCATTTACGCAAATATTGCCGAAGGTTTCGGCCGATACAGTAAAAAAGACAAAATTAAGTTTTATCGTTATTCAATCGGATCTCTGAAAGAATCATTGGATTGGAATGAAAAATCTCGAGTGAGAAAGTTGTTGAACGAAGATGAGTATAGGTACATATTTGGTGAATTGGCGAAATTACCGAAAGAAATTTATCACCTAATAAATTTTACGAATAATAAATTAACAATATAGCAGTATAACAATATAACAATTTTATCCGCATGTTCACAAAAAAATCCATCATCATCATGTCTGTCATCATCGGCGTTTTGGTTGTTTTTATCGCCGGCTTGTTTATTTGGAAAAATTTTTCTGCGCCGAAGACCATAACGAAAAATCCGCCCGCGGCCCAGACCGGCCAAGCCCCGGCCACGAGCATTGAAGCGGGCAAACAAGCCACACAAAAATTGATTGAGGAAACGAAAAATTTAGCCTCGACTCCCGCGGCAGGAAATATTGCCAAAGTAATTACGGTTAATCGGGACAACGGCGACGGTACTACGACTCCGGAACAAGCCGTGGTGGTTGCGCCGCAAAGCAATCCGATCTCGGAAAAAACCGGCGAAGTTTTGACGCGCGATGGATCGGAAACGGCGGCCAACGGCACGCGGGCCGGTGATGCCAACGCTCCTTTGCAGTCGGCGCCGATCGATGCCAGCAAACTGCCGGCGAGCGCCATAAAATTAACGATAAATCCCGATTCGATTGTTCCCGCGGAATTCACGGTCAGCGCCGGACAAGCGGTGGTGTTGTCGGTTACCGATACCTGCCAGTTCGGTGGAAGTTTTTAAATTCGACAGCCCGCTCTTGGCCGCCGTGGCTGATGGGCTTGGAACCGCGGCAAACTTTGGCGATTCCTTTCAATGCTCCGACTCAGCTTGGCGAATATACATTTTATTCCGATTTTGATGGCCACCGCCAACTTGGCGCGGTCGGGAAGATGATCGTCAAATAAATTCTAAGCACGAAATCCTAAATCCTAAACAAATTCAAAATTCTAATGTTCAAAACAGCGAGGGTGAATTACTATGATCTGGAAAATCGGACATTGGAATTTGCCGACCGGGTAAGAAAATTTATTAAAGTGATTCCGAGTTCCATTGCCAATATCGAGGATGCAAAACAGGTAATCAGATCATCCGGCTCTGTAGGAGCGAATTACATCGAGGCCAATGAATCATTAAGCAAAAAAGACTTTATTTTTAGGATAAAAATAAGCCGCAAGGAAGCCAAGGAAAGCCGTTATTGGCTTAAGTTGATTGAGGAAGGAAGCAATTTAAGTTTAAAAGCAGAGAAACAACGGTTGATTAACGAATCAGTGGAATTGATGAAAATATTTGGCGCGATTATTACAAAGTCAGAAAAAAATAACCGGCAATAATCTTTAATCGCAACGGTTTTTAATTTTGAATTTTGGACATTTGGATTTGTTTAGGATTTAGGATTTTAAATTTAGGATTTTTATGCTATAATTATTAATATATAAAAAAATAATAAAAATGTTATGACTAAAAGAAAAATTAGCAAGGGCATAACGAAGAGCGGCGGCAATATTCCCGTCGTTGCTTCGATCATCGTCTTGGTGGCATTTATCGCCGGTTTGCTTTTGGGAAGTCTGGTGATCGCCAAAGCGGTCAGCGGAAAAAATGTTCTGATCAGTCAGATGACCGGCAGCTATGCCGATGGCTATAACGCGGCCAAAAAAATAATCAACGACTCGCTCTTTTTCCTCATTTAGTTGGAACTTTGAGCGGGCAGATTACCGGCGTCAGCGGCAATGATGTAATTATTAATGCGCCGCTCATTAATCCGCTCGATGACCAATCCTTAAAAACCAGAACGGCAGTCGCAACCAAAGATACTGTTATCACTGTGTATAAACTGAAATCTTCGGCCCAGATCACCGCAGACGCAAAGACCGGCCAGCAAGAAATGGCCGACGCGCAAAAACAAATGTCTTCCGCGCAAGCGCAAATCGCTAAGTGCGGACCGGTCGTGCCGGGTGCGGCTTCGTCCAGTAATAGTACCAGCGGCTGCGATCAAGCTAACAAAGATTATGCCGCCGCCTTACAGCAGTTGAATCAAGCCAATCAGCTAATGGACATATATGTAAAATCCGACAATGCTTCCTTGAGCGATTTAAAAGCCGGAATGCAGATAACAGTTTATGGCGAACAAACCGCTCCGGCGGCCAATCAAACGGTTGCGCCCCTACCCGGAGCCTCTAATTTTGCGGATATTTCCGAACAGGCCAAATTCAATGTCAGCCAGATCGTAGCCAGAGAGTCTATACTGTTCCGACCGCGCCGGGTATTCCGAGTCCGGCCGCGCCAGCTCCTGTTTCTGTCGACTTCGGCGCAATAAAATGAATTGATTCTAAATAAAATGGCTATGCTTCCGGCATAGTCATTTTTGTTCCCCCTCCTTTCCAAGGAGGGGTTTGGGGGTGGTTGTGGCGGTTGGCATATTCCGGACATTATCGATGTTGTCAGAGTCCTTGGCGAAAGACTCTGTCATAGTCGAAAAATTTTGCTGATTTAGCGAAATAAGTTGAAATATTCGGCCTTGCTAAGCCTTTTTAATAATGTTATAATTGTAACATAAAAATGCCTCATTTTTTTAATTTTTATATTATATTTTACCCGGCCTTTTTCCGGGGAGGGTAAGCTAATTTTAAAAACTATGAATAAGCTTCTGCGAAAAACCAAGCGGGCCTTTGTTGCTTCCTTGGTTTTTGTTTGTATTCTTGCGCTTGGTTCGCCGGTTTTGGCCGATGTCGGTTTGACCGTGAAAACGCCGATGGTCACGGCGAATCAAAATATTATTTATGGCGATGCCAAAGGCAGCGCTCTCGGCAACCTGCTGCTATTGCAATCGAATGACACGATAAATAAGTTTACCGTGGATCTTTCCGGTAATGTCACTGCCGCGGGTAAGATTAATAATCTGACCCTGACTTCGAATGCCACCGGATTTTCCATCGCCGGCGGCACGGCAGTTAAGACTTTAACCTTGACCGGTGATGCCACGATTTCCGGAAATCCGCTTTCCAATCCGATGACTACCTTGGGTGATATTATTTATGGCGGAGCAGCCGGCGCGTCAACTAGGTTGGCCGGAGCTTCCGGAGTCTTGCACTCGACCGGTGGCGCTGCCCCGACTTGGGGCTCAGTGAATTTAGCTTCCGATGTTGGCGCCACAATTTTGCCCGGAGCAAACGGCGGAACCGGAATAGCCAATTCGGGAAAAACCTTGACGCTTGGCGGTAACTTTTCCACCACGGGCGCCTTCACCAGCACTGGGGCCACATCTTTAGCTTTTTCCAATAGCGCAGTTTTAACCGTTACCGCCAATGCGACTATTTCTGGAACGCCGCTTTCTAATCCGATGTCCGCGGTAGGAGATATCATTTATGGCGGAGCGAGTGGCGCGCCCACAAAATTGGTTGGGGCGACCGGAGTTTTGCATTCCACCGGCGCGGCGGCCCCGACTTGGGGTTCGGTTAACTTAGCTTCCGATGTTGGCGCCACAATTCTGCCCGGAGCAAACGGCGGAACCGGAATAGCCAATTCCGGAAAAACCATTACGCTGGGTGGAAATTTAACTACTGCCGGAGCTTTTGCCACAACCTTGACCGTTACCGCGGCTACTAACGCGACCCTGCCGGCTGGGACAGTAACACTGGAGGCCAACCCGATGACCGCGCAAGGAGATATGGTCTGGGGATCAACCGCAACCAATCCGAGCGTAGCGGGAAGAATTGCCGCCGGAACGGCCGGACAATATTTAAAATCAAACGGAGCCGCCGCCGCTCCATCTTGGAGCGCTGTCTCGGTAACGGAAACCGATCCCAAAGTCGGCGCTTTATCATCTAACTATGTGCCGAAATGGAATGGTTCAACCAATTTAGTGAACAGCCTGATTTATGATAACGGTACCGGCGTTGGTGTTAATACGGCCTCTCCGACCGGTCAATTTGATGTGGAAGGAAATATATCCGGTAGCTGGGGAGGGTATATCAGAAATATTCATTCCAACGGCGCCGGGCTGTACGTTTACTCCGGAAACAACGGGACTCAACAAGCACTGCAGGTTGGCAGTGCGGGCAATGCCAACATAATTTACGCGCGAGCGGATGGCAATGTCGGAATCGGAACGAGCGCGCCCGGATATCAGTTGGACGTCGAATCGGCCGGAACCGCGGTTTATGGAAAATCCAGCGGCTACCAGTTGGCCGGCGTTTACGGCAACAATACTAATGCCAGTAATGGCTACGGAGTTTTTGGCAATAATACTACTGGTACCGGCTACGGGGTATACGGAAATAGCACCGGCTGCAGTTATGCGGTTTACGGCAAGGCCACGATGGCTAACAGCTGCGCCGGTAACGGAGTTACCGGAGAAACCGATGCAGGTACTGGAGTCGTGGGAACTGCCACCACGGGCACTGGACTTGTGGGGAACACAAACAGCGGTTATGCGGGAATCCAGGCGTCTAATGGCTCCGGTCATGCCGCCGGTGTTTTTACTAGCGGCAGCGGCGAGGGTCTTGATGTTTATAACAGCTCTTTGACTAATCCGACCATCAACGTTACGAATTACTTGGGCGGAGTTGGCATCAATGTTCAAGATAATTATGGCAACGGCTGGTACACCGGGTGGGCCGCCTATCTGATGGGCAGGGGATATCTCGGCGACTCTTCCTGGAACTACGGTTCCGATCGCCGCTTAAAGGAGAATATTAAATATTTCGACGATACCGGGTTGAACGCTTTAAGTTATATCAGTCAGCTTCGCCCGGCTTCTTTTGACTATATTAGTGGCGTCAAAAATGAAACCGGTTTCATCGCTCAAGACGTACAGACGGTTTTGCCCGACTTGGTAACCGTTGACGATAAAGGTATGCTCGGACTTAAAACCGATAACCTTATTCCCTATTTGGTCAAAGGGATGCAGGAACAGCAAGCCCAGATCGAAACTTTGCAGAAAGACAACCAAACCTTACAGACGGAGATCGATGCTTTGAATAGCCGGTCAGGAAAATAAAAAAACTTGAAAATTACCAAAAGATAAACAGAGTTCCGGTTTAGGCCGGGACTCTGTTTTTGGTTTACATATCCGGCAAATATTGGCTAAAGCTGATTTTTCATCTTTTCTAATATTAGCTATTAATAAATGATAACATTGACTTTTTTAGATTTTCTTGGTATTATATAGGTACGAAAAAAGGCGGAAAACCGCTCAATGCACATTAACGTAGGAACGCAATACCTTGCGTTCTAACGCAGAAACCAAAAAAGAGGAGGAGCTATGAAAGCTCTTAAAGTGTTCGTTACAATTTTTTGTTGTGTCGTCGTTCCCGTTATGGGGAATGAAGTGATTAAAGGTACGGTTGTCGACACCTTTACCAATCTGCCGATTGCCAAAGCCACCGTCAAAACGACTTCGCCGCTTGATTCGGTTCTGACTGATTCGCTGGGAAATTTTTCCCTGACGATCATTACGACTGGGATCAAGAATCCCATGTCAAAGCCGGTCTGGAATCAGGAAAGAGGATTGATTTTTTCCGGTTCGGACAAAACGCAGATCGAGATTATCAATCTGCAGGGAGTAAATATTTCCGCCAATGCTTTTTGGAAAAGCGGTTGGTGTGATTTGCCTCCGGGATTGTTTATGATCGTCATCAAGGATCAGGGCAAGACAAATGTGCTGAAGATTATGAATGCCAAGTCGGGGATGCGGATTACGGCCAATGCCGGTTCGTCTTCTCGTCTGGCCAAAGCGATGGCCAATTATTCCGTCAGTTTTCACGCGGCCGGTTACAATCCGGTGACGCGAAGCGTTGCCGGCAATACAAGTTTCACGCAGAAACTTGTGCCGAGCGTTCTCGTCGGTTCGATTATGGTCAACGCGACTGTGGGTAAGATCGGTTCAGTGTCCAATAACGGCGCTGCCGTGTTTGCTTTAGCAGTCCAGCCGAATCGGCTGATCGTCACGATCGCGCCGATCACCGGCGGTAAATCGATCATGGACACGGTGCGGAATTTTACTATCAGCCAAGCCGCAAGCAAAACTTATTCAGTACTGTCAGGGCTGGTTTATTCCGTCAGCGCGGTGGCCGAGGATTCGACCAATCCGGGCGTGGCGGTTAATCAGCCGCAGATTGACAGCGTTACGGTGAACACTGATGCCGTTGATACCGTCAATTTGAATCTGCCGGCAGTCGTGGCGCATTTTTCCGCCAAGTTTCCGCCCTGTTCGAGCGCGGTCAAGGTGCAAACTTTGATCAAGGCGCTGAACTCGAGTTCGGGAAATTTGCCGACGTGGATTGACTCTTTGGTAATTGCCAAAGGGAAAAAGGATACGTCGGTGATCGCGAGAAATTTGCCCCTGTCGGCCGCTCCGAACGTTTCCAATTATAGTATCAGGTTCCGGATCTATGGAGATTCGGGAGTGGTGCTGTATGAAGGAACTGATTCTAGTGTTGCGGTTGCTCCCGGCGCGGATGTGCCGTATGTAGTGAATCTGAATCAAATCGTGCAAGTGCCGACCGGTTCGATCCTGGTCAATACTTTTGTCCAGAAGATCGGATCGGAGATCTATGATGGCAGCGCGGTTTCGTTTGCCGGGATGGTCCAGCCGAATTGGCTGATCATTCAGCATCAGCCAAACTAGATAATGCCAACATTCAACCGGTGTCGGATACGGTCAGGAACTTTGTTGTCGGGCAAGTCTTACAGCAAAGTATATTCCAATCTGCCATCGGGAGTTTCTTACATGGTTGGTGCTTACGCCGCATGATTCGACCAATTTAAGTATGGGGTCAAATGCGTATACAGTTCGCGGAGAATAACACTGTGACTACAGGCAAAACCGATACGGTGAATTTTCCCAACCTGTATGCGGTGGTCGCTCATTTTTCCGCTAAGATTCCTCCGTGTTCAAGCGCGGTGATGGTGCAAATTTTTATCCGCGAGTTGAATACCCAGGGAGGATGGCTGCAGTCGTTTACCGATTCCGTGATGATTCCCAAAGGGAAAAAGGACTCGACAGTGATTACCAGGAATTTAGCCCTGGCTAACGCTCCGGGGGCTTCTAATTACAGTATCAGGTTCAGGATCTACGGAGATTCGGGAGTGGTGCTGTATGAAGGGACTGACTCGCTTGTTTCGGTCGCTCCGGGCGCGGACGTGGCCTATGCGGTAAACATGCAGCAGGTGATGCAGGTACCGGTCGGTTCAATTTGCTTTAATGCCGTCGTGCAGAAGATGGGATCGATCACTAACGGATCCACAGCGTTTAATTCCAAGGTTGAGCCTAATAAGCTTGTTCTCCTGCTGTTTCAGTATGCGACCAGCACATATGTTGTTTCTGACACGATTAGGAATTTTACTTTGGGGCAAACCTTCAGTAAAACTTATTCCAAATTGCCGTCAGGATTTCGCTATCAGGCAACTATTTGTGCTTTGGATTCAGTCTCAGGCATGGTATTAGCCGGAGCTCTGTCGTGGGTTGATATCAACCTTGATTTAAATGCGATTGACACGGCCAATTTAGCCACTGTGGAAAGTTATGCCAATTTTACGGCAGGCTTTCCGCCGATTGACAGTGCCGTGGAGATTGAGAGTTATGTCAAGGTGACCAATGGGGCTTATTATCAGTTTGCGCCCTGGATAACGACCGTAATCATTCCCAAGGGAAAGAAGGATTCGTCGTTCGTGACGCAAACCCATCTCTTGGCGAATGCTCCCGGTACCAGTATCTACAATATCAGGCTCCGCGCATACGGAGCTTCCGGTACTGTGCTGTATGAAGGAAACGCGACCAATGTCGCGGTTGCTCCGGGTGCTGACGCAGTGTACACGGCGGATCTGCAACCGGTTGCCGGTTCCGGACTTTCCAAGCGAGTGGCCGGCATGATCCGCAATTAATCCCGTTCTTTTAATCCAGTCAAGCTGCAAGCCTAAAAACTTGCAGCTTTTTTAATTCAAAAAAGCTGATGATTATTTTGAATTCAGCAGGGAAGGGAAACGCAAGACCTATCAAGATTTTAATTTGTCCCCTCCTCGGGAGGGGTGGTTGCGCCTCGCAACCGGGGAGGGTCTATTCCCGACATCTTTTCCACTATAAATATTTGTATTTTTTTATATAAAGAAGTATAATTAATTATACCGATAATTCTCATTTAATATCATATTTTATTGATGATAAGGACGGATAAGACGTTAAAAAATTATTAATTTTTTGTCCCCTCCTTAGGAGGGGTGGCGCGCGCCACGCGAGATGGGGAGGGTCTATTCCCGACACAATTTTAATTTGTCCCCTCCTCGGGAGGGGTGGTTGCGTCTCGCAACCGGGGAGGGTCTATTCCCGACATTATTTAAAATGTTGAATAGAAAAATAATTTTATATAATCCGAAGTTAACGCGATACGCCAGAGAATTAAGGAAGCACGGCACATTTTCGGAAGTATTGCTCTGGAAAAAATTACAGGGCAAAAAATTGCAAGGTTATAAATTCAGGCGGCAAAGGCCGATTGATAAATATATTGTTGATTTCTATTGTCACGAATTAAAATTAGCCATTGAAATAGATGGAATCAGTCACGGCTACCGAGAAAAAAATGATGCCGAAAGGCAAAAGAAGCTCGAAAGTTTGGGCGTTAGATTTCTAAGATTTACGGAAAGCCAATTTCGAGAAAATTCGTGGGCTGTCTTGGAAGAAATTTCTAATTGGATAAATAAAAATAATAAGGAAGAATCATAGACCCTCCCCGTCCGGCCAGGGGCCGGCCACCCCTCCCGAGGAGGGGACAATTTGAAAATAATTTTTTACATAAAATAATTTTTAAAACTATGAAAAATTTTATCAAAAAAACCAAGCGGGTTTTAATCGCTTCTTTGGTTTTTGTTTGTGTTCTCAGCGCTTGGTTCACCGGTTTTTCATCCGATGTCGGCTTGATGATTAAAACGCCGCATGACCATGACGCCAGGACAAAATATTATTTATGGTAATGCCAAGGGCAGCGCTTTCGGTAATCTGATGCTGTTGCAATCAAATGATGGCGTAAATAAATTTTCAGTTGATCTTACCGGCAACGTCACTGCGGCGGGAAAAATAAATAACTTGACTTTGACTTCGAATGCTATCGGGTTTTCCGTCGCTGGCGGCACGACTGCCAAAACTTTGAACCTCACCGGCAATTTAACCGTCACCGGCGATACCACTCTTTCCGGAACGCCGCTCTCCAACCCGATGACCGCGCAAGGGCAAATGGTCTGGGGTTCGACGGCCGCCAATCCCAGCGCGCCGGGTGCGATAGCCGCGGGAGCAAATGGACAATTCTTGCAATACAACACTCTGCCGGCCGCTCCGGCTTGGCATACGCTAGCGAGCAGCGATGTGGGTTTGGGAAACGTCGAAAATACTAAATTATCCACTTGGATAGGCAGCGCCAATATCACGACCGTCGGCACAATCGCTAGCGGTAATTGGAGCGGAACCACGATACCCGTCCTTCATGGCGGAACCGGTCTTACTGCGGGATATAACAACACGAACTGGGATACGGCTTATAGCTTAGCCAATGCGGCTACCAACGTGAATACAGCTAGCGCGATCGTAAAGCGCGATGCATCGGGAAATTTTTCCGCTGGAACTATCACTGGAACTTTTTCCGGAAACCTCACCGGTAATGTGACCGGCACCGTATCCGGTAATGCCGGCACAGTAACAAATGGCGTTTATACAACCGGTTCTTATTCTAATCCCGGATGGATTACCGCTTTAGATGCGAGTAAAATCACTTCCGGAACGAATGGTTATGTTTTGACTACTGTAGGCGGAGCCACTGCTTGGGCGGCAGCGCCCGGCGTTACTTCTGTTTTTGGCCGAACCGGTGTGGTTGCGGCTGCCGCTAATGATTATGCCGTCGCCCAGATTACCGGAGCCGCACCTGCTGCGAGTCCTACTTTTACCGGCACAGTAACCAACAATGGCAGTTACGCCGGGTCAGCCATTTTGCCGAAGGCTAATGGCGGAACAGGGAATGCTAATGGCACGGCCAGTATTGCCGGCGGAACAGCCGGAGCCATTCCTTACCAATCAGCGGCTAACACCACGGCATTATTGGCTGCAGGATCGAGCGGACAATATTTGGTGTCAAACGGAGCCGCTTCGCCTTACTGGCAATTTATGCCAAATCCGTCTTACGGAAGTCTAAACTATGTTCAGAAAGTTACCGGCGGCACCACGTTAAACAATAGTTTAATTTATGATAACGGTACCAACGTCGGCATTGGGGCGGGCGGTAGCCCGGGGTCTGGAGATAGACTCGACATCGAAGCCGGTGGTATCATTGGCCTTTATAGTAATAGCAGTGGCGGTGTCAGTATTGAGGGTTTAGACACAGGTAGCGGCGGGACGGGCGTTTACGGCTACTCTACCGGTAGCAGCGGCGAAGGTGTATATGGAAATGGCCCAGGAGTCGGAGTTCTTGGAGGCAGCGCTAATATTGGCGTACAGGGTAATGGAGGTTCGACAGGCGTCTATGGCAGCGGTACAAGCTATGGTGTCCAAGGCTATGCTAATGGTAGCGGCTGGGCGGGATATTTTACTTATTCGGGCTCAGGTAGCGGAGTCTATGCTGCTGGCTCAAGTTATGATTTTTACGGCGGATCGGGGAACCTCAGCCACTTTTCCGGCGGTGTCACTGTTGGAAGTAGCGGCGCCTCTGTCCAAGCCGGCGATCTTAGCATCAGTCGTAACAGCTCGCATGATACCGCCGCGCTAGTTTTTGGTAACACCGGTTTCCAATATCTCTATTATGACGGGACGAATTTTCAGTTTCAAGGCGGTTCGTTATATGTTAACGGTTCTTTTGTTTCTTCTGATATTAGGTTTAAAAAAGATATCACGCCTTTACAAGATTCTCTAAGTAAAGTTCTTGCTCTGCAAGGAGTTAATTTTAAGTGGAATACACTAGCTTTTCCTGAAAAAGGTTTTTCTACCAGTCCCCAGGTTGGTTTCATTGCTCAGGAAGTTCAAAAGATTATTCCTGAAGCCGTGTCCACTGATGGTAATGGCTATGAGGCCATTGATTATACTAAAATTACGGCGGTTTTAGTGGAAGCGACCAAGGAACAGCAAAAGCAGATCAGTGATCAGCAGGCTCAGATCAATGAACTGAAGCAAGAGGTGGAAGCCCTGCAAAAGTAAGATTTTTGAGAAAATCAGGCTAAAGCTCCGGTGCAAGACCGGAGCTTTTTTGTGACGCGCGGTCTAGCCGCGGACTGCGGCATTTTGGCCGGCAAGCAGTCGTGCCAAGGCTTTTGATAACAAGCGGTTTTTTACAATTTGCCAATTATTTTTTTTGGTGATAAAATAAATTCATAATTTTTTTATTTTATGTTTATGAGGGGAAAAATAAAAAAGAAGAAGGAATTTACTCTGGGAGATTTGGCCGTAATGGTTAAAGGCGGTTTTAATGACATGGAAATAAGATTCGATTCAGTCGAGGGGCGTTTAGAAAAAGTAGAAAACCGTATGGAAAAAGTAGAAAACCGTATGGAAAAAGTAGAAAACCGTATGGAAAAAGTAGAAAACCGTTTGGAAAAAGCGGAAGGCAGTCTGGATAATCTTTGGCAGCATACCGTCAAGTTGTCCTCGGGAGTCAATAATTTGGAAACCGGGCAAGAAGAATTGAAAGAAATCGTTACCGGCGTTTACCGAGTGGAAATAAGAGAATTGAAAAACCGAGTCGAAATATTGGAAAAGAAAGTCGGAATTGCTAATTAGCCTTGGAAATCGCGGCAGAGCTACGGAAATGATCCGAAGCTCTGCCTTTTTTCGTCCAATAATCAAGAGTTTTTTTTGGGCGCTAATTGTGGTATAATTTAGAAGTAGTAAAGCCGCGTTTTGCATGCCGAAATCGAAAGAAAGCATAAAAAATAAGTTCACGCTGGTCATTCCGGTTTTTTTCGTTTGCTTGATTTTAGGTTTTTTATTATTTCGCGGCAGCGCAAAAATTGCGGAAAGCGCGGGAACGTTCAATATTGCCGGTTATGCCTGGAGTTCGAATTTCGGCTGGATCAGTATGAACTGTGCCAATGATAACAGCTGCAGCGACCAGCCCGGCGGCCATGATTACGGCATCAATATCAATCCGCCCGGTTCGGGAAGCGATTTTAATTTTAACGGTTATGCCTGGAGTCCCAATGCCGGCTGGATAAGCTTTCAAGCTGATGCCATTCCAACGCCCGATAATAACCGATTCAAGACTAATTGCGCCAATAATTTCTGCACTCAAGGGAACGGTTGCACCGCCTGTTATAATCCGAATAACGGAGAAATTTTCGGCTGGGCCAGGGTAGTGGCTTTGGGCAATGAAGGCTGGATCTCTTTGGGTCCGACTTCGACTGTCCCGGGGATCGTGGTCGATCAAACCAGCGCCTCCGGAACTTTTTCCGGCTTTGCCTGGAACGGCAGCACTATTCCGAGCGAAGGCATGGGCTGGATAAGTTTTAATTGTAATAATCCCGACCATACTTACCAGTGCGGCACCTCCAGCTACGCGGTTTATCTTAAGGGCCATCATTTGCCGCAGGTTACGAGCCTGAACGCGCCGAATTGGCATTTTGCCGATGCTTGTGCGGCTCCGGGAGCGCAATCGGGAGTGGCTCGCGAAGCAGTTTTAGGCTGGACCGCGCCCAGCCAGATCGCTTTTGAAGTTATTCTCAACAACTCCAATTCCACTTCTTCGCCGCTGTTGAGGAAGAAAATAAGCACGACTGACACTCAATTTATCGCCAGCAACTCGAGCAGTCTTTTGCTCAATTATGACACGCCCTATTATTGGTGGGTGAGGGTCTGGGACGATTTTGGTTTTGTTTCACCCTGGCGGAAATTCGGCGCTTCGGTAGACGATAAATTAACCGATAACTCGGTCAGAAACTCGTCGATCGGGAACCCTCCTTTTACTTTCACTACCTATCGTCATGAATTCCCCGAAGCTAAATTTTCCTGGACGCCGGCTTTGCCGCTCGCCTATCAACCGGTGACCTCCACGATGGCCGCGTCTTATTATGTTTATTCTTCGCCGACCGCCTCGACTCGCTTGTCCTGCGACTTGGCCCATTGCTCGTCAAGCTGGTCCGGCGTCAATGATTTAAGCAATACCGCCACCACTTCTTCCAGCACAGTGATGACTTTCAAGTACGGTTTGGGAGCGCAGATAAATCTGCAAGTCCAGGATATCGGCCAGTCGGCCGACGATAATTATTCCTGCGTTTCGTCCTCGCCCGCGTTCTTCGTCGATCTTTTGCCGATCTGGAAAGAAAAACAAGCGCAATGATCTACTCTTAACCCGTAACTCATAACCCATTTGGCTATGGCAGAGTCTCGCGGCAGCGGACTCTGCCAAGATTGAAGATTGGAATATATGACAGTTCGCAAGAAAATTTTTGTTCCCAATGAATATTATTTTGTGACTTTCACTATTCTGGGATGGAAAAAAGTTTTTGTCGGTGAAAAATATTTTAAGCTTGTTTATAAATGGTTTGATTATTGCCGTTTGAATTATGGAAATAAAATTGGAGCTTACGCCATAATGCCGAATCATCTTCATCTAATTATGAAGGTTTCGGAAAAATCGCCCATATTGTCGAAGTTAATTCAGAACGCCAAGAGATTTTTAGCTTATGGCATTGTTGATTTGCTGAAACAGGATAAGCGAGGTGAATTATTGGATTATTTCGCAGATAATGCCGAACGGCGAAAAAAAGCCAATTATAAGATTTTTGAACCGCGCTACGATTCTTTTATCATTCAATGACACAAAATATTTTTAGAAAAATTTAATTATATTCATAAAAATCCTTGTCAAGAAAAATGGCAGTTGGCCGCGAAACCGGAAAATTATCAGCATTCCAGCGCCGCCAATTATACTTTTGGGAAGGGAGAATATAATATTGATTTAATTGATTTTTAATTGCAGCAATTTCGGCAGAGTCCGCTGTCGCGAGACTCTGCCGGGGCCAAAATTTTAATGCATAAAATTAAATATCTAAAATTTCCAATATCGCATAATTCCGGCTTCACTCTCTTGGAAGTTATTATCAGTCTCTCGATCATTACGCTGATGATCGGGCTTTTTCTGGCCAATTATGATGCCGGCAACCGCAGCACCAATCTTGCCTTGAGTACCCAACAAGTAGTCAGCGATATCCGCACAGCGCAGAATAAAGCGCTGGGTTCGACTATTTATGGCGGCAGTTTTCCGACCGGAGGGTGGGGAGCGCATTTCGATAGATCCGCCGGAAATAATACCAGTTACGTAATTTTTGCCGACGCTAACGGCGACAAAAAATATAATGCCCCTGATGAAGCAGTGATCTCCCAAGGCGGACAGACAATTTCCCTGCCGCCTTACGTCAATATCTCGAACATCGTCACCAATAATTCCTCGGATCCGAATCCGTCGACGTTAGACATAACTTTTTTGCCGCCCGATCCGACTACCAGAATATACGGCGACGGCGCCAATACGTCCTCGGAAGCCTGGATAACTCTCAAATCGACAATCGATAACCGGATCGCGACTGTGACCGTAAATATTTTGGGCTTGATCCAAGCTAACTAAAGAAATATTTTAAATTCGAACCAGGGATATTTGAACAAATATGGGGAAATTAATAAAAAAACAAATTTTCCAGTTTTCCAATTACCAGATTGTCAATAATTTCGGTTTTACTCTGCTGGAAATAACGGTATGTATTTTTATTATTGTCCTGGCAATGTTGGGAATATTGTCTCTTGCTAATCAAAATATCCAAGTCCAAATGGTTAATCGGAATATGGTCGTTGCTTCTCAATTGGCCCAGGAAGGTTTGGAAGCAGTGCGCAACAAGAGGGATGTCAATTGGCTCGAGAAGGCGGACTGGGAGCAAAGCGCGACGCCCGGCGCCGGGCAGAATTCCGATATTCTTCAGGGAACCACGCCGGGAAACGGCACGCCGGTTAATTATACGATTGATGCCTACACCGGGACGATCAGCGACGTTGGCGGAAACATCGCTAGTGATGCGGCGAAATTGTATTTGAACAGCGCCGGCTTTTATACCCACTCGCTGACGGCAACTTCGACCCAGTTTTCCCGCTTGATTATCGTCGGGAATGAAACTACCGCCTCGACTTCGGTCACTTGCCTGGTGCAATGGAAAAAAGGCACCAATACTTATAATTTTTCCGCCGAAACAGTTTTGTATAATTGGAAATAATGATTCGTAGCTAATGGGGTATTAAGAAAAATAAAAAATGGGAATTAAAAAAATACGAAATACGAAATACGAAATACTAAATATGATCGTGGCCGATCATTCGGGCATCACTCTGTTAGAGTTGACTGTCTCGGTGGCTTTGTTCGCCTTGACGATCGTGATGGCGGCGGGAATTTTTGATTCGGTCGTTGCCAGCCAGCGTGTTTCGGTGGCGGCTCAGGATCTGCAGGATAATATCCGCTATAGTTTTGAAAGGATGGATAAAGAGATCCGGTCGGCGCAGCGCGATGCCGATCATTCCAAATGTAATTTTCCCACCGGAATAACTTATTACAGTCCTGACCCAAGCCACTTGGAATTTTTGAATTACCACGGCCAGTGCGTCGATTACTATCTTAAAAACGGCCAGCTTTACGTTGCCTACCCCAAATCCGGCGACACTGATCTGCAAAAAGGTTTGCCGCTGACAGCCAAGGAAGTGTCGATCAGTAAATTGGTTTTTAAAGTAACCGATAGCGCTCCGCAAGTTCAGGCGTTCGTCACCGTGAGAATGCATCTCTCGGTTACGGTCAAGGGCACCTCAGCCGAAGATATGGATATGGAAACAACACTGTCATCGAGATCGTACCAATGAAAAATTCCCCTCTTGGGAGGGGTGCCGAGACCGGCGAGGCGGGGTGGGTTTATTCCCGACACTATTTTAAATAAACCCTAAGCACAAAATCCTAAATCCGAAACAAATTTAAAATTCAAATATTCAAAATTTAAAAAATTTTTTTGGTCGTGGTAGAGTCTTGCGGCAGCGGAATCCGCTACCGCCAAATAAAATGGCTGATGATATTAGTGGAATGGTATGGGGAGTTTTAGAAAATTTAACCAAATACTGTAACCCGTAGCGCTAAGAGTTACGAGTTATGAGCAGCGGCAGAAATATGCGAAATACGAAATACGAAATACGAAATACTGTCGGCCAAGCGGGCACTGCCTTGCTAATGACTGTCTTGATTTTGAATAGTATCATTTTGATTGCGTTGGCGGCCGCCAAATTGATCTCCAGCGGCGTCGCGGAAGGCGGCTCGCAATCGCGATCCACTAAGGCATATTTTGCCGCCGAAGCCGGCGCCGAAAGGATCCTTTATGAATATCGCCAGACCCATGTCTGCGTCAAGCCGTTCAGCGCTCTCGGTGATTGCCACTTCACCAAAAATTTGCCTGACGGCAGTTCTTATGATGTTGACTGGAAAAGCGGCGATGACGAATTCGGTGATACTTTGATTTTTGTTTCACAGGGATCTTTTCCCCAGAGTAACGGCTTAAAAAGAAGCGTGGAGCTGGATTTTAATTATTAGCCGGAAGATAGCCTGAATTTTCTCTGACTCTTGTATTTTTCCGCTAATTGTAATACGATAAAGTCAATTAAACATTATTTATTTAACAATAATATGTCCATGAAAATCACTAAAACAGCCATTGCGCTGATTGTCCTGATCGTTTGGGCCGTTTTTTCAATCGGCTACATCGGCTGGAACAGCTGGAACAATTTTAAGACCAACCAGATGAAAATTGCGGCAAACCAGGGTTATTCCCAAGCCATTATGGATGTCGCGACCGAGGCAAACAAATGCGCCAGCACCGGCGTGCCGCTCAATGTCGGTACGGACAGTTCCGGCAAGGCGGTAACCGTAACGATTATCGGCGTATCCTGCTTGCAGCAAGCCCAAGGCGGCGCCTCCACCCCGGCTGCCACTACCCCGGCCACCCCGAAAAAGTAAGAATTATCGAAACAAATCCTTTAAAAAGCCGCTGGAAATTCCGGCGGTTTTTTGGTATATTAGTAGTAGGTAGTAAGTAGTTTGTAGTATGGAGGGTAGCAAAATTAGATCATTTAGAGATTTGAATGCTTGGACATCTGGTCATAGTCTGATTTTGCTTATATATAAAATCACAGAAGATTTTCCCGAGAAAGAGCGTTTTGGGCTAGCTAGCCAAATCAGAAGGGCGGCTGTTTCCATTACATCAAATATTTCAGAAGGCTTTAACAGAGAAAGTCTAAAAGAAAAGATTCAGTTTTATTCAATCTCCCGCGGTTCGTTAGCTGAAGTTCAAAATCAGTTATTGATAGCGAGAGATATAGGTTTTTTAAATGAAGAGCATTTTTTAAAAGCAGCCGATGAGTCGGTTGTCGTCAGTAAATTAATAAACGGTTTAATAAAAAGTTTAAAAAAGTTGGTTTAAGACCATTCTACATACTGCATGCTACATACTACAAAAGCCGAAATCAAACAACGCATTGCCAAGCTTCGCGAGCAAGTCAATTATTATCGGTACCAATATCATGTCTATGATAAGTCGGTGATCTCCGACGCGGCTTTGGATTCGCTGAAGAACGAGCTTTTCAAATTGGAATTGGAAAACCCAGAATTTATTACGCCGGATTCTCCGACCCAGCGGGTAGGCGGCGAGCCGTTGGCCAAGTTTGTTAAATTCCACCACGAGTACCGGATGTACTCGCTGTTTGATTCGTTCAATGAACAGGATATTCGCGATTGGCAGGACCGCAATGATAATTTTTTAGAGAAATCCAATATCGGTCGGAAAAGCCTTGCCCAGCGAAGCTCCGCCGCGGAGCGAAGTTGGGAATATTTTATCGAATTGAAAGTCGACGGTTTGGCGATGAGTTTGAAATATGACCGCGGATTATTGACGGTCGGTGCGACACGCGGCGATGGCGAGATCGGCGAAGACGTGACCGGCAATATTAAAACCATCGAAAGCGTGCCGCTGTCTTTGCGGATTCCCCACGAGGCGGAATTGACCAAAGTGGGTTTATCAGCGGCGCAAGCGAAAAAATTGATCAATACGGCGCAAACCGGAGTATTGCATGTCCGCGGCGAAGTGGTGATGCTCAAAAAAACTTTTGCCAAATTAAATAAGAAATATGAACGCGAAGGCAAACCGCTTTTGGCCAATCCCCGGAACGGAGCGGCCGGTTCGATCCGCCAGCTTGATCCCAAAGTTACCGCCGAACGGGAACTGGATTTCTATTCCTATGAAATTCTGGGTGACATTGATCTGTCCAAACAAAGCCAGAAACGGGAAGTTTTGAAATTACTAGGTTTTAAAGTTATCGCGGAAAATCGCATTTGTGAGGACTTGGAAGAAGTTTTTGCTTTTTATCAAGAGATCGAACGCAAGCGGGAAAAATTGCCGTTTGAAATCGACGGCACGGTCGTCAAGGTCAACGATCTGTCATTGTGGGATATTCTGGGAATGGTCGGTAAAGGTCCGCGCTATATGATGGCTTATAAATTTCCGGCTATGCAAGTTACGACCCGCGTGAAGAATGTCGCTTGGCAGGTCGGTCGTACCGGTACTTTGACGCCGGTGGCGGAATTGGAAGCAGCCGAAGTCGGCGGCGTCACCGTCACTCACGCCACCTTGCATAATTTTGATGAAATCGAAAGGCTGGGTTTGAAGATAGGGGACACGGTGATTATTGAGCGAGCCGGCGACGTCATTCCCAAAGTAGTTCAAGTTTTGCCGAAATTGCGGACCGGCGGCGAGAAAAAAATTATCGTGCCGAAAATCTGTCCGATGTGCGGGGGCAAAGTAGAAAGAGTCGGCGGCGAAGTCGCTTATCGCTGCGCCAACCTTGATTGCTACGCGGTAACCTTGCGCGGTTTGGTGCATTTCGTTTCCAAAGACGCGGCTGATATCGAAGGGCTGGGCCGAAAAATAGTCGAGCAGTTGGAACAAGAGGGTCTGGTGGCCGACATCGCCGATTTTTATCTATTGACCGAAGGAGATCTGAAACCTTTGGAACGGTTTGCGGAAAAGAAAGCGCAGAATATCATCGAGTCGATCAACGCCCGCCGCGTCTTAGATTTATCCCGCTTTATTTACGGCCTAGGCATCCGCCACATCGGCGAGGAAACAGCGATTACGCTCGCAAAAAATTTGCTCGCTCAATTAAAAATTAAAAATTCAAAATTAAAAATTAAGGAAGTGATAGACTATTTTAGCAACTTGTCTTTGGCAGATATTCAGAAGATGAAAGATGTCGGGCCGATTGTTGCGGAGAGCATAAAAGAATGGTTCGACAAGAAGAAGAATTTGAAAATTTTGGAGAAATTGGAACAGGCGGGAGTCAGTTTAAAGAGCGAAGCAAGATTGGCGGTAGCGGGAGGCGGAAAGTTATCCGGCCAAACCTTCGTTTTAACGGGAACAATGGCCAAATTGACAAGAGACGAAGCTAAAGATAAGATAAGAGAATTGGGCGGAGAATTATCCGAATCGGTCAGCAAAAAAACAAATTACGTCGTAGTCGGCGCCGAGCCGGGAAGCAAACATGACAAGGCGCTGAAATTAGGAGTTAAGATTTTAAATGAAGGAGAATTTTTGAAGATGATTAAATAGTAGCATGTAGTAAGCAGTATGTAGTATGGTCTTGTAAAATACCATTTTCTACATTCCATACTACATACTACATGCACCATACTACTATGTTATCCAAAGATGAAGTCAAAAAAGTTGCGGCTCTTGCCCGATTAGAGTTGACCGAAGAGGAAATCGAAGTGCTGACGCCGCAGCTGGGCAATATTTTGGGTTTTATTGATCAGCTCAAAGAAGTTGATACGATAAATACCGAACCGACGGCGCAAGTCACCGGGCTGGTCGATGTTTTTCGAGCTGACGAATTTGAAGATTGGGATAAGTCGGAAGTGGCCGCGGCCCTCTCGCAATCACCGTCCGGTTTGGAAGGCAACCAGATCAAGGTTAAAAAAGTGTTAGAAGACTAAGCCTCGCAACCCGTAACTCATAACTCGTAACGCCAAAAAGCGTTGCGAAAAAGAGTTACGAGTTACGAGTTATGAGTTATGAGATTAAATGAATTAACTATAGCTGAAGCGATAATTAAATTAGATACCGGAGAAATTACTTCGGTTGATTTGACTAAGACTTGTTTGGAAAGGATCAAGGAAGTTGATGGTAAGGTCAAAGCTTTGCTGACCGTTTGCGAAACTGAAGCAATAGCCGAAGCAAAGGCCGCCGACGAACGGCGGGCGAAAGGGGAGAAAGGCGGTTTGCTCGGCATCCCTTATATCGCTAAGGATATTATTATGACTAAAGGCGTGCGGACGACCGCCGCTTCAAAAATTTTGGAAAATTATATCGCCCCGTTCGACGCAACCATAATCAAAAAATTAAGATCAGCCGGTGCGGTGCTGTTGGGTAAAGCCAATCTGGACGAATTCGCTCATGGTGGTTCGACGGAAAACAGCGCTTTCGGCCCGACGCATAATCCTTGGGATTTAGAAAAAGTTCCCGGCGGTTCCTCCGGCGGTTCGGGCGCGGCAGTGGCGGCTGATATGTGTATTTTTGCCCTGGGTACCGATACGGGAGGATCAGTCCGTTGCCCGGCTTCTTTTTGCGGGGTAGTTGGTTTGAAACCGACCTACGGAAGATCATCCCGCTTCGGTTTAATGTCAATGACTTCTTCGACCGATGTTCCCGGCGTGCTTGCCAAAACTGCCGAAGATATCGCCGCGGTTTTAAGCATCATGGCTGGTCATGATAAATATGATGCTTCGACTCCGGAAGAACCAGTGCCGGATTATAGTGCCCCCCTCCTTTCCAAGGAGGGGTCTGGGGGTGGTTCTGAAAAGGCGTTGAACGGCTTGAAGATCGGTTTGCCCGTGGAATATTATGGTGAAGGTTTGTCCGCCGGCGTTAGAGCCGCCTTGGAAGAAGCCAAAAAAAAATTCGTCGAGCTGGGCGCGGAAATCGTCGAGATCAGTTTGCCTCATGCCAAATATGCGGTGACAGCTTATTACATCATCACGCCCTCGGAAATTTCTTCCAACCTGGCGCGCTTCGATGGAATAAAATATGGTTTTTCCGACCCGGAGGCTAAAAATCTTTTGGAAGTTTATACCAAATCCCGCGGCAAAGGTTTTGGCCGGGAAACCAAGCGAAGAATAATGCTCGGCACTTATGCTTTGTCCGCCGGTTATCGCGATGCCTATTATCTCCAGGCGCAAAAAGTTCGGACAAAAATCAAAGACGAGATGGACTCTGCTTTGCGTGAAGTTGATGTGATTTTAACGCCGACCCAACCCACCGTTGCTTACAAGATCGGTTCCTATGCCGCCGACCCTTTGCAAATGTACTTGGAAGATATTTTTGTCATTCCGGCGTCATTAGCCGGTCTGCCGGCGATGTCGATTCCCTGCGGTTTTGATAACAAATTGCCGGTCGGTATGCAACTGATCGGCCCGCGGTTCGGGGAGGGCAAGATTTTCCGCTTCGCTTCTGTCTATCAAAAAGCAACTGATTGGCATAATAAAAAAGCTCAAATATAAAATTCCTCTCTCGAGAGGGGTGGACCGTCGCCTCGCCGTGACGGGGTGTGTTACCGAAGGGATTAGGCTCGAATATTGAAATTTTTAGACTTTTAATATACTATATTATTGCATCTGGCAACGAGCCAGTTTTTTATTAAAGACTGATAAATGACCCGAACTGGAGAGTTCGCATAGTGGTCTAGTGCACATGCTTGGAAAGCATGCATGTCGAAAGGCATCGAGGGTTCAAATCCCTCACTCTCCGCATTTTAAAAATTTCAGAATTTAAGGCCATACTTTGCCCGCTTTCAGCGGGCTCGGCTGGCGCGCTAGGCGCGTTAAGGGCTGATTTTGAAAGGATTTGCCACGCTCCGCGTGGCGAAAAAGAAATGTTTTGGTCTTGGATTAGGAAATTCGAACCGATTTTTTTAAGAAAGTCCCGTCCCGCGACGGGATTTTCTGTTAAAGCGATATTTTTGGCTTTTTTGCTTGCTTCGATGAATTTGGCGGCGAGTTCGAACCGATTATTGTTTTTTTGCTCAAAAGCCGTCAATTTGTCTTTCAAAAGTTGTTTTTGATTGATTAGCGTATTTTTTGCTTCGCGGTATTCGGCAAGGTTTAAGGCGTTTTCAAGATAAGCGTTCATCAGTTTTTCCAGCTTCCCATCAATTTTTTAAATATCCTCTTCCGTCTTTTGAGTAAAAAAGCGCGATGATTGCGTATTTTCTTTTTGCTCTTTTTCCAGCTCGGCTAGCATCCAATCAGCGCAATCATCAGGCAAAGAAACTTTTTGAATTTCCTCTTTTACTTGCAATGAAATTTTTTCTTCCTTGGTGAAAACATTTTGATCGCATTTGTGATTGGGATTTTTCTTGGTGCAATAATAATAGACATACTGCTTGCCACTTGGCTTTATTTTCCTATCCGCCGTAATAGTAAAACCGCACTCGCCGCAATTAAAAAATCCGCGATAAAGAAAAAATTTCATTTTATCAACTTTTTGTGGCTTAGATTTTCTTTTCATCACTTCCCGCACTTTGTCAAAAAGTTTTTTTGTTATAATCGGTTCGTGTTTTCCTTCAAAGTATTCGCCATTATACCTTATCAATCCGTAATAAAAAGGATTTTGCAGTAAATACTGATAATTGGAAACGGAAAGCATTTTCCCCTTATTTCCCAGAAGACCGAGATCATTGATAATCTTTCGGAGATTTTTTAAAGTATGGTTTCCGTCCGCGTAGGCCTCAAAAGCCCCTTTAATTAGCGGTGCCTTTATTTTATCAACATAAATTAGTTTTGTTTCTTTGTTGTTCAAATATCCGAGCGGGGCTTTTTGAGGCCATAAACCATTTTTCAATTTTTGCCTGTGTCCGCGCTTGATATTCTCCGAAAGATTATCAATGTAATATTTTGACTGCCCGAAAGCGATGGAAAGCATAAACTTGCCTTGTGGTGTCGGATCAAACCAAAAAGTCGGGAATTTTAGCTCTTGGATAATTCCCGTATCCAAAAGATAGATAATTTGTCCGCCGTCAACGCTATTTCTTGCCAATCGGTCGGGGTGCCAAGCTAAAATTCCCATTGCTTCGCCCGCTTCCATTCGTTTTATCATTTCAGCAAAAACCGGCCGGCCTGGCTTCTTGGCGGTTTGTTTTTCCACCAGCAAGTCAACGACCTCTAAATTTTCTTTTTTCGCCAATTCCCGTAATTCCGCGATTTGATCGTTAATGCTTCGCACCTGTCTATCTTCCGAATCTGTTGACTTGCGGGCGTAGATGAAAAACTTTTTGGTTTGGTTGTTTTCTTTTATCATATTGTTGGGCAGTCAAAATATTAAAAAATTATTGCTTTTTCTTTCGCCAGGGGCGAAAGAAAAAAAGATTGGTTATAAATTTTCAATTTATCCGAGCCTTGCTCATCGAACTTCCTAATCCAAGACCAAAACATTTCTTTTTCGCCACGCGGAGCGTGGCGAATCCTTTGCGGGCGGGCTTTCGGCGCGCAACGCGCGCCGGTCGTTCCCGCCGAAGGCGGGAAAAATAGTCGTTCAAACGCCGAAGGCGTAAAAATGCGGTGCCTTTTGGACGAAATCCGAACTTTCTTCGCTGAGAATCCGGACGGCGAATTTTAAGCCAAGGCGGGAGAGTGAGAGTTGTGACCAAATCCCTCACTCTCGCGCTAGGGCGTTTATTTATGTTATAATGATATTTGGTAAACTTAGGCGGGCGAGCCGCGGAGAAGGAAATTTATTTTATGCCGCTTAAACGCGCTGATCAATATGGAAAATATAATTGATGTTAAGAACCTGACCAAAAAATTCGATGACTTTACGGCGGTCGATAATATTTCTTTTGCGGTGGGCAAAGGGGAGATTTTCGCTTTTCTCGGCCCCAACGGCGCCGGCAAATCGACGACGATAAAAATCCTTACCACTTTGCTGCAACCGACCAGCGGCACGGTAATGCTTAACGGCAGCGATCCGGTCAAAAATCCCGACAAGGCGCGGCGCTCGTTCGGCATTGTTTTTCAGGATCCGAGCCTGGATGACGATCTGACCGCCTGGGAAAATATGGAACTGCACGGCGTGTTGTACGACGTCCCCAATAGCGTCAGAAAGAAAAGGATCGAAGACTTGCTCAAATTCGTGGAATTATGGGATCGGAAGAAAAATCTGGTAAAGGAATTTTCCGGCGGGATGAAACGGCGGTTGGAGATCGCCCGCGGTCTGCTGCATCATCCGAAAATAATTTTTCTCGATGAACCGACGCTCGGGCTTGATCCGCAAACCAGGAATCATATGTGGACCTATCTGCGCGAGCTTAACCAGCAGGACGGCACTACGGTATTTTTCACCACGCATTATATGGAGGAAGCCGAACGCATCGCCCAGCGCATCGCCATCATCGATCACGGAAAAATTATTTCCATCGGCACGGCCGAAGAATTAAAAAAACAGACCAATACCGCTTCACTGGAAGACGCGTTCCTGGCTCTGACCGGCTCGACGATCCGCGAAGAGACAGTCAGCGCCGTCGATCGCTTGCGGATGCGGCGCCGCGCGCGGGGAAGATAATTTTATATTTATGAAAAAAATATACATCCTTTGGCTGAGACAAATAAAAAAATATTTGCGCTCGAAATCGCGCTTGGTGGGGTCGCTGGCCCAACCGCTGCTTTTTTTGCTGGCGCTCGGTTATGGTTTCGGCTCGGTCTTCCAAAAAGCTGGCGAAGGTAACTACCTTAACTTCCTCGCCCCCGGCATTATCGGCATGAGCATCATCTTTACGGCGATTTTTTCCGGTATGGAAGTGATCTGGGATAAGCAATTCGGTTTTTTGAAAGAAACCCTGGTGGCGCCGATGCCCCGGCTCAATATTATGATCGGCCGGACTTTGGGCGGCGCGACCGTCGCCTCAATGCAAGGCATTGTCGTGATGATCATCTCGCTTTTTTTCGGTTTCCATCCGACGAGCTGGCCGGCCGTTATTCCGGCGGTGGGGATAATGTTTTTGATCGCCCTGCTTTTCACTTCGCTCGGAACGATGATCGCTTCGCTTTTGGATGATATGCAAGGATTCCAATTGATCATGAATTTTTTGGTCATGCCGTTATTTTTTCTTTCCGGCGCTTTATTTCCGCTAGCCGGACTGCCCAAAGCGCTCTCGATCATCGCCCGGCTTGATCCGCTTTCTTACGGCATTGACGCGATGCGGGCTTTATTGATCAATCAAGGCCAATACGGTTTGGGAATCGACACGGTAGTTCTTAGTGCCATCACTTTGTTATTCCTCTGGCTCGGCAGCTATTTCTTCAAGAAGATCCAAATATAAAAAATAGCCAAGAACCGGCAGCAATGCCTCTTTTTGCCCGAATCCGGCCGCGGTTTTGCCGAACATTTAGATATCCAAGAGCCGATCGGGCTCTTTTTAAATTACTATGCAACATTTTGCCGAATTATTCGTATATTATATGGCATAGAGCCGGATGACCAAACTGACGTTGGCTAGCGAAAGCAATTAAGATTAGCTATGCTTAATCTGATAAATAACACCCTGATCCGCCGTTGATTTATGTCCCGACCCAAGTTTTTGAAACTTTTGGCAAGGTTTAAAGCTCTTGCCCGACATTTATACCGTCTATGGAAAGCCTGCTGGCTGCCCATCACGCTGATTTTTTGTTTTGTCTTGCAGAATTATTTTTTCAACGCCTGGCTGGGTATCGGCGCCAAACCTTTTCTGGTGCGCCGCGCCGCCGCGACCGCCGCTTGCGGACTGCTTTTGTTCGGCCCGGCTATGCTCTTGGGCAAGCGGATGAAATATCCTTATCTCGGTCTGGCTTCCCTGCTGGCGGCATTTATTTTCATCGCTGAGTTCCTTTATTACTCTTATTCGGGAGGTTTTTTGCAGGTCTCGGCTTTTTTCTATACCAGCGAAGGCATAACCACATTAAGCACCGCCAAATTGTTATTAACTTATTCACTGCTTTTTTTCCTGGCCGGGCCGTTGCTGGTCGCTTTAATCTGGCTGCTGGTTAAATTCCGGCTGATTACGGATAAAAGATTATCCGGCCGGGAAAAGATCGTCGCCGGCATCTTGATTTTAATTTTCGCCGCCGCCGGGTATAGCTACTTTTTAAATCGCGAATATCGCGACAATGGCAGTCTGGCTCAGATTTATCAATACGATAAGCTTTATAACGTCAATGATCTGGTCAGCAAGATGGGCGTGGTTAATTTTTTGATCGGCGATGCTTTAAGATTGGGAATCATGCCCCAGAAAGTCAATGCGGACGAAATAAGTTCGGTGGAGAAATATTCCGTCCAGCATCCGGCGGCTCCCGCCGGCAGCGATTTTGGATTATTAAAGGGGCGGAATCTGATCATCATCCAGGTTGAATCCTTGGAAAACGCGGTCATCAATCAAAAAATCGCCGGGCAGGAGATTACGCCCAATTTAAACCGGCTGGCCGCCCAGGGATTATATTTTTCCAATTATTATTCGCCGATCGGACCGGGCACGACCGCCGACGCCGAATTTATGACGCTTGACTCGCTTTATTCGCTGCCGGATACCGTCGCTTTTATCAAATACCCTTACGATAATTACAACGCCCTCCCCGAGTTATTGGCGGATAACGGCTATCATACTTATGCCTTTCACGGCGATGTTTCCAGCTTTTGGAATCGCGCCAATATTTATCCGCGTTTGGGTTATGAGAAATGGTTTAGCCGCGACGATTATAATATACCGCGGAAGATCGGCGCTTTCGATCTGGGGGATAGGGATTTTTTTGAACAATCAATCTCCAAATTGCAAGCCTTGCCCCAGCCGTTCATGGCCACGCTGATCACTCTGTCATCGCATACGCCGTTTCAGCTGCCGGACGACCTGGAAACCCTGCCCATACCGAGCACCGGAACTTTCAACTGGCTGCAATACGAATATTTGGAGAGCATCCATTATACCGATTCGGCGATCGGCGAGTTCATCACGCAACTGCAAGCCGCCGGCCTGTATGATAATTCTTTGATTATGATCTTCGGCGATCATGGCAGCTTTACCAATATCAGCAGCGCCCTGGGATTTAATAATAGTGTCTTCCCTAATCTGCAGACCATCGAGGTGCCGCTGATCGTTCTGGCGCCCGGGACTTCTTTGCAAGGAAATAAGGCTATTCCCTCCGGCCAGCTTGACCTTTATCCTACGGCGGCCGATCTCTTGGGCTTTCAGCCGCCGGCCGACATCTTCGGCCATGATATTGTCGAAGGAAAAGATCCGGTAACGGTCAGCCGCAATCTGGTTTCCGGAACCGTAAAAAGCATCGTGACGGATAAGCTCGCTTATCAGGCCGCCGCTGACGGAACATTCACGGCTGGCACCTGCTTAGCGATGCCAAGCCAAAAGGCGCTCCCGGTTGACAATTGTAAATTATTATATGATAATGAGGAAAATGCGGTCGAAACTTCGGACTTGATGATTAAAGGGGATTTATTCAATGAAAATTGAGCCAAGAATAAGTAATTTTTTTGATATAAGGCGGATTTATTAATTGCTAATGCCAATGATTAAACGCTCAAAAGCAAAAAAATGGATTGTCTACGTCTCGACTTTTCCTCCGCGCGAATGCGGCATCGCCACCTTTACCGAGGATTTGATGAACTCTTTCGATGAAATGTATAAGCCCCGCGAAGAAGCCAAGGTGATCGCCATGAATCTTGATCGGACTTCTCAATATACTTACGATCAGGAGCGGGTGATTTATCAGATCCCCCAGCCGAGCGAACAGCATTATGAAGACGCGGCAAAATATCTAAATTCTCTCGATCAGGTGGTGTTGGTCCATATCCAGCACGAATTCGGCATCTTTGGCGGAACCTATGGCCGGCATTTGATCCTTTTTTTGCGCGAACTCAAGAAACCGGCGGTAATCACTTTTCATACGGTTTTGCCTTCACCCAATCCGGAGCTGAAGGAGACAGTAGCGGCGATCAATAATCATGTGCAGAAAATTATCGTGATGACGGAAACGTCCCGGCGGATACTCGTTGCCGAATACGGGATCGATCCGGAAAAGATCGTGGTGATAACGCACGGCATCCATCCGGTCAATTTTTCCGACGGCCAAAAAAGCCGCGCCGAGTTCGGGATGGAAAAATTAATGGTTATCTCGACTTTTGGTCTGATCGGCCGGGGCAAGGGGATCGAGTACGGCATCGAAGCTATGGCCGAGGTTGTCAAAAAAAATCCTCGCGCCGTTTATCTGATCATCGGCGCGACGCATCCGGTCGTTTTGAAAAATGAAGGCGAAGTTTATCGTAATTCGCTGGTGCAGAAAGTCCGCGATCTTAAGCTTGAAGATCATATTTTTTTCTACGACAAATATCTTGAACTTCATGAATTGCTCTATTTTCTGGACGCCACTCATGTTTACCTGGCCTTATCCCAGGATCCGAATCAGGCGGTTTCCGGAACTCTGTCTTATGCGTTAGGCTGCGGACGTCCGGCTGTTTCCACGTCATTCGCCCAGGCCAAGGAAGACGTTACCGAAGATGTCGGCATCTTAGTCGATTTTAAGGATGTCGCCGGCATTGCCGACGGCCTTTCCGACCTGCTTGGCGATAACGAACGGCGCGAGCTGCTGGGAAAGAACGCCTATTTCAAGACTCGCGCCAGAACCTGGAGAAATTCGGTGCTTCGCCATATGAACGAATATATCAGCTTAGTACCTTCTCTCGGTGAGGAAGAAAAAAATCTGCCGCGGATCCGGCTTAATCACTTGACCGCTATGACGGACGGTTTCGGCATCATTCAATTCGCCAAATTGACGCAGCCGGACCAGAGTTCCGGCTATACGCTTGATGATAATGCGCGAGCTCTGGCGGCGATGGTAAAATATTACGAAATTTCCGGCAAGAAAAAAGCTTTCCCGCTGATCCATACTTATCTTAATTTTATCGAATACGTCCAAAAAATCGGCGGCGGTTTTCATAATTACGTGGACATTGAAAAAAAAGTTATCGGTAATGACCAGCTTGTCGAAAATCTTGAAAGCGCGAGCGCCAAAGCGATGTACGCCTTGGCGGTGACCGCCGCTGCTGTTCCGCTGCCGCGACAATTTCGCGAACCGGCGGCTGAATTATTTAAAAAGCACTTGCCGATGCTCACCGGCGTAACTTCGCCCCGTTCAATCGCTTATGCCATTAAGGCTCTCCGTTTTTGGAACTCTGCCTATCCTTCGCCTGCCACGGTTCAGGCGGCAACCAAACTGGCCGATAAGCTGATTGAATATTATGAAAATACCCGCGCCGCTGACTGGCATTGGTTTGAAGACATCTTGGCTTATTCAAACGGTATTATGCCGGATTCGCTGGTTGACGCGTATTGTCTTACTAAGAATGAAAAATATTTAAGCGTGGCGTGCGAGTCAATTGATTTCCTGATCGGGAATAGTTTTAAAGAAAATTGCTGCATCCCGATCGGTCAGAACGGCTGGCTGAAACGCGGCGGGAAAAAATATACCTATGATCAGCAGCCGGAGGAGGTGGCCAGTTTGGTTTTGTCTTTGAAATCCATCTACCAAGTGACCGGCGATAAAAAATATGCCTGTCGGATGCGCAATGCCTTTGATTGGTTCTTGGGCAACAATCTGCTGCGCCGCGTTGTCTATGATCAGAATTCCGGCGGCTGTTTTGACGGCGTCGGCGAAAAGGAAGTCAACCTCAACCAGGGAGCGGAATCCACCATTATGTATCTTTTGGCGCGGCTGGAGTTCGAACAATCTTTACCGGAGCGGCAAGGCGCCGAATAAATCAGGTGATTTAAAATTATGCTGATCGGCTTCAGCGGTTAATCTAATTATTTTGATTAAAAAATAGACGGGAATACCGCCTATTTTTTAAAATTACCAGGAAATTATTTTGTTGCCGGAAGAAGCATTTCAGGCGAGCGCGAAAATACTTAGTTGCTCATCTGTTAAATAATCCATGAAACATATTCTTAAATCGGTTGAGGATTTGGGATAAGAATTTTTTTAATTCGGCGGTTTTGCTCGAAGTGGCAGTGCTATTCAAGGTCTGATTGGCGGGTTTTCTCATCTGCGGCGCAGCCGAAGGGGCGGCCGGTTTGGCGATTTTGGTTATCGCCGTCGCCGTAATCGTTGTTCCGGAAATCGTGCCGCTCGCTTCGATCTGGTCGCCGACGCTCAAGTCGGCAATAGCCAGAGTTTGGAGATTGGCGCCGAAGCCGGAGGTTATTTTGGCATTAGCGGCATCAACGGCGTAGCTGGTGCCGGCAGTTTGGTTATTGCCGCCCGGCATCCTTCCGGTTATGGTAATGGTGGTATTATCAATTGAGGTTATGGTGCCGGTGAAATGATTATTGAAGTTTCCATTTCTCGGCGTGGAGGTGGCCGGTCGGCCATTCGGATTAGCACCATTCGGCCGGTTACCGCCCGGGCCGGCGTTGCTCCGGAAGGCAATCGGCCCTCCGCCGATTTGGCCATCGGTGATTTGTTTGGCCGTAACGTCCGTGCCGCTGACTGATCCGCGCACGGTGATTTCGTCGCCGACTTGGATGTCAGCGATGGTAATCGCGGTTGAAGTCGGCCGGCCGTTAGTTCCTTGAGCGAACTTGTTGAAGGCCGCCGCGCCGGCATCAACGGCATAGGTAGTGGTGGCGGAAGCATTCGGTCCGAAGCCTTGTCTGCCCGATAAAGTGATGGTCGTCCCGCTGATTGCCGTGACCGCGCCGGAGATTATCGGTCCCTGGGCGATTCTTTGCCCGGGCGCGCCCATCGGCCGATTGCCCGGCGCAAAGCCGCCCGGTCCGGGAACAGCCGCCGAAACTGAGCCGGCGATGAGCAAGGCGAGCGCCATCGCCCCGAAATAAAACAAATGTTTCTTCTGCATAAATTTTTTAAAGTTTAATTAATTGATTAAGTTAATTATATCTTTAATTGAAAATTGAAGCAATTTGGCTCATTGTTTGGTTGGCGCATCCATTAGATATTACGAATTTGAAGGTTAAATGGTTCAAAAAGACTAATTTATATTGATAAAATACAGGTTGACAGTCGAGGGTAAATATGCTATTATTAGAAGCAGAAAATTTAGATCGTTATTTGATAATAAACATTCAAAAGAGGAGGATTTATGAGACGTGATTGGATAGTGATGAGCGCGGCTCGGAATGCGTATTTGTCGCCGGCGGGACTTGTCGCGCCCGCGTTCCGCAAGATTGCGAAGAAAAGGCTATGGAGAGACTGGCGGCTGGATTTGAAATGTCTGGTGGCGATAATCGCGGTCACGATGACGGCCGGCTATCTTGTTGCCAACGGTAAGGAAATCAAGGAAATGATATTTCCGCCCCGAGTCATCAGCAATCCGATCGATGACGTGGTCGCGGTATTGAAAAGCATCGATGCCAGCGGCAAGCATCTCGGTCACAACATGGACATAGACAATTATTACACGGCGCGCAATTTCTATGATCGCTTTTTGGCGAACAGCGGCGGAGCAAACGAGACCAACGGGAACGGTGGCATTCAACTGCCAGCCATTCCGGCAACCGGCGGTAATGACGCGAACCGGTAACCGGTAAATGATCCTTTTTTCGAGAATCAAGAGGCGGTGTGAGTTAAAACTCAGACCGCTTTTATTTTTTTAACAATATGATAAGATAATATCAGGGGGGGGATTTTTTTATCTAGCGAAGCGAGAGGAATAATCACGCGCCTGGCGGCGATTATTTCCGCGCGAGCGATGATAAGATTATTTTTTTTGTTTTACTTAATTTAATCCTGCCCGCAAGCAGGATTTTTTTTAATGATCAGTCGCTAAATATTTTTAGCGATTGATTCCAAAAAATATGCGTCACGCCAAAATGATTTTCGCGACGATTTTTTTAATCGCCGCGATAATCCTGTTCTCGCCGGTCAGACCGGCCCAAGCCGCTTATCACTTTTCCAATTTCAAGGGCCGGCCGCCGATCCACCAATTTGGCGGAGTAAGTTCCGCGCCGGCCGGATTATCGCCGGATCAGATTAAGAAAGCTTACAATCTGCCGGAGAACGGCGGACAGGGGATCATCGCCATCATCGGCGCTTACGATGACGCGAATATTGAAAAAGATCTGGGAGTTTTTGATAAGCAATTCAATTTACCGGCCTGTACCACGGCTAATGGTTGTTTTACCAAACACGTGATGGGCAAAGCCGCGGCAAATTCCGGCTGGGCGATGGAAACTTCGCTTGATGTGGAATGGGCGCATGCCATCGCGCCGCAGGCTAAGATATTTTTGGTTGAGGCCATAACGCCGAGCGGCCAGAATTTACTCAACGCCATCGATTACGCGGTAAAACAATCTGGTGTGGTGGCCGTGTCGATGAGCTGGGGCGGCGCGGAATTTCCCGAAGAAATATCTTTAGATAATCATTTCTTGAGCGTCAACGGGACGATCACTTTTTTCGCTTCATCCGGCGATGACGGTGCCGGCGCGAGCTGGCCAGCTGCTTCGCCAAACGTCGTCGGCGTCGGCGGCACACATGTCAATTTATCCAAAAGCGGCATTTGTTCATCGGAAACAGCCTGGACCGGCAGCGGCGGCGGTGTGAGCGCTTACGAAATCCAGCCGGCCTTCCAAAAAGATTATTCGATCGCTAAGGCAAAGGGCAAGCGCGCCATTCCCGATGTTTCCTATAACGCTGATCCGTCGTCAGGTTTTTCCATTTATAAATCCACCAGCAGTTCCAAAAAAGGCTGGTATGTGGTGGGCGGCACCTCGGCTGGCGCGCCGCAATGGGCGGCGATCAAAGCGCTCGGTCTTTCCGCGGATAATTTCAAATTTTATGCCGATAAGAATTCGGCCAAGACCGGTAATTTTTTTCGCGATATCAAAAGCGGTACCAACGGCGATTGCGGCTATTATTGCCAGGCCCGCGGGCATTATGATTATGTTACCGGTTTAGGCAGTCCACTAACCGTAAATTTTTAAGATAAATTTTTCTAATCAAAAAAATAGCCAGGAAAAACTGATTCCTGGCTAAGTACTATTCTAGACCGAGATCCTTTCATTCCCGGTCGATGGCTTTCTTGCCGATATCCGTGCGGTAACGAGCGCCCTGCCACGTAACCAGGGATACTGCCTGATAGGCCCTGGCTAAGGCGGAACTCAAAAATTCGCCCAGAGCGTTAACGTTCAAGACTCGTCCGCCGGCTGTGATGTAACCGAGTGTCGGCTTGGCGACCGTGGCCGCGTGGAGTATTTGCACTCCGGAAAGTCTTCCGGCCTTCTGCAATCCGGAAATCTTGAATCCGGTCGGTGACTTTTCCGGATATTTTTCCGATGCCATCACTACGCAAACGGCCGGACGCGGATCCCACTCGATTTTTATGTCGGCGATGTTTCCGTTGGCCGATCCCAGCAGCAGCGGCATGATATCCGATTTCATCCGCATCAATACCGGTTGGGTTTCCGGATCGCCGAAGCGGATATTGTGTTCAAGAACCCAGACATCTTCGCCCGCGATCATCAATCCGGCGTAAAGCAATCCCTGGAAAGGACAGCCTTCGCTCTTCATCGCCGCAATCGTCGGTTTGATGATATCGTCCATGATCTTTTGCTGCAAGGCGGGAGTGACGACCGGCGCCGGTGAATAGGCACCCATGCCACCGGTATTGGGTCCGGAATCGCTATCGAAGGCTCGCTTGTGATCCTGAGAAGTGGCCAAGGGGACGACATTTTCGCCGTCCGAAACGACCATGAATGAGGCTTCTTCGCCCGGCAGATATTTTTCGATAATGATAGTTTTTCCGGCATCGCCGAATTTTCCATCATCCATCATTTCCGTGACGGTGTTTACGGCGGTAATCACGTTGGCGCAGATGATCGCGCCCTTGCCGGCCGCCAGTCCCGAAGTTTTGATAACCAGCGGAAATTCCCGTCCCGCTTCGCGGAGATAGGCCCGCGCTTCATCCGGGTTTTCGAAGATTTTGAAAGGCGCGGTGGGTATGCCGTATTTGGCGAAAAGCGTTTTCAAAAAGGCTTTGGAGCCTTCTAATTGCGCCGCCTCTTTGGACGGTCCGAAAACCGGAATGCCGGCCTCGCGCAATTTGTCGCTCAATCCGGCGACCAGCGGCACTTCCGGCCCGATCACGACCAGACCGATTTTTTCTTTTTTGGAAAACGACACTACATCTGTCATACCTTTGATGTCGAGCTTGACGCATTTGGCCGTTCGGCTGATGCCGCCGTTGCCCGGGGCGCAGAAAAGATTACCGGTTAAAGGGGATTGCCTGATTTTTTTGGCGAGCGCGTGTTCGCGACCGCCGCTGCCGATCAGCAGGACATTGATTTTTTGGGGCATCGATTCCTCCTTGGTTTGGGTGATGGGGGATTGGGAAATATCATTTAGCTTGGCATAAATCAAAAGAGCTAACAGGAAAATCGGCCGCCCGAGGCTATTGGTGAAGCCTTGGCCGGCCGATCGTCAGAATCAATAATTATTGCTCTTAAATTTTTTTATGTCAAGGAAATATTTTCCGAAAAAAGTCACATTTTTCCGATCGGAACGTTAAGCTAGTGCGGCGACACAACTCTGCCGCCTAACCTGCCGGCGACGGAAAAAAATGAACCAAACCCTGCCGCCGGTCGTATTATCAAGTAGCAGGTTATGGGCTTAAGGGCCGACTGGCCCGATAAATCAGAAACCGCTTTAATAAATAGCTTTCAGGGAGGACTGATGCCAGGCATCAATACTGTAATGACTATTTTTGGGCGGAATCTGACAAAATCACTATGAAAACAAAAAAGATCATTTATCTGACTTCCGGCCTGATGATGCTGGCCGCGCTTTTGATCGCCGCGCCTTCTTTGGCGGCGACGATGAAGAATTCTCCGGCCGGCCGCAGTCTCTCGAACCGGATGGGCCGGATGGGAAGTTTTAAGAATTTTATGCCGCATTCAAAAGGAACGGCGGCTGTGAAACCGGCGGCGATGGGTAAGATTTCCGCGATCAACGGTTCGATTTTGACCGTTGCCGGAATCAATAATACTACTTATACCGTCGATGCGACCAATGCTAAGATTACCGAAGGGCCGGGAGCTAAGACCCAGACCTTAACGGCGGCTGATTTGACGGTCGGCGAAACGATCTCGGTTGTGGGCGCGGTGAGCGGTACGAACGTCACCGCCTCGTCGATTTCAGTTTTCAATAATGTCGCGACTCCGGCAATGAGACCGGGAGCGAGCGGAAAAATTTCCGCGATCAACGGTTCGATCTTGACCGTCACCGGAAACAACAATACCACCTATACCGTTGACGCGACCAATGCCAAAATCAGCAAAGGCTTCGGCGCTAAAGGAACAGCTTTGACTATCGCCAATTTGACGGTCGGCGAAATGATTTTTGCCAACGGCGCGACGAGCGGCACGAACGTGACGGCGACGGCAATCTCTGTGATGAATAACGCCCGGACTAAAACCGGCCAACCCGGAAATTTCAATCGCGCGCCGCGAGTTAATGGAAAAGTTACGGCGGTTAATGGCGCCAGCTTTACTGTGCAAATGACTGGACGGATGCGCGCCACCTCGACCAGCCAAAATATCACTTACACGGTGAATACGACCGGTTCGACGGTCTTTACTAAGAATGGGAAAACTGCGGCGCTTGCCGATCTGACTACGGGTGAAATGGTGACTGTGGCAGGAACGATCGATTCAACTGCCGCTACCGTTTCGGCCACCGCGGTCAATATCATCGCCAGACCGGTTGGTGCGCCGCAGCCGAAAAATAATCCGCCGAAAACTAATCCTTCGCTCGTGGGAAGATTCCTGAATTTATTCAAGAAGAAATAATTTGAAGAAGCTTGAAAAAAACGCGGTCCCGAAAAAGGGATCGCGTTTTTTAAGATGAAAAAATCATTTTTTCTTGAGTTGGAAGAGATAAACGAAAAAGAAGATCGCGAGCATGATGAGAACGATGGCGCCGCCGGTCGATAAATTCAGATAGAAGGAAGCGAAAATTCCGGCCAGCACCGAAAAGACGGAAAAGATTTCCGCGTAAACGATCGTCATAATGAAGCTTTGCCGGAGCTGCAAAGCGGTTACGACCGGGATGACGATCAGCGCGGAGATCAGTAGTACTCCGACGATCGGAATTGATAAAGAAACCGTGAGCGCCGCGAGGATAATCAGGATCGCATTGATCAGCTTGACCGGAATGCCTGCGACTTGAGCCGCCTCCTCGTCGAAAGAAATGAAAACTAATTCCTTGAAAAAGGCCGATAAGATTATGATCGTCAAGATCGCCAAGACGACGATCGTCCAGACGTCGTTGGCGGTTACGGTGACAATGCTGCCGAAAAGATAATTAAAAAGATTGGCATTGAAACCATTGGCCAAACTCAAAATGATGATGGCCAGCGCCAAACTGCCGGAAAGAAAAAGCGCCAAGGCTGATTCGCCGTAGACTTTCTTGGAAGTGCGCAATTTTTCAATGCCCAGCGAGGCGACGATGGCCGTGCCGATCGCCGTGAAGATCGGGTTGATGCCGAACCATAATCCCAAAGCGATGCCGGCCAAAGAAACATGCGCCAACGTATCAGCGATCAGAGAGTAGCGCCGCAGCACTAAAAATATTCCGATCAGCGGAGCGATGACCGCGACAATCACGCCGGCTTCCAGCCCGCGCACGATGAATCCATATTGTAGAATATTCAGAAACATTTATTTTTTGCCACGCAGCAGTCTCGCGATTAGCGGACTGCTGCCGTCAGCGATTTCGCTGCAGTCCCGAGTCGGCTTGTCCCGAGCTTGTCGAGGGAAGACTGCAGCGGGGCGAATTTTTTTTATATCTTTTTTGAAAATCCATTTTTAAAAACTTTTTTGAAAGCGATTGCAAAAATTAATGAACAATTAATGGTTATGAGATAAAAGGGGAAAACGTAAGCCGGGGCAACCCAGTATTTTATGGCAAATAAACTGGTGATGGCGCTGAACAGGCCGCCGAGAAATGGTCCGATTGATTCCGATTCCGGATGTTGCCACCCTTTTACCAAAGTTGGCACGGCTGCGAAAGCGTCGCTCGTTACCGCGAAAAAAATCGCCACTAACGGTTCCTTGGTAATTGCCCAGAGTATTAAAGCCAAGCAAGAAAAAAAACCGCATAAATAATCGAACAATTCTAACTTCCAATAAGATTTCGGACTGGCAAGCGAAAAGATAAATACCAGCAAAGGGCCGAATCCGGACATGAAAACGGGAAGAACCGCCCACGTGACTCCGGCGGATAGACCGGCAGCCGTCGCAATCAATGGCGCGATTGACCACATCAGCCAGCTGACCTTGTTCGGTTTGGTTTCTCCTTGCAAAACTTTCCGGATATAAAAAGTTATGCCGGTGAGTTGAGCAAGTGCGCCAAGAATGACAATATATTGCAGCATGTGGTTAATAGATATTTTTTAATTTTTCATTTTTAAATTTTTAATTGTCATTGTGGTGGTGCGCGATGATCTTAACTTTCTCGCCCAAAATATTGGCTGCCGCGCTTTCGCTTAAGAATTCTTCCGGCGAAGCGTGACAAGTTAAAGTATGGTCGATGCAGGCGATGTGCATCGCTTCTTGCAAAACTCTTTCAATGTCATGGGTGATCAAAACCAAAGTGATGCCCAGCTCTTCGTTCATTTTTTTGAGCAGAGCGTAAAAATCGTTTTGACTCTGATGATCGACGCCGGTGGTCGGTTCATCAAGAAAAATAACTTCCGGTTCGGCGGCCAACGCCCGGGCGATGAAGACCCGCTGTTTTTGCCCGCCGGATAAGCTGCCGATCAGGCGGTTCTGGTATTCGCTCAAGCCGACACGACTGATTGCTTCCTTGGCCGCCAGTTGATCGGCCGCGCCGATCCCGCGGAATAATCCCCGGCGTCCGTAACGGCCCATCAGCACTATTTCCAAGACCGTGGCCGGAAAATTATTATCAAAACTGTTGACTCCTTGCGGCACGTAGCTGATCTTCCGCCAATCCTTGAAATCATGGATATCCCTCCCGAATAATTTGATTGAACCGGTTTTCGGCGGGAGCAAGCCGAGGATGATTTTCATCAAAGTCGTTTTGCCCGCGCCGTTCGGCCCGACGAATCCCAAGTAATCGCCTTGGTGGACGTCGATCGAAATGTCACGCAAAACTTCATCGTCGCCGTAGGCAAAAGAGACGTTTTTGACTTCAATGATATTCTTATGATGGTTTACTTGGCGCATTGCAGGGCTGTTTCCAAATTAGTTAAATTATTTTGCATTTCCGTGAAATAATCCTGGCCGCCGGCTAATTCATCTTTGGTTAATCCTTCCAGCGGATTGAAAACTAAAGTCTGGGCGCCGATTTCCGTGGCGATCGTCTGCGATAATTTCGGGCTGACTAAGCTTTCGAAGAAAATATATTTGATGTTATCGGCTCTGGCCTGTTTGACGATGTCAGCCAATTGGGCGGGGGATGGCTCGGCATCGGGCGACAGCCCGGCAATGGCGATTTGGTTCAATCCATAAGCCTGGGCGAGATAACCGAAAGCCGCGTGCGAGGTGACGATATCTTTCAATTGGCAATTTTTTAGGCCGGTTCGGTAAGCCGCGTCCAGTTGGTCCAATTTATTTTTTAATTGCGTTGCATTATTTTGATAATAAAGTTCGTTGGCCGGATCGACTTTGATAAAACCGGCGGCGATATTATCGACTATGGTTTTTGCCAATTCGGGCGAGAGCCAGACATGCGGATCGATCATTGTTTCTCCTTCCTCGGTGAGCTGATGGGAAATGATGCCGTCGCTCGCCGTAACCAGCGCGGTTTTGGCCGGATCAAGATTTTTTTTGATGTCATCGCCCCAGGCTTCCAGGCCGAAACCGTTGATGATCAACAAGCGGCTATTCTCGATTTCAATCAAATCACCGGCGGTCGGTTCGTAATCATGCGGTTCGCCGCCGGAAGGAGTGATATTGGCGACCTCGGCTTTGTCGCCGCCGATTTGAGAGGCAAAATAATATAGCGGATAAAAACTGGCCACCACCTGAATCTTTTGGCCGCTAACCGGCGCCGGTGTCGGCTGCTTGGCAAAGATAAAGACGATGGCGCCGAGAATTATCAAGGCGGCGGTCAGCGCCAGGAAAATTAAGATTGATTTTTTCGCCATAAGGGAGCCAGGGAGAGTTCATTACCACTTAATTTTAAGGCAAGGGTTTGCATCGGTCAAGTTTTCGTGTTATGCTGGATAAGCCCTAAATTGTTTTTTGATGGCAGGACAATTTTTTTTGTGGTAAACTGAAATTTATGAAGAAAATATCAATATTTGGCGCGCTGGGAATATTCGTTTTCTTGGCGATCATCGGTTCGCCGCATTTGGCATTGGCCCAAACCAAGGTCAATCTGACCGTACCCTATATTAAGGAAGTTCCGGCCGGCACTTCGGGCGGCCCGTGGAAAAACGCCTGCGAAGAAGCAAGTATGGCGATGCTGGAACAATTCTATACCGGAAAAAAAGTGATGAATATCGAGGCCGGCAAGGCCTTTATGATTATGCTTTTTAATAAGGAGAATATTCTCTACGGTTCGAACGTAAATTCCGATACCACGCAAGTCAAATTTCTGGTCGATACTTATACCGATTATAACGCCAAGATCGTGGACAATCCGACCCTCGCGCAAATAAAAAGCGAAATCGACGCGGGCCGGCCGGTGATCACACCGCATGATGGTTTTTTGCTCGGTAATAAAAATATTCCTTTTTTACGTGCCGGTTCAGGTTATCATATGGAAGTGATCATCGGTTATGACGATGCGGCTCAGCAATTCATCACTAACGATTCGGGCGATCCGATCGCTGGCCAGAATCATCGCTATGCCTATTCTGTTATTATGAATTCGATTCATGATTATGATTATGCCGACAAAAAAGCCGACGGTCCGGCCCGGGCGGTTTTCACTTATCCTAAATTAGTCAAAGTCTCGGGCAGTCCCAGGATTTATTATCTCCACGATAACATCGCGCAGTACGTGACGGCGCCGAGCGTTTTTACGAATCATGGTTGGAAATGGGCGGCGGTAAACGTGGTCAGCGGCGCTTGGTTCAAGTCTTTCTCGCTGGGGGATAATATTTCCCGCTAAATTAATTTAATTATTTTTAAGAATTAAATCGTCAAACTATGTCGAGCAATCACGGAACTTTCGTTACCGCTATCAATTGCATGGATGGACGCGTTCAGGAAGCGGTCAACCAATGGCTGAAGAATAAATACCAAGTTGATTACGTCGACGTGATCAGCGAACCCGGACCGGACGGAATATTGGCGCGGAACGCCGACCAGGCGATTATTGCCAACATCAAGAAAAGAATCGATATTTCTCTGGGCAAACACGGCTCGAAAGTCATCGCGCTGGTCGCGCACGATGATTGCGCCGGCAATCCCGTTTCCGAAGCCGAACACCGGAAAGATTTGCTGGCCGGCCGGGAGACTCTGAAAAAAATGGGTTTGAACGCCGAAATCATCTTGCTCTATGTCAGCGATGACTGGCGGACGGTCAAAGAAATTGTTTAACCATAAAAAGAAAAAAGCGCTTCCTCTGGTGAAGCGCTTTTTGAAAATCGGAAATGATCTTCATTTGTCGAGTTGGTGAAAGCCGAGATCGTGGAATGTTTCCAGCCGGCGATTCCGGTCATCGACGACGATCCGGATAACCTTCATTTTGGCACAGAATTCTTCGCTGAAATTTTCCGCGATTATTTTTTCGGCGAAGACGGCCAATTCGTCGGATTTTAATTTGGCCATCCGCCGATTTATGCCGGTTCCGTCATGACTGGTGCAAGTGGAAAGGATCCAGCCGTCCCGACTGATCCGGCCTTCCGCGATATTTTTTTCGATGATCGAGGCCGCGGTGATGAGCTGCCGGCGGACGTCCAGGTCGTAAGGGCCGACGATCATCGCCGTGTTGGGACGATAGAGCCAGTCGAAGGCGCGGCCGAAGCAAAGCACGAATTCGCGGTGCTGGATTTCGTCCAGCTCCCGTTTGGCTTCTTTGACTTTTCCGATGTGCTGGAGATTTCCCCGGATCAGCTGGAAGAAATCACGGGCGACGTCGTCGTCCATCTTGGGGAAGATCTCTCGGATTTTTTCCAGGATCGAGGCAGGTTCCGCCGCCGAATCAAGCGCGGCAAAATTAAGTTTCCTTTCGGGATTTTCGCCATGGATGATCAGCGCGTCCTCGTCGGTTTCGATGCCGACGATCACCGGAAAAACCCGCCGGTTGTTTTTGCCGAAGAGGTAATTCAGCTGATCGCGCAGGACGATGGTCGAAGCGAAGGCCGCCGTGGTGTCATAATTGAAACCGGCGCAGCCACGGTGGGTATCGCCTTGGGAATAATGGTAGGTGATGATCAAGACGCATTTTTTGCCGTCCTCGATGTTCCGCATTACCCAATTGCGCAATTTTTCGATCAAGAAAGGCCAGCCGATCTTGAATTTTCCGCCGATGCTCCGGAAAGGTTTGATCACCCCCATCATCATATTGGTGATGGTGGGAAGATGGATGCGGCCGTCGGCGCACTTGAAAACGGCGAAAGCGGTCGAAGTAGTGGCGAGATGTTGCCGCCGCGCCAGTTCTTCCTGGCGGAAAATCTTGGCGTTTTGCTTGCCAAGGTTGATCAGGAATTCGAGTTTCTTTTCCAAAGTGAAAAATGCCGGATCGGTTTGCTTGTAAATCATGATAGGCCTTTCTGCTGGGCGTTAAAAGTATCGGTAAAAAAAGGACGAATCATTTATGATAACAGAATATAGTTTATTAGTCAATAGTACTGGTAATGTGCACACACATATTGCACTTTCTGCTAATCTGGGGGCATATGTCAAAAACTATGCCCAAATCAACCAAAGAAGAGAAATATCGCTGGATCAAGCCAATCCTGAACGGTGAAATGACAATTAAGCTGATGGCGGCGGTCTGTCCGTTCAGCGAGAGGGCGCTGAAGTACTGGCTGGCCGATTTTCGGGAGCATGGGATAGCAGGGCTGGAGAATAGATCAACGCGCCCCAAATCGCAGCCGAACGAAACGCCGATCGGGATCAAAGAACGGATAATCGAGCTGCGGAAGGAAACAAAACTCTGCGCCAAGAAGCTGAACTACAAATTGAAAAAAGAGAATATAATAATCGATGACCGGACGATCGGCAAGATCATCAAGACGGAAGGATTGGTGAGAAAATACCGGATCAGGAAAATTAAATATAAATATTTAAAAATTCCCCTGGCCAAAGGCGATCTGGTGGAGATTGATATTAAATTCGTGCCTGATTTGATTGAGCAGAAACGCTATTTCCAATTTACCGCCATTGATTGCGCAACGAGGTGGCGATACCTGAAAATTTACGATGACGCGGGCAGCGCCGAAGCGATCGATTTTTTGAATGAATTGCTAAATATCACGGAGTTCGAATTAGAGCGATCAAAACCGACAATGGCAGCTGTTTCACCAACCGCTACACCGGCTACCAGAAATCAGTCAATCCGTTCAACCCGCGATTGCATCCGCTCGATCTGTTCTGCCAGAAAACAACATTCTGCATTACCGCATTGATCCGGGCAAACCGGCCCAGAACGAACAGGTGGAACACCGACCACCGGACCGACCAGGAGATGTTTTACGATAGACGGAAATTTAAAACTGTCTTAGGATTGAAGCGGGCGATCAGGAAATGGAATATTAATTACAATAATTTAGAACATTGCGCCCTGGATGGATTAACGCCGAACGAGGCGTTGGCTGGAGTGCAAAATGTCTGTGCCTAAAAAAATTTCGCATAATTGATAGGTTTAAGAAGAATGAGCCGGAATTTTTTTGACAAAAAAAGCCCCCTTCAGGCGGGAAGGGGGCGCTAGATCTGTTGCTTTTCGACGGTCAGGTGACGCATAATGATCCGCAGGTCGGGAAAATTTTTAACGATCCAATCCTTGAAATATTGGCCGAGGCCACCGATCGTTGCCAGCCGCCGGCGCAGCCGAAACAAAGGTTAAAGAACTGATATTTACGGCTTAAGCGGAAGTTTTCCAGCGATTCTTTAAGGTACGGCTTGAGGGCGGATAGGAATTTCCTATTTCCCGAATCACCATCTGGGCCACGGTTTCATCGATACCCGATCCTTGATGGCCATCGCTGAACGGCTCATAAAGCATCCGCAGGTCCAGAACGATCTGGATCGTGTGGCTGCCGGGATTAGCGGGGTAGTCAACGGAATGACAATGCCCGAAAGAGTAAATGGTAACGGTTTTTTTGAAAATATCCTCCTGGTTGGTTGTTGAACAGGCTATTAATCTTATAATAATAGCCGAGATTGTCAAATTATTCATTTGACCGCCAAGGCGGGCAATCGTTAAGCTATAATTAGATAATGGTGGGGTGCAAGAGTGGTTTAATTGGACAGTCTTGTCCGCTTCGTCGGCCTCTGGCCGCGAGCGGATCCGCGCACCCGCCGTTTGAGACGCGGGATGTTGCGGAAAAACTGATCTATATATGTTGAATATTGAAAAGAAAATTTGGAGAGGTGTCAGAGTGGCCTAATGAGACAGTCTTGAAAACTGTTAATCTAGCAATAGGTTCGCGAGTTCGAATCTCGCCTTCTCCCCGCATTTTTACGCCTTCGGCGTTTGAGCGATTACTTCGCCCGCCTGCGGCGGGAACGACCGGCGCGCGCAAGCGCGCCGAAAGCCCGCCCGCAAAGGATTCGCCACGCTCCGCGTGGCGTTTAAGAAATGTTTTGGTCTTGGATTAGGAAGTTGAACCAATCTTTGGTACAAAACCCCGTCCCGCGACGGGATTTTCCTGCAAGCGAATATTTTTAGCTTCTTTACTTGATTTTATGA
>CAVVFV010000008.1:0-331635 GCA_963747695.1 Candidatus Falkowiibacteriota bacterium | reverse complement strand
TTAGTTGACAAGTAATTGATAATATGATATAATATGTAGTATAAAATAATCGCTATTTCCCAACACAAACACATACAAAAAGGAGCTTGCTCATGAAAGAACGTGAAATGTTTTTCAGACTTTCCGCGTCGCAACATACGCCAGCCGGCAACGTTTTAGAAGACATTCTCTACGGTGACGTTATCGGAGCGCTTTTAAAAAAGGGTGAATGGACCGGTTGCCCGCACGACGGAGGTTCGCATTCGCTCAGCGTCACTTTAACCCCGAGTGATGCCTCTGCATTTATCAATCTCGTTGAAGAGCGACTTCTCCAACTTGGGGAAAAACGATTTCTTCAACGGAAATATGCAGAAGGAATCGCCGTCTTAAGGGGAAAGGTGGCAACGAAAGCGAATTAAGCTCATTTCTTTCAAACATAAAAGGCGCTTAGCACGAGCTAAACGCCTTTTTTATTTTTATCGATGAAATCGATTATCGCGGCGGCCCTTGCCGGAAAAATTCTTCTTGCGGCCGAATGAGGGGCGATCATCGCCTTCTCTTAAGCTGGCGCGGAATCTTTCTTTATCAGTCATAATGCGGGTTTCCGGACGATTGGAAAAATATTCTAACGGGTCAAAGCCGCGTTTTATTTCTTTCTTCGGCGCAAATTTGTTGTAGCCGGAATCGGAATGGAAGCCTTCTTTTTTATGCTTGAATTTATCAAAACCTGAAGCAGAATGGAATCCCTCCTGGTTGCGCCGCAGTCTCGCCGCGGACTGCGGCGTAGCCTTGAATTTGTCGTGGCCGAAATCAGAGCGGAAACCTTCATGTTTTGGTTTGAATTTATCATTGCTGAAACCGGAATTAAAGCCGGTGTCGTGAGATTTATATTTGCTATAACCGGTTGCGGAACGCTCGCCCGAATGGGCAAACTTATCAGCGCCGAATTTCTTCGGTCCCCGATTGGCAAAACGATCATTGGATCTGTACGGCTTATTGAATTTCCTTTCAGAATTTCCAAATCGATCGTTAAGTTTATTATAAGGCCGAGACGAACCGCGATTGCGGCCGCGATAGGAGGGAGCCGAAGAATACGAACTTGATTCGTTATACTCAGCTAATTTGGTCAAGGGAATGGTTTTTTTGATCAGCCGTTCGATCATGCGCACGTCGCGGATCTGATCCGGAGCGGCGAACGAAATCGCCTTGCCTAATTTTCCGGCGCGTCCGGTGCGGCCGATGCGGTGCACGTAATCGCCCGGATCTTCCGGTAAATCGAAATTTACCACCAACTCGATGTCTTTCACATCAATGCCGCGAGCGGCAATGTCAGTAGCAACCAAAACGCGATACTTACGGGATTTAAAGCCGGCAAGCGCTTTGCGGCGCTGTTCCAGCGAACGGTTCGAGTGGATTTCCGCGGCGCGATGGCCCATCATCTCCACTTGTTCGGTCAGTTTTTTCACTCCCCGCTTAGTGCGGCAGAAAATCAAAACTGAACCGGTTGATTCTTGCAAGAGTTTTTCCAATTGTCCCAAACGGGCATCTTTATGGATGATAAAAATCTCCTGATTGATGCCGGCCGCCGTTTCACCCGGATTGGCCACCTCCACTCTGACCGGTTCGGCCATGTGGTTGGCAGCTAATTTAACAATTTCATTCGGCATGGTCGCGGAAAAAAGCATGGTTTGCCGTTCCTTCGGAATTTTTCTGATGATGGTTTCGATCTGCGGAGCAAATCCCATATCCAACATCATATCGGCTTCATCCAATACTAATACTTTGACATCACTCAAATTGATCCAGCCTCTCTGGATGAAATCATTCATCCGACCGGGCGTCGCAATCAAGACATGAGGATTGCGGCGCACCATTTCGCGCTGGCGGTTGATCGATTCGCCGCCAATAATAACTGCGGTACGTAATCCGATCGACGCGCCATAAGCGCGGATATTTTCGTCAACCTGCGAAGCCAGTTCGCGAGTCGGCAAAAGCACTAATCCTTTACCTTTATACAAAGCTAAACGCTGAATCATGGGGATAGCGAAAGCTAAAGTCTTGCCAGTTCCGGTCTGAGCTACACCGATAATATCCTTTCCTTCGACAGCGACAGGAATAGACTTAAATTGAATGGGCGTCGGTATTGACATGCCCAATTTGTTGAGAGTTTCCAAAAGCTTCTCGGCAATGCCAAGGCCATTGAAACTCAACGTCTCGTTTTTTTGTTCTGACATAAATAATTTTGTTGTCATCCGGAAACCCTCCTTTTGTCATCCCGAGCGTTTAGCGAGGGATCTATTTAGAGGAACGTAAAAATTCATCGAAAAATCCTATTATCGATAACCGTAGCTATGCGATGATAGGGCTTGAAGGGATTCTTCTCCCGCTTAGGCGGGATCGGAAAGACAATATAAATAAAGGTGACCCGAGTTCAGCAATGGTCGCCTTTCTTTATAGAGAGAGATGCAAACGCAATGAGATCGAATCAAGGCTATCTAAAAAGATAAGCCTAATTTATTAGTGATATCATTGTAGCACAGATAAAATATCCTGTCAACCTAATCAGCTGATTATCAAAAATAATGGCCTATTTTAGTAAAATAATACCCGGGATTGTAATGACAACCCCGGGATATAACTATTGATTCCGCTTTATTGCGGGCGCGGAATTTTTTCTATCACAACCTTGATCGGCGTTAATTTTGGCGTCTTACTCAATCTTTCCGGAATTTGTTTTATCAGTTCCAGCTGGGATGTTTCAGTTGCTCGCGCCGGATTAGTAAAAGCGACAACATTCATTTCTCCGACAAAAGAATTGTAATCTTGGCAGTGAATTTCCAATTTCACCGAATGTGAACGCCCGTTATATGTTGCTTCAACAGTGCTATCGCGCAATTCAACTGCGGTGTGAGAATGCTTGGGGAATTTCTTATAATCCCGGGCAAAACCGTCGATGAACAGCAGGCAAGAAACCGCCTTCGGAGCTTTGGGCACATTTACCCGGATGTCGACGTTTCCAATATGATTTGTATCAATTAAGCCATTGGTCAGCGAGTCGTCGTGTGCAGACTTTGCTCCCACGGGTTTGAGCGAATTCGGCTGCTGAAGATGAATCGCAATCTTGGTTTGATCCTTGACCGCGCTTTTTTCAGAAGAATTTTTACAACCGACAAACGCTAACAGGACGACCGAAGCCAGGGTCAACATCGAGACGCTTTGCCTTAACATTAGAAACTCCTTTGAAAATTGTTTTTAATAAAATAACAAACCATTAATAATCGATTTTTGATAATAGCATAAAACAAATAAAAAGTCAACAGAAATACCGACCAGCCTTTACCTATCAAAAAACCGCCTTAGCCGCATAAAGTTAACACGGCATGGCGGTCGTTTTTAACATTCTTTATACGATATGCAAAACCCTGATAACAAAAATCAAAACCATGATCAAAAAAAGCCAACCAATCGTATAAAGAAACATCTTTATGGCCTCAACTTTGCGGTTTTCCAGGAAAAGCAAAATCGGACGGCCGAGCGCCAAGGCTCCCGTAATCGCGGCTGACGAAACGAATAAAAGTAAAAAGGCAATTGGTCCGAGCAAATCGTTCATCTGGCCAAAAATTTTTCCGCCGTTTTGGATAAGAAACACGACGATGGCGACATAAACGACGATTCCCAAGGAATTATACAGGGCTAAAATCGCTAATTTAGAATTTTTCATATTGATAAATAAATTAACGACTAATTAAATCTTTTCGATGGGCTGATTTTTTCACTGACAAAAATGAGAACCGCCGCAATCAAGACCGAAAAAAGCCAAGCCCAAAAAGTTAAAAATTCCAGATTGCTTTCGCGTTTTTCCACTTCGGTCAATGATCGTCCGCTCAACGCATAGCCTTCCCCCACTCCAGAGTAATGGACTATCACCGCCGCGACGCGGACACCCTTAGCCGGTTGCCAGCTAATCCGGTCCTCTCCGTGCGCTTTGGCATAAGTAAAAACTCCGGTCGGCGGCAGCGGTGTCGTGCCATTCAAAGTCACGCTCGAAGCGAGCATCTTTCCCGAGCCGTCAAAAGTGATCAAAAAAGGCGCCAGACTTTTGGCCGCATCAACGGAGCCATAAACATTGCTGCGCAAAAAATCCGGCAACTCCCCGACCGCCAGCTTGGCGGCGGAATCTTCGGCGATCTGGATCTGCGGATCGTTGGCTGATTGCCGCAAAACCTGCTGTGAAACAGAATAAGCAAAGCCAAAAACCAAAGCCAGAATTACCGCGACAAAAATTATTTTTTTAAAAAACAAATTCATAAGATTTATAATTATTTATTCGTCATTCCGGGACAGAACGGAATCCAGTTTAATATCTTTAAAATTAATTTTCCGGATCCCCGCTTCCGCGGGGATGACATGATTAAGATTTTGATAACAAAGCGATCGCGGCCGCGGCCAAAATTATGCCCAAGACGCCATAAATATTTAATCGCTCCCGAAAAACGAAAATGCCGATCGAGACGGTGGTGAGCAAACTCAAGACCGCCCACATCGCCCCGACATCCGCCAATTCATCTTTGCCCCAAAGCGCCACGATCCAGGCCAGCGCGCCGAGCGCGTAAAACAGCAAAAGAAAAACTACGAAACTTACTTTCGGGCTCAAGGCGAATTTTTTGGAAAAAAATTCTCCGCCGGCGTAAAAAACCATCGAAAGGAGCAGCCAGTAGAAATAATTGATCGAAAAAATTGTTTTAAGCAGAACGGGCATAAATTTTTCCATTAACAATATAATCGGCTATGCGTGCCGATGGCGATAAAATAAATTATCGCGCCATCATCGGTTTCTTTGAAAATAGCGCGCCAGTCGCCGGTAATATTTATACTTCGATAATTTTTATATTCTCCGCTCAACGGATGATTATTTAAAATTAACGAATACCGCTCATTAATAAATAATTCCTGCCTTTTAAAAAATGCGGATTTTATTTTGACCGGACATTTTTTGAATTCCCTAATGAACTTATGGGAATATTCAATTCGCATAATTTATTGGTCTTTCAAAAAATCAATTGCCTCGCGATTACTTTTAAAAGAATGTACTCGCCCGTTTTTTCTATCGTCTTCCGCCTCTTTGATAGCCGACTTTAAATATTCGCTGGGCTCGCCTTCGCTTAAAGTGAATAAAACTTTTTTATCGCGGATAAGCTGGCGTAAAAATCCATTGATAGCGCCGCTTAAACTTAAGCCCAAATCCGACGCCACTTTTTGCGCCTCTTTTTTCACTTTTATCTCGGTTTTAATGTTGATAACCGTGGAATTCATATTTTTTCTTTAAATCTTAATATATACATTATATATACTTAGTATATATCACAATAAAGCGACCGTCAAGGAGCGCAAAATATCGCGCCGCAACCCATTCCTTCATAACCCTTTTTTCGCATGGCCGTCCCGGCGCATTTTCAGCCATTCCAAAAACGAACCCTCACCTTTATAGATGAGTAATAAAACCAAAACGCTCACCAAGCCGACGAGGTAGATAAAGATGAACAAAGCATCAAAGCCGAAGGTTTGGGCGATCAAAGCACCCAAGGCAGCGCTAATCGCCGTCGCGATACCGACGCCCACATCATCAAGCGACCATTCATAGCTGACGTGATCGTGATTGAGATTCTTGGTGAAGATCACCCGCCAAGCCGGAATGATCATCGAGAAAGCGATGCCGTTCAGCGCCTGGATCACATATATATGCCAAGGCTCGGTCGCAAAAATATAACCCAAGGGCAGCGTGGCGATCAGCAAAGTTCCGACCAGCATAAAATAATATTCGTCCTTTTCTCCTTTGATCCGATCCATCAGATGGCTCAAAGGGATTACGGCAGCGACTCGCGAGGTCCAATAGATGGCGGTAGCGATGCCGATTATTTCCAAACTCGAGCCATGGATCTTGTCCAGCACGAAAACCGCGTAGATCGGCGACAATAAACCGGACGAAAGGAATAAAAAGAAATCGGAAAGAACCAAGATGCGCGTGACCAGATTGATGTTTAAGCGAAAAATTTTGAACATTTTTTTTATTGTTTACCCCAATTTATTTTATTCCAAACTCGTTCATGAAGATAATAGATCAAAAAAGCGGCGGAATTGGTCAGGATGGTTACCAGAGCGGCAACATCATAACGCCGCGTGATCAGCCAAATAATAATAAAATCCGAAGTGATGACCAGCACCCGGAAAGTGATGGACTTGACCAGCGATCTTTTAACCTGTTCGGTAAAAGCCATATTCTTATTATAGCATATTCCCTCTTGAAACTGGGTGAAAATCAATAAATAACGACTGCTCGATCATCCAGTTTCCCCCAATTTGCCAAAAAATCCGCGACCTTCATTCTGATTTCGCCGTAGATGGGATCCAAAAGTATCAATTGCTGCGGATTGTCCGAGGTGCCGGTATAGCCGATCAATGTTCGCGCATGTTCATTCAGCTGCGCTTTAACGACCAGCCCGGCGGAAGTTTTCCAGGAAATATCTGATCCGTTTCCGATTACGCCCCAAACCACGACCGGATCATTATTAGTCAAAGCGTCGATCAAATCGGCCAGCGTGCCGCTCGCGATAATTTTGGCCGGACGGTATTTAGTCGCCAAGTCATCGATCGGCTGTTCGTAGACGCCATAACCGGTGTTCGGCATCGAACCGTTGATGTTGCCGACAAATCCCAAATTCGGATCACCCCAGATATTCCCCGGGCTGCGCGGTCCCGGATCAGAAACCGGCAATTGCGCGATCAATTCATTCTCGGTTGTAGTGACGCCGCGATATTGCAAAGCCATCAAGAGTGAAGCGACTTCGCAGGAAAGCGCGTGCTGCTGGCGGTGATAAGGCACATTTAAACGAACGGCCCCTTTGGGTGTCGGCGCGGCCGCCAGAGCGATCTTGTAATAAGTTTGTTTAACGACCGTTTTCATCACATTCTCTTCTCCTTTAGGATCATCAAGCGTAAATTCAAAAATAACCCAGCAGGTAATAATTAAAATAATTACCGCGGGCGCGCCCCAAAACAAAAATTTTTTTACTTTTTTAGTCATCGCTGAAAATTTATTCTACTTTAACCGCCGTGCCGTAGCAGAGCACTTCGGTGACGCCGCTCATAACTTCGTTGGCGTCATAGCGCACACTGATCACGGCGTTGGCGCCAAGTTCTTCGGCGTGCTTGATCATCAGTTCAAATGCTTCTTCCCGGGATTTTTCACACAGATGGGTGAAAAGCGAAATGTTGCCGCCCAAGATGGTCTGCAGAGCGCCGCCGATTGAACCGACTATAGAACGCGAACGCACGGTGATACCTCTGACTAAACCCAGATTTTTTGTGATTTTCTGGCCATGCAGCTCGAAGGCCGTGGTGATGTTAGCTTTGTCCATAAGATTAGGATATGGATTAATAAATTGCAGCTCTCGGTCACTTAATTGAAGTTATTGAACTTTCCGACAGCTGATTTTATTTAATTATACCAAAAAAATCACGAATGCTGAAGCGGGATTACCGGCCTACGGGCAGGCAGATTTCAGTCACTTCGCTTGATAATAAAAGGCGGGTTCTGTTAAACCCGCCTGATCAAGCTATTTTACTCCTTTGAAAAATAGATCTTATTTAATCAAGATCCTTTGATAATTCACCGTCGCATTGGTCCTAAGCTCAAGAAAATAAATTCCCGGGGCGACGATTTTCGCCGGCATCCTGATTATCCGCGTTCCGGCTGAACTCGCATTATCCGCGGCCGAAAAAATTATCCTGCCAGCGACATCATGCAAGCGGACCGAAAGTGGCGACGGCTGCGCCAAAGTGCAAGAAAGAACCAAGCGATCCTTCGCAGTCGAAATAACCGACACGGCCTGCGGAAATTTCGATAAAGCCGCTGAAAGCAGCCGGGAGTTATTGGCATCGGGAAAATCTTCCGGCGCCGTCATAATCAAACCACTCCCGCCAACCAGCACGAATAACGAACCTGACCAAATAATACTGTTAGCTGAACTAAGACTGCCGCCAGAAGCCCGCACGGACCAATTTGATCCATCGCGTGATGAATAAATTCTGCCAGCGGCCGGACTTAAAGCCACGATCTGCTTGCCCGACCAAATCATTTTGGTCAGCACGCTTGTTCCCGGATTATTTTTTGTCCAGACCGCGCCGTCCGGCGAAGTCCAGACCGTATCAACTGCCGTATTCGTCCCTGACACCACGAACTTTGTTCCGGCCCAAACGATGCAATGCAAATTGGCAACCGTTACCAAAGAATGATTCGCCCAACTTACACCGTCGGTTGAAGAAATAATCGTACCGCTATCACCCACCGCGACTATCTGCGTCCCGTTCCAAGCGACGGCAGACAAACGCGCAGCAACCTGCGATGAGCACGGCGTCCAAGTAACTCCATCAACCGAAGTTGCCATTTTCTTTCCAGTTCCTACGGCAACATACTTTGTTCCGGCCCAAACCATATCGCTTCCCTGATAATAAACGGTGCTGGCATTGTTATCCGGCTTCCAATTCATTCCTTCATCAGCGGAAATTGATAAACCGTTATCACTGGAAGCCAGAAACTGCTGGCCGTTCGAAACAACTCGGGCATAACTCACGATTAGGGACGATTCAGGCAACCAAATTGTCCCCTCAAGGGAAGCTGCAACCTGGCCGTCTCCGCCCACCGCCACCATTATAAATCCGTTCGAGGCGATGTCAAACAAATTCCTGGCGATGCCTGAAGAACTTTTTTTCCAGGAAACTCCATCACTCGAAGTTATTACCGTCCCAACGACTCCCACGGCTACAAATATTGAACCGTTGGAAGCCACATCGAATAGCCCTTCCATCACACCTGATGACACCGTGTCCCAAGTGATACCGTCGGTCGAAGTCAAAATTTCTTTGTAATACGCTGTCGTAAATCCTACGGCCGCAAATCTGCTGCCGTTCCAGGCGATTCCAGAGAGCAAGTAATTTGTATTCTGGCTTACCGACCAAGTTATCCCATCGGGAGACGAGATGATTCCGCCATACCCGGCTGCGGCAAAAAGTTTGCCGTTCCAAGCAACGCTAATCAATACGGGAGATACTCCGCCTGGAGAAAGCGGTCCGGAGTAGCGCGTCGTCCAAGAGATTCCGTCAGCTGACGTAAAGATCTTGGCACTATCAGCCGCGTATCCGACGATCACAAACTGCGAGTCAGCCCAAATAATCCCGTTGAGATAAGTAGTCGCACCCAGCGAATTGGAAGTCCATTTATTTCCGTCGGGTGAAGACAGAACAATCCCGTTATACCCGGTAGCAATGAATTTCTGACCGCTCCAGGCAATCCCTTTAAGATTCCCATACACCCCGGAAGAACAAGGGGTCCAAGAGAATCCTTGGTCAACGGAAGCCAGTATTGTTCCATAGTTACCGACCGCCACCAGCTTTGTTCCCGTCCAAGCAATTCCGTTAAGATTATTCGTATTCTTCACGGGATGCTTTGTCCAAATAATCCCGTTAGAGGAAGAAAGAATCGCACTGCTATCCAATCCGCCCACCGCGACAAATTGATTACCAGCCCAAATGACTTTACTCAAAGTGGCGCCGGTGATCGTAGGATTGCGCAGCGTCCAATTGCTTTGCGCGGACACGTTTAACGTGATTGACATCACGACGGCTAGAATGGTCATCAGCAATGATCTCGACTTCATAAGTCCTCCTGAAAATGAAAAGGTTTTTTCGACCAAAGAATCACGAATCCTGGCAGAATAAATCTGCAAAATTTAGTGGTCCTGGGCTATGGTGCGCCCCCTTCCGGGTTAATAGGAAGAGCTGTTTAATATTTATTGATTTTCAAGGTTCATTCGATTGAGAAATTGCGTTAACTTTTCGCATCCAAAACCTTACAACTTTTGGATATTTTTGTCAATTTTAAATTTATGCTTAATATTTTTTCAGAAGCTCCTTTTCCATTAAATATTTTACTGGCTGATGCACGTTTTTATATGCTTGCCAAACTGATTGTGACCATTTATTAATGGCCTCGTCGCGGGGCGCACCGAAGGGAGCGGCCAGGACATCGACCACGGTAAAGTCGCCGCGCTCGACAGGCAATTCGAATTTCGGCCAGGCTTTTTTCGTCTTGCCCAAAACCATATGCGCCTGCTGGACTTCCTTTCCAGTGTAATCCTTTTCCAGATGCAGATAAAGCCCGATCAGCGCGAACGCCAAAGTGATCGGCTTGGTTTTGGCATCGGCTGTCTGGGCCGCAAAAGCATCCACGATATATTGATGGATGAATTCCGGGTCGCGCTTCTCCAGCGTATAGTAAGACAATTCATCGTATTGTTTTTGAAGTGATTTCATAATATTCCCCTCTCGAGAGGGGTGCCGAGCCCTGCGAGGCGGGGTGTGTGAAGATCAATTTGAAATTCAAAGCCGTTATTTTCTTTCCGGCTGCATCAGATTGACAATATTCCCTTCGCTGTCGCGGATGTCGATGAATTTTCCCAGGCCGGGTGATACTTCAACTTGGCCGGGTTTTGTTCCTCCGATGATCGTTCCGCCGGCCTCAACGACTTTTTTCATCGCCGCTTCGATATCATCGACGGCGATGGTCAGCTTGGTGACTTTATCCCGTTCGCTCTTCTCAAAAAATCCGCCGTTGATCGCGCCGGGTTTCTTGATCATCCCCTGCTCATCAGTTTCCGCCGTCCAGGCCAAAATGTAATTGCCCATCTCCGGGCCGTACTGCTTCATCGTCCAGCCAAAAACCTTGGAGTAAAAATCACTTACCCTCTTCCGATCTTCGACCGGCATATTAAAGTGAACGACTGAGTCCATAAAATTTTTACCTAATTAGTAAATTTTTCTTTAATTATCCAGTTAAATAGTTCTTGCCAAGCTTCCAGTAAGCTTTGCTTTTCCGCAATTTCATCCGACAGCCATTCACTTGCGCCCAAATCCAACATAATAGTCATTATCGCTCTCTCCAACAGATTAAACCAGTATTGCCGGCGCTCCAGCGGATTAAAATCATAAATTTCGTTTTTCCATTCCGATCCCCAAGCATTTATTCTTTCCAAAACTTCTGCAAATATTAAATTTTTATTTCTCAAATGCATTATATCTACCCACATCGGAAAAGTTAATTCATGAAACTGTGGTCGATACGACCAATACAGATTAGCCATCAACACAAACATGTCATTTTTTTGGTAATATTTGATATCCAATCCGGACAGATGGCCGTGCGTAAAATGGACTTCTTCAAATTTAAAATTATCAATTATTTTAAAATAAGAATCTTTATATACTTCAACGGCTGACAAATCTATATGACGATGAGCACTGCGTTCGGCTATCTCCTGAAAATGTTCAAAAGTATCTTTGTAAACGCCTTTTAAATCATGTTTGGGCAACTCCAGCCAAGATTTAACTGGTAAAGTATCATTTAAAAATTCTTTCAAAAATTGTTTGTGCAAATGACGATCGTTTTCATCGGTTACATTTGCTTTCCATAAATTATTCAAATCAGAAACATCTTCAAAAATTAAAAAACCGAAACCGAGCTCCTTGTTCCAAGGAAGGTCGTTTAATATTTTAAGTGTTCTGATTTTTATACTTCGATTGGATTGGTTGATGTGCCTAATTATAAATCCTTCATCAAATGGCAGCGGCCGCAATTGTAATTTCAAAACTGCTTTTTCGCCGTGATCATTGACTACCTTAATAATGTGGCTGCCAACTTTTTGACTGTCATAATATACACCTCGAAATAAAATTTTCTCTTCAACAGCCCGCCAGCTAAATTTATCATTAATAAAATTCAAGCCTTTGTCGATCAAATCCTTCCCATTATCCGCGCCTAATGCGTTATCCGTTATTCTATTACCCAATTTATTATTTTCCATAATAATCAAATCTTTGCCACTTTTTGGCTCCGGCAGAGTCTTTATCGCAGGACTATGCTGCGTTTAGAATTAATTTTATTTTAGAGAAGCCAAATCATTGAAATTTGCCAGTTGAATATTATAAACAGGCAATATTGGCATCATTTTTCTGATATTTTCCGCGTCGGTTTCTCTTTCTTTATTTAAACTGGATTTCGATTCAGGATCAAAATATCCAGGATGAAAATTGATCACATAAAAACCTTCTTGCAATGAAGCGAGCCATTCTTTAATCCGATCGAAAGATTTTTTCGTACCGCTAAAAAAAGTGGCATTGGCAAATATCTCCGGCTTTTTTACTTCTTTGCAGGGAATTTTTTTGTCTTCACAAAATTTCTTAATTACCGGATATCCATCTTCAAGATAATCATCTTTATGAATATCGAGATAGTTCGGATCGAATCCAAATATTTTCTTAAATTTATCAAATTGTCTCTCGATTTCTGAGGTGAAATTAGTATTCTTGAAATAAATATGCAGCCCAACGCTTGCCTTGTGCCTTTGGGCAATATCGATCAGCTTTTCTACTTGATCACTTTGACTGGAATCAATTTCATCAACCATAACCGAGGTGGAAGTGACTGCATTTTCTTCGATCAATTCCAAGATCATCTTATTATAAAGCTTTCTGTAGCCGAAATCGTCCGCGTTGATTATCAATTTAATCATAATAATTTATTTACACCATTTTTCAAATAGTGGCAAAAATGTCGACCATACAATTTTCTGGATTCCCGCCTGCGCGGGAATGACAGAATTGTAATTTATTAGTTTACTTCCTACCAAACGAACGGGATGAGGCGTTTAGTGCGGGACTGATAGGCAGGATAGGTGTCGGGAAACAGCTCACGCATCAGGCGTTCTTCCTTCTCTAGGCGCGGGTAGAGCATAAGCGGGGCGATGATCAATAAGGCAAGGCCGAAATAGGAGCCGGTAAGGGCTAAACCGAGCACAGCAAGCATTATGCCGGCATAGATCGGATGGCGCACCAGCTCGTAAGGTCCGCCGGTTACGAGTTTATGATCCTCTTTCTTTACTACAGCGGCGCTCCAGTTGCGTCCAAGATACACTCTGGCCCAGATCGCCAAGGCGATGCCAAGGACGACCAGGACGGCGGCCACCCAGCCGAGCAAAAGAGGTGGCGTAAAAAAGACGGCGCGAGAAAACGTTCGCGGAAAATTCTTGAACGGCGCCCTGCCCGTGGCGATACTCCAGATGACCGACGCGACAAGCGCAACCCCGACCAGCCGAAGCAGCCAGCTTCTCGCCCAGGAAGACAACATACCGACGCCCTTGGTATCGCTCTTGGCGGTGAACGCGCCGACCACCCACACGAGTATTAGGGTTCCCCAACTTATTAGGATAACAATTTCGTAGTTAAACATATCAGAATGGTCAAAATTTATTTCATCTTTCTTTTGGCTTCATTAATTTTTGCCCGTTCTTTTAGCATTTTTTTGATCGCCGTGGCCGGAACTTTTTGATCAAATCTGATCTGGATGGTTTTGCTGCCGGTTGGGTATCCTTTCTTGGCTAGATCCTCGCGGAGCTTGCTATCCAGCGCGTACGACAGGCCAAAGCTGACGTGATTCTTGAAGACGGCAAATCCAGCGAGAATTCCTTGATACTTGTAAAAAGGGATTCCCCAACTGATCGTCTCTTCGGCCTTGGGCACAGCCGATTTTATCACTTTGCGGAGTTCTTCCAGTTTCGCCCGGGATTCTTTGGCTGAACCGGCAATGTAATCATCAACATTTTTTGCCTGATAATTTTTCATATAAAGTGATGAGGTTATGTTGCTAAAAAGCTATTTTACTTAATTTAAGTATTTTCTCAGGATCGGCATTTACCAAATTAATCGCATTTAATTTAGAATTATTTTCTTTAACTTTCTCGATAATATAACGGCCGATCTGGTATCCCAGCAGCTTTGGCTTGCCTTTTCCGCCGTAGAGCCAGGAATCATCGAGACTTTCTTTTTGCCACATCACTTTGCCGAGCTTTTTGATCCAAGGCAAAATTTCCGAAAGGTCATAGCTTTTTGTTTTCAATACGAAGGGAACCGGATAGCGCTCGATCGCAAAATGGTCAGCCAACCCTTCGGAGACAATCGAGTTGATCAAGATATGCTCTTTATTTTTGGGCATAAATTCCGCATAACCCCGGCAGGCATGATGCATCTCGTGATAAATGATATAAATCAGCTGATCAAATAATTTCTGATTGACTGAACCGCCTCGGAAAAATTGCTTATAATTAATATTCAGCAGCACCCAGTCGATCGCCTTGGTAAAACCGCTGACACCGTCTTTCTGCCAAGCATAAACTGTAAAAGTAAAATTCTTAATCTTAAACGGCAGCAAAGCCGCCGCCTTCTTGGCGTGCTTAGCAATCAGCTTCTTAACGAATTCTAAATCTTTATTCGGAACAGAATCGTTATTCGGAATAAATATTATGTTAATTTTCATGCGGAATATTTATTTACTTAATTCTTTCGCCAGCAATTCGTCCAGGCGTTCAAAGCCTTCGGTCATACCGCGCTCCATTCCGGTACTGACCATGCCGTCGCGGCTGGCGACGTCTTGGAAGACAGTCAGGATCGTTACGCGAGTGCGGTTATCAGGCAAGGATTCGAATTTAGCAGTATCTAAATTAACATGGCCTTTTTCCGGCAAGCCTTCGTATTCAAAAGTCTGGATGGCACGCTCTGGCGGCAAAATTTCGTGGAAGACGCCATGAAAAGCGAATTTATTGCCGGCTGTGTCGGTATGGATGTAACGCCACGATCCGCCGTCAATAGCATCCCATTTATCAATCGTCATTTCAAAACCTTTCGGACCAAGCCATTGCTTGACCATTTCCGGTTCGGTGTAGGCTTTAAAAACTAACTCTCTGGGCGCGTCGAATTCTCGCGTCACAATCACCTCCTGCTTGCCCGGTTGGGCGACAAATTTTGTCTGATTGTTTGGCATATTATTAAAGTTAATAATAATTAGTCATTCTGAAGCGGCTCGCCAGGAATCTCTTTCAATCCAAGCGAGATTAACGGAGATCATAGGATTATTCGATGAATATTGAAATCCGCTGAGACAGATCCCTCGCGAGCCGCTTCGGGATGACGAAAAAATAAACTTAAGAATGATAAAACTATTTTTCTAAAAAATCCTTGAGCGGGCCAAGATAGTATTCTTTCCAACCGTCGGCAATATCATCGATATCTTCGGCTGGAACACCCGTCTGAATCAAATCAACTTGCGTGCCGCCTTTGACGGCCGAAAGCTTGAAAACAAGCTTAGAAGGCGTGGGCCAATCCCCTGATATCCAATTTTGCGCCAACTCCACTTTTTTGACAACTTTAGTATTTTTGCCGCGGATATCCCCGCCCCACAATTTAAATTCGGTGCCGACCTTGTCATCCATCTTGGCGGCCGGACCGCCGCCCCATTTATTGATAATTTTCGGGTCAACCAGAGCCTGCCAAACTTTTTCCACCGGCGCTTTGATATTGTATGTCTGCTTAATAATTTTCATAAAATTTAATTAGTAAATCTAATCGTTTTCGCGACCGCTTCGAGCATAGCATCCTGATTAAGAATGTTGGCGGCCGGATATTGCGCGGTAAAATCAAATTCTTTATCCCCTTTTTTAACGACAACAACCAAAGTCCCGTCGTTGATGATTTCGGCTACCGCGCCGTCGCTTCCGGGAATGATAATGACCGCGCTTTCCCCCACATTATTTTGCTTCAACCAAGCCGAGGCCGTCGAAGTATTTTCCTGGATTCCCAAAAAAATCGGGGAAAAAAATGAATCGCCGGCATTCTGCGGCTGCAACGATAAAGAGCTGCCAAGAGGAGCAAGCTCGCCGCTAAACACCCAATCCGGAGGAGTATAGATTTGAAAACTAAATTGATCATTGGAATAAGCCTGCCAATCAGTTTGGTCGATGACCACGGAATTTATTTCCGCAAAAGTCGTCGAAGCCGAATAAGGCGAGGCGGCCAGTTTGCCATAGATCGTCGAGCTGGCTATTGAGTTTGCCCGAGGCGCGGTCGAGGTGCTTGGCCCGAAGGCGAAGGAATCGGCAATCTTCTGATCAAAACAGCCGTTATGAGGCCAATTATTATCCAAGGCTAGTTGGCATTCCTGTCCGGCGCTCCAAAAAGCTACTTCTTTATCGGTCGGACTATATTTCACTACATAAGTTTGATAAGGAAAGCAACCGGACGTTTCAATGCCTCCCTGGTCATAAATAAATTTTACGTCATAAGTATCCGAAGAAGTTCCGGCTTTTGCCAAAGTAAACTTGCAGAGCAAGCCGTATTCATTTCTGACAAAAGTTGTCAGCTGAATTAAGTCGTCAATCGGTTGTATTTCCACGCACCAATTAGTGCCATCGCGATTTATCGCTTGGTGTCGGACAATATCCTGATTAAATTCATGATAATCTTTCGGCCGAAGATAAACATCGTTGTCCTGTTCGAAGATTGTATAATTCACCAATGGGTAACCGGGCGTATTTGTCGCTAGATCATCTTGATAAGGTCCGGGAAGAGCTTTGACCGGGTATTGGAAAGAATAATTATATTTAGAATTATGATAAATCAGCATTGGTGCGGTCGAGGTGGTAGTGGTAGCCGCGTCATTGCCGACCGGGGCGTAAGTCGCCGGGCAGGTCGGCATCGGATCTTGGCCCGGAACCACCAGCTGGTCGCAGACAATTTCAAAATATTTGGTCATTCCGAGCGACGGCGCGACGCTAAACGGTTCGCCGGGATTTCGATCGGAATAATTGACGACAATTTCGTCGTTTTGGAATTCAACGGATTTTGGAGTTATCCGATCGCCGATAAGCATCGCATTCGTCCCCCGGTACCCCTTATCGGTTCCAAGAGCAACGGCAAGATAATAAAAAGTTCCGCTGCCGCCGTTATCTTGCGTCAGCAAAAAAGCAACGTCTGCTTTACCGTCAAAATTAAAATCTCCGGTCGCTTCGTTGCCGAAATATTTGGTAATTTGTTGGGAGGCGGAACCGGGAGCGATTTCGGTTTCGGCCGTACCGTTAACCAAAGTTACCGGCTGGCCGTCAATAATATAAGTCGCATCTTTCACGCTCGCGATCGATGCCGCCGGTTCATTATTTTTTCGAAAAGACCAGGCGTACCAAACGCCGGCCGCCAGCAAAAGGATGATTATTGTGCCAAAAATATATTTTTTCATTTGGAAAATCGGGCGGGACGCTTGGGTTTAGTGCCCTGTTATACCATAATCATAAGCGTTTTAGGCACCTTAGTCCAGAGCGGCCATTGGTTGCCAAGGGCGCGTTTTAACTTTATAATATAGCATATAACAATTAATTTTATCGGCTATGAAAAAAATTTATTTAGGCTTGTTGATCATCTTCGCCTTATCGGCCGTTCCGGCAATGGCGGCACCCGCGGCTCCGGCAAAAACCGCCTGGAAACCGGCAACTCCTGCCGGCTATTCCCCGATCACCTGGGCCGCCGCGCCGGGAATCGCTTCTTTCTATAAAGCGCCGGCGGATAACGGGGCAATCGATTTTCTGACGCGGATCTATCTGCCGCAGAATCAGATTAATTTTATCCTTTCCACCAGCACGCCGCTGGATATTGGTTCAAATGATCCTAGTTTCTCTTCCGGCACGGCGACTTCCGGTCTGCCAGTGATTGCCCCGGCCAACGCCGCGGCTACCGACATCGGCGCTTTCCAGAATTTATCCTTCCGAAGACTGGTGGCGGAGACCGCCAAGGCTATCGACCCCTCGATAAAATTCCTCTGGGATGTTTCTTTCTTCAATATGAAATCACCTTTCACCGATTTGAGTATGGCGACAAAATATACCATCGGCACTTCGACGTTTATCTCCTCCGGCAGCCGGTCGATTCCTGATCTGGCGCTCGCGCGCCGCATGCTGATCATCAATAATAAGATCGGCACGTCTTCAATCAAAGATTTTGATTCGGCTGTCTTTACGAACCCCAAGAGCGGCGATCAGGCGGTTGAAGGTTTCGCCCCGACAATCGCCAAATCCGATACGGCCGGCGGCGGCGCGGCGCGCTTATTTTTGGGCGTTTCCAACAACGGCCAAGAGTTGGTGATTTATTGCAGCCAGTTGGCAACGGTCAAAGAAGCCAGTGACGCTTTAGCGGCGGCGGGCGTTTCCATCGATCATCAACTGGAAGCCGACGGCGGCGGCAGCGCTTCCTGCGGCTACAATTTACCCGGGCAATTCTTTGTCGAGCCGTCTCGTTCATTACCGCTCTTGATGGGCGCTAAGACTATTGTGGCGCGCGGCGTTGTGACGGCCAAAACTATGAACGTGCGCTCAGGTCCGGGCACCAAATATCCGATCGTTACGCATTTAACCAAAGGCGCGGCCATCCAAGCCTTGGAAGATAAAAACGGCTGGTACCGGATCGGCCCGGGAGAATGGGCGATAAAAACTCTGATCAAATAGCCGAATACTTTCGACGGCTACTGTTTATTAAAAATAAAATCCCGACTCTATGTCGGGATTTTATTTTGAGCGGAGAGTAAGCGATTTGAACCACTCGGGTTTGTGCGATAAAAAGTTGTCACTCTATTTTTAATATTAGCTAATTTTATATTTGTTTAACAAAATCCTTGCAGTAACTAAATTTATTCTGCGTCACATATCATCCAATTGATCACATACCTTCTCCAGATCATAAATAGTGCTTAACTTTCCGGACAAAATGCTAATAAAAGTCGGCTTAGAAGTATGTTGTTTTATAATTGTTGGCCGTGAATCATCGTTCTCCGATTTTGCTAATATAGGTTTTATTTCAAACCAAGAATGTCTATAGTTCATTTTAAAATTTAAAAATTGCTGGCTCAATTTATACATTTTTGTCCAAGCAGTTGATAAACCACAAAAACAAACGATACAATTTTTAACTTTATGCATTTTGCATACCGATTCTTTAATTTCATTGGAAAATTTGGGAATTTTATCATGGGACACTTGGTGAGGAGTATGACTTACGGATGTAAGAGTATGCAATTTATTATTACCAAAAGGCATAACTGAAAAAAAATTACCATCCATTACAGTAATGCCAATATTTCGAAAATCTTTGGGAACTCTACAAAACGCCACTTCGCATAGCTCATATTTAATTTCGAATAAATCTTGATTAAACTTTTCGATGACTTCGTTTATTCCCGAATACGCGGCATTTATAACAAGTGGTGATTCCAACTTTTTACCATTTGTGAGCGTGAGCACATATAACGAATTATCAATATTAACTAAATCAATGCTAGTTCCATAAAAAAATAGTACCGATTCTCCCACCTCGCGAAGTAAATAGTTTTTAATTTTTAAAAAATCAAAGCCGCATTCTCGGGTCAAAAATGATGCCTCCACTGAATTTTTTTTAAAATAAATATTAGAATCAATTTCACGCAAAGGTATATCGACTTCTTGGCAAAAATTAATAAATTGTTCGGCTGATGTTTTCGATCCTTTGTTTGCAATGGCGTATATTTGCTCGAAAGAATCATTGATTGCAAAATCGAAATCTTTTGTAAATCTATCGTAATAATTTGCCACTTTTTTAGCGGTGACATAGCTGCGTGGATAATGATATCCATTATGGACTCTTGCTTGATTTATAGAACTAGCGCGTGAAAATGGTTTTAAACTCTTTTCAATTATTGCGACCCTCTTGCCTCTTTTAACCAAAATCGAAGCAGCATATAATCCAAAAATTCCCGCACCAATTATAATGCAATCTACTTTTATTCGGATGTTTTTATCTTTTTTAATTAGCATATCTTATTGATCGTAACGAATATCATAAATATTTTTCACAAACGAAATTATTTCGGCAATTTTTGCGACATCAATATCTGGCGCGGATTTCATTTCAATAGAAACAAATTTATTGTATGCCCCCTTCTTCAGCAACTCCGATATATTGTTATGAAAAAATTTATTTTGATTAATAATCTTTAGATATGGTTCGCTAATGTGAAAATGCCCGATTTGCTCGATATTATCGAGAATGATACCCTCAAATCTTTCCTTATTCAGAATCGATGCCCCAACATCAAAGTTTAATTTAAATGATTTACGGCCAACGGCTTTAATCAAATCAATTGCTTCACTCGTATTTGTAATAAAGTCAGCCCCGTATACAGCCGGCGTCGGTTCAATGCAAAATACAACATTTAAATCTTCCGCTACCTTAGCTAATCCACTGAAAAAATCGACTGCAATACCAAATGCATTTTTATATCTCATACCATCTCTTTTTTTATTTTTTGGCGATCCAAATACGACCACGCTGGAACAAATTTTATTTGAGAACTTTAAAACATCGACCAGGCGCTCATATATTTCATTACGTGCTATCGCGTCTTTAAAAATAGAAATTTCCGGGAATCTAAACAACAGGGATTGAAGGGCGACGATCCGTATACCGTAATGATTCAATAAATTAAATGTTTTGCCACCAATCCTATTGTTGACCTCTGATATTTCAGCCGAATCCCTGAAGGGACTGATTTCTAAATTACAAACACCTAACTGATTCATTAATTGAAATACCTGCTGATCCACTGATTCATTCCAGGCTAAATTAGAAATCACAATATTTGACATATCGTTCGTAATTAATAAATATTTTGGTATCTTTTATTAAATGTTAAAAAATGATTTTAAAAAAATATAGGGGCCTAATTAGACCCCTATAAAAAACTGAAACGTGCTTGTTAAAGAATGAGCAGTTCGGGGCAATATTTTCCGATCATTGCGTCTGCAATTCCGGTCAAATTTTCCAAAGATCCAGAGTTGTCCACGATAACATCAGCAACGTCCGCGATCGCTGGCACCCGCCACTCTCTTTTTATTTGATCACGGGGTAACATGAGTTGTTTGGCCGCGTCTAGCGAAGTGAGGTTTTGACGAATCATCTGCCGCTGAAGCCGTATCTCTTCTTCCATGTTGACATACGTAATCACCACGCGTTCTGCACCGAGTCGATTACGCATATAAACGCCGAGATCTGGCCCATAGAGACTTTCGAGGCAACAAAATACAATGCCTTGTTCTTCGGTCCATTTAATGAATTCATCGGCAAATACTTTATACACCCAATCGGGGCGTTCTTTCACGTTCCGAGAATTCCACTCCGCAAAGTCACTACAAACACCTTCGCGCTCCATTACCCGCTTAAGGAAAAAGGTTATCTTCAAGCGTTTGATGCCGCATTGATCTAAGTATCGCCCGAAGGTGCTCTTACCCGACTCGCTCATACCTCCGATCATGAATACCTTTCGCGCCGGTTGTTCATTTACCAAAAGATCAATTTCCCATTTTGCCCGCGCAGCATTATGGGGACCGTGTGCGACATTTTCAATAATGCTGGCAGCCCACTTGGCCCGAATACCAGACGCGGGAACGCGCTTTCCAATAATCTGACGCGTTTTAAATACCGCCTCATAGCCTTCAATAATAAAAACGTGGACGGGAGATGACGACATAAAACTTACCAGTCCAGGAAAATAGTCGCGATGCCTAACGTCGCTAATCCCCCAATACAAGGTCTCCACTGTGCCGGGCTTGAGGTTTTTTGTAAGTTCTTGTTTAATCCTGAGCCCTCGATTGACGAGAATCTCCCGAATAGGGCCAACTAAATTTTTCTTAACCCCATCAGGCTTAACGACCAACATTGACGTTTCAATTGCACCCATGTTAAATCGCCTCCTTTTCAATAAATTGTTCCGGCCAATCAATGTCAACCACAATCAGTTGGTTTGTTTCTGTTAACGCAAATTCCAGGGTAGGGATTTTGGCAATGTCGAGCAGCGCTTCAAGACCGCTGAACAGAGGCTGCAGCCTTTTACAAACAAATCTAACGATATTAAAAGGACAGACAGGATATCCGCGCGACTCAAGCCACCTTCTACTTTCAAGGTATTGACACCTCTCAAGATCCAGGAAATTTAATTCCCCCATATAGGTCAATAGCTTTTTATCATCGATAAGCTTTGCTGGAAGGGTACCCTGCTGTATCTCAAGTACCTGTCTCACTGAAGACATATAAGCTAATCGACCAGCTATTGTTAGAGGGTTCCAAAGAAGCGGCGAAAATTCCAGCCAGGTATCTTTAGGATAATCTCGAATAATCCGGCTTGCTGCATCAACGGTTATCCGACACTTCTCGCCTCGACAATCACGCCAGTTTACGGAGTTAACACCATTCACGGTAAACAATGGTGGCACTAAAGTTGCCATTGGTTTTTCCGATACTATGATTAGAAACGGATACCCCAGGGCACAACACTCCGCAATAAGCTCCTCGACTCTCTCGTGTTCAGATGAGTTACAAGCCTTTAACCTATCGTTCGAAGGAAAACCTAAAGTCCTCGCTAATTCCCTTTTTTGTAATCGGTAGGGTAAGTTTTTATCAATTCGATACCTACTTCCTGCGTCTACCAGGAAGTTCTCGTCCATTATAATCATAATCGACCTCCTGATAAATGTTGCTATTTATTTTTGAAAGAACCTTAACGGTTCAAATTATCACCTAATTTCAAATCTGTCAAGGTCACTAACTGTATGCAAACTAAGCCACTGGCCAGCATAAACAATGCCCTTAACTAAATCTTTATTGCAATCAAAAATATCCTTAACAACATAATCAAGATCGTTTAGATAGGCGAATTTCGGTACTAGCGAAAAAACGGCAGGGCTCAAGGCCATTAAGCCAAGACTATAATATGATCGCATGCGTTTAGACTTTCTTAAACCACTCATTTCCGATGATAATCTAGTGTTGACCGCGAACAATTTATTGCGAACCTTTATCACTTGCGAGTGAGTCGGCGCATGATCCCTACTACTTAAAGCCAAATATACCAAATATTTCTTCCTTTTTTTTATTGATTTCATTCGGTGAAGAAGACTTTGTTTGTACAAAATATTACCATCGGAATATATAAACGGATCTCGTAGTCTCTTTTTAAGGCCATGAATTAAAAAAGGAACACCCAGATCCATTCCTTTCCTTCCCCCGTAAACAGGTATAATTTTTTTGTTACCACTATATTTTTGGTTCAAAAAATTTCGCAGCTCTGTTTCATAATAACTGACCAATAAAAAAATGCGCTTAAAATTTTCTTTTAATGCATTATCAATAAGGCGCTCGAGGATAGGTTTGCCATCAACAAGCAGTAAAACTTTCGAACTATTAAACCCAGCCTTTTTTAAATCTGCCGATATGCGCCTTCCTTTCCCGCCGACGGCTATAATAATTGTATTAATTTGTTTCATTAATGAAGAAGCTTGGTTTCCAATTTAAAGAATTTTCTAACGAATGCAAGCGTCCTTTGACATTGGAAACAGCATAAAAAACGCAAAAATTATTGGGCACTGCTTTAATGGTCAGGCAATGAGAAACTAAATTAACAAAATCTTCTTTATAGAAGAGAACTTTATCATACAATGGGTCTTCTTCAAAACGAACTTCATTGTTTTTATTAATACCGCCAAAACGAGGACAAATGACTTCGAGACTATACTTATTGGCGTAAAAACGACCCAACGATTCAATGTATTTTTTCGTTGCTCCGTAAGGCGTGTCTGGATAACTTTCGGCACTGGCTGAGAGCTCATCGCCGGCATTGACTTTCGAGTAATCATTAGCATGTACCGAACTAGCAACAATAACCCGTGGGACACCTACTTCCACGGCAGCTCGATACATATTTTCCGCCATAGTTTTATTCGCCGGAACAATATTTTCGTTTGGATAATCCTCCCTCGTGTCCCACGCCAAGTGAACAATGGCATCCTGATTTTTAGCGATTTTTTTTAACTTGTTGTATTCCCTGGCAAGATCTATTGTAATAGTCGTTTCGCCACTCGCAACAACATCGATACATGATAGCAAAAATGAATCTCGTAATCCTTGCCGCAAAATGCTTCCCAGCGAACCTTGACTTCCGGTTATCAACACCCGCTTCATAAATTTCTACTTATATTTATCAAAAATTGACTTATGCGCATTTTTTACGGCCTCCGCCATAAAAGCAATTTCTTCATCACCCAAACCGGGATTAACATAAAGATTAAAAATTCTTTTGGTTATGTTCTGCGCTACCAAACAATCTTGTTTGACTTTATCTTTAAATAAAGTCATTTCAGTCAAAGCTAATGGGTACAATTTTTTAATCGGCGACTGTAAACCCTGAACCTGTTTAATAAATTCATCTCTCTTATCGGCCATATTTTCTGGCAACAAAGCCGTCAGATAAAAATAAGAATTTTCAGTATTATCTTCACTGCGCTGAAATTTAATATCAACATCCCTTAATAACTCTTTAAACTTTTGGACATTTTGCCGTCTTTTGGCATTATTTTTGTCTAATTTATTAAATTGGCCAATCACCAATGCGGCTTGTATTTCAGTTAACTGATAATTAAATCCTATCCGGTCGTAGTCGTAGGCGTCGAGATTACTTTTCATAATCCCATTGTTTGCTATTGATGTTATTATTTGGGCAAACCCCTTATTATTTGTTGCCACCACTCCCCCTTCGCCGCAGATAATATGCTTTGTTTGGTAAAGACTAAAGCAACTGATATCGCCGAAAGATCCAACGTATTTCCCCTGATACTTTGCACCTGCAGCCTGCGCGCAATCCTCAATGAGAATCAAGTTATTTTCCTTGGCAATTTTTTTTATTTCATTAATCTTCCCGGGTTGACCGTACATATGAACTAAAATAATTGCCCTTGTTTTCCCGGTAATCTTTTCCTCGATTTTTTCAGGGCTAATGTTAAAATCGTTTGAATCAATGTCCGCGAAAACCGGTTTACCACCACTTTGAATAATCACAGAAGCGTCTGCAATATTTGCTAGGGCGGGAACAATTACTTCATCACCTTCCTTCAATTCTAAGGCGGCAATGGCACAATGCAACGCGGATGTGCCGGAATTTACCGCGAAAGCATATTTCATGCCGTGAGCTCTTGACATTAATTCTTGGAATTGGGTAACAAGCGGTCCGCCATCAGGTTTTGAGAGAAACCCGCTTCGCATCACATCGGCCACCCTATTGATATCCTCTTCGTCAACAATCGATTTATTGATTTTATCGAGAATACTTTTAATATCAAACATAAATTAATTTAACGATACTAATTAATGACGTACTTTTCAACGATTTTATTTTTTAACTCTTCCGGTTTCAGATTCAAATCGGGCAACTTTCTTAAATCCACCCATCTGATATTATATTGTCCTTTATACTCGTCTCTCCCCGGCCGAAACTCTGGCCCTTGCCCTGTGCCGATTACCCCCCCGGCTATTTCACATAAATAAAAATATTCGCAATGCCCAATCGTTTCGGGCTTATCAGATATTCTTTTAAGGAATAAATCTTTAACATTAACTTTAATACCCAGTTCCTCGGAACATTCGCGCTGAACTGCTTCCTTTTTTGATTCGCCCGGTTCTACTCGTCCACCCGGTATAACCCAATAAGATTCGTCGGACTTAACACGATTAATTAATAATATTTTTCTATCGGCAATAATAATGGCTCGTGCGCGCTCTATTATTTTTTTTGGAATATTAACCATATTCGATAAGAGTTAATGATATTTTTCTTTTGAGCCTCCTGGTTTAACAAAAAAACAAGGCGGCAACCATACTTCTCGCAGATATTAATAAGTTCGTGGGGATAATAAAGCCTGATAGTGTGTACTAGTGTTCGAATTTTTCCATTTGGGTCCGTTTCCTTTACCCGAGTGATATTCGTGGCTGTATTAATATCGTAAAACCTCTCAAAATTTATTTTCGTTCCATCTTCTTTAATAATACTGTCTTTGCTTTGATAATTAGAGAGGAGGAATATCGGATTAATAGTTTCGATAATTAATCTACCGCCTGTTTTTACATAATCACATAAACGTTTTATAAATAATTCGTTTTCTCTATCGCTCTCAAGATAGCCAATGGAAGTAAAAATATTTAAAACAGCGTCAAACTTTCCGGCCAACCTCTTTTTCAAAATATTACCGACCTCATATTTAACCTTCAGTTTCTTTTCATTTGCTGCTTTTTTCGCTATGTTAACAAAATACTTGCTGATATCTATGCCGGTTACATCAAACCCCTTATCTGCTAAAATATTAGAAATTCTGCCATAGCCGCATGGCGCATCAAGAATTTTTTCACAATGTTTAGGCAAATATTTAAGAATAATATTCACCTCTTTTATGTCGCGCTTTTCAGTCAGGACACCATGTTTTTCTTTCATATACCGATCCCCCCAAACGCCACTATCAGCCTTATACCACCCCCTATATTTTGCGGCTATTTTACTATTTTCTTTACTTTGGCGTTTTATGTAATCCATTTTTTGAACATTAAAGTTTAAACCGACGACACTTGTACTAACTAGCAAAAAAATAGTGGTCAGCAAACAAAAACCGAAACCAGATTGAGTTACTCAAAACTCTCGGCTTTTCGGGTTTACACGATAAAAAGTTGTCACTCCTTCACCGAAATTTGGCTAACGATCACGAGTAATTCGGGTTTGCACGATACTAAATTGTCTCTGCGGAGAGGATGGGATTCGAACCCATGAACCTATTACTAGGTTAACACATTAGCAGTGTGCTGCTTTCAGCCGCTCAGCCACCTCTCCATATTTTACTCGGCAGTGCCTCGAACAAAAAATCGTGCTGAGCGTCTGCCTGTGCGGCTCTTTGCCGCCCGCCGATGCTCCCTTCGGTCGCATTCGGCCCGCTCAGCCACCTCTCCAAAAAATTTTTAAATTTTATACTTTGAATAACTTCAGCCACCCACCGCCGTTGGCGGGGCCCCGCTTGCGAGCGGTTGTCTGCCACCTCTCCATACTACAAATGCTACGAATGAGACATCCAAATTTAAATAATCAGAATTATATTCGTAGATATGGATGAATTCGTTAATTTGGATTATATTTTACAAATATGATATAATCATAATATAAGATAAAAAATTGACTGTCAAACAATATGGCCGAAGAACATACACCTACTCAAGACATCAAATCCGAAACCGACGTGATCACCTGGCAAATTCCCGAATATCAGAGCTCGGAAAAAACGAAAATGTGGTATGCGATCTATTCGGTTATCGCCATCGCGCTCTTGGTTTACGCGTTTTTTACGCAAGATTTTATTTTTGCCATAATTATCATTTTTGCGGCGGTCCTGATCGTCATCTTTGACGGCGGTATGCCGGGAAAATTGGACGTCGTCTTGAGTGACCAGGGCGTGGCAGTCGGTAAAGAATTTTATAGTTATGATCAAATCAGGAGTTTTTTCATCATTTATGAACCGGATAGCGGCGTAAAAAATCTGTATCTGGAATTCAGCCGATTTGCCCGGCCGACCTTGCCGGATAACGAACCCGCCCATTACAGTTGGCTTTTTTGGCTGGTTAATTTCGCCCGCACCCGTTTTGCGATTCCTTTAGAGGATATGAATCCGATCGTCATCCGCCGGAATCTGCTTAAATACGTCAAGGAAGACCTGGATCGGACTACCGTTCCCCTCTCCGAGCAGTTGACAAAACTATTCAAACTGTAGCATCATAGAGATACCGGTTCGGGCCTTGGCCATATTTCGCACTTGGCCAAGGATTTATTTTAGAGAATATCGGGCACCCGTCGTTCAACGGATAGGACACAAGCTTGCGGAGCTTGTAACGCAAGTTCGATTCTTGCCGGGTGCACATCTTATAAAGGTATTCAAAAAAAATTATGAATACTACCATCTTTCTACTTCTCAATCTGGCCGTAGGTTATTATAACGTCGGGACGATCTGGGCAAATGAAGTCGATATCTTCCGCTCTTGGAAGCTCATTGGAAGAAATGATTTTCAACGCATCCAGGAAGTCCATTGGAAAAAACTTCCTTATTGGGTTTTGTTTCCTTGGGGCTTGGAGCTGGCCGGTTCAACCGCGCTTGTCTGGTATCATCCCGCCGGTTCGCCTTTTTGGGCAATCTACGGCGCGACCATCTGCCTTTGGCTTTCGCTTATCCTGACTATTTTTATGTGGGGTCAATGGCAAGGCAAGCTATCGCGTGATCCGCTTGGTTCTGCGAGTCCTTATCTTGCCAAAATCTTGGAGACGCATTGGATCAGGACTTTATTGATCAATGCCTATGCCCTGATCATCTTGATTTGGGTGATCCAAATAATTAAATAATTATCGCTTTCATTAAAATTAAGCTCCGGAAATCGGAGCTTTTTTAAGTTGACAACTCATAATTTTTAACCGATAATTTATTTATATGGCGGAAGAATTCACTATCGAAACAAAGGGTCTCAAGAAAACTTTTGTTTCTAAGGTCAAAGGCAAGCAAGAAGAAGTGGAAGCCGTGCGCGGCGTCGATTTAACGGTGCGCCAGGGAGAAATTTTCGGTTTTCTCGGCCCGAATGGCGCCGGTAAATCCACCACCCAAAAAATGCTTTCCACCTTATTGATCCCGACGGCCGGTAAAGCGATGATTGCGGGATTTGATCTATCCAAACAGCAAGATAAGATCCGGAAAAATATCGGCTATGTCAGCCAAGCCGGCGGCACGGATGCCGGCGCTACCGGTTATGAAAATCTGATTCTCCAAGCGCAACTTTACGGCATCGATGACCGGACCGCCAAAAAACATGCCGAGGAATTGGTCAGCCGTTTCCAAATGAACTCTTTCGCCGATCGTCCGGCCGCCACCTATTCCGGCGGACAGAAACGCCGCTTGGATGTCGCGCTGGGAATGACGCATCGGCCGCAGCTTCTCTTGCTTGATGAACCGACCACCGGTCTTGATCCGCAGAGCCGCGTTTATATGTGGGAAGAGATAAAAAAATTGAAAGCCGACGGCGTGACGATTTTCCTGACGACGCACTATATGGATGAAGCGGATAAACTTTGTGATACGATCGCCATCATCGACAACGGCACGATCATCATCCAGGGAACGCCGCACGAATTAAAAAATAGCATCGGCGCTGATATCATAGTTTTCGGATTTGCCGATGAGAAGATTGCCGGCCAAGCGCAGAATCTGTTAGCGGAAAAATTCCATCCTAACAAGATAGCACTGGAAAACAGTACTATCCGGATCTATATTAAGGACGGCGATCACTCGATGCCGGAAATTTTACGGCTACTCGATGCCAATCGATTTGAGGCGCAGAGTATCGTCTTGTCCAAGCCAAGCCTTGATGACGTCTTCTTGAAATATACCGGGCGTTCATTGAGAGAAGATAAATAATATGAAACTATTGCGAGAGGTAAAATTAATGTTCATCCGGAATATGCGGCAGACGCTGCGCAGTCCGATTTTTATTTTTGTCAGCTTGTTCCAGCCGCTCTTATATTTATTTTTATTTATGCCGCTGCTGCAGAATCTGGGCGGCGTGCCGGGACTGCCGGCCGGAAAAACCGTTCAGATCTTCATTCCCGGACTTTTAGTGATGATGGCGCTGTTCGGTTCGGCCTTTGTCGGTTTCAATCTGATCGATGATATCAAATCCGGAGTGATCGAAAGATTCCTGGTCACGCCCGTCCATCGCTCGGCCATCCTCCTGGGCCGCGTTTTGCGCGACGCGATCGTTCTGATAATCCAATGCGTCTTAATTACGCTGGTCGCCCTCCCTTTCGGACTCAACGTCAGCGTCGGCGGTTTTTTGATCTCTCTGATATTATATGCGATGGTCGCAATCACCATGGCCTCCATCTCCTATTCTTTCGCCTTAATCTATCGCACTGAGGATCCGCTGGCCCCGACTTTGAACACCATCACTCTGCCGATCTTTCTGATGTCCGGCATTATGTTGCCGTTAGCGCTCGCCCCGCTTTGGCTGCAAGACGCTGCCAAAGTAAACCCTTTCTATTATGCCGTCAGCGCTTCACGCGCCTTGTTCGCCGGCAATTTTATGAGCATGGATGTTGGTGTCGGATTTGTGATCATGTTTTTGCTGATGTCGCTGATTTTTTGGTGGTCTTTAAATTCGTTAAGGAAGATAGACTAGTAAATAAATCTAACTGCATTATTATACCGATAATTTTTAATTAATAATTTGTAATTTATAATTATTTTCCGCTCTCGTCGTTTCCGCGGCATCGCCGCTCGGCGGCGTGCGCGGACCCGCTCGCGGCCTATGGCCGACGTAGCGGGCAACGGATAAATCGCTGATTTTAGAAATAGCCAAAAAAATCATATCAGAAAGCTCTCGTCGTTCAACGGATAGGACGCAGGCCTCCGAAGCTTGCGATACAGGTTCGATTCCTGTCGAGAGCACAAAACGAAAATGGGCCCCTGGCCCGTTTTTGTTTTGTCCGACAGGAATCGAACGGGAGGGGTTTGGGGAACCTAAAATAATTCCCAAATCGGCATACCGCGATTCTTTTATGCACCGCGCCGATTTCCTGCTTGTCCGCCTCGGGCGGATCGAGAGCACAAATTAAAAACGTCAGCCTTGAGCTGACGTTTTTGATATTCAGAAAATTTAAAAATAAATCATCTGGTTGCACCCGAATAAGCGATGGCGCGGACGACGTTCCAAGCTAAAGCATTGACCGGGGCGTGCCGATAATGAAGGCTAAAAATTTTAATGGCCGCCGCTTCACTGGCCAAATGACGCTGTAGAGGCAATAAACCGTAAGCGATAATAATGACCGCGCTCTGGTCATGAGTATTAGTCAAAACCGGATAACGGCCATAAACTTTTCTAAACTCTATCTTCGCTTGGTTCTCCGCGGACACACTGCGTTCGCTCGGCCAGCGGCCATTGGCGATCTTGATCACATCCGACCATTCGGCTTTGGAATTGGGCAATTTACCATACGCCTGGAAATAAGAATTGATCAATCCGGCCCGTTGTCCCGATCCCAGATGCGCGGTGGTTGGCGTGCCATAGACGATGAAATAATTGATAACAATTTTTTCAGCCGCCGTGATCTTTTTGTCTTGGCTAAGGATTGTCTGATATTTTTTCAAACTGGTCCGCTCCGCCGCCGGATCAGCCTTTACTCCTAAATAAATTAATAAACTTTGAAGATTATTCGCGCTGATAATTCCGGCTTCGCTGGCGATAATTTGCAATGCGGTCGACGGGGGGCTGGGAATTACCGGAGTGACCGGGGGTACCGGGATTGTCGAGGTGACGATCGGGGTAATCGGAGCTATGCCGCAAGCCATTGATCTTGCACCCTGCTGAGCGGGTGTTAACGGACAGCTGGCGGGAGACTGGCTTAAAATATTGCGATATTGGATGCCATTGACGCAGCTTCCCCAGTTACCGTAAACAACCGCCGAACAAGCCGGGATGGAAATTGGTCCGCTGCCACCGCCGGATTGGACAGGAATAATTTCGAAAGTTGCGGTAACTGAAATATCGGAGGTGACATTGATATCGGTGCGAGGATTGACCGTGGAACTATCACTCCAAACGACAAACTGATAACCGGAATTCGGCACGGCAGTCACGGCTGCTCCGGTGTCGCCGGAATTCACGGTCTGAGGACTGCTACCCATGATTGTTCCATGCGCTCCGGCTGAGTAAGTCAAAGTATATTGGGTGATTGAGTTAGCCGCGAAGTTGGCGGTGACGGAAATGTCTTGAGTAACATTAATATCAGTGTGAGGATTATCAGTTGAACTATCGCTCCAATTGACGAAATGATAACCATCATTAGGCATGGCGGTCACGGATGAGCCATCAGTGCCGGATAAGACAAATTGCGCGGCAGCGCCGGTTATCGATCCGTTGGCATCAGCTGAATAGTTAAGGTTATAAACCGTGGTATTGGCGAGATAATCAGGATTCAAGGCCGGATAAGCCGAAACAGCTGTCAGCCAAATCGGATTGGGTCCGGAAAAATTCCATTGATCAAGCGGCGGGTTAGAGCTGTTATTCTGAAAAGAAGCAGCTGAACCGACTTTGACAAAATGACCGGCGCTGGTATCTTCGGCTCCATTCCCAACGCCATTATCGAGTGAGTCATGCCAATAATCATTTATCAAATAGTTTTCGTTGCCCACAATGCCAACTAAGCCACCGATATTCGATCCGCCGCCGCTAACATCGCTTGTACTGAATGAGTTAGTCATGTTTCCGCTTTCCAAATCGCCGACCAGACCGCCGGCATCGTCGGTTACGGCGGAAATGGCGCCATAAGCATATGATCGGTCGATTGACATTATCGGCGCATACATTTCCATGGCACCCACCAAACCGCCGACGGTATCACTGCCACTGACATTGCCCGAAGCATAAGAATTTTTAAGGGAAAAATTTCCGTCGATCATTACTCCGACCAAACCGCCGACAGAACCGTCGTCACCGCTAACATCACCTTGGTGATAACTTTCCGAAACGACCAGACCCCCGGAGCAACCGGCGACGCACTGCTCATCATCTTCCATTATTCCGAACAAACCGCCGACACCGTTGCCGGTAGCATTAATTTTCGCAGTGGAATAGCTTTGGCCGATGACATCGATTTGCGAATAAGCCGACGAGGCGTTTTCAAAAATTCCCAACAAACCGCCGACATAGGTTCCGCCGTCGATCTCGCTGCCGACAAAATTGCTTTTAGTGATCGTTAAAATCGGATTGCCATCGGAATAAAAATAGCCAATCAACCCGCCGGTATCGTCACCGCCGGAAATTGTGCTGCTGATATTATTATTGCCAAGTGAAATAACTTCATCGCTGCTGATGCCGGCAAAACCGATTACGCCGCCGGTGCTATCGCCATTGCTCAAAATCTTACCGGAAACATTACTGCCGGTCACGGAATGCCGCGCGCCGCCATCGCTGATAAAACCACCAATCATTCCTCCGACATTAGGATTATTATCACTCTCGGCGCCGGAAATCGTCGAGGACACATAAACATCATCTATATTGAGTCCGTTTCCTGAATTATCATCATAATATTGCCCGATTAAGCCGCCAATTTCCGAGCTATCCGCATCACCCTGTAAACTGGTGATGGTGCTGGTCACATCTCGGATATCAATATCGCCGTAGGCAATTCCAAACAAACCGCCAACTTGCCCGTCGCCGCTGACCGACCCGCTGACCGAAGTAGAGGCCACTGAAAAATTTTCAATAGTTCCGTCATTAGCGATTGCTCCGACCAGGCCGCCGACCAGGCCGCCTAAATCTGACGGATCATCGGTGACATTGCCCCCCGCCGAGCTTTGGGAGATATTAAAACTGCCTGTGCAATTGCCGCTGCAATTTCCGGCATTAATCACTTGGCCGACCAAACCACCGACAGAATTTGATGCGCCATAAGAAAAAATATTTCCGGTAGAATAGCTTTGGCTGATGATGTTGGCTTGCGTATAAGCGCTCGATTCATTATCAAAAATACCCAACAACCCACCCACCGAATCATTACTGCTGCCGCTATCACCGTCAGTGATCTGGCCGTCCGAATAATGACAGTTGGAAATCGTCAAAGTCGGATCACCGGTAAAATAAAAATGGCCGATCAAACCCCCGGTGCCGGAAAAGCCATAGCCGATAAGAGAATAGCCGTAATTAGAGCCGCCCAAGATATCGCCGCTGGCGGAACTGCTGCTAATCGAAATATCATCAGCGCCATCGGCCTCTAGAAAACCGATCAGTCCAGCGGCCGTTAAGCCGCCAAAAGCGCTGATCGAACCGGAAAAACTGCTGTCAGAAATGGATTGTTCTCCGCCGCCGCCAGTATTCAGAATGCCGACCAGCCCGCCGGCATCGGGAACTAAAACCGAATTAGCAATGATTGTCGAGGAAACGTGAGCGTTGCTGAGGGTTAATCCCGGTCCCGAAGCACTATCCTCATACTCGCCGATCAAGCCGCCGACTTCGACATTACCGGTACCGTCTAAATTGGAAATCGTACTGGTGACATTTTGAATAGTTATATTTCCCTCGGCAAATCCGGCCAAGACGCCGATGTAGCTGCCGGTGGGCGCGGAAAATAAATCGCCGGATAAGGTCAGATTTTTTAAAATCGCGCCGCTCTCCAGATCTTCGAATAAGCCGGTGGTCGTATCATTACCATGGGTAACATTAAAATTAATGATCTTGGCGCCATTGCCGTTTAATGTTCCGTAAAAAGCATAGGAGATGGGGTAGAACCCATTTCCGCCGTTTATCCCAGCGCAATCAATTATCGGGACAGTGATCTCGTAATCATCATAAGCGGCGGAGGAATCAGCATTGATTTCAGCATCAATGTCTTGTAAGTCTTGGCAGCTGGTAATATCGTGAATTGCCACGGGATTCGCGCTATTTTCGAAATTAGTGATGGCAAGATTCAAAGCCGCGTCGGCGGCGTCAACCGTTGCCTGGGAATCGCTTTCCGTAATCGCGTCAGCCGTATCAAAAGCGGCTTGCAAGTCGGCCACGGCCGGGGCGGTAAATTGGCCGACCGCATTACCGACCACGGAATTAATGATCAAATTTTGCGCGATTCCCAGATCGGTGGTTAGCGTACTTAAATCCGCCGGCGCCGGCGCTTCTCCTAAGTTGAAAAAAACTTCAACTTCGTTGCTATCGGAAAAATTTGTTTCCACCAAATCAGGATAACCATCGTGATTAAAATCGGCCGTCGCAATGCCAGTAGGGCTGACGCCCGCGGCGTAATTTCTGGCCGCTTGAAAAGTGCCGTTGGAATTTCCCAGCAACACGGAAATATTATTGCTGGTATGGTTAGCAATGGCCAAATCCAGCGTACCATCGCCGTCGAAGTCAGCCCCGGTGATCGCTTCCGGATCAGTACCAACCGCATAGTCGGCCGACCAGGTAAAATTTCCACTGCCGTCATTATCGTAAATCGAAACATTATTTTCACCCGTATTCGCGATGGCCAGATCGATCTTGCCGTCGCCGTTAAAATCGTAGGCGAAAATTCCCCTCGGTCCCGTGCCGTTGGTGTCGAAGTCGCTTTCGTCGGAATCATCGGAAAAAGTCCCATCACCCGCGCCCAGCATAATTGAAAAATTGTTGGAATCCTTATTCACTATTCCTAAATCCGGGTGACCATCATTGTTAAAGTCAGCGACGACTATATCCGTCGGGTTAGAACCATCGAGATCATAGTCAGTCTCGGTAAAAGTGCCGGTGCCGTCGCCCTGATTGATCAAAATATAAAGTTTACCGTTAAGGGAATCCGTAACCGCCAGATCCGGATACGCGTCAGCATTAAAATAACCGGTGGCGATGGCGGAAGGAGTCACGCTGCCGCTGCCGACAGTAATGATTGTCGGGTCGCCGAAAGTCCCGTCGCCATTACCCTTAAGAAAGGTGAGATTCCGGTCATCAGAATTAGCCGTAAGTAAATCAATCTTTCCGTCCTGATCAAAATCCGCCGCCACCACACCGCTCGGTATGCGACCCACGTCAAAATTACCGCTGGAGCTAAAGGTGCTATCCTTATTATTCAGAAAGATGGAGGCGGAACCGAAATCGATCGAAGCAAAATCAGCATAGCCATCATTATTAAAATCCGCTGCCACGATTGCCGTCGGGTAATAATAAGAATCAATGGCCGCGGGAGCGGCAAAATTCGCCGACGGACTTGCGACGTTTACCGAATCCAAAAACACGGTAACAGCGTCGTTCAAATCCGAATCGGCTGAATTAACATCGCTTTGTTGATCGCTAGATGTAAAAGACGACGCGGTAATAATGGAGTTCTCGAGATCGGTAATCGCTTGCGCTGGATAGCGGCCGGGCGCCGTGCCGGCAACCGCATGATCATGCCAACTTTTGGCTGTCGCGATGTCGTCAGTCAGAGTGCTTAAATCGGCAACAACGCTATTGTTAAAATCATCGATCGCGGATAATAATACCGCATCTTCGGCATCAACCGCGGCCTGAGAATAGGTATAGTCAAATCCATTGGCCGTATCAACTTCGGCTTGTAAAGCATCGACAGCCGATTGCGGATAATCGCCGGGATCGGTACCGACGGTGGCGTCGTCCAATAATCCTTGAGCTGTCGCGATGTCATCCGTCAGAGTGCTAAGGTCGGATGCTTCTATCGTAGTAAAAGTAAATTCATTTTTGTCGGTAATGCCGTCAGCATTGGCTTCCGTGTTGTCATCAAAAAATGCGTTACCGTCGACCAGAACATAATATTTAGTGCTCCCCCCTAATTGGGACGGGGTGATGACTACCAATGGATACGGACTGGTGATTACCTGGTCGCTTGCCGCCGGGATGGTTTCTACCAGCGAATCATTGGAATAATCATAGATTTCGATGTTGCCTAGGCCAGGATCGGGTTCGTTATCATAAGCGATCACTAATTGAGGGTTAATCGGCGCGGTGAGGTTTGGATTATCATCGACCAGGCTATTAAAATCACCGCCAACATAAACATTTTCGCCGCCGGTTGCCAAAGCCTTAACATTCCCATTAGTTTTAGGACCCCAGGTGACGCAAGCGCCGGTAACAGCATCCAAAGCGATAACATTTTGGCTTTGTAAGCCAGAATTGTCTTCAAATAAGCCGCCGGCATAAACAGTCGAACCGCTGATTGCCAAAGCTTTAATACTGTTGCCGCCTCCAGTGCAATTTGCCAGCGGATCCCAGCCGGTTTGTTCACCGGTAATAGCGTTAAAGGCGACGCTGGCGTCGTAGTTACCAACATAGAGGGTTCCATCGCCAATCGTTAAAGCATCGACTTCGCTGGCAGAACCAGGATTCCAATCAGGATCGACCGAGCCATCGGATAAAATTCGGGCAATTCTCGCTCGAGATTGGCCGTTGAAAGTGGTAAAGGTTCCGCCAACATAGATAATTGAACTGGTGGCGGCCAGAGAAAAAATATAACCTCCGGGGCTATAAGTCCAACTATTCTTAACATTGCCCGTGGCGGCATCCAGGGCAACCATTCCACCGCTTGTGCCGCCGACTGAAGTAAATCTGCCGCCGGCATAAACGGTTGAACCGTCGACCGCCAGAGCGTAAACATAATTATCGGCATTAGGGTCCCAGCCCATGATAATATTACCAGTGGCCGCGTCTAGGGCCCCGAGATGATTTCGGGGTTGGCCGCCGAGGGCGGTAAAATAACCGCCGACATAGAGCGTTGAACCGCTGGCTACCAGAGCGTCAACCGCCTGATCGGCGCCGGGGTTCCAGTCAGGGTCTACCGAACCATCGGAAAAAATATGGGCAAGATGATCGCGAGCGTAAGATCCGACTTGAGTAAAATCTCCGCCGATATACCAACCGCCGGAACCGTCCGACGCGACGCTGTCAATCGATTCATTGACCGCTTGATTACCGCTGACCGGAACGCCGGTGACGCCGTTAACCGCCGCGCCGCCGCTATTGTAAATATCCCGGGTGCTGCTGACGTAAGTATAGGAAATGCTCACCGCCCGAGCCGCATGGCCCGTGCTTAGAAAAAACAAAAAAGTTACCAGGACAATTGATAAAACTAAAAATGTCTTTTTCATTTTTTTATTGATTTCGCGGTATCTGCCGTGAATTTAATCCGCTTAAAGCATCTTAATTATAGCACGACGACCAATTTTGTTAACGTCGGCAGCTTAAAAACGCCAGCCTGGGGCTGACGTTTTTAATATTCTATTTTTCTTGATCATTATCTGATTGCGCCGGAATAAGCGATGGCGCGGACAACGTTCCAAGCTAAAGCATCGGCCGGGGCATGCCCATAATGAAGGCCAAAAATTTTAATGGCCACCGCTTCACTCGATAAACGGCGCTGCGACGGTATCAAGCCATAGGCGATAACTATGACGGCGTTTTGATCATAAGTATTGGAAAGCACCGGATAGCGGCCATAAACTTTCCTGAATTCCAGCTTGGCCTGATCCTCCGCGGCTGCATTGCGCTCGCTCGGCCAGCGGCCGTTGGCGATCTTGATCACATCTGACCAGTCTGATTCCGAACTGGGCAGCTTGCCATAAGCCTGGAAATAGGAATTGATCACGCCGGCCCGTTCGCCCGAACCCAAGCGATAAGTGGCGGGAGTGCCATAAACGATAAAATCATTGACGGCCATTTTTCCGGCGTCAGTGAGCGTTTTGTCTAAGCCCAGAATAATTTGGTATTTTAAGAGACTGGCCTGCTCCCCTGCCGGGTCAGCTGTTTTCCCTAAATAAGCCAAGAGGTTCTGGAGATTCTCGGCGCTGATGATCCCTGCTTCATTGGCAATGACTTCCAAAATAGTTGGCGGCGGGCTGGGAATAATCGGGGCTAGCGGAATTGTCGGGATTGTCGAAGTAACGATCGGGGTAGTCGGAACAATGCCGCAAACCATTGATCGGGCTGCCTGCTGGGCGGGTGTTAACGGGCAGTTGGCCGAAGACTGGCTTAAAATATCCCGATATTGAAGGCCGTTGACGCAGCTTCCCCAATTACCGTAGACGACCGCCGAACAAGCCGGGATGGAAATTGGTGCACTGCCGCCTCCGCCGCCGCCAGATTGAGCGGGAATAATTTCAAAAGTCGCAGTAACTGAAATATCGCCGGAAACATTTCGATCGGTTCTCGGATTAACCGTAGAATTATCGCTCCAATTGACAAATCGATAGCCGGAATTCGGCACAGCCGTGACCGCCGTACCATCTGAACCGGAATTCACGTTTTGAGGACTGCTACCCGTGATTGTACCGTGCGCTCCGGCTGAGTAAGTTAAGGTATATTGAGTAACCGGATTAGCCGCGAAGTTGGCGGTAACGGAAATATCTTGAATGATATTGTAATCAGTCCGCGGATTGGTGGTCGAGGCATCGCTCCAATCGACAAAATGATAACCACTATCCGGTTCAGCAGTTACGGCTGTTCCGTTGGAACTGGGAGCGACAATCTGCGTTGAGCTTCCCGTTATCGAGCCGTGAGCCCCGGCAAAATAAGTCAAAGTATATTGGGTGGCTGGATTAGCCGCGAAATTAGCCGTAACGAAAATATCTCCCCCCACTGCCAGATCAGTTCGAGGATTATCGGTCGAGTTGTCGCTCCAATTCACAAAATGATAGCCGCTATCCGGTTCGGCGGTTACCGCTGTTCCGTCGGCGCCGGAATTAACTATTTGAGTCGAACTGCCGGTAAGGGAGCCATTGGCTCCGGCGGCATAAGCCAAAGTAAATTGACCGGCCAAGTCGGCGGCAAAATTAGCGGTAACCGAAATATCTCCGGTGATTCCGGTGTCAGTTCGAGGATTATCGGTCGAATTATCACTCCAGTTTACAAAATGATAACCATCGTCGGCAGTAGGAATGACCGCGGTGCCATCAGCGCCGTAAGCTACCGTCTGCGGCGAATCACCGTCAATCGAACCGTTGGCGCCGGCCGTATAGGTCAGTGTGTAAGTATCGATGGCAAAATTAGCGGTGACGGAAATATCTTGGGTAACGTTATAATCAGTCCGCGGATTGGTGGTCGAGGCATCGCTCCAATCGACAAAATGATAACCGGTAGCCGGCACCGCGGTCACGGCCGTGCCATTCGAACCGGAATCCACGGTCTGCGGCGAGTCGCCATCGATCGAACCGTTATCGCCGGCACTGTAGGTTAAAGTATATTGAGTCACTGCGTTAGCCGAGAAATTGGCGGTAACCGAAATGTCATGAGTAACAGCCAGATCAGCCCGGGGATTATCAGTTGAATCATCGCTCCAATTCACAAAATGATAACCGTCAGCCGGTGCAGCGGTGACCGGCGTACCGTCAGCCCCCGAATCCACCGTTTGGGGCGAATCGCCATCGATCGAACCGTTATCTCCGGCGGTGTAGGTTAAAGTATATTGAATAACTGAATTAAGTTCAAAATTAGCGGTAACCGAGATATCTTGAGTGACATTAGTGTCAGTCCGGGGATTATCAGTTGAATCATCGCTCCAGTTCACAAAACGATAACCATCATCGGGCACGGCCGTAACGGCGATTCCATCGGTTCCGGATAAAACAAATTGGGTGGCAGCGCCGGTTATTGATCCGTTAGAGCCGGCGGAATATTGAAGAACGTAAACGCTGGTGTTGGAATTATGGTCGGGGTTGAGAGCGGGATAAAGCCCGTCGGCTGAAACCCAATTCGGATTTAGTCCGGAGAAATTCCATTTATCAAGCGGCGGATTAGTGTCGTTATTCTGAAAAGAATCAGCCGAATCGACTTTGATAAAATGGCCGGGGCTGGTGTCTTCGGCGCCATTGCCGACGCCGTTAGCCAAAGAATCGAACCAATAATCATTGATAAGATTATTTTCGTCATCAGCGCTGCCTGCTAAAGCTCCGGGTATGCCGCTACTGCTAATTTCTCCGACATTGAAAGAATTAGCCAGGACGCTCGTGCCTTCCAAATCGCCGACCAGGCCGCCGACAAAACTGCCGTCGCCCGTCACTGATCCGGAAAAATATGACCGGTTAACCGACATCACCGGTAAAGTCTGATACATATCGCCCACCAAACCGCCGATGTAGCTACCGCCGGTAACATTGCCCGAGGCATATGAATTCATAATTGCCGCATTCGGACCATTCATTTCGCCGACCAAACCGCCGGCCAGATCGCTATCAACCGCGTTGACGTCGGCCGAGGAATAACTATTCGAAATGACAAAACCGCTTATGCAGGAATCGCCGCAGTTGACTGAGCCAACTATTTCACCAATCAATCCGCCCGCGTCGCCGGCAGTGGAATTTATGGTTCCTTGGGAATAACTCTGGCTGATGACGCTGATCCTGGTCGGATTAGAGGAATCATTTTCGGCATAGCCCAATATGCCGCCGGTTGGACCGGCGCCATCGATCTCGCTTCCCGAAAAATGGCTGTGCGAAATCGTCAATTGGGAATCATCGCCGGTGTAAAAACCGCCGATCAAACCGCCCGCCTGATAACTCGGTGCCAATATGTCACCGGTCGAGGAACAATTATCAATCAGAAAATTATCTTGGTAGTCACTCGAAATTACAGCGATGAGACCGCCGACGTAAGAACCGTTGCTACCGCTGAAATTCCCCGAAAAACCGCTATTCGTGATGGAATGCTGGACTGTTCCGGCGCTATCAAAATCGCCGATCAAACCTCCGGCGTCGCTGCCATCGACTAAAATATCCGAAGAAACGTGGACGTTATCCATTGAAAATCCCGCCCCGGAATCCGATTCTTCGGTATTATATTCATAATCGCCGATCAAACCGCCGACTTCTTCGCCGGTCAAATTAGAAACCGTGCTGGTAACATTTTGGATGGTGATATTACCGGTGGCCACTCCGGCAATGGCGCCGATATAGGTGGCATTAACCGATTGAGAAACGCCGGACAAGCTGATGTTCTTTACCGCGGCTCCGTCGCCCAGATCGCTGAAGATCCCGACGCTGGCGCTGTCGTCATCGGCAAAATTAAGATTGATGATCTTCGCGCCGTTGCCATCCAGCGTGCCGTAAAAAGTATTATTGATCGGGGCAAAAATTCCTGTACCATTTACCGTGCTGCAATCAAGAGTGGAAGAAGTGGCAATCTGATAATAATCAAAAGCGGCGTCCATATTATCGTTGATCTGCGAATCGATATCTTGCAATTCCTGACAGGTAGTAATCTCCTGGAAAGGATCAAAATAAAAATTGGCGGTGACGGAAATATCGCCGCTCACGGCGGTGTCCGTTCTGGGATTGGCTGTCGAGTTATCGCTCCAATTCACGAAAACATAACCATCGTCCGGTATGGCGGTAACCGGGGTGCCGTCAGAGGCGGAAATGGCAAATTGATTCGCGCTGCCGCTGATCGTGCCGTTGCCGCCCGAAGAATATTGCAGTAGATAAGCGGTGGCGGAAGAAGTATGGTCGGGATTAAAGGCGGGGTATTCCCCGGCTTGGACCGACCAGATCGGGTTGCCGCTGGAAAAATCCCATTGATCAAGCGGAGGATTAGCGCTGTTACCCTGAAAAGACTCGGCCGAGTCGGCTTTGACGAAATGTCCGTCGCTCGTATCTTCAGCGCCGTTGCCAATGCCATTATCAAGGGAGTTATACCAATAATCATTGGTGAGATTATTTTCGTTGTCCGCATTGCCAACTAAGCCGCCATCGATATCGCTGTTGCTAACTTCACCGACATTAAAAGAATTGGATAAAACGCTCGATCCCTCCAAATATCCGACCAAACCGCCGACATAAGAACCGTCTCCGGTAACCGAGCCGGAAAAATACGATCGAACAACCGACATTACCGGTAAATTCGGAGCCATATTGCCGACTAAGCCGCCGACAAAGTTGCCGCCGCTGACATTACCCGAGGCGTAAGAATTTACCAGGGAAAAATTTCCGCTAAGCATTCCTCCCACCAGACCGCCGGCCGAATCGCTGGCCGCATTAACATCGCCCGAAGCATAACTTTCCGAGATGATCAGACCGCCTAAACAGGCAGTACCGCAATATCCATCATCCTGTAATTCGCCAATTAAGCCGCCGGCATTGTAGCCACTCGAATTTATCGCCCCGGTCGAATAGCTCTGACTGATGACATCAATCTGCGAATATGCCGCGGAACCATTTTCAAAAAAACCCAATAGGCCGCCGAGATCGGTTCCGCCATTGATCTCGCTGCCGGAAAAACGGCTGTTAAGGATGGATAATTTAGGATCTCCGGTAAAATAATAATAGCCGATCAGGCCGCCGGTGTCGGCACTGCCTGATAATATGTCACCGCTGACATTGACATTGCTGAACGAAATATTTTCATTGCTATCGGCTTCCAGATAGCCGAACACGCCGCCGGTGCTATCGCCATCCGCATTATTGCTAATACTGCCGGAAAAACCGCCACCGCTAATGGAATTTTCCGCGCCGCCATCGCTGTAAAAATAACCGACCAGGCCGCCGACATCAGGGCTGTTGCCGCTATCATCTCCAGAAATAATCGAAGAAACGTGGACGCCGTCCAGACTAAGTCCGATTCCTGGATCATCATTATAATATTCTCCGACCAACCCGCCGATTCCATAGGAATCATTATCCCCGGATACAGTGGGAGCGCTGCTGGTGATATTTTGCAGACTGACACTGCCATAGGCAAATCCGACCAAGCCGCCAACTTCATAGCCGCCGCTGACCGCGCCGAACACCGAAGAAGAGGCCACGGAAAAATTTTCATTTATGTAATTGCTCCCGACTGCTCCGACCAGGCCGCCCACGAATCCGTCCGAATCGTTTGGATCGCCGGTGACATCGCCGCTGGAATAGCTGTCGGTTATGGCAAAGCTGCCGGAACAATCACCGCCGCAATTTCCCGAATTATATAATTGCCCGATCAAACCGCCGACAAAATTATTATCACCGAAAGAATTGATACTTCCGCTCGAATAACTGTGATCAATAATATTGGGCTGGGAATAATCACTGGACTCATTGTCGAAAATTCCCAGTAAACCACCCACGGAATCATTGTAGCTGTCGCCGTCGCCATCGCTGATCTGGCTGCCGGAATAATGGCTTTGGGAGATTGTTAATGCCGCATCTCCCTCCATATTATAATAGCCAATCAAGCCGCCGGTGCCGGCATTACCGTCGTCATCACCTCCCTCAATCTCGCCGCTGGCGGAACTGGTGGCAATCGAAAAATTATCATTCCCATCGCCCTCGACCCAGCCGATCAAACCACCGGCCGATTCGCTGCCAGCGGCGCTGATGCTGCCGGAAAAATCGCTGTCCGTAATAGAATATTCTCCATCGCCAGAGCTTTCAATATAACCGATCAGCCCGCCAACGTCTTGATCGTTATTAACAATGGAGGAAATGGCAGTAGACAAGTGAACGTTGCTGATAATCAGGGTTGATCCGCCATCATCTTCATAGAATCCGATCAGCCCTCCAGCCTCGTAAGCATAATCTGCTGATAAATCGGAAACGGTGCTGGTAACATTTTCAATGGTTATATTGCCATTGGCATATCCAGCCAAAATTCCATCATTGCCGCCAGAACCGGAAGAAATCGCATCGCCAGACAAGCTTAAATTCTTGATGGTCGCGCCGCTTTCCAGATTCGCAAACAGGCCGACATTTCCATAGCTATCATCGCTGATATTAAAATTGGTGATCTTAACGCCGTTGCCGTTCAGCGTACCGTAGAACTGGTTCATTATCGGCGCAAAAACTCCCGTTCCATTAACATCACTGCAATCGATAATAGTATCAGTGGCGATTTCGAAATCTCCGTAGGCAGCGTCCGGATTATCATTGATCAGCGAATCAATGTCCTGCAAATCTTGGCAGCTGGTGATTTGCTGAACGAAGGAAAAATTGGCGGTGACCGAAATATCATCGGTAACATTAGTGTCGGTTCTGGGGTTATCCGTCGAATCATCGTCCCAATTAACGAATTCATAACCCGAATTAGGCACGGCGGTCACGGCCGCTCCGTCGGCGCCGGCGAAAACATATTGCCCCGAACCACCGGCTATTGATCCACCGGTACCAGCGGAATAATTGAGTGTATGGACAGTGGTGGTGGAAACATAATCGGGGTTAAAGGCAGGGTAATCCGCTGCTTGAGATAGCCAAATCGGATTAGGATCGGAAAAATTCCACTGATTAAGCGGCGGAGTAGTGCTGTTATTTTGGAAAGACTCGGCCGAATCAGCTTTGACAAAATGGCCGGCGATGCTGTTTTCCAATCCATCACCCGTTCCATTGTCCTGAGAATCAAACCAATAATCGTTGACCAGATTATTCTCATTATCGGCATAGCCGACTAACCCGCCAACAGTATTGGTGCCGTGATTAGCATCGCTCGTGCTGAAAGAGTTAGTTAAGGTACTGTCGTTTTCCAAATAGCCCACGAGTCCACCGTTATAATTATCGTCACCCCAAACCGTGCCAGAGGCATAAGATCGGTCAATCGACATAATCGGCATATAGCTTTGCATGTCGCCTACCAAACCGCCGGTATCATCACCAGCACTGGCAATCACGCCCGAGGAATAAGAGTCGGCAATGGAAAAATTTCCATCCGCCATTCGCCCCACCAATCCGCCCACGTAACCATTTAGGCCGGTGATGTTGTAACCTTTGTAATAGCTTTTTGAAATTATCAATCCGCCGGGACAATCAGTGCCGGTTCCACATTGTTCATCGTCGACCAATTCTCCGATTAAACCGCCGACGGCAAAGTCGCTCCCGAAAATTTGTCCGGTGGAATAGCTTTGACTAATGATGTCGATTTGCGAATAATCCTGGGAATTATTCTCGAAAGAACCCAGTAAGCCACCGACATTGAAAACGCCGCTAACCTGACCGCCGGAAAAATAACTTTTAGTGATCGTTAATTTCGGATCACCTTCAAAATAATAACTTCCGATCAACCCACCGGTATTGCCACTACCTGATAATGTGTCACTGCTAACCGAACTATTAACGATTGAAATTGCGTCTTGAGCTACAGAACCAATATATCCGATCAAGCCTCCGGTGATTTGGCTGCCAACACTGTCGATGTTGCCGGAAAAATTGCAGCCTGTTATGGTAGCCGCCGAGCTTCCATCAAGTTCAAAATCGCCGATCAGCCCGCCGACATCTTGTCCATTATTTTCGGCGGAAATATTCGTCGACAATTTAACGTTATTTAAAATAAGTCCTGGTCCGATATCATCATCTTCGTAATATCCGATTAAGCCGCCGACTGCCAATTCATCATCTCCGGTTAAAGTGGAAACCGTGCTGGTGACATTTTGAATTGTCACATTGCCATAGGCATAGCCGGCCAGAACGCCGATATTGCCCCCGTTAGCTGAGGAAACATCGCCGCCGGACAAAGTCAAATTTTCTATCGTGGCGCCGCTTTCCAGATCGCCAAACAGTCCGACACTAACATCGCTATCGTCGCTGATATTAAAATTGGTAATCTTAATGTTATTGCCGTTCAGAGTGCCATAAAAAGAATTACTGATCGGCGCAAAAATTCCGGTGCCGTTTACCGCGCCGCAATCAATAGTCGGGGAAGAAGTAACGATTTCAAAATCTGCGTAGGCAGCGTCTGGATTATCATTGATCAGCGAATCAATGTCCTGCAAGTCTTGGCAATTGGTAATCGGATAAACGATCGGCGCCGGCCCGATAATGTTAAAAACACCGTCGGTATTAAAAAAAACATCGGCGGTATTTGAGTCCTGGTTCACCTCTACTAAATCCTTCTGGCCGTCGTTATCAAAATCGGCCGCAGTGATCGCTGCCGGATCAACGGTGACTGAATAATTCGTAGCGTCGCCAAAATTTCCTCCGCCGCTACCCAGGATGACGGAAATATCATTATCATTCCAATTAGCCGTGGCCAAATCCAGGAATCCATCATTGTTAAAATCTCCTCCGACGATCGCCTGATTGCCCGAGCCGACACTGTAAGCCATTGGCGAAGCGAAATTACCGCTGCCAGTACTCAAATAAATTGAAATATAGCCGTCATTAAAACTGCCGATAGCCAAATCGTCCTTACCGTCGCCATTGAAATCATAAGTAAAGATCCCTCTCCCGGCTTCTCCCAAATCAGAAGTTATCGGCGGACCGAAAGTTCCGTCGCCCGCGCCAAGAAAAATTGAAAAACTGCCATCCGAGCGATTTATCAATGCCAGATCGGCGTGGCCGTCGCCGTCAAAATCGCCCGTGGCAAGATACCAGGGAGTAATGCCCGTGTCATAAATATTCGAAACCGTAAAAGTGCCATCGCCGTTATTAAGTAAAATGTATAATTGATTGCTGGAATAAGTGGTGACCGCCAGATCAGGATAGCCATCGCCGTTAAAATCTGCTGTGATGATTGAATCGGGAGCGTAGAGAACAGGATAATCCACCGCCGAAACAAAAGTGCCATCGCCATTCCCCATAAGCACCGAAATATTATTGCCCACGAAATTTGCCGTGGCTAAATCAATCTTTCCGTCCTTATTGAAATCCGCGGCAACCACCGACCAGGGCTGTTCCCCGACTGGATAATTTACGCGGGAAGCAAAAATTCCATTTTGGTCGTTTATGAAGACTGAAACATCGTCATCGCTGTAATTTGTCTCCGCAAAATCAGAAAAGGTATCATTATTAAAATCGGCCGCGACTACGGAATTCGGAGCGTTACCAGTCCCATAAAAGCCTAAAGGGAGACCGGGAGGAGTAGCTTGAGCGGGAGCCACAAAAAAGCCGCCGGATAAAATCATAGCGGCAGCGACAACGAAGAATAATTTTTTGTTAAAAAATTTATGTTCGCGAGAAAACAAAAATGATCCGAAATTATTTTTCATCAATTATTATTGATTAATCTGACGATAAAATCACCGCGCTGATGGTTTAATTTTATCGCCGGCATTATCGCTTCTAACTATCAAATTATATCACTTTTTGGCCGTTAGATACACATTTTTGGGGCTAAGCCCATTAAGCGCAACTATCTATTGATTTATTTTAGTATTTATGGTATTTTAGGTGGAAACTTAGAATGCCCTTTAAACACCCCAAAAAAGGATATTGCCATGGATGAAGCCACTCTGAAACAACAAGGTAGAGGCGTCATTATCGTCGATCTGTCCAGTTTTGAGTCTTTTCTCGATGCGCATCCGATTATGAAGTTACTCTCCCCTGTCGTCGGGGGGTTTTACTTCGGCCCGACGACTTGCCTGACCGCCTACTTTTCAATCTTAATGGCCGGCCAGGATTTGCAGACCAAAACATTCCTTGATCTTAACCTTAACCTGGAACTTCTCGACGCGGAACGGATGGGAACCCTGCTCCGGAAAAGTCGGGCGAGCATGGTCAGTGTCCAGTGCAGTTCAGGAATCGAATCGATTAAAAAATTCGTCAAGGCGATGAACAAAGATTCCCAACCCTTCCGGGAAACCTGGGATGTGCCTGTGCCGGAAACGAAAACGGAGTCAATCGCGGTACCGGCGAAGGATACGGCGAAAAAAATCGAAGAAAATGCGGAGGACGACGGATTAAAAGCCGTGCGCGAAAGGCTGGCCAAAAGGTCGATCAGTGAGCCGATCATCCGCCCTTTGATCTTTGCCGTGACCGTTCCCAATCGATTTACGCATAGCACTTCCGGACCGGCGATCGGCAACTACGATGACCGGATGAGATCTTATGACTATATCGTCGAAAAGGGCGGCGTGGATGGCGTGATCTGCGCTCCGAATAAGTTAACCCGTTATCATCGGAGCATCTATGACCATGTCAAAAAGCTGGTCAGCGGCGTCGATCCTAAAGCCCCGCTGAACAGTTCTGTGGCGATAAGTCCCACCGCGGCGATCAATTCCGGCGCTACCTATTTGCTGATCGAGGAGGCAATACTCAAACCTCCCAAAGGATCATCGATGGAGAAAGAGGCGGAAAAAATCAAGACGGAAATTATCGTGGCGCTGGAAAAAAAGAGCCGGATCAAAATTTCCGTCGAGGTCCCCAAGCCGGCTGTGGCGCCTGCCAAACCGGAAAAAAAGCCGGTTCCTCCGACAAAAATCAAACCAGTATCGCTACGGCCGGAAAAGAAAATTGCGAAAGCGGAAAAAAAAGGTTTCTTCAGTATCTTTCCTCATCAATAAGCCTAAGCCTGGTCGATCCGACCGGGCTTTTTTTATCCCGCGTCTATATTAAAGATGGCGGGATTTAATTTGAAAAAAGACCTTAAAAAGGATAAGATCAAACTATGGAACTATCCACTCCCCTAACCCAACTCAAAGGCGTGGGCGCCAGTATCAGCAAACGCCTGGCGTCAATCGATCTCAACTATGTCGAAGATCTGCTTTGGTATTTTCCTTATCGCTATGATGATTTTACGCATCTGACCAAGATCAAAGATTTACAAGCCGGCCTGGCCGCCAATGTCGTCGGCCAGATCGAATTGATTGAAAACCGCCGCGCCCATCACCGCCGGATGAATATTACCGAAGCGCTCGTCAATGACGGCACGGAAACGCTGAAAGTCATCTGGTTCAACCAGCCGTTCATCGGCAAAACTTTGCGGGTCGGCGATACGGTTTCGCTGGCCGGCCGCGCCGAAGATCAGGGAGTCTTGACGATGGCTTCGCCGGTTTATGAAAAAGTCAATTACGGCAAGCTGATCCACACGGCCGGCCTGGTGCCTAATTATCATCTGACCGAGAAAATCACTCAAAAACAATTGCGATTTTTGATCAGCCAGATTATCGACCAAAGCAAAAATCTGTCCGATGCCGTACCCCTAGAGATCAGAACCAGGCTTAATCTGTTGACACTGGAGGAAGCGGTGCGTTTGATCCATTTTCCGCAAAAATGGGCTGATGTCGAAGCGGCGCGCCGCCGGCTGGCTTTTGACGAATTATTTTTGCTCCAATTGAAATCGCAATTGGTAAAAAAAGACCGCGATTTGGCGCGGGCGGAAACCATTGAATTCAAGGAAAAAGATACCAAAGAATTCGTCGCCGGATTGCCGTTCAAATTGACCGAAGATCAGCGGCAAGCCGCCTGGGCGATCTTGGGCGATCTGGCCAAATCCCGGCCAATGTCGCGCCTCTTGAACGGCGATGTGGGATCGGGAAAGACTGTGGTGGCAGTGATCGCCTTGTTAAATGCCGCTTTGAATAATAAGCAGGGCGTGCTGATGGCGCCGACAGAAATTCTGGCGCAGCAGCATTTTAATACGATTAGCAAATTATTAGGGAATTTCCCTCTGCGCATCGCCTTACTGACAAATAACTATCGTTTATTAAATTCGACCTTAAGCGGTCCTTCGACTCCGGCCGAGGCGGCCTCCGCTCAGGATGACAAAAAAATTTCACGAGCGGAAATTTTGAAAATGATCAAGGCGGGAGAAATCGATATCGTCATCGGCACCCATGCCTTATTGGGTGAAGATGTAAAATTCAAGAATCTGGCCTTGGCCGTGATCGATGAACAGCACCGCTTCGGCGTTGAGCAAAGGAAGGCTTTAATGACCAAATCCGGCGGAACCACCCCCGAAACCACCCCAACCCCTCCTTTAAAAGGAGGGGGGTCCTTCGAAAGGAGGGGTAATTTGACGCCGCATTTATTATCAATGACGGCGACGCCGATTCCCCGCTCGCTTGCCATCGCTTTGTTCGGCGACCTGGATATTTCCGTCATCAAGCAAATGCCGGCCGGCCGCCGGCCGATCATGACTCGGATCGTACCGGAAGAAAAACGCGCCGCGGCCTATAATTTCATCCGCCAACAGATAAATGCCGGGCGTCAAGCTTTCGTCATCTGCCCGCTGATCGAAGAATCGGATCTTTATGGAGTAAAATCAGTCAAGGAGGAATTTTTCAAGCTGGATAAAGCGGTTTTTCCGGAAATAAAAATGGCCGCCCTGCACGGACGGCTTAAAGCCAAAGCCAAAGAAGAAATTATGCGCGGCTTTTTGAATAATGAATATAAAATCTTAGTTTCGACTTCCGTTATCGAAGTCGGAGTTGACGTTCCCAATGCGACGATTATGATGATTGAAGGCGCCGATCGGTTCGGCTTGGCGCAGTTGCACCAATTCCGCGGCCGGGTCGGGCGCGGGGCGGAACAATCATATTGTTTTCTCTTCCCGTCTTCTTTTGACCAAAAAACCTTGCAGCGGTTGTCGGCCATGGAAAAGATTTCCGACGGTTTTGCTTTAGCCAAAATGGATTTGAAATTGCGCGGTTCAGGAGAAATTTTCGGCACGGCCCAATCCGGTTTTCCCGAATTGAAGATTGCTACGCTTTGGGATTATGAATTAATGAAAGAAGCGCGGACCGAAGCGGTCAGGCTGCTTGATTCTGATCCTGACCTTAAAAAAAATCCCGCCCTGAAGCAGGAAATGGAAATTTTCGAAGAAAAAATCCATTTGGAATAACCGGTAGAAGCGCAAGATATTACATTCCTGCGAAGTTAAAATATTTTTGAAAAAAATTCGAGGCTCGTCCGATTGAACGAGCCTCATTTGAAAAAAAATTGATTCAGCGTACCAGTAACCCGCCCGTTCCCCACAAAGCGAGAACAACCCAGATAGCGGTCGAAATGATCAGGACGCTGGCGAGCGCGAGGGACAGATTGAACTTGATCAACCTGACGATGGCGCTTTTTAATTTGACATTCCGGCACCAGACTACCATCACCGGCGAAGCGAAATCCATTCCTAATAGCATGATTCCTCCTATTAAAAGGTGCTTTTCTTCATTATTAAGGATATCTATACTATATCATAATTTAACAATTAAGTCAATAGTAATTTGACAATATCTCGATTATTTGCTAATATAGTACCACGTCCACGATAGTCAAAATACCCAGTCCTTTAACCGCCCAGGAGCAAGCCATGAATAATTCCCATCCCGAAAAGTTTGATTACAAAAAGATCAACAACCAGCCCAACCGGATCGCCCGCGCGAAACTCATCATGGAAAGAATAAAGCGAGAAACCAAAGAAACCCGCAAGTAAGCGCCCAGCGTCGCAATCTGTCCCAAAAGCCGATTTAACCGTCGGTTTTTTTATTTATAATGAATTTATCCGTTACCGATTAGACGCTCAGCAATTCGGAAACGCTTTTGACCTTAGTCAATTTCATCTTGCCGCCGGAAACTTTGGCATCGGGAATGATGGCGCGGGTGAAGCCGAGTTTTTCCGCTTCCTTCAAACGCTCGGCCAGCTTCGGCACCGAGCGCACTTCCCCGCCCAAACCAACCTCCCCCAAAACGATCGTCTTATTATCAATCACCTTGTTCAATAAAGAAGAAATGATTGCCAGACAGACCGCCAAGTCCATCGCCGGATCGTTCAATTTCAAACCGCCGACGATATTCAAGACCACATCTTCCGCCATCAGATTTATTTTGGCTTTTTTGGTGAGTACTGCCGCGAGCACTTGCAAACGGTTCAGATCGAATCCCGAAGCGCGGCGCTGCGGATAACCGAAAACGGTTTTGGTGGCGAGCGCCTGGACATTGACGATGAACGGCCGGGTGCCTTCCATTACCGCCGACAAGACCGAGCCGGAAATATTTTCCAAGCCGGTTTCCACAAAAACGAGCGATGGATTAACGATTTCTTTAAACCCCGCGCCGGTCATCTCGAAAATTCCTAATTCATTAACCGAACCGAAACGATTTTTCATCGCCCGCAAGACGCGATAATCATTAGTCGTATCCGCTTCCAGATAAATCACCGTATCGACGATATGCTCCAAAGATTTCGGTCCGGCGATCTGGCCGTCTTTGGTGATGTGGCCGATAAGCAAGATTGCTACGCCATCTTTTTTGGCGACTTCCAAAAATTTTACCGCCGCGGCGCGGATCTGGCTTAACCCGCCGGCCTCGGAGGCGATCTCCGGACAATAAACGGTTTGGATCGAGTCAATGATCGCCAAGGCCGGTTTTTCTTTAACCAGCGCGGCGCAAATTTTATCCGCCTCGGTTTCGCTGATGAATTTGATATTTTCCAAACCGCAATTAAGGCGATCCAGCCGCGCCTTAACTTGCGCGGCCGATTCTTCGCCGGAAACATAAAACACTTGTCCTTTGCCATTCAATCCGATCTTATCGGCGACTTGCGCCACGATCGTCGACTTGCCGATTCCCGGTTCGCCGGAAAGAAGCACCAAAGAGCCGGGCACGATACCGCCGCCCAGAACCCGGTCAAATTCCTCGATGCCGGTTTTCAAGCGGACCAACTTTTCGTCGGCAATCTTTCCCAAATCGATAATTTGCGCCGGAACGGCGGCATTGATATTTCCCGCTTTACCTTCCTCGGTATTGACCGTTTCCAACTGCAAAGTTCCCCAGCCGCCGCATTCCAAACAACGCCCGCTCCATTTGATGGATTGGGCGCCGCAATTAGTGCAAATATATACATTCTTTGTTTTACCTGACATACTCGAACATTCTGAACTTTTCAATATAATGATATTAATAATTAGGAACTTAGGGATTAGGACTTGGGCGATTGCCTTCAATCTTAGTCGCTAAGGGAAAATCCTAATTACCTAATTTTACTTCTTCCAAACTGCATTGTCTACCAGCCAGATATTTTTCTGTTTAACGAAAGTGATGGTAATGTCTTGGTAAGTGACCACCGGGCTGCTTGAACCGGTCTGCGTCGCCTTCTGGGTGTGCACCAAAATATCGGCCTGGCCTTTGGCATCGTCAAAATCAATGATCGCCGCCGTAATCGCTTGAGTGGTTACACCCTGGTAAACGCCGGAATACGCCCCGGATTGGTTGGCGACGATATATTTGTCCGCCCAGGATTGCATCGATGGGGTCATCAGCAGCTTCAGATCGCTGATATTGCTGAAGTTGGATTGATTGGAATAACTGCCCAAACGCTCCGCGAACGATTCGGCGATCTTCACCAGGTTAGTTTTGGTGATCGTGTCGTTTGACGCCGGCGGAACGCTCGGTTTAGCCGGAGTCGGCGTGGTCGGCGCGACGGTTGAATTCTGTCCGATATTATTAGTCGTCACTGCGGCGGTCGGCTTGTTCGCAATCGGAATAACGGCGCTGCCCGGGAATTTATACATAAACAGGAAATAAGCGACGATGAGCAGCAATAAAATTATCACGACGACCAAAATTATTATCCTTAATGTTCGTTTGTTCATAGATTTTAAATTGTTATATTGCTAAATTGTTATATTGTTAGAAACAATTTTCCAATCTTGTTCATCAAATCATTGTCTTTTACTATTTAACCCATCGCACAACAATATGGCAATATAACAATATGACAATAAATTCAAAGCCGAATTAATATTTATATGTAAATTTATATTGTTTACTGAGTTTTTTATCCGTCTCAAATTTCCATATCCGGCAAGGCGGGAGCGGCGGCCGGCTGGCCGCCTGATTGATCCATTGAAGCGGCGAATTCTTTTTTGGCTTCCTCGATTTCCAGCAATTGCCGCGGATCCGAGGTGATCAATTGATCCTCGCTGTAGGAAGCGACGATCTTGATCGCCGCGTGCTTGTTGCCGGCAAAAATAATCCCCTCGCCCACGCCCGATTCCAACAGCAGATATTTTTCTCCTTCAGTCAGCACGAAAGTCTTTTGGATCAGATCGATCGCCGCCGGCGATTGCTTCAGCAATAATTGCAGCGAGGAGTTGGTCACGATCGCCTGGCCATAAGGCGAACGCAAGAAATCATTGACGTCCTGGGTAATGGTGGTGACGCCCAGATAATATTTGCGGCAGCGTTTGACCAGGGCATAGATGAATTTGGCGCTGTCATCGTTCTGCATCAGCCACCAAGCCTCGTCGATCACCAGAATCCTTTTCTTCAATTCCGACCGGACGATATTCCAGATATAATTGATGATGGTATAGATCGCGAGCGGCCGCAATTCATCTTCCAAGTCGCGGACGGAAAAACAAACCAATTGATTGTCCAGTTTGACATTGGTCGGGTTGTTCAAGATTCCGGCAAAAGTCCCTTCGGTATATTTGCGCAAACGCATCGCCAGATCGGCGCCGCCCTCGATCCCTTCCAAAACTTCCTGAAAATCCTGCATCACCGGCGCTTCGACCGTCGAGAGGTCGGCATCGGGAGTGATATCTTTCTTGGCATAAGTTTCCAAAAGGCCGCGATCGACGATCGAATCTTCGGTATGGTTAAGATCGCCCAGCATCAAGCGGACCAAGCCTTTGACGGTAATCACCGCGCCGCGGATGATGTCGGCCGGTTTGGATTCGCCGCCGATCGAGCGCGGCAGATCGAACGGATTGATCTTTTCCTCGCTCGCTAGCGAGATGTTGATGTAAGTGCCGCCGACCGATTCGGACAAATGCTTATATTCATATTCCGGGTCGATGATGATCACGTCCGTGCCCATCATCAGCGAACGCAATATTTCCAATTTGATCGCGTAACTCTTGCCCGCGCCGGAAGTGGCGAAAACGACGTTGTTGGCGTTCTGCAAACTGAACCGATCAAAGAGGATCAGGCTGTTGTTATGGCGGTTGATGCCATACAAGATTCCATGGTCGCTCGTCAGATCGCTCGAAATAAAAGGAAAAGAGGAAGCGGCCGGGGAAGAATTCATATTGAAAGTGATGTACAATTCATCGTTACATAACGGCAGAGTGGAATTAAAACCCTGCTCGGATTGGAAAAATACTTTTTTGGAATAAACCAGGCGCGAGCCGAAAATATCCTCGACCTGATTGGACAGCTTATCCAGATCTTCTTTGGTGTTGGAATAAATGGTGACATAAAGAGAAAATTGGAAAAATTTCTCAATCCCCTGCGTCAGGGCGTCGCGCAAGTATTCGATATCTTTCAAAGCGGTTTCCCGCAGCGGATCGCGGGCCGCGCCTTTTTCCGCGTCCGAAATTATCTGGGCTTCGAGCGCGCCGACTTTTTTCTTCAGCTGCTTCAGGATTATCGCCGTATTGACCGGATAGAAAAACATCGCCACGTCGAAAACTTCGTTCAGATTGATGACCGGCGCGAACCAGCCGACGCTGATATAGCGCGGATAACCGATAATGAAAATCGTCCGGACAAACTTGTCGCCAAGGCGAAGATGATCGGGAAACATCTGCATCGCCGCCGGAGCGATCAAATCCAAAACCGACAGAACGCCGCGGCGAAATGCCTTTTCTTCCTCGACCAATTCCTGGACAACGGCAATATTTTCATTGCCGCCTTGGGCGTTCAGCACTTCCTCTTCGGTCGGAGGTCGTTTGGTTTCCAAATTTGATTTTCTTATATCTATCATGTATTCGCGTAACCCGTAACGCGCAACGCGTAACGGTGCTGTAAATTATGTTGACAAATTAATTTTTCTTTCCCTTTATCACACCCGTTAAAGCATAATCGTTATGCGTTATGCGTTATGCGTTATGCGTTATGCGTTATGCGTTATGCGTTATGCGTTATGCGTTATGCGTTATGCGTTATGCGTTATGCGTTATGGTTCGGTGATCTGCAAATTCTTCATCTCGGTCAATTCTTCATTTTCCGCGGTTACCGGATTATAAGTATTATAGTACAATTCGATCAAACCTTGGGTGTCCAGCTGCACGGTTTTCAACCCGGCCGAGGCAAGACCGGAGGCGATCGACTCCAAACGCCGGTCCAGTTCTTTCTTGTAGCGATCAAATCTTTTCCCTTTCATCCTGACCAAAGTCGCCGGTTTCAAGACCTCATTGATCGAAGAAAAGAAACCTTTATGCTTGTCGGATAAAGGATTGTACGGCACGACGACATAAAAACTTTTGCTCATAATTTCTCCGAGCGATACCAATTCTTGGATATATTCGATATATTCATGAGTCTGGATTTTCAACAGCTCGTTCAGCTGTTCTTTTTCTTTTTGTTTTAATTCGGCCAGATATCCTTCGATATTCAGCTTACGCGACTGGATGACGATCTGCACCGGGAAATTGATATTATTTAAAAAGCCGACATAAGAAGAAACGATCGCTTCCTGCTCGTCTTCGCTTTTCAAAGCGAAATTGATGCTGGAAACCAAAAGCACGGCCCGCAAAGTGCCGTCGCGCATCACCACGACATCATCCTTGATCTCGGCAATATCCAAATACTGCTGGGTGGAGACGCTGATTTTCCCTTTGGCTAATTGATTAGTCTTTTCTGCCATAGATTAGTATTTCGTATTTAGTATAAAGTATTTAGTATTTTACTTTTTTGATAAGTCCGTTGATTAATTTATGAACTTTGATAGTCTTATTGGCGGCAAAATCAAAATTTTTTTGATTCAAATATCCGATATCTCTGGCCGCCAATAATTGATTCTGGATTTCTACCACGGAAGTTCGGGCCATCACGTAAAAATGACTTTTATCTTTATTTGTTTCTCGACCAAAGCCTTCTGCAATATTCGAGGAAACAGAAATAACTGCCCGCCTCATTTGATTGGTTAATCCGAAAATTTCCTCTCTCGGAAAATCGTTGGTTATTCGATAAATAATGATAACTAAACGATGAGCTTCTTGCCAGGCAACCAAATCAGCGAACGACCTGATCTTTTCACTCATATACTAAATACTTAATACCAAATACTTAATACTAATCAAACTATTTCCTCCCCTTCTTCCCCCTTATAGACCCCTTTGGTATCGACGATCAATGATAATTCTTTCAGATGCGAGCTGACCAGGCGCTCTCTCGTGGCGGTCGATTTGGTCACCTTCGGCACTTCCTCGGCGGCCGATTCTTCTTGCGAGAGCAGGTCTTTCAACGGATTACGATTATTCCAAACCCGCAAATTCGGCTTCTTCATCGTCTGGATGACGTTCAAGACAAAATAATGGAACGGCCGGCCATTGATCTTGGTAAAGGCGAAGGCGCCGACGATCACGAAATCAAGCAAACCAAACAGGATGAACCAGAGCAGATCAAACAGTTTCCAAGCCGGGACCAGAAAGCCCAAGCCGACTAGGCAAATGATGAATTGCCTCGTCGTAATCGGACCGATAATTTTATCCTCAACATCGATGAATTGAGGAACAGTGAACATCTGCATCGTTTTCGCATAACGCGTAACGCATAACGCGTAACGGCTAATTTATCAAACTCCAAATCATTTTTCCAATCCTATCACATAACTCAAAACCTGTTTTATATTCTTCTTCTGAAATATATTTTTCATCCAAGGAAAAAAATAACAAATATTTTGATTCTTTCAGCGATCCATAGGAAATATTTAAAAAATTATTGTATACCTTGCAACCATCTCCCGTTCTTCTGGCATAACCTTCGACGTAATTTAACATTATGGACATTGTGGCTCTTCTGAATTGTGAAACTACGCCATATAATTCATCCTTGGGGAAATTTTTTGTCACTCTATAAACGAACTTTACATATTGATGAATAAGCAATTTTAATTCTTCATGAAAATCCATAAACCGTTATGCGTTACGCGCTATGCGTTATGCGATTAGAATCTGAGATTATTGTTAAGATCCATCACCGCTTCGAATTCTTCCTGGGAAAGATAATTCAACCCCTGCTCCTTGCGCTCTTTGATTATATCATCAATACTCTTCCCGCCGGCAATGCTTTCCTGCCCCATCGACAAATAAGTCTTATTGACGGGATTGAGCCGCCAGACCCGGATGCCTTCGATCTTTTTATCGATCCCTTCTTTTTCCAACAAAGCGATCTTGGCTTCGATCTTGGTGATGCGCGCGGCCGGCGACGGATCAAGCCGGCGGAAATTTACCAGATCCATATAGGCCAATTCATCGATCGGGCTCATCGTGCGCGGCGAAGGTTTGATATCTTCCATCCGTTTTTTATTTCCCATCACCGCGGCCGTCCGCTTTGGTTCGTGATTGATTGTTTTTACCGGAACCGCAGCTTCCATGGGGGGCGGATTGACTGGAATCGCCGCCGCAGGGGCAGTATTTTGCATTTCGGCCTTTTCCGGCTGAGCTGGCGGAATATTTTGTTATCCGGCGGTCAGCCCGCAAGGTCTTGCTGCCTCCGACTTGTCCGCCAAAGCCTTAGCGTAGGCGGAAGTCTTAGCGGCGGAGGTATTTTTTAAAGCCGTGAGATCATAACCGACATCGCGATCGCCTGCCCAGACCGGAAGTTACCGCCGGCTAACCTTTGAGGCGAAGCATTACGCGCGCCAGAGCTTGTTTTATCTCTGCCCTCGTTAAAAATGAAATTGGTGCCGTTAGCCGTGCTTTTGGCCGTGACCTTGCCGGAACCGGCGAATCTTTTCTTCATCGTCGGTTCAATTTCTTTTGGGCGATATTCAAAATCCGATCCGCTTCCGCTTCCGACATTTTCACTCCGCCGGAGGCAAAATCTTTCAGCAAGTTTTCCCGGACTTCGACTTTGGTCCGCACGCCGCGTAAATAAGAAAGCAGGATTTCCCGAAATCTTTTGAGCAGGCTGGAGCTGGCAAAACTGACTTTGGCTTCCGCAATTACCGCCGCCAGCATCGCCTCCACCTTTTCTTGCGGCACTGCTTTCATCGTCGTGGATATTTTTCCCGCCGCCGTAATGTCAGCCTTGTCTTCTTCCAAATAATTTCTATTTTGTAGGAACGCAAGATTTTGCGTTCCTACGTTAGTCACCGGCGCGCGGCGCACCGCCGGCGGGACCGGCTTGTCCGCCGTGGCTTCAGCGTAGGCGGACTTGGCCGGACCCGGCACGGACAAAACAGCCGCTGCCGCCGGAACAGCCGATGGAATCGGTGTACCTCGGCTGCCAAAAAAAGAAGCATCGGCTTCGGCCGATTGGGAAGCCGGTGCCGCCTTGGGCTGGCTTAAATAGTCCATTACCTGATCAAAGATTCTATTTTGCAAATCTTGCGCCAATCTGCCGGCGACTTCCGGCGCCAAATTATATTCGATGATCAGATTAGCGGTCAAATTTTTATAATACAAATCACCCACCATGACGCGCATCACGAAACCGGCCAGTTCCACGCCGTACTCGCCTTCCAGCTCTTCCAGTGCGGCCATTACCACCGGCGCGGAAATTTTCTGTTTCACGACATCAGGCAAATTATTAAATTTTTCTAAATATTCCAACACGGTTGAAGTAAGAAGTAAGAAGTAAGAAGTAAGAAATTACTCCTTGTTCAAACTTTCATCTTGTGAATTTTTTATCATTGTAACCAAAATACAAATTATTTCTTCGTTTTCCGCCAACAGCCAGCACATTTTTTCTTCAGGAGCCAAACCGACAGCAATGATCATTTCCAGCCATCTTTTGGTTTCCCGCGCTTCTTTCAAAGAAATCCTTAGATGATGCGTAAAATCCTTTTTTGATAATCCACCGCGGGCTTGAACAATATTAGAATTAACTGACGTGGCCGAATCAATTACTTGAGCGCCTATTTTCCAAGTTGTCACATTGTTAGGTAATTGCGGAATCATCTTAATAACCCTATTGGCAAAATTAAACGTCCTCTGATCAATGTCCTGATAACTTCCCTCCCTCATATTAAATCATTGTTGAATATTTCTAACTTCTGATTTCTAACTTCTGGCTTCTTACTTCTGACTTCTGCCTTCTAACTTCTTTATTTCCGCTTCCACCGCTTTTCTTTGGAGACTGCCGGGACGATATTTTGCGGCGGTTTGTTTTAAATCGTCGATTTGCTTATCGGCCGCCGAAAGCGCCGCGAAACCGGTGGCGGAAGACGAAGCAGGCACTCCTCTGGGTGAGACTGGAATTCCCTTGGCCCTCGGCGCGCCAGGAGCAATGGCCGGCTTTTGTCCTGCCGCAGCCGCGGCTTCTTCTTCCCCGGTTTTTAATAGCCCGTTGATTCGATTAAATTCATTTTCATTGCCTTCTAATTTTTCCAGAATACCTCTTTTGAAAATAAAATATTTCCCGTCGACGATTATCGGAACGTCATAATCATAACCAAAAGGTTCTAAACTGGATATCTTGGTCTCCTCATAAAGATCGAACAGGGCTTTTAACTTTCTCTGGTCTTTTTCGCTTAGCTTCCTCTCCCGACCCAGATCCAAAAAATATTGGGTTCTTTTCAAGCTATCCGCTCGGCCAATGCCTAATTTGGCGCTGTAATCTTTGATCCACTCGCCCACCGTCCGCGGCGGCATTGCCCCGCCGGTCAAGAGTTGGCCGCTATCCAAAAGAATTTTCCCGATTTCCCTACGCAAAGCGTCGCGGTCCTCGTAAACCGGAATGTTGATCAATTTTGTGCGGAATTTATCCAGTAGATCGTAGAAATCGATCTCAAATTGAGTAATGAAATGATTTTTAAGTAGATCAATCGCAACGTTGTTATCCAAAAGCGGCAAAGCGATGAATTGCGCTTTTATCAGAGCCTTCCGATAAAAATCATAAAGATCCGGGTTTTGCTCCATTTCACTTTTTTTCCGCGCCAAAAAATTACCGATGATTCGGCTTAAATTAAGTGCCTGTTTCGAATCGTCTTCGGCCGCGGCGGAATTTAAAAAATCCCCGACCAAAGCCAAAAACGAAGGGTCTCGATAGTTGATTTTATTTTTTAGCAAGGAATCTGTGGCCATAATTCAGATTAAAATTTTATTATTCTCCCAAAACGTCATGGATTTGCTGCAAATCGGCCGTTGGATTTTTAGCCGAAGATTTCGCCCGCTGGAAAAGCACATCAACAATTTGCTGGGATAAAATTCCATTCTTAACCAAATCACGCAGCTTTTCACCCGCGTCACCTTTTGTCAGCTTCTCCGCCGTATTTTGCGTCATTCTACTACCAATCTGATTTATACCATTAGCATTATCCAATAACCTCAAGCTGATCACACCGGCGGCATCCAAATGAAATTTTCTCTTGGAATCTTCACGGCCGTAAGCCAACCGGTTGAAAGCTCTGGTTATCACCTGGGGATCCATCTTGGATATTTCCGCGCTGCGGAAATCCGACATATCTTTTTCCGTACTTTTCTCCCAAACGCCGCCTCGCATCTTATAAGGCGCAGTGGCGTTCCAATGATTGGTCTGCTTATTAATCATACCGATCTCGGAGCCCAAAGCCATGGCATCCTGTTCGGAGAAACCGGCGTTAAGATCCTTTAATTGGGGATTGGAAGCTAATTCTTGCGCGGTTAGTTTACCGGATAAAGCCGACATCAGCTTTTGGATGCCAAAAGCGGAAGTATCGCCGACCAAAGGCTGCAAAGCTTCGTTATCATCCCCGTTCATCGCCATTTGCTTAAGAATCGCCCTGATTGCCGGCTGGTTTTTATTTTTAATTGCCGAAATAAGCATTCTTAATTTTTCATCGGAATCAGTAATATCTTTGGTCTTCGCCCCTTCCACCGCCTCGGCTTGCTGCCCGGCTGCTCTGGCTTCAGCATTGTAGACAGGCGCGTATTTACCCTGCTCATCCTTAGCCGCTTTAACCCTGTCTTCAAAAGGTTCGGTACCGGTTTCGCTATTTTTGAAAGCGTTCCAATCATCAGGGCTCAATTGCGACACTAGTTTTAGCCTCTTGGCCTGATCCTCATTTCGCTCATTAATTAATTGCTGAGGCGCTTGGGCATAATTTTGCTTTTTCTGATCAACATCCAACTTGTTACCTTTTTTCTCGTCGCCAATATCTTGGTCAACCTCTTTGATCCAGCTTAATTCTTTCTCTTTGCCGGCTAAATTAATTTTAGCTTGATCCAAAACCGGACCCTTAAGCGTACCGTTGGCTTCGCCGACCCTGATATTATTTCTATCAGACAAAATGTCGGCTTCGGTAGTTTTAATTGCGTTCTTGCGAGCAGAATGATCTGTCCCTGCGACCCCAGCTTTATAGTTAGCTTCTTGCTGTTTAGCTAAACTGATATCCGTCCGGGAGTTAATATCCTTTATGCCTTGGGCTACCCCTAATTTATCTTCCTCCACCTTCAGCTGATCACCGGCTTCACCTCTCAATTTCGCCGTTCCCTTACCGCCCCGCCAGAATCTTTCCGTTAATCCTTCCCGGCTGTTAAGTTGGTTATAGGCATCGCGAGGCATGGCCGTCAAAGCCAAGGCGCCGCCGAACCTACCGGTCTGTTGCAAACGTTCCGAGGCCTTTTTTTGGCCCAAATTATAAAGCGATGCTTTCTTTTCCTGTCTTCTTTCTTGGAATCCTTTCCAAACCCTGCCCACATTCAAATCAACGATGCCTCGATGCTGAAGCGCGTCTACGCCCACGCCCCCTGCCCATTTCGCAGCGCCCAGAGGCGCAGTCGCGATCCGCTTCACTCCACCGCCCAAGATCTTGGCGCCGCCTTGGATTTTGGCCATGCCCTGGCCGGCGATCTTCCCCATATACCCGCCCATCTGCTGAGTGACTATTAAGCCGCCGACGAGCATACCGATGGAAACGGTGAACTTGATCAACTGATCAAGCGTCATTGCGCCGGTAAGAACGGGGGGCATATCTTTAATCAAATTATCGGTCGGCGCGCCGTTGCCCAAAAGACTGGTTCCGGAATTGGTAGTGCCCAGGGAAACGAAAGACAGCCAGAGGAAAAAGGCCAGTACCGGGCCGACGATAACATTCTTGGTGAATTCTTCCCACCATTGCGAAACATATCGCTGCCCTTGCGGAAAAGTCGCCAACAAATAAGAAAGCGGTGAAAGGACGATGTAGATCCAAAGCATCACGACCCTGACGACTAAGACGACGAAAATAACCACCAAGACTACGGCCGCGATCAATGTATAAATAAGCGCAAAGGCATAAGCGGCAAAAATCGACCATTGAGTGGCGGCAACGCCGGAAGAAGAAAAACCGGACATCGTATTTAACCCGAGCATGGTCGTCATGCTGATCGAACCGATTCCGGCAAACGGACTGATGAAGGTATTCATAATGACCTGGGCAAAATCAATGATCAGTCCGCAGATGGTTTTGGAAAAATTGATGAGGATCGCCATAATGACCAGCTTGGGCACCATTTTTTTGATATCATATCCTTCGACGCGCAAGATCGTGGCAAAAGCGATCAGCAGGAGGATCAAGATGAAAAACATATTGCAGAGATCGCGGACGATCACCCAGCCGTCGGTAACCGGAGGGGAAGTGGTAAAAGCGTTATACTCGGCGACAAAGATCAGCGCCGGCATCAAGAGAGCAAGGATATCTCCCGAAACATTTAATATTAGTCTTTCTATACTGGTAAGAATCATGGGAATCTGACAGGAAAAATCAAGAATGCCGCAGGTGCCATCGGCCTTGGCAGCGGTGGCAGCGGTACTACCGGTACCTCCGCTTGCAGTTTGACCGCCCGTGACATTAGGAAGGCCCGCGGTTTGTTGGGCAGTTGGAATCTGGGCGAGGATAGAATGGCCGGCAAAAAATAAGCCAATCAGCAAAAACAAGGTAACAATAAAAATCGTCTTGCTCGGCAAGGAAAATAAATTCTTATTTTTTATCTTTTTTTCTTCCATCGCGAAATAAATATTTAGATAAACTCAAACCAAAAATTAAAAAACAAATTGTCTCCGCTTAGCGGCGTACTTGGCGGGCCGAAATTATTTAAACAAGCCTGACATAACGACGGAGAAAAGCAATGCCCGGGTCAACTGTTAGCTTTTTATTCCAATTCAGGCTCCAAACTATTCTCATAATCGAAATTCGGCGGCGTTTTTTTCATTTCCTTTTCAGTTTCCTCTAACTGTTGCTGCAATTCCTTTCTTTTCTTGTCCATCTTATATTTAAGCAAGAGGGTCATTACGACATACATTGGAAAAAAATCTAAAAACGGAATGAATTCAACGACCATCGGCCAAACAAACCATTTGATCAAGGTTCTGGCAATCAGCGAGCCGCGCATAAAAAAAATAATGAAGAGCGCCGGCGTAACCGCAAAATTCAGCAGTGTCCCGAATGTTCCCAAGGTCAAGATATTGGCCAAATCTTTAATGATCGATAACAGCAAGACAACGTGAAAAGTTCCGCTATCAAAATTAGTCTCATTTATTTGCCGTCTTAAATCTAACCCAAGACTTACGCCGCCGGTTATCGCTTGAGTTTGGTTCTCATTTCCCGCGACCCTCTTCAAAGCTTCGGCAGCGCCCACTCTATTTCCTCCTTCGGGTCCGGCTGCTGCACCCAATCTTTCCCGCGCCAATCGTCGGGCGGCGGCCGATTCTTGATCGGGCGCCAGCGTCCGCTGATTCGGTAATTCTAAATTATTATTGGCCATGCGATTACTTGTTCAATGCGTAGGAACGCGATACTTCGCGTTCAATCGGTTCGATCGGCGGAACGCAAAGTATTGCGTTCCTACCGAAGATAAAAAAATCGGAAAAATGGCGCGATAAATACCAAAAAAAACGGGTAGTTACCTGCACATTTTACTGCCCTAATTATAACATAATCGATAAAAAAAATGAATAGGGAAAAAGGGCATAGAACATAGAGCAAAGAGCATAGAACGTGACAAAAAAAATGCTTTTTGGCCTCGGCAGAGTCTCGCGAAGCGGACTATACCGCCGAACTCGCCAAATCCGGCAGAGTCCCCGAAGCGAGAGACTCTGCCATAGCCAAACCGGTTGTTTGATGATCCTTGATCCTTGCTCTATGCTCCATGATCCATGTTCTATGTAAAAAAAGAGAGCCCGGACACGATGTGTCTGGGCTCCGTACAATTTGGCGGAGGCTTATCGAGCGATAAGCGTTTTGACCGCCTTCATTCCTTCGGCTGTCCGGATCAGCGTAAAGCTGACTCCGGAAACCGAATTCGGTGAGAAGGATTTGATCATTCGGCCCAAGGGGTTGATCTGACCGATGATCTGGAAACTGCCGCGGGCGACTTTCGGCGCAAGCGTCGGATGCCATAGGACAGCATTAGAGCTTTTAACTTCGACGATCGCAGCATAGGCCGCAATCAGCAGATTGCCATCGTCGGTAAGGCCGAGCACAGGATCAACTGACCCCATGATCGTGTTATTCAGACAAGGAACAACACTGCCGTCGAGCGGAATCCGTTCGTTTTTCATCGTGGTCAAATCAATCCGCACCAGATATTTCGCACACGTAAACCAAAGCGCGTTCTGGTTGTCCACTACGAGACTGGGAATAGTCGAGCCGTGGGTGACGCCGGAGTCAGGAATAATTTTGCTCCACAAACCGGATTGATGATCAAAAACGGCGATATAACCGTTAACCGCGACTATCGCTTCCGACATAGGCGTTCCCGTTTCTTGGCGACAAAAGCGCCAAACGGGAATCTGATAGTTGAACTGCCCGTGTCATAAGTGATCCAGTTCGATCCATCATAATGATAAACCCGCATCGTGTTTACGCCCCAAATTTCCTGGACATAGGTTCCCACTTTTTGGATACCCTGCCCGGCAAAAACATTCTGAAACGAAAGGGGCTTGCCGGATGCGTCCTGTTTGATGATCGCCATACCGTTATCAGTCGATCCGATGATTAAACGATTATTAGCGGAATCGCACTCGATCGTTCGCACGGATAATTGCTGGGCATTCCGTCCGCGGTCAGATAAGTGGATGTGTCATTGAGACCGACACGCACCAAACCATTGCTGGTCGCACCCCAAATATTTTTATGACTGTCCCAATCCACGTCCCTTACCGTAACGCCCATAACCGGAATTTTGCCGATTAGCGCAATTTCCGGTCGACGCATCGATAGCATTCCAGCGTCAGACAATTATGCCGTGCCATCTGGGTTTTCTTAATGTATGAGCCGCCCAAACTGCCCGTGCCCGGAATATTCAAAACATGCCAGGTTGATAAATCAATCGCCGACGACGTGGCCGCGAAAGCGACCAGCAACAACAGAGTGACTAATACTTTTTCATTTTCCTCCCTTTTTAAATTGAAACTTTTTTTCCTTCTCACTTTTCAAGGTGCGTTTTATACCTTTTTGGGGTATAAATTGCTGTCATAATAATAGCATATTTTCATCCCAAGGTCAATAAAATATTAATATTTCGGCTAATATTCAATAAAAGCCATAATATCAATTATGGTTTTATTTTTATTGTTTGTAGATGACTATCTGCCCGCCTGATTCATACCAGCCATCATCACAATAAGGATAGGACGGATTAGCAGTGCAGGTTTTACCGGGATGTAATTCCCGTGGTGTTATCGCTCCAGCAACGCTGAACCGGTTCTATAGTAATCTCCCGCTGAATTCATACAATACCCCGCACCATTAATCGGATCAGTGATATTGATAACCGGACAAGATTTGCCATTTATTCCTTCCGAACACCAACCCCAGTTATCAACTATTTTTACTCGCGGCTTGACGGTGCATTTCGTATCATCACAGAATAACGTCGGCAGGGTGCGGTAGCCGTCACCGTCATTTTCGCCTTTATTATATTTATTCAGGAGATCGTAATAGTCATAAGCGTGATAGACCGAATGCGGCGATGTGCCGGGCGGACGGGCGTTCATATCGGCGCCGGAAACATCAAGGACTGAAGAGGTGCCGTCGCCCCAATCGATCGAATAAGAAGCGAGCGGCGCCTGCTCCGGGTCGACCGTGGAATTGAATGTCAGATTGACAAATCCCCGCCCGTAAAGATAGGCCGAGCCGGCGCCATTCAAATCAAGATTGGCAACCGTCGGCGCCACGGCGCAATTGCAATTGGTCGTCGCCGAGCAGGCCGGCCGGACATTGTTGTCGCATCTGATCGTCGTCGCCGTCCAGCCTTCCGCGTCGGGGGCATGCAGATATGAGTTGGTCGTGGTCGACCAATCCCAAACGCCCAGGCTTTGGGCAAAAAGATTGCTCAAATCATTCTTGGCATAAAGCTGGCCCATTGAACCTTGAAGCGCGCTAAGCGCCGTGGTGCTTGACCAGTAAGGCAAAGGATTTTTCCAATGCGAAGGATCACTCAAGAAAATTATATTTCCCGCCGGAGGATTGGCCGAGCCGAACGGCGAAGTGGTGGCAGTCGATGCGCAGATGTTGCCGGTCGGACTGCCGGCTGGTTTAGTTGAAACAGTTTGACCACTGAATATTGGATTACTACTGGGCGAGGCAAAAGCAAAAATTGGCGGATTGCTATTGTACTGTGAAAAGAAGAACGAAGTCGGCATATTTTTATTGCAAGTAGCCTCATCATAAGAGCTCCCTTGTCTGACTCTTTCGGTCCAGGCGTCATTCCGTCCGCTCGCATCAACCACTTGGGCTACTTGGGCACAAGCCGGACTATTGGAAATATTAAAGGTGTAAGTTAAAATTATGTTTCCGCTACCTTTGTCTTGATTACAATAAGTATAATCAATCAAATTATTAGAGACTTTTACACTATCATCGCCTACCCTATTACCATCACTATCTTTGTCGTCTCGGACGCCACAACCAAAATGAGCCTGGAAGGTGCTGCCGTCAGAATAAGTTTGGACCTGTTTACAACCGGAGATTGGTTTTGAAGGATCATCGCTACAACTATTCGTGCTCCCATTCACCATCAAATCCTGGTACATCTGCGCAAAATCAAAACTTTTAGTTATCGTTTGATCGCCATCTAAATAATGATATTTCCCCGAAAGATCAAACAGGTTAGGATTATGCTTGCTGCAATCCCCGGCATTTTCGTGACTTAGAGTAACTTGGATAACATTGGTGCCATAGTTCAGCACCATAGGAGTGCTGTTGCCCAACGTGCCATATGTCTGACCCTTATTAACATCAACGCCGTCAAAACCGCTCGCACTAAAAACGTCGGCAAGATTTGGGATGCCGGTAAATATACTGGTAATACTGCCAAAAAGTTCGCCAAGAATACTGCAGCTCGGATCGGCATCGAAGGCGCCCGATAAAGAATTACCGCCAACACCGTTATTGCTGCCGTTAATGCTATAGACAAAACTGGCGCTATTAACGAAAGTCAAATCGCTTGGCGCATAGGATAAATTAGTAAAGAGAGACTTGGTGCAGTAATACAGCGGCGAGCGGCCGTCATAACCGACGGCTTGGTTGGCCTGGATGCCGGCGCCTTTGACTTGGTCGATTGGCCACCATAGGATGCAGGCGTTCGGATCGCCTGGGGCGTGATCATATTGCAGACAATAGCCGCGGTCGCCTTTCTGGAGTATTCCAGCGTCGTCGGTGTATTCGCAGGACAAAGAATTTTCCTGCGGGAAAAGCCGGCAGGTCTGGCGGTCAAACAGGTTGGGGATATTCGCCGACTGGCCGCCGTTGCCGATTGATGAATCAACATAGCTGGAAGCCTGGCGCGCCAAAAGCACCGGCGTGATCTCGAAATCGTCGACATAAACATTGCCGGAAGAATTGGCGGTCGCCGCCAAAAGCAGTTTGATAGTTTTGGAGGTTTTGGGGACGGTGAATTTTTGAGTTTTCAATTCCCAGCCGTCCTGATAGCCTTGCTGGACCGAACTGATCACATCGCCGCTGCTATCAAGAACTCTGATGTCGGCATAGACCGCTTTATTGTTCGGATCATTGTCTTTCAATCCGAAAGTATCGACGTAAAAACTAAGATAATAATCCTGGCCGGGCTGGACATTGATCACGTCCGAGACAGGGAAATTATCCGAGCTGCCGTCCGGAGTGGTGGCATTATAGCGCAAGAAAGATTTGCCGATCATCGGATAAGTATCGGCGCTTTTGGACCGGTCGGTATAGAAACCGTAATTTTGCGCGGTCTGCGGATCGGAAATTACCGCGAACATCGAATCAGCCGTATCCCGCGTCCAGCCGATGCCGCCGCCGTAAGGCGTCCAATTGGACGGGTCACCGATCCAGTTCACGCCGGCATTAATCGGCGTCGAAGTGACGATGGCTAATTCAAAATCGCCGTTGGGCACGATCAGATTCTTGCCGATTTGAGACATGGCGCCGGGGTTAAGCAGATCGCTCGGGATGTTCCGCAAATCGGAAAAGGCAGTGACGGTCGGATAACCCACCCGGACATAGCCGGTCAGATTCTTGATCGTATCAAGATTTTCCGCGGTCGAGGTAGGAAAAATGCGGTTGCCGAGCTGGTTGTCGGTCAGGACCGTGAAGTTGGCGCAATTGCCGGAATCATCCAGGCGGTTGCAATTGGCAATATCGAAACAGACTTTATTGTTAGTATTGGCATCCTGAACATAACTCTTGCAGGCGAGCCACTGGGCGCAGTCGCGATCCGGATTGACTTTGATCGGCAAGGGACCGTTGGCCAGATTGAACGAACTCGCGGCATTGATATTGAGAATGCCATAATCTTTCCAAGGATCGATGTTGTTGGCCAAGGGTTCGAAGCCGCCCGTGCCGGTCAAGACGCTTCTTTCATTGAAATAAACGCAGCCGGCCGAAGGATTGGCCCCCTGAGAGCAGGAGCTCTTATCGACTCCATTATCATCCGTCAGCCAGATGATAATTGACAATGGCTTTCCTTAAAATAATCGTACTCTGATTGTTGCCGTTGGCGCGAGCCGCCGCATTAGCTGTACTTTGATTTGCTGGATCGTGTTATCGGTATAGAAAAGAATACTGGAATCAGGGCCGACCTGAATATTATTGGTGGCCGGAGCGAATGAATTATCCGCCTGAAGCACGTGGAAGGGCGTGCCATTGCTAAAATTCAAGTGCGCAGTATTGTTTCCTTGCACCGTCAAAACATACAAAGTTCCGCCTTCCAAATTTATATTTTGCAGTTTTATTTATTATCCCAGTTATCAGCCGCATTCGGCTGATTGCCGATATTCTGGCTGAAGTCGGCGTTGGCCACAACGTTACCGGAAAAACTGCTGACCGGATCGATATATTCCGTGCAGCTTGACTGATCGTCCGGACAAAGCCCAGCCCATTGATATTGCCCATCGCTCCCTGGTTGATATACTTCGTTGCCTAAGCCTCCCGCGCCGATGGTTTTTAATTTATCGGTCGGACACGGAGTGTCGGCCGTTTCCAAAATACAGGTTCCGGCCGAACAGTCCGCGTTCGAGGCGCAGATATTATCCGTGCCGTTGCAGCGCGTCACTTTTTTCTTATACCAGCCCCAACCGTTGTTGGAAGCGACTGCCGACGACTGGCGCCATTCGCAAACCTGATTGCCCGGATCTTTGAAATAAGTTTGCGCCGCGGCCGCCGTATTGCCCGAAGTATAATTATACAGATCGCAGCCGACTCCTCCCTGGCCGCAAAGGATGAAACCGTAATTATCAGCGTTATTCAATAAATAACTATCCTGATAAGTGGCTTCGCCGCCATAAGAAGTTTTCAAACCAAGCCGTTCGCAGCCTTGGTCGGTCTTGTCGCAGAGCAGGCTTTGGTCATAGCGGGCGTAGATCATCCGGTCGGCCGGCACGGTCGTGGTCGCGCCGTGCGAAACATCCGCATCGGCTGAAGCGGTATTTTGCGTATCGATGATCGCCTCGCAGCCGACCGCCGAAGGCTGGCAGATCCGATCGAAGCTGTGCAGATATTTGGTAACGCCCAGATGATCATTATACGAGGCGCAACCCAGAGCGAACAACGGATAAGGATTGTGGTTGGTATCCTGATCACAAGAAGCCGGAGTATTCCAGGAACCATCGACCAGGTAATAACGGTCGGATATTTTTACCAGTTGGATATTATCGATATAAATCTGATCAGAACCGGTAATGGTTTTGATGGTCAAAGTCTCGCCGTCGGTAATCGACTGATTGACAACCGGCAGGCTCAAACTGTAAATCCGCCATTCGCCGGCCTTAACCACCACTGATTTATCAAAAGCCAAAGCCGGATCAGTTTGATTATTAATCTCGGCTCCCAGTTCGACGTCGGTATTATCGGTCTTGGCGAGGAAGGTCAGAACGTAAGACGAGCCTTGGGTGACCGTGGTCGTGCCGATATTCTTTTCCATGGAATTGCTGAATTGGAAAGAATGAGTGCCGGCGACATAAGCGGCAGTATCGATGCCGGCTTGGTGGCCGCCCCAGCCGTCGGTCGTTCCTGCTTCGAAATCATCGAAAAACATCGTCTCGGTATTGGCGCCGCCGTTGCCGTTATACTCCGAACAGCCGTTGTCAGCGGCGGAACAAGCAGTGCTCTCGGTCTTGAGCGCCTGATAGACGCAAGCGCCTTGATTGGCATCCCAAACGCCGCCATTTTTGCAGGCATAGCAGGCTTGCGCCGCGTCATCCCAATTGCCGCCGGCGGTCGCGCAGGTGCCGGAATCAGCAACATTATCAAGCGTATCTTTTTGAGTCAGGCGATAATTCGAGCAAGCGCTGCTGCAGGAAACAGTGCGGGAATAAAGATGATAAGAGATGTGGCCCGCATTATCATAGAATTGCCGGCAATCGGCATTAGCCGCCGGATTGAAAGGGTTGTAGCCGTAAACCAGCGGACTGCACAGAGCCGAGTCAGGGCTGGTCACCTGGGGTCCTGTGCCATTAGCGCTCACTTCCAAATTGTATTTGACCAATTGCTGGCCGCCGGTGCCGCTGCCTTCCCAAGCATAATAATCGCCGCAGGTAATGCCCGGATCGGTCGGCTTGACGCATTGGCGCAGATAAGAATAATACTCTTTCTGCTCGCCGCCGGCCGTGCTGGAAGCGAGATTGGTGAATTCGCGGCAGCCTGAGGCTGCCGCCGAACAAGTCTGAGCGGTACTCGGGATGAAATATTTAACATGGGCGGAAGAAAAATTATTTTCGCTCTGGATAAAAGTATTGTAGCCGTCGCACACTTGCGGGCAGGCATCGACATCAGTAATGGCGGCTGGAATCGCCAGGCCCGGGTTATCATTGTTGGTGAAAGAATCGCAGCCGGCTTCGTCCCGATTGCACTCACGCGCGAAATTATTGCAAATCGGGGGCGCGCTATCGCGCAAACTGAAATCGCCGTGCTCCGCGTCGGTATAGCAGGCATCTTGCAAATAAGCCGGCATAAACTTTTCATTAACCAGATTGTTGCTGTAATAAGTGCTGAACGCCGTTGCCGCTGCGCCGACTTCAAATTTTATATCAGTAACATAGAAAGAAGCACTGCTGCCTGAGCCATAAATCCTTATTTCATTGGCAAGGATATCGCTATTGTTGAGAAGCGTAACAGAAAGCGGCTGCCAGCCGGCGGCCGTCGTGTTGACTTCTTTCCAGGTGCTCCCCTCCCGGCCGATGCCGATCGTCACGCTGCTGCCGCTTTGCAAATAAACTTCAGCGCTCAAAGTATAAGAAACTTCCGGCTCCATCACGAAACCTTCCGGGAAGGCGGAAACAAAATTAGTCACAGCGACCGACCAATCCTTGGAATAAAAAGCCTCTTGCGAATTGGAATTTACCGCGGCGACCAAACCGGTCTGGCCGGCCGGATAGTTGGAAGTGACTGTCACCGCCGAGGCTGAATCCGACGACCAATGAGCCGGCGGATTATTTTCGGTATCATTGACAAAATTGGAATTGATCACCAGGTTAGTGCCCAGCCCCGGAGCGATGCGCATAAATTCATGGCAGCCTTCATTGCTTTGATCGCAAGTATGCGCCTGGGCGTTAAGGAAAACCGAATCCGAACTTTTCGTCCAATCCAGCGTATCGGTTGAGGAAGAATAACCGTCGGCGGAAGCGATCGCGTATTGCTGGCAGCCGGCATTGGTCTGGCTGCAATATTGCAAAGTATTTTTCAAATAAGAAACCTGCGCGCCGCTCGCCGCGTTGGTGAAAGTCTGGCAAGTGTTATATTGCGCGTCGCAGGAACCGGCAGTGCCGAATTTCCACAGCCGCTTGTCTTCGGTGCAGTAGCCGAATTTATAGCATGAGCCGTCGTCGTTTTCCTTGATGCAGGATTGCTCATCCCCGCAATAGGAATCAGAGCGGACCACTTGAAGCTGCGACTGCAAAGGATTGCCATTGCCGTCCACGCCGCCGGAAACCGATTGCGCGCTCAAGATCTGCGGGCCATAGCCTTCTTTGGTGCAATAATTCTGCGGCGCTTTCAACACCCAAGTCGGATCAATCAAACCGCGGCACCAATCGGCGTAAAAACCGGGATAGAGATCGTTGGGGTCGTAGCAGGCGATCAAATCTTGCAATTTATTATGATTGGCAACCTCGGGATCGGAAAAATGAGTATTAATGTATTGGGCCGCCAATTCCCAGCCAACCGGAATGATCCGATATTTGCGCAAGATGGACATTGAACGGTAAGGATAGCCTTGCGTATAGGAAGGTTCGATTCCGGGGGCGATAAATCCGAAAGGTTTGGTATCGTTGGCAAAAGCTTCCCCAACGGTTTCCTTATTGGAGATCGCTTGGCTGAAATTATCATCAATCACGCAATCGGTCGGGCCGACGCCGCCCAAGACTCCGACATTGCAAACTGACAATTGCTGCAAGATATCATAATCCGCTTTGGTATTAAAGGAAGGTTCGATTATCTTGTGCAAAACGCCTTGCGCGGCGGCAAGTCCGCCGGATTGAGGCGCGGCATAAGGATTGGTGATGCTCGACTGCGCCGCCGGCTGATTCAGGGACTGGGTGAATTTTTTCATAATCGTCTGCATGCCCGTGATCGTCAGCTGGTTGACAAAAATCGAAACCAGATCGGAGAGATCGCTTCCGGTCGTTTTCATCAGCGCGGCTTTTTGCGCCGCCATAGTAGTATCAAAATCTTTCTGAGATTTCCCCGGTACTCCTTGGACTGTTCCGGCGATATTGCGATTATCAAGCATCAGCCCGGCCGAACCGGCAGTCATCTGCAATTGCTGGTTGAAAGAGGCCTGACCTTGCGCCGCCCACATCCCTTGCTGCACGGAAAAAGCGGCGGAAAGATCGGTCTTGCCGCCGGTAACGTCGAACGACTGGGCGAATTCTTTCAAAAAACCCTGGCCGTTCAAAGAGGAATATTTCTTGATCGCCGCGTCCCAGTTCGATGATAATTGGCTCCAGGTGCAATCCGGCGCGGGCGGTCTGACCGCTCCGACCAGACCTAAGCCGATTGATAATTTTACGGAAATATCCGGCGAACAAAGGTTGACGCCGAACTGTTTATCCAAGCTGGAAATAAAGCTGCCGGCGGCGTCTTGACCGACATTCGACATGATAGTTTCGACATTACCGGTCTGCCAAAGCGGTTTCTGCCCGGTACCGCCGGTTCCCAAATAGGTCGCTTCATCATAGGCGATCGTTTGCAAAGTATGCGAGAGAGCCGTTTCAACGGCCGTACCTGCCACCTTGACCAGAAGAACTTTCAAAACGTTCTGAATTTTATCCCAAATGGTCTTGCCGGTGGAAATGGCGTTGCCCAAAAGGTCAACGACGGGTAAATCAGCTCGGGCCGGCTGCGGCGCCATAAACACGAAGGATGAGGAGATGAAAAAAACCAAAAAAACGGCTGCCAAAATCTTCACCAACTTTCCTCTTTTTCCCTGTTTGGTTGGATCGGTTTGAAAACGCATAATTTAAAATAATATATTGAATGTAATCCGAGTTGATTATTGCGCCGGGGTGCTCGAGGCCAGTAACTGTTGATAATTTTGGATCAAATCTTCATCACTAATCTGATCAAGCGAAGCCTTGTCCATTCCCGCCTGCAATAAAATCTTCCTTAAAGTGGCGGCATCGGTCGCGCCGGTCAGCAAATTTATCATTGCCGTCGAACTGGCGGCCGACAGACTCGAACTTGCCGCCGAAGTATTATCACCGATCAGACCGATAACCGGGCTGGTTCCCGAAGCTTCAATCGGCGCCAAATTAGCGCAATCTTTTCCCTGGGGACAATTCGGATCAGTGCCGTTGGCAACTTCCACGCCGTCGGGAATACCGTCGCTGTCCGAATCCGCCAAGTAAGGCGAGGTGTGGTAAACATTTATTTCATCCCAATCCGATAAACCATCACCGTCAGTATCCTGGCTTTTTAATTTATCCTCGGCGGTTTGAGCCGCGGTCGCGGCCGTATTAGCAGGGGAAAAATTGACCGCGAGCGGCCCGACAATCTCGCTGTTCAATTGGAAAAGCCAGATTACGACCAGAATAAAACCAAAAACAGCCAACCCGGCTAAAGCCAACTTTTGTTTTTTATCAAGGTTTTTCTTCGTCTCGGCCATGCGAAAGTCCGCTTATCTTCTTTGTCCATAATTATAACATATTTAGGCGAAAAAAAACAATAATCATCTTATTGCTATACTGCTATATTGTTATATTGTTGTGCTACGAAAAAAATATCTCGTTGCGCAACAATATAGCAATTTAACAATATAACAATTTGATAATCCTTTCCCAATCCCCGACCCCTAAATCTTCCGCCCTGATCTTGGGATTAAAACCGGCTTTGACCAAGATCGCTTCCGCCTCGGCTGGCTTGATATGCAAGCCGCCGGCCAGATTATTCTTGAGCATCTTGCGCCGTGCCGAAAACCCGAACTTCGCCAAACGGAAGAAATCCTTCTCGTCAGCATCTCTTCTCTCTTCTCTCTTAACTTTTATCTTAATGATAGCTGAGTCCACTTTCGGCGCCGGCCAAAAATCATGATTCGGCACAAAATCGATGATTTCCGGCTCAGCATAAAATTGCACCGACAGAGCCAACAAAGACATATCGCCGGGCTGGGCGCAAATGCGCTCGGCCACTTCTTTCTGCAGCAGCAAAACCATCGATTCCGGACGCGGCTCATTGGAGAGAAATTTTCTAAGAAAAACCGAGGTTATATTATAAGGAAGGTTGGCAACGATCTTAAAATTAGTATTTCGTATTTCGTATTTCGTATTTCGTATATTTTTAAAATCTAAATCCAAAATATTTTCGTTAACCACCTCGACATTATCAACCTCATTGGCTTGTAAAGCATCTTTTAAATAAGCAGCGAGTTTATCGTCAAGCTCGACAGCGATCACTTGCTTGGCAGCCTTTGCCAATTCGGCGGTCAGGAATCCCAAACCCGGGCCGACTTCCAAAACCGTATCATCCTTGGTTAAACCGGCTGCGGCGACGATTTTATCATAGACGCTTTCGGAAACTAAAAAATTCTGTCCCTTGGAGCGCGAAGGCCAGATATCATAAAGTTTACAAATCTCCTTTGTCCTTTCCAATAAATCCATAAAATATGATGCGAACCTACGAATTGTTCGCGAATACTACGAACTATTTAGCGAATTATTTTTAGATAATTCGTTAATTTATTCGCGGTATTCGCGCAAAATTTGTAGTATTCGCATCAAGTTTATATTCTCGCTTTGATTTCCTGAACGGTTTTTTCGTCGACCAAAAAATTCATTAACAGGGTCGCGATAGCCGCCAAAATAAAAGTCGTGCCGATCCCGAACAGCGGCACCAGAATCAAGATCAGCAGGATGATCAGGATCCGGCCGATCATCAAGGCCATTTCATGGATCACGGTATATTCATCGACATAATGCCCCTGGTCGGCGGCGTGCTCATAAAGCAAGGTGTCGAACGGCGTGCGGGTAAAAAGGCGGACCAGGTTATGATAAGTGCTGACGATGAAAATCTGGAAAGCCGTGTCGATAAAAATCTTAATCAGCCAGCCCAGGGCATAGAGAACCGTTCCCCAGTGCAGAATTTTGCCGCGCCGCGCCGAGTCGGCGTATTTGCCGACCAGCAATTCCAAAATAATCGTCGATAAAACTATCAGGGACGAAATCGCGCCAACCGAAAAATAATTTCCCTTGAGGATTTCCCAGATAAAAATCGGCCAGACGATGCCGGAAACGACATTCTCGGCGCCATCGCCCATAAAGGCCAGGACGGCTTTCTGCCTTTTTTTGGAAAATAATTCTTTCCAGGTCTCCCGGTAAGTCCAGCTGAACCTTTCTTCAGTCGGAGGCAGATAGAACAGCGGCACGATCGAAAGGATAGTAATAAAAACCGTGATGGCAAAGAGGATATTGTAGCCGGAAGTCAACAAAATCCAGCCGGCAAAAAGCGGGCCGATCGCATTGAAGGCGATCGAACTCGACTCGAGAAAGGATAATTGTTTAGCGCGGTTCGCTCGATCGGTGAACTTGGACATCTCGGTATGCACCGGAACCCAATAGGTCAGATCCTGCAGCGCCGTGAACATAATCGAAATGCCCAAAAAGATCAAAACGCTGGTGTGATTCATCCCGGCCGCCGTTTCGATCATCCCCCGCGGACCGGTGATGAAATAAAGGATGACGAAGTAAACGGCGCCGAAGATCGTACTGATGATGATGGCCCATTTTATCCCGGCTCGATTGAGCGAAAATTTGGCGCCCACAGCCACCAAGAAAAAATAAGAAGAGTAATAGATGAGAAAATAAATCAGCGTATAGCTCAACTTGGAACCGAAAACCTGAAATAAAAAAATCGGCAGAAAGAGACCCATCAGCGAAGAGCCGATATTCAAAATCATCCGCGAGGAATAAATGGCAACCAAACCGCCGGACAGCCGGCCTTTAAGATTGATGGAACGGAACATAATCAATCAAAAATTAAAAATGCAAAATTAAAAATTTATTTTAAAAAATTTCGGCCGATGTATAATCTGGTAAAAAAATAATATAAAACATTCATAACGACAAAGACTGCGACGCCAAAGAAGAAATCCAGGTCGATTTTCCCCCGCTTCAATGAATTATTTATCAAGACGCCTAAAGTTAAAACGATATAAAGCGCCGCGGAAACGAGGACGATTTTTCCACCGGCCTCTTTTTTATATTTATTCTTCACTAAAGCGGCCGCGATCCGGCAACCGAGCGGACAACTCGCTAAAACCGCAATAATTACCGCAAGATAATACAAATAATAGATAGATCGTTCGTCGAAAACGAAACTTGCCGAAGGTAAAGATATCAAGGCATAAAGAAAATGGCGGAAGAACCAAATCAGCAGGCTGGAGAGTAAAAAATAAATTGCAATTACGCTCGCGACTGAATAATCCTTTTTAGCTGCCATTTCTTTGATAATTATTTAATAACGAGATTGATCAATTTACCCGGAACGAAAATTATTTTGAGGATTTCTTTTCCTGCCAGCCATTTTTTGACGTTGTCATTGGCTTGCGCTATTTTTTTTGCTTCGGCTTCGGAAATATCCGCGGCGACGGAAATGGTCGCCCGCAATTTACCGTTGATCTGGACGATTAAATTTATTGTTTCATCCTTGATCAATTCTTTATCATATTGCGGCCAGGCGGATTTGAAAATGCTCTCTTTATTCCCTAATTTTTCGCGCCAAATCTCTTCGGCCAAATGCGGCGCGAACGGGGCAAGAATTTGGATGAACTTGGCCAAATCTTCTTGGGAAATTCCCCTCCTTTCCAAGGAGGGGCTAGGGGTGGTTGCCGCTTCGATCGCGTTGGATAATATCATCATTGCCGAAACGCAAGTGTTGAATTTTAATTCAACGATATCAGCAGAAACTTTTTTGATAGTTTTATGAAGCAAGGAAGAAATTTCTTTATTGCTTTTCTCTCTTATCTCTTCTCTCTGCTCTGAAATAGTCCATACTCTGTCCAAAAACTTTCTCGCGCCGGTCAAACCGTTGGTGTTCCAGGCGCAGGCTTGCGTGAACGGCCCCATAAACATTTCATAGACGCGCAGCGCGTCCGCGCCGTGAGAGGCGATGATGTCGTCGGGATTGATCACATTGCCCCAGCGCTTGGACATCTTGCGGCCGTCCTCGGCCAGTATCAAACCGACGTGAGTAAACTTAGTGAACGGCTCTTCATAATTGACGACGCCGAGATCGAATAAGAATTTGTGCCAGAAACGCGCATAGATCAGATGGCGCGTGGCATGCTCGGCGCCGCCGACATAAAAATCCACCGGCGACCAATATTTTTCTTTAGCCTTATCCACCAGCGCTTCATTATTATGCGGATCGATATAGCGCAGATAATACCAAGACGAACCAGCCCATTGCGGCATCGTATTGGTTTCTCGCTTGGCCGGTCCGCCGCATTTGGGGCAAGTGGTATTCACCCAATCAGAAATATTCGCCAACGGCGATTCCCCTGTTCCGGTCGGTTCATAGTGTTCGACTTGCGGCAATCTGACTGGTAAATCTTTTTCCGCGACCGGCACGGTGCCGCATTTCTCGCAATGCACCATCGGGATCGGCTCGCCCCAATATCGCTGTCTTGAAAAAACCCAATCGTTCAATTTGTAATTAATTTTCTTCTTGCCCTTCCCCTCTTTTTCCAACCACTCAATCATCTTCTTCTTCGCCTCCACCGTCGGCAAACCGTTCAAGAAATCCGAATTTTCATTTATACCCTCTTCGGTAAAACATTTTTTTTCTAAAAAATACCTGATGACTTTTTTTGTAAATGGAGTAACGTCTTCTCGATTCAAAGCATCAACTAAATCATATCTTTCAATTGCCTCACCTTCGCCAAGCTTCATTTTTTCCTCATCAACATTTTTAACATAAAAAACATCCTGAAATCTTCCTGGAAAATGAGAACTTTCTATCTTATTGATTAAAACAAAATTATCATCTTTAATTTCCAAATTAAGTTCTTCTTTTATTTCACGTTTTAGAGCGTCCTTGGTATCTTCTCCTTTTTCAGTTGCGCCGCCAAAAAAAGCCAACATTTTCGGATTGCGATCAGTTTTATCGTCTCTTCTTTGAAATAAAAAATTGCCATCTTTCGTTTCGATCACTGCGCCGGAGCCAACAATATTATTTTTCAAAGTTGTAACAACGGTTCTAATTGGTAAATCGTATTTGCGAGCAAATTCAAAATCCCGCTCGTCGTGCGCCGGCACGGCCATGATCGCGCCCGTGCCGTAATTCGGCAAAACATAATCGGCGATGAACACCGGCACTTCTTCATTATTGGCCGGATTAACTGCCATCACACCCTCCAGCTTCACGCCGGTCTTATCTTTATTCAAATCAGTCCGCTGTAAATCCGTTTTCTTTTTCGTTGCCTCAATATATTTTTCTACTTCCTCCCAATTTGTAATTGATAATTTATAATTTATAATTGCTGGGTGTCTCCGGCGCGAGCACTACATAAGTGCAACCGAAAAAGTATCTGGCCGGGTCGTGAAAACGATTATCTCTTCTTTCTTATCTCTTATCTGAAATCTGATTTCGGCGCCTTCCGATCTTCCAATCCAATTTCTCTGCATCTCTTTAATAGAGTCTTCCCAGCCGGGCAGCTTATCCAAGTCGGCCAATAATCTTTCGGCATAGGCGGTGATCTTGATCACCCATTGGCGCATCGGCTTGCGGATCACTTCTGATTCGCAGCGTTCGCATTTGCCGTTTTCCAGATCTTCCATCGCCAAACCGGTCTGGCAAGTCGGACACCAGATAATCGGCTCCGTCGATTCATAAGCCAGGCCTTTCTCCCACATTTTGATAAACGCCCATTGCGTCCACTTGTAATATTCCGGATCGGTCGTATTGATCTCCCGCTCCCAATCATAAGTCAGGCCGATCTTTTCCAATTGGTTTTTGAAAGTGGCGATATTTTTCTCCGTACTGACCCGCGGATGGATCTTATTTTTCAAAGCAAAATTTTCCGCGGGCAAACCAAAAGCGTCCCAACCCATCGGGTGGAGGACGTTATTTCCCTCCATCATTTTCAGCCGCGCCAAAATATCCGTGGCAATGAATCCCTTGGGGTGGCCGACGTGCAGACCGGCGCCCGACGGATACGGAAACATATCCAAAACATAATACTTCGACTTGGATCGATCCTCGCCGCCTGCCCCGAGCGGAGCCGAGGGGGTGCGATAAATTTTTTCCTCTTCCCAGATTTTCCGCCACTTTTTTTCGATTTCCAGGTGGTTGAATTTTTCCATAAAAAAATACCGAATACTAGATTATTCACTTATCATTTTAGCTGAAAAATCGGCAAATTGCAAATGAAAAAGGCGACCGATAAATTTATCAGCCGCCTTCGTTTGAGATGTTTTTGAACTTATTTTTCCGTAATCTCGGGAGGCGTCAGGACCAGATCATCAAGCGTGATGTTGTCCATGGCTGGAAGCGCCGCGATGGCCAAGGCCAAAACGCTGGCCACAGCATAGGCGCTGACTCCGTATTTCGAGAGATCATTCTGGCAGACCAACCAGGCGGAGGCAAAGATTGCATTGACGAGTAAGATGGCCATGGTTTTTACGCCAATCTTGTCGGTAATCTTCGCGGTCAGCCTGTCGATCCTTTGCTTCATTTTTTTCACGGAATGTCCTTTCGGTAAAGATTATGGAATATTAACAATGAGCTAAATTATATTATATAACAAATATGTTAAAAAGTCAATAGCAAATATAAAAGCGGCCGCCAATTAGCCGCTTTTCCCGAAAAATACCCGTTGAAACATGTTTTTGATCGGATTAATAACCAAAATTTCCAGCAGAACGAGCGATCCCAGAATTGAGCCGTAAAACAAGACTCGGACAAGAACACTGATTGCGCCGAAAAAAATGGCCGGTGAAACTGAGCTTTTTTTGTTTTCCATCATCCCTCCTAATTTTCCCAATCGGCAACCGCCAAAATATCCAGAAAAATGTCCTCCAGCATCTCTCCGGCTTTCTTCGAAAAGATCGACAAAAATAGCATACCTGCAAAAGCTAAAAGACATAAGCTGCTGGAAAAAAAGTTCTTCATACCCTCCCCTTTCCAAATCCTTGTTTTCTGCCAAGACTTCCGACAAGGCCGGCGCTTATTTTAAAATGACGCCGACCGGACAATGGTCCGATCCCTGGACTTGATCCATTATAAAAGAACTTTTGACTGACTTAACAAGATACGCTGAAACGCAAAAATAGTCAATGCGCCAGCCGATGTTGCGGGCCCGGGCATTGGCATAAAAAGTCCACCAACTATATTGGATCTTGTCCGGATGCTGGTTACGGAAGACGTCGACGAAACCGGCTTTAAGAAATTTAGTCATCCAGGCCCGCTCCTCCGGGGTGAAACCGGCATTTTTTTTATTCTCTTTGGGACGGGCGATATCGATTTCCTCGTGAGCGACATTATAATCGCCGCAAATGACCAGCGATTTTTTCTTATCCAATTTTTTCAAGAACTTCAACAGGCGATCCTCCCATTCCATTTTATGTTTCAGCCTGGTCAAACCGCGCTGGGCGTTGACAAAATAGATGTTGCACAAATAAAATTTCTCGAATTCCAAAATCTGCACCCGGCCTTCCGGATCATCGGGAAATTCCACGAGCCCGATAAATTTATTCCCCTCTCGAGAGGGGTGGCTCGCGCCTCGCGAGACGGGGTGTGTTACGGCCGTTTCACTGATTAAATTATCCCTAACTAAGGTCATCGTCCCGGCATACCCCGGCTTGACGGCCGAATGCCAAAATTCCTGGTAACCGGCAAAATCAAAAACTTCTTCGCGCTTAGCTGAATCGGAAATCTTGATTTCCTGCAAACACAAGATATCCGGCCTTTCGTTTTGCAAAAAATCGACAAAGCCTTTTTTAACCGCGGCCCTGATGCCGTTGACGTTCCAAGATATTAATTTCATTGTTATATTGCCATATTGTTATATTGCTAAGTCAGATCACAACAATATGACAATTTAGCAATATAACAATTTTAATTATAAAAATCACTTACCGTTAATTAACCGTTGTAAATGTTTAACACTTGCGCCACTGACTTTCATCTTCGGCTTTTTCTTCTTCTCGCGCAGGGCGGCTTTCTTTAAAGCTTGGACTTCTAAATAATCATGATTAGCTATCGCCATACAGATATAATATGGTATAATAAAAGCAATTATATTATAGTTTATTTTCCAAGCGCCCGCAATGAATAAAATGAACAAAAAAACCATCACGGTCATCGTTTTCGCGGCAATAATTCTGGTCGGAGCGCTGGTGGCGCATTTCGCCACCCCGCATCGTCCGGTCCAATCAACGCCAAAATTCGTCGTGACCGACCGCCCGGCCGATTATTCTTTCGGCACCAGCACGCCCAAAGTCACTGTCGTTGAATTTTCCGATTTCGCCTGCCCCTACTGTCAGGAGGACTATACCGCCGTCAGAGAAATCAGCGTTAAATATAAAAATTCAGTTAAGCTTATCTTTAAGGATTTCCCTTTGCATGACAATTCGCTTGATCTGGCGCTGGCCGCGAGATGCGCCGGCGAACAGGGACTATTTTGGGCGATGCATGACAAATTGTTCGCGCTGCAAGGGCAGTTTGAGACATCTTCTCTGCCCGACCTGGCGGTTTCCGTCGGCGCCAATCGAACTGTTTTTACCAATTGTTTCACCAGCCAAAAATATTTGAACGCCATCAGGGCCGATTATGCTGACGGCCAGTCCCTGGGAGTGATCGGGACGCCGACTTTCTTCATCAACGGTTACAAGATCGAGGGAGAGATCCCGGAAGATAAATTCGAACAGATAATTCAGCAGTTTTTGAAATAACCAATCGAATTGCTATATTGACATATTGTTATATTGTCGCGCAACGAAAAAAAATTAACCGTTAATTTGCGTCTCACAACAATATAACAATATAGCAATCTGACAATATTTTAATATGAAACAGATCAGATTACACGGCCGGGGCGGACAAGGAGTCGTCACCGCCGCCGAATTAATCGCCATCGCGGCTTATGCCGACGGCCACCAAGCGCAGGCCTTCCCTTCTTTCGGCGTGGAACGGACCGGCGCGCCGATCCAAGCCTTCGCCCGCATCGATGACAAATTCATCCGCAACCGCGAACAAGTTTATCACCCGGATATTCTGATCATCCTTGACCCGACTTTGATCGGTTTAGTCGATATGACCAGCGACTGTGGCAAGGGCGTCAAAGTGATAGTCAATACCACCCAGCCGGCCGCCGAGCTTAAGCTGACCTTTGGCGCAAAAAAAGAACCGGTTTCGCTCGCCGATATTTACGCGGTCGACGCCTCGAAAATCGCCATGGAAATTTTGGGCCGCAATCTGGCCAACACCACCATCCTCGGCGTACTGGCCAAAGCGATAGATTTAGTCAGCATCAACGGACTGAAAGAAGCGATCCGCGAGAAGTTCGAGGAAAAGGGAGAAGAGATAGTCCAAAAAAATATTACCGCTATCGAAAAAGCGTACGATACTAAATGATAAATGATTAATGATAGATTAAAAAATTAATCAAAATTTATCATTTATCATCTATCATTAATCATTACAAATATTTATTCCCAATAAAATATGTCTATCGATATTACTGTTCAACCAGGTTCAACCATTACCAACCATACGGGCGGTTGGCGCACTTTCCGCCCGAAGACCGATCTGGAGCATTGTATTTCCTGCGCCACCTGCGCCCGCGTCTGTCCGGAAAACTGCATCAAGATGGTTGATCAGCCGGAAAGCAAACCCAAGCCGCAAACCGATTACGATTTCTGTAAAGGCTGCGGCGTCTGCGCCTCCGAGTGCCCGGTCAAGGTGATTAAGATGGAACTGGAAAAGAAGTAAATGTCATATTGCTATATTGTTATATTGCTACGCAACGAGAAAATGTAGAAAAGTTGTAAAAACGTAGCGCTACAATATAACAATATGACAATATAGCAATATATGAATAAACCTCAAATCCTCGAAGGCTCGCGAGCAATTGCCTTAACCATAAAAAATATCAAGCCCGCGGTCGTCTCCGCTTATCCGATTACGCCGCAGACGCACATCATGGAAGATTTGGCGCGCTTCAAAGCTGACGGCGAGGCTGATTACGAATATGTCCGGGCCGAGAGCGAATTTGCCGCCGCTTCCATAATCTTGGGCGCTGCCGCGACCGGCGTCCGCGCCTATTCAGCCACCAGTTCGCAAGGCTTGCTTTTGATGACCGAGGTGATCTTCAACATCGCCGGAATGCGCTTGCCGGTCGTGATCACCTGCGCTAACCGCGCCGTGTCCGCGCCAATCAACATCTGGAACGACGCGCAAGACGTGATGACCATCCGCGATGCCGGCTGGATCTTATTGTTTGCCGAAAATCATCAGGAAGCCGTCACCCAGCATATTTTGGCTTACAAAATTGCGGAAAAATTACATTTGCCAGTAATGGTCAATGTCGACGGTTTTGTCTTAACCCATTCTTACGAAGAAGTGAGTATTCCTTCGGAAAAAGATATCAAAAAATTCTTACCCGACTATAAGCCCAAGACGGGAACATATCTGGATCCGGCCAATCCGCGGACGTTCGGCGCTTTCGCTACTCCGGTTGATTATCTGGAAATCCGCCAAGAACTGCACGATGATCTCGTCTTATCTTTAGAGGTAATAAAATCCGAATATGAAAAATATAATAAAACTATTCCGATAACCAGTTCGAAATTGGAAATTAGAAATTTGAAATTTGATAATGGATTAATCGAGTATTACGGTTCAGAGCGCGCAAAAACCGTGATCGTTGCCATGGGTTCGGTGGTCGGTACGATTAAGGAAGTGATCGATGAAAAAAGATCGGCCGGCGGCATCTTCGGTTCCAGCGGCAGCATCGGCGTTTTGAAGTTGCGGACTTTCCGGCCATTTCCCGAGCAAGCGATCATTAATGTCTTAAAAAAAGTCGGCGCCAAAAATATTTTAGTCGCGGAAAAAGCCGTTTCTTTAGGCTATGCCGGCCCGCTATATATCGAGGTTAAAGCGGCAGTGCAGGGAAAAATCAACGCCGTAGTCAAAAATTTCATCATCGGCCTGGGCGGACGGGACGTCACGCGGGGGATGATTAAAGCTATTATAAATAAAGCTGTGAGAAAAGGAAAAGAAGTTGAATTTATTGGAAAATAGAATATTGTCATATTGCTATATTGTTATATTGCTACGCAACGATTTTAAGCTTTTTAGTAAAAAATTTATTTCAATGAAATAATTTTTTGTAACTCAACAATATAACAATATAAATTTTATGATTAAAAATTTTAAAATGAAAAAATTTATTAAATTTGCATTTGTCTTGATAATTGTTTTTCAGTTCGTGGATACAGCTAGATTTGCCATAGCCGCCTGCTCAATGATACCTGGCCAGGAAGGCGGTCACTGTACGGATGCTATATTAGAAACGCCCGAAGCTTGCAATGCTAGAGCCGGCTGCCAATGGTCGAACCTTGGCGAACCCACCGGCGTCTGCACTTGCACCGACGATAACGACGGCGCCAAAACCACCGCCAGCGGAGCGTATGCATCAGATTGCGGCGCCTCATCGTGCGATGCCTGCGCCAGCGGAGGCGAAGGAACATGGACGCCTCCTAACTGCACCTGGCAGGCGGAGTACTAATTCCGGCCCATCAAGTGCTGCTTGCTCCGCTCCCGCTCCGACTAAAGCGTATCCCCCGCTCATTTTGCAGGTGCCGATCCCGACCTTTTCGGGCGGTCAGGCCACTTTGAACACGCAGATAACTTTTGGCAATTCCACCGCGCCGATCGCTAACTATATCAAACTGATCTATACCTTTGCCGTCAGCGCTGTGGGCATCGTCGCTGCGGTAGTTCTGATGATCGGCGGACTGATGTGGATTACCGCCGGCGGCAACGCTTCCAATGTCACCGAAGCCAAATCGATGATCACCGCGAGCATTACCGGTTTGGTGCTGGTGCTAACTTCTTATCTAATCCTTAATCAGGTCAATCCGGCGCTGATAAATTTGCAACCGACCGCGATCCAAACTCCGGTACCAGCAGGCGCAAGACACTTCTGGCGCCAACTGCTCCTGGCAAACTCCCCAGACGTTGCTTACCGGCTCTCAAGGAATGTTCGGTGCGGAATCCCTTTGCCCCAATAACCTTTTCAAAACGTCTGTCGCCAGCTTGTGCGCCGGTCAGCCTGCCGACATCAGCCAAATTTGCTGCTGTACCACGGAAGCCGGAAACTGCACCAACTGTGAAGCGTTGCAAACTCCCGCCGCCCTCAACGTTATCGGCAGCGCCTGGAATATCAATTCCGCTCAATGCCAGGGTGATCGGATCTGATGGATCAATTCTCTTCTTTCACAATGATTTACGGTCACGGCGCCTGGCACGCCTATTCCCGGCGCGCACAAACGGCAGCTGCCATGAAATGGAACCTGCGTCTACGGCGGCCACCAACGGCCTTCGGACAGATCTAACAAACTGGCCGCGGATCTTAACGGAGCCAAAGCGACAGGAGTCGCCTATGTCCAGTATGAATGTATCGACCAGCAGGTGCTGAGATGCATATACGGTCCAATTATAATTCTAGCGGCGATACCCTGTGTGGTAAAATGCATCAACAATGATTTTCTCGGCATCTTAGCGGCAGGTAAATCACCGACATTTTAGTTCATAATTAAATTATGCAAAATAAAATATCTCCTGATTCAACTAAAAAAAAGGCTGGCGATGTGCTTAATCGCTCCGGGCCACCGCGCCTGCGCCGGCTGCGGGCAGATGATCGCGGCCATAGCCGCTTCCCGGGCGATGGGCCCGGATGTGATTATCGCCAACGCCACCGGCTGTTTGGAAGTGACCACCACTCCTTACCCGGAATCGGCCTGGAAAATTCCCTGGATCCATTCTTTGTTCGAAAATCCCGCCGCGGTCGCGAGCGGCATCCGAGCCGCTTTGAATTTCAAAATAAAATCCGTAGGCCCGCAATACCTTGCGGGCAAACCGACTGGTCCGCAAAGTATTGCGGACCTACGGAATACCAAGGTCATCGTCCAGGGAGGCGACGGCTCGACTTTTGATATCGGCTTTGGCTTGATTTCGGGGATGTGGGAAAGGGGCGAAAATATTTTATATATTTGCTACGATACGGAAGTTTATTCCAATACCGGCGTTCAGGCTTCCGGCGCCACGCCGCCCGGCGCTTCCACTACGACGACTCCGGCCGGTTCGGCCTCGATCGGTTCAACCCAACGCAAAAAAGATATGCTCGCCATCGCCTTAGCGCACGGCGTAAAATATATCGCCCAATCCACCGCCGGCTACCCTTTGGATATTACCGCCAAAGTCAGAAAAGGCATTGAAACCCAGGGACCGGGATATATCCAGATAATGTCACCCTGCATTCCCGGCTTTGGCATCAAAACTTCCGACGCGATGCAAGTCGCAAAATTGGCAGTGCAAACCGGCCTTTATCCCCTTCTGGAATATGTCGACGGCCAGCTCGTTAACGTTTCTAAAATTCAAACTCCGATCAAAGTCGAAGAATATCTGAAAATCCAGGCCCGCTTCAAGCATCTGTTCAAAGGCGAGGAGGGGAAAAAAGAAATCGAATATATCCAAGAGCTTGGCGGACAAGAATATCGAAAAATATGATTGGTTGACTAGTCGATTGGTTAATTAGTTTAAGAGTTAATAATTTATCAATATAAAAAACCATCGGCACAATACAGGCTGACGGTTTTTTTATATTGAGAAATTGAATATTTTACAACCAATTAACTAATTAACCAATCGACTAATTAACTTTTTTATTATCCAGCGCTTCATTCACCAACCTTCCGCTTCCGCATTAAGTTCCCGGCGAATATGTTTGAAGGTTACTTTCTTAAATCCCATCGCGGCATTATATATTTTCATGAAAAACGGCGCCAGTTCTTTATCGCGGACTTTGTATTCGCGGTTAAGCTGCTTAACCACTAATTCGCTGTCCAAAAAAAATTGCAATTCCTCGGCGCCAAGTTTCTTAGCTTTTTCCATGGCCGCAACCACCGCCCGATATTCGGCTTGATTATTAGTGGTCTCGCCGATATACTCGGAAATTTCCGCGACTAGCTCCCCTTTCTCGTCCTTTAAAACCGCGCCAATCGCCGCCGGACCCGGATTTCCCCGCGCGCCGCCATCAGTATAAATAATAAGTTTTTGTTTTTTTTGAATCATAACAAATAAATATCAAATAAAAAATATCCAAAAAATATTTTAATATTAAAATATTTTAATATTTTTTTAATATTGGTTATTTATTATTGGATATTTCAATCTATATATACCGTCTCCGCCGACCAATGTCCTTTCTTGATCAACTCGCTGCCGTGCAATTTCAGATCGATCAATTTGAATTGCAGGCTGGTATTGCCGTTGAATTCATTCTCGTCCAAAGTATAAACCGCGTCGACCAAATCACCGATCTTGAAATCCGCCCATTCCTCGGCATGATTAAAGCCGATCCCCCCAGACCGCCTGCCCGCAGCCATCGGCAGGCCAAAACGGAATTTAATATGCTGGCCGTTCGCCCCCATTTTCATCATATCCTTAATCTGGATATTTTCACTCAAAAATTTCGGTTCGGGATTATGCTGGCCGAACGGCGCCAATCTCTGGACTTCGCGATAAAAAGTCGCGGCTGGCATCCTCGAGGATGATTTCACAGTCGATCTTCAATTTCGGCTCGAGCTGCAAGTGACCCAAATCTCGTTTGGCGATTTTTCTGATCTTTTCGGCGAAAAGATGAAGGTTAGCCTCGCTGGCATTGAAACCGACGGCCATCGGATGCCCGCCGTGATTGCCCAGCAAATCTCCGGCTTCTTCGATTGCTTTGAATAGATTGAATTCTTCGATCGAACGGCCAGAACCCTTGAACCCTTTTTCCGATTTAGTAATGATCAAAGTCGGCTTATAATATTTTTCGGCAATCCGGCCGGCTACCAGACCGACGATCCCTTCGTTCCACGGCTTGGCTTTTTCCGGACAGATGCCGATGATAATTTTTTCTTCGAACTGCTTTTTGATCTGCAACTCCACCTCGGCGACGATCTCTTCCGTTTCCTTCTGCCGCCGCAGATTGCGATCGTTCAGCAATTGCGCTTCTTTTTCCGCCTCATTCTTATCCTTGGTCGAAAGCAGATTGTAGGCATTGCCGGCCGAACCCATCCGACTCGAAGCGTTAAGCCGGGGCGCGATCTGAAAACCGATATTCCAAGCCTCCAGCTGCCTGCCCTCGATCTTGGCCGCCTTCATCAATTCTTTCAAACCGACTCTTTTAGTCTCGTTTAAAATTTCCAGTCCTTTTTTTAAAAGCAGCCGGTTTTCTCCCAGTAAAGTGACGCAATCGGCCACGGTGCCGATCGCCACCAAGTCCAAAGTTTTTTCCAAAATTTTCTTTTTCTGCTCGGCGTTCAATTTCGACCGCTCCACCAAGGCCTGGGAAAATTTGAAAGCCACGCCGACTCCGGCCAAGAACTTAAAAGGATATTTTTCTCCTTTGAGGTGCGGATTGACGATCAAGACAATCGGGCAGATTGGCTGAAGACTCCGGCGGGGTATGATGATCGGTGATGATTGTTTCCAGCCCGCGAGCTCGGGCGTATTCGACTTCGCCCTTATTGCGGATGCCGCCGTCGACGGTTATTAAAAGCTTCGCTCCTTTTTTTATCGCCTTGTCGATCGCCTCCCGATGCAAGCCATATCCTTCGCTACCGCGGTCAGGAATATAAACGAAACAGTCAGCGCGCAAAGTCGCCAACACCTCAGCCAAGAGAGCCGAAGCGGTCATACCGTCAGCATCGTAATCGCCATAAATGCAAATCTTATCACCCGCTTTGATATGAGTGATAGTCAGATTGATCGCCTCTTCCATCTTATTGAATAAGAAGGGACTGAAATTATTTTCAAAATGTCCGTGCAAAAAAAGATCCATCTCCTCGCTCTCTCTTAAACCGCGGTTATGCAGCAATTGCAAAATCACCCGGTCGTATTCGGGAAATTTCTTGAAAAATCCTTCGCGGATTTTGGGCGCGATTTGCCAGATCTTATTCATAAAATATGATGCGAATCTGCGAATTTATGCGAATGCCGCGAAAACCGCGAATCGAATATAATTTATTCTCATCAGCAAATTTTATCTCGTAAATGAAGTTCCTACGGTCCAGGCGACCATGGAAAAGATAACCATGAAAGAGATGAAAATCCAAACGACTTTGACTATTGTTTTTCTCTTGATCATATTATTATAATATAATCCGAATACTACGAATTATATGCGCTAATACTGCGAACTTTTATCGAACCGAACTTATCAATTCGTTATCATGTTCGTAGTATTCGCGATATTTTGTGGGTTCGGATTATTTTTTTTATTTTTTTAATATCCTCACGAACGTCTCCGGTGGTATCTCCACCGATCCCCGCCCGGCGGCCATCATCTTCTTCTTGCCCTTTTTTTGTTTTTCCAAAAGCTTGCGCTTGCGGGAAACGTCGCCGCCGTATAATTTGGCGGTAACATCTTTGCGCAAAGCCGACAATCTTTCCGAAGCGATGATCTTTCCCCTGCACCGCCGCCTGCAATTTGACGACGAACATCTGCCGCGACAAAGTATCTTTCAAAATTTCCACTACGGCGCGTCCGGAACGGAATGCATCATCTTCATAAACGATCGTCGATAATGCTTCAATCGGCTCTTCAGCTACCAAGATATCCAGGCGGACGACTTTGGCCGGCCGATAATCCAAAAAATCGTAATTGATCGAAGCAAAGCCGGAACTGGCGCTTTTTATCTTATCATAAAAATCAGTGAGGATCGAAGCCATCGGCAGATCATAATGCATAATCACTCTCGACTCGTCCAAATATTCGGTATTTTTATAAATTCCTTTTTTATCCACGGCCAACTCCATAACTTTGCCGATATACTCTTTGGGCACAACCACGTCCAGGGCCACCCAAGGCTCTTCAACATGATCGATCTCGGTCGGATTGGGCAATTTTTGCGGCGTGCGGATGATCACTTCCTCGCCATTCCGTTTATAAACTTTATAAGCTACTGACGGCACGGTAACGATCAGGTCCAGATTGAATTCTCTCGAAAGACGTTCCTGAAAAATTTCCAAATGCAATAATCCCAAGAAGCCGCAGCGAAAACCAAAACCCAAGGCTTCGGAATGTTCCGGTTCATAAGAAAGCGAGGCGTCATTCAACTTAAAGCGGTCCATGGCTTCGCGCAGTGCCTGAAAATCATCGCCCTCGCGAGGAAAAACTCCGGCAAAAACCATCGGGTTGACTTTTTCATAGCCTTTCAACGGTTCAATCTTCTCAAAGTCCGCCACGGTCGTGACCGTATCGCCGACCGCACACTCGGTAACATTTTTGTAGCTGGTAACCAGATATCCGACTTCGCCGGTACTCAAGTCACCGGTCGGTTGGTATTCGGGATTAAAGATACCAATGTCCAAAACTTCGCTGACCGTTTTAGTGTTATATAATTTTATCTTGTCGCCTTTTTTGAAAGCGCCGTCCATCACCCGGACATGCGCCACCACGCCCTTATATTCGTCGTAATTGGAATCAAAAATCAGCGCCCGCGTCGGATTCCCCTCGCGGGACGGATCCGGGGCCGGAACTTTGGCGATCACTTCCCGCAAAACTTTTTCCACGCCCTCGCCGGTTTTTCCTGAAGCCAATAAAATCTCCTCATCCTTGCAGCCCATCAAATGGATTATTTCTTGTTTCACTTTCGGCACATCGGCCGCCGGCAGATCGATCTTATTGATCACCGGAATGACGGTCAGATCCTCTTTCATCGCGAGATATAAATTAGCGAGCGTCTGGGCCTGGATCCCTTGCGTGGCGTCAATTAAGAGAATTGCACCTTCGACGGCCGCGAGCGACCGGGAAACTTCATAAGAAAAATCCACGTGCCCGGGCGTGTCAATAAGATTCAAAATATACCCTTCCCAATGCATGGTGACGGGTTTCAATTTGATGGTGATGCCGCGCTCGCGCTCCAGATCCAATTTATCCAGAAACTGTTCGCGCATTTTCCGCTTCTCGATCGTACCGGTCAATTCTAAAAGCCGGTCGGAAAAAGTGGATTTGCCGTGGTCGATATGGGCGATAATACAGAAGTTTCTGATATTTTTCATAAATAAACATAATGCGAATACTACAAATTTTTCGCGAATACAGCGAACTATTTATCGAATTATTCTATATTAATTCGTTAAATTAATTTGTAGTATTCGCGAACAATTCGTAGTATTCGCATCATATTATTATACTACGGTTTTTTTTACTAAAGGTCAATCAATAAAAAAGGCACTTTTTCAAGATGCCCTTTATTAATGGATGATTAGTAATTTTTACAAACTATTCTTATCCACGTCATCGATCGAGTCGATCGACTGGAGCAAGGCCGGCGGATTTTTCGCCATAATCCGCAAAAGGCGGCTCTTGGCCGAGGAGATGAAGCTGGCCATTTCCTCGCTCCTAAGCAGCCAGCAGAACAGGGCGTAAACAAGCAAACCGCAAAGGCCGGCCGCCGAACCTTGGACTAAAACACCCAAGAACCTAGTCATATCGATAAAAGGCCAGACGATACCTTTCATTTCCTGGGCGATAAAACCGCAGATCAATCCGGCCACGGAAAATTTTAAGACGGAAACCAAGATCTTACCTTCCAGCAGATCGCCCAGCTTAATATGGAGCATCAGCCACAAGAGTATAAAATTCAAAATATTGGCCAGCGAAAAAGCCAAGGCCAATCCGCCGACGCCCATCCGGTTCACCAGATAGAGCGCGATTATCCTTTCCGCCGCCACGGAAATTATTCCGATGACGAATGGCGTAGTTGAATCTTCACGGACATAAAAGACTCTGATCAGCAGAGGCGCGGTCGCTTGAGCAAAAAGACTGATGGTGAAAAATCCCAAAGTGTTGAAAGTCAGCATCGTGTCCTGCCAAGTGAATTGGCCGGAGCCGAGGATGACGCGGACGATCTGCGCCCGCAAGACCAGAAGCAAAATAGTCGACGGCACGATAAAAAATAAAATCTGCCTGATGGTCCAAGAAAAATTCCGCACCAATCTTTTATTATCAGCCGCGGCCGAAGAAAGCGAAGGAAAGGCGGCGATGGCGAAAGAAACGCCGAAAATGCCGATGGGAAAATATTGCAGATTATTGGCCAGATTGAAAACCGTCAGCGAGCCGGAAGCCAACCCGGAAGCGATGAAAGTGATCACCACCAGATTCAATTGAGAAACCGCCAGGCTCAAAGTCCGCGGCACCATCATCATCAGGATCTTCCGCAGATGGACATCGCGCAGATTTAGGAATGGGCGATACTTGTAACCTAATGTGAAAACCGCCGGCAATTGGATGAACATATGCAGCAAGGCGCCGAAAACTACGCCCCAGGCCAAACCATAGATCCCCCACAGCGGCACTAAAAATAAGGCGCCGCAGATAATTCCGACATTATACATAATCGGCGCCAGCGAATAGATAAAAAATCTTTTGAAGGTCTGCAAGACGCCGCTGAAAATACTGGAGACGGCCAAGATGATCGGCGATAAGAACATTATCCGACTCAAGCCGGCGGTCTTGGCCTGCATTGCCGGCGAGAATCCCGGAGCGATCAGCGTTTTGATGATCGGGTCGGCAAAAATTATTCCTAACACCGAAAGCACGGCCATCGAGATTAGAATCAAATTCAGAATATTATTGATCAGTCGCCAAGCCTCGGTATTTTCCAAGCCGAAAAGGTTGGTCATCGTACCCTTAAAATCTTTGATCAAACCGGTAAAGACCGGGATTAAACCGGCCGAGAGCGCCCCGAGCACCAGCAAATTGAAAACCAGATCGGGAACGCGGAACGCGGCATAATAAGCATCGAGCGTCGGACCGGCGCCAAACTGCCCCGCCAAAATATGATCACGAAACACTCCGAGCAAACGGCTTAATAGCGAAGACAAAGCGACCAAGATCGCCGCCACGGTAATGCTATTAATCTGTTTGTTGAAAAAATTCTTAATCATGCTGACATATTGTTATATTGCTATATTGTCATATTGTTATTTTGCAAAAAAATTTTTCTCGCTGCCTAACAATATAGCAATATAACAGTATAGCAATTAATTATTGCCGGGCATCTTTTTTAAAATTTCTCCTGCCTCATCCTTCTCCCCTAAATAACTATACAAATCATATAAACTCCGGTAAGGCAAAATAAATTCCGGATCCATGGCGATGGCGAGCAAATATTCCTTTTCCGCCTGGTCGTATTGTTGCGCTCCCACCAGAGCGTTGGCCAGATCGTAATGCACTTGCGGATAAACATCATCAATGCCAATCGCTTGGCGATATTGGGCTATCGCTTCGGTTGGTCGTCCGGCATTATCGTAAGCGATTCCCAGATTAGTATGCTCGATAAAACTCTGCGGCGAATACTTTAAATTATTTTCGTAGAAAGTTATCGGATCATGCCAGATCAAGTTGCGCCGGATCGTCAGGATTCCCCAAAAAACCACACAAGCGCTTAGCATAACATAAAATAATATCTTCGCCAAGAGTAAAACCCGGTCGTTTTTAAGGTTATCAGCGGCGAGGCAGATCAAGCCGCCGAGGGCCAGCCAAAATCCGATCATCGGCAGATAAAGAAAATGCTCGTAGGTCGGATAATTCATCCTGACTAAGATTCCCGAAGTCGGCAGCAGCAGGATGAAGAACCAAAATAATCCGAAGGCGATGCTCCGGGATTTTTTCCAAAAGATGACCGCTACCGCCGCCCAGACCAGCACGGCGAACCAGGCCGCCAGAGTTTTCCAGGAATAAACCGAACCGAACTCCGTCACCGCCCTTTCCATATGTAAACCGAGCGGCACGAATAAAATCTGAAAATAATTCAAGGTCACCGATCCGAAAACCAAAAACCGCTTAACGATCCCGAAAGAGCAATATTCCCCCTGACAACCGATCGGAACGCCGGCCAGATGGCTGAAATTAAAAACCGTCAAATGCAGCAGGAGATAAACTGCTAAAACCAAAAAAAACGGCCAGGAATTTTTGGCGGCCGTTTTCGTTTTGGTCCGCCAATCACCCTTGGCCAGGAAAACCAACTCCATCAGCACGGCCAGGAACGGCAGCACGACAGCCGTTTCTTTGGTAAGCAGGGAAAAAATAAAAAAAACCACCGCGACCGAATAGTTGATGATCTTACCCTTGACGTTTTTGGCTTGAAAAAAATAATAATAGAATAAAAGCGATAAAAGCGCCCAAAAAGCGTACAAGACGTCGGCTCGCCCGGAAACATAATCGACCGCTTCGGTGTTTAGCGGGTGAACCAAAAAAATCAGCGCCGGCAAAAACGCCAGCCAAACCCCCTTCCTCTCAAAGGAGGAGTTGGAGGGTGGTTCAGTGGACGCGGTTTGCCGCAACGACAAAAGGAAATATAATAAAATAAAAATCAGCCACGCGTTAAAGATGTGCAGCAGCACATCGATCAGATTGAAACCGAACGGATTCATTCCCCAAAGCTGATAATCCACGGCGTACGACAAAAGCAGGATCGGCCGGTAATAATTATCGGTTTGCCCGGCGCCGGAAATCATGCTCTGCGAAAACATCTTGCTGACATCAAAATGCTGGACGTAAATATTATTAACGATCTCGTCATTATCATCCCAAAAAAACTGGTTGCCAAAAGAGTTGGCGTAAACAGCCAACCCGATGATTAAAAATGCGATAAAAACCGCGATTTCCCTATTTTTCTTAATCGATTCCCACATTATTGACAAAATTAGTTAAATATGATATTATATTAATATATCAAATCTTGCACTTTCACATTCTTCTGGAAGGTTTTATGAACCCAATAGTTTTAAATATCCTTTTTATCGCCGTTATTCTCATGTTGATGTGTATACTGTTGAACCTTGAAGGTGTCAGGAAAAATACGGCTGAAATATTGAAACGCTTGCCACCACTTCCACAGGAACCAGCCGCAACGCCGAAAAAATAACGGCATCATACTCATCCGCAAGCGCCGCCGAACTCACCTCGAGTTCCGGCGCTTTTTTATTTGTCAAAATAATAAATTTCCTTGTAGCGCGCATTGGAAAATTTCCGTAATCACGAAGCGTATCACCGCCGCTGGCGGGACAGGGAAGCCGTGCAAAATTGCGTTGTTCGAAGTCCCGCCTCCTTATTATAATATTATTAATAAAAGCGGGACAAGTATAGCAATTTTGCTAGTCCCGCATTGGCGGGATAGCGGAGTGATAGGAAATTTGTCCAGCGCGCGATTTTTTGCGCCACTTTTTTTAAAAAAAGTGGCAAAGATATTTGAAATAATGTCGGGAATAAACCCGCACCTATTCGCCGGGCTCGGCACCCCTCCCAAGAGGGGAATTTTTTATCCAAGTTCCAATTCCCCGATCATCGTCTTGCCGCGCTCCTTGAGGGTAAAATTCCGTTTAGTCAAAATCTTTTTCATCCGCTCGTTGGATGGAAAAAATTCGGCCCAGACTTTTTTCAAGCCGCGGACGCGGGCGATATCCAAAATATAATCGACCATCTCGCCGCCTAAACCAAGCGCTTGCCAGGGATCGGCAATAGCGATCGCCATGCTAGCCGATTCATTGTAAGGATCGGCGATCAATCTGACCACGCCGATAAAACGCACCCGGCCGCGCTCCGTCAACACGCCGACCAGGGCGATCTCACGGTCATAATCGATCTGGGTGAAGCCGCGCAGCATCTCCAAATTGACCTTAGCCACTCTCCCCAAAAAACGATCACGCATGGTGCGAGCGGAAAAATTATCGATCATTTCCTGCTCTAATTTTTCATCTTCCGGACGGATCGGGCGCAACAAAACTTTTTTCTTATTTTTCAAAACAATATTTTTTTCCAGCTCTTTGGGATAAGGGGAAATTACCAAATGCGCGTAGGGCTTATGTTTGACGCCCAAAACTTTTTCATCCAAAATAACTTTGGCGTCCAAAACCACGCCGCCGTTCTCATCGACCGCGAACGGATTGATATCCAATTCTTTGATCTCGGGAAAATCAGCGACCAGATAAGCGAATTTATAAAGCAAGAATTGGATCGCTTCAATATCCACGCCCGGTATGCCCCGATAGCCTGCCAGTAATTTATAAATTTTGGTTTCCTGGATCATCTTCAAAGCCAGAGACATATTCAAAGGCGGCAAGCCGACCGCCGTGTCGCGGAAGACTTCGACGGCTACGCCGCCCATGCCGAAGACGATCGCCGGGCCGAAAATTTCATCCTTCTTGCAGCCGATCAGCAGCTCATAACGTTTTTTGGTCATTGCCTCGACAAAGACGCCATCAATCTTAGCTTTCGGTGCGCCTTTTTTCGCGCCGGCCAGAATTTCATGATAGGCCGCTTCCGCTTCGGAGCGCGAACTGATATTCAACTTCACGCCGCCGATATCGGTTTTATGCAAAATATCCGGCGAGAGAATTTTCATCACTACCGGGAAGCCGATCTGGAAAGCGATTGCTCCGGCTTCAGTAGCCGAATTGGCTGTACCGTTCTTGGCGACCGGAATTCCATAATTGGCGATCATTTCCTTGGCTTCGGCTTCGGTCATCACAGTGCGATGATCGGCAATAACTTTTTCAATCAGCTCACGATTCTTTTCTGTCTTCGGCTGAAAAGCATGAGGCACCGACCCCGGAGTTTCCTTCAAGAATTCCAAACGCCGGCGATAACTGTCAACATACATAAAAATATCCACTGCTTCCTCCGGAGTGCGGTAAATCGGGATGTGCCCTTTTTCCAAAATCACCCGCCCTTCGGCAACGTCATCGCCGCCCATCCAGGAAGCGAACATAGTTTTGCCGGTTTTATTTTTTATCGAAACGATCTGTCGGGCGACATCGGTCGGGCTGGTCATCTCCTGCGGCGTCAGAATAACCAAAGCCGCGTCAACGTTCGGATCAGCCAGACATAATTCCACCGCTTGCCGGTAACGATGCTGATCGGCATCACCCAAAATATCCACCGGATTGACTGTGGAAGCGGCAGCCGGCAAGAATTTTTTCAGCTCGGCCACGGTGGTATGGGATAATTGGGCCAAGCGTCCGCCTTTCATAGCCAGCCAGTCGGCGGCAATCGCGCCCGGACCGCCGGCATTGGTAATGACCGCGACACGGTTATCCGCCGGACGTTGCTGCATCGCCAGCATCTTGGCCACGTGGAACAAATCCAAAGCGCCATCAACGCGGATTATTCCCGCGCGCTCGAAAGCCGCGTCATAAACGGAATCGTTGCCGGTGATCGCGCCGGTATGCGACTTAGCCGCCTGGGAACCGGCTTCGGTGCGCCCGACTTTCAAAACCACGATCGGTTTTTTCCGGGAAAAAGCGCGGGCAGCTGACATGAATTTCCGCGCCTCGGTCAGCGATTCCATATAAATCAAAATACTGTCCGTTTCCGGATCGTCGCCGAAATAATCAATCAGATCATGGAAAGAAATATCGATGTTGGAACCGATGGAAACGAATTGCGAAAAGCCGACGTTATTTTTCAACGACCAGTCAAGAATGGCCGTGCAGAGCGCGCCAGACTGAGAAATGAAAGCGATATGACCGGGCAAGGCCATCTTGTTGGCAAAGCTGGCGTTCAAATGAATCGACGGCCGGATAAATCCCAGGCAGTTCGGGCCGATGATGCGCATCCCATATTCGCGGGCGGTCGACAAAATTTCCTCGCTCATCTTATGGCCCTTGGCGCCGATCTCGTCAAACCCCGAGGAAATAATAATTATTCCGGAAACTCCGGCCTGGCCGCATTCCTCGACGATGGCGGTAACGGTAGGCGCCGGAGTGGCGATGATCGCCAAATCGATTTTATCGGGAATGTCGGAAACTTTCGGGTAAGCTTTGATGCCTGCCACGCTCTCGCGCGCCGGATTAACCGGATAAACGATGCCGCCGAAATTATTGCCGATCAGATTCTTCATCAGCGCGTTGCCCACGCCGCCTTCGCGGTCGGAAGCGCCGATGACGGCAATCGTCTTCGGATTAAAAATCTTATCTAATTTTCTTTCACTTAAGGGATAGGCGGTTTCCATGGAATAATTACAAATTACAAATTATTAATTACAAATTTAATATTTTAATTATTAAGTCTAATAAAGAAAAATTCGCTTTCTTCTTTTCCAGTGGCTTTAATTTTATGTTCTATTCCATCTGGGATATAGACGAGGTCATCAGGAGAATATTCGAATTTTTCTCCACCTTTAAACTCAATAAATCCTTCACCTTTTAGTACCAGGAAAAATTCATCAATATTTTCATGAAAATGCCAATCAAACATTGAGCCTGCCTTGAGAAAACCTTTTGTCATGGCTTGAAAATGTTCTGATACCGCATCATTTTTCGATAAAATAAGTTGCCTTTTTCCACTTCCCTCGTGAGCTTCTTCGACTGGGATTGTTTTTAAATGTTTTTTGAAAGGCTTCCTCATATGAATTTTCTAATAAACTATTAATTTGGCACCAAACAAATACTTGGAAAGTTTTTGTTATTTTGCTATAAAATTAGTAAAAATTGTCATGTAAATTTCCAATTATTTACTCAATAATAATATCTTTTCCAAAACGATCGGCAGTTCGAAAAATCCGTTGCCGGCATTGAGATGACCATGACCATGCATAATAGTTAGCTCTGCGCCAAGTTTGTCTCGTAAAATCTCCCCTCTATTTATCGGCACATAAGGATCATTGTCCGAATTGATAACTTCAAATTTTTTGGCCGAACTTTTAAGCTTAGCATAATCAAGCGGCTGCTGGAAAAAACTCTCTGTTTCCGGGATTCCCAAGGATTCGGAAAAACCCGCAACCATAATCACGCCGCCGGCTTTCTCGCGAGCCGGCAAGGTTTCCAAAAATCGCATAATCGCGATCGGGCCCAAACTGTGGCCGACGAAGAAAGTGTCTTCATCAACCTTGCCAACGATTTTTTTCAGATAATTAACCCAATCTTCACAAACAGGGTGCGCCGAATTCGGCATTTCGGGAATTTCCGCCTGAAAACCTTTTTTTGCTAATTCTTTCTTTAACCAAGGAAACCAATTGCTCTCCGGATTTGCTTCCCAGCCATGAATTATATAAACTCGCTTCATAAAATTATCGTATCATCGCCAAAATCTTTGGTCTTGCCGCAGTCTCGCCTCGGACTGCGGCGAAAATTGATTCGCCTGCGTCGCAGTCCCCTTACGGGAGACTGCGACGGAACCAAACATAAAATCGATATTCCCTCCCCATATTGGCTTCGGCAGAGTCTCGCGTCAGCGGACTCTGCCGCGATCCGACCGGGCAGAGTCCCGAGGCGGAGACTCTGCCATAGCCAAAGTGTTATGTGTTATGAGCTATATCAGCGCACTAGTGTCGCCTAACGGCAGGCCAAGCTCTTTGGCTTTCAAGATGCGGCGCATTATCTTGCCGCTTCTGGTTTTCGGCAAAGAGTCAACAAAGGCGACGTCTTTCATAACCGCGACCGGACCGATCGTATGGCGCACATGCATCTTCAATTCTTCTTTCAATTTATCATCGCCGATGATTCCTTTTTTCAGAATACAGAACGCCTTGATGACTTCACCTTTGATTTCGTCAGGCACGCCGATCACACCGCATTCGGCCACGGCCGGATGGGAAACAAAAGCTGATTCAACTTCGGCGGTGCCTATTCTATGACCGGCAATTTTCAACATATCGTCAGTGCGGCCCTGAATGAAGAAATAACCGTCCTTGTCTTTGAAACCGATATCGCCGGTAAAGAAGACGCCTTTGATATCGTGCCAATAAGTTTTCAGATATCTTTCCGGCGCGTTGAACACCGTGCGGATCATTGAAGGCCAGGGAGTTTTGATCACCAGATAGCCGCCCTTTCCGGCCGGAACTTTTTTGCCCTTCATATCCAAAATATCAGCTTGGATTCCCGGAAACGGCTTAGTCGCGGAACCCGCTTTGAGCGGCGTCACCGGCAAAGGCGAAATCATATTGCAGCCGGTTTCCGTCTGCCACCAGGTATCCAGCACCGGTCGTTTGCTTTTGCCGATATGTTTAAAATACCATGTCCAAGCCTTAGGATTGATCGGCTCGCCCACTGAACCCAAGAGGCGCAAAGTCGGCATCTCGTGCTTGTCCGGCAATTCATCGCCCAAACTCATCATCGCGCGAATCAAAGTCGGCGCGGTATAGAGGATCGTTACTTTATATTTTTCCACCATGCTCCAGATATGGTCCTGTTCGGGAAAATCCGGCGTGCCTTCATACATCAAAGTCGTTACGCCGGCCAAAAGCGGCCCGTAGATAATATAAGAATGGCCGGTGATCCAGCCCGGATCGGCCGTACACCAAAAAATATCGGAATCCTTGATGTCCCAAATCCATTTCATCGTGCGCAACACGCCGACCGGATAGCCGCCGTGAACATGCACCACACCTTTCGGCTTTGAAGTTGTTCCCGAAGTGTACAGAACAAACGCCGGGTCTTCCGCTTCCATCGCTTCGCATTTCGCTTCGGTGGATTGGTCCTTGATAAAATCAGCCAGCCAGATATCCTTAGTCGGATTGAACGGAACTTCCTGATTATTATTTTTGGTAACGATAACTTTTTCCACGGAGGGACAAGTTTGGATGGCTTCATCGACCACGGCTTTCAGGTTGATGGCTTTACCGCGGCGCCAGGAACCGTCGGCAGTGAAAACGACTTTCGCCTGCGCGTCTTGGATGCGGTTGCTCAAAGCGGCAGCCGAATATCCGGCATAAACCACCGAGTGCATCGCGCCGAGCTTGGCACAGGCCAGCATCGCGAAAGCGATCTCCGGAATATTTGGCATATAGATGGCGATGCGATCACCCTTTTTCACGCCAAGGCCTTTCAGCCCATTAACGATTTTATTTACTTCGCGGGAAACTTCTTTATAAGTGAAGGCGCGAGCCCGGCCGGTCTCATCTTCGCCCATGATCGCTACCTTGTCTTCCTTCGGCGTATTCAGCCAGCGGTCAATCGCATTATAAGCTAAATTTGTCTGGCCGCCGGTGAACCATTTGAAAAACGGCTTCTGGGATTTGTCCAAAACTTGCGTCCAGGGCTTGAACCAAACCAAGTCTTTCGCCGCTTCTTCCCAATAAGCGAGCGGATCTTTGTCGGCTTCTCGGCGAGCCTTTTCCCAATCCTTCACCACCGCGTCTTTTACCAGCGCTGCCGACGGCTTGTAGATTTTTTTGCTCGCTAAAAGAACATCAGTTAATTCCCCTCCCGCGTTCGCCACTTTGGCCTTTTTTGCTGCTTTTTTTGGCATAGTTTTAATTCAATTAAAAATTACGGATTAAAAATTAAAAATTATACTAATCTATTCTGAGTTCGGGCGCTTTTTTTATTTATCAAAATTAATTTACTTCTTTGTAGCGCGCATTGGAAAATTTCCGTAATCACGCAGCGTAGAAGCCGTGCAAAATTTCACTGTCTGAGCGAGCGTCTAGCGAGCAAGTTTGAAATTTTGCTAGTCCCGCCTCGGCGGGATAGCGGAGCGTCCCAAAATTTCTCCTGCGAGCAGTTTTTTGTGCTACTTTTTTTAAAAAAAGTAGCAAATGTTTTTGACCTTAATAACCTGCAGTAACACACCCCGTCCTCGCGCGACGCGAGTCCACCCCTCTCGAGAGGTGAATTTTTTAAAATCTTTTCCGCAATTCTTTCATTACTGCCAATGATTTTTCAAAATTAGCTAGATTACGCGCGACGTCCGAATTAATCCTGGCTTTTTTTATATCTGCCGCTTGCTTTTCAAATGACGTGATCAGCTTATCGAAAATTTCCAATTCAACGGCGCTGGGTTGATCAGAATCATAATCCATCCCATTCAAAAGCCTTTTCGATTCGGTCTCGGTCAAAGAAACATAAAACAGCGGCACGCCGGTTATTTTCTTTTTGACCAATTTGCCGCCTTCCTTGCCGAAACCATATCTGATTACCGCCCCGCCCCGCTCGGCGCGATTGATAATTTTTTCTTCTTTTTTCTCCTTCCTCGTCTTGTCCCCCCATTCATGCGCATTGACTTTTCTTAAAACGCCTTCTTCGTGGCCGGCTTCGCCATGGTGAAGACCTTCGTACTCTCTAACTTCATCGAAAGCGCAAACCACATCGCCGGTTTCTTTGTTGACCATCATATTGTCGATTCCGTTGACGATATCATCGTAGATGGCTGGCAGAACGATGATGAATTTATCGCCGACAATTTTATCGCAGACTGCCGCGATCGCCCTCTCCATCATGGCCGCCAGGCTCATTTCTCTCCTCTGTGCCCATTCGGCAACCGCCGCATCTCTTTTCGGCCCTTCTTCCATTTTTGCAAGCCCGCTATAAAGCAACAAATGGTCGTTTACCACATCGCGATCGGTTTTTCGATCTTTTCGAGAATGCGGTCCGCCATTGCCCGTTTCCCACTGGACCATATTTATACTGGCATCATTATTCAAGATCGGCTCGCCGCCAAACTGTTCATTGCCCTTTTTGGCAATGTCGGCCATCATCCGGCCTAATTTATAACGCAGATCTTCCGGAGTATCTTTAATCTTTTTATCATCCGCACTGTCTTCGGTTTCATTCTGGCTCGAAGATTCATTACGCCTGACGGCCTGATTTTCAAAATTATTCATAGATTTGATGATCCTCCTCTATTTTTCGATTTAATATTAATTAAATTATACCAATAATATGCCCTGGGGGCAATAATGATTAATGTAGCTGAATAATCCCGAATTTTGCTTTAAATTAGTTAAAATTGTATAATCAAATTATGTCAGCAAATTCATCTTCAGCCAACCTTGCTTCGGAAAATGGCGGCAAATCGCCGACGGCCAAATTTTGGCTGGCCTTGACTTTGCTTTACGCTGTGGCCGCCGCATGCTTATTCGGCTGGACGATTTTTCACGCCTATTTCTTCTCGGATGATTTTACCTGGCTCTGGCACGGCGCCCGGATCAATCTGAATCTTTATAACATTCTCACTTTCCGGATGTCCAGTTTTTATTCGCCGGTGCTGAATCTCTTTTACACCGTGATGGGGAAAATCTTCGGTTTTTATTCGCCGGCTTATTTTACTTTTGATCTTCTGGTGCATCTCGTTAATTCGCTCTTCGCCGCTTTGATCGCCTGGCAATTATCCCGTTCGCGGTTGACCGCGGCAATAACAGGACTATTATTCGTCTGGGCCGGCACGGCCTTCGAGCCTTTAGTCTGGGTCGGCGCCAATATGCATTCGATCGCCACCTTATTTATTTTTGCCGGCATCGCTTCCTATCTAGTCTTTTTGAACGGCGGCAGAAAAATTTATTTGCTCATTTCTTTTTTGGCCGCGCTCTTGGCGATCGGCAGCAAAGAAATCGCCGCGATCTTTCCGCTTCTGCTTTTCGCCATTTTATTGGTTTTCTGGAAAAAAAATGTTAATAAAATTTTTACCAAAGCGCATTTGATTTATTGGTCGGCGATAATTTTTTTATTTTTGCTTTACGGCTGGCAGCAATTTATCTGGCAAAAACAAAGCGCCGATATCGCGAGCGGCACTTTCGCTTTTTCCTGGCACACCATTGCCCGGCTGCCGATCGTTATCACCGATCTTTTTATCCCGCTCTCTGAACTCACGCCACTCTTGCATCATTTGGCGGTCGGCTGGCTGATTCTTGCCTGTTTCCTGTTTATCGCCGCGATTTTTTACGCATACCGAAAACTGCCTTTAGTCCGCTACGGATTTTTATGGATTATCATTACCGTCGCGCCGACGATCATGCTCGCCGTGGTGAATTGGTGGGACCCGCTCGCCTCCCGCTACACTTATCTCCCCCGCTTTGGGATGATCCTAATCTTGGCGGCAATCGTTGATTATTATTTCGCCGTAAAAAATTCCCGCCGCTGGTTCGGCGTTACGGCGGTAATCATTGTCATTCTGACCGCTTGGCAAACCGTTTACTTATTCCAAGTCGTCAATCGCGATTACCCTTATGTTTATCAAACCGGCCGGTCGCTGGTGACGGCGATGACCGAAGTAAAAAATCTTGCTCCGCAAAAATTATACATCCAGTGGGATCATCCTTTTACCAGCAACAATGCCCATCTTTACGGCGCGGCGATCATCATCGGCAAGATGGATCAGAACGAAATATTTTTTCCCGCGGCCGGGGAAAAGATCGATCTGTCAACCGGCGATGCCCTGCTATATTGGAACGGATCCGTGAATGAATATGAATTGAAAAAAAAATAAAATACCTCCGGATTTTCGGAGGTATTTTTTAGCAACTTGAATATCAATCACAGTTTCATTCCTCTCGCGGCAGAAACAACAGAATAATCCCGGCCAAGAGCCAAACCAAAATCAGCCAAGTATAATTGAAGTAGGCCAAAACGATCCGGGGCCATAACAACTCCATGCCAAAAAAAACAATCATGGCTGAGCCGATAAAGCAGAATAATTCTTCAATAATAATTCTCATCTTCATATAAATAAATTTACTTGGCTAAAAATATCCGCCATTCGCCATCGTCAAAGACTTTTTGCCAATATTTATCGCTGATCAAGGCGGGATTCAAATTAAGCTGTTCCTGTTTGCCGGCATTGGGATAATTGTCCTGCCAATAGAACAGCGGGTAACTCTGCGAATTTTTATCCTGATAAAGCAATAGCGTATCGAACTTATCCGCTCCGAGCCCGTTAAGATCGGCTTGGAATTCGTCAGCCGATTTAGCCTCGGTCATTTTTTTTATCTGGCTGAAACGGACCGACCAATGAACCGCCGGATTAGAATAACTGGGGTTGGAATACCAATAATATGCCAGCGGCAAATAGGCGTTGATCTCGGGAATTCCGGAAGAGAGCCAAGTACGCGTGGCATAATCAGGTACAGTTTGTTTGATCTTGGCGGAGAGGTATTGCGCCGAATTCCCCTGCTGATCAGTCTCCAAATTCTGCAGCACCACCGGACTATCGATAAAAGAACCGAAGGGCAGGCTGATCGCGATGACCACCAAGACGATCGCCGCGGCTTCGCGAAAATATTTCTTGCCGGAAAATCGGCGCCCCGCGTCCACTAATAAATACGCCGCGCCGACCGCCAAAGAGACGGTGGCCAGATAGGGAAAAGCTTTTTCCGCTTGATAGGATTTGCCGCTCACTAAAAATAACACAATATTCAAAAATTGATAAGCATAACAGGACAAGAACAAGAACAAGTTGATCCTGACGAAATTATTGCGGCGATAGATTATCAATCCGGCCAGGCCGATCAGGAACAATGCTCCGGCCAGACTAAAATTTAAAAATGGCACATAGGTCACGAAACGGCTGTAATAAAAATAGCTGGCTTGCCAATTTTCGATTCCCAGGCGGGCGTAGGTAATTGCCAAGGGCAAGGTATAAGGCAGGCTAACCAAAAAAATTATCGCGCCGGTAAGAACAATTCTCGCCGCCGTAAAAATTTTATTTTGGCTTAAGATTATCCAAGCGAGAAGAGACAAGACGACGAAGAACCACCAGAAATAATAAGTCAAAAATAATAGCCCGCCGCTCAAGCCGAACAGTAAATATTTTTTCCAATCCCATCTTTCTTCCAGTTCATTGGCCAGCATTCCCAGCCAGACGACCAGCAAAATCGCGGAAATAGCTTCATAGGGTTTGAAGATGAGATCATTGAAGTCATTGGCCAAAAAAGCCACGGCCGGTAAGGCCAGCCAAAACCACGGCGAAGAAATGATCTCGACCTGATTGGTTTTTTTTCGCCAATAAATTTTTTGCAAATAATAGACGCCGAAAAACCAAACCGCGAGTACTGCCGCTGCGCCGATCTTGGCGGCCGTGATCCCGGAAGGAGTGACGAATCTCGCCGCCCAGCCGACGACCCAGAAATATAAGGGCGGATAAAAAGCCGGCAGATGGGCATAAAAGAAATCACCGAATGGATGCGCCGACATCGCCTTGGTCAAAAAAGAAAAAACAAATACCTCGTCGCCGTTATCGCCCCAGAACATCTTTTGCAATTTCCAGCTCATCACGGCGTAAAAAACAACGACCGCCGCGCCGATTAGCCACAAGAAATACGCCGCTTTGATTTTTTTACTATAGATCAGCCAGATTCCGCCGATCAGAAACAAAGCCAAGATTACTTTGGACCACGCGAGAATTTTGATTGTCGCCATTGATAGTTCGAGCATATTTTTTACGGCTGACCGGCCATCACGGTCCAGCTTGCGCCGTTCCAAAAAAATAAACCGATCCCGGGATTGGCCGCCAAGCTCCGGGAGAGCGAAATCGAAAGCCGATTGCCGAAATAACGGTCGTTGCTCCCTCCCGGTTCAAAAATATAATTATTTAAAAGCGTGGCATAATCGGCGGAGGAAAAATTCGGCTTGGCAATGATCGATTTGGCGGCATTGATATCATAATAATCAAAATCGCCGCTGTTATATCTCGTCACCGCGAATTGCCCGGCGGGTTGATAAGCCGTCCGGTTGAAGGGCGATAAAATTATCGGCGGCTTCGGCAGATAAAAAGCGATCGCTTCCTGCCAGCCGTTGCGGAAAATCGGCGCGCCATGGAAATTATCCGGCAACCCGAAAAATAACGCCCCAACGTAATCGCCTTGCTTCATTTGCGCCACGGCGTTCGCGAGCGCTTTTTGCGCCACCAGACCGGCCACCTCATACCGCTGATTTTTCGCAAGCAATTGCCCGCCCAACCCCGCGGCAATGGCCATAATTAGAATAATAAAAACAACTCGCAGCGATAATTTATTTTGAATTTTTTTCCATACCGCGATAAACGCCAGGGCGATCAAAATGGCCGCGAAAAGCGAAGGCAGATAACCGTAACGCTCTCCCTCTTCGCTAAAATAGGTTTTGGTAAGATTAACTCCGAAATCCGCGACCGGCACCAGGCTGATGGCGAGCGACGCGAAAACAAGCCACGGCCAAACTGACCACTTTTTTTTCCAGGTTAAAAAACCGAGCCCAGCCAAAAATAAAGCAAAAATTATAAAAATCGCAGCGAGATGATCATTCAACCAGAGCGAAAAAATCGTGCGCCAATAATCGCTTAAAACGAAACTGGAGACGATATCGCCGTAAACGGCTAAAGTTTTGGTCAATCCGAAATGCAAATGTTCTTCGCCGTAATAGCCGAAAAACAAACCGATCGCCCGATAGCGTAACCAAAAGTAGCCGGCTAAGATCAGAAAGTACGGCAGCGTGAATAAAATCATTACCGCCTTATCACGTTTTTGCCAGAGACGGTAAGCCGAGAAAAATAAAATTATAAACGGCAGCGACATCGCCATTTCTTTGCTAAAAAGCGCCGCCAGAAAGAAAAGCAGCGAAGCCGCGTAAAGCCAAAATCTGGCGCGAAAATATCTTAAACAGAAAAGCAGGCCAAGCAGACTCGCCAAATAGAAAAAGGCGCAAAGCGGATCGCAGACGGCGGCGATCCAGGCCACGGCTTCCGCGTGATTCGGCAAGAGGATGAAAACGGCCGAACTGGCGGCCGCCAAAACGAAGCGATCGGTTTGCTTTTCCGGCCAGATGAAATTTAGAACGACCAGGTAAAGTAAGACGGCGTCGGCGGCGTGCAATAGTAGCTGCGCCAGATGATACCAAAAATAATTCAACTGCCAGAAATGATGGATGAACAGCCAGAAATAAATCGTCAGCGGACGATACGATCCGCCACTATTCGTGCCGACATAATTCGTAAAAAGATAATGCCAGAGCGGTTGATGAGGGTTGGCGACTTGCGTCAAAAAATCCCAATCATCCGACAAGAAAAAATCCCGCGTATTCGGAATAAACGGCAAAACCGCCAGGATAAACAAAATTATCGGCACGAAATTTTCCTTTTTTTTCAACCAATTGATTATTTTCATCTTTTCATTAGCTTACTTAATTTTTCCCAAAGCGAAGTGCCGGTCAAATCAACTTTGATTTCCTTGATCCGCACCTGGTCATTAAGCTGATCGGTGGCGGAAAGGCCGGGCGCGGAAATCAGAAAATAATATTTATTCCACAGCCGAAAGGCGCCGGTAAGATCAAAATTCGCCTGTGCCACGAGCCAATCCCCTCGTCTCACCGGCGGCGTGTATTTGGCTAAAATATAATCCACTCCCTCGCGGTCGGCGTCGAAATTGGCATCAACGACTTTCAAACGCGGATCAACCATTTGCTCGGCCGAGAGCGAAAAAAGTCCGTCAGTGGAGAGCGAGAGGCCGCCGTCGGTTAAAATTATCCGGCTGCCGGAGGGCGGCAAATCGTTCGCGCTAAAGATCTGGTAAGCCTGATTGACATCCAGCTCCTCACTCGAAGACGAGGTTCCACTCTTAATGATATTTATTTTGCCCAGATCAGCCGGATGAGAAGTCTGCACTGACAAGGTTTGTCCATCGGTAAAAAAATTCAAACCGCAAGAAACTTCGGGCGTGTCGGCTAAAGGCAGATTATTAATGAAGGCCATCTTGCTTTGTCCGGTGGTGATCGACCTGGTCACAATATCGCCGTTGACGCGCACATCGACTTTATAAACTCCTTCGGGCAAGTTGGCCAAATTCAACCGCAGATGCCGCCAAGGTTTTTGTTCGCTATTGCCGTCGATCACGCCGTCATCGGCTAAAAATTCGCTGTCGATCAATTTATCGCGATAATAAACGTAGACGTCGATCGGATTGGCGCCGGAAATTTTATTTAAGTCCTGGAAGATAAAATCATCGAACAAATTTTCGTTTTTGACGTAAGTGTAAAATTGATAAGCGCCGACCAGCGGTCGGCACATCGTCGAGGTCGCGCGTTGCGGCTGGTAACCTGGCAATAAATAATCAGTTTTCAGATTATAATCGGACAAAGCAATCTGATCATCCGGCGGCGGATTGGTTAAAAAATCGGCGATTGAGTCGAATTGTTTAGTCCGCTGCAGCAGGATGGTCCCGCCGTCGCTAATCACGTTCCAACTTTTCATCAGCTCTTCCAGCTTGGCATTATAAAGCGGCTGCAGATCGTATTGCCAAGTCCGGCCGTCGGTGGAAACGCCGGCCTCGACGATCGGCAAATCGGGACTGGCTTGAAATTTCACCGTGACCTTCGCCTGATTGAACGGGCGAGGCGTGCGCAAAGAAAAATATCCCGGGTCGCCGATAATATCTTGCGTGCCGTCTGGTTCGGCACTGATCCTTTCCTTTGGCGTCAGCTGGCTGATGAAATCATTAAACCCCTTGAAATTTGTCGCGTAGGATATTTTCCCTGACGGAATTATCGCGAGCCAAGCCAACACAAAAACCGCCACGGCCAGCGCGGTTATCCAGGCTATTCTTAATTCGACACGGAACTTTGGCACTTTGTAGTATGGGGTATGTAGTATGAAGTATGGGTTTAGACCGTACTGCGTACTACATATTGCTTGCTACTAAAATTATACCTTTTTCGTCAAAAATTTCCTATTGACAAGACTCGGCTAAAATTTCCAATAAGCGAACGGCAAGCTGGCGGAAATTTGCGCTACGGCGATAAGATATTTAACTAAAATATCAGTGGGCAGGAAAAAATAGACCGCGCCGGCTGGCATTATTGCCGATACGGTCATGGCAATGAAGGCGGAAATCATAATGAACGGCGCGGACCAAAGCGCGAACAAGTTGGCAATCGGCGCAACCAGGGAAATTTGGTGAAACCCAAAAATCAAAATCGGCGCGGTAAAAACCTGGGCGGCGATCGTCAGCGCGGCCGTCTGGCAAATTATTTTAATGACGCGTTGCGGCAAACTCCCCTCCTTTCCAAGGAGGGGTCTGGGGGTGGTTGAATTTTTGTTTTCGTAAAACCTCGCAAGCCATTGATCAAAAACCGGATAAAGATAGATCATTCCCAAAACCGCCAAGAAGGATAACTGAAATCCGGCATCAGCGATCACCAGCAGCGGATTAATTAACAGCATGCCGGCTGCGGCCAGCGCTAAAGTATAATCCAATCGCGCCAAGCGCCCCAAATACATTGCCAATAAAACTAAAAATCCCATTATCCCCGCTCGCAGAGCCGAAGCCGGAGCGCCGATCATCGCCACGTAAAAAATTATCACCGGCACGCAGAACCAGAAAGCATGGCGACGGTTCAAACCGAAAAACAACAGGCAGAAAAAAATGATGCCGATCAGCTCCGAGATGTGCGAGCCGGAAATCGCGACGATATGCGCCAAGCCGCTCTGGCGGAAAGAAATGTTCAAATCGTCAGGCACGGTCGGATCGTTCAACAAAAAAGCTTTGAGCAGGCCGGCCTCGGGTTCGGTCAGACCGCTGTCGATTGTGGCGCTTAATTTTTCCCGGACATAAAAAATTCCACCCCACAGCCAGCTAAAACGCGATAAGCTTTTTTTCTCCGCCAAGACCGGCGGCGACAAAAATTTATCGGGCAGAATTTCAATCTGCGGAAAACTGCAGGTCGAATAGATTCCCTGCGCTGCCAGATATTTTTCGTAATCGAAACCGTCAAAATTTTGCGGCCGCTTCAATTTGCAGGTGATTCGCAAAACTTCGCCGTAATCATATTGCGGATAAAGCGCTGCCATCACTAAAACTTTCCCTTCAACTATTCGTTCCGAACCACCCCCAGACCCCTCCTTAAAAAGGAGGGGGGCCGTTGCCAAACTTTTCATTTCCAACTCTTGATTCTTGCCTCGCGCCGCCGGTTCGCCGGCCACCACGCCGATGAATTCGATTTTATGGCCGTTGTAAAACCAAATCTTATCCGACGAATCGACCGGCAAACTGACGGCAAATCGCCAAATACCGAAAAATAAAAAAGCCGCCCAAATTAAAATGGCACGCGCATTCTTCTTTCGCCAAAACCAGGCCGCAAGAACCAAGAAAAATATTAGGGCGCTAAAATAATAAAGGCCGAAGTACATCCAGTCTTTCGGCAAAAACGAAGCTAAAACTATGCCGCCGGCCAGAAACCAGCAGGCAACAAAAATAACGACCCTCCTCTTCATCTTTTTTTGTCATCCTGAGCGCCGCGCGAAGGATCCGATCCTTCCATGAAACGCACATGCATTATTTTATATCAAACTATTTCTATCGCAGGAAGCATCAGATCCTTCAGCCAGAGGCCTCAGGATGACAAACATGACGAAATACTTCTACTTCTTACTCTTCAAATATGCTTCAATAAAGCCGTCGATCTCGCCGTCCAAAACGCTTTTGATATCCGAAGTTTCATATTCGGTGCGGTGATCCTTGACCATCTGATACGGCTGCATCACATACGAACGGATCTGTTTGCCCCAATCGGCCCGCTGCACTTCGCCGCGGACTTCTTTTTTTTCTTTGGCCTGCTCTTCTAATCTAAGCTGCATCAATTTTGATTTTAGCAATTTCATCGCCAGCTCGCGATTCTGATATTGCGAACGCTGGGTCTGGCATTGAACCGTTATCCCCGTAGGAATATGGATCAAGCGGACGGCGGTGGAAACTTTATTGACATTCTGTCCGCCCGCGCCGGATGAACGGTAAGTTTCAAATTTTATCTCATCCTCCTTGATTTCAATTTCTTCAGCTTCAGGAAATTCCGGCACCACATCGACCAAAGCAAAAGAAGTCTGACGCATCTTTTCCGCATCAAACGGCGAAATGCGCACCAGGCGATGTACTCCTGATTCGGATTTCAAATGGCCATAAGCCCAAAGCCCGTCGATCTTGATCGAAACGCTCTTGATGCCGGCTTCGTTGCCGACCGTGCGGTCGATTATTTCAGCGCGGAAATCCATCCGCTCGGCAAAACGCAGATACATCCGTTCCAAAATCTGCGCCCAATCCTGCGCGTCCACTCCGCCGGTTCCGGCATGAATAGATAGGATCGCATTGTCGCGGTCATATTTCCCCGAGAATAAGGCAAAAAATTCCATTTCTTCAAATCTTTTTTCCAGATCAGCCAGATTCTTATCAATATCTTTTTCCAATTCATTATCCTTTTCTTTGATCGCTTCATTGATCAGCTCCAAAAATTCCTCGATCTCATTCTTGATCTTTTCCCATCTTTTAACTTCCTTATCCAGATCTTCCGCTTCCTTGCTCACTTTCACCGCCTGCTCCTGGTCATTCCAAAATCCTTCCTCTTCCATAATCCCCCGCTTCTCCGTCAATTCTGCCTTGGCTTTTTCCAATTGCAAAACCTGCCAGACATCCGCCAGGCGCTTCTTCAAATTTTCGATTCTCTTCAGTAAATTCTCCATAATTATTTTTTGGGTTCAGTCGACAAATATCAAATAACCAATATCCAATACTCAAAACAATAATATAATATTTTAATATTTAAATATTTTTTGGTTATTTATTATTTGATATTGAATATTATAACTTTATTCTCTGTATATTTTCAATCTTTCTTCCCAAAAACCGATCACCCAATAGCTTGAACATCCCGACTCCGCCGGTGGTATAAAAAATTATTCTGGGCTTCACGTGATGGATTATCGCCAATTCCTTGTGCCTCTTCAAGTAATCCTTCAAACTTTTAGCCACGATCTCCCCTGAATTATAAATCTTACAGCCCTTGCCCATTGTCTGGCAAATCTGCTTTTCTAGGTATGGATAATGAGTACATCCCAAAACCAATAAGTCAATCTTGGCCTTTTTCAACGGTTTCAAATATTTCTCAATTGTTTCCTTAACTTCTCGGGGATCGTCCCACCCGGACTCGATCAAAGGCACGAGCAGCGGCGCGCTCTGGCAATAAATTTTCAATTTATTATTAAGCGCCTTGATTTCTTTGGGGTAAATTTTTGATTTGATCGTCGCCTTGGTGCCGATGATGCCGATTTTTTTGGTGTGATGATTCTTGGCGATCGCCTCGGCCATCGGCCGGACCACGCCGAGAATCTTCTTACCAGGATATTTTTTGGGCAGATATTCTTGCTGGATTTTTCTTAAGGCCAAAGCCGATGCCGTATTACAAGCGACGATGATCAGATCGCAGCCTTGCTTAAACAAAAAATCAACCGCCTGACGGGTATATTCATAGACTTCCTCTTTGGTTTTATTTCCGTAGGGCGTGCGGGCATTATCGCCTAAATAGATATAATCATAATTAGGCAGCTGCTTCAGCAACGATTTTAAGACGGTCAAACCACCAACGCCGGAATCAAAGACACCGATCACGTCAATTAAAAGTTAAAAATTAAAAATTGTATTATTCTATAACTTTAGCAAAAATTTACGAAAATTGAAAGAGTTAAAAAAAGGCAGAGTCTTGGTGAAAGACTCTGCCGCTAAGGTATTACTCTGAAAAAGCGCGGTCGATCATTCCGTCGCGCATTTCAATTTGAGACCAAACGTCGGGATCTGATGCTATAAAACTACGGCCACAATCCCAAAATTGGTCGCGGAGAAAATCCACAAAATACAGTTTAGTCCCGGCGGCAGTCTGCTCGGTTATCAAATTCAGCGAATGAGCCGGATGATCGATCGAAAACTCGAACAAATCGACGCCGGCTAAATTCGGATTGATCTTTTTCCAATGGTCAAAGATTAACACCGCCGACCAAGCAACGTAAACGCAATAATATTGCACTCGACTCGCGCCGGATAGGAAATATTCGGATACTGTCAGATTGCCGATCAAGCTTTTCACTTCCGTCCGGTTGCTATCCGGAAAATCTACCAACTGCCGTCGCAATACTTTGACTAAAATCATCAGTGCCTCACGTCGGTCAAATTCGGGAATCTGCTTGCCACTGACGCTTAAAGCGATTTCATCAGCGCGACGATAAAACTCATCAACCTGATTGGGGCGAAGATAATCAAATTTGCGCAGGCTCCATTTCTTAAAAATATCCAGTTCGGAAACCAGCGCTGTTCTTTCCGGCATCGACTGAGTGATCCCGAAACCATCCAGGGCAACGACCTGGTTATGATAGCCGGATTTAAGCTGATAGTACAGGTAATCCCCGCTCGGATTTACCAGACTGATCTCCTGAAAACATTTTTTCAATCCGAATTTATTTCCCGCCCCATCGCCGAAAACGCCGAAGATGGAGAAAGACAAAATTACGGGCAAAAATATCAGACTGCGCATGAATTAATCCTCCCTTTTGATGAAAAGAACGAACCACAGAGAACCATTGAATATAACACAAAATATGAAAATGTCAATCAACCGGCGGTGTCGCCCAGGGCTCGGCCGCGGGAATAATTTACCAAAAAAAGACAGTCCTTTGCAGGGACTGTCGGATGGAAAAAATGAATCAGGCAACCGACCGATAGACGCCGAGGATTACCTGAACGTCCGGATACCAAATGATCTTTTCTTTAGGTTCTCTATAATGGGAAAAGGCTCCGACTTCGACATAGGGTTTTCCTCCCTCGGTAAACGGCGAGCCATACTTGGTCCGGGCAAAAAAAACATAGTCTCTTATTTGATAATTGGCCGACGGACTGCTTAATTCAAAGAATTTGAGCAAGCGGACGTATTTTCGGGAGAAGTATAAAAGTTCCTGCAGATTAGCCGGCCGCAAATTCCTTTTTCTCATTTCGGTGATAACATTATCCGTGCGCAGTTCGTAAGGCAAAAAGAAAAAACCGAATTCAACCCCTTTCTTCTGCTCGATGATCTTTTCAAAACGCTCAAACACGATACTCGACGTATTGACCTGGAAAGCCGGCGGCCGGATGAAATCTTTCAATTCGGCGCGGTAATCGACGATGGCAGGGAAACTGTTGAAGAAAAAACTCTGCAGCAGACGCTGGCGGAGCATTTTTATTTCCATCAAATATGAATCGGCGGAATCATTTTCCGGCCACTCATCAAGCTTCTCCTGCGTGAGCATTTTGCCCATAATGGCAAACGCCTCTCGACCGATCAGGTCACACATTCTTTTGTTTGTCTCAGTATCCATTTTCCTCCCTTAAAATTTGAATGTTCGTTGGTAGCTCCAAATTACGCTTTTAAAGTAACATTGTCAATCCCAAACAAAAAACGCTTCCCCGAGGGTAGCGTTTCTATTTTATAATCTCAAAAAAAAATTATTTACAATCACAAAAACCGCGGGTAGCCTGAGTATCACCGTATTTTCTTATCACATCGAGTTGCTCCCGGTTCGAAACCTCGACAGCCCTCTTGATTATTTTTACCTTTTCCCCGGCCTTTAGGCTGGAAAAGTTTATGTCTTTAGCTTTTTTTCTAAAAAATATCATATATTTATTTCCTTAATGACTTGTTCCAAGTCTTCGGGAGTATAGCTTACTTTAAGATAATTGTCAATCTTATCAATATTAAACTTTGATTCAAAATTAATATTATTGGCTTTTTTATTAATCAAAGTGACCACCACCTTATTTCCGTATAATTGCTTAATATTATTAACATTATCTTTTGACTTAAAAAAAGCTTCAATAAAAAATTTCTTTGGCACAATCCTGCCTTCTTTTCTTTCTCTGATTTTTGAAAATTCCCAAGCAATGATTGGATCTTGATAAATATAAAAAATGCTTACATTTGCCCCAACATCAATTGCCCTGCTTATATTCCTTGAGGAACTTTCGAGGTTATGAAAAGTTCCGTCAAAGATGGTATTTAATTTTCTAGATATTGCGGTGTCATAAAGAATTTCTACCGCCTTAACACACGATCTTTTAAATAAATCGGAATTTACTCCGTTATATCCTCTATCTCTAAAAATCTCCCTAATATCATCGGGGTCAATTCGTAAAATTCCCTTACTCGAAAGACCCTGCTCTGACAATATCTGGATAAATCCTTTGCAAAATTCGGTCTTTCCGGCACCAGGACATCCTGCCATAAAATAAAAAGACGGTTCGTCGTTTTCCAGATAAAGGTCTGTGCTAGCAAACTTTTTAATTATTTCTTTTTTATTCTTTTTTACAAACCTGAATGCCTCTTCATCTAAAGTATCCATAGGTGGTTATATTATAGCACAAAAAACAGCGGGATAAAACCCGCTGTTTTTGAATACGTAAACTAAGTATAGGATTAGCGCTTGCTCCATTGCGGAGCTCTTCTGGCTTTCTTAAGACCAGGTTTCTTTCTTTCCACCTTGCGGGAGTCGCGGGTCATCCAGCCTTTGGCGCGGATCGCCCCGTTCAATTCCGGATCCAAAAGGATCAGGACGCGGGCCAGACCATGGCGCATCGCTTCGGCTTGGGAGTTGACTCCGCCGCCTTTGCACAAGACGGAAATATCCACATCCTTGCCAACACCGGTCAATTTTAAAGGCTGAACGCAGATGGCGGCGCGGTCTTCATCAAAATATTTCTCCACCGGTTTGCCGTTAACAATAATTTCACCTTTACCGGTAAGATAAACGCGAACCTGAGCCGAGGCGGTCTTGCGGCGGCCGATGGCCTTGATATATTTTCCTTTAGTCGAAGAGATTTCTTCCTTAACTTCCGCGACTTCTTTATGCGGAGCAACATTAGGAGCAGCCGCTTCGGACTTCTTGGTTGTCTTTTTCGTAGGCATAAAATATAATCCTAATCTACAAATTCATCCAAATCCACGAATTTTTTTAGATTTGGATTATAGAATTTATCAAAATTTACTTAATAATCAATCTTTTTAACATTCCCGGGCGCAATTTGGTGTTCGGCAGCATCTGCTTGACCGCTTTTTTCAAAGCCTCGCCGGGTTTTTTGGCCATCAATTCTTCCAAGCTGGTTTCCTTAAGACCGCCCGGATATTGGGAAACGCGATAATATTTCTTCTGTTGCAATTTCTTGCCGGTGATCTTGACCTTATCGGCATTGATCACTTGGACGCAATCGCCCTCGTCCAGATGAGGACGATAAGAAACTTTATTTTTGCCGCGTAAAATCGTGGCAATCTGAGTAGCCAGACGGCCGATCGCTTTTCCTTCCGCGTCAATTATGTGTAACTTTCTTTCCATATAAATATCATGATGCGAATACTACTAATTTTTCGCGATACCGCGAACTATTTAACGAATTATTCGTTTCCGTTTGCCGTTCGTAGTATTCGCGTATAATTCGTGGTATTCGTATTATATAACCAAATTTATCTTTTAGACTAACTCGAGTTGTACCATCTTGGCGCCATCGCCGGGGCGAGAATTTAATTTAATGATTCTGGTGTAACCGCCGGTTCTGTCTTTATATCTTTCGCGCAAAACTTCGATCGATTTCAAAACCGCCATCTTTTGCGGCAAGGAGGAAATCAATTTCTTCGTCGAGGCCAAATCGTTGTTTTTGGCCAAAGTGATCATTTTCTCAACTTGAGATCTGACGACTTTCGCCTTGGCTTCCGTGGTTTCGACTTTTTCGTATATCAAAACGCTGGAAGCTAATCCCTTCAAAAGCGCGGCGCGCGGGCCTCTTTTTCTATCCAAAATTTTATTCTTATTGCGGTGTCTCATATATATGATGCGAATCTACGAATGAATGCGAATGCCGCGAAAAACGCGAATTTTCTACTTCAACATTTATTTCGTATCTAATCCCTGTTTTTAAAACAATATTATTTAGCTTTCTTTTCTTTCTTGGGTTTCTTTTCTTTCTTGGTTTTCTTTTCGGCTGCCGCGGAATCTTTTTCAGCTTCCTCGACTGACTCTTCCGCCTTGGCTTCTTCGGCCAGCGCCGGCGCTTCTTCGCCGACCAGAGCGCTAACCTGCTCTTGCAAAACCCGAACCGAATCTTTAAAAGCCTTTTCCGGGGAAATCGTCCCGTCAGTGGTGATATCGATGATCAATTTGTCCCAGTTGGTCATTTTGCCGACGCGGACATTTTCGACTTTCAAACCGACAGCCAAAACCGGGGAAAAGAAGGCATCAGTTTCGATGAAACCGACTTCGCCATTCTTCTTTTCAATACTTTCCACCGGACGATAGCCGCGGCCTTTGCCGACCGTAATCTCCATCGATAATGAACCAGCCATATCGGTAATATTGGCAATGACCAAATCAGGATTCACTATTTCCACCCGGCTGTCTTTCTTGATATCGCCGGCCTTGACTTCCTTCTTGCCGTGCACGTCCAATTCTAATTTTATTTCATCCTCTTCGAACATCGCCAGCTTCAATTGCTTCAAATTCATGATGATTTCCAAAATATCTTCCTTGACGTAAGGCAAAGTGGTGAATTCATGGCTGGCGCCGTTGATCTTGACGCCCACGACCGCAGTTCCCAACAAAGAAGAAAGCAAAACGCGGCGCAGCGAATTGCCGATGGTCATACCATAGCCGGGATAAAAAGGCTCGATGTGAACGATCATCTCGTGAGTCTTTTCACCTTTAAGGAATTCTATTTTGTTTGGCTTGGCGATTGATTCCATAAATATTTATTATTAATTTTTATTTTGTATTTTGATAAAGATTGAATTAACAAATAACTTCTTAATTGTAATTATCTTTAAAATCCGAAATTCTAAGCACGAAATCCTAAACAAATTCAAAATTCTAAGCACAAAATTCAAAACAAGTTACTATCAAAAAAAGGGATATAAATTTCTGGACTCCGGCTGTTTCGGATTTTAAATTTAGGATTTGGGATTTGTTTCGGATTTCGGATTTTGTGCTTCGGATTTAACGAACTCTCTAGTTGTAATAATTATTTTTATCTTCAATAATAATCTTATTATCTGGAATAGAATTCAACGATAATTTGCGGAGTGAAGTTGACGCGGATATCCTTGGCCGCCGGCTGATGCAGGACCTTGACCGAAAAATCTTCGGCATTGACATTGAGCCAGCCCGGAACTTCGCCTTTCTTAATCTTCGCTTCCAGATTGGCGAATTTCTTGCTGCGCTTGCTCTTATCTTTCAGTTTGATAATGTCGCCTTGCTTAACCTTATATGAAGGGATGGTGACTTTCTTGCCGTTGACGGTAAAATGGCCATGATTAACCAACTGTCTGGATTCAGAGCGCGAAGCGCCGATGCCAGAGCGGTAAACCACATTATCCAAACGCAATTCCAAAAGCTGGAGCAAAAGCTCTTCAGTGTTACCTCTCTTCTTGGCGGCAATTTCGAACAGGATCCGGAATTGCTTCTCATTCAAGAGATATTGTTTCTTGGCTTTCTGCTTTTCGATCAGCTGCATGCCGTAATCCGAGCGACGCGGCGCGCCTTTGGCTTTGGGACCGTGAAAACCGGGAATAAAATTCCGGCGAGTCAGGCCGCATTTAGCGGAAAGGCAGCGTTCGCCTTTGAAGAATAGTTTTTCTCCGATGCGCCGGCATTGTTTACATTTTGGATCGATATTTTTCATAAAAACTATATTGCTATACTGTTATATTGTTATATTGTTACATATTGTTCAGCTGTTCAGAACGTTGCGCAGCAACATAACAATATGACAATATAACAATTTCGATTAGCACTAAACTTTTTTAATAAGAAAAAATTTTCTCCCGCTATCAAATAAATTTTATACTCTTCTCGGTTTTTTCGGGCGGCAGCCATTGTGCGGAATCGGGGTGATATCCTTGATCGAGGTGACATTGATGCCATTGGCGTTGACGGCTCTGATCGCGGCTTCGCGGCCGGTGCCGATGCCTTTGACGAAAACGCTCGCCTCGCGCATGCCGTATTCGTCTTTCGCTTTCATCAAAACGATCTTAGTGATGATCTGCGCGGCATAAGAGGTCGCTTTCTTCGGACCTTTGAATCCGGCCATTCCGGCGGAAGCCCAAGCGATGACATTGCCATTCAGATCGGTGGCGGTAACGATGGTGTTATTATAACTGGCTTTAACATAGAGTTTTCCGATTTCGACTCTGACTTTGGCCCGCTTTTTTTTCTTTTTCATCGGTTTCTTGGCGCTTTTTTCCTCTTTTCTGGCCTCCAATTTTTTCTTGATTTCATCAGGCAATTCTTCGGTCACATCCCCTTCTTTCTTATGGGAAACCTCGACTTCATCTTCCAGCTCGTCAAAGCCTTTTTCGTCAGCCAAAACCGGCTCGGCGATTTTCACTTCGGGCGAAACGATTTCTTTTTTTATCTCCTCCGTTTTTTCTTCCTTTTTATTCTCTGGCATATGTTAAAATATTTCTTATTAAAAACTGATGCTCTACGAACTACGAATTATTACGAATATACGAATTCGTATATTTCGTCCGGATTCGTAATTCGTATAAATTTTATGTTTTTTGAGCCGAAGGTTTTCGTCCGGAACCCATGGTCTTGCGGACATTGCCGCGGACCGTGCGGCTGTTTCTCTTGGTGGTCTGGCCGCGAACCGGCAAGCCCTTGATATGGCGGACGCCGCGATAGCAGCCGATCTCTTTCATCCGCTTGATATTGCCGATGATCTCTCTTTTCAAATCACCTTCAACCATGAATTTCTTTTCCACGATTTCTCTCAACTTATTGACTTCCGCCTCGGTCAGATCCCTGACTCGCTTTTCCGGATCCAGCTTAGCCGCTTCCAGCACTTCCAGGGCGCGGGAATAACCAATGCCAAAAATATAGGTTAAAGAAATTTTTACCTTTTTTTCCGTGGGAATATTGACGCCGGCGATTCTAGCTTGAGCCATAGAATAGTTTATTAGTCGATTAGTTAATTAGTTAATTAGTTGGCTTGCTGATAAGTACTTCCTGAGTACCTAATCAACTAATTAACCAATTAACTAATATTTATCCTTGTCTTTGTTTATGCTTGGGGTTCTTGCAGATAACACAAACCTTACCTTTGCGGCGGACAACCTTGCAATCCTTACAAATTGGTTTTACGCTTGCTCTGACCTTCATAATATTCATGGAGCATGAAACATTGAACATGAAACATGCACTAAAAAATTTACTGTTTTCAAAATTTATTACAACCGGAAAGTGATTCTCCCCTTCGTGAGGTCGTACGGGCTCATCTGCACTTTGACGCGATCGCCGACCGAGAGACGGATCTTGTTCATCCGCATCTTACCGGAAAGATGGGCCAAAATTTCATGGCCGTTGGAAAAAACGACGCGGAAAGTTCCCGCGGGCATTAATTCCGTCACCTCCCCATCCATTTCCAGAAAATCTTTGGAATTAATAGTTTGATTTTTTTCTTCTTGCATTAACAAAAAAAATTACCAAACAAAACAATTGGTAAATCTTGTTACTGATTTATAAAGAAATTGTATAGGTAAACGTGGGAAATGTCAAGAGGAACGGTAATTATTAATTATAAATTATAAATTATAAATTATTTTGGCGAATATTAAATATAAAATTAAAAAAGGGATGATTTATAATTAATAATTTATAATTTATAATTTCACTCCAAAACCGCCTTAATCCTCCTAACTCCGGAACTTGAACTCTCTTCTTTAATAATCTTGAAATGGCCAAGTTCTCCGGTATGTGAGGCATGCGGGCCACCGCAAATCTCCTGCGACACTTCACCCATTTTGTAAACTTTGACTTTCTCGCCGTATTTGGATTCGAAAACTCCCATCGCGCCTTCGGCCTTCGCTTCCGCCAGAGGTTTTTCTTCGCAGATGATCGGCAGATCTTTTTGGATCGCTTCATTGACCAATCGCTCCACTTCGGCAATTTGTTCCGGAGTCATTTTAGCCGGATGAGAAAAATCAAATCGCAAACGTTCGGGAGTGATGTTGCTTCCCTTCTGGAAGATCTGGTCGCCCAAAACTTTCCGCAAAACCGCCAGCAAAAGATGCGCGGCCGTATGCAGTTTTTTCGTTTCTTCCGAAGCATCGGCCAAACCGCCTTTGAACATTCCGGCGGCGGCGGTGCGGGAAAGGTCCTGGTGTTTTTTGAATTCTTCCGCGAAGCCCGCTTCGTCAATGACAATTTTTCTCTCCCGGGCGATCTCGCGGATCAACTCGACGGGAAAACCGTAAGTCGCAAAAAGCTTGAAGACCACTTCCCCCGGCATGGTCACGTGCAAATCGGCATTGGCATCGATCCGGCACAATAAAGTATCGCATTGTTCATTGAATTCTTTAAGCCCGTTTTCCAAAGTTTTTTCAAATTTCCCTTCCTCGGCTTCGATATTCTTCTTGATATATTCCTGATTCTTCGCTAATTCCGGATAAGCTTCACGATAAATTCCGATCACAACTTCAGCGATCTGATAAACCCAATAACCGCCTTTCTTAATGCCCAAGCGATAGCCGTGAATTATGGCGCGCCGCAATAGCCGGCGGACGATATAGCCGGCACCGGTATTTGAAGGGGTAACGCCTTTTTCATCGCCGATGATAAAAGTCGCCGCTTTGATATGATCGGCGACAATCCTCATTAGACGTTTAATCACATCAGATTCGAAATATTTTTTACCTGATAATTCTTCGATCTTGCCGATCAAGCCTGTCCAAACGTCGGTTAAATAATTATCAGCCAGCCCGTTCAAAGTGGCCAACGTTCTTTCCAAACCCATGCCGGTGTCGACATTGTTTTGTTTTAGCGGCTCAAAAGTGAAATCTCCTTTATTGTTTTCATTCGGATGGGCGGTCCCGCTAAGCGGGATAGTGCCGCGGTTTATCCTATTATACTGCATAAAAACATCGTTCCAGATTTCCACCCAAAGCGGATTATCATCATTGAAGCCGGCGGGCACCTGGTTCGGATCTCCCACCCAATAAAACATTTCCGAACACGGGCCGCAGGGTCCGGTAACTCCGGCCGGCCCCCACCAATTATTTTTTTTGGGCAGTCGGGCGATCCGTTTTTCATCCATCCCCAGTTTTTTCCAAATTTCATGAGCTTCCGCGTCGAACGAGGCATCAGCATCGCCGGCAAAAACCGAACAGGCCAAGCGATTCTTATCCAATCCGAGCCAAGCCGGATCGGTTAGAAATTCCCAACTCCAATTGATCGCTTCTTGCTTGAAATAATCGCCCAGCGACCAATTGCCGAGCATTTCAAAAAAAGTATGGTGAGTGGTATCGCCGACTTCTTCGATATCGTCGGTACGCAAACATTTCTGCGCGTCAACCAGCCGCTTGCCTTCCGGGTGCGTTTCGCCCAGCAGATAAGGAACCAGCGGCTGCATACCGGCGGTATTGAATAAAACAGTTGGATCATTTTCCGGAAGCAAAGAAGCCGAAGGAATCAATTTATGCCCCTTGGACTGAAAAAATTGGAAATATTTTTGGCGTAATTCTTGGGCGGTTATCATAGGAATGAAAAAATAAAATCTCAAAATGAAAAAATATTTTATAGTTAAAAATTTTCATTTTTCATTTATATAATAGACTAATAATAGGCTTTTGGCAAGAAAAAAATTGCTTGCTTAAAATCAGCTCTTCGCCTTTCCGACCGCTTAAATAAATTTTTACTTCTTCATTCTCATCTTTTAATAAATAAAATAATACCCTTTGCTCACGATTGTGAACAAAGGGTATGGGTTACAAGGTTTTTTGAATTGCGGCTACGATTTCGTAGCAATGGACGTTTTCGGCGCATCCGGCGAGATTAATCGCTTTTTGATAAGCGCTATCGCCCCAAGTGTAAGCGACGATCGCATCGGCGTCAGTTCCTCTTTTAGCCTTAAGGCCGGAAAAATACTGGCAGAACGCCTTGATGTTCTTCCTCGGGTTGAAAAGGTCTTGCCGGGAATAACCAAGCGGCGCGGCTGTCGTCGGCTTCATCTGCGTCAGACCGATTTCTCCGGCTTTGCCCACTGTGTCAGGTTTGCCCAGAGATTCATAAGAGATTTTGGCAATCACCAGTTTGGCAGGTATTCCGTAACAGAGGGCGATTGAATCGATGTATCTTCCCCATTTGGCCTGGACGGTTTTTGCCACTTTAGCATAACCGCTTTGCGTCACGATCGAGTCGGCATTAAAATTTTTCTGCTGTCCGGCTTTTTTGAGTGCGATCAAAATTTCCTGGGTTAAACCGCCGATAGCATCTGCCACTTTCACGGCGACGGGTTTGGCATTAACGAATGCGGTACAAATTGCTGTTCCGCTTTCCCGTGGCGCAAATACTGCCACGAAGGCGATGGCTAACACGATAATAATGAATAGAGCTTTCATTTTTTATCCTCTCGTTTGGGTATTTTTGGCTTATTTCATTGGGAAAGAACACTGTTTATCGTATCTATATAATAGCATATTTTTGACAATAAGTCAATACTAAACAGACAACAAAAAAGCCCCGTTTACGTTAGTAAACAGGGCGTACTTTTAGCGAACTTCGGCCATTTGGATGGCCTCTCTTGGCGCTCTCATCCGGAGATCGATCGGCAATCCCCGATTTTGTCTAAGCTCCGGATGCTCTTTAAGCCAAACATAGATGCCGTAAATCTTGCGATAGTACGGAACTTCCACGTCTCCGCCGAATTTCCTGATTTGACTCAAGACGTGATCGTCTCCGGCCTCATAGCCGACCAGAGCTTTCACCGGATCGTTGAACAACTGCATACTGATAAGAAAATGATCCGTCCCCAGCGAAATATTCAGGTAAGGATCGCGCAGCATCACTTTCAGCACTTCTTCGTCATTGACGTAAATTCCGCGCAAGGCCAACAAGTGCCGGCCGGTTTTAAGCATCAACTGTTCCAGACTCATCGCCCCGGAATCGCTGACCGCATTAATGTAGCCGCGGGATTCAACGGCGATCTTGGCGAACTCCAAATCAGGATCAATCGCCTTCTGGGAGCAGGTGTCTTCCACGATTTTGCCAAAGTGCTCAATGATGAACGGCAGCCTGGCAATTCCCGCGTCAACCGATGTTTGAATCTGCTCTTCCGTCTTAGGGTCGAGCTTGGGCGTTCTTAACTGAATTCCCAGAGCCTTGCCCTTTTTGGTGACAGTCTTCTTGACCACCGCAACCTTTTCCGCAACCGGGACAGGCGTGGTCTGATAAACCACCGGCTGGCAGATCGGTGTTGCCGCGGCCGAATATTCTCCGAAAATATTATCGTTCTCAAAAGACATCTGCCTGACCGGGAATTTCAGCGAGTCCTCCTGCGGCGTACTGGCAACAGGCCGGGGTTGCATCGCATCTTTCAGAATTCTCATCAAAACTTTTCCTCCCGCCAGCGTAAATTCTTTCTCGATTTGCGGCCTGAAAATCCAGAGCATCAGGCCGACCAAAAGAGAAACCGGCAATAACACGTTGCAAACGAGAATAAAGGTTTTCATTTCTCCTCCAGCGGCCCGACTTGAGCCAAGATGGGTTATAATATCTAGATTATGTGAATGTACAAAATCAGGCTACCTTATCATATTTTAGATATTTTGTCAACACAAAACCGCCCTGTTCTGGCGGTTTTGGTATTATTTTACTTTATCTTAGCCGATTTTCTTAAATCTGACCGAAAAAATCGGCTCATATTTTGTTTCGAACTCGTCCTGAATCTCAATCTTCTGGCCCTTGGCAACTTGGGAAACCACCATATCCGAAAGCAGCTGGCCGTCATTCATCAATTCGTTCTTTAAGATCTCCAGCTTATCGAATTCGGAAGAAAATTCTTTCTTAATCCCCTCTTCGTATTTCCGCTTTTCATCTTTTAATTTCTTCAATTCTTCCAGCGAGCGCTGATAAGCGCCGGAATTATTCAAGGCGTCGCGATACATTGCTTTTAATTCTTTCTGCTCTTTTCTGGTTTTTTGGATACGGTCGAAGACTTCTTGGATACTTGTCATGTTCAATTATAAATTATTAATTATGAATTATAAATTTTATTATAGCACAATATGAAATTTTTAATTTTATAATTTTTAAAAAATTTTAAGGTCTTAATTTCTAATTTTTAAAACCATTTGCAGCCGGATTAAAAATTAAAAATTATGATTTTTTTAAAAATTACAAAAATTTAAAAATTAATTGTTAGACAAAATTTATATGTTTGCTGTCAATATAATCTATAAACCGGCTCTTCGTCGCCGTGTACCCGTTGTCATTATATTGGCTGTAGGAAATAAAGATTTTTTTCTTGGCGCGAGTCATCGCCACATAAAATAATCTTTTTTCTTCTTCCAGATCGGATTTATTGATCGGGAAAATATATTCGTTCATCCCGATGATGAAGACATAATCGAATTCAAGCCCTTTGACCTGATGAGCGGTGACGATCGGGATTTTGCCTTTTTCCAGCCCGAGAAAATTAATATCCTTGACCAGCGCGGCATATTGGATCAATTCGCGCAGCGATATTTCCGGACGCTTGTCAGGATTATCTTTTTCGGCAAAAACTTTTTTCAATTCCTCGATCGATTGCAACCGCTTTACCGCCTCGGGATCATGCTCGTAAAATTCCTTGAGGCCGGATTCTTCCCAGACTTTTTCCAAAGCCGCTGGCGGCCGGATTTCCAAAACCGCTTTTTGCCAGGCATCGATCACGCCGGAAAGTTTCAAGAATTTCACCGAATATTCTTGCCAGACTTTGACCCGCTCGGGCGCGCCTTTTCGCAGCCGTTCCACTAAAACGCCCAATAAACCGACCGTGGCGGAAACGTCATCTTCCGCGTCATGCGTGGCTGTCGCTAAACCGAGCAATTCCGCCAAAGTGCTCAAGCGATAATTCGGCGACTCCACTACCCGCTTGGCCAGATCCAATGTGTCATAATATTCCTTGAATTCAAAATCAACTCCGCGCCGCTTGCCGTTTTCAGCCAGCATCGTCAAATCAAAATTAACATTGTGGCCGATCGCCGCGTCCGGTCCGATGAATTCAACGAGCTCTTGCAAAACTTTTTTGGGATTTTCGCCTTTAGCTTTTAAGAACTTGTCGGAAAGCCCGTGGATCGTTTCGGAAAAACCGACCGGAATATCATTTTTCAAATAGCGGCTGAAGCGGCGCTCGACTTTGCCGTTGATTATTTCCTGGGCGAAGATCTGGATGATATCGTCGGACAAAACATCAGTGCCGGTCGTTTCCGTATCGAGAACTATCAGCCGGCCCTGGTCGAATTTATTGATCAGATTGAAAAACGGTTCGGGATATTTATAATTCTTAAAATTCAAAAGGTCGGAAACTTTCAAGCCGATCTTGTCGCCCGCTTCGACGATCGTCTTCAAAGTCGCCGAGCCGATATTGCGCGGCGGCCGCTTCACCAAGCGATAAGCCGCTTCCAGATCGAAGCGATTGAAAATTATTTTCAAATAAGCGTAAACATCTTTGACTTCTTGGCGGCGGAAAAATTCATATTTATCCACCGTGATATGGGCGACGCCCTGCTCGGCAAAAATATCGGCGGTCTTGGTGATCAGATTATTAGTGCGTGAAATCACCACGATTTTTGCCTCCGGCTCTTTGGCGCGCAGATTTTTAATCTCTTCGATCACCCAGGAAATTTCCTCGCGTAAATTATGGGCGGAAAAAACATTGATTGCTTTTTCTTTCGTATCATTAACTTTCAGCGTGGTTAATTCTTGAGTCGAAGGCTTGACGAAACTTGATAAGAAAGATTTGACCGCCGCCAGAATATTCGGATTGAAGCGGTAATTAGTCGTGAGGCTTAATTCTTGCACCGCGGGAAAATGTTTTTTGATCAGCTTGGCCAGAAAAACCGGCTGCGAGCCGCGCCAAGTATAGATCGTCTGATCCAGATCGCCGATAAAAGAAACGTTCTGATGAACTTTAGCTAATTCTTTCACCACCAGATATTCCGACAGATGCGTGTCCTGGAATTCGTCCAACTGGATAAAGCGATATTTATTCGCCCATTTTTTTTGGACTTTTTTATCTAAATATAAAGTTCGCAAAGCGAGCAAAACCAATTCATTGAAATCGAGGGCATTCTGTTCGGCCAGCGCCTGATGATATTCCGCGCCGATCGCTTCCATTGACTTATCGGCCTTTAATTCATCGATCGTCACGCCGATCTCTCTTAGCAACCCGTTCAGACGCGCGTCATAGACTTTTTCGATCAGATTGGAAATTTCCCGGCTGGCTTTTTCTTCGTCAATTCTTATCTCCGGATGTTTTTCCAAAATCGTCTTCATCACTTCCCGCTGTTCTTCTTCTTCAAAAATTACAAAATCGCGGGGCAGGCCGATCGCCTTGGCTTCGGCTTTGATAAAATAAGCGCACCAGCCGTGGAAAGTTTTGACCGTGATCTCATCGTAAATTTTCTTATTATTAATTCTCGTTTTAATTCTTTCCGACATTTCTTCGGCGGCGCGATTGGTAAAAGTCAAACACAAAATTTCTTCCGGCTTGATGCCCGATCCGATGGCGCGGGCGACGCGTTCGGTCAGAATGGTCGTCTTTCCTGTCCCCACCGGCGCGGAAATTATAAAAACACCAAAAATATTATTGATGATATTCAATTGTTCTTGGTTAAACTCCATAAATATGATGCAAATCTACGAATGGGCGCGAATGCCGCGAAAACCGCGAACCTTATTTAGCACTATTCGCGGTTTTCGCGGCATTCGCATCAGATTAATAATAATTCCCTTTCTTCAACAATTCTTTCCTTAATATCTTATAATTCGGAATTGTCTTCTCAACCAATTTCCAAAATCGCGGCGAATGGTTCATCTCGCCCAAGTGGCAAAGTTCGTGGACGACGAGATAATCGGCCAATTCCTGCGGCAAGAAAACGATCCGGTAAGAAAAATTCAGATTCTTCCTGGCCGAACAGCTCCCCCAGCGGCTCTGCTGGTCGCGAATGCAAACGCGGTTGTAGGAAAAATTGTAAAAAGCATTAAAATGCTCGAGCCTACCCCACACCAATCTCTCCGCCGCTCTTTTATTTTCCAGATAATGCGCCCTGGTTCGCCGCGGCCTTTTGCTAATTTCTTCTCTCTTCTCTCTTATCTTGTCGGCCAGCCAACCTTGTTTGCTGTGCAAAAATTTCAGTCCTGCCTCCTTGGAGACCCACCAAGGAATCGTCAAAACCGCGGTCGCATCGGCACAAACGCGCAGACAGATATTTTTCGCTCTCCGGCTCTTCTTTATTTTACAATTTATATTCATGTTTTGACATATAATCCGAACGCTACGAATTATATCCTAATACTACGAACTAAGCAAAAATGAAAAAGCCGCAGCTTCCAGGAGGAAACTACGGCCAAATGACAACTTCTTCGACTTTACTGCAGATGCTTTTGCAGGAATCCGGAGATCAACGCCGGCTGATAATTGCACTTTTTGACTTCGGAAGTCGGGCAATGTTTACGGATGTGATCCGCAATATTTCCGCCGCTTTCCCCGATAACGGCATTGATCATCGCGCCCAGAGCCGCAGCTTTATAAGCCAGCGGTCCTTGATGGTCGCTGATCGACAATTTCAAGCCGGGCTGCAACATTTCCAAACCGACTGCGAACACTTCGCGGAAAAAAGATGATTGCGACTGATTGCCGGTCAGAACCACCTTATTGATGTCGGCTTTGGCATCGACGACTTCCACGAGCATCTTCTTAACGAGCAGCAGCAATTCCAGAGCGATTGAGGCCTGAACGCTGGCGGCCTGATTGGCAAAAGCGTAAGCGCCCCAATCGGCGGGATAAACTTCTTGCCAGACACCGCCCTTAACTGCCTGCGTCACTCGCACCAGATCAAGTTCGTGACCGGCAGTAATGAAAGATTCGATCTCCTGATCGATGGCCTTGAAGGTCCGTTTGTTTCCGAAGCGTTTGCGGAAATCCTCATACCAATCTCCGCAGCGCGCCATCATCATCAACAGCATCTCTTCATCATAATATTCAAAACAGGCCGCTTCGCCCAAACGTTCATCACCCTGATGGCCGATGCGTACGACTGTTCCGCTCGTTCCGGCGGAAACAACGATCGTGCTGTCGGAATTCAATCCGCAGCCGACTGCCCCGGAATGATTATCACCCAGGCAAGCAATGACTTCCCAACCACTCAGCTTCTGACAGGCATGGCGCCAGTCATCAGATTCTATCCGCACCAGGCCGACCGTTGAGCCGCTGTCGACCACCTGCGGAAACCAATCAGGCAGCAAACCGCAGCCGAAGATGGCGTTACCCGCCAAAAGTTTCGTTGACTTATCCAGCAGTCCGTTGCAGTAGGCGTCGGAAGTGCTCAAGTTATCGACTCCGGTCAGCCGGAATGCGATGTAGTCGCCGGTGGTCATCACTTTTCCGATTTTCGGGCGCAGATCAGGTTGCTGATCTAAAACCCATAATGCTTTCGGCAGGATGAAACGCTCTTCAACTTTCCCGATGAGCGCTTCGAAAGGCATTGTTTTGTTGATCCACTTTGTCCTCTCTTTAGCCGCATTGCACTGCCAGCTCAAAGCCGGCATCAGCAAATCGTTGAACTTGTCTAATACGGCCATGTCGTGCTGACGGACGGAAAATGACAGCGAACCCGGTTGGGAAAATTCCCAGCCGTCTTTTTCCAGCTTTTCCAAAACATCGACGATCATTATCGGCAGATGATTAAGATCAAATGCCGGTTCGCCGAGCCATTTCGTTGCTCCGGCCATCGGCACCGATGCAAAACCTTCTTCGCCGTCGCTAGCTGTGACGCCGACGGCCAATTTCGTCGTGCTCAGGTCAAAACCTAAATATTTCGCATCCACACCAACCCCCTCAAGTTAAGGTGAAAGGTAAATTAAAGATATTCAAAACAAAAAGAACCAGGCCAATAAAATTATCATATGGATTGGAAAAAATCAAGGAAAGGATTTTAAAAAACGCAGCCCCGGGAAGGGACTGCGGAAAAATATGAGAGTTATTTTTTCTTGGAGGTGTTTTTCTTGGCAGAAGTCTTTTTATCAGATTTTTTGGCAATAATTTTTTCAACCTTGTCCGCCGGCTTGTCCGCCGTAGCAATAGCTGCGGTGGGCTTGGTAACCTTATCCAGCGGGATCGAGGTTCCGGGCTTATTGGTCAGAAAAATCATAATTTTATCCAGCTTGGAGTGTATTGCTTCAAAATGTTTGTCATAGTTAATCGGCTTCGGAGCCTGATTGGGAGTGAAAGTTTTCGGTTCATGTTCATGCTTGTCATCGCGGCCAAAACAATCGGAGCAGTAAATGTCGCGTCCCGGTTTGGGTTGGAACGGAACTTGGCAATGCTGACCGCACTCGGCGCAAGTGGCATCATACATTTTCCGGTCGCCATCATTTCTCGGACGATCAAAACTGCCTCTTTCTTCCCGGCGATCATCGCGTCTTTCGCTGCGTTCTTCGCCACGGCCGGAATTCTTAAAGCACGTGCTGCACAAAACCGGACGGTCGCCCGACGGCTTGAACGGAACTTCGCATTCATTGCCGCATTCAGCGCAAACCGCTTTGTACATCTGTCTTGGCGCGTTGCGGTCAAAACTCCGGTCCCGGCCGCCGAATTTCTTGCCGCCAAAATCTCCTCCTCGATTAAACTTCCCCATACTTGTTTATTTATTGGTTTTATTAAAATATTCTTTCGGCGTAACCATATTACCGATAATAACTAATTAAAGCACATAAAATCTTATAAGTCAAGATAAAAAATAAATTTCAGCATTCTGGCAGAAAAACAACCCCGCAAAGCCATAGCATTGACTTTTTTAATAAAATATGATATAAAACGTGGATGCTCATTATAATAGAATAATCGAATCTTAACGGAATATATCACCTCAAAAAGGAGTGTGCCATGGAAAATGCAGTAGCAAAACTGGTCGAGTTTTATCTTCCCCACCTGGAAAGAGCCGGAAGATATGCCCTGACAGTTCAGAAAGACATCGAGGTTCACCGGGCCAAAGGAGAAGGATTTTCCAATCTGGGGCAGTTCCTCACCGATGCCGATCTCTCGGTCGAAAACTATCTGGAAGTTGTTACTCTGGCCAGCGGCCGCAATGTTGATTTCGAGGGCGAAGAAGCGGAAAAATCCTTGAACCGGAAGTACTTCCAAAAGAAGACCGATCCGGAATTCAAAGTCTGGGTAGACCCGATCAACGGAACATTCCTCTACAAGGATGGCCGGGACGGATTCGATATCATCATTACGATCGTCGATTCCAAGCGCCGAAAAATAGTCGGAGTCATCGATTATCTACCGGCCAAAAGAAAGTTCTTTGTCGGGATCGAAGGTCTGGGCGCATTCCGCCTTGATGGATTCGATCGGATCATGCCCGATGACGGCCTGGCGGATTTCCGTATCGATCCGCTAGCATCCAACAATGCGCCGATATCGCTCTATCACATCAAGGAACCCTTCGCCACCAAGCTGAAGACGATCAGGACCTGCCTGGATATGGATTACGATTACAAACCGGTCAAGGGCAGCGACCACTGCATCTGCAGCATCCTCACCGGCGACATCGTTTCTTACGTGAAACCCAAGGCCAAGCTGATCGACTGGGGCGCCATCGCTTTCATCGTCGAACAAGCCGGCGGGCTGGTCACGGATTTCTCCGGCAACCCGATTCCGAACTACCTGGATTTTTCCTTCCACCGCATCCCCTCTCTTCTGGTTTCGTCCTCCCGGGACGTGCACCAAAAAATTCTCGAGCAGCTGAAGGATTATCCGGTAGCCTGAAAGTAACCGCACCATTTCAAAAGCCGCACCAAACTATTGGTCGCGGCTTTTTCATCACAAAAATCCTATTTCTTATTGATATACTTCCACAAAGTCACGATGCCGAGGACGAGCAGCACCCCTATTGACGCTTTTAGAGATCGGGTTTATGATATTGGCATACCCCCACCCCAGGTACATAACAATTAAAAATTAAAAATGCAAAATTAAAAATTATTTTTTAAATTTATGAGCGAGAAAAGAGAGAAAATTTTAACCGGACTTAAAAAGGCCAACACTCTTTTGACTCGAGTCATCAAGATGACCGAGCAAGGCGATTATTGCATCGATATCATGCAGCAGAATTTGGCCGTGATCGGATTGTTGAAATCCGCTCATCAATCTTTGATGGAAAATCATCTGCATACTTGTTTTAAGAATGCGATGGCCAGCCGGAACGAAAAAATTAAAAATAAAATGGTCGAAGAAATTCTCAAAGTTTCAAAATTGGCTAACAAATAACAGGGGTAATTAGGCACTTAGTCGATTAGGCGCTTAGGGCGTGAATTAAGGTTCCACTAAGTACCTAATTAACTAAGTACCTAAACGACCAATAGATTATGAAAAAGATAACGTTCAACATAACGGGATTGCATTGCGCTTCGTGCAAGATGCTGGTCGAGGCGGAAGTCGGCGCGATGCCCGGCGTCAAGAAAGTCATCGTCATCTATGAAAAGGGACGGGCCGGAGTTGAGTATGATGAAACTAAAACCGATCTGGATAAGATTTTCAGCAAAATCAAGGAATTAGGTTACACGCCGGAACTGCTGGACGTAATCGAATCGGGCAAAAAAGGATTTAATAAAAATTGGCTCTGGGCCGGCATTTTTGTGCTGATCTTCGCGGCCGGATATTTTCTGATCGAAGCTTTCGGCGGCTTCGCGATCATGGCCAATCTGAATGATAAGAATGTCGGCCTAGGCTTGATCTTCATCATCGGTCTGCTCGCCAGCTTCCATTGCGTGGGAATGTGCGGCGGATTTGTGATGGCCTATTCGACATCGGCAGTTAAAAGTGAAAAGTTAAAAGTTAAAAATCATCATCTGCATATTCAATATAATCTAGGACGATTAATATCCTATACTGTCATCGGCGGTATATTGGGCGGATTTGGGTCGTTCTTCGGGATCAACCCGAATTTTTCCGGAACATTGTTGTTGATCGCGGCGATTTTTATGGTGATGATGGGGTTAGGATTGGCAACCGGGATCAAGTGGCTCGACAAGATAAAATTACAAACGCCGGATTTCATCGCCAAAATAATTTTCAGGAACCGCCAAGACCGCGAACCCAAAGGACCGTTCGTCATCGGCTTACTGACCGGCTTTATGCCCTGCGGACCGCTACAGGCGATGCAGCTTTACGCTTTGTCCACCGGCGATTGGTTGCAAGGGGCTTTGGCGATGGGCGTTTACGCGCTGGGCACTATTCCCCTTTTGTTCGGCTTCGGCAGTTTTGTTTCAATGCTTACCGCCAGCCGGATGAAGCAACTTTTAAAAATTTCGGGTATAATTGTAATTATTCTTGGTCTCTTCACTTTCAGCCGCGCCTTAAGCAGTTTTGGCTTATTGAGTCCGGCTGCTTCGAATAATCAAGCTCAAGTTACGCCAACTCCGGCTGCGACCGAAGCGCAAACCGTGGAAATGACTGTCGGCTATTCCGGCTATCAGCCCAACGTCATCTATATTAAGAAGGGCATTCCGGTGCATTGGATCATCCACCATCCGCGCTCGACCGGCTGCACCGACGCCATCATCCTTTATAACGGTTCGGATCAAATTTATCGCAATCTTGTTTCCGGCGACACGATCATCGATTTCACGCCGGTCGACGGCGTCAGCACGATCCAATTCTCTTGCGGTATGAAAATGGTCTGGGGAAAATTCGTCGTTCAGTAAAAACCGCAACTAATGATAGGATGGTTCACTGAGTAAAATATTTTTGGACCAAATGGATTCCTCGCGAGGCGCTTCCGCCCAAGGCGGACAAGTCGGAATGACAAAAGGGATGAGAATGGTCTGGGGGAAATTCATCATACAATAAATAAATTAGTCCCTTTTGTCATCCTGAGTCCCTGACGAAGGATCTATTTTGTAGGAACTTTAAAATTCAGCGACAAAAATTTTTATCGAAATATTTTTCTACTTAATCTTACTAATCCTTTATTTTACTTATCCAGCTTCTTGGTTAATAGATCCTTCGCGCGGCGCTCAGGATGACAAAAAAGACGAGAATGGTCTGGGGAAAATTCATAATCAATTAAGAGTTAAGAGCGAAGAAACAAGAGATAAAAAAATCTCTTATTTCTTCTCTGACTATATGAAAACTTCTATAAATATCGGCGGGATGGACTGCGCATCATGCGCGAGGAACATCGACCGCGGACTGAAAAAACAGCCGGGGATCATCTCTTCCGACGTCAATTACGCCACCAAAAAAGCCTACGTCGAATATGACGAGGCAAAGATCGATTTGAAAAAAATCAAAGAGACGATCAAAAAAACCGGCTACAAGGTTATTGAAGACCCAACTTCGCTCCGCGGCGGAGCTTCGCTGGGCAAGGCGGGCGATCATATGCATCATGGCGAAATGGCCAGGGGAAACTGGCGGCGCAATAAAACGATTTTGGCTATCATCTTTTCGCTTCCCCTGCTTTCCCGGATGATCTGGATGTGGGAAATTCCTGGAAAATATTTAAATATTGCCAATACGGATTGGCTGCAGATAATTTTAGCCGGTTGCGTGGTTTTTATTTTTGGCTGGCAATTCCACCGCTCTGCCGGTAAACAGATCATTCGCGGGCAATTCAATATGGATTCGCTGATTTCGCTCGGCACGCTGACGGCTTTCTTTTACAGCCTATGGGCGGTCTTCGCTCTCAAGCCGACCTATTTTGAGTCGGCCGCCACCATCGCCGCTTTAATTTTATTAGGAAAATATCTGGAAGCCAAGACTTCGGGCAAAGCTTCGGAGGCGATGAAAAAACTGATGGAGCTTGGAGTTAAAAAAGCCTTGATCGTCGGGGAATCTGGACAGACGACTGAAAAAAATGTCGAAGATGTCCAGCTTGGCGAAATCGCTTTAGTAAAGCCGGGCGAAAAAATTCCTTTGGACGGAACGATTATTGAAGGCCAATCCGATATCGACGAATCAATGCTGACTGGCGAAGGCTTGCCGGTTGCTAAACGTCCGGGCGAAAATGTCTTTGGCGGCACGATCAATAAGGATGGACAACTGAAAATTAAAATCACCCAGACCGGCGCCAATACGGTTTTGGCGAAAATTATTAAGACTGTTGAGGAAGCGCAAATGTTCAAAGCGCCGGTACAGAAATTAGCCGACACGATTTCCGGAATTTTCGTGCCTTCAGTGATCGGTATCGCCATTTTAACTTTTATCGGCTGGTATTTATTCCGACACGATTTCACCATTGCCATCATCAATGCCGTGACGGTTTTGATCATCGCCTGCCCTTGCGCCTTGGGTCTAGCCACGCCGATTGCGGTAATGGTCGGCACCAGTGTCGGCGCCAAGAAAGGAATACTCATCAAGAATGGCGAAAGTTTTGAAAGGGCGCAAAAAATAGATACCGTGGTTTTTGATAAGACCGGCACGCTCACCTTGGGCGAGCCGAAATTATATGAAATAATTCCGGCCGAAAATTATGATCAAGATGAGGTCCTAAAAATCGCCGCTAATCTGGCTTCGGGCTCGACTCATCCCCTTTCGCGCGCCATTGCCATTTATGCGACGGGTGATCAAAAATTCTGCCAAATCAACAAAGAGGATGCTGATAATTTTCCGCTTCGAGCCGGCGGCGAATTGCCGGCTTTGAAGAAGATGCCGAACGACGAAGGCTGTCCGCCGGGAGATATTCCGCCGGCAACTTTCGGAAACCCACCCCGCCTCGTCGGGCTCGGCACCCCTCCCGCGGAGGGGAATATTACTGAATACCCTGGAAGGGGAATCGGCGGGAATTATGCGGGCGAACAATACTTTCTCGGCAACCAGAGATTGTTGGCGGAAAATAAAATCGACGCCGGCTGGGCGGAAAAAATCAGCACTGAAAAAGCTGATGAAGGCGGCAGCTTATTATTCTTAGCCAAAGCTGACCGCGTCATCGCCGCCTTCCTTTTACGCGATGAATTAAAAAAGACCGCCGAAGAAGCGGTCTGGAATCTGAAAAAGATGGGCATCGGTTCGATTATCATTTCCGGCGACCGGGAAGCCGCCGTCCATTTTACCGCTTCGCTTTTAGCCGTCGATAATTTCTTCGCTGAAATTCTTCCGGCTGACAAAGCAATGAAAGTCAAAGAACTGCAGGATACCGGTAAAAACGTCGTCTTTGCCGGCGACGGCATCAACGATGCGCCGTCCTTGGTGCAGGCCGATCTGGGCATCGCGATGGGCGCGGGCGCCGATATTGCCAAAGAGGCGGGCAATATCATTATTATGAAAAATGAACCGATCAAAATCGTCGAAGCGATCAAATTGGCCCGCAAGACTTTCGGCATCATCCGCCAAAATTTATTTTGGGCTTTCTTCTATAACGTCATCGCCATTCCGCTCGCCATCTTCGGCATCGCCAATCCGATCGTCGCCGCCTTCGCGATGATCCTTTCCGACATCACCGTCATCGGCAATAGCTTGAGGATTTATCGGGATTAAAACATCTATCATAAGATCGTCGAACAAAGAACATAAAAAAGAGCGCCGGACATCCCTGTCTGGCGCTTTTTTGAATTGGCTATCTTATTTTTTCTGGCGGGCGAATAACCATGTATCCCATCCAGTGGTTCGATTGAGGACTAATCGTGTCCAACGCTACGTGGGCATAATCTACTTCAATAACCGGCATCTTTATACCTTTTTGTCAACAATAAACTGACCCAAACAAAAAGAGCCTGATATTTCAAGCTCTTTTTTGATAGACAATCTATTTCACTTTGTAAGTCAGCGTGACGTCGTCGGTAATTTCCAGCGAACCGGACTGGATCGCGGGTGCGGGAGCAGCCGCCACTCCTCCGCCGGCATAAGCTTTCATATCCATGGCAGGAGACGCATAGATAGGCATCGGATTTGAGCTGTCGGAAACATTAATTAATTTTCCCAATTTCAAGCCGGATTCGGCTGCGATGTCTTTGGCATTCTGAACCGCCTTGGCAATCGCATCGGCCCGCGCTTCGCTCTTCAATTTATTCTGATCATCGATAGTAAAGGATACGTCGCCGGTCTGATTGGCGCCGGCCGCGATCGCCCCGGAAATAGCATCGCCGACATTATTCAAGTCGCGAATCTTCACTTCCACGCCTTCGGTTAATTGATAGCCCTGCAGCGTGGTTTGGGTGGAGCCTGAGCTGGAATTGGGAGTCATCACGTAATTTACCACCGGATAATTATAAATCGGGATAAGTGAATATTGATTGGTCTGAATATCGGCTTTATCAATCTTTAAAGCGGTTAAGGCGGCAATGATCGCATTCATCTTGGTATTGCCGTCTTTGACGATGTCACCGATATTTTTGCTGATGGTGGATTGGACACTGAAATCGACCGTGGCGATGTCCGGCGGCGCCGTAACCTTGCCTTCGGCTGTGACGGTAAACTGGTAATCGTTAGTTTGCATTATTTTGTCGCGCAAGATCGCCAAGATGCCTAAAGCGATGACGCCCAAGACAAGTACTAAGGCGACGATCATCTTGCCCTTGCCCCTGTGCATGTGATTGCAATTTTCTTGTTCCATAAATTAGTTGATTATTTAATAAAATTGTTATATTGGCATATTGTTATATTGTTAAAAATCTTTAAATCGTTGCGTAACAATATAGCAATATAACAATATAGCAACGCTTATATAAGAAAAAATAAATGAGTTAATTGCACTTTTTAGTCTTTTCAAAATCTAATAACCATTTTTTGTGTTTTAGGCCGCCGCGATAGCCGACATAGCCGCCATTTGAACCGATCACCCGATGGCAGGGAATGATAAACAAAATTTTATTCTGGGCGCAGGCCGAGGCCACGGCGCGAGACAATTTTTTGCCGCCGAGCTTTTCGGCCAGTTCCGCATAGAACAAAGTTTTGCCGAACGGAATCTTAGCAAGCTCCTCCCAGACTTTCTTCTGCCAAACCGTACCCTCCAATTCCAAGGGTAGGGCGAATTTTCTTCTTCCTTGGTAAAAATATTCTTTCAACTGCTTAAGGCAATGTTTAAGCACTTCCGGTTGGCGCGCGTTTTTCTTTTTCTGATCGGTGAACAAAACCGATAAAATCTTATCTTGGTTCGCTTCAATCTTCAAAACGCCCACCGGCGACTCTAAAAATGCCTGAAACAGCTTAGCGGGCCGGTTCATAGGACATATCAGCTATATTTTACCAAAAAGCCGGCAAAAACAAAATGCCCCGCCGGTTGTAGTTATACAACGGGCGAGGCGATCCGATTAAAGATCCCAGAAATTTCTGTAAGAGGGACGGGATTTCGGCGCTCGGGAGCGGGGAAAGGTTCTGGGTAATTTCACGTCGGAAATCTTGGCCCTCTCCGGCGACATCAGGTAAAACGTCCTTCCCGGTTTCCGCAACGAATCAAGGGCTTCCGACGAGAGGACCGTGACCATCGAACTCATGTATTCACCGGAGTGGTTGATGAAAACCAGCGACCGATCGGGAGGAATCATCGACCAAGCGATATCTGATCCAACCGCAACGCCGTATTCCGCAACATGTTTCTCAACATCCAATTTGAGACCGCAACGGCTTGATGAGACGGCTACTGCCACAACTGTTGCTTCCATAGATTTCCCTTCCTTTATATTGGTTAAGTAGATTTAAATTACAATCAAATTAAATTATTGATACTGTTAGTATATCACATAATTAAGATAATGTCAATAAAAAACACCGAAATATCGGTGACTGATTTGAAATTAATTATTTAATATTAGCAATTTATAAACCAAAAACATCAATAATGATAAGTTTTACCCTTAATAATAGTGGCGGAGCGATAGATCTGCTCCACTAATATTAGCCGAGCCATTTCATGAGGAAAAGTCATCTGGGACAGAGAAAGCAGGGGATATTTTTTCAGGACTTCTTCGGCAAAGCCCAAGGCGCCGGCAATCACAAAAACGAGTTTCCCGCCGGCCGCCGCCAATTTTTCCGAAAACTTTACCGAATCCAACTCTCTACCGCGTTCATGCATCAAAAAAATTTGCTCGCCGGCATATTTTTCCAAAACGCGGACGATCCGCTCCCCTTCCAGCTGTTTGGCCTTTTCCCGGTTGGAATCGGTAAACGGTTCCGGAGCCAACTCCAAAATTTTTATTGCCGCGTATGGTTTGAGGCGCGTCAAATATTCCCGGATCGCTTCGGAAAAATATTCATTCTTAACCTTGCCGATGGCTAAAATTATAATTTCCAGCATAAATTTAAGAATTGACCGGTTCCGTCTTAACTTTCCTTAAGAGATCGCCGTATAAAAATACGGCGGGAACAAAAGGAATGATATAGTAAATCAGCCGGAAAAGCAAAACGGCGATGATCGCCTGGGAAAAAGGCACTCCCAAAAGGACATAAATGCCGGCCATCGAACCCTCCTGAACTCCGATGCCTCCGGGAATCAAAGAAATGAAACCGAGGAAGTAGCCGACAAAGAATCCCGACAAAATCGAACCGAAAGACAGATTGATCCCCAGCGCCCAGAAGCAAGCCCAAAGGGCAAACAGAGTGAACAGCCAGTCGATAAAAGTGGCGATTGAAATAACAGCGATGTTTGATTTCTTATTGATGACTAAGGCGCCGAAATCGATCGTCTTTTTGAATTTAGCGAATATCCTGTTGCAGCTTCGGCTGTTAAAACGGCAGATCAGGCGTTCGAAGAAATTGATCAAGGCGGTTCGCGCCCGCTGACTGAAAAAAATCCAGGTGGCCAGAGCAAAGACCAGAACCATGATCGCGGCAAAAATTATGAAGATTATTTTGTCGGAAAAAGGAAAATCGTCGGACATCGACAGAAAAAACAGGCTGAACGGCAAGAGCAGGATCGCCGCCAGGAAATTGAAATAGGAGTGGAATATCGAAGCCGAAATGATCTCCCGGGCGCTGACATCTTTCTTGCGGAGCAGAATAACCCGCAGCGAAAAGGCGGCGGTCCCGGCGGAAGTGATCAGGTCGTTGATAACAATTGTCACGAAACCGGCGAGAAACAAACGCAGCGGATCAATCTTCAGTTTGACCTCCCGGCCGATCACAAAAAAACCATAACTGGCGGCGAACAAGGAAATGAAAGAAAAAACTATTGGCCAGATCAGCCTGGACCAATGGGCGTTAAAAATCAATTCCCTGACTTCCGCCCGGTCGGCATACAAAACCGCAGCCAGAATCAAAAGCAAAAGGCCAAAAATAATTTTCGCCCAAAAATATTGCCGATTGGCTAGTCTTAGTTCGTCCATCCTTTAACTTTATCATTTATAATCTCCAAATTCAAACAAAAATCCCGCCAACCGCTGACGGGATTTTAAAGGCCGCGAAATTATTGACCTTGAGCCGAAGCAGCCGCGCTGCCCGGGATTTGGCCCGCCGGAGCCTGGCCTTGAGTGGAAGTAGCCGGCCGGTTACCGCCAAAACGGAAGTCACCTACTTGTACGGTTCTCGCCGTAATACTGCCGTCGGAATTGCTCGTGCCGCTGACCATCACGTTTTGGCCGACGTTCAGATTACCGATCGTAGTCGTGGAAGATTGCATAATTTGGGAACTGGGCGCCAGGAAAACAATCTCTGATCCGCCGGCGGCCAATTTGATAGTCAGACTGTTGTCAGTCTTGGCTAGTATCTGGCCATTGGCAATCCCCGCTCCGGCAGCACCCGTGCGGGCGGTCGTGCCGCGCGTACCGGTAAAACCGGCTCGATTAGCCGCGCCAGCCGCCGCCGTTTTTGCGGCAGTCTGTTTTCCGTAAAGCATACCGCCATAAAATCCGGCTGCCGCCACGACGATGACCACGATAATCAAAATGATGATGTTCTTCTTCATAATACTATATTGTTATATTGATATATTGTTATATTGCTAAAAAATTTAGAATCGTCGCGTGACAATATAGCAATATAACAATATAACAATTTAAATTAGTAAAAAATAATTTTCGAAATTAACAAATGCTATTTTATCGTTATTCAAATCTAAGGGCTTCGATCGGATTCATTCGGGAGGCGCGCCGCGCCGGATAATAACCGAAGATCAAACCGATGGCGGCTGAAACGCCAAAAGCCAAAAGCACTGAAGACGGCGAAATTGCCGCGGCAATGCCGGCGAACTTAGTTACCAGTAAAGAAAGTACCCACCCCAGAATTATCCCCAATAGTCCCCCGGAAAAAGTCAGCATCACCGCTTCGGTCAAAAATTGCGAATTGATATTGTTGCGGGTGGCGCCGATCGCCTTGCGCAAACCGATCTCGCGAGTGCGTTCGGTAACGGTGGTCAGCATCATATTCATTATGCCGATGCCGCCGACGACCAAAGAAATTCCGGCGATCGAAGCCAGGAGCGCGGTCAAAGTATTGGTGACACCGGAAGCGGCGGAAGCGATATCGGCTTGATTAACGACGGAAAAATCCGCCGCCGTCGGATCGGAAATCTTATGGCGATCCAAAAGCAGATTGGTTATCTCCTGCTGGACCAGATCCATATCTTTGGCACTATCGGCTTCGACGCTGATCTGGGAAACATATTGGGCGCCGGTCAAATAATGCTGGGCGGTCGAGATGGGAATAAAAATGTCGCTGTCCGGACTGGTGAAGCCGCTGCCGCCCTTGGCAACCGTAACCCCGACAACTTTAAAAATGATTTGTTTGATCCTGATGATTTGGCCGATCGGATTAGTGCTGGAACCGAACAGGTCAACGGCCGCGGTCGGGCCGAGCACCGCCACCTTGCCGTCCGAAGTTATATCCGGCGCAGTGATAAAATTTCCCGAACTGATGGACAGATCGTGCGCCAGGGCATAATCCGGACTGGCGCCAAGAACGGAGGTGTTGGTGTTCGTCCCCTTGGCCGTCACTTGATATCGGCCGGTTACTTCAGGCGAAACAGCTGCGGCTTGGGTAATTTGCGCTTTGATCGCGTCGGCATCGGCTTGCGTTAGAGTTTGCGCGCTGCCGCGGCCGGCGCTGACGCCCGCGCCGATGGTGCGCTGCGCCCCCGGCGTAACAATCAAAAGGTTTGATCCGATCGAAGCGATGCTGGCTTGGATTGAATTCTGCGAACCCTGGCCGATTGCCACCATGGCGATCACCGAACCGATACCAATGACAATACCAAGGATCGTCAGAGCAGTTCTGACTTTATTGCTGACGAGCGCGCTATAACTTTCTTCGAACAAATCTTGTACTCTCATAAAGGTTTGTATAGATAATGCGAATACTACTAGTAGTAAGCAGAAACGAATAATTAGTTAAATAGTTCGCAGCCTGCCCGCCGGCAGGCAGGTATTCGCGAAAAATTTGCAGCATCATGTTTTAAGTTTCATCATCGGTAATCTTAGTTAGCACTCTCTTCTGGTGATTCGCGCCGTCGCTCACAATTTTTCCATCTTTAACCATAATGATCCGATCGGCATGTTCAGCGACATACGGCTCATGGGTGATCAAAATTATGGTACGGCCCTTTCTGTTTAATTCTTGAAAGGTTGCCAGCACGATATCGCCGGTTTTGGAATCAAGATTACCGGTCGGTTCGTCAGCCAATAAAATCGACGGATCATTAACGAGCGAACGGGCGATGGCCACGCGCTGCATCTGCCCGCCGGACAATTGATTGGATAAATGATAAAAACGTGATTCATCCAAACCAGCCTGCAGGAGGGCGCGCTTGGCCATTTCTTCGCGCTTCGGCTTGGGAATATTGGCATAAACCAAGGGCAAAGCTACATTGCGCAAAACCGTGGCGCGCGACAAAAGATTGAAAGCCTGAAAGACAAAACCAATCTTGGAATTCCTGATGGCCGCCAACTTATCATCGGACAAAGTGGAAACATCGATGCCGTCCAAAAGATATTGTCCTTTGGTCGGAGTATCCAAGGCGCCAATGATGTGCATCATCGTTGATTTGCCGGAACCGGACGGGCCGGTGATCGCGACAAACTCGCCGTCTTTTACTTTAAAAGAAATATCTTTCAAGACTTCGGTGACGACGCCGCCGTTCTCATATGATTTATAAATATTTTTACACTCGATCATGGTGGATTAGTCGATTAGTTAATTGGTTAATTAGGTACTTAGTCTGAATATTTTTTAGCCAAACGCAATATTTTTATCTAACAAATAAATTAATTTTTATTATTGCGATTATAGCAACATCTTTGCCACTTTTTTTAAAAAAAGTGGCAAAATTATTTAACGCATTAACTAATTTCCCCGCGCCGGAGTTGCTCCGCCGCCTCCGCCGCCGACTCTGAAGGTGGCTCCGCCGGTAAATCCGGCTGCGCCGCCCGCCGCCCGGCCGCCGCCGAGAAGGCTGCCGATGCCAGAGGTGCCGGTCGTTGTTTTGGAAACGGCCGAAGTGATCGTTTGCGTCACGACATTATCCCCTTCTTTGACGCCGGAAATAATCTGAGTATAAGTATCATTGGCAATTCCGATCGTCACCGGGATATTCTGCGGCTTTCCGGCAGCATTCAGTTCCTCTACATAATTGGCTGTGCCTTGCGATTTAATCGCCGCATTCGGCGCGGCCAAGACATCGGGCTCGACCTGAGTGATAATCGAGGCGTTAGTGCTCATCCCCGGCTTGACGCTGGCATCTTGAGTATCCAAACTGATCTTAACGTTATAAGTAACTACGCCTTGGCTGACGGTGCCGATTGTATCGATATCGATTACTTTTCCGGCAACGGTCAGGCCGTCGATCGCGTCGAAAGTCAAAACCGCCGGATCGCCAACCTGGACTTTAGCCACATCAACTTCGTTAAGCGGGATGACTACCACGAACTGATTGGTGATCAAAGTCGCGATGACTGTCGAGGGCGATACTTGATCACCCTGATGCGGAGCCGCCGCCGCGATCAATCCGTCAAACGGAGCGGTGATAATTGTGTTATTATAATTGGTCGTCGCTTGCTGTAATTGAGTCTTGGTTGATTCGATTGAAGCTAAAGCGGTATTGACGTTTTGCGTCGTCGGCGGAGCAGTCAGCTTGGTCAGCTGATCCTTGGCGTTTTGCAAGGAATTGCTGGACGAGTCCACCGAGGCTTTGGCCTGAGCCAATTGCGTCTGCTCGTTCAACTGCGCGGTTTGTAAAGCATTCTGATCTGCCGTGATGGCATCCTTAAGCGCTTGGTCGGCATTTTGGATCGAAGTAATGCCATTGTTGACCGTGGAAAGCTGGCTGTTGATCGAGGATTTATAGCTGTTAATCGTGCCTTGGGAAATATCGTTACCCGCGACCGAATCTTGCAAGGCGGTAAAACAATAATTCAAAGAGGTTGCTGTGCCGTTCAAAGCGCTCACTGCGTCATTTACCGCCTGATCGACATTAGCATCAGTACGGGAGAGCTGGGCATTGGCCAAACTGTTTTGCGCGGTGGTCAGCAGAATAACCGCGCTATCATAGCTGCTCTTAGCGTAATTGACCTGGCTTGAGTCAAGAACGCTAAAGGCCGCCTTGAAGTTATCGTCGGTTAATAACCCATTTTCCGCATCTAAGGCGCTGCGGTCTTGGGTAAGCACGTTATCGACCGCGGCGATCGCTACTCCTCTTTTATTTGTCGGGTTGGCCGCGCTGGTGGTGTCCTCCAGATCATTCAAGGCATTTTGCGCCTGGGTGACGTTGTTGGCGGTGGTTTGAATGGTGTTTTGCTGAGATAACAAAGCGTTATTGTACGAATTTTGCGCCTGGGTCACGCTGTTCTGGCTGATATTGATGTCCACAGCCGTGGCGCCGGAAATCAAAGTCTGATAATTGGCTTCCGCGTTGGTCAAAGAGGATCTGGCCTGGCTAAGCGAAGCCAAGGCGCTGCTCTGATCGACGATGGCCAGAACCTGGCCGGCCTTCACCTGGTCGCCTTTCTTGACGTTCATCGCCGTCAATGCTTCCGAATTTCCCGAGATCTGCGGCTTGATATCGACGCTATTCAGTTCCGAAACCTGGCCGGAGCCGGTGACGGAAACGGTAATCGTCTGCAAAGAGATCGGCTGGGTGACGTAGCTCGTCTTCGTCGAAGTCGCGTTAAATTTCTGATAACCGTAATAACCGGCCACCCCCAAAATAATTATTACCAAAACAGTAATAATTTTGTGGGCAGCGATCATACTTTTGATTTTTCCGAAAAAAATTTTCATATAAAATATTAATAATTATTGATGAAAAATTCCATTATCGATCCTAACTAATTTCGCCTCGATCTCCCCTTCGCTATCCGGCGCTCCGATTACGACCGCCTGATCGCCGATCTTGAGCTCGGACAATTTTAAACTGCCACGCTGATTCTCGATGATCGTCTGGTTGTCGACTTCGACCGGCACTTCGGTCTGATTCTTCCCGACCAAGACGAAACCATGGTCATTTAATTCGATGATCTGACCGAGCAAACCGTGCGGACTGATATAAGTCTTATCCCAAAACGGATTGTGGCTATCGAGCGGACCGATTGAAGGACCTCTTGGGTCGACAAAATTACGATAATAATTTTCTCCCCAGCCATAGGAAAATTTAGCCTTTTCGATGCCGACAAAAACTCCGGCGGAAAAAACCAACACCAAAACAACCAGGCAGGCCGCCACGGTCAGCACAGTTCGAAATATTTTTGAATTGATAATTTCTCTGAAATTCATATTAGATCTTGAGATGTTTCACTTTAAGATGGTGCAAGTCCCTGAACTCGCCCAAAAAATAAAAAAATTTAATCAAGCTGAAGACAAAGGCCGTCAAAGCCAGAAGCGTCAAGGCGGCCGAAGAGGCCGGGATCGATTCCAGGATCACCCAAAAAAAATCAACGCCATTGGCGATCACGCCGTGGAAATCGGAAAAAAATAAAGAAAAAAATTGGGGCAGGGCGGACTGGACAATGTCCTGGTGGAACCTGCTGAACAAAGGAATAAAAGCAACTAAAGACACGGTGAATCCGGCCAGATAGCCAAAAAGCTTTCTTTTTAGCAAAAGAAGCTTATGTTCGTAATTTATTCGATTGATTACGCGATCATAAAGATCGGCAGATGGCTTTTCATTCATACTTTTTATACGAATAATCGCAATTTTTGGTTCAGCCGATTTTGCCAACAAAAAATGAGCCCCTGTCAGGCTCACATTTTTTTAGTCCCGATTTTTTCGCTGCCAGATTTTTCTTAAAGATTTAATCGCCCGGCGATGGCGGGTTTTTATAGTATCCACGGATTGATGCAGCACCTCGGCGATCTCCCGGAATTTCAAATTCTCCTGATACCGCAGATTGACCGTGTTGCGATAGATCGGCGACAATTCTTCCAAGGCGAAATTAAGCGCTTGGGCGCCCTCATTCTTCTTGATGGTTTCTAAAACCGACTGTGTTCGATCGGCCAAAGAGTCGACAAACCCCCAATTATTCTCTTCGTCATCCAGCGCGGAAAAAGCCACCGGCCGATTTTTCTTTTTCAACCAGTCCAAACAGGCATTTTTAGTGATCGTATAAAGCCAAGTCTTGAATTTGAAATTGGCCTTGAATTTATGGACGTTTTTCCAGACTTTGACGAAAACTTCCTGAGAGATATCCTCGGCTTCATCCTTGTTTTGCAAATATCGGTTGGCGAATTGAAAAACCCGCGTTAAATATCTTTGGATCAATAATTCCAGAGATTTTTCATCCCCTTTGAGATATTCGGCCACCAATTCTTCATCGGTAAAAATACTCATATATATAAATAATATCACTTTATAAAGGTTATGGCAAGATTGCGCGCGACCTGCGAAACTTTTTCCGGCAGTACTTCGTATTCAATGATAGGAGCGCATGAGCGCGAGCTGCCAACTCTTTACCGAAAAAATCTCAACTTCAGGTTGAGGTTTTTTTGTTTACCGGCGGAATAAAAAAACAATTATCACGACGGCGGCGACCGCCAAACGATACCAGAGGAATAATGAGAAATCGCTTTTTTTAAGATAAGCGATCAAGAATTTGATAGCCACGACGCCAAAGACCGCGGCGGTGATCACCCCCAGCCAAAATGACAGACTCAAATCATCTTTGATGATCTTGGGCAGTTCCACTAAAAGCGCGCCGATGATCGCCGGCGCGCCGATCAAAAAAGAAAATCGCGCCGACTCTTCACGGGGCAAGCCGACCAGACGGCTGCCGGTCAAAGTTATGCCGGAACGGGAAACACCCGGTATCAAAGCAATGGATTGGAATAAGCCGACGATAAAGGCTTTGCCATAAGTCATTTCGGCCGGGGCGACTTTATTTTTGACTTTCTTATCGACGAACCAAAGCAGCCAGCCGAAGACCGCAAAATTAATAGCAATAATGATGATGGCGGCGCCGACGTGATCGGTCGACCATTTTTCCATAACTTGGTCGATCGCCAGGCCGAAAATCGCGGCCGGAATGGAAGCGACGACTATCTGCCAGAGAAAATTCCGCGGATACGGCCAAGCCGCCTGGCTGGGCGTCGCGGATTTTTTCGTAAAACCGTTTTTAATGATGACGAGCCAGTCTTGCCAAAAATAAATCAGCAAGGCCACGACCGTGCCGGCATGCAAAGCCACGTCAAAAGATTTCCCCTGATAAGGCCAATTGAATAAATAAGGAATAACGATCAAGTGGCCGCTGGAAGAGATCGGCAAAAATTCGGTTAAGCCTTGAACCGCTCCTAAGATAATCGCGTGTAAACTGCTGATCATAAAAAATTATTTACCATTAGCGGCGGCTTTCACCATATTTGTTTTCGCCAGCGCGGTTTCTTTGACGGATTTGATCAGATTGCGGATGTCGTCGGGCGTCAAGCCGTAGGAATTATATTTTGAAGATTTGGAACCTACTTTAACGTCCCAATAAACCGAATAGATGTTTTTACCGATGACCGCGGCGTTGCAACCCAAAGTGCCGCGGCAAAGGGTATCAAAAATCTCGCCGCCGGCGATCGGCTCAAAATCAAAGCCGATGCTTTCTTTGTCCTTGGCATACGCCGTTAGATCAGTCTTACGATTTTTGGAAATTTCCGCCACCAGATAAACCACCTTTTTTTTATAATCGGTCCGGAAAGAAATATTGCTTCCGCTTACGGTGCACTTTCCCCAACTCGCCGGGTAAGAAAACTGCAGACCCAAAGCGCTGGCAGCACATACTTTAGTGGTGCTTTTGGCTGCCGCGTTGACCGGACTGACCCCCGCAATTAAAAATAGCAAGCCTAAAAAAACTAAAATCGATGTAATTTTTACCATAAATAAATCAATAATATCGGTTAATGTCAATGATATGAATTTAGCACAAATTTCTTTCCGGCTCAAGTGCCCGGCGAACCCATCACTTATTGAGCTGATCAATATCCGCCTGATATTTGTCGGCCGTGGCCACGACGTTATCACCGTAAAAACTATAGGCGGAATTAGTCGAACCGCAAAAATATTTCATCGCCGCCGCCCACTCCCCTGATTTGTTGGTTCCGCCATCGGCGGCCAGCTTGACCGCCGCGGCTAGAAAGGCGTCGCGGATATCCCAGGGGTCGGCGGCCGCGCCGGTGATTGCGGCAATCTTACTCTCATAACCAACCCAAGTTGACGGAATGAACTGCGCCGGACCCATGGCGCCGCCCCAACCGATCTGCGCGCCATTCTTGTCATGCATCGGACAGGACACCGGAGTGACGTCGGGGTTTCGCCCTAATGCTTTGGTGATATCCAAAAAAGGCTGAATGTCGCGATCGGGTTTCATCACCACTTTATAGCTTTTCGAAGGCGGATCGCCTGGCCGGTTACAGGTCCCGACATTTTGCCCAAGATTCGATTCTTGCGTCAAGATCGCCAAAAGCAACGCCGGCCGCACGCCGGTTTGTCCGCCGGCCCAAGTCGCGATTGAAACCGCCTGACCGAAAGTTATCTGCTGGCTGACTTCGATCAAACTATAAATGCGGTTGCGAATCGCGGTCGCGGCGGCCGTACTCTGCTTCAGCATCGATTGATAATTAGCTTCTTGCCCCTTGGTCTGCGCCAACAAAGTATTCTGATCCTGCAGATTGGAAACCAGCTGGTCTTGCTGCAAGCTGACGATCTGCACATAATTCTGTTCTTCGACTTGCTTGGCCGCCAGCTGGTCTTGGGTATCCTGCAAATTACGTTCGGCAATCTTCAGTGATTGCAGCAGCTGGCCCAAACCGTCGCCCACTATTTGAAAGCTGTGTAACCGATCATAAAAACTGGAAATATTCTGCGACGAGATCAGGATATCCAAAGACGAATAACGATCAAGCTTCCACATTTGTTTGATTATTTCAGCCAGCTGATCTTTTAGGGCCGAAATCTGCGTTTCATTCGCCTGGGCATCGGCCTGATTCTGCAAAATCTGCACTTGAGAATCTTCCAAGCGCAAAGTCATATCTTTGATCTGCAAAGTCAATTGGGCCTGCTTGAGTTGCAATTGTTTAATTTTTTTGGCTAAAGTATTTTTCTGCGCGCCAATCTTGGTCAGGTCTTTCTGATACTGAGTTATCTGCGCTTCAATATCATTAAGCTGCTTTTGCAGCGCCGCCCGCTGCGCGTTCACGTCCGAAATTTGCTGCGCGTAAGAATCCGCGGTCTGCGCGGAAATTTTCGAGCCGAACAAAAAACACGGCAGCACTAACAACAAAACTAGCCAAAAAAATTGATATTTCTTAGTCATAAAACCATTATATCATCTTATACGAAAAAACTCCCTGGAAGGAGTTTAAAACGACCGGATATATTTTGCCTTAACGGCTAATCTTCCAGGCCAGCCAAATGCCGATGATGCCGCCGAGACCTCCGCAAAAAACCGACGTAATCGAGAACGCGCCGATGCCGAAAATGGTCGGCAAATATCCTCCGACTACCGAACCGATGACCATGCCGATATAAATGATCTTTTTATCCATAGCATTATTAAATATGAGTGAGTTTAAAATATTATTTCGCCCGGCCGATAACCTGAGTCGTGGTAGTTGAAATATCAACCGGCTTATCAAACTGGACGCACCAATCATAGAGATGATCTCCGGATTGGGAAACAGTATCGTCAGTGTCCCGCAAATTTCCACCCACCGCGCCGACATTCTGCGCGCCGGGCTTGGTGCCGGCAACACCGCGATAGGCATAACGCAATCGTTGATGAGTTCCCGTCGGCGTGGAATTTAAAATTATTTCAACCGTATCGGTACCCAATAATTGGACGCTCTCGATTGCGGCTGACGAACTGCTATCTGCATATTCAAAACCGTAATTGGTTCTTTGGGCAACCGCGGACGTATCAATCGCCAAGTGACCGGCGGGCACATGAAACTTAGCATCGATCACCTTGCCCGCTCTCCAGACCGTCACCGGGCTTAAGGGTTGCCAAGTTTTTCCGGCAAAGACAACCCGACTGATCACCTTGCCATAATATTCCCCTAACCAGCGATAACTGGTATTGGTCAAATGCGCCATGTCAGAATAATCCAAGAAATATTTCGGACCAACCATAATTATCTTGCCTGGATGATCTTCTGCAGCAGAAAGTTGCGCCATCGGGATGGCGGAAGTTGCCGAATTGTAACCGGTTTGGGAACTCATCTGATCAGTGAACAAAGGGACATCCTGGCTCTGGCCGGTAATCGCTTTGACGTCGCTATTGTAATCTTTTTGCCATTGAACCAGATCGGCTTCGTAGAGCGCTTGGCTGGTTCCGATGATATGATTTGATTCGCCATGGATAACGGTTACGGCGATGACACGGTCCGGCGTTCCCGAAGCAGTAGCCGCCATCTTCACCGCCTTAGCCTGACTCAATCCATTATTATAGGGACCGCTGTCCTTCATTAAATTTGAATAATCGCGGGAATTCTCACCGTGAATCGTAACCGCTATCTGGCCGCCGGTGTTGGCCGTGATAAAATTCGCCATGGCGCTGCTGATCGTTTCGACACCATTTTCCACTAATGGCACAAGGCTATTGCCGCTGAGCATTTTATTATTATAAGGCTGCACAGTTGTCAGGGCGGGAGAGCCATTATGCCCCAAGGCCAAACTTTGTCCCGTGGAAAGAATGTGGTTTAGATAATGCTCGACGCCCAATACCGGTCCGACCGCGAGGCTTAATTCAACTATCCGGGAGCTCGAAGCGGTTTTAGCAGAAGCGACTTCCAATTTAAGGTATTGGTTTAAGTCAGCCGCCGTCAAGGTGTATGTTTTACCGTTAGCCCCGGAAATCGCGGTATAAACGCCATTAGCTGAGGCGGCGCGCAACCAGGTAAACGTGGAGGAAGCTTTAATAACGCTGCTGGTTCCGATCGCGGCATAATTACCCGTTAATATTCCGGCCACGACCGGAAACCCCGCAATCTTCACTCGGCCGGAAACAGCCACCGCCTGATTATTTATAATGCGAGGAGAAGGAGAACTGATAGCTTTATCCAAAACCGGCAAGGAAACAGACAAATTTTTTTTAATAGCCGCGGTAGTATTTGCCGTTTTTACGTCCTTGCCAGCCACCGGCGGCGTCACGGTGGCAATATCATTCTTAGCGGCGTTCACCGGCAAGAAAGCCGCGGCTGCCAAAGTTTTATTGTCTGTTGAACTTTCTTTTTTCTGATTAGTATTATTATTAAAAGATCCGGCTTGGCAGCCCGAAACCACGAACAATAAAAGCACCAAGAAGATAAATTTTTTTTTATAAATTTTCATTTTACCAGATCGTTGAACAAATTCATTTTGTTCCCAATGTTCGGGGACATGGATTTACCCCTTCGCCTGATTCCGCTTGCAAGCAAGCGGGGCTCCGGGGTATAAACTTCTCATCCATTTCCCAAAATGGTGAAATAAAATTGGCCAAGAAGGCCGATTTTATTTCACATGTTCGGGGACATGGATTTACCCCTTCGCCTGATTCCGCTTGCAAGCAAGCGGGGCTCCGGGGTATAAACTTCTCATCCATTTCCCAAAATGGTGAAATAAAATTGGCCAAGAAGGCCGATTTTATTTCACATGCTCATCTCTATGACCTCGCTCGAGGATATTTTTTAGAGAATTCCTGACCCAAAATATAGCCGTCTAACTGCCGCCAGCTAGCGGCCATTTTCCCGTTTTACGCTCAAAGCAAGGGGGCCAACTAGGTGAACAGCTATATGAACAGCTGTATGAACGACTAGTTGAACCCGGGTTCAACTAGCAGACACCGATTTAAGCAGTTATCCTAGCCAAATTCTATTTTCAAAAATGAGTGACTATTACTCCGACAACGGAATCAACTGAACGACAAATATATATTATTACTACACTAAGACACTACGACTAAACTACAAATTACAATTACTACTTAAACCAATTATACTAACTACCAATATTAATTACAGATTTATTCAATTTCAAATACTACTTTCCAGCTACTGGCCAAAACCAAGAAAAAAATGGGGAATGAGGGGAAAAAGACGGGGTGAAAACGGGACGGGCAAAACGGTGACGAGGCTATTAATGGGCTAATGGAAAGATTGATGACGTGAGTGATACAATCTACTTTATTCATAACTTCTCTTCAACCCTAAATTCACGACCCTCAAAAACGACCTCTTCTTAAAACCAAACGATTGCCGAATCCTATTCCCAATTGTTTCCATAATTTTATATTATTCGTCTATTTTAAAATCACTCCAAAAATTTAAAACCCCCTTGTTTAACTCCGATCCTGCATTATCCCTCCCAAGACTATAGTATATTAAAGGAATAGATGTGGGAAGATAAAATTTTTCTTTACCCAAGTCTATGGGTTCATTATAGTCAATTATCCAATTAGCTTCGGCAGGATTTAAATATTTTTTTCCACCCTTAGCCTTATGCACGTGTGGGGGTCGTATTATCAAAGTCATAGCCTTAACTGTTAGCGTTTGTTTGTCCCCCTTGATATACTTGAAAACATGTATTTTTTTTAATTTTTTCTTATTGCCCTCGTTAATAATCAATGGAGAAAAGCTGATTACAAGAATTAATCCATCAAGAAACATTTTCCAGCGCGCATTTGTTCTTACTAAATTCCTTGATAGGTTGTGATTCTTTAGAAAAATTCTTAAATCTCTCCGTAAATTATAGAAAAGTTCCACTTCTATAGGCTTAATCATCCTTTGTATGCTGTTATGCCGCAAAAGTATATTGTGAACTTTTTTAATTATATTTTCACGTGCGTCATTTTTAGGTAGGTCCAACTTGTTATGAAGCACCCAGTCGCAGAACAATGATAAATATTTATACTTTTTACAGCTCTCTCCTTTGTTGTCCTCTAAAATTTTTCTGATTTCTGATAATATAGCGCTGACTATTAAATCAGCATCATTGTCTAAACTTCTAGATAATAAATTTTGTAATCTCTTTATTCTATAAACTTCGGGGGAAATCTCTTCTATGAATTTCATAATTTTAAAATTCAAATATTGGTTACTAAAACCCGTGACATTTTATCTCCCGTAATTAGGGATATGAGCCATTAGTCGTTAAACAAAAAGTTTGCCTGCAGCTTGGGCCTCGTTTACCTTTGCCAGTCGGCAAATTTCGTCAATTGAAGCATTGTTATCTTTTAGGCCATAAAAATGCGTTTCGCCAAGTAATATATATTCCCACTCCCTATCCATCCGATCTTCGAGCCTTAATTGATTAATTCTTTTAATCCAATCAAGTGTCGCCAATTGTTTTTGTTTAACATTTGGATCGTTCAAATCTTTATCCGATTTCGTTTCAATCAAATAAATTTTATCCGCCGTTTTCACTATGAAATCCGGATAATAAAGCGACAAGAAGCCGTCGGTTCTGATATAAGTGATATTGGCAAAATTATGATAATACTCGTTTACTTTCATAATCGCCTCAACCTTGCCATCGGAATCAGCATATTCCAGCAATGCCTTTTCAAATCCGCCCTTATTTGAGGGATACGGCAAACGCTCATAAATAGTTTTTGCAATTTCCAAAGAATATTTTTCTCTAACTCTCAATTCCGACACCTCGGAAAAATATCTTTTTTCAATCTTAGCTTCGCTCACTTCAACATTCTTTTGCATCTCAATAATTACCTTGGCAATCTCCATAACGATGTGTTGAGTGACAACACCATTTTTAAGCAACAGTACCTTCCAATTATTATCAACAAACGGATCAAAAAACACTTTAAACAATTTGGTTCTTATATATTTATCAATAACCTTTACCACCTCCAAATTATTAATTTGCATCACTGGAAAAGTTTTTGTTTTACGGACACCAACTTTGGCCATCCGATTAACAACAACATTTAAAATCTTCTCCAAATATTCATTGTAGCTTTGTGATTGAAATAAATTAGCATCAACGTTGTATTCACCAAATCTCGTTTTAACGGTTAGCTCTTCGGAAACAAAAAATTCTCCTTCTTTTTGAAAAAACTTTTTCAAATCTTCCAATGGATAAATCGTAAATGGTTCCAATTTTTCTATCCCAACTTCGCCGTTTACCAATTCTTCTTCGGATTCTTTAATTATTAGTGGCCAAAATAAATCGTAATCTTTGTAATTCGCTTTTAACCCTACTTTTAAAATATCCCCCAAAACATCCTTGCCTTCTAACTCATTTTCAATTTCTCCAATTAAGCCTTCGGCCAATAAATCATCATAGAATTGAACAAAGGCCGGATGCTCAATAATGGTTAATAAATCTAAATAATTATTTGGTTCGCGTTTTTCCACCAGCAACCGATGAATATTATCCTGCTTAATTTCCGCATATTCCGGTTCGCGCCACATCAAACGAAGGCCGCGGCCAATTGTCTGTTCCAGTAAAATCGGCGCGGTCGTAGAACGCAACGGCACAATAACGCAAATATTGCTAACATCAAAACCTTCCCGCAACATTAAAACTGAAACAATAACTTTTGGACTTTTATGCTTATCAATATTGAAAAGTTTTTGCTTCAATGTTAACCATTCGCTTTCCGGAACTTCACCTTTCTTACCGGTGTCTACACGAAGCACGTCATCATCAGAAAAACCTTCATCTTTAATAAATTGTTCAACCAACGGCGAGACGCTTTTGTCCTCGCACATAATAAGCATCTTGGGATGCTTATTGGAAACGCCATCCTTATCTTTGGTAAATTCGATAAAACTATTTTCAAGAATTTTTAACTTGTTCAAGCCGGCTCTGATCATTAATTTTTGGCCATCCGACAGTCCAATAACTTTATTCCCCTCCCTTACCGCATTATAGTCAAGCGCCAGATCAGTAAATTCTTTGCGTTTATCAATTGCAATTGTTTTAACCAAACCCCGCCTAATCGCTGTTTTCAAATCAAAATCAACAATGATATGTGGAAAATAATGTTTGAGGCGCTTTTGTCCACTACCTGTAACATCATAAGGTGTGGCCGAAAAATCAACTTGGATAAATTTATCGCCTTTACCTTCAGCGATTTTATTCAAACTTTTTTGCCATTCAACTTCTTTGATTTCGCCGTAAACTTTATTTTCATGGATATGGTGCGCCTCATCGTTCATCACCATTAAATCCGGCAATTCCGCCAAATAGTCAACTTCGCGGCCACTTAAATAATTAGCGTCCAAAGAATCCAAAGTGTTGCCCCCGGAAACGCCAGGTCTTACCGGCAGCAAATCTTTCACAATCGAATCAGAATTATCCAAAGGCGAATCATTATCTTCTTCTGATTCTTCTTTGCCCATAAACAAATGCCAATTGGCAATAGCAATTAAACCGTCACCAGTCACCTTGGTTCCAATTTCTTGTTTTTTCGCTACACTGTTTTGAATAAAACCAAAAACTTCGTCGCGGTATTGCGGCGGGATAAACAAATCTTTAAATTTAAAAAAGTCGGATTGTTCAAATTGTCTTTCTTGCGCTTCGTTTTCTTTTCCCAGATAAGCATCCAGTAGGCGCTCGTAAACAATAATTCCTGGCGCGACTAAACAAAAATTCTTTGTAAATTTGCCAGATTTTTCTATTTCATATTTTGCATTCAAATATTGCCAAATAACCAAAGCATGCATCACCCAAGTTTTACCGGTGCCAGTCGCCATCTTAATGGCATACTTGGGAATGCTGTATTTATCTTTGGCTAATTCCGCGATATCAATTTCCGGCAATAACTCAAAATTTATATTTTCGTAAACATCTTTTACTTTCTTAACACCTAAAACTTCATGCAAATAAATAGCATTCAAAATCGCCTGCCTTTGGCCTTCATGAAAATTAACATATCGCGTTTCAGTGTGCGGCTCTTTAAACCAGTATTTCAGAAGATCTTGAGTAACCAAAGAAACCTTAGACAGCATTTCACCGCTAACCCAAGAATCATTAACTTTCTGTGTAATGGAATTGGCTAATTTTAAGGGAATATCTCTTGTTCCGATGCTAATTGCTGATGGCATATTGATTTTTAAAAAAAATGTGTTATAATAATAACAATGATATTTGTGAGGACCTAGTTCTCCCGCGGTTAAATACATAAAACCGCAGACAAGTATCAGGCTAAAAAAAGTTTTCTAGTCATTCTCAAGGTCTCCCTCATGGAAGACTTTTTTTATTTCCCCGGTTATTTCATTGTTTTTCGTTTTCCAGAACGGAATTATACTCCAAAAATATGGCGGCACAGCTTCTATCTCTTTTATGATAACTTTAATTTTTACATCATTAACAATGGCGACAAAACCGTAATATTTTACCGGCACCATTTTAAATTGCCACTTGCCGGTAAGCTTTAATCTCTCCATATTATTTTTTTCATGAAGCTCTTGCAAGGTTCCGGCCGCCGCCAGCACTGCCGGAACTAATTTTAAAAATTTCAACCTTAAATATTGATCTGAAGTCGGTCGAGTTTTATTCCAGGCTTTCATTTTAATATGATCTAGCCCCTTAGCATTGAAATTAATCTTTTTTCTTAAATACGGACAAGAAATCGGCTCAAGTTTTTTATAAAATACTTCAGCTTCGTTCTTAACTTTTTCGAACAATTCTTCTCTTTCTTTTTCGTTCATAGTTTTTCGATAACAATGCTTTCAAAGCCAAAGACATCAACCGCTTTAACGCAAACTTTTCGGTTGGTCGTTTTTGGCACGGTTAATTGCGTTTTAGTGACAACATGATATGGATCGCCGTCATTGGCTTCGTTCTCGCGATAATCCTGCCACTTACTCCGAAAAGTAATGCCGTCATAATCGGGATCAACGCTCCAATATTCAATTAAAGCCAGTGAATCCTTAGCGATTATTTCTTTTAACTTCTCTTTGTCTTTATCGTCCAAAGGGATATTGTCCGGGGAAAGCAATACATAATTATCCAACTCAATCACTAATTTTTCCTGTTCGCCAGCCGGTTCAACTGTTATTGGCTTAACAGATAAATATTGCAAGGAAGAAAATCTAATCTTTCCACTGCTAATCAAATCCTGATAGCTCGCTTTAGTTTTTAATTTATCCAACAAGTCTGGCGGAATGACTAAAACATCCAATTTATCATCGCCAGTTAATTGAATAGCCTCGGTAATATCATAAGTAAAATTCCAACCCAAGACGACTACCTTGTTCCAGCCGCCAAGAAAAGAATTTTTATATTCTTGTGCTTTTTTAAGCGTGGCCAAGCCGGTCAGCTTATTCGGCGAATCTACCATTACCAAGGTCCGACTTTCTTTAATGTAGCCGAGATTGCGATTTGGATTTTGATCGTCAGGGAAAGGAATAGCGCCAAAAAGCTGCAGGACGACGTGCGCTAAATCACCAACGCGGCGGTAAAGTTTAGAAGAAGACAAGGCCTCTTTTTGATAATCACCGATAGATTGATATAAAAATGGTTTTGAATTTTGATCAATTAAGCGTTTGCGCATTACCAAGCTTGCTGGCTTGCCAATATCTGATACAATCCATCTTCTTCCTAATTTTTCCGCAGCCGCCGCTGTCGTGCCAGAACCAGCGAATAAATCTACAACTATATCATTCTTATCAGACGATTGCTCAATTATTCTTTCGATTAATTTTTGAGGCTTCTGCGTACCATAATCAAGCCTTTCCTTTGCCGATTTATTAATAATATTTATATCCGTCCATACGTCAGTGGCCGCCTTACCATTGTCGAGATAGTATACGGTATTGTCATTATTTCCACCCAATCTATACTTTCTTCCATTTTCATCGGTGTATTTATAATCCTTTATTCTTTCTTCCGGTATTGCCTCCCTCCATAAATTAAACTTAAATTCATTCGATTTTTTATAAAACAAAATATTGTCATGCTTTTTCCCTAGTCCTTTCAGTGGAGTTGTTCCAACATGATATTTCCATATTATTTCATTAACGAGGTTGTTTTTCCCAAAAATATCATCCAATAAAATTTTGACATAATGCCCGACATGCCAATCAATATGGACATAAATTGAACCCTTGTCAGACAAAAGTTCTTTCATTAAAGCCAACCGCGGATAAAGCATCTTAAGATAAGAAACGGTACCGTCTTTCCAGGTATCGGCATAAGCGAATTGTTCAATCACTGTCGGTTTCTGTTCCAAGTCCGCCCCGGGCAATGTCACCTTAGTCCGGTAATCCGCCTTACTGTCAAACGGCGGATCAATATAAATTAAATCAATTTTTCCGCGCATTGAAGGCAAACCAGATTCTAAATCGCCAGCCAAAAGCGCCTGCATCACCAGCAAATTATCGCCATAGACCAAACGATTCATCCATTCCCCCTCGTTGACCTTCGGCATTTGCCCGCTCCAAAGATTATCGCTATCCTTGGCCGGCAAAACTATTTCATTGGTTTGGAGTGCCAATTTATTTGAGCCCGACAATCTTTCTAGAATTTTTTCCACTTCCTTCTTGCCCTCGTCAACTATTTTTGGCAATTCGTAAATTAGTGAGTTCATATTTTTTATATTTATAATTGAATTTCAAGTTTACCACTTTTAAAACCAAAAATCAAGCGAAAATTACATAATTATTTATAAATATTATTGATTAAAAAAAACTCCTTTCTTTAAAAAAGGAGTTTTCATAACCGTAATAAATGCAATATCAGCATTACTGCTTTGTTCGAATTTTACCCTCCTGTATTATAACATTTACCAAGTCACCCAACATAATAAAACAAAAGGCAAAATTAAGAATCAAAAAGGCGAGAATTGGATATGCAGGAATAGACATGAAAGATATTTCACTATTAACATCTGGCTTCACAAAAAAATCAATAGCAATGAAATACATCAAGGAAATTAATGTTAGCATTAACCCAAATTTATAATTACTCATGAGCTTATGCAAAAGCGTTGAGGAATTGTCATCCTTATCGACCACCTTGTATAAATCGGCAACAAATTGAGACGTCATAAAGATCGCCAAGCTAGTAATATAAAAACCAAAAGTAATCGAGAGAAACGTTATAACATCGCCAACGACGGATGCATTAAATTTTTCGCCTGATAAACAAATTCTTTGCACCAAAATTATTAAAACGAAAATTAATGATGAAAATATTATTTTTTTCTTCATACTCGTTTATTTAATCTTGCTAATTAAACTCGCAAAAACCTCAGCAGAATCTAGCAACTTTGTCTTTTCATCTACCGGCAAATCAATTAAAATCTTACTGGTTATTTCATTCATATTAAACGTGCTTTCAAGATTTTCATCACTATACCCAATAACCGTAATATCTTTAAAATCAACTTGTCGCTTTAACAGATCACTTATCTTCTGTTTTATTTTATCACTAATTTTTGAATTTTCATATTTTAAACACAATCTTGCTTCTTTGGCACCAAATCCATACATATCATCAATCAAGCGACTTGAAAGAGTATTTTGACCAGGGGAATTAAATATATTTGGCGTAACAGAAAAGGAAATTTCTCGAACTGATTTAATCTTGTTAATAAATTCTCCGTCCTTTATTATAGATTTTACAGTCACCTTTTTGCCTAATTTATTTTCTAGCCAAATTCTTATATCACCCTTTTTTTGTTGGTTAGATATCCATAGGCGTTGCTTTTCAACATCAACTAATGCAAAAAGTTGCTCGTCTAATTCGATTAAATCAGGCGCTCTTGGATTATCCTGTTCACACAGACTTTCATTAACAACCTTTGATGAATACGGATATTTATCACCAATATTAAAATATATGGCGACAAATCTGTCTTCATGAATACTTTTTGACACCTTTTTTACGGATAATATTTCGTCTTTCCCATCCTCAATTTCCTTCATCTCTTGGGTTTCGGTGTCAAAATCTTTTATAGCACCAAAGGTTGAACAATCAAAACTATTCAAGCCCTCAACAACGATTTGGTGAACATAGAATGTTAAAATCTTTTTTGCCATACATTATTCTTTATTATTGTCGCATATTACCACAATTTTCTTTCAATGTCAAAGTAAAAGGCACCCCCTTTGTCGGAGCCTTTTACTTAAATAGTCGCTGGTTCGATTGTATCTATTACACTCTTCGTTTCCTGGGCCATCAATCTCGCCCCGACCTATGTCGGGGCGATGGGCTTTCCCCTCATTCCCCATTTTTTTCTTGGTTTTGGCCAGTAGTTGGAAAGTAGTATCTGAAATTAAATAATATCTGTAATTAATATTTGTATTTAGTATAATTGGTTTAAGTAGTAATTATAATTTGTAGTTTAGTCGTAATGTCTTAGTGTAGTAATAATATATATTTGTCGTTCAGTTGATTCCGTTGTCGGAGTAATAGTCACTCATTTTTGAAAATAGAATTTGGCTAGGATAACTGCTTAAATCGGTGTCTGCTAGTTGAACCCGGGTTCAACTAGTCGTTCATACAGCTGTTCATATAGCTGTTCACCTAGTTGGCCCCCTTGCTTTGAGCGTAAAACGGGAAAATGGCCGCTAGCTGGCGGCAGTTAGACGGCTATATTTTGGGTCAGGAATTCTCTAAAAAATATCCTCGAGCGAGGTCATAGAGATGAGCACAGAAAATACTAAGCCCTTTTTCAGGCAAAATTTTTAACGCTTCGCGAAGCGAAGCGTAAGGTTTGATGGGCACAAATTTAAGTTTTTGATTTATCAAAAACAAGTTCGAGCCGAAGATTTTTTGGAGATGACTTCTAGACTTGCTAAATTAACAATTTTTGTTCACCGAGATAATTTTTCGTTACATACCCAGACCTTTTTGTTCGCCTTGCTTCATGATAAGAGAATTCCAACGAATCTATCAGAAAATCAAAACTATAGAATGACGATAAAGCAATCATTATCTCGCTTATAGTCAGATTGCTGGTAAATGTGCCATTTTCATCGTCCTTTTTTATCTCAAAAAATTTTTCACTATCCACTTTTTGTTTTAACGTTGCCCCCGCTGGGAGCTGATCGGGAATTTCTCCTTCAGAAACTTTCCAATTAAGTTTTAATAGCTTTTTCTTTATTATAGACGTATCAATGATTACCGTTATCCAAAGATGCCCCATCATTAAACGAACGCAGTTTCGTGCTGATAAAGGTAAAACAGAATATGGAATAATATTTCTAGTAAACTCTCCCCCTTCTTGATAAAAGCTATCATAATTCGTTAGAGAAAAAATGTTTGGATTGTTTTTTACCCACTTAGGATAATTTGTTTTAAACTTTGCGGAAACATGTTGGGCAATTTTCTCATTCTTCATTTTATCCACGGCAACAACTTGTATAAAATACCCATCCTCAACCGTCATAGCGGCTATTCCTTCCCTATCAGCAACCCTTATTAGTTTTTTTAGTTTGCGAAAGTGATTTTTTATGGGGAATTTTAAATCCACAATATCTACTTCAAAATTATCCTGGACAGAACCATCTTTTTTTGTTATGAGCCTAACCTTTCTTTCTATGATAGACATCTGTGCGGTAAGTTGCCTCCATTTCTGCGGATTTGGTATTTTTTTGCTTCGTTTAATCTCGTAGAAAATCTGTCCGACATTAAAAATCTTTTTTCCTTTTTCTTTTATCTCATAAATCATCTGTTTATTTTGAGGATAAAAAACAGTAAAGTCTCCGATACGAAGAATACGTGTTAGATCATTAACGATCGGGAATCCATTGAAAGTTCTTAAAAATTTCTTTAAAGTTTCTAGATAATCAAATCCTTGTCCAAGTTGGGATATATGCCCCGGAGATTTATTATCAGATAAGTGGCGCAAAATTGGTCTATCAAAATTAAAGCTACGCCAAGCTATCCCGTCTGCTATGGTTTGTATAGTTCTTATCCATTCATTTTGAATAAGAATATTTTTTTCTAGATTTTTCGTTTCAAGCGCTGAAAGTGAAGAAGATAGTTTTGAATTAAATTCTCTTAAGTTATCCTGCATTTTTGACAAACTATCGAGCATCCCTATCTGTATCCCGCGCATAAAAAGCTCGTTCCTTTTCAAAAAAGGTAAGCGGGTCAATATTAATGTTTTTATAAATGGTTTGTAATTCTGATTATAAGAATTACTAATAGTAAGCTGACTTATTTTTATAAAATTTTCGTCGTCCATAATCATTTAATTAATTCTACTATTGGCACACTCAATGCTTTGGCTATTTTTTCCACACCTTCAAGTGACATATTTTGTATGCCTCGCTCTATCTTACTAATATAAGAAGCGTCAACCTTTAATTTTAACGCCAAATCTCCCTGAGACATTCCTTTTTCAAGGCGTGCCGCTCTAACTGCTTTGCCGAATTTTTTTGAAATATCCATAGTTGTTATTGTATATCCTATCAATTGTGTTATTATTATTCTATATGGCGTTATAACGCCACTAAGCTAAATACTATGCCAAACTATTTCCTCTACGCCCGCAAATCAACTGATGTCGAGGACAAACAGGTTTTGTCCATTGAAGCCCAGCTCGTCGAACTGCGCCAACTGGCCAAGGCCGAACATATCGAGATAATCCGCGAATTCGTAGAAAAACAATCGGCCAAAGCTCCGGGCCGACCGGTTTTTAACGAGATGCTTAAACGGATTAACAAGGGCGAAGCCAAGGGGATTGTCTGCTGGAAGCTTGACCGTCTGGCGCGCAATCCGGTGGACGGCGGACAAATAAGCTGGATGATCCAGCAGAGCATCATTGAACATATCCTGATGCCGGACAAAAGCTATCGACCTAACGATAACGTCCTGTTGATGGCCGTTGAATTAGGTATGGCCAATCAGTTCATCCGCGACCTAAGCTCCAACACGAGCCGCGGGCTTAGACAGAAGGCGCGACTGGGACACTTTCCCGGCACAGCTCCGACAGGCTATCTTAAACGACGTGCGGGCTAAAACGATTATCGTTGACCGAAGAAAATCAAAAATCATCCGAGCCGCCTTTGAGCTCTACTCCAAAGGTAATTATCGCCTCGAGGATATTTCCAACTTTCTTTTTAAGCAAGGTGTTAAAAGCGCGGGCGATAAACCGCTACACAAGGACAGAGCTAAGTTTATTCTCTCCAATCCTTTCTATTACGGCGTATTTAGATATAACGGCGATATCTATGAGGGCAAGCATAAACCGCTCATTGAGAAGCGGTTATGGGATAAAGTCCAAAATGTTTTGATTGATAGAGGTCATCCGCAGAGAACCGGAAACGACCCCAAACCCTTATGCGGTCTATTGCATTGCGGCGAGTGCGGAAAAATGATTACCGCTGAAGTCCAAAAATCTCATACCTATTACCGCTGTACCAAAAAATCAACAACAGTCAAATGTTCTCAATCGTATGTTAGAGAAGAGATTTTAGTTTCCGAGCTATCAAATCTATTATCTGAATTTTCAATGCCGGAAAATATAGCTAATGAACTCACGAGGAGGACAAATGAGGAAGAGATAGAATTAGGGCAGAAAACGGCGGTATTCGTCCAGGACTTGCGGGAGAAGACACAAGGCCTATCCCGCAACCTCGAGCGGCTCACCGACCTCTATCTGGCCCAAGATATCGAGCGGGAAGACTACCTAAACCGTCGGAAGGCCGTCATCTCGCAAAAGAGGTCGCTCGAGGAGCAAATAGCCCGCTTAGAACAGAACGCCGGAACTTGGCTCGAACCGATGCGGGAATGGATAAAAGATGCGTCATTGCTTGCTAAAACAGCAACCAATGACGATCTATGTGCCAAAAAGGCACATCTCCAAAAAATCTTCGGCTCGAACTTGTTTTTGATAAATCAAAAACTTAAATTTGTGCCCATCAAACCTTACGCTTCGCTTCGCGAAGCGTTAAAAATTTTGCCTGAAAAAGGGCTTAGTATTTTCTGTGTTCGGGGACATGGATTCGAACCATGATTAACAGCTCCAAAGGCTGCTGTCCTACCGTTGGACGATCCCCGAATTATAAATTGTCTGGATTCGCCAGGGGATGAACCCCTGGCGCCCCGCCGAATGGCTGGGGCGAACCATGATTAACAGCTCCAAAGGCTGCTGTCCTACGCGCCCGCCTTGGGCAGGCCGTTGGACGATCCCCGAATTAGTATTTCGTATTTGGTATTTAGTATATCGTATGCGCGAAAAACCTTTATTCAAAAACCACCGTTCTGGTGGTATTAATAATTAAAATATAAGCTATTCTTCGGTATTTGTCAAAAGGAAACGGTATTTTTTCCTGGACCAGATCGGACCGGCGTAGGCGACTCCGATGCGGGGTGTGCGCTTGATCATTTTGCCGGTAATTTTTACGCCGCGGTCTTCAAACCAAAGGCCGGTCGCTTTATTCGCTAATTTTTTATTGAAACGACGATTGATCTTTAAAAACTTGGTGAGTTTGCCGGGACCGTTCAAACCACCCCCCGACCCTTCCTTGGAAAGAAGGGAAGATGCGCCGCGGATCAGGATCGCGGCCGGATAATTTTGGGGACCGGTAACGATGTTGAGCATCTCGTACATGCCATAACAAAGATAAATGTAAAAATATCCGCCAACGCCGAACATAATCGAATTGCGGAGCGTCATCCCCCGGGACGCGTGCGACGCTTTATCGCGCGGCCCGTCATAAGCTTCGACTTCAGTAATCATCACCGCTATTTCCTGGCGGCCGATATTTCTCACCAAAAATTTTCCCAGCAGATCATGGGCAACCATCAGCGTCGGGCGCTGAAAAAAAAATTCTTTCAAGACCGTTCTTTTCATATCTATATTATAAGTGGGGGCCGAAAATATTCTCAAACAAAGACCATCACCTTAAAGATTGACTTAAATATAATAATATGATAATAACTAAAGCTGATCTTTTTCATTGAAAACATTTAACCGAAGGGGGTTGATATGCATTATCCTGGTTTCCTCAACTGTCTGCCTTGGAAGAACTTTTTTTCCATGATCGGCATTTGCTGTCTATTCAGTTCCGGTTTCTTCATCGCACTGACGATGGCGAGCAATAAACATTTTCGCTTCATCGGCAAGCTGGCCGCTGCGGCAATCGCCTTCCTCTTTATTTCGCCGCTGCTGATCTATGGAGAATTTTCCGGACCGGAAATATTCATGGCCGCCCTGACTTTCTTCCCTTTCGCCAGGCGGAAGATTTCTAAAACATTGTTGACATTATGGCTGATACTTTTCCTCGTCTTGGCGGTCTATCTCCTTTGCGATCAATTCGACTTTGCCTCGCACAACAATCTTGTCGGTAGTTTGATTCTTATCAGTACCGGATCGCTATTTTCTTTATTGGCAGCGGCGCTCATCGCGATGACGAGAAAAATCAAAGCCAGCTTAAAAGGTTGAAGACATCAGTAAAGGCTAGAAAAACGGAAGAGTCGATCTCTTCCGTTTTATTTTATCTACCTATTATTGGCAATGGTTATGCTTGCGCGTATCTCCGCGCCGCCCACCAGCTGGCCAAGATGTTGATTGCCGCAATGCCGACGAACTCGCCGCCGAAAATTTCCCAGAAGTGCTGATTGAAATAATCGACTAAATTGATGCTGTAACCGACAAAAAAAGCTTCCAAATAAGGTTGCAGTAACCCCAGGAACGGATAGAACAGCAAAATAATGATGACCAAGCCGAACAAGGTATAGAAAAGGCTGGACACCAGAAACGGCAGATAAATAAAAGTATTGGGCGCTCCGACCAGGCGCATGATGTTTATTTCCATATTATGAGTATAGATGGCGACGCGGATGGCATTGAAGATGACCATCAAAGTGATGAAAACGAAAATCGCGCTCAAAACCATACCGGCCTTAGTTACTTTATCGGTGACGGAATTTATTTTATTGAGCATGGTTTGGTAATCGGTAAAATTCCGAGAATCGATGATCGTCGAAACGATGCGATCCAGCTCATGGGTTAGATTATCGATATTGTCAGCGTTCTTCGGCTGGATGATCAACGTCGGCGTCAGCGGATTCTCTCCTAATTCCCGCAAGGCCTGCAAAATTTCCGGGTTATCGCTGTTGTTTTGCTGAAAAATACCCAAGGCCTCATCCTTGGAAACATATTTAACCGATTTCACGTCGCTTAAATTCTCAATCTGCGCTTTCAACGCCATGATCGCGTTTTCGTCGGCATCCGGCTTGAGATAAAGGCTGATGTCGATCTTATCTTTGATGGCGCCGACGGCCGCATCGCCGATGACTTTCACGACCAAGAGCATATTGATGGAAAAAAGCGCCAGAATCAAAATCATCACCGTCACGATCGACAGCCAAATATTGCGGGACAAATCCTGCAAACTGAATTTAATAATACGATATAACGAGAGAAAAAACATAATGATAATTTATTGCTATATTGTTATATTGTTAAAATTAATTTTTTTCAGCGCGTAACAATATAGCAATATGACAATATAACAATCTATAACAAATACTTCCCCTTCTCCCGGTCGGAAACGATGCAGCCGTTATCAATCGTGATCACTCTTTTATTGAGACGATTGACGATTTCCTTATTATGGCTGACCAGCACGATCGTCGTGCCGAATTTATTGATATGCAAAAGCAGGTCGGTGATCTCGCCGGCATTGATCGCATCCAGATTTCCGGTCGGCTCATCGGCCAGGAGGACTTTCGGGCTGTGCACCAGAGCGCGGGCGATGGCGGCGCGCTGTTTTTCGCCGCCGGAAACTTCATGCGGATACCGATGCATCTTATCTTCCAAACCGACGATCTTCATCACTCGGGGAATGATATCTTTGATTCTTTTGGAAGGTTGACCGCAGACTTCCAGGGCAAAAGCCACGTTCTCGAATAAAGTCTTTTTAGGCAGCAATTTGAAATCCTGAAAAATAACGCCGATCTGGCGGCGCAAATAAGGGACTTCGCGACCACCGATGTCGGTGATGTCCCAACCGCCGATAATAATCTTTCCTTCATTTATTTTTTCTTCGCCGATCATCGCTTTCACCAAAGTCGTTTTGCCCGAACCGGATTGTCCGACGATTGAAACGAATTCCCCCGGCTTGATATGCAAATTCACGTCCTTTAAAACCTGGACGTCGTTGATATACGACTTGTAGACATTAAATAATTTTATCATCTTCAAAAAACTTTATAACTTTCAGCTTTTAACTTTTTACTTTAAGGTTTTGATTCCATATTCGATCAGCTCTTCGGTTTCCGCCAAGCTTTGCAATTTAGTCGTCGCCCCGAAATCCACCGCGATCACTTCTTCCCCGCCGGAACCCGTCGCTCTGGTCATCAAATTATACTGATCCAAGTAGCCGGTTTTTGAGCCCGTAACTTTCAAATTGTTGCTCGCCGCAAAAACTCCATCGCGGATAAAATCATTAGTGTTGGTCAAGGTATGCTTTTTCTTGGTATTGATCGTAATGAAAGAATATTTGGGAGTCACGGTAATCTTTTGGATCAATGGGGTCTGGTATATTTCCCTAGTAATTATAGCATAGTCTTGGGCGGTGCTCACGTTTTGCGCCGAAAGCCCGGTTGGTTCGATGAAATGAGTGCTGGTCGCGCCGATTGAACTGACATAAGAATTCATCGCAGCGATGAAAGCATCGCGGGAAAGACCGGAAACTCTGACCAAAGATTCAACGGCATTATTGGCCGAACCGACCAAAGCGGAATAAACCAGGTCACCGATCGTCAGCGTGTCCCCATCATTAAGCGTCACGCGGGCCGATTCCGCCGGCGAGCAATACTGATAATTATACAATTCGTCTTGCTTCTGATAAGTTACCACGGTATTCAAAGACGGCTGCTGATTAAAAAAAACTTTGATCGCTACCAGCTTGGATAAGCTGGCCAAAGGCAAGACAGCGGCAGAATTTTTTTCCCAGATCACCGCGCCGGTCTTTTCGTCGGTGACAATCGCGGCGGCGGCCTTGATATCCGGTTGCGCCATCGCTCCTTCTTCGGAAACTCCCAGTACTCGGCCATTGGCGTCCGGCGTCACCAAGAGCGGTTGGACGCGAATATTGATCACCCCTTCGCCTTTACTGGCGATCTTCTTGAAGGCCACTTTATCCAGATCCAAGATGCGATCGGGAAACTGCGCGCGATCCGGACCGAAATCGTTGACCGTAATGTCGACCGATTTATTATTGTCCGTGTTGTAAACGCGCAATTTCGAACCTTTAGGAAAATCAACCGCCGCGGCAAAATTACCTCCTTTATAAGCATACCAGCTGGCCTTGCCCAAAACCAAGATGGAAGGATCGCTCATCACCGCCACCTGGGCATAAGGGAGGAAAATCTTGGCCGTGACTGTCTGGTTGGCCGGATTATCCGTGGTCGGCAATTCGCGCCAAGATTGCGAATTCTTGTCGAAAAAATAAACTCTTTTATAATATTGGTTATCGCCGTTATAGCCGATGGTCAAAGTGATCGGCAATTTATTGTTATAAGCCGAACTATCGCTCAAATCAAATTGATAAGTCGGGCTGATTTTTTCCAGTTTCCACGGCGTCGGCAACTCTTCGCTAACCAGCTCGGCATCAATCCGCACAGCGGTTAGTAAGGACTTGGCTGGAAAAGAAACCGTGAAATTATGATCGGCGGTCGACAAAGCATCACCCTTAAAGGAAGCGGCGGCGTTCAGATCGGCGCTGACCGCCGACGTATTGCTGGCAGCAAAATAGTTTTCCGCGGCGGTCGAAGTGGCCGATCCCGGCACGACCGGCGCCGCAACTGTCGCGACCGGAACCGGCGTTGACGAAACTCCGCCATCATCAAAAACAATGCCCTGATCAGCCAACGCAGGCAGGGCAGCGAAAGTTAAAAGTAAAAAGTTAAAAGTTAAAAGTAATTTCCAATTTTTTATCATAAATAGCCTAAATCTAGCCTTGCTTTTAAATAAATTTAATGATAATTTAATAATACCAATAAATCCGGTCCAGGGAAAGGCGGGACGATTCCAAATTTCTAGTTTTTTCAATTATCTCAGTCAAGGGCTAATTTTTGGGCAGTAGAGCTTTGCTCGCTCAAAAATTAGCTCTTGACACATTATATTTTTGGAAGTATTGAAACCTTTTTTGAAAAAATGTTTCAAAAAGGCCGAGATAGCTCAGCTGGTAGAGCGACGGTATCGCTCGCCCCGCATTCTTAAAATGATTTGTATTATAATCTCATGATGCCGGCTTAGCTCATCTGGTAGAGCGGCGGTATCGTAAACCGCAGGTGGTCGGTTCAACCCCGACAGCCGGCTCCATGAGATTATAATACAAAATTAAGTGATATGCGGGGTAAATAGGTCAGGGGTCCGATCCCCCTTCTCGGCTCATAAACATGATGCAAATCTACGAATGAGCGCGAATGCCGCGAAAACCGCGAATGGTTCAAACGTTATTCGCATTTTTCGCGGCATTCGCGACTAATTCGCGGCATTCGCATCAGAACCGCTTCCGAAAAAATAATTCCACCACTCAATCGGGTTGGAATTTTTTGTATCGCCGTTGCCAGCGGCTGAGCCGTCAGCGCTTTGACCGGAGGCGGAATCGGAATTCTCAATTACCGCCACATGCTCGCCCGGCATCTTCAAATTCATATTCAAACGGGCTTCTTTTTCCACAAATTGATCGGACTGCAGATAATCCTCCAGCTTAGTCAAATCATTATTGCTCGCCTCCAAACTGCTGATCTGTTTCTGCAGATCAGCGACTTGGCTATTAACCGCCAAACGCTCGCGGGCATTTTTATAGACCGGCAAAATTATCACCGCGACCACCACCAGACAAACCAAAGTGAAGAAATACGGTGTCAAAAAAAGTCCGGTGAGCAATTTTCCTTTGTGATGTTTTGGTTTCATTGTTTGAATTATTGTTCCTTGCGGATTTTGGGCGTTACCCAGAACCCCATATATTTACCAAACATTAGCCGGGTTTGCGCGTCCAGCGCGGGAAAGGCGCCGAAGAAAATAATGCCGATCGGCAAAAGCAGCCATTCAAAAACGATCATCACTCTTTTAAGCCGGCTGACGCCGATCGGCCGGCGAGGCATCAAAAGCGAAGAAACGACCGCCGAAATCAACAAACCGATCATCGATAACGTCATTAAAGTCTGGGTGACGCTCGGCAAATTTCCCGAAATGACCATGCCGCTGAAAGTATCGCCGCCGAAAAAAAGCGGCAGCCAGCCGATCACGCCGATGATCAGAGCGTTGGTCGCCCAAGAATGAAAACCGTAGACTTGAGTGAAGATTTTATCCAGCGCATCGCGCTTGGGCAAAACTTTCCAGCGCTTGACCGTATTGAAGATCAGATAAGGGATATTTTCCACTCCCCAACCCCAGCGGCGCTGCTGTTTATACAGGCTCTTCATCGTGTTCCAATTGTCTTGAACCATCACCGAATCCATCGAGATCGGAAAAAAGATCGGCTCAGCGCGATAATCGCCGTTGTAATGGAAATAACAATGCCAATAGATGCGGGAATCCTCCGAAGCCATGGTGGTCGACCAAAAACCGATATCCACCAAAGACTGCCAGCTCATCGAATGAGAGGAATAAGTGGCCAATTTGTCCGGCCGGATCTGCTGCATCATCTGCCAAAAAGTATTGCTGGAGGCGGCAACCCGGGAAAAGAACGGGACTTCCCAGACATTATTGTGATAAAGCGGAACCGGCTGATAGCTGACGCGATAAGGCTTGGTGACGGTCAAAAAATAATAAGAGAGGCAAAAGAAAAATCCGGGATAAACGACCGTGTCGCTATCAAAAACGCTGACGAGAATTTTATTATAAGGAATCTTTTCCTTGTCGATCACTTCTTCTCTGACTTTTCGCGCTCCCCAAGCCTGATTAGCGCCCTTCCCTTTCAGCTCTCCTTCGATATCGGGATGAACGGTAACGACAAAATTCCGGAACTTGCCGTCGAACTCTTTTTTCAAGATCGCCGCCTTATCCAAGCCTCGCTGTCCTTCACGCTCCTCGATTGCCAAGACAAAAATGATATTTTCGCGGGGGAACCCGTCATTATCGATCGACTGGATGCTGGCCCGCAAAACTTCCACCGGCTCGTTCAACGTCGGCGCTATCACCAAATGGATGATATCCCGATAAGTAAACCCGGCTTTGACCAGACAATCATCGGGCAGCTTGGCGGCGGTTTTTACCGATAATTCTTCACATTTTTTACGCCAATCGATCCGGCGCATCTGCTTCATTTTAAAATAGGAGGTGACGAGCATTATGCCCAAGTAAAGGACGAGTAACAGCCAATAGACGTCAAAAGCAATGATGAAATATGCCACCCAGACCGGTTTGAAATAAGAAAAAACAATTAAGATAAGCAAAGTTCCCCAAGCAAAAGCTCCCGGAAAAATTTCCAGGATCCGATAAAATATCCGGTCGCCGCCGGTCAATTCGGTCGCCTTGCCGATCTTTAAATAATCCATTTTGGTTGATTAGTTGATTAGTTAATTAGTTTGGCCGACGTCAAACTCTTTTTTTTGTAAAATTTTTAAATTTCGTCTCGGTTATAAATTGTTTTCCTTATTGCGCGCATTGGAAAATTTCCGTAATCACGCAGCGTTGAAACCGTGCAAATTTCGTTGTCTGAGGAGGCGCCGCGCCGACGAGTTCGAAATTTGCTAGGTTTCTTAGCGGAGTGATAGGAAATTTGTCCAGCGCGCGATTTTTTCCGCCACTTTTTTCTAAAAAAAGTGGCAAAGATATTTAAATATTGACTCATTAACCATTCTTGATTTTTTTTCTAAACAACAGTTCTCCCCAAATGTATAATATATAGTAGCCGGCGGTGAAAACCAGCCAATTGCGGAAATAATCCCAATCAGTAAAATAGCTTAGCAGATTAGCCGAAATTGCCAAGGGATTGATAAAGATATCCCAACTGTTGTAACGCTCGATCAAACCCAAAAGCACCGCCCAAGCGACAAAGGGGATAAAAATATAGATCAAATTGCGCGATATTTTAGGGTTGAAAATCTTCGCCAACAGTTCCCGCATCTGGACTAAATAAATAGTGAACAGCACCCAGCCTAAAACGCTATAGACAAAAAAGAACATTATCTGCCAGGTTCCCGGGACGCAAACGCTGTTCGGCGAGTCGGCCGGGCAGAAATTCAGCAGATGGCGGTTGCCCACCACCAGATAAGCGGCATTGGGCAAAAAGATAAACCAAAACAAAAAAATTATTACGGCCCAAATTTTTTGGCCGCTTTTTTTAAATTTGGTTTTTTGCCAATAGGAAGAAAATAGCAAAAACAATCCGAAAGGTATCAAAGCCAAAAATAAATTCCAAACCATCATCAAAAAAGGATAATCGTTGACGTAAAATAAAGCGAAAGTATCCACGATATTCTTGATACTAAAAAAATGAGTAAAACTCATAGTTAGTCGATTAGTTGATTGGTTAATTAGTTGACTAGAGATTAGAATGTTCTACTATTTATTATCAAATTAATTAAAAAACATTTTCCAGTAAGATTACGCTAATTTACTATGATAAATCAAATTATAAGAAAACTAAGTACCTAATTAACTAATTAACTATTCGAATATTATATCCTCGCCTTCGGCCAGATCTTTTTCCGGATTCTTCGACGCTTCAACCGCTGGCGGAGGATTATTTTCAACTTTAGGTTTTCGGGCAAAATTGGACAGGCCGGTTTCTTTCAGCTTGGCCAGCGAAACGTAACCTTCCTCATTCGCCCCGGTAGACACCGCTCCCCGCGCCAGCAGCGTCGAAGGAGAAATTCGGGAAAGATCAATCCGGTCTTTCTTGACGGGACGATCGACGACGCCATCGCGCTTTTTCTTTTTTAATTCGGATAAGCAATTCTTACAATAAACCGGCCGACTCGGATCGGGTTTAAAAGGAACTTTGGTCGGACTGCCGCAAGAAGCGCATTTGGCATCAAACAAAATTCCGCCCGCTTTCGGCTTGGCCCGGGGTTCGGCTTTCGGCAATACCGGACTTGGCCGGGGAATATCCGCTGCCGACTTGATTTCCCTCCCCGGGGTTACCGGCGGCTTAGCCGGTTCTTCGGCAAAATGAATCCTCATAATCTCTTCTTCCACTTCCTTCTGCGGTTTAGCATACGTCTGCCGCGTCCAGTCAATCGCCTTCTGCAAATTATTAGTTCGCTCTTCATCGGACAAAGGCGGCAACCCGCGCGCGGAAAAAGGCGATGAGGCCACGCCATCAATCATTAATTTGATATAAAATTCGTACTTGGGCAAATTAAGAATGTCTTCTTCCTCGAAGATTGGCGTAAATTCCTTGACCAACTCCTCAGCATCAACGGCGCCGACGCGAAAAGCGACCAGGGTGCCGACGTTACCGAACACGGCCGCCTTGACTTCGTCGGTCAGCTGCTCCATATATTGGTGGGCGATGATCAGATTCAACCGGTATTTCCGCGCTTCGGAAAGGATCGTCGCAAATGATTCGGTCGAAAAATTCTGAAACTCATCGATGTAAAGATAAAAATCTTTTCTTTCTTTTTCGGGAATATCGACCCGGCTCATCGCCGCCAGCTGGATCTTGGTGATCATCATCGCGCCCAAAAGCGCCGAATTATCTTCGCCGATATGGCCCTTGGACAAATTCAAGATCAAAATTTTTCCCTGGTCCATCGCCGCGCGGACATCGATCGAAGACCGGGTCTGGCCGACGATATTGCGGATCAGCGAGCTCGACAAAAATTGGCCGACTTTATTCTGGATCGGTGAGACCGCCTCGGAGGCGAATTTGTCGGCATAGCTGGCGAATTCTTTCAACCAAAAAGATTTGACCACCGGATCCTTGACCTCGGCCATGACTTTTTTGCGATAAGCTTTGTCGGAGAGCATTTGGATTACCGAAAGCAAAGTGGAATTGGGATAATCCAAAACCGCCAAAATCGCGTTACGTAAAATATATTCCAATCTTGGCCCCCAGGAATCAGCCCAAAGCTTTTTGAAGACTCCGACTAATCCGGACGCGACCAAGTGCCGTACTTTGATATCTACCGCTTCCACGATATTAAAAGCGATGGGGAATTCCGTATCCGTCGGATTGAAATAAATGATATCTTTGATCCGCTCGGTGGGAATATATTGCATCACTTTTTCGGCCAGATCGCCGTGCGGATCGACCACCGCCACGCCTTTCCCGGCGCGGATATCGGCCACGATCATATTTTCCAAAATCGTCGACTTGCCCATGCCGGTTTTACCGATCAAATACATATGACGGCGGCGGTCGTCGGTTTTGATGCCGAACTTGATCTTTCTGTTACGAAAGGTGGTCTCAGCAAATGTAGTTATCTCGCTGTTAATCATTTTATTTTAAAATGTAAATCTCAAAATTAAAAATTAATGTATTTTTTCAATACTTTTGTATTTTGACTTTTTCATTTTTCATTAGACGAAAGGCAGGTTTTCCGGCGGCCCTCCCCGGTTTTCATCAGTTGGCTCTTCATCGGCAAACGGTTCGGGCTTGTCAGCCGGCTTGTCCGCCGCAGTCCCGCTGGGCGGGACAGAGGGAGAAGCCTTGGTGAAATCCGGTTCTTCCGGGGCAGCGGCTGATTTTTCCGGGTTAGGTGCAGCTGGAGCGGACCCGATTGCCGCACCGGTTTCTTCCTGCAGTTCTCCCAGAAACAACGGCTCGGCTTTTTCTTCGCTGACTCTTTCGTCCGCTTGCGGCAGCGTCATCGGCGGTTCGGCTTTGCGGCCCGGCGCCATTTGAATCAGCGGCGCCTTAACCGTACCCATATTCGGAAAATGCCAAATCGTCGCCAGTTCTTCGATATTCATCAGGCCGCGTTTCCGGCCGGCGGTCGCGTCGCGCTTGATATAATATTTTAAAATATTATTCTTTTTGCGATTCAGATTGCTCTTCCGAAACAAATAGTTGGCCGTGGTCGCGGTTTTATCCATATCCGGTTTCAAATTATTGGAATCCAACGCCGCGAACTGCTTCATAAATCCGACAAAACCGCCAAAAACTTTGGCTTTGTTAAAAATTTCTTTTTCCGCCAGATAAACTACCCTGATCTTAAAATGAAAAGCGATTTTACCGGATTTTTTCTCGATGCCCTCGACTCTTTTTTTCTGTTTGGGTTTCAGCTGCATCATCTTCAGCACATCATCTTTCTTCTCCACTTTTTTTTCTACAGCCTCGGTCGGCCCCATCACCGCGCTCCCTGCCGCCGAGATCATCCCCAAGGCGGCATCGGCGCCATAATGCAAAATGTTTTTCTTGAATTTCGGTTTTTCGCCCAAGATCTTGCTGACTTCCAGATCCAGTTCCTCCATCCAATCAAAACCGATCGGAATGATGATCATCTGATACCAAAGATTTTCCCCGGGCAGCAGGCTGGAACAGAGGTCCATCAAAGCGGCCATCGGATCCTTAAAATGAGTTTCCGGCTCTCCCATCTGATGTTCAAATTCTTCGTAAGTCTTGATCGGATAAGCCCTGGGCTGGGACAGAATGAACTCGGCCCCCATAATCTCATATTTATCATTAGGGAATCGGACATTATTGAAAGGCGTGACGTAATCGTCAACTTCGGTTATTTCCGCGTCCGGATATTGCGCGTAAATGGCGGATTCGACCAGATCGCGCTGGGGAATGGGCGTCCGGATCAAGAATTGGGTATAGCCGCCGGTACTGATGATCTCAAAAGAAAATCCCATCTGAAATTTTCCCTCGTAATATTGCTCGATCAGATTGATGGAGGCGTGCGCTCCGGCCAGATAAGCGAATAAATTTTCCACGGCCCGGGGCGATTGCTCGTTGCCGCGGGGTATATCAATGGCCAAGAGGGTATATTTGCCGTTCTTGGCCGCGTACTGGTTCTGGCGAAAAAAAATCCAAAGCTTGAACGATCCCCAGAGGAAGGTGATGGCAATCGGAATCCAGCCAAAATAAAAAAGCAGCTGGGCGGCGATGACATCCGGCGATTGGCTGAAAAAATTCAAAAATGGCGTTAAATCGATGACAATATTCATATTTCAAACTTATCTCTATTCGAATATTTTAACATTTTTTTTGGCTTTGTTCAAGAAAAAATTGGAATTAGTTGATTAGTTAATTAGGTACTTAGTTGAGGAAATTAAATTATCAAATTGTTAAAACAAGACAACTAATTGACTAATTAACTAATCAACTAATTTCCTGCCGCGCAGAATCCCAGTTCGCATTTCAATCCCGCCACGGCGGGATCACAATCATAACCGGTACCGGAAGAAGAATCACAGCAAGGTTGGTTGCTTCCGCCGCAACGTTGGCAGATTTTTCCGGTCAGCAGCTGTCCGGGCAAGCATTTATCGCCGGTCGTACAAGATGGATTACCGTCGAAACCGCAGTTAGCGCAAATATTATTCAAACATTCGGCCATTTGCCCGGTTTTAGGCAAGCAGCTCGATCCGGGGCAACAGGGGCCGCCATTGATTCCGCATTCGGCGCATTTATTATTCTGACAAACTAATCCGGCTGAACAGCCCGCGCCGGTCGTACAGCAAACCTGGTCCTTATCACCACAAGCCGCGCAAAGACCGTCCACGCAGACATTATTGCCATTGCATTGATTACCGGCACAGCAAAATTCTTCATTATTGCCGCAATTGCAGTTATCATCGCAATAATTCTCGGTTGAGTTATTCGGATCGATGCAACATTGCTGTCCGTAACTGCAAATCGGCGTGGTCGAACAGCACTTCAGCTTGTCAAAACCGCAATCAGTCCCCAGCAATACTTCAGGCACTTTTCGCGCCGGCGGTTGATTGTCAGTCGAGCAGGCCGTAAGAAGAAAAGATGAAAACGCCAATAATATCAGCAATGAATATCGATAAGGCATAGGAAGGCTCTAAAAATTAAGAATTAGGATTTAAGGCTAAAAAATACCACGACAACCATATTTTTTGGCTAAAAATTCTTAATTATTAAATCTTAATTCTTAATTCCCCTCTAAGGTGCTATAATATAACTATACCCTTAATTTAAGAACTTTTCAAAAGGAGGACTTCTTTTTTGTCGGAGAAGTATCAAGGGTCTGTCGCCGAATGCCGTTTTCGCCATAATCTTCAAATTCGGGCTAAAAGAGCATTCGACGACAGACCCTATAAAGCTTTTGCACCCCATGGTAAAAGCCAAAAAGGCGCTATTTCTGGCAACGATAGCCCTGTTTATATTTGCGGTAATCAAACCTGCTTCAGCCGAAACTTTTTATTACCGCGGCCCCAAGTTGAACCCGGAAACCTCCTCTTCAGCTCTTTTTTTGACCCCGGTGCGGGCAAAAACTGATCAAACCTTCACTGTTGATCTGGTGGTTGACCCCGCTGGCGAGCAAATCAATACCGTTTCCACTGAAATATCCTTCCCGGCCGACAAATTATCTTTAGCCAGCTTGAGCAAAGACAATTCTTTTTGCTCTTTTTTTGTGGAAGAAAAAATTGATAACGTTCTGGGAAAAATAAAAATCAGCTGTGTCGCCCCTTTTCCGGGAACAGACAAAATGAGTAATGTCGTTTCTTTGACGTTCAAACAAATTAGCGCCGGAAGAGCCGATCTTGGCTTGAGCCCTGATTCGTTGGTGCTGGCCAATGATGGCTATGGCACGAATGTCTTGAAAAATTTGGGCGGACAGACGATAGTTGATTAGGCAATTGGGAAATTAGTCAATTAGGTGCTTAGGAAACTAAAAAATCACCTTTTTAAAAAGGCGGTTTTTATTTTTTACTTTTAAAAAAAATGATCCTTGTAGCGCGCATTGGAAAATTTCCGTAATCACGCAGCGTATCACCGCCGCTGGCGGGACAGGGAAACCGTGCAAAATCGCGTTGTAGGCAGGAGGCGCCGCGCCGACGAGTATAGCGATTTTGCTAGTCCCGCCTCGGCGGGATAGCGGAGTGATAGGAAATAAGGCCTGCACGCGATTTTTCTTGTCCCGTCATTTTTGCGGGATGTGCAACTTTTTTTAGAAAAAAATTGCAAAATATTGTCAGGAATAGACCCACCCCGCCTCTCCCGCCTTGGCGGGATCGGCACCCCTCCCAAGGAGGGGACAAATTTGCATAAACAGAATCAAAGATACTCTAAGCACCTAATCGACTAAGTACCTAATCACCATTATTCTGCCAAACAAAAATCACCCGATGAAAGGTGATTTTTTTATAAAAACTATTATTTCAAAATTTTCTCCACGTCCTTGATTTCCTTCAGGATCCTTTTGTTGGTTTCGTCGATATGCTCATACAAGATATCTTTCACTCGGCCCTTGCCGCGGGTGAATTCGGAGCGATTCATCTTGCAGAGATCATCGATCTCTTCAGAGACGGCGATCTTCAATTCTTCGATATTTTTTTCCAGGACGTCTTCAATTTCTAAAGTCTCTTTCTTTAATCTTTTGCGGACGAATTCCCAGATCCAGATCAACAACGCAACGATCAAAACGATGATGAAGAGCAGCGAGACGATCACGGTGAAATAATTCAAGACGAATGAACCGATCCGGGCGAAGATCGGCGCCGTAACCAGGAAGCTGACCTTGGTGCTCTGTTTGCTCTTCAAACCGTTAGGATTCACCGCTTCCACCCAGGCGGTATATTGGCCATTGGAGTAATTCTTGGCCGCGACCGAAAACCAATTTCCGTCAGCGTCGCTTTTTACGCTGCTAAGATCCGGCTGAGCCTGGCCTTCTCCCTGGATATAGACATTGATCGTATTAGAAGGATTGGCTGTGCCGCTGATGAAGAACTTGTCGCTTGATTTTAATTCCGCGGAATAATTTTTAATCACCGGCGTGGCTACCGCGTTGAATTCGAAAGTCAGATTGGCCATCGTTTCATTACCGGCCAGATCGATCGCCTTGACCGCCACCGTATGCGAACCGACCGCCAAATCGGTCAATTTATAGGAAGTTTTATCGGCCGTCAAAACGATCGGCGCCGCCGACAAGCTGTCGATCAAAATCTCATATCTGTCCAAACCGGATAAAGCATCAGTCGTTTGGAAATTAAGCGTCGGCCAATCATTAGGGTCTTCTTGCTTCACGGATAAGGTGAAATCAGCCGGCGGGGTGGAATCGACGTTCACCCGGAAATGGCCGGCCGTGCCCCAATGGCCCTGGTTATCTTTGACTTTGACGTGAATATACCAGCTGCCGTCATTATTGACCGTGTATTCTTTACTATTGAACAAACCGTCGGAAACATTACCCGGTTCAGTGTCGGATTTTTGATCAAAGGCAACGCTGACGCCGGTGGCCCCATCGGGCAAATTCCAGGCAAAATCAGCCGTCTTGACCTTATACCATTTAGTCTGATCGGGATGAGTAGCGGAAGTTATCACCGGACGGTTATAGGCGGCGGTTTCCACCGGCGCTGGGGTCGGCGTGGGAGCGGGTTGATTCGGAGTCGGCGCTGGCGTCGGCGCCGTTACTTTGGGAGTAATATTGAAACTGGCTGAGCCCATGCTGGACAAAATATTCGTGCCCAGGCCGTCGTTGGCCAAAAGATCGCCGGAAGTGAAATTCACCGCCGCCGTTCCCAACTTGATGGCTTGAAAGGTGATGACGCAAACCGTACCGCCGTTGCCGCTATAGCCGGGACGCGGCACGCCGCCGCCAAAATCGATCGTGCCGGCTCCCGCTGAAAAAGTCGGTTCTTCCGTCCAAAGACTGAACACCGAGCCCTTGGAGATGCTCAAAACTTTAAGCAAAGATTTATCATAGGTCAGCGATGCCTGGCCGGCATTGATGCTTTGACCGCCTGTACTCAAATCGATGGCGACGGTAAATTTACTGTTCAAAAATTCCGTACCGGTGGATGGGGAAAGATAAAACGAGCCTCCGGAAGCGGAAAAAGCCGGAGTCGCCAAAAGCGCGCTGGCAGCGACTAACCCAACTAAAATTAACGAGAAGAAAAATTTTCTCATAGCTCCTTGTTATATATAATACGAATACTGCGAATTTTACGCGAATACAACGAACTCTGCGAAACGAATAATTATTTATAAAATTTACCTGTACCCTGAGATTTAATTAACTTCATTATAACTCTAATTTGTTGTAACGACAAATGACTGGACAATTAAAACCTAAGCAGTTTCAAATTCATTAAATCGCTGGGGTATTCGCGAAAAATTAGTTGTACTCGTCAGATTATTTTCCGTTTCGCCTTTCTCCTCCAAATGACGAGGATCGGCACCAGGACGAAGATGACCACCAGGATACCGCCGCCCAGATAGATGACCGGCAACCAATTTATCCGATGGGGATTCTTTAAAGCTTGCAAAGCGGCGTTGTTGAACTCGACGATCCGTTCATTGCCGGCCCGGTCGACGGCCTTCACCTCAATAACGCTGTTCAAAGATTGATCTTTAAGGACATAAGGGGAATCGCTTTTTACCCAAACCGGCGGCAAAGGCTCAGACAGGTGAAAAACTTTTTTGATGAATTGCATAAAAGGGCTTTCCTTTTCCGGCTGTAAATTCTGAGTCTTGGTTTCCAGAACTTCATAATGATCCACCCCAGTCTGTTTGTCGACGGTGGAAAAAACCACAAAATATTGGCCGTTGGCAATCCGCGGACTATTATCGATCTCGATCACGAACGGCTCGGGAGGAGTCTTGTCGTCCGCGATCTCGCCGGCCCAGACGTCCGACTTGGTGGCGATGTTCTCGTCGATCTCGAGTACCGCCCCTTGCGTATTGATCGAGACCTCGGTTCCGTTGCCATCATTAAGATAAGCTTTGGTATCCGAATTGAAATCAATGTTAGCTTTGTGGAAAATAATCGGTTTTTTGGGAGTAAAAATTAACGAGCCGACAATATTGCTATCGCCCGGATCACCTGGGATTACGCCGCAATAACCGCCAGGGATGCCGCCGGCAATTATTATTTTCCCCGCTTTATTGATTCCCGGCAGCGCGGACTGATCGGGTTTTCCTCCCGGAGCCCACAAAGACAAGAACGAATCGCCGGAATTGAAGTCTTTGAGTTCGAGAATGTCATTGGGAAATGTTATTCCGACTTGAGCGGTGTTGATACATTCATTGGCACCGACACCAACCTTGATTTTGACTTCAATGACATCATTCGGTCCGATCGTTTGTTGCGGCGGATCAAGATAGAAGGTCGCCGCTTGGGCGGAGGGCGGAAGAAACAGAGTTAAACCGATGAAAATAATAATTGTCCAAAATCCAGCAAAAATTTGAAATTTGAAATTTGAAATTAGCATTATATTTATTTTTAATTCTTAATTTTTAATTTTTAATTGATTTCAGCCTGTCCAGTAATACATCATAATGGAAAAATCAGCCAGCCCGACTTTGCCGTCCTTATTGATATCGGCCGTCGCATCGGCGGTATCCCAGTTATAGAGCAAGATGGAAAAATCCACTAAATTGACCGCGTTATCGCAATTCAGATCGCCCATGCCGCACTTGCCTTTTTCCGGCACATTCGTCCCGACATAAAAGCTGACGGTGCGGCTATAATTACTCTCGATCACGCCGGTCGGACTGTTCAGATGAATCAAAGATTTGGCCGTGTGGAACCCTTCTTCCAAAGGAGAGGTATTGAAAACCAGGCTCCACGCGCCCATCGCCCCGCTCGTCGTCGTGGCGACTGTTTCCACCGCTGAATTTACATGTACGGCAATATTAACCACTGGGGAGCTCTCACCGAAAATTTTAATATCTTCTCCTTTGTTAACTTGATTTTTGTCGACATCAATAGTCGGCGAAAGATAAACGTTTTCAATCGTCGTGACTGACTTAGAAGCCACGCGGAAGGTCAAAGTGAGCAGAGTGGATTTCAAGCCGCGCTCATCATCGGTCCAAAGCCCGAAGGAAGAAACGCCGGGGGTAGTGTCCCCGCTTTGAAAATGAAAAGCACCTTTGGAATCGGCCTGCACGATTCCGGTCACGTTACCGTCGACCAAAATTCGGACTTCCCGGTTTGGGTAGCCAATACCGTTGATCACTACCAGGGTCTGATCGGGCGGAACATTGGTTCCCGGAATTACGCCCGTAGTTCTGCCGCTGCTGCCGCCGCCCCCGCCGCCGGTAGTCGGCGTCTGACCGGGTTGCGGCTGCTGGTTACCTACTACGCTGCAAGCGCCCAAATCAAGCCGGCAGTCGGGAGTACAACGCAAATTACCGGTAGTGTAGCCGAAACTCTGACAAGTGTTACCGGCGAAATCAGTACCATCGCATTCCTCCGCCGGCTGCTTGTGGTTATCGCCGCAAGTGAAGCAAGTCGAAGTGACATAGGCCGTGCAATCGCTGGTGCAACCAAGCCGTCCGCTGACATAAGGTAAAAAAGTATAGGGATCAATATAACTTTGGCAAGTCGTGGTGCCGGTGTTGGGTAAAATTGACTTCGCCGGATTACCCGGATCGCAGAATTCATAATAAGGGTCGACGAAACCATCGCCGCAAACCAAGAGGATCTTGACCATGGTGATCAATTGAGCCGAAGAGGAGGAGTTGGCGATGGAAGTGGAGGCGTAAGTGTAAGAGGTCGAAGCTTCAGCGGAAAGAATCTTCCCCCCGTCGGGCAAAATCTTGGCCAGCGACGATAAGTTAAAATAAAAAAATAAGACCAGAAAACAAAAAAGGGAAACCGAAAATATTTTAATAAAATTGTTAAACATAGGGTATAACCCGAAGCTACGAAATATCCGAATCCCTGCCTGCCGGCAGGCAGGCAACGAACCTTATCGCGAACACTTTCTCGTTTGGCGGAGTTCGTGGCGTTCGGTATTTCGTTACTTCGAATTATGTTTTTACTCTTTATGTTTTTCGGCTTGCCGAACCAGCCATTGCCAGAATCTTTTATTGAGAGTTTTGAAAAAATTAATGATGATCCGTAGGACCGGCTTGGTCGGCAGTAACACCAGCCAAACGAAGAAACGCCAGAATCGGATCTTAACCAGCAAGAGGATTATGGCCAAAATGATCAAAACTATCAAGGCCGCCACCAACCAAGGCCAGACTCCTAAATTATTTCCTCCCAAAGCCCCCGGTTGGGCGATGGAAAATGCTATTTCATAATAATTCACAACCTCTTGCTCTTTATAAATTCTCACTTTCACCCAATATTGCCCGGGCGGGAGATGGGTAGGGAAAGAAGCCGAGACTGTGCCGGTGGAAAAAGGATTGACCTTCTTAATCGACCGGTCAACGCTAGTTTGCAGCATTTTTTGCTTAGCCAGGTCCCAAACCTCGATTGCCACCTGGGAGGGCGCCGTTTTAACATTACCCTTGTTCTCGATATTCATTACGACATTGATTTTGTAAAAAAGACCGTTGAAAATTGGCGCCCAAATTTTCCAATCCCAAGGATTGCCCAAGCGCTCAAAATCGGGAATGGAAACCAGCCGAACCAGAAAGTCCGCTTGAGAAACATTGGTCAAGGCCAGATCGATATCGATCCGCGCGCCTAACGCGATGGATACGCCGGAACCGCTGCCGCCAACCGGAGCGACTTTGACATCGATCGCGCCATTATAATTTCCTAACGCCGCACCATTAGGAATCTTGAAGGTTACTACCATCGGTACTTGTAATTGTCCCTTAGGCAAAATAAAACTAGTGCCTTGGTCAAGCGTTATCCAGGAAGCGATCTCCGGCGCATTGACGCTTACTTCCGCCTGGAGGTCATTGGCGGCATCCGATCGCAAGAGCATTATTTCCTGCTTATAGGTCGAGCCGGGAGTTAATTGATGATTCAGGATGACCGGCGGCGAAACGCCAAAACCAGCCTGGACGCCATTAGCCCAAGTAAAAAATAAAATCAAAACCAGCAGAGACAAAAAAATCTTCCTCAACATTTAAATTTATTTTATTTCGATTGCAAAGGTCGGCCGGATAATTTAGCGGCCAGGCGATTTCAGCAGGACAGACCTGAATCGCGCCACAACGAAATTATCAGAGTGTTCCCTCTAAAATTTTATACAATCATAAAACTATACGCCCGGATATTCCCCGTATTTTTGCGTATAATCCTACAACTTAATAATACAATACCTTTTCGGCAAATGCAATGATAAATATCCGACAAAAAATAAGATAAATATCATCGATTATTAGCCTTCTTTAACCAAAATCCGACGACGATTTTTTAACCGGAAAACTGCGCCAAGCGAAGAATATCCGACACAGTGTCACCTGTTAATAAACTGGGTAAAAAAAGAGCGCCTAAGAAGGCGCTCGATTTAGAAAAAATTAATCAATTTCACGGATACTGCCAATTGTCATACTTGTTCAAGACCACGGTAAAAGTATTGGTGCCGTAGAAGGTGGCGGAGGGCGTGCCCAGCGGAACTTTGATTCCCCAATAAATCTTACTGGAGACATCGCTCTGATCAACCGGACGGGCAATGCCCAAAGTTACCGTATCTCCCGGGCTGGAAGTGGAAGTATTACCAGCCGAATAAGTGAACGTGGTTTTGCTATGCTGCTGATATTGTCCGCCGATTTTTTCCGGCCCAACTTTATTTTTCAACATATCCGTTCCCCAAACGGCCGTATCAATCGGCGTATTGCCATAATTGACCACGGTGGTCGAAGCATCGTTGGAGCCGGTATCCGCTCCGGCCTGGATCGTATAATAATTGATGTATTTTTGAGCGATGTCCAGCGCGGCATTGGAATTAACATCGACGGTAGTTCCATTAAAAATTCCCAACCCAGTCAACCCGGGGACATCCTTAACCTTGATGGCCGCGAACCAGGAACTAGTGGAAGCGATACTTGAGACATCGGTCGGCAAGGCAAAGAAAGCGAGCGTGGTGCTGCAAATCACAGTAGCCGTAACACTGGTTGGTCCGGAGCAATTCGAAATAGCGCAATGATTGGTGGCGATCTGATAGCAGTTATTGTCGTTGGCAACGCAGTTATTACCTTTGACGTCCAGATAGATAGTGCTGGTCGCCGAAGAAAGATCGGTACAGCCATTATTATCGGTAACGCTGGTAGAAGAAGCTTTGACCAAGACTTGAGGAGCGCCTTTGATGTTCAAGGTTATATTATTGCCACCATTCAAAGTTACGTTGGAAATTGTCGGAGCGACATTGTTGACGTTATAGTTGCTGGTTGCACCTTGTCCGATAGTGCCCGGCATTTTGAACTGATCTTTGATATATCCATAATAAGGATAAGCCGTATGATCTTTAGGGATCGGTATGGTGTAATTGCAGGAAACACTGGAAGAAGCAGTAATCGGCACTGAGGAAGACCCGTGGCAAAGCTCAGTTCCGCCGCAGCCGCCGCCCACAGTCCAAAAGGGAGTGGAACAAACATATAGGCTCTGAACATTATAACTGCCGCTGGCATGATCATAATCGGTAGTGGAAGCGGTAATGGTCACTGCCTGTCCCGGATCTTTATTATCCGCGGAAGTGTAAAGATGATTTAAATGCGGCGCATGGTTGACATAAAAAGGGCTGCCGCTATCCCCCGTACCCTGGCTGAAAAATGAACATTGCGGGTTGCCTAAATGGTCATCGCAGACAAAGGCATACCAAACCTGCATTTCGGAACCGGGATCGGTTACATTGTTATAAGTACAGGAAACCGCGCCAGTGCTGGAAGCTTTATTGGAAACACAAAACTGGGTTCCGCTAACGCAAGTAGGCGGCACAAAATTGGCCGAGGAGGTGGCCTTAGTACCGGAACAGATGATCATCCAATAGCTGTCGCCCTCATAATCAGTGGCGGCTCCGGTAAAACCGATACTGGCGCCGACATTGACCGGCGTAGTTGAGGTGGAAGACGGGCTTTCCGCCGGACCGGAAGTGAAAGCCGGCGGCGCGTTTTTCACGATTACCGAAGTAGTCGCGTTAGCGGAAGCTTGCGCTTGAGGAGCCAAATTCACGAAACCTTTCTGAATCGGCTTAATGAAATTCAGATTAAGGTTGAAAGAAAAACCCAACACGATAACATTGATCAAACAAAAAATCACGATAATCGGCAAACTGTGCCTGATTTTCTTTTTTAAAAATTTAGCCATATTTGATTGATTAATTTAAACCGTAAAACAACTTATCCACAGCTATAATTCTTATTCATATTATACCACTTTTCCCGCACTAAATGAATTGCCCTGCCCATTAATATAAAAAAGGCTAATTTTATATAAATTTGCAATTGCTAATTTTTATCGATACCAACTTAACGGTCAAATAAGGACAAAGCCTCTTACTTCTTACTTACAATCATACTTCATAAAAATACACGTTGTTGTCCGGTTTGTACTCTTTTTCTTTCTCGGTCAAAACTTTCTCAGCGCCGCCGATTAAAAAACTAAACCATCGTTTCTTCGGTTCGGTTTTCAAAATCTTGACCGGTTCCAAATAAGGAATAACGAAACCGGAGCTGATGATCACCGCTCCGGCCCGGGGCTCGATGCGTAATTTTTTATAAATTTCCCGCAAAATCTCCACGTCCAGAAAACAAAAGACGACATTGGCCGGCCCGATGTCGGCCAAATAATAATCAGAATGTTTGATCTTCATCCGGCTGCCGCGGAATAAAATTTGGATCCTAGCCACGGCGCAATGCCACAAACTGTCATCGATTCCGACCAACTTCACTGTGGGAAATTTTTTTTCCACCGACCAAAGAAAACCGGATCGCCCATAACCTAAAGAGTAAACGGCATAATCGTCCCTGATCTCGACTTGCTCCAATATTCTTTCCATAACTTCCGGATTTGATTGCAAAAACGGAGCAAAACCGAAAAATAATAATTCGCGCAAAATAATAAAAACAACAAATAATCCCAAGGACAGAAGGATAACTTCGAAAATTAAAATAAGGGTTGGGGTCATATAATTCAAATTGAGGGGGGAACCCTTGACAGACTATTTAGCCGATCAAAAGACGCCGAAAGTAGTAAGTGCGGTCTGGAAATCTTTTTGCATCGAAGCAAAATCCGCCTGATCTTTACCCGAATAAGAATCAACCGGGTAGAAATAATAAGCATAGCTATATTTAGCCGAGGCGGTTTTCAATTCAACTTCTCCGGCTGCCAATTTAAAATTGGTCTTTTCGTCATATCTGACATACATTAACGGCACGTTGGCGCCGTTCTTGACGTAATTGATCGTCATTTTTTTATCGGCATTGAAAGTATCGGACATCCGCCAATCCCCTTCAATGTAACTTGGCACATTGAACGCGCCACGCGCTCCGACCGGCGCGCTCAAAAAGAAAGAAGGGCGGGAATAGGTGGTATTTTTCAATTTTTCCGCCAGCTGCGCGGCGGCTTTCTGCTGTTGCAGTTCGGCGGCTTTTTTGGCAGCCAACTGCGTCTCGTAGCGGGAGACCCATAATCCCGCCAAGATGAGCAGGATGACGATGATTAAAACAACCGGATATAATATTTGTTTATTCCTCGTCCAGGCGAAAAATTTTTCAGACCAATTGTTTTTGTTTTCCATAGTTATTTTGCTTAATTTATTATTGGTATATTTAATTAATGTTACTATTTCAATTTAGGCAATTTTAATAAATTGCCGGATCGTCCAAATAATGGAGCAGCGCTCCAACCAGGCTTAACTGTAGCGGATGGCGTCCAGCGGATTGAGCTTGGAGGCGTTGCGCGCCGGGAAAAAACCGGTTAAGGCGCCCAGTACCGCGGAAAAGACTATCATTGACACCAAAAACCAAAGAGGAAAGTCGAACAAATTTACCGGCTGGCCGCCCATCCGCTTGGCAATAATACTCAAAATCACATTGATCGCGCTCCCCCCTCCGACGCCGATCAGCACTCCGGACAAGCCGCCGAAGAATCCCATTAGAATGGCTTCTGACAAAAAGAGGATCTCAATCGTCAAATTGGAAGCGCCGATGGTACGCATAATTCCGATCTCTTTGGTCCGCTCCAAAAGCGTGACCGTCATCGTATTGAACATGCCGATGGCCGAAACAACTAAAGCAATGGCGCCGAAAACGGCCAGCACGATCTGAACGGCGCCGAAGATCTTATTGGCCTGATCCACGGTTTGCGCCAACGAATTGACGATAAAACCTTTGGCCAAAAATTCATTGGTGGCAGTGTCCAAAGATTGGCGGGAAGATACTTTTACCCGCGCTCTTTCGTAAGTGGTGATAGCGAATTGCGAAGTCAAATCGCTTAAAGGAATATAGGCATAGAGAGAAGCGTCATCGGCCACCACGCCCTTGACGCGGTATTGCTTGTCCAAAGGAGTTTCGTGCACGCTGCCGTCGCTTGCGGTAAGTAAAACTTTCAGGTCAATATATTTACCGATTATGTCTTCGGCTTTGACGTCGAATAGCTGCAATAAGGCGGAAGAAATAACCACCTCGTCTTCCTCGTTGTCGCCGAATAGACTTCCTTTGTCCGTCACGACGCCGGCATAGCGGAAATACGAAGGGTCGACACCGTTAAGAATGATGCTGCCGGTCAAACCGCTATACGTCAACGAAGAACTGAAGCTGGCCAAAGGCGAAACATCTTCCACGTTATCCATCTGCTTGAACTGCGTCAATGTCTGGTCATTGATCGTAATGACTTGCGAAGGCGGCGCGACGACGTCCAAAGAAAGCATCGCATCGCCGAAAACGATCTTTTCCAGCAAAATATTTTGCAAGCCATACCCCAACCCGACTAAAATCACTACCGCAGAAATACCTACGCCCATGCCTAAAATCGTCAGCCAAGTTCTCATCGGCTGAGTGCGAAACATTCTGGTCGACAGCTTAAATGTATCTTTGAAACCGATCATATTGGTATTAAGTATTTAGTATAAAGTATTTAGTATATTTTTAATATCCGCTCATAACCGATCAAATCAATTTATCTATTCTTCAATTTACATAAATATTAATTTTCAATCAACGTTCCTTGATAATATACCAAATACTAAATACTTTATACTTAATACTAATCTTATGATTTATTCGCCGTATCGATCCCCTGAGTCAATAATTTCTCAAAATAAAATATGACGTTATCCCGATCTTTTTTGTCCAGTCCGGCGCCGCCTTGCTTGACCGTTTTTTTCAAGATTTCTTCCAATTCCTCCTTGCGGATCAGACCGGAAACGCGATCACGCACCGCTTGCTTTAAAACCGCTTTTTGATCGCGGTTGATCCTGATTTTCGCCTCCTCTACCACATAATATAGCAGTTCATTGATCAGTTTGTCTTCCCGGCTGAAAAAAGTTCCTTCATTCATCCGCCGCCGATAGCGCCGGACATCTTCGGAATGCTTTAAGATCTGCATTACCTTGTCCGCCAAAAATTTAGCCCGGCTTTTGGGCAATCCCACGCCGCCGCGTGAAAGCGGCGCGCTCAAAATTTCGGAAAAATTATCCTCCCCCATCGTACGCATAATCATCAGCTTCACCGCTTTTTCCAGGCGGTCGATCTGCAAAAAATCCAGATCCTGCGTCAAATAATTGACCAGGCTTTTTACTTTCAAATCTTCCGGTTCGAAATAAGGGAACATCTTGGACAAGAGTTCAATCTCGGTGACCAGAACTTTCTGCCGATCGAATTTGACGATCTGCTTTTTATCCGGATTGGGAACGGTCCGCAGAAGCGCTCCGTCCTTCATATAGAAAACCCGGTGGCACCAAACCAGCTGCGAAGCGTTATGAGTGATCATGACCACGGTCTTCTTGTCTTTCTGGTTGATATCGTCAAGCACCTGCATAACCTGATCGGAGGATTTCGAATCCAAATTTCCGGTCGGTTCGTCAGCCAATAAAATATCCGGATTATTTACCATCGATCGGGCCACCGAAGCTCTTTGCAGCTGTCCGCCGGACATCAGGTTGGGATAATTTTCCGCCTTATTGCCGATCCCGAAACGATCCAGGAGAGCCTGGCCGCGGATTTTCCTCTTCGCCCAGGGAATGCCCAAAAAAGTCTGCGGCAAAACAGTGTTATCCATCACTGAAATGGAGTTGATCAGGAAAAAAGCCTGATAGATGATGCCGATGGATCGCGACTGATAATTGACCATTTCCGCCGGCGAGAAAGCGTAAGGATTTTCGCCTTTGACGAGAATTTCTCCCGAGGAGGGCTGAAGGATTCCCAAGATGCTGTAAAAGACCGTGGATTTGCCGCAGCCGGACGGGCCGAAGAGCGCGATGAACTCGCCCGGATAGATATCCAGATTAAGATCGTTGATCGCTTTAAACTCATTCTTCTTGCCCAGGTTATAGACCACGTCCATGTGCCTGGTTTGTATTACTGGTTCCATCTGTTCAATTAAAAGTTAAACATGCAAAATTACAAATATTTTAATTTTTAACTTTTAATTTATAATTGTTATTTTCCCCCATTGACCCAGCCGAAGGTGGTTTCGAAATTCTTCAAGATAATATCAATGATATTTTGTTCGCGGGTGGGCGTCAGCATAATGTAATCGCTGGTCCGCGATTTATTGCCGACTTTGTCATAACATTCGACCCAGAATTTATAAACCGTCGAGGGTAATAAGTTGGTGGTCACCTGCACGTGCTTGAGCGAATAATCCGTCTCCAGCGGCAAGACGTCGACTTTTTCCGTGGCATTGAACCCCTGGTGAAAAGAGAATTGGCAAACCGCTTCTTCGTCCGTTTCCCAGCTGACGATCGTTTGGACTTTAGTATCAGCTCCCGGATACAGAGTCGATTCGGTATTGACTTTGGAAATTACCGGCGGCACCACATCTTTAATGGTCAGGAAAGTTAGCGGCGCGCTCTGCACGCGGTCGCCGGCTTCGCTCTCGGCCGTTATCACCGCCGAATAGTAAGTATCGAATTTCAAATTGTCGATAACTATCGAGTGGACAATCGAGTAATTGGAGCTACCCTGCAATTTGCTTTCGCCGGTATCCAGATTGGTGTATTCGATATAAGCGGAACAAGGGATGTTAGTGGCAAAATTAATGGTGGCGGCGTCCTCTTCGATCTTGGCAATGGTGATATTGTAAATTTCCGGCAGAATCGACTTGGTAACAAAAACCTGATCGGTGCTCTGGGCGGTTACGCCCAAACTGGTTTTGGAACTGACCTGAAAATGATAAGTCGTCGACGGCGTCAGGCCATTGATCTGCACGGTATGATCGGTAGCTTGTTCGTCGTAATTTCCCTCCTGCCAGACATAAGGATTGGCGCTATTGCCGTTAAAATCTTTTTCGGTTACCAGCGAGACGGTCGAATTGGCGGCCTCGTTGGTCTGCCATTTGATAATGGCATAATCGACGCCGGTTTCCACATTGACCTGGTCCAGAATGATTTGCAGTTTTTCCGTAACCTGCTGAGCTTGTTCCTGAATCTGGTTCTGGATCACCTGCAAAGCCTTTTGGTCGGTAACTTTATTGATTTCTTCCAAAATTTGGGTCACTTGCTGATTATTGGATTCGGTGCTCGAGGAAACTTGGGTAGAACTTCCCGGGTACTGGCCCGGCGTTTGCGACTGACCCGGAGATTGACCCGGCTGCGCTGATGTCTCGCTACTTGGCGTACCAGGAGTCACGAAGGAAAAATCGCTGGAGATCGCCTGGTTGCCTTCGGAGTCCGTAGAAATGATGCGGAAATAATAAGTGGTGTCGGGCAGCAAAGTATCCAAAACAATTTTATGGGTGGTTTTGTCCGGCAGCGGATCGCGCACCATTCCGTAATCGCGATTCAAACCGTAATTGACCAGCGAATCCGCCTGTTTGTCCGTCTGCCAGGAAATTGTCGCTGAACTGGCGGTAATATCGTCGATCTTGGAATTGAAAATTATCGGCGTGATCTTGTCGTTGGTAGCAGCGGCGGCCCCGTTGGCGCGGAAACTGTTCAACACAAACCAGCCAACGATCACACTCGCGGCCAATGCCAAAAGAAGCAACAGAATATTAATGATCAGCAAATATCTTTTCATAATTCCCCTTGTCGATAATACTCGGCTTGATTATCTTCATTATAACAAAATAAGCGATAAGTAAGAAATTTAATATCCAATATCAAATATCCAATATCCAAAAAATATTCAAATATCAAAATATTATAAAATTTATCGCGAAAAATTTTTGATATTGATTATTTGATATTGGATATTCGCCGGTTACCATCCCGAACCATTCAAAACCGCGGCAAAAGTGCTTGAACCATGGAAATAAGTATGTGTAGCAGCGGGCGGAATGCCGATGCCCCAATAAATCAGGTTGGAAGTGGTGGCGACGCTGGTCGGTTTGGCCAGGTTAACGCTAACCACTTCTCCACCATTCTTCAAAGTGTTGCCGGATGCATAAGAAAAATTTTGCGTCAGATCCCAGTGAATGTAAGTGGAGACAAGCGAGCTGGGAATCTGGCCGGTCAAATCAGTTCCGGACACATCGCTATTGATCGGCGAGTTGCCGTAATTAACCACCGTGACCGATTGGTTGGTCGTTCCGGTATCAGTGCCGGCGTCCAGCTTGCCAAAATCGATCTTGGTTTGCGGAACATTTAGCGCCAAGTTGGTATTAACTTCAACCGCGGGCGAAGTAGTGGCCGCGTAGTTGGAGCCGTCGTAAACCTGCAAGCGGCCCGTCCAATTATCCGCGCTCCAAGGATTACTGGTGGAATTGTCGGTCGGATCGGCGAAATATTTAAAATTGGCGGTACAGGTATAGGTGGCGATGGCGTCGCTTGAACCCGAACAATCGCTTTTCACGCAATTAGCCGTGGTGATCTGATAACAGTTATTATCATCGGCGCCGCAAGCATAGCCGAGATCGGTGCGATAGATCATGCCGGTCGCTGAAACCAAAGTCTGGCAGCCGTTAAGATCGGTGACCGAAGTGTCAACCAGTTGCACCTGCTTATCCGCGGCGCCCTTGATGTTCAAGGTTATGTCATTGTTGCCATTGAGCGCTAACGAGCCGAGCGATGGCGCCGTATTATTAATATGGAAGCTGCCGGTTTGCGGACTGGTCGTGGCGCCTAAAGTGAAGTTGTCAAAAACAAAAGCGTAATAATTATAAGTTCCGCTTGGATAAGGGATCGGTGTCTGATCATGACAGATCGGATTGGCGCTGGTGGTGGCGGTTACCGAACAGAAGGTATTGCCCGCTCCGCCGGTACAGCCGGCCGAAGTCGCGCCATTGGTCGAACAGACAAAATAATTCAAAGTGTTGTTAGTATCCGTATCGGCCGCGGTCGCCTGAATATTAATTAAGCTGCCCGGATCTTTATAATCGGTGAGGGTGGTGACCGCGCTGAAAGTCGGCGGATGGTCGACGCGGAAAGTTGAAGCGTTGGGCGAACCCGGAGTTCCTTGCGATACCGGAGAACACTGGGCGATGCCGGCGCCATAATGATAATCGCAGGCGAAGCCGTACCAATCATAATATTCGGAATAAAGATGGTTGGTTGAAACCGAGCAGCTGGCGGCGGCAGTCGAAGAAGCCCGGGCGGAAATGCACCACGAACCCCCCGGGCAAGTCGGCGCTCCGCCGTTGCCCGCCGTGATCGCGCTGGTCTGGCAGATTGCCAGATAATATTGATCGGTCTGCGGATCAGAGGCGGTCGCCGAAAAATTCACGTTCTGCCCGTAAAGAGTCGGCGTATTAGTGGCTGACCCGCCATCGGAAGGCACTGAGGTAAACGACGGAGCGGTGTTGGTGGTTCCAGCCACGGTCAATTCGGCATAACGGTCGTAAGCGTCAAGCGCTGTATTATTTTTGGTGCCGCGGAAGCAATACGTTTGGCCGGCCTTGGCATTGACGGTTGCCTTAATGGTAAATTCGACTTCCGTGTCGTTATCTTGAGCCAAAGTTATGGCGGCGGAAGTGGCGGACGGACCATTGACCATCCGGCCGGCCACATAAGCATAACTGTCAGTGGACAACCAAGCCCGGGTAGTACTGGCGTCGCTATACTGCGTGGAAGTGGCAATCTGAAATTGGTAAGTGGAAGTGGCGGTGCTCTTCACCTGATACCAGGGACTCAAAGCGCCGGCGCAGTTGGTAGTCGTCGTCGCGTATTGCAAACCATAACCGTAATTGGTGGCCGATCCGGCTTTAGTATCCGTGAACGACAAGCGCAGCCGGAGATTGGTTTTTTTAGCAATGGCCGTGCCCAAAGTCGGGTCGGGCGTATCTTGCGCTTCCCGCCAGGAACCGGCCGAAGCGTCGTCGTTGCGCCAGCGGTAATGCCGGCCGGTAACATACGCCGCCGGCGTCGTAGTGGTGAACGACAAATAATCCGAACGTAAAGTTTCCGCGCCGGGCTGCTGATAAACCCGCCAGAAAACATAGTTGCCGGATAAATAATCGCTGATGTGATAATCGATCAAGCCACTCAAACTGAAATCGGTATTGAGCGCCGCCGTACTGTTTGAGGCCACGGAGACCCATTTATTTATCGAACCGAAACGATAAATCTGCAAGTTGACATAATTGGAACTTGGCGCGACGCTGGATTGGCCGTTCCAAGAAACATTCAAGGCGTAGGTGCTTTTCCCGTCAAAGGCATCAAAATTATTAACCGGGTATTTTCCGGCAATACTGGTCATTATGTCGTAACTGGAATCGTCAGCGGACACTGCCGTGTATCCGGCTTTATCCAGGAAATAAGTCAGGTCAACCGAATTGACCGGCAAACTGGATAGGCTGTCTTTGCTATATCTTTTGGTGTCGTTCGCCACCATCGTCAAAGTCGGATAAGCCGAATAAACGTCGAGTGTCGAACTGCCGGTGCCGTCGATCAGCCGCAAGCGATAAGTTTTGCCGTCAGCCGCGTTGGCCGTCTGCACCGCGAAGACGAATTCCGTATAATTATTAACCGCCAAGTTATACATATTGGTCAAGTTGGTTTCATCCTGCCAAAGGCCGTTCGCCCAAGTATAGCCATTGACCGCCGCCTGGCGCGAAGTTATCGCGTCGCCGTTGGCGCCGGACAATCCATAAGAATAGCTGATCGCCGTGGCCGCGCCCACATCATTCCAAATTCCCGGCGCGTCGGTATTATTTTCATATTGCAATTTAAAACGTTTATTATAAGTCTGGTCGCCGCCGGTATTTTGGAGCTGAACGCGGGCGTTCAAGCGCTGGCCCTTTTCCACGCTGGCTAAAGGTACTCCCGCCAGCCCGGGCGCCGAGTTGGCATTGACACCGATGACGCTATCGTCGTTTTCTATCAAGTAAGAAGTTTGAGTTAAGTAATAGCCGGAGGTGGTGCTCGCGATCATCGCCACGGTCGCGCTGGCTTTATTGCCGGCCAGATCGTAAGCCCAGATATTGAAAGTGTACCAGGAACTTTTAGCCAACCCGACCACCGTGGTAGTAACGGCGCCATTATAATTGATATAGTTGAGATTGGTATCGGTTTGCAATAAATCGCTTTCGGTAACCGGCGAAGTCGAACCTTTTTTGTAAAAAATCTGATAACGGTAAAAATTAGTATCAGTCGTGGCGGCGCCGAAATGAATATTAATCGAACCGGAAGTATGCGAACTAAAAACCAATTTGCCCGGAACTGCCGGAGCCGTGGTATCGATCGTAATATTGGGTGTCGTCGCATTAAAACCCGCCCAGGCCGAGCAGACATTACTGGCATCGCAAACCAGCGCTTGCCATTTATAAGTCCCGTCGGGGATACTGGTGACCGAAGAAGTTCCGGTGTAAGGAGTGCTGCTAAAATCAGCCGGCGCGCCGGAATATGAAGCCACCCAAATTTTAGAACTGCAGCTCGAATAATTCGTACCATTGACGCAGGCTCCGGCCGGAACCGCCGTGCTGGTGGCGAAATTCTGGCCCGTGGGGACGAATTGATAATAGATCGATAATGACTCCGAAGGATCAGGATCAGTAGCCTGGCCTGATAAGACAATATTGTTCTGATTAAAGTAAGCCTGGTTGGAAATCGCCGTAACCTTATCGCTCCGATACTGATTCAAACTGGCGGCGCTATTCGGATAGGAATCCACGGTGACGCGCAACCTGATCTGATCGACGTCAACGGTGTTGACGCTCGAAGAGGCGTTGGCGGCGAAAATTTTAGCGTCAAGGTTCACGATGTCGTTCCAGGTCCAGACGGCGGGTGCGTTGGGATCGTCGGTGATATCGCTGTAATAAGTCGTGTCGCTGTCGGTCCGGCCAAAAAGCGAACCGGCCAGAGCATAAGTGCTGCCAGCGGTCAGACCGGAAAACAGCGGAGTTAATTTATAGCTGTCATTGTTCGGATCGTTGACATATCCTTCCAGTCCCAATTCGACGCCCAAAATAGTCTGGGAAGTGGTCGCGGCATTATTGGCCGTACCTTGCAGATAATTAGCCGAGTCATCGGCCGAATTTGCCGGAACATTGCGATAAGCGTAAGTATTGTTGGTATTGTCCCAGGCAAAGGCCGGATTGATCCAGCCTGATGAGGCGCCGCTCGAATAATAATAAACTTGCGTCAGCGCGTTGGAGGTCTGGAAAGTTACGGCAGTCGAACTCGCTTTATGGCCCGCCTTATCGTAAGCCCAGATATTGAAAACGTATTGGGTATTGGCGGTCAAACCGTTGAAGGTGATCGACGGCGCGCCGTTATAAGTCTTGCTGCCCAAATCGGAATCGCTGGAAGAGCTGACCAAGGTATCGGTTTCTTTGACGCCGCTCGTTCCCTGCTTATAGAAAATCTTATATTGACTGAAGTTTACTTCGAAGGTCGGCGAACCGAATCCCAGCGTGATGCTGTTAGTATTGCGGCTGACCAGGGTCAGTTTGCCGGGCGCGGTCGGAACAATCGTATCGATAATAAAGTTCGGCGTTACCGCGTTATAAGGCGCCCAATTGGAACAACCGACGGAATTGCAGGCGAGCGCGTGCCATTTATAATTGCCATCAGAGATCGACGGAATTTTTATCGCCTTACTGGAAACAATCAGATAATATCCTTCCGATGAAGTCGTAAAAAAAGTTTTTGGCGCGTTCTGGTTCGCATACTCGGTAGTCATCCAGGCGTCAGAACGGGTGGTGGAAGAGATCCTGACTTCATCGATCAAGCCCGTGAAAGGTTGGGTGGCGGCCGAATTCGCGCCAACCCAGAAATTAGCGCCGTCATCATTGATAAGAGTGGAAGTGGTGCTGGCTATGGCAACGCCATTAACAAAAACAGTGTTCGGTCCGCCCGATACTCCGGTATAAGTGCCGGCGACTAATGTCCAAGTATTGAGCAAAGCTGTAACATTCGAATTGACGTTGCGCCAAGTGGTATCATATACCTGAAATTGCTGGGTCCCGGGATTAGCGTTAGTTTTTTGGATGCCATATTGCGTGTCGCCCTTGCCGATTACTTCCTGATAAGCGGCGGCCAAAAGAGTGTATTGAAACCAGCTTTCAAGAGTCACCGGATTGTTGCCATGGATATTAAGCGCGGTCGGAGCGCCATAATTGATATAATTCGGCCCCGTCGCTTTAAAACTTTGGGAAGTGTTGCCGAGTTTGGAAGACGAAGTTGTGGCCGCTGAACCGCTGTTGGTGCCGTTGATGCTATGCCAGGTGGAATCGCGCAAAGAACCCGCATAGTGCCAGACAGCCGTATAGCCGTTGCTCCAGACATTCTGCGAACCATAAGTCGTCGATGAGGCCGGCTGGGTGGCGGTCGAGGAACCGTAATAGAGATAAAAATCATTTTCCGACGCATGAGTCAAAGTCGTGGCGCGGAAATATAATTCCCCGCTATGAGTGGAGGTGGAAAAAGTTACGACTTCAAGCGGCAGACGATTGCCGGCTGAATCGGTGACCAAAAGATCGCCGCCGCTCGCGCTCCTGACGTGCGACCAGAAAACATTGCCCTGACCCAGAACGGCCGGATTCAAATAGACTGGAAAATTGGACAAGCCGCCGGAGATTTGCGCGGCCGGAACGATCAGTTCGGTCCGATATTTATAGCTGTAATCATACCAACCGCTGACCTTGGCGTAATTGCTCCAGATGCTTCCAATACAGCTGGCCGGAGCGGTACCATTCAAACAGAAAGTGGAAGGTACCGAGGTCGCAGTCGTAAAAGAATAACTATTGCCCAATAATTCATAATAAAGCAGCGGCGCCGCGACATCGGAAGAAGTACCATAAAGGTACATCGTATTGTTATTAACAAAAACGCCATTCGACAAAATTGTCGAAGTGGCCGGCGAATATTGGGTCAACGAATAAGGCAGCGCGGGATAATTGGACAAGCTGACCAGCGCTTCGTTGGTCGCCGAAGCCACGCGCCCAAACATATCATAAGCAAAAATATTAAAGACATATGTATACCCCGTGGTCAAACCGGTAATAGTGGTTGAAGCTTTATTGTTGAAAGAAATATTACCCAAGTTGGAATCCGAGCTCGAACTCCAGAGCGAATCGGTTTGTTTGACGCCGCTGGTCCCCTGCTTATAAAAAATCTTATACTGGACAAAAGTTAAATCCGAGGTCGGCGCGCCAAAATTGAATTTTACGGTAGTAACGCCTTTGGAATTGAAGATCAAATTTCCCGGGATCGTCGGCGCGGTCGTGTCGATCTTGATATTGGGCACGGTGGTGCTGAATTGCTGCCAATTTCTGGAACAGCCGTTCTCATCGCAAGCCAAAGCCTGCCACTTATAGGTGCCGTCCGGGATTCCCGGCAGATCGGCTTTGATCGCGTGGCTGGAATACCAGACTCGCCCCGGACAAGCGGAATAAGTTGCGCCGGAGGCACAGGCGCTGGCCGGAGTGGTGGTGACGGTAAGATACGAACCGCTTGACGTAGCCAATTGATAATATATTTTTACCGAACTGCTATCCGGATCGGTGGAAGTGGCGTAAAGATTTACTTCATTGGTATTGATCCAAGTATTATTGGTGAGCACGGTGCTGCCATCGGCAAGATATTGAGCCAGACTTCCGGCAACTGCCGGCGTATTTTTTGTAGTGACGGCCAATTCGGTCGTGCCGCTGGCTTTGTTGCCATATTGGTCATAAGCCCAGATATTAAAAACATATTGGGTCGCTCCCAGCAAACCGGTAATGGTGGTGGTAGCCGCGCCGCCGTAATTGACACTCCATAAATTAACATCGCTGGTGGAACTGAAAACTGAATCGGTTTCTTTGACGCCCGAAACGGCGGCCTTGTAGTAAATTTTATACTGGCGGAAATTATTGTCATGAGCCGCGGTTCCGAACGCCACCGTGACCGCGCTGCCGGTCTTTTTGGAATAATTCAGACTGCCCACATTAATCGGCGGCGAATTATCGATGTAAACGCTGGTGGTAGCGACAGTATCATTGCCGCCGCGGTTATCGTTGACGACCAGCTTAACGCAAATCGTACCAGTCGCCGTAGCCAAATCAGTTTTCGAAAGCCAGTAAGTGCTGATTGTATTGGCGCCCCCGGAAGTCTGCAGATACGCGGTCGCATTGCCGATCTGTTCGTTATTGCTGTTTAAAATATTGGGGGGATTATAAGTAGCCGTCGTATCGGCGCCGGTCTGATCCATCGTCGCCTTATATTTGGTCGTATGACAATTGGCATCAAGATAATAATCCGCCTGCGCCGTCAGCGAATTATCGCCATCCGGATCGTTGACGGTGAAATTAAAATTAACTTTTCCCGAAGCGTCTCTTTTTTTCCCCGGCCGAATTGAATGTTACCGTGGGGATACGGTCAGTGCGCTCCCAAACCAAAGTCGTACTGGCTTTATGGCCGGCTAGATCATAAGCCCAAAGTGAAAAACTATAAACCGTGTTCGTAGCCAGTCCGGTAATGGTGGTCGAAGACTTACCGTTAAAGGTGCGCGAACCGAGATTGCCATCCGAGCTCGAACTCCAAAGCGAATCGGTTTCATGGATCGGCGTCGTCGAACCGAGGCGGTAATAAAGTTTATATTGGCTAAAATTTATTTCCGTCGCCGCCGTGGGGAAACTCAGTTTGATGGAATTGGTGGTGGAGGCAAGCAGACCTAAAGTGTTGGAGAAAGTCGGCGCATTGGAGTCAACCATAAAATTCGGAAGCGAAGAATTAAATATGGCCCAGTTGGAACAGCCGCCCCACGAATCGCAGGCCATCGATTCCCATTTATATCCGGCGGGGTAGGTGGAGTCGGGCACGCTCGGGATCATTACCGCTTTCTTGCTATTGGTCAGATAAAAATCTTCGGAGGAAGAAGTGGAATAGAAAGTTCCGGGACTGCTTTGGTTATGATATTCGGTGAGCAGCCATTTGCCCGAACGGGCGACCGTCTGGATCCGGACTTCGTCCATCACGCCCGTGTAATAGTCGGTTTGTGCGCCGCCGCCGCCGTAATAGGCCATACCGAGTTCGGTCGGCTGAGTATTGTCGGCGATTGAATTGGTAAAAGCGGTGGTTCCTTGCTGGAGGCCATTGTAATAAGCTAACAGGTGCGCGCCATCGTAAGTTCCCGCCAGCCAGAAATAGGCGTTGTTGGTAGGAACGGTCGTGTCTTTAGTAACTTCCTGAGTATTCGTCGTGGAGGCGGTCATTTCTACCTGGGGCAAATCCGGATTGGAGGCATCGTAAGTCAAACCGTAGACAATGAAAGGAGCGGTGTGGGTCGGATCCATCTTGCCGATTATTTTGGCCCAATTGGCATTTCCCGTCGCCGGCCGGCTCCAGGCGGACAGCGTCATCTGCGCCCTTAATTTAAGCGAGGGACCCAGATTGATATAGGAATTGCCGTAAAACTGCCGGGCGCCGCCCATTATGGCCGTCGTGGTAGCGGCGGACGGAGTACTGGTACCGGAAGTAATACTGTTTGTCCCGTTGAACTGACCGGTGGAATCTTTCGTACCCATATTGCCGAAATGATAGACGGCGGCGTAGCCCGAGGACCAGACGCTGCGGGCGCCGTAAGTAGTGGACGAAGCCGGCTGCGAAGCGGTTGAAGAGCCATAGTAAAGATAGAAAGTTATATTCGAGGATGAAGAGATAGCATCAGCCTTGAAATAAACTTCACCGGTTTTGCTGGAGGTGGAAATAGCAACTACCTCGACCGGCAACCTGGTACCAGTGGAATTGGTGATCAGGATATCTCCGCCATCGCTATTCCTTTTGGTGTTCGACCAGAAATGATTGCTGGTGCCCAGCCGAGCCATATCCAAATAAATCGGAAAACTGGTAAGGGCGCCGGCGACCTGCCCCATTTGAACAATGATCGGCTGGCGATATTTATAACTGGAGGAACTAGCCGCCCAGCCGGAGGTAGTAGTGGCGTTGGCCCAGATCTTATTGCTGCAAGAAGAATAGGCGGTATTGTTATCGCAAAATGAAGTCGGCGTCGAGGTCGAGGTAGTATACCCGGTACCGCTGGGCTGCAGCTGATAATAAGTCACGAAAGGATCGGAATCTTTATCCGACGAAGTCGCCACCAGATTCACCGTGCTTTGCGTGGTCCAGGCTCCGAGACCGATGGGCGAGGAAGTGGTCAGCGGATATTGCTGCAACGAGGAGGGGTTGGCCGGCACATGATTAGTGATCGTCGTTTCCGAACCGAGCGCCATGGAAGGGGTGCTGGAAGCATATTTGCGGACGCGGTAATTTTCCCAATCGCCGATCTGGCGGACTCCGACGCCATACTCGCCGTTGGTATAAGAAGCGTCAGTCGTTGAACAATTTAAAATCGGCGCCGTAGTGGTTGATCCGGCGAAAACCTGGGCCCAGATCACGTTAGTCGAACGCCAGCTTAATTGCATAAAATACCAAGTGTTGTCGGCAATGACCGTTGTATTGGAAAAAGCCAGCGCAGTTGAGGTGGCGTAATCTTTGGTAATCGCCAGATAATGGGTGGCGACTTTACTGATTACCGCCTGATAACCGGCGGTGGTGTTTCCCGCGGTATGGCCGATAGCGATGCCGGCCAAAGAAGAAATAGTGGAGCTCGACTCCCCTTTTATCCAAGCTTCCCAAATCAAATTTCTGCCCGAAGCCGAGCCGCTGATCGTTTCCAAGCGGCTGTTATTTCCACCGTTGCCGTTCAAGCCGTAACTGCCGTATCTTTCCGCTTTGGTGGTGCGGGTCGGATTTAATAAGCCGGCATTGAAATCAACACTCGATTCGAAATCATTAAAATAATCAAAGGTATTGGCGCCGCTCGAATAGGAAGTGGCGGAACTGTTGCCGTAAAAAAGATAAATAGTTTTGGAGGCCGTGATCGAAGGGATCTTCACCCAAACTTTGGTATAAGTTTTATTGCAAGTCCCCGGTTCCAAATAATAATAGAGTTCACTGGCGTCGTTGTACAAATTGGTATCGGCAAAAGCGATATCCGAGCAATCACTTTTCATTTTTCCCGCAGTGATCAAAGCGGCGGTGTTGATAGTGACCGCGACTTGGAAATTACTCAACGGATTGGAACCGGCATAGGTGACAGTCACCGGGACTTCGTAACCCCAGCTGGCATTCCACCACGGATCGAGCAAACCATAGCCTGATTTATCGCCGACGGTCTCGAGATAAAATTCGCCCTTAGATTCGATCGGGAAAGAAATATTCATTTTAAAATATTCAGTTTCGCCCGGTTGGATGCTGAATTGTCCGGCGTCCGAACTGGCGCGAGGCACAAAATCGCCCGGTACTGCTTTGCGGCGCGGACCAAGGCCCCATATTTTCTGCCAGAGATTCCGCTGATCAGGCAGTTGGCCGGCGTTGACCTGACTGGCATTCCATTGATCGACGTTTTCCATTGTCGCGGAGCTGCCGATGATCACCTGGTTTTGCTGGCATTTTTTTTGATCATTGGAGAGCGAGTCGCACTTCCGGCTGATATTTTTTTCCGGGCAAGAATAAAGCTGAGCGGAGCTGGTCACCGCTGCGGTAGAACTGGCATCTTCATTTGTGGAATCGGTGGCCGGCAGAGCAGAACTATTCGCCTCATCCGTGGAACTTGTCGCCTCGTTGGCAGAACTGGTGGCTTGATCGGTCGAACTGGTCGCCTGAGTCGAAGAACTTGTCGCGGTTATCGCCGAACTTGCGGCTTGCCAACCGGCCGCGCAATAGTAAATGCGGTCGCCCAGGGTCGGATTTTCCGCAGTTACGGCTCGGCGGCTTAATTTTTCCAAACCGGTCATATTGCCGTCGGCCGCCGGAAAATAAGTTTGCAAGCCGAAATTTTCCGTTTGCGATCCTTGGTTGGTCACGCTGAAATAAACCGGCGCGCCGGTAAGGCCGGTATAGTTTTGCTGGTCAGTTTTGATGATCAAGTTCTCGCCGTCGGTCGTATCGCCATAATTGAAATCGATCGTCTTGCCGTCCGTGGTCAATGGCGCCTGATTGAAAAAATGTTCTTCCGCGCCGGGCAAACCGGTAAGCTCCTGTTTGCTTTTCGGGGTTAGCGCGCCTTGGTTGTAATCGACTTCCAGCCAGACCCCGTCCAGATAAATCTTGGCCGCCTTACCGGCCAGATCGGCGGCGGAAAGCTCGCTATTTTGATAGCTGATTCTGATCCGCAAATTATTAATATCGTCCCAGGATTTGAAAATCGGCAAGGCATAAAGGAAATAGCCGCCGTTAGCCTGGTTGCTGACGTTCCCTTTAAGGAAGAGATCACCGGCCGTCTGCCAATCGCCGCCGGTGGAATATTCCACTAACAGATGATCAAAGTTGAAGGTAGTCTTGGCCGAGAGCGACAATCTGAGCTGGACATTGGTTATTTCGCTTTCCGGCGAATAGCTGTCAAGGTTAAAATCCGAAAAAATTATACTGTCTTTAAGTTCGGCCGGATTCGCCGCCGAAGAATTATCCGAGTTGGGCGAAGAAGTTGCCTCGCCAATCGCGTTTTCCGCGAGCGCCAATGAAGCGGAAGTCAGATTATGCCAAAACTTTCCAATCTCTCCGGCGGCGATTTTAAAATTAGATAGTAGCGAAACCGGACCCGAGTCCGAACTGTCGCCGGTTCCGGGATCAGCTGCAGCTGGTGCCGGCGCGGCTGGAGAAGATGGGGCGGAATCATCTGCTGAAGTTGACGGGGCGCTATCGGTCGGCTGACTGGGCGAATTTTCCGGCGAAACATCATTAGCTTCAGGCAGATGATTTTGAATGACCGGCACTTCCGGCGCGGCCAGGTCATCAGCGCCGGCGGAAGATCCTGCCGAACCGGCCGCATCTCCGGATGAACCGGAATCGGACGGATTCACCACTGAACCCTGATCGGCCGGAACCGAATCCGGCGCGGCAGGCACCGAACCAACCGGGGACTCTTCGCTTGCCGCTCCGGAGGTTGTCGCTATGTCTGATCCATCATTGATGCTGGATGTCGCAGGATTTTCTTCATTGGGTGCGGCAACTTTAAGCAAGCTTCCCGCTCCCAAAACCAAAGTTGCCGAATTATCTTCAGTGAATGCGGAAAAATCGGCCGTTTGATCGGTTTCAGCATTCAAGGCTTGTTCCGGATTTTGCCACAGCGAACCGCCCTTGATCGCCGGATTGCCAAGATCAGCGGCATTGGTTTCCAAACTGAAACTTTGCGGATATAATTTGATACTCTCATCAGAAGCCCGGGCGGAAAAATTATGTCTCAAGTAGCCTAAAGACAGGATTAAAAACAAAATTAAAAATCCTAATCTGAACAACGGACTGCTGGCAATTTTTTTTATTCTGGGCATGGGACAAACATAATCCGAACCTACGAAATATCCGAATACTACGAACATCGCCACAAACCATTGTGCGGTTCGCAGAACTCGTAGTCTTAGAATATTATTAATAGAATTCGGATTATATTTTAACGAACTAATCTCTTAAAGTTTGCTACTTCAAACATAAAAATTCCGCTCAAAAGCGTACAGTCTGGCATCTTAAATTATATCACAGTTTTACCGTCAAAAAAAGAACGAAAAGTGGTTAACTTCTCGTTCTTTTTTATCTATGATTAGCTATTTATTAGCAAGGTGGAAAACTACTCATTTCGGACAGGTTATTTTGCCTTTATTCAATCTCTTTTTCCACATCTTTGATCTCCTTGCTGATGAATTCCTGGGAAATATCCAAGGCCTCATTGATCTTGTCGCGGACGCGCTTTTCCGACTCGGAGTAACCGGCTTTCTTGTCGGCCATCTCCATCAATTCATTGACCTCTTCCTTGAGAGCGGCGAAGATCTCATTCAATCTCTTTTCCAATTCCTGCGATTCCCTGATCGCCCGGTCTCTTCTCAAATTATTCTGCTTCTTCACGTAGATCATCAAGAGGATAAGGAAAAGAATCACCAAGCCGAGGAACAGAATGATCCAGAAACCATAAGCGCTGACCAAAGAAGGCGTCTGGACCAACAATGGCTTGCGCGCGCTTTCCGCGCTTTGCGCGCCGCGGCTGTCAATCACCTGCGCCCAAACCTGATAACTATTCTTGGTCAATTCGTTATGCTGGAAATAAGTCCAATTGCCGTCGGAATCGGTTTTGGTTTGCAAAGTTTTGATATTCTTATTATCCGGGGAAATGAAAATGTTGATTGTCGCGTTGGGATAAAAAGAGGTTCCCTGGATCGCCAATTCCGCGCCTTGATTGATCGAACTGGGCATATCGGTGATCACCGGCGCTTTCAAAGGCTCAACGGTAAATTGCTGGGAAGAGCTGGCGGCATTACCCGCCTGATCGGTAACAGTGATGACCAACTGATGCGTACCCGGCTTAAGGACCGGCAGTTGGTAAGGATTCTTAAGGTAGTCGGCGGTCGGATAATCCTTGATCTCACCGTCTAAATTTATTTTATAAGAAGCGATGCCGCTCGTGACGTCAACCGTGGTAAAGGACAATTTCGGCGTCGGGTTGGTGGGATCGTTGCCGTTATCGATATTGATCGTGAAATCAGTCGGCGGGGTGACATCGATCAAGATTTGACGGTTACCGACCGGACCCCAGCCGGTCTTGTTTTGAAATTTTATGTGAAAAAAGTTGCGGCCATCCGGCACCAGCGAATAGGTTTTGGTTTCGATGATACCGTCCGATTTCTTGCCCGGGTCGGTTGAAGAACTTTGGTCGAGCGAAAAACTTACCGCGGAAATATCAGGCAAGAGCTTCCATCCTAATTCCGGATTATTATTGGCATACCAAACATTTTGATCGGGATGAGTAACTGAATTTATTTCGGGCTGAGGCGGCAGGGCGCCGCTCGAGGCTGCCGGGGCCGGCTGATTGCCGGTTGCCGGGGCGGTCGAAGTCGGATTGTTAGCGGCCGGGGCCTTGGCGTTAAAAGTATATTTGGCGCCGGAAGTATTGGCCAAGATATTGGTCCCCTGCCCATCAGCGGCCAAGGCGCTCGCCGAGGAAAAAGTGGCCCCGCCGGAACCCGCCTTTAACACCACGAAAGAAACGGAAATGATCACGCCTGAACTGCCCTTGTAAGCCGTCGGGGCTCCGCCGGAATAAGTTATCGTCCCCTGGGTATTGGAAAAAGTCGGGTCAGCCGTCCAAAGGCTGAAAACCGAATTATTTTTGGAAATGTCTTTAACCGCTAGATAATCATTATCGAATTTGATGTTCCCGTCGGAAGCATTAACGCCGCTCCCGCCACCGCTATTCAAAAGGACGCTGACGCTAAAAACATCACCAACGCTATAGGTGCCGCTAGCCGGCGACAAATACAAAATCGCCCCGGCCGCCGCCGCGTCATTAGCCGGCAAAAAACCGATCGTAAACGATAAAAACAACAGGCTAAGTAAAACTTTAGATAAAATCTTAAGCATTTTTTTCAAAAAATTTGAAAATTGAAAATTTAAAATTGAAAATTTTATTACGCTTCTTCTTCCATTTCCTTCACTTCGATCCGCTTTTTTCCTTTGGATTGGATGCGCAGCAGCGGTAATTTCAACACTAAAACACCGTTATCGATAATTGATTCGATCTTGGCGACATTGATCTCTTCGGGAAGGATTATCTGGCGGTAAAACTCTCCCCAGCGATTCTCTTGGCAGAGATATTCCCTTTCTTCGTCTTCATCCTTGATCATTTTGGGAATTTCTTTTTTGCCGGAAATAGTGATCACGTCATTCTCGCTTTCCACAAAAATATCCAACTTGTCGGTTTTCACTCCCGAAATCGGCGCATAAACTACGATCTTCGAAGAAGTCTGATAGATATCCACATCCAATTGCAGATGGTCGGTGGAATCTTCCTCGATCGATTTTTTTGGCATCCGCTCTTCTTCCTCGATGTCGATCGCTTCGGTTTTTTTCTTTATTTTGCTTAAAAAAGACATAATTTTATAAAGTTAAGAGATATGAATTAAGAGATAAGAAATTGTTATATTTTATTATAACATAAAAAACGAAATGTATCCAAATTATTTGTTCTCTCTTATCTCTTATCTCTTTCTCTGATTTTATCCGGTCCAGCAGTACATCATGATGGAAAAATCGACCAGGTTGACCGTACCGTCCTGATTCATATCGGCAGTGGAGTTATTCGTCCCCCAATAAAACATCATAATGGAAAAATCAACCAGATTGATCTTGCCGTCCTTGTTGATATCCGACCGCGAACAGGGTCCTTGTTCCAGCTTTTGTCCCACGCCGCATAAGACTTTCTCGCTCAAGGTGCTTGAGCCGATCTTGGGATAGGAAGTCAGCGCGGTCAATTGATAAATGCCTTCACTAAAACCGGCAGTGGGGAAAATCGAACTCCAGCGGCCGTCAGCCGCCGAATTTTCCACGTGGGTGCTTAATAACTTATTTTTCGGATCATTCAACTGAATGAAGACGCGGACGCTCGGGGCGCTTTGTCCGGAAACGACAATGTTATCTCCGAGCTGGATCGTTGTGCTGGAGAGCTTAATCGTCGGCGGAATCAAAATATTGGCCACGTTGGTTTGAGTATTTTCCTCGATCCAGAAAGTTGTCGGATAAGCGATCGAGGTTATTCCTTCCGTATCTTTAGCCACTAGAGTGAAAGTATAAAGCCCTTTGGTCAGGCCGCTGATGGCGGCCAAAAAACTCGCATCGCTCTTCGCCTGAACCGTGGCGACTGATTTAGTGTCCTGGGAAACATTGATGCTGGAGCCCGGATAAGCAAAGCCGCTCAGAGCCACGCTGGGTAATTCGTTGCTTTCAAGCGGATAGCGCTTCAGCGGACCGCTGCCGCCACCGCTACCCCCGCCGCTGCCGCTACCCCCGCCCCCGCCGCTGCCTGAACCCCCTCCCGAACCATTTCCCGTACCATTTCCCGTGCCCGTTCCGCCGCCCGTTCCGCCGCCCGTTCCGCCGCTACCTTCGGCCGCTACGCAAAAATGAATCAGATAATCGTCGTCGTTCACTTCATCGGTGACATTATCATGACAGCGGACAAAATAAGAAAAGCAGCGGGCGCTGGATAAGCCGGTGATAATGATGGTGTGATAGATATTATCGGAAGTATAAAACTCATCCGCCATATCGTAAAAATCCGTCCCGCTGGCGACGCTGTAACGGCAGGTGGCGTCATAGTTGGTAGTCAAAGACATGATCGTCGACTTGGTTTGCGCCGTCAAAGTTCCGGTTGGTAAGCCGTTGCTCCGGATCTTGCGCAAGCCGGCGCTGACCGCCACCGGTTCGATCATCACCACGAAAGTTCGGACATTGTCGATGATCGAATCAGCCGCGTCATAAGTTTTCACGTCGAGCCAATAATTTCCCGGTGAACCGGCGTTGATGATTTGATCGGTCCCCAAACCGCCGAAAGAAGCGTTGTTACCGATCTTGATCCGCACCTGTTGATGAGCGTCGATACCCAAGGAAGAACTTAAGGTAATGACAATCTTTCCACCCAAACCGGAATTAACCGCAACGCCGTCGGTATTGGTAGCCGCTGTCTCATCCAGGCTCCGATCCAAAAAAATGTCAGTACCGGAGGCGGCAACTGCCAGATCCAAATCATGATAATCAAACAAGACTGGAACGACCAACCCGTCCGGGGCGAAACTGATGACAATCTTGCCGCCCGGAGGGATGGCCTGGTCGGTAATAAAATGCAAAGTATGGTTGGTCGGTTTGGTCGGACCGGAATCATCGATCAAGTCATAAGCTTGATATAAATTGGTGGCTCTGACGGAAGAAGCCGAGATTAAAAAAACGGCCAGCAAACAGCCGACGCCGCTGAGAAAATAACAAAAGTTATGAATTTTTTTGCTGCTCATTATTTTACTCGATATTTTTTTCTTCCTTAACCAAATTATCTTTGATCTCCCGCTGGGCGAGTATCTCGAGTTCTTTTTCGCGACGGCGATCAAAATAAAAATTAAGCACCACCAAAGCCGCCAAGATTCCCAAGGCGAGGAAAATCGCCAAAAGCAAACCGCTGTTCCAAAAATTATTCTGCGTATTAAGCTGCGCTTCGCGGTTGTTCAACTCTTGTTCTTTTTGATTGAGTTGATCCTCTTTGTTATTAAGCTGCAGCGCCAATTGATTGATCGGATTTTCCGGCACGGTAGCTGAATTCGTGATACCGGTGGCGGCGCTCAATTTATCGCCCAGGAAAAAAACTAAATTCAGCGGATGAAAAAAAAGAAAAAAAGCGAAATAAGAAAAAGCTACCGCGACGGCGAAGATCAGGAAAGAATGCCAAATTTTCTTGAAGAAAAACATGGGAAATTAGGTGCTTAGTTAATTAGGTACTTAGTCTAGAAGTAAATAAATTCAGATCTGGTAAACGATAATATTTAAAAAATTATTTTATCTTGAATTATAAATAATAACCATTTGCTTACTTGATAAAGTTGAAAAAATGCAGACTAAGTTCCTAATTAACTAATTAACTAATTAATTATTTCGCGCACCGGAATCCGGTTCCCGTGCCCGCTTCCGACGGCGGCGTCACCAGATAGATGGAATATTGTCCGGCCTGGTCATTATTATCCCAATAGCCGCCGCGGGCGATGCCGCGCGAACCGGTCTTTTTTATCCAGAGATAATCATCATTATAATTAGCGTCAGCCTGATCCGGATCGGTGTCGGTAGGCATGCCCAGGGAATTAACCCCCTTAATATAACCGTCGTCAGGCAAGGTATTCCCCTGATATTTCCCATCCTCGACCGTTCCCTCAACCCATTCCCAGACATTGCCGATCATATCATAAGCACCGGCGCCGGAAACGCAATTTTTTCCCGAGCCGGTCAAACCCGGCTGTTGATCCCAATTATTGGCGACTTGGCAATCATCAGCCCCCCAATTGGAATTTTTGTCCGGCGTAGCCAAGGCAGCCGCGAGCCATTCTTCATTGGTGGGCAAGCGTTTGCCGACTTTGGCGCAAGCCACCGCCGCCTGATTTTGCGAAATATAACGCCAGGGAATCATCCCCGCCTGCGACACCGGCTGGCAAGTTTGGCTTTCCAGATCAGACCTGGTTTCGTCCTGGTTGCCCGGATTCTTGAAAGAGCAGCCGCTTCCGGCGGCATCTTCGTATTTATCAAGGCAAAAACCTCCGGTCGAGCCGGGCACAAAAACCATTTCCGCCGGACATAAAGAATTATTTTTATCTTTGCCGCCGAACAGGCTGTCACTGGCCTTGATCCCGACGGTCGTCAAAGCGACGGCAACGATCATCACGACGAGCCAACTAACCCAGCCGAATTTCCTTTTCCTGACCGGCTCTTCAACTTCAAAACGGCCGGAATACTCATCTTCTCCGGCTCGCCTTGATTTATGTTTTAGATCAAGTACTTCAGACATTTATTTCATTTGAGCATAAGAACATGGAGCATTTAAGCATTTTAAAATTGGGAAAATGTCCGCCTCTGCCCTGTTCTAATGTTGCCATGTTCTAATGTTTTAACGATAGCTATCTTTAGTTCCATCGCAGTCTCCGCCGCGGGACTTCGACGCCGACGAATCAATCTCAGTTACAGTCCGCTTTCGCCAACCAGCGGAGCAAGACTATGGTTGAACCAACCCTACTAATATTTATCAAAATTGAATAAATGGTACATAATATTGATATATTAAAAATATAACAATATCTATATGCTTTCGGTAAAAAAAATAATTTCATCTCTGATTGTATCACCATTAATAATTATACCCTCTATTGCTCTGGCCAACTCGGCAGTTCCAAGGCTGTCCACAGTGCCAACTTTAATAGGAGCACCGCAACCGCCTTTAATACCAACTTTAATTATAGCTCTTTTAGTATTATTTTGCGTAATTTACCTTGCTAATATTCTTGCAATATTTATCGGGAGTTTAATTTTAAAACAACACAAACTTGTCACGTCATTAAAATTTCTAAAATATTCCCTGCTCGCTACGACCGGCGCAATTGTTATCGACCTACTTCTTGCTTATATCTGTAGCTATCTGGTAGCTAAAATCAATATTCATAATAATCTTTATACTATAGATATAGCGATTATTTTAACTACTTTTCTTTGTTTAACCATCCACAATTATTGGCTCTCAAGAAAATTTTTCAACTTAAACAAAATTCAAGCATTTATTATTGGATCAACGATTGGCGTACTAACAAATTTTGGCTTATTAGTTAATATTATCGGTTTCATTTATTCTTTTTTTGAACATTTATTTTTCCCTTACTATCATTTTTAGGGGGAAATATTTTAAGTTTTACTATTCTAATTAATATTTCTCATTTATCATGAACAGCTAGTAACAGCGGGTTGTAATCACTAAAAGTTAGGAGTAATCGGACAAAAAAGCCATAAAACAAAAGAGGTGGCATTAGACGGGAAGGATACAAAAAATCTTTCCTTTTTTTATTGGCTCCGGCAGAGTCTTCTGCCGCGGGGACTCTGCCGAAATGCTGAAATTAAAAATCCGCCAAATCAATATCACCTTCGCAAGACTGGCGCCGAACCAAAATCTAATGTCAAAATTGGCTAAATATTTTTAAAAATCAATTGTCCAATCGCAAACGAGGTAAAATTCATCGCTAGCGATAACCAGAGCATAGTCGCAAATTTTTGTTTCAAGGCAAAAAACAGTAAAGCCGCTTCAACGATAGTGATTATTATTTCTAAAATAATAATTGAATAATAGTTGATGGGGATAAAGGCGGCGGATTGATTGATCCATAAAAAATAGCCGAAAAGAGGATGGGATATCAAATTCACGCAAATAACGCTTAGCAGTGACTTGGCATTTCTAAAACCCAACGCGTAAGCGACTGATAATTCAATGATTAGAGTTAAGCCTAGTGCTAATAAATATGAACCGATGGTCATTTTTTCTTTCTGATTTTGAACAAAAGAACTAAAGAAATAATCACAACAGCTGTAACAATAATTCCAACTACAATATATTCTGGTTGAAATAAATCCGAAAGATGCCCCCCTAAAACGTGTTTATACCCCGGGGTATATCCTGGGGGCGTCAGGTCGGCTAAGACTTCTTTACTTAAAATAACCGAGAACGCGACGAAGAAAAGAATAATCGCGGTAGTCAAATTTATTGCTTTCTTCATAAAAACTTTATATTTATTAATTAATATTTTTATAAACCGCCTCAATGAGTATGTATTAAATTAAAACTTCTTTGATTTTTTCATAATGCCGCTAAATAATTAACTTTGAAACAGCTGATAATATTATATATATATAACCCGTAAATAAACAAGGGATGATAAATGAAAATAGAATTAACATTGGTTTACTTTTTACATTTTTAGCGCTTTTCCTATAAGTAGCTATAAAAAAGACAAAAGGGGATAAAAAAACTATAAAATCAACTAAAATTGTTGGTAACGCTTGGAATCCTAAATATCCAAACAAAGCAGCAAGCCCCGCCGGAATAAATACGAAAAAAAGGTAGTGTTTTAATATTAGGGTCAAAGTATTTTTGTTCATAGTTTCGATCATAATGAGAACGAAAATTTTATCAATTTATGTCAAAAAGAAATTAAATTACCGCTAAGCATTTTTGTCACAACGATAATCAATAAAATTAAATAGAATAGAATAAAATAAAATAAGCGGCGTTTCTTGTCACTCAGCTTAAATAATAATAATGGAAATATTAAAATAAAATAGGCGATGAGAAAAAAGGCGTCAAGGGACAAGGTGAGCAAAGGAAGTAAGAACGGTAATAAAAAAAACAATGGAATTAAAACTTCTTTATACCTTTTCATAGAGCTATAAGTTATTAATTAAATATTTTATATCCTCCCTTATTATATTGTATCCTGTTTGATTAATCCACTTCGTTTTCAGATATATGTCTAATTTCGTTAAAATAAGATTATATTTTAGTTTGATCACGGCCTTATCGATTTTGTTCAACTGATATTCAAACCTATCAAATATCGTGCCGATTTTATTACTGCACCAGACTTGATTTTTATACTTCAAGCATTGGATCATAGCCTTATCCCGCATTGCTTTTTCTTTATCAATCCTCTGGCCGTATTTTTCCTGAAAATTTTTAATATCCGTTAGGCTGTTGATCAAATCGTTCTTAGCGTCTACTTTGGTGATCATTTTTTCGGCATAGGCGCGACTGACGTCGGCGATCGTACCGTCAACATCAGTAATTACCAAAAAATTAACTGTTTGCTCGGCTTGATTGCCGGCCAAATCTTGAATTGATATTTTTATTTGATGCGAGCCAAGGCTTTGACCAAACAGGTCGATTAAATTTGAATTAACGAGATTGCCGTCCAAATAAATTTTGGCGGTGGCAGTGTCAACGCCGGAAAAATTATCACTGGCGAAATATTCAACGTCTAGTGTTTCATTGTGCAAAACTTCCTGGGCCTCTTGTGGCAACAAAAAACTGATAGTCGGACCGGTCTTGTCTATTGCGAAAGTTGCTTCTTTGTTTTCTTCCCGGTTTCCAGCCCTGTCGGTTGAAGAATACAAAATTGTCGTGGTTCCGTCTTGGGAGACCGTAAATTCTCCGGCGTAATTAGTCCAAGTTATTCCGTTATCCAAACTATATTCTGTCTTTAGCACCCCGGAATTATCATCGGTCGCCGCGAGATCAATTTTGACGCCGGAAACGTAATAGCCATTATTTCCTTTTGTTCCGGCAATGCTCATTATTGTAATCGGCTTGACGAGGTCGTCCATCTCATTACCGGTTAAAACAGCATCGGAATTTTTTTCTTCTTCAAAAACTCCGTCGCCGTTGGCATCGACTTTTACAGTTCGATTGTCCTGGCCGGAAGTTAAATCAATTTCTGTTCTGACCGAAGTTGACGGGAGCGGAATGCTGTTAAAATATTCAGTATTAGTATATTGGCCATTCACCACTGTTTTGATCGCCACTTCCAGGGTTCCGGTTCCGACCGCCGTACCGGTTACCCGATAATTACCGCCCGCGGGCAAGAAAGCGAATTTATTGCCATCAACAATATCATACTGGACACCCGGAATTTTATTTTCAATATCGCCGTTGGCAGTCGGACCGGTATGATTGCCCTGATCGTCGTAAATATTCATCTCAACCGGACAATGGTATTCGATTTCTTTACCGGAAATTCCACAGATACTGTCATCAGCTTTAAAATTTTGTGATTGCGCAAACGGATATTCCGCTTCTTGATTATTTAAAACCAAATAAACAAAATCTTTCACTTCTTGCGCGCCCGGAATTTGCAAATGATCCTTCCCTGAAAGATAATATTTATTGTCGCCGAAAGAATTAGCGCTTTTCAAGGGCACTGTGCCATCGCCGTCAACATATTTCAAGCCGTAGTTATCCAAGAAAAAAGCTTTTTTGCCCAAATTATAGATTTTGCCGATGGTCGGAGTGCCGCAACCGGAAATGGTATAGGAATTATTGATTTTTACGTTATCAATGGCTGTGTGCAGAAGCGAATTTTTATTTACAAAATACTGCGTTATTCCATTATTACTGGCGGTTAAATATGATAAGGAATTATTATAATTTAATTCACCCTGGAGATTGACCCCGCCGACTTTTGAATTATTATATAAATAATATCCATAGCCGTCGCCAGTAAGATTAAAATACCCTTGACTGGGTAGAAGCTGATAAATCGAGGGCATTTGCAGAGAAATTTCTTTAATTTTGTTTGTGCTTAAAAAATAATAACCTGTTAAGTTAAAGCCCAAATTATCTCCATATTCCAAAATCTTGGCTGCTTTTGGTGCCCCCAAATTAGGCGTAGCAATGTCAATAAATTTATCAATTGAATCCTGCCCGAATTTGGCCGCATAATCTTTAACCACCAGGCCTCCCATGCTGTGCGAGACGATATCAACCTTATCTAAATTTGTTTTTTGTTTAACTTCATCTATCAAACATTTTAAAGTTGTGGTCGATTCGCAAGGCATATTATCACCAGCCACGGAATCTAAATCTAATCGCCAGTCATAAGGGAAGATGAATAAATCTTTATTTTTTTGATAACCATTAGCCTCAAGATAATTAATCAGTCCGCCATAAATATCCGTTCCTAAAACATCTCTTATGACATCAGTAGTAAAAATATCTTTTACGGAATTACCGGCGGCATCCATTTTTAGTTCATCCAATTGCCTGTCGAACGGATCGGCGATATATGTTGCCGGATCCGGCCAGATTTCTTTATTAAGCAAAAAATTCTTTTCATCAAGGGTGCTTCCTAAAATTCCCGGCACAATGATCACCGGGAAATGTACTATCGAAAAATCCGCAGCAACGGCGGGGTTGCTCATCGTCTGCCAAGTTGAGGTGGCTCCTTGAGAATCTTCCGCTCTCGCCTGCCAATGGTATGAGCCGTTGGCTAAATTCGAAACGGTTACCGAAGCGGTCTGGCCGGAAACGACGAAACTGCTGGTCGCGGTAGGGATGCCGGTAAACGCACTCACCGACGGTTCAACTTCGACCTGCAACTGCGTTTGATTATCGGCGGGACTTGTCAGCATTCCTTGGAAGACAACGGCGTTTTCCGTAGTGCTTGCGCCTTCCGTGATCGGAGTTGTCCCGTCAGATTTAAACTGGCTAAGCGTAGTGACAACCGGAATACCTTTTTCCTCCCAAGGTGTAGTCAAAAATGCTTATAACCAACATTTCCTAAAATATTCGCCCTTCCGGGCACCGGATAATACAATGTCGGCCCTTCGGGACTGCCCCAATAATTATTACTCATATCAATACCGCCTGAACCGGAAGAAAGAGGATAAATATTATTATAAATATCGGAATAATTAATCTTAAACGCGGAATAATTGCCAGGCCAAAAAAGTAAATACCCCAAATTATCGATAAAAATGCTATGGGTTATTGCTTCACCACTGTATGCCACTTCTTCAAAATAAATGTTCGTCCCACCAAACGTAATACCGCCAGCATATTTTATTTTAACATAATCGGCGTTAATTTTTCCGTAATCTATTATTCCGCCCCAATCCCCAGGCGAAGGGAAAGTTGAAGCTCCGTCGCCGTTGGAATCGCCTCCAACCAAATCGTCTCGCAAAGAGGTTAAAGTCACTAAATTTTCAGAGGTACCTTGAATAATCAAACTTCCGTTTACGGCCAGCAAACTATTGCTCCCGAATTTTACAACAACGCCAGGTTCGATCGTTAAGGTCGCTTGAATATTCAAATTAGTGTTATCGTTAATTACGACAACTTGTCCGCTAGTCCAGGTCGTATTTTCAGTTACGAATATATCACTATTGGCCTTCGCCGAATGGCAATAAACAAAAAAACTAACGACAATCAAGGCTGGCGTCAAAAACCGCAAAAAAATATCAATGCTTTTTATTGGATACTTACGAGACGTAAACATAGAAGATTATTTAAGAAACTGTAATAATATCAAATTAAAAAATACCACCAATTTTAAATCTCAATTATTTTTTCCGCAAGTCGATAATTTTTTTCTCCGCCAATTTTTCTTCCGCCTTCTCTTTTTCAATCTTTCTTTTCTCGACTTTTCTCCGGGCCGCTTCCGCGAGTTTGAATTGCTTTTCCAAATCCTTCACCGAACGGCGGATATAGAATCTTACCAAAATAATGATCAAGACGAGGAGAATCAAGAGAGCAGCGCCGATGATAGCTAACAGGCGCCAATTAAATCCCCAGAAAAAGAAAGTGGCGAATTCGGTTTGTTTGGCTTCATCGCCGTAAGAAAGCGACAATTCCGCCCGGTAACGATTGATTAAGAAGAAATCATCTCCCGACCACTTCAAATTATCCCAAGTCCGTTCGCTTTTGGGCAGGACATTGCCGAACTCGCTCGCCTCGTTCACGGGGATCTCGCCCTTTTGCTTGCCGAACATATCAAAGATCTTGATATCGCCGGTCGGCGCCAGATGGACGTTACCCAGATTGTCAAACCGGACGCGGAAATTGCCCTCGCCGCCCTGATAGACTCGGTTGGTAAAAGTGAATTCCCTGATTGCCCCTTTTTCCACGATCGCTCCGGCGACGCGGGCGAGTATCAGGGACGAAAGATAGGAAGATACTTTTATTTCCGTACCTTTAGCCGTCTCTCCGGGCGGATTGGTGCCGACCAGGATTGCCGCGTAATGTCCGCCGGGCTGGGCATTGAGCGGCACATCGATGGAAAAAGAAAAAGTGGCGGTTTGGAATGGTTGCAAAGTCTGGCTGTCCTGGCTCAAGGTGATCCATTGACTGAGATAGATGCTTTGATTTTCCGGCGTGTTCGGCAGATTGCCGTCGTCCAGAAATTTTACTCCGCCCGATCCGTTATCGGCAAAATCGACGGTCTTGGCATAAATGGTTACCGGGAAAGCGTTATTATTGACGACCTTGATCGCCGTCGCCAGGCTTTCTCCCGGCTCCATATTAATTTTTGAAAGCGGTGGCGTAATCGTCAAAGCCACGGAAGAATCATTGGCCGCCCAAGCAAAACCCGGACTGAAAATAAAAAATATCGAAAAGATTAGCAACAAAAATTTTTTTAGCATCAGATTGTTCTAGTTTAAATAAATTTTTTACAAAACCAATAATTATTCCTAATTCATTTTTTTAAATTAATCACGTATTTGGGATGCTTGAGGTGACTCGGGCGCTCGGGCAGTTGCGCAGCGGCTTCTTCCTTGGCCGGGCCGGATCGTTTTCCCTTGCTTTTTTTATGGATGAACCAGGCGAGTCCATAAAGCAAGCCCAGGATGATTATCAGTAATACCAGCGCCCAAACCAGAGGCAAATATGAAAAATAAACGATGTCGGTCAAATTCTTGCCGCCGTCCTGCCCGTAATTAAGGTTAAGAATGGCCTTAAATTTTCCCGGCCCCAGATTCATGCGGTCAGCAACGGAAAAATCCTTGATCTCGTTGGGGGCGATCATTCCGCCTTGAACTGGTAAGGAACCGACCTCCGTCCCGCCCTTATCATAAACGACTATTTCACCGCTGGGCGAAACCGGCTGATTGCCGATATTTTTTACGCTTAAGACAAAACCGATATTATTTTTGGTAAAAAGGGCGTGCACGGGCTGGTAACGGTTGATCTCTGCTTGCTCGACCTGATGTTCCACGAGATTAAGATTGATTTCGACTTTCGCGACATTCGAGGTTTGATCAAGGAGCTGCGCCTCGGGCAGATTGCCGCCGGTCGGAAAAGAAATGAGCGCGTGATAAGTGCCGGGCTGGGCATTCGGACTGGCAGTGATGCGCAAGGTTTGCGTGGCAGTTTCTCCCGGCATGATCGTGATCATTGAACGATAAAAATCTATCCAGCGGACGAGCGAAGCGTCAGCCGGAAGATCAGATGGATCGGAATAAGGAATGATTCCGGAGGTTGGTGAAAGATCGTTGACTTGCGCGTAAACATCGGCGCGCTCGGCGGAATTATTTTTGATCGCAATAGTTTTTTCCAGACAAATCTGACCCTTCTCGCAAGTGGCGACGTCAACCACCGCCGGCGTGACGGTCAGATTGAAGGTCGTATCCGCCTGGGCAATAATCGGCGAAAAAAACAGCAGAAGCAGCAGACTTAATAATAAAATTTCTTTTGCTCGGCGCATTTAGGCGAAAAATTTAACGGTTAAAATAAGATGAAATAAAGGATGACGATTACCGCCGCCGCAATTCCGCCCAAGATCAGGAAGGTCAGCAGGAATTCGTTTTTCTCCCGCGGCGTTTTTTGCTTTTTTAAAACTTGTCCGCCTCTCATCCCCATCCTGGTCATCGCTGATTTGATCGCCATCCGCCGATAAACCCGGAGAAAAATCAAGAAAAGAATGATCAAGATCAAAAGGCTGGCGCCGGCGGAAATTAAAATTTTAACCGGCAAAATCCAAAAATACCAGAACATCGTCAAAGTTTTACGGCCTTCGCCGCCCAGATCGGCCGGCGTCCCATAACTTAAAACCAGGGCCGCCTGATAACGGCCAAAACCTAAACTGTCTTGCCAAACGGCGGTAAATAACCTGGTACTCTTGGGCAGGACATTCCCGCCTTTGTCGTTAACCGGCAGCGTCGCGACCTTTCGGCCGAGCATATTGGTAATTTCAATCACGCCCATCGGTTTGACGTGCACATTGCCCAAATTTTGGATCCGAGCGGAAAAATTTACCGTGAAAGGGGTATTGTAAAAAGTTTTATCGGTTTTGAATTCGCGGATCTCCGCCCGCTCATCGGCGATGCCGGCAATTTGCAGAAGGATCAGCGAAGCGGCTTGTTCGGCCACGCCGATCTCGGCGCCCTTATCCGCTTCTCCCGGCTTCGCCTTCGGCGCGGTAGTTCCAAAAACTATCGCTCCGTAATATCCTCCGGGGCCGGCATTGGTGGGAATGTTTATCGTAAAAGGAATTTGCTGTTCTTGCCCGGGCAAAAGATCAATGCCATCAGGCGAAATATTTATCCAGGAAGAAATATAATTGCCAGTTTCGGATCCCGGAGCGATCAACTGGGCTTGGCCGCTCTCATCTTCGGCCGCGGCCTTAAAATCTTTCAGGTAAGGGTAAAAAGTGATCTCTTGCTGCGATTCATTGGTAATCGCGATCTGGCTGGAAAAAATATCGCCTGGTTTGACCATCTGCTCAAGGATCGAAGGAGTCACTTTAATGGTTATTTCATTATCCGCCGCTTTGACACCGCAAAAAGGAATAAAAAAACAGACAAAAATTAAGGGTATCAACCGCAGGGCGAGCACTCGCCCCATCTTTCTGGCAGGTGTCTCCGCCGCAAGCGGACGGAGTATTTTCTCTGCGCTCGCTCGGAAACGATCCCGGCGAGGCGCGAGATCATTTCGCTCGCTTCGCTTGATAATAAACCCGATTATGACAGATAATTTTTTTCCATTGAACATAAACCACAACAGCGGCTGATCCTCAAACTTTGGATTAGAAAAACTAATAATTATCTTTTCTAATCCAAAATTCGACCTTTTGGCCGTCTTTATATTAATTAATTTATCAATAATATTATATCAATTATCGGAGATTTTCTCAACTGGCAGATTGTTACTAAGCTGTGCAGAAATATAATACGAATACTACTAATTTTACGCGAATACTGCAAAATCCACGAATCGAATTAAAATTGACTCCCCCTTCCAATGTCGCTCGGGTCGCCTCATTCCTCCCCCGACCCTCGCGATTAGTTCATCCCAGTGAGCAAGCTGCCTGGGAATTATAGATTTAATCCGGCCACAGCAAAATACAAAAGCTTGGCAATAAAATAATTTCCAGAAACCTTGCCAGAACCAACTTATAACTAAAATTCATTATAGCGAGCATTGAAAAATTTTGGCTAAGACGCGCAGCGCAGAAGCCGTGCAAAATTGCGTTGTTTGAGGAGGCGCCGCGCCGACGAGGTTAGCAATTTTGCTAGGCTTCCTAGCGGAGAGTCCCAAAATTTTTCCTGCGAGCAGTTTTTCTTGTCCCGTCATTTTTGCGGGATGCGCCACTTTTTCCAAAAAAAGTGGCAAAAAAATAAGCAATTGCCGGATTAAAAAAGAACAAAAGGAAATGAAAAGCATCGTCTCTAATTCAAAAATCAAAACCCCCGCTTTAAAAAGCAGGGGTTTATTTAAGCAAAATATATTTAACTTTAGTAAGTCGGGGTGCAGACGTAAGTCAGCGTATTGGAATAATCACCGGCTTCTTGCAAGGCGCTGATTTCGACCGAATAAGCCACGGTCGATGAGCCGATCCCTTTGGTCAGACCGTCGGAAACGCCATTGTGCCACATAACTTCAATCGGGATTTCAGTCGAGGTGTTTCTGTTGAGCCAAAAACCTTTATAAAGCGAGCCAATGAAAGGATTACCATCACTTAAAGTAGTATCACCGCTCGTTAAACCGAAATGACCGTAAGTATGGGCATTGCCTAAGACAGCCGATGGCGATGCCCAAGCCAGAGGAGTTGTGGAAGCGGGCAAGCCATTATCGAAAGAATCAATATCGGCGCCATTGCTGGCTAACAGATTATGATCTTGGACTACCGTAACTGAATAGCCATAATCGGCGTTAGTGGTAACGTTCATTCTTTGGCAGATGGTCTTCTCTACTCCCGGAGTCAGAATTCCATAAGGCAAGGTATTGTAAGTCGAGGAAGCATTGCAGAGAACGCCGTTAACATACTCGGGGGTTGTCGTGCCAATGCCGGAGATTGTAAAAGTCAGGGATGCTTGAACGGTAGCCGTGACTGACACGCTATTAACGATCGCCACCCGCAAAGTGGAATGTTCGATCATCGCTCCGCCGCTTTGTTTGGTATTGACCGTGATCATCTGGCTGCCGACCGACGAAGGATTGGTGGTGCCGGTCAAAGTAATCGTATAAAGTCCGGCTGCCAAACCGCCCGTGTATCCGCAAGTCAAAGTGTTGCCGGCTCCGCCCGGCGTTCCCGAATTCGGACAAGTTAGATTGCCAGCCGCGACATTGGTAAAGGCTGCGGGAAAAATTATTTCAAAATAACCATTGGCAGTAATCGCCTGCGTGGTTGAGGCAATGATCGTGTGCGTGACATTAGCTTTGGAAACATCAGAACTGGAAATCGTATCCTTGACGCTTTTCATCGAGGTAGCTTCGGTGACCGAGGGAACGGAACCGTAAACGAGCAGCATGGTCAGCATCAGCAGCGCGATGAACAATTTTTGTTTTTGGGTTTTCATATTTTTTCTAGTCAAACGAATCGTCCTTGGCAAAATAATTATTTATCAAAACTTTAAGTAGTCTCCTATTTCCCTCCGGTTATAGTATTTTAATTTTGATCTAAAAATATTTTCTCTTCTCTGCTTATTATTATACCATAATTCAGATAAAGACATAAGGGCATATCTCTTTTCTGTCTGGTCTAACCTTTGCCGCCATTTACCTTTAATTTTGGCAAAAAATAGGGCAAAAAATCAAAAATTAAATATTAAAAATTAAAAAATTGCTGTGCCCTGTGGATAAAACCTAATAGGTCGGCACGAGGATATACACAATATTGGTCGAATAATCTCCGGCCGGCTGCAGACTGCCGATGCCGGCGCGGAAAATCAAATCGACTGTTTTATCGGTCACTGGAATGGAACTGTACGAAATTTCCTGACTGGTGGAAGCGAATTGCGCGTAAGTATCGTCCGCGGCAAAACGCGACGGCGCCGCGCCGGAAAGCGTATTGTCGCCGGTATGATAACCGAAGTCGCTCGGATTGAAAAGCGCCGGCCACGCCGCGGGCGAAGCGTTGGTCCAGGGAACCGGATTTATAATTGCGCCGTTTGAGCTGATGAGATCGTTGGTTTGGAAGGCGTACAAACTATAACCCCATTCCGCATTGGTCGAGATGGTAAAACGTTGCGCGCCGATCACCTCGCTGTCCGGCATCAATATGCCGAAAGGAATGCTGGCGTCGCTGGTCGAGGCCGTCGTGACGATTCCTTCGGTGACCGTACCGGAAGGCAAACCGGCGACGGTCAACGTCAGGCTGCCGGCGGAGGCAATCAAGCTCGGATAAACCTGATATGGTTTGGTGGGGATCGGCTGATCAATATTATTATCGTAGCCGCGGAAATAATAAGTGGTGCCGCTCGCCGCGCCATTATTTCTCAAAGTAAATTCCCATTCTCCCCAGCTGTTGGCCGGCTGAGTCGCGGAGGAAGTGGAAATGCCTGATTCGTTATGAGTCATCTTGGCCGTCGAAGAACTCAATAATAAATTCTGGATCGGATCATTATCATGATCGATGCCATCGGCGTAAGTCCAGTCAGTCGTCGAACCGATCTCCCCTACCCAATTCACGTCCGCCGAAAAATCGGAATAAGTGGAATACTGCAACCTGATCTTGGTATTGAGCGCGTCAAGTCCTTGGATTTCCTGGAAATCCATTCTTAATTTAAGGATTTGATCATCAGTGATATTGTTCGGCGTCACGTTTTCGGCAGCCAGCGGAATTTGCGGAGTTTCGTCATATTGATCCTGATACCAGCGCCACGGACCGCCCGACCGCTTGGTACTGAAGAGATAGACGGAAATTTCATCCGAAGAACTTGATTTGTTGCCGTATTCATCATAAGCCCAAATGCGGAAAACATATTGTTTGTTAGGCAATAAGCCGGTCACGGTCGTGGTGGCCGCGCCATTATAATTAATGTAGCCGAGATTAGGATCGGAAGAGGAACCCCAGAGCGAATCATTTTCGGTAACGCTCGAGCTGCCTACCTTATAATATATACGATACTCCTTGAAGTGCGTATCAAAGGAAGCTGAACCAAAAGCCAAGGTGACTGAACCGGTGGTTTTGCTGGTGGTAGCCAAATCACCGGGATTGGTCGGCTTGACCTGATCGATCACTACCGTGGTCGTCGCCGGGACGGCTTGATCATCATAACCATCGTAGGCGGTGGCCCGCAAACAATAAGTTTGATCCACGCCGGTAAAATCATCGCGGGTCGGCCAATCGAAAGCCACGGTATTCGTCCCAAGGGAAGTAATAATCATATTGCCCGTGCTGGAACCGATTTGATAAGTTTCATTATTATTAAGATCGGGATGATCGTAAGTCGCCGAGACCGAAACCGGATCAGTATTCAAAGTCGGCTTGAGCGGCGAACTGAAATCGCAGGAAGAATTGGCGGCATATTCCAATTTGACTTGGGTCGGGTATCCGGCCGGATGAGAAACATTCAACGCCACCCGGACTGCATTCGAGCCGTCGCCTTTTTCCTGGGCGCTTGAGAAGGAACTCTCAGGCGGCGGAGACAAAGTCAGTTCCGGATAGCGCGTGTAAGCGTCGAGCACCTGGCCGTTCTTCAAGACGCGGAAGCAATAAGTCGCTCCGGCCGTGGCGTTGGCGGTCGCCTGGAAAGCATATTCCAATTCCGTATACTCATTGGTTCCTAAAGTCGTCGAGGCGCTTTGGTTGCTCAAGGCCTTGATCAGACTGCCCGGCACGAAATTATACCCTTCGGTATTATTTAAACGCTGCACGGTCGGCTCGCCATTGAAGAAATAACTGGAGTCGATCATGGTAAAATCGTCGGTGGCCGTCGTGGTCGGCACATCAAGCCAAGAAACCACATTGGCGCAGCTGTCTACCTTCGGCGCGTATTGGATCTTATATTGATCGGTAGCGGACCAATCGCCGAGGTTGGCAACGCTGATTCTCACCCGGACCGGTTTTTCTTTGCCCAGATAAAGGATATTAGTCGGATCAACCGTATCTTCAGCTTCGCGCCAAGTTGCGCCCGAACTGCTATAAGTTGTAGTGGAAACCTGCTGCAATGCCGCGGATTTATTGCCGTAATTATCGTAAGCCCAAATGTTAAACGAATATTCCGCCTGCGCGTTCAGATTGGCCACGGCAGTGGTCGCCCGGCCATTATAATCCGCAAATCCCAAATTATAATCGAGGGATTTAGTCATCGCCAAATCGGCCTCGGTGACCGTGTCGGTACCGACTTGATAAAATATCTTGTACTCGCGGAAATGCGAATCGGTCGCCGCCGCGCCGAATTTTAAGAAGACATAATCGCCGTTGACGCGGGAAACTGAAAGATTGCCGGGAACGGTCGGAGCGGCATTATCGATCACTAAGCTGGTAGTGGCCGCTGCTCCTTGATCATTTTTTCCGTCATTGACCACGAGCCGCAGGCAATAAATTCCGTCGCCGGCCGGCAGATCCAGTCCGGAGAGCCAGGTAAAGTTGACCGTATTCGGTCCGGTAACGGTAATGATGCGGGAGGCATCGCCCAGTTGATAAGTCTCACTATTATTGATGTCCGGATGGCCGAAAGTCGCCGCGATCGTGGAACTGGCATTATTCAAAGTCGGGTCGAGCGGCGTACCATGGCAGGCGGCATCGGCAAAATATTGCAGCTGGGCCGACGCAGGATCACCGTCAGGGTCGGCGGCGGTCAGAGAAATATCAACTACGCCGTTGCCGTTGGTTTCTTCGGCGGCCGAATTGAAGAACCCGGTCGGCAAATGATCGGTGGAATAAGTGGTTTCAGTCGAACTGGATTCGTGGCCAAAGTCGTCGTAAGCGAAAATCTTAAAACTATATGGTTTACCGCCGGTCAAACCGGTCGCGGTGGTCGTGGCCGCGCCATTATAATTAATGTAGGCGAGATTAGTATCGGTTATTTCCGAGTCGTGCTCAGTTACGCCCGTCCCCTGTTTATAGAAGATGCGATATCTCTGGAAATTGGTTTCCTGCGTCGGCGCGCCAAAGAGAAGTTCCAGATAAGCCGATCCTCTTTTGCCCAAAGTTAAGGCGCCGGGTTGAGTCGGTTTGACATTATCGATTATCAAAGAAGTGGTGGCCGGTATTGTTTGGTCTTCGATCCCGTCGTTGGCGGTCAAACGCAGACAATAGACGCTGTTACCAGCGGGCAGATCGATCGTCGATAACCAATCGAAATTGACCGTGTTGGCTCCGGCGGCGGTAATGATCCAGCCGCTCGGATTACCGATCTGATAAGCGTTGCTATTGCTGATTTTGGCATCGCCATAAGTGGAGGTAGCGGTATAATCAGTTTCATCCAAAGTGGTCGGGAAAGGCGCGCCCACGCAGCGGGGATTGGCGAAGAATTCCAATTTAGCTTTTAAATTATCCTGATTAACATCATTAGCGATGATGGAAAGATGAACGCGGCCCGAACCGTCGGTTTTTTCCGCGGCGGCCGAAAAACTCGCTGTCGGGGGAGCGTTGGTGGTCGCGGTCAATTCGGTCCTTGAGCTGGCGCGGCGTCCGGCCGAATCATAGGCCCAGATATTGAAAACATATTGGGTGTCGGCCGACAAATTAGTGATAGTGGTTGAGCCCGCGCCGTTATAATCAATGTAGGCCAGGTTAGCGTCAGAACTTGAGCCCCAGAGCGAATCACCTTCGGTTACGCCGCTCGATCCGGCTTTATAGAATATTTTATATTGCTTGAAGAAACCGGTATTGCTCGGCGCGCCGAAATTCAAGGTCAAGCTATGCGAAGTTTTGCTGTGCAAGGTGAGCGCTCCGGGTACGGACGGACCGTTTCCTGAAACGAGAAAATGGGGCGCGGCATCGTTGAACTTAGTCCATCCCGAGCAGGCATTCTCCTCGTCGCAAACCATCACTTGCCATTTGTAACCAGCCGCGGAATCGGGCAAACTGTTGACGGATATTTGCGCTCCCATGCCGGTTCTTCCTTCCGGGGAACCGACGCTCGCGAATGAACCCGGATCGTTCTGATTACGATAAGCCGTGGTTACCCAAGGAACGCTGGCTACCTGATTCTCGATATTGATCTCATCCAAGCGGCCGTCAAAGCCGTACCCTAATCGCAACGGTTGGTCGGTGGCGGGAGAAACCACCGAGAAAGTTTGGCTGCCGCGGTTTTGGCCGTTCAATAAAAGATCCAAATGATAATTGTCGCCCTTCATGACAAAATACTGCCAGCTGTTGGTAGCGATGATGGTATCGAGACTAGTGGTGCCGTAAAACACCGAGAGATCGCTCCCCTTCTGTGACACTTGATAATTTTGTTTGTCGACGATTATTTTCGGATTAGCCAAAGTTGATAATCCGCTCGCATTGGCCGAAATCCTCCACTCGCCCACCCAATCGCCGCTGCCGTTCGCGACTCTGACCACGATGGTATTCCAGCCTTGTTTTAAATTAACCGAGCTGACTAAAGCGTCGGCGGCGAACAAATGATTCTGGCAATCAGCCGCGACCAAATGGCCGTTCACCCACATTTCGCTGCCGTCATCCGAACCGCGGGAAATATCGACCGTACGATCATCCGGCGAATAAACATAGGCGCCAAGGTAAGCTTCGGAATCGGCCGCCGTGTTGCCCCAAAGTTTATTCAAGTCGACCGAATATTGGTCAGACTGATAATAAACCGAGGACAAACTCGTATCATAAACTTTCCAGGACGAACCGTTAGTCCAGGCATCGCTGCCATAGGTGGCGCCGGCATAAGGATTGATCATCGCCGGATTGAAATTCCCGTCCGGAGTACAATCCGCGCCGCCGTCCGCGTGCCATTTCATTCCCACGAATTGATAGCGCGGATAACCGCCGGCCTGCAAACTGTCGACGGCGACAGTGTCCGGATTGATCCAACCGGAAACGGTCAAACCGCCGGTGATCGATAAACTGGCCGAATCCGGCGCTTGTAAAAATTTATCGGCGCTATTAAAATCATCGGCTCCGTCAATTATGCCCGGCCGATCTTTTTCGCTGCCGTCAAAATTAACGGCCGCCGCATTATTTCCGTTTTCCGTCGCGTCGGCGCGCGATCCAGTCCCCGTTTCCGCCAAATGCCAAACCGCCGCGTAATCGCTGTTCCAGGTTTGTGTCGAAACCAGATCGGTCGCCACGGCGGGATTGCCGTAATACATATAAAGGAAGGTGTCCGCCGTAGCAGAAAGATCGGACTTGACCCAGAATTCGTATTCGCCGGTGGTGGGATTATAATTTTCTTTGGAAAAGTCGAGCAGCGTCCGGCCGTCAGCTGAGGTGAAGATGATATCGCGTCCATCGGCGCGGGCCTTGGCCGCCAGGTCGGCATCGGCTGGCGCGGAGATCAGAACCGGGAAACCGGAAAGATCGCCGGCCACTTGGGAGTGATCGACAGTGACGAGACGGCGATAGTGCCAGCCGGAATTATACCAATCGGACGGACTCGAGGATGTGGCGACCGACCAGATATTGTTCGCGCAGGAACCGAAGGCGGTATTGTCGGCGCAGGCTGATCCCGGCACCGTGGTATCGGTGGAATAATCGGCGCCATTACCAAGCAATTGGAAATAAAAAGTCGTGCTGGTCGAATCGGTATCCACGACATTGGCCCGCAGTTTTACCGTCGAGCCGTTGATTACCGTACCGACAGGAATCGGCGTACCGTCGCTTTCGGCTTGCTGCAAATCGCTGGGATCGTCCGGTTTCTGATTAATCTTGAAACTGACCGGCGTGGCGCTGGCCTTATTGCCGTAATCGTCATAAGCCCAGATATTGGCCGCGTACCAATTGCCCGCGGCCAATCCGGAAATAGTGGTAGTGGCTTTATTATTATAATTCTGAAGATTCAAGTTCGCATCGATCTGTTCGTTATCGGTTTCCACCACCGGCGGAGTGCCGATCTTATAGAAAATCCGATAGCGGGAGAAGTTGGCTTCCGTGGCCGCCGAACCGTAATTCAAGATTGCGCTGGTGCCGACTTTTTTGTTGACGGTCAGATTCCCCAAGCCGGTCGGCGCTTTGTCATCAATATATAAAGGAGTGGTGGTCGATAGCGAATCGTAAGATCCGTTATTAACCGTCAGGCGCAGGCAATAAGTTCCTTCGCTGCCGGAGAGATCGGCTCCCGAGAGCCAGACAAAGTTCACCGTATTGGCGCCGCGGTCCGTGCTGATATAGCCGGTGCTGGTGCCGATCTGGTAAGTATTTTTATTTTGGATCGCCGGCGTGCCGGTCGAGGCGGTAATCGACGAAGGATCTTCGTCAAGGGTAGGTTTATGCGCGGTGCCGGTGCAGCCGGGATTGGTGAAATATTCCAGTTTGGCGCGGGTATCCAAGCCCTCGGGATCATTGGCGGTGATGGAAATATTGATTCGATCGGAACCATCGGTCGCTTCGGCGGCGGAATTGATCGAACCGGTCGGCCCGATGGGAGTCTTGGTCGTAAATTCCGGCGAGCTCGAAGACTTGTTGCCGAAAAGATCATAAGCCCAGACATTAAAGACGTAATTGACATTGGAAGTCAAACCGCTGATCGTGGTAGTGGCGTGGCCCAGATAATTCTGGTCATTGAGCGCCGGATCCGAAGAAGAGCCGAACAAGATATTTTTTTCCGTAACGCCGCTGGTCCCCGCTTTATAATAAATCTTGTACTGGCGGAAATTGTTTTCCGTGGCGGCCGAGCCGAAGAAAAGAGTCACGGAATTCAAAGTTTTCAAATCCAAGGTCAGGGGCCCAAACGATGCCGGCGGAGCATTATCAATCGTCAAAATTCTGGTAGCCGACGCGGTACCGCCGCGATTATCATTAACCGTCACCCGCAGACAATAACTATTATCGCCGGTTGGCAGGTCGATTTTACTCGGCCATTCGAAATTAACGGTATTCTGCCCGAAGGAAGTGAGGATCCAGCCGGTGCTGGTGCCGACCTGATAAGCATTTTTATTCCTGACGACCGGAATGCCGAAGCTGGCGCTTGAATGACCGGACCGCTCGTCAAGCGTCGCTTTGGCGGGACTGGAGAAATCACAACTCGACCCGGCCGAGTATTCCACTTTCGCCATCACTTGATTATCTTTGTCCGGATCGTTGACCACCACGGAAACGTCCACCACGCCGGTACCGTTGACTCGTTCAGCGGCGGAATTGAAAATAATGGTCGGTAAGCGATCAGTACGCACCCAGATCATCGTCGAACTGGTTTTACCGCCGTAATTGTCGTAAGCCCAGATCGAAAAGCTGTAAGTCGTGCCGGCAGTTAGGCCGGTGACGGTCGTCGAAGATTTGCCGTTGAAACCGATGTCTCCCAAATTAGGATCAGAGCTGGAACCCCAGAGCGAATCGGTTTCGTGAACTGGCGTCGTCGAGCCGAGATGATAAAAGATTTTATATTGCACGAAACCGACGCCCGTGACCGGAGCCGGGAAGCCAAGTTTGATCGAAGCGGAACTGGAAGCGATTGCGGTCAAAGGACCGGGCGTGGAAAGGTTGGAGCTGGCCAGGATGAAGTTGGGAGTAACGGCATTGAATTTTGTCCAGGTTCGGGAACAACCATCGTTATCGCAAGCCAAGGCCTGCCATTCATAAGTTCCATAAGGAATGCTAACGAGATCAACTTGCACGTCGTTGGCGGCTGACCAAACCTTGCTGGTACAGGCGGAATAAATCGTGCCGGAAGAACAGGCATTATTCGGAACAGAGGTAGCCGTCAAGAAAGACGGCAAAGAAGTAACCAACTGATAATAAATCGTAATTGGATCACTGTCGGCGTCCGTGGTGCTCGAAAAAAGTTTGACTTCGTCGATGTTCAACAAGGAATGATTGGCAATTTCGGTAACTCCATCGGCGCGGTACTGATCCAGGTGGTCCGCGGCCGCCGGGAAACTTTTGGTCGCCGCGGTGAATTCAGAAGAGCTGGATTTATTTCCCGCCGAATCATAAGCAAAAATTTTGAAAACATATTGCGTGCCGGCATTGAGACCGGAAATAGAAGTGGTGGCATGGGAAAGATACGTTTGCGAACCTAACGCCGCATCGGACGACGAACCAAAGAGCAGATCGCTCTCGGTCACGCCCGAGGAGCCGACTTTGTAGAAAATTTTGTATTGACTAAAGTTAGTTTCATCGGTAGACGAGCCAAAATAGAGATCGATTGAAGTATCGGTTTTTTTGCTTAAGGATAGATTACCGGGGACGGTCGGGGCGGTGTTGTCATCCGTAAAGTTTGGCGTACCGGCGTCAAAGGCCTGCCAATTTCGCGCGCAGCTGTCAGCATCGCAGGCTAACACCTGCCATTTATAGCTGCCATCGGGGATGTCTTTAATGTCAGCCGGGGAATCGTTGCGCCAAATTTTCGCGGCACAAGAACCATAAGCCGTGCCGCTCGCGCAAGAAGCGGCCGGAGTCGTGGTGGCGGTAAGATACGAACCGCTGGTCGTCGCTAGCTGATAATAAAGAGTGATAGGATCGGAATCGGCATCAGTGCTGGTGGCGAAAAGATTGACTTCATTTTGATTGACAAAAGCGCCATTGGGTATGACCGTAATTCCGTCGGCGCGATATTGGGTAAGACCGGAAGGGATCGCTGGGAATGATTTAGTCGAAGTATTCAATTCCGGAGTGCTCGAAGCCAGGTTGCCGTAAGCGTCATAAGCAAAAAGATTGAAGACATAGGCGGTGGCGACGTTGAGGCCGGTGATGGTGGTAGTGGCGTGGCCGGAATAATCGAGCTGGCCAAGAGCTGAATCCGAAGAAGAGCCGAAAAGCAAATCGGTCTGTTTTACGCCCGAGCCGCCCGCTTTATAATAAATCTTATATTGAGAGAAATTAGATTCCTCGGCCGGAGAATTAAAATTGACCGTGATTGAATTATCGTTTTTCTTGGACAAAGTCAGCGGACCGAAATTGGCCGGAGCTTTATTATCGATGATAAGCGAGGAAGTGGCAAAAGCAAGACCGCCGCGGTTATCATTAACCGAGAATTTGAGGCAATAGGTTCCGTCCCCGACGGGCAGATCATTTTTGGATAGCCAGATCGTATTGACCGCATTCGATCCCGAGGAAGTGATGATCCAACCGGTCGAAGTGCCGATCTGATAAGTATTCTTGTTCTGCACTTTGGGATCACCATAAGTGGCGGTGGTATTGGCGTCGGTTTCATCGAGATAGGTTTGGTTGCCGGATGAATGGCAATTTTGGTCGGTGAAATATTGAACCTGCGCCATCACCTGGTCGTCGGCATCCGGATCATTGACCGAGAAAGAGAGATCGACCTTGCCCGTGCCATTGGTTTCTTCCGCCCGGTTATTGATATCGATCGTCGGATTGCGGTCGGTGCGATCCCAGACCAGAGTCGAGCTGGATTTATTGCCGGCTTGGTCATAGGCCCAGAGCGAGAAACTGTAGACCGTGGCCGGATTCAATCCGGTAATGGTAGTGGAAGATTTGCCGTTGAAAGTATGGCTGCCCAGATTCGGATCAGAGCTTGAGCTCCAGAGCGAATCGGTTTCATGAATCGTCGTGGTCGAGCCGACCCGGTAATAGATCTTATACTGCGCGAAATGGATTTCCGTAACCGGGGCGGGTAAACCGAACTTAATGGAATCTGTGGAAGAAGCGAGGCGGGTTAAAGAATTAGGCGTGGAAGGCGGCGTGGTATCGATGGCGAAATTAGGAACCGAGGCAGAGAAAATTTTCCAGCTTCGCGAGCAGCCGTCAACATCGCAGGCCAAAACTTGCCACTGGTAATCATTGTCGGGGACGGTTTTGATGTCGACTTTTTTAGTAATCGCGGTAGCATACCAAATTCTCGCGGGACAGCTGTCCCAAGCTGTGCCCGAAGAGCAGGCATTGGCCGGAGCGGAAGTGGCAGTGAGGTATGAACCGGAAGTCGAGGCCAATTGATAATAGAGAGTGATTGAATCAGAATCAGCGTCAGTGGAAGTGGAGAAAAGATTAAGCTCATTTTGATTGATAATTGAACCAAGGGAGATTATGGTTGTGCCGTCGGCGCGATATTGCTCAAGGCCGGAAGGGATTGCCGGGAATGATTTGGTATTGGTAGTGAATTCCGCCGTAGCCGCGGCAACATTGCCTGTCGTATCGTAGGCGAAAATATTGAAAACATAAGTCGTCCCCGGATTAAGACCGGTAACGGTCGTGGTGCCATGCCCGGAATAATCGATATAACCCAAAGCCAGCGGATCGGAGGAGGAACTCCAGAGTGAATCAGTATCTTTGACGCCGCTTGTCCCCTCTTTATAGTAGATGCGATATTCTTTAAAATGATTTTCCACCGTGGCCGAACCGAATTCGAGCGTCACCGAATTATCATTCTTCTTGGATAGTGATAAATTTCCCGGCCGCGTCGGAGCAACGTTGTCGATCGCGACCGAAGTAGTGGCCACGGCTTGCGCGCCGCGGTTATCGTTGACCGTCAATTCAACGCAGTAAGTACCGTCGCCGGCAGGCAGATCGTCAGAGGAAAGCCAAATCGTCTTGACCGTGTTGACGCCTGATGAAGTCAAGATCCAGCCGGTCGAAGTGCCGATCTGATAAGTATTTTTATTTTGTACTTTCGGATCGCCATAAGTGGCCGTAGTGGCCGAATCGGTTTCATCAAGATAAGTCTGGTTGCCGGTCGAATGACAATTCTGGTCGGCAAAATATTGGACCCGCGCCATGACCTCGTCATCCTGATCCGGATCATTGACCGCGAAAGCCAGATCGACCCTGCCCGTACCATTTACTTTTTCGGCAAGAGAATTTATCGCCAGCGTCGGATTGCGATCAGTTCTATCCCACATCAAGGTAGAACTGGTTTTGCGGCCGGACAAATCGTAGGCCCAAAGCGAGAAGCTGTAAACCGTCCCCGGCGTGAGGCCGGTGATAGTTGTTGAAGATTTGCCGTTAAAATTAATATCACCCAGATTCGGGTCGGAGCTCGAGCTCCAGAGCTGATCAGTTTCGTGGATCGGCGTCGTCGAACCGAGGCGGTAATAAATCCGGTATTGGCTGAAGGTGGAAGCGGTTATCGGCGAAGGGAAACCGAGCTTGATGGAAACCGTGGTGGAAGCCAGGCGTATTAACGGATCAGGAACGGAGGGCGCAGCCATGCCGATGCGGAAGTTGGGAGTCGAGGCATTGAACGCCAGCCAATTCCTCGAACAGCCATCGGCGTCGCAGGCTAATACTTGCCACTTGAAATCGCCGTCAGGAATCGCGGTGATATCGACTTCTTTAGTGGCGGCGGTCGCCGACCAGATTCGGGAAGGACAGGCGGCATAAGCCGTGCCCGATGAGCAGGCCGCGGCCGGAGTGGTGGTAACCGTCAAGAATATTCCGCTAGAAGTAGCTAACTGGTAATAGAGAGTGATCGGATCGTTGTCGGCATCGGTGGAGGTGGCAAAGAGTTTGACCTCATTCTCGACAATGATTGCCTTGTTGGTGATCGGCGTCACGCCGTCGGCTTCGAATTGATCCAGGCTCGAAGGCGCTGCCGGGAATGCTTTGGTCGTCGTTGAAAATTCGGGGGTGCCAGAAGCCACGTTGCCGTAAAGATCGTAGGCGAATAGATTGAAAACATAGGGGGTGCCGGAATCAAGATTGCTGATCGTGGTAGTAGCCGCATTTGAAAAATCAAGATAGCCCAAATCCGAATCATTAGTCGAATCAAAAACCGAATCCGTTTGTTTAACGTCCGAAGTACCGATCTTGTAATAGATCTTATAAGCTTGGAAATGATTTTCCGAGGCCGCCGAACCGAGATTGACTGTAATCGAAGTGTCGTTTTTCTTACTGAATGTCAACGGGCCGAAATTGGTCGGGGCTTGGTTGTCGATGATAAATGAGGTGGTAGCGATAGCAAGGCCGTCACGATTATCGTTGACCGCCAACTGCAGGCAATAGGTTCCATCGCCAGCGGGAAGATCGGTTTTGGAGAGCCAAACCGTATCAATCGTATTAGCGCCCGAGGAAGTGAGGATCCAGCCGGTCGTAGTGCCGATCTGATAAGTATTTTTATCCTGCACTTTCGGATCGCCGTAAGTCGCGGTAGTGTTGGCGTCAGTTTCATCAATCTCAGCTTGATTGCCGGCTGAATGGCAATTCTGATCGGTGAAATATTGCGCTCGCGCCATCACAAGGTCATCAAGATCCGGATCATTTGCCGCGAAAGAAATATCAACCTTGCCTGAGCCGTCGATCTGTTCAGCCACCGAATTGATAGCTAGCGTCGGGTTGCGGTCGGTGCGATCCCAAACCAAAGTCGAACTGGATTTATTGCCAGCCAGATCATAAGCCCAAAGTGAGAAACTGTAGACCGTGCCCGAAGTAAGCCCGGTGATCGTGGTCGAGGATTTGCCATTAAAAATAATACTGCTTAAATTCGGATCAGAACTTGAACCCCAAAGCGTATCGGTTTCGTGAATCAACGTCGTCGAACCGAGCCGGTAGTAAATCTTATACTGACGAAAGGTGGAAGCTGTTACCGGCGTGGGGAAACCGAGTTTGATTGAAACCGTAGTCGAGGCCAGTCTGGTTAGCGGATCGGGCTGGCTTGGCGCGACCGCGCCGATCCGGAAGTTGGGAACAGACACATTAAACGATTGCCAATTTCTTGAACAGCCGTCAGCGTCGCAAGCGAGCACTTGCCATTTATAATCGAGATCGGGCAAAGTTTTAAGATCAACTTTTTTGGTCGCGGCCGGCGTCTGCCAAACTCGGGACGGACAGGAATCATAAGCTGTACCTGAGGCGCAAGCATTCACCGGCGTGGAGGTGACGGTAAGATCTGAACCGCTGGTGGTGGCCAATTGGTAATAAAGAGTGATTGGGTCAGAATCAGTATCAGTGCTGGTGGCGAAAAGATTAACCTCATTTTGGGTGATGAAGGTGCCATTGAGAATAGTGGTAACTCCGTCGGCGCGATATTGGGTAAGACCGGAAGGGATCGCTGGGAATGATTTAGTCGAAGTATTCAATTCCGGAGTGCTCGAAGCCAGGTTGCCGTAAGCGTCATAAGCAAAAAGATTGAAGACATAGGCGGTGGCGACGTTGAGGCCGGTGATGGTGGTAGTGGCGTGGCCGGAATAATCGAGCTGGCCAAGAGCTGAATCCGAAGAAGAGCCGAAAAGCAAATCGGTCTGTTTTACGCCCGAGCCGCCCGCTTTATAATAAATCTTATATTGAGAGAAATTAGATTCCTCGGCCGGAGAATTAAAATTGACCGTGATTGAATTATCGTTTTTCTTGGACAAAGTCAGCGGACCGAAATTGGCCGGAGCTTTATTATCGATGATAAGCGAGGAAGTGGCAAAAGCAAGACCGCCGCGGTTATCATTAACCGAGAATTTGAGGCAATAGGTTCCGTCCCCGACGGGCAGATCATTTTTGGATAGCCAGATCGTATTGACCGCATTCGATCCCGAGGAAGTGATGATCCAACCGGTCGAAGTGCCGATCTGATAAGTATTCTTGTTCTGCACTTTGGGATCACCATAAGTGGCGGTGGTATTGGCGTCGGTTTCATCGAGATAGGTTTGGTTGCCGGATGAATGGCAATTTTGGTCGGTGAAATATTGAACCTGCGCCATCACCTGGTCGTCGGCATCCGGATCATTGACCGAGAAAGAGAGATCGACCTTGCCCGTGCCATTGGTTTCTTCCGCCCGGTTATTGATATCGATCGTCGGATTGCGGTCGGTGCGATCCCAGACCAGAGTCGAGCTGGATTTATTGCCGGCTTGGTCATAGGCCCAGAGCGAGAAACTGTAGACCGTGGCCGGATTCAATCCGGTAATGGTAGTGGAAGATTTGCCGTTGAAAGTATGGCTGCCCAGATTCGGATCAGAGCTTGAGCTCCAGAGCGAATCGGTTTCATGAATCGTCGTGGTCGAGCCGACCCGGTAATAGATCTTATACTGCGCGAAGGTGGAAACGGTGACCGGCGCCGGGAAACCGAGTTTGATGGAAACCGAGGTGGAAGCGATCCTGGTCAACGGATCAGGAGTGAACGGCGGAACCGCGCCGATCCGGAAGTTGGGAATGGAGCCGTTGAACGCGGTCCAATTTCTCGCGCAGCCGTCGGAGTCGCAAGCGAGCACCTGCCATTTGTAATCATTATCGGGAATATTCTTCAAATCGGCTTGCTTGATCGGCGCCGGAGCATACCAAACTCGCGCCGGGCACGCGGCATAAGCCGTGCCGGATGAGCAGGCATTGGCCGGGGCGGTCGTGGCGGTCAGAAATGTTCCCGAAGTGGTGGCCAATTGGTAATAGAGGGTGATTGAATCGGAATCGGCATCGGTGGAAGTTGCCGTCAGCTTGACTTCATCCTCGGTGGTGAAGGTTCCGTTAGCAATCAAAGTTACACCGTCGGAGCGGTACTGGTACGCGCCGGAAGGGTTAGCCGGAAAGTGCTTGGTCGTCGTCGCCAGTTCAGCCGTGCCCGAAGCCACGTTGCCATAATAATCGTAAGCGAAAATATTAAAAGTATAGCTGATGCCGGAATCAAGACTGGTGATAGTAGTCGTCGAGTGCCCGGAAAAATCTTGCGCTCCCAACGCCGGATCATCCGCCGCCGTCCAAGACGAATCAGTCTGCTTCACCCCGCTGGCGCCGACTTTATAATATATTTTATAAGGGGCGAAGTTGGTTTCGACGGTCGACGAACCGAAATTCACCGTGACCGAACCGTCATTCTTTTTATTCAAAGTTAAGCTGCCCGGCGTGGTCGGATTAACATTATCGATGATAATCGAAGTGGTCGCCTCCCCGGTAGCGCCGCGATTATCGTTAATCGTCAGTTTAAGACAATAAGTGCCATCCCCGACCGGCAGATCATTACGAGTGAGCCAAACCGTATTGACCGTGTTGGCGCCGGAAGTGTTATAGATCCAGCCGGTGCTGGTGCCGATCTGGTAAGTATTTTTATTCTGAACTTTCGGATCGCCGTAAGTCGCGGTGGTGTTGGCGTCGGTTTCATCAAGATAAGTTTGATTGGCCGCTGAATGGCAATATTGGTCAGTAAAATATTGAACTCGGACCATCAGCTCGCTCTCTTGATCAGGATCATCGGCGGCAAAAGAAAGATCGGCGTTGCCTGATGAATCAACGCGCTCGGCCGCGGAATTGATGATCAAAACGGGGTTGCGGTCAGTGCGCTCCCACATCAAAGTCGAGCTGACTTTGTGGCCGGCCAGATCATAGGCCCAGATGGCAAAACTATATACGGTTGCCGGATTCAATCCGGTAATAGTTGTTGATGACTTACCGTTGAAATTGTCGATGCCCAAATTAGGATCTGAACTTGAGCCCCAGAGCGTATCGGTTTCGCGGATCGGAGTCGTCGAGCCAATCCGGTAGAAAATTTTAAACTGGGAAAAATTGTCGATCAAGATCGGACCCGGCAAACCTAACTTAATCGTATCAGTCGTCGAAGCTATCCTTAACAGCGGATTAGGCGGAGTCGGCGGAGCGGTATCAATTTTAAAGTTGGGAACCGAGGAATCGAATACCTTCCAGGTTCTGGCGCAGCCGTCAGCATCGCAAGCGAGCGCTTGCCATTGATAATCTCCGTCGGGAATATCCTTGATATCGACTTTTTTGATTGAGGACGGAGTGTACCAAACTTTGGCGGGACAGGAAGCGTAAGACGTTCCCGATGAACAAGCATTAGCCGGCGCCGAGGTGGCGGTAAGAAAACTTCCCGAAGTGGTGGCTAATTGATAGTAGAGAGTGATCGCGTCAGAATCGGCGTCGGTGGAAGTGGCAAAAAAATTCATATCGTTGACGATAACCCAATTGCCGTTATTCACGACAGTTGTACCGTCACCGTGATACTGGACCATCGCTTGGGCGGCCGACGGGTAACTTTTAGTAGTCGCGGAGAATTCGGGCGAGCCGCTCGCTTTATTGCCATATTGATCATAAGCCCAGATATTGAAAACATAATTAGTTCCCGGAGTGAGACCGGTGAAAGTGGTAGTGGTATGTTTGCTAAAATCGATTTGTCCGAGCACTGAATCGCCCGGCGCGGTTGACGAGCCGAACAAAATATCCGTTTGCTTAACGCCGCTCGGTCCCGCTTTATAAAAAATCTTATACTGGACAAAATTGCTTTCCGATGATGAGGCGTTAAGATTGGCGGTGATGCTCGTGTTGCTGTGCTTGTTCAAGATGAGCGGACCGGGATTAGTCGGCGCGGCGTTATCAATGATCAAAGAAGTGGTCGCGGATAGCGTCCCGCCGCGATTATCATTAGCCGTCAAACGCAGACAATAAACCCCGTCGCCAGCCGGCAGATTACTCCGGGAGAGCCAGACAAAATTCACCGTGTTAGGTGTCGAAGACGACAAGATCCAACCGGTAGTCGTACCGATCTGATAAGTATTTTTATTCTGCACTTTGGGATCGCCCCAGTGAGCCGTGGTATTGGCGTCGGTCTCATCCAAGGTGGGAACGAGAGGCGCGGCAAAATCGCAACTGGCTCCTGGTCGGGCCACGTATTCGACTTTGGCCGACAAGTTATCCAGATCCGGATCATTGGCGTTGAAGCTGATATCCACTTTCCCCGAAGCATCGATTCGTTCCGCCGCCGAATTGAAGGCCATAACATTGGGCGCGCGGTCGGTGCGATCCCAGATGAGAGATGAACTGGCTTTATCGCCGAGCTTGTCATAGGCCCAGATGGAGAAACTATAAACAGTCCCGCCGGCAAGACCGGTGATGGTGGTTGAAGATTTGCCATTGAAATTAAGCGAGCCCAAGTTGGGATCGGAGCTGGAACTCCAGAGCGAATCGGTTTCATGGATCGGCGTCGTCGACCCGAGGCGGTAAAAAATCTTATACTGCGAAAAATTAGTTTCCACGACCGGCGCGGGAAAACCAAGCTTGATCGCCGTCGTCGTGGAAGCGATCCGGGTTAAAGGATTAAGCGCGGTCGGCGGGAAGATCCAGTGAACATTATTGCCGCCATTGTCGACGTTGGTTCCGTTTCCGGCATTGATATCATTGCTCGCCGTCGAATCTTTGACGGCAACATGCGAGACGGCCATCCCGGCCGGATTGATAAAATTCCAAGCTTGGCCCGAAGAATCCGATTGCAAAGTTACCGGATTGCCGACCGTGCCGTTCCAGTCCCCTGCCGTGTAGGAAGTCAAAGTAAAGTTAATGCCGTGGGTGAAAGTATAAGTCTTGTTGGGAGTAAAGATCGCCCGGGCAAAAGTCACGTTGTCGGCAAAAGTCGCGCCATTATTAAAGGTGCTGACCGGGAAACTCTTGCCGTTGGCGGTGATGGTCGGCGTGCCGGTGAAAGTGAAAGCGCTGCCGGCGGCGGTAAAGGTGGCGGCCGACGCCAAAGTGATGTTGCCGCTCAAGGAAACATTCTTGGCATTGGTGTTAAGCGTGCCTGCGGAAAGATTCAAAGTGTGGGCGGAAAGCGCGTCGCCCAAGGTGAAAGTTTTGGAAGAAGAGGCCAGCGTCAAATCATAAAAACTTTGGCCGTTAGAAGTGATGGTGGCAGAATTTTTGAAAGTGACCAGCGAAGTACTCGCGACAATCGTATGCGTCGACCCCATCGTCCAGTTTCCGGTTACGCTCCATTGGGAAGTGCCCAGATTTTCCGTAGCCGCATAACTGGATCCAGTGTACGAGGTGCAGAAAATATTGCCGCTACCATAATTTATTATCTCATAACCCGTTGTCTGCGAATTTCGCGGGCCGGCGTTTAAAGCTCCGCAAGCTATATTTTGGCTATTGATATTATAAGTAATCTGGCCGTCACTAAAACTAGTGGCCAGATACAAAGTATTGGCGCCATAATTCTGCGCCCCGGTGAAACTGTAAGTAGCAGTAAGGGTACCCCAATCAGTAAAGTCTATTTCACCGGATCCGCCAACCGTCAAAGCCGGAACTGTTAGCACTGTCCCGTTATCATGAGCCCAGAATTCAAATAAGCCGTTGTTAGTGATGGTATAGCCGGTGCCGAGCGAGAAGAGGTCTCCCGAAGTTGAACGGTTGAAATTCAACGACTTGCCCGCATTGATGATGAGCGTTGAATTATTGCCCAAAATCAGCGGCGCGGTCGCGGACAAGAAAGTTGCCGATGAACTGGCGGTCACCGCGGCGCTGGCGCCGAGTGTCAAAGATTTAATGGTGCCGCTCTTGATAATATCCAAAGTCGATCCTGGTCCATTGAAAGTTATTGCGCAACTGCTAAACGTGGCCGTGCCAACGGAATTTCCAATATGCAAAGTAGACAATGGATTGCTGATGGTTATGCTATTGCCCAAATTGACCGAGCCGCCGGTACCGTTGATGATCACTGAACTGCTGGAAATAAGATTGCGGCCCGAAATCGACCAGTTGCCGGTAAAGGCCGGATTGACGGTGATCGAACCGGCGGTCAAATCGGCGGTGGCAGCCGAGGAAGTGGCGCCGGAATTAAAAACCAGTTTATCGCTGGCAAGCAGCGGGCCCATCGGATTATAGTTGTTGCCGTCGTTCATATTGTTAGCATTGCCCGAGCTGGCGCGGCCATACCAATAACGGGGAACGTCAAGCGTAACCGTCGCGCTGACGCTTGAAGAAATATTTCCCGCTCCATCTCTCACCCAGGCGTAAGCGGTTTTGACGCCGGAAGCGCCGGGGAAAGTAAATGAACCTTGCGGTGTCGGCGACCAGCCGGGATCGCCCAAGCTTGGCGTGGTGGAAGTGCTGGTGATCAAATATTTGGTCACGCCGATATTGTCGCTGGCCGAGAAAGTGCTGACGGGAACGGTGGTCGAACTATATCCGGCCGGCATCGTGAACGAAGATATTGTCGGCGGTGTGATATCAATTGTCAGGTTCGGAATCGTCGCGCTAAAAGCGGTCCAGTTCCGGGAGCAGCCGTCAGTATCGCAAGCCAATGCCTGCCAGACGTAACCGTTGTCGGAAATAGTTTTCAGATCGGCCATCTTAGTCGCGGCCGGCGTTTGCCAAACCCGGCTCGGACAGCCCGCGTAAGTTGTTCCCGAAGAGCAGGCCGAAGCCGGCGTGGTCGTCGCGGAAAGGAAAGCCCCGCTCGTGGTCGCTAATTGATAATAGATAGTAATGGCGTCGGCATCGGCGTCAGTGGAAGTGGCAAACAGTTTGATTTCATTTTGATTGATAAAACCGCCGGGTGCGATGGTCGTCACGCCGTCAGCGCGATATTGGGTTAGGGTTGAGGGCGCGGCCGGGAAACTTTTGGTCCCGGTAGTGAATTCGGGCGAACTCGAAGCCAGATTGCCGTAAGTATCATAAGCGAAAAGATTAAAAACATAAGTCACGCCGGAATTCAAGCCGGTAATCGTGGTGGTGGCATGACCGGAATAATTTTGATAACCGAGCGCCGCGTCATTGGCCGAACTCCAAAGCGAATCGGTTTGTTTCACTCCTGCCGCGCCGATTTTGTAATAAATCTTATAGGGCGAGAAGTGATTTTCCGAAGCCGCATTGCCGAAAAATAGAGTGATCGAATTGTCGTTCTTTTTCGAAAAAGTAAGCGGACCGAAACCGAACGGAGCTTTATTGTCAATCGTTAACGAAGAAGTGGCGCTGGCAGTGCCGCCGCGGTTATCATTGACCGTTAATTTTAAACAATAAGTTCCATCGCCGGCGGGAAGATCATGATGCGATAACCAAACCGTATTGACAGCGTTAACCCCCGCCGAAGTCAAAATCCAGCCGGTGGTGGTACCGATCTGATAAGTATTTTTGTTCTGGACTTTCGGATCGCCGTGAGTCGCGGTAGTATTAGCATCGGTTTCATCGAGATATGCCTGATTGCCGGACGAATGGCAATTCTGGTCGGTGAAGTATTGCACCTGGGCCATCACCTGGTCGTCAGCATCCGGATCATTTACCGCGAAAGATAGATCGACCAAACCTGTCCCGTCGATCCGTTCGGCGCGGGAATTGATCGCGAGCGTCGGATTACGATCGGTGCGATCCCAAACCAAACTCGAACTGGATTTGTTGCCCGCGAGGTCATAGGCCCAGATCGAAAAGCTGTATGTGGTGGCCGGAGTCAGACCGGTAATTGTCGTTGAAGATTTGCCGTTAAAGGTCTGGGAAAGCAGATTGGCGTCCGAAGTCGAACCCCAGAGCGAATCGGATTCGTGGATAGCGGTAGTGGAACCGACTTTGTAATATATTTTGTATTCGTAAAAATTAGTTTCGGTGACGGCCGTGGGAAAATGCAGCTTGATCGAAGTGGTGGTGGACGCGATGTGAGTGAGCGGGCCGGGCGTGCTGGGAGGAGTGATATCAACTTCAATATTGGGAAGGCTATCATTAAAAGTTTTCCAATTCCGCGCGCAGCCATCAACGTCACAGGCCAGCGCTTGCCATTGATAGCCGCCGTCCGGCAGAGACAATATTTTAACCATCGTGTCCGCCGCCGGAATTGGTTCACCGTCGGCAATGGTCAAGAAAGATGAATCATTGCTTTCATTACTATAAGTTGTCATCAACCAATTTTGAGAACGGGTGGAAGAAGAAATACGGACTTCATCGACATCGCCTCGCCAATCTTGGGTGGTCACGTCATAACGCCGGCCGATGGTTGTAAAGCCTTCGCCGCTATCGTCGTTAATCGGTCCGGAATTAGCGGCGGCGGTAGTCGAAGCCGTATTATCGATAAACAATTTCGCGCGCAGCGAACCTAATGTTGCGTCATAAGTTCCCGCGATATAGTGCCAGGTACTGGTAGAAAAGGCGAGATTATTTCCGGCAGTCGCATTGTCAATCACCATCCTGAGACTGTTGTTAGCAGCGGCGCGCGACAGGGAATAGAAAATCACGCTGGAAGAACTGTGACTGATGATCCGTCCGGTGCTTTCCCAAGTGCCGTTGTTCTCGGCCCAAACCTCCATGGTCAGATGATTGTGGGTGCCGTCGGCCAAGCCCAGTTTTCCCAAGTTGAAACCGACGCCGCCGTTGGCTTCGATATTTTGACCATATCCCAACTGGCCAGCCATCCGAATCGGCGAACCCATTCTGGTTCCGGCCGCAGTTTTACCGGTTGAATTTTCGACCACTCCCCTTTCTCCCAAATGCCAGACGCCGACATAATTACTGTCCCAAACTTTCTGCGCGCCATAAGCAGTCGTGGAAGCCGGCTGGGTTGCGGCGGAATTTCCGTAATAGAGATAAAAATCAGTGTTACTCGAGGCCGAGATATCGCCCTTGAAATATATTTCTCCGGTTTTGGGCGTGGTGCTGGCGCTGACGACTTCCAACGGAAGACGAGTGACGCCGTCGGCGGCCGTCACCAACAGATCGCCGCCGCCATTTTTCATATTCGTCCAGATGGTGTGGCCGGAAGGAAAAAGCGACAAATCAACGTAAACCGGGAATCCAGTCTGATTGCTGCGGACGCTATTCTTATTTACGGTGATTTTGGCGCGGTACGGCCAGGCCGAACTGTACCAATCGGTCAGCACGTTGGCCCAAACTTTTCCCGAGCAACTTGCATAATCCGAACTATCGGCACAGGCATTGCTGGGCGCGGAGGTGGCGGTGATTAGCGCCGCGGAAGTGGTGGTCAGCTGATAATAAAGAGTGGTGCGATCGGAATCGGGATCGGTCGCCGCCGCGGAAAGATTAACCGTATTTTGATTAATGAACGCCCCGTTAGCAATCAAGGTGGTCCCATCGGCTTTATATTGCTGCAAGCCGGAGGCGTTGCCGGGAAACGATTTTACCGGAACCGTCAACTCTAAAGCGGCCGCGGCTTTATTCCCGGCGGCATCATAGGCATAGATATTAAAGACATAATTCGTCCCCGAAATAAGCCCGCCGATAGTGGTGGTGGAATTCCCGGAATAAGCGATCTGCCCGAGAGACGGATCAGAAGAGGAGCTCCAGAGCAAGTCGGTTTCACTGACTCCGGAAGCGCCGACTTTGTAATAAATTTTATATTGCTCGAAATGGGAGTCGCTTGTCGCGGCGCCGAATTTGAGCGTGACTGAGTTATCGTTTTCCTTGGAGAGCGTCAGATTTCCCGGCGCAGTCGGGGCGGTGGTATCGATAGTGAAATTGGGCACCGAGACCGAGAAAGTTTGCCAATTTCTTGAACAGCCGTCCTTGTCGCAAGCCAAAACTTGCCATTGATAATCATTGTCGGGAATGGATTTGAGGTCGGCTTTTTTGGTAGCGGCGGGAGTGTACCAAACTCGGGACGGACAACTGGTCCAGGCCGTACCGCTCGAACAGGCGCCGGCGGGAGTCGTGGTGGCAGAAATATATGTACCGCTCGTCGAAGCAAGCTGATAATAGAGGGTGATCGCGTCAGCATCAGAATCAGTGGAGGTGGCGGTGAATTTGATTTCGTTTTGGCTAGTCAGTCCCCCGAGCGCGATTGCCGTCACACCATCGGATTTGTATTGGCTAAGGAGAGAAGGCAAGGCGGGAAAATTTTTGGTTGCGGTCGGGAACTCTCCGCTGCTCGAGGCCACATGGCCGTAACTATCATAAGCGAAAAGATTAAAAACATAAGTGGTGTTAACCGTGAGGCCGGGGATCGTCGTAGTGGTATTGCCCAGATAGGTTTGCGAACCAAGAGACGGATCGTTAGCCGAGCTCCAGAGCGAATCGGTCTGCTTCACATTGCTCGACCCTGCTTTGTAATATATTTTGTATTGGGTGAAATGGGTTTCCGTGGCCGTTGAACCGAAATTCATGGTTATCGAATTGTCGTTCTTTTTGGACAGCGTCAGCGGACCGAATCCGGACGGCGCTTTGTTGTCGATCACGACCGTGGTGGTAGCCGAAGCGGTGGCGCCGCGGTTATCATTAACCGTCAATTTGAGACAGTAAATATTGTCGCCGGTCGGCAAATCAGTTTGCGAATTCCAAACGGTGCTGACCGTATTAACTCCCGCGGAAGTCAAAATCCAGCCGGTGGTGGTGCCAATCTGATAAGTATTTTTGTTCTGGACTTTCGGATCGCCGTGAGTCGCGGTGGTCGCCGCATCAGTTTCATCAAGCGTGGTTTGGGCGGCTACCGCGTGACAGTATTGATCGGTAAAGTATTGCGCTTGCGCCATCACCTGGTCATCTTGATCCGGATCGTTGACCGCGAAAGCGAAATCTACCTTGCCGGTTGCATCAGTCCGTTCGGCCGCCGAGTTGATGGCAATAGTCGGACTGCGATCAGTGCGATCCCAAACCAAACTCGAACTGGATTTGTTGCCCGCGAGGTCATAGGCCCAGATCGAAAAGCTGTATGTGGTGGCCGGAGTCAGACCGGTAATTGTCGTTGAAGATTTGCCGTTAAAGGTCTGGGAAAGCAGATTGGCGTCCGAAGTCGAACCCCAGAGCGAATCGGATTCGTGGATAGCGGTAGTGGAACCGACTTTGTAATATATTTTGTATTCGTAAAAATTAGTTTCGGTGACGGCCGTGGGAAAATGCAGCTTGATCGAAGTGGTGGTGGAGGCGATATGGGTCAAGGCGTTGGGTATACTGGGTGCGGTGGTATCAATAGTAAAATTTGGTACGGAGGAATTCGTCGACCAATTATGTGAACAGCCGTCCAGATCGCAAGCGAGCACTTGCCATTTGTACCCGGCGTCGGGAATAGTTTTAAGATCGGCTTTCTTGGTCGCGGCCGGAGTTTGCCAGACTCTTGAAGGGCAGGAAGCGTAAGCTGTGCCGCTGGAACAAGCGCTCGCCGGAGTTGAAGTCACCGTGATAAAAGTACCGCTCGTCGTGGCCAATTGATAGTAAAGAGTCAGGGCGTCGGCATCGACATCAGTTGAAGTAGCGAAAAAATTAATTTCGTTCTGATTCGTATACCCGCCATTAGTGATCGGGGTTAAGGCATCGGCGCGATATTGATTCAGACTGGAAGGATTAGCCGGGAAAGTCTTAGTGGTGGCATTGGTTTCAATCGCTGAAGCTTTGTGACCCAATGAATCATAAGCCCAGATATTGATGACATAGGTGGTGCCGGCATTGAGGCCGGTGATAGTGGTGGTAGCATGTCCGGAGTAGTCAATGTGCCCGAGAGCCGAATCGGTCGAAGAACTTAAAAGCGAATCATTTTCGGTAACGCCGTTCATGCCCACCTTATAAAATATTTTGTATTGGGAGAAATGTAGTTCGGTCGAGGCGGAACCGAAATGGAGCGTGATCGAACTGTCGTTCTTTTTGGAGAGCGTCAAATTACCCGGCGCAGTCGGGGCGGTCGTATCGATGGTGAAATTGGGAACCGAAGCAGAAAAAGCTTGCCAATTTCTCGAACAGCCATCCTTGTCGCAGGCCAAAACCTGCCATTGATAATCATTGTCGGGAATGGATTTGAGGTCGGCTTTTTTGGTGGCGGCCGGAGTGTACCAGACTCGCGAAGAGCAGGAAGCATAAGTCGTACCGGAAGAGCAAGCTCCGGCCGGAGTCGAGGTGGCGGTGATGAATGTTCCGGAAGTCGAGGCAAGCTGATAGTACAGAGTGATAGCATCAGAGTCCGGATCGGTGGAAGTGGCGGAGAGGTAGACTTCGTTCTGGCTGTCGAGGGCGGTGTTGGCAATCAGCGTGATGCCGTCGGCTTGGTATTGGTTAGGACTCGTGGGAACGGCCGGGAAATTCTTGGTCGCGGTGGTGAATTCGGAAGTATTCGAGGCCACATGACCGTAAGAGTCGTAAGCGAAGATATTGAAAACGTAAGTGGTGGCGACCGTGAGGCCGGGGATCGTCGTAGTGGTATTGCCCAGATAGGTTTGCGAACCAAGAGACGGATCGTTAGCCGAGCTCCAGAGCGAATCGGTCTGCTTCACATTGCTCGACCCTGCTTTGTAATATATTTTGTATTGGGTGAAATGAGTCTCGGTCGCTTGGCCATTGAAATTAACCGTCACGGAATTATCATTCTTTTTAGACAGCGTCAGCGGACCGAAACCGGACGGCGCTTTGTTGTCGATGGTGAGCGAGGTGGTGGCCGAGGCGGTGCCGCCTTTGTTATCGTTGACGGTTACCTGCAAACAATAAGTGCCGTCGCCGACCGGTTGATCCGTGGCTGAATTCCAAACCGAACTGATTGTATTGGCGCCAAAAGAAGTGACGATCCAACCGGTGGTGGTGCCGATCTGATAAGTATTTTTATTCTGGACGACCGGAATCCCATGCTGGGCGGAAATAGCCGACGGATCGATTGTCGCCTGGCTGCCGGCCGTGTGGCAGTTAGCATCGGTAAAATATTGCACTTGCGCCATTACCTGATTGTCGCCATCCGGATCAGATACCGCAAAACCCAGATCGACTTTGCCAGTGGCATCGGTACGCTCGGCATAAGTGGACAGCGAGACCGCCGGGTTGCGATCGGTGCGATCCCAAACCAAACTCGAACTGGATTTGTTGCCCGCGAGGTCATAGGCCCAGATCGAGAAACTATAAGTAGTAGCTGGAGTCAACCCGGTAATCGTCGTTGATGACTTGCCGTTGAAGGTCTTGGAAAGAAGATTGGCATCTGTTGTCGAACCCCAGAGCGAATCGGATTCATGGATCGGCGAAGTGGAGCCGACTTTGTAATATATTTTGTATTCGTAAAAATTCGTTTCGGTGACGGCCGCCGGGAAATGAAGCTTGATCGAAGTAGTAGTAGAAGCGATCCGGGTCAAGGCGTTGGGCGTACTGGGCGCGAGAGTATCAATACTGAAGTTAGGGACAGTAACATTAAAGGGGGTCCAGGCCGAACATTTTCTGTCCACCGTACAGGCAAAGGCTTGCCATTTATAACTTGAGTCGGGAAGAGAAATTATTTCCACTGCCTTATCCGAGGCGGCAAAATAATATTGTTCGGAAGTAGTGGTGAAAAAAGTTTTTGGCGCATTCTGGTTGGCGTATTCGGTGGTGATCCATCCGTCGGAACGGGTAGTGGAAGAGATACGGACCTCGTCGATCAAACCATTGAAAGGCTGGGTGGCTCCCGAATTAGCACCGACCCAGAAATTAGAGCCGTCATCGTTGATCAAATTAGCCGTGGTGCTGGCGTTCGGGACGCCGTTGACATACACGGTATTGGGACCGCCGGCTACGCCCGTGTAGGAACCGGCCGCGAAATACCAGGTACTAGCGACCAGATCGGCGTTCGAGCCGATATTTTTCCAGTTGGTATCGTAAATCTGCGAGTTAATGCGCCCAGGTGCCGCGGCGGTTTTTTGCAAACCGAATTGCTGATCGCCTTTACTCACGAAAGTGCGGTAATTAGCATCCAATAGTGTAAAATAAACCCAGCTTTCGATGGTGATCGGGTTGACGCCATGGATATCGAGCGTGGCCGGAGCGCCATAATTGATATAAGCCGGGATTGAATAACGGAAAGCTTGGGAGGTGTTGCCGAGTTTGGAAGAAGAAGTCGTCGCCACCGAACCGCTGTTAGTGCCGTTGATGCTGTGCCAGGTGGAATCGCGCAACGACCCGGCATAATGCCAGACGGCCGCATAGCCGTTGCTCCAAACATTCTGCGAACCGTAAGTCGTCGACGAAGCCGGCTGGGTGGCGGTCGAGGAACCATAGTAGAGATAGAAATCATTATTTGCCGAATTGCTCAAAGTCGTAGCGCGGAAATATAATTCTCCGCTATGAGTGGAGGTGGAGAAAGCGACTACTTCGAGCGGCAGACGATTGCCGGCTGAATCGGTAACTAAGAGATCGCCACCATCACTGTTCTTTTTGAAATGCGACCAGACAGAGGTGCTCTGGCCCAAAACCGCCGGGTTTAGATAAACGGGGAAATTGGACAACGAGCCGGAAACCTGCGCCGCCGGGACGGTTATTTTGGCGCGATAGCGGTAGCTGGAATTATACCAGCCGGACACCGGGGTCGAATTGGTCCAAATTTTCGACGAACAACTAAAGGCTGTGCCGCTCCAGCAAAAAGAAGCCGGTTCCGAAGTGGCGGTGGTGAAAGAACCGGCATTGTCGATCAATTGAAAATAAATCGTATTGTCCACGCCGTTGCCGTTGGTGGAGGTGGCTGCCAAATTTACCGTGCTCTGGTTGCTCCAGCCGCCATTGGCGATCTTCGTCGTCGTGGCGGCGGGATACTGGCTCAAATCATAGGGAAAATAACTGTTCAAGGCTCTGGTGGTTGTAGAATATTCCGCCGCTTTGGTACTGTTGCCGTACGCATCATAAGCCCAAATATTGAAAAAATAGGTGGTATTTACGGTTAAATTACTGATCGTGGTGGTAGAATGAGAAAGATAAGTCCGCGAACCCAAGGCCGAATCATTATATTGATCAAAAGGAACGTCGGCTTCGGTGACTCCCGAACTGCCGCTCTTATAATAAATTTTATAATGGGAAAAATTGGTGTCGGTCGAGGCGGCGCCGAACTTCAAGGAGACGGTGCTGTAAGTTTCTTTACTGAAGGTCAGGTTGCCGGGCGCAGTCGGCGCGACGTTGTCGATTGTAACGCTGGTGGTGGCGCTGTTGGTGGCGCCGCGATTATCATTGACCGTAACTTTGACGCAATAATTGCCGTTCCAGGCCGGCTGGTCAGTCTGGGAAAGCCAAACTGAGTTGATCGTATTGACGCCGGAAGTAGTCAGAATCCAGCCGGTCGAGGTACCGATCTGATAAGTATTTTTATTCTGCACTACCGGATTGCCGCCGTAGCTCGCGGTGGTCGCGCCGACGGTTTGATCCAGGCTGGCTTGCGCGGCGCTGCCGCGGCACAATAAATCATTATAATATTGCACCTGGGCCATCACTTGAGTTTCCAGATCGATATCGTTGACCGCGAAAGAGACGGTGACTTTGCCGCTGCCGTCGACATATTCGCCGGCCGGATTCATCGTGATCGTCGGACTGCGGTCGGTGCGCTCCCAAACTAAAGAAGAACTGGACTTGTTGCCGACCAGATCATAAGCCCAGATCGAAAAACTGTAAGTAGTGGCTGGAACGAGACCGGTAATGGTGGTTGAAGACTTGTTGTTGAAGGTCCGCGAAAGAAGATTGGCGTCCGAAGTCGAACCCCAAAGCGAATCGGATTCGTGGATCGGCGTCGTGGAGCCGACTTTATAATAGATCTTGTATTCGTAAAAATTTCCTTCGGTCACCGCCGCGGGGAAACCGAGTTTGATCGAAGCGGTAGTGGAAGCGATGAAAGTCAGAGGACCAGGCGTCGAAGGAACAAGCGTATCGAGCTTGATATTCGGTATGGAGTCGCTGAACGTTTTCCAAGTATGCGCGCAGCCGTCAACGTCGCAAGCGAGTACTTGCCAGCGGTATTGTCCGTCAGCGACGCTTTTCAAATCGACTTTTTTGGTGGCCGCGGGAGTTTGCCAGACGTGAGCAGGACAACCGGCATAAGTAGTTCCCGACGAACAAGCGCCAACCGGAGTGGTGGTGGCAGTAAGGTAAGGTTCGGTAGTTGTCGCGAATTGATAGTAAAGCGTGATGGCGTCGGAATCGGCATCAGTAGATGTGGCGGTTAAAAAAATTTCGTTTTGTAAGACCCAGGTGTTGTTGCCGATCACGGTTGTCCCGTCGGCTTTATATTGATTCAAGCCGGAAGATACCGCGGGAAAATGTTTAGTGGCGGTGAAAAATTCAGCGCTGCTCGAAGCTTTGTTGCCGGCCAGATCATAAGTCCAGATCTTGAAAACATAAGTAGTACTGGCGGCCAAACCGGTGATGGTCGTGGTGGTGTGGCGGGAAAAATTATTATTGGTGAAAGTCGCATCGCCGGGGCTGGTGGAAGAACCGAAGGCGGTATTGGCTTCGGTCACGCCGGAGGCGCCGGCTTTGTAATAAATCTTATACTGGTAGAAATTGGTATCGGTCGAGGTCGCTCCGAATTTAACAGTGATCGAGCTGTCGTTTTTCTTACTCAAGGTTAAAATTCCCGGATTGGTCGGCTTGGTCGTATCGATCGTAAAATTCGGCGTGGCGCCGGTGATCGCCGCCCACTGGCCCGAACACCCTTCCCAATCGCAACCGATGGCCTGCCACTTATAGCCATTGTCCGGCAGCGAGGGTATGTTGATAGCTTTTCTGGGATAAACGTAGGTTTGAGTAGCTGAGGTCGCGATAAAAGTATTGGGCGCGCTTTGGTTATGATATTCAGTCAAAAGCCATCTGGCCGAACGGGCGGTCGACGCCAGGTGGACTTCATCCATCACGCCGGTGAAATAATCTGTTTCGGCGCCGCCACCGCCGTAATAGGCGCGGCCAAGCTGGGTCGGCTGGGTATTCCAGGCGATCGAGTTGGTGAAAGCGGTGACTCCCTGCTGGGCGCCATTGTAATAAGCCCGCAAGTTCGCGCCATCATAAGTTCCCGCTGACCAAAATAAAGCGTTATTGGCGGGGGCAGTCGTATCTTTGGCGACTTCTTGGACCTGCGTAGTGGAAGCAGTTATTTCGACTTGAGGCAAGTGCGGAGTGGAGCCGTCAAAATCCAAACCGTAGCAGACGAAAGGCGCAGTATGGGAAGGATACATCTTGCCGATCAGTTTGCCCCAGACGGCATAGCCCGACTTCGGTATGGCCCAGGCGGAAAGAGTCATCTGCGTTTTCAAGTTAAGCGTCGTGCCCAGATCGATATACGTCGACCCGCTGAAATATTGAGCGGTACCGATTACCAAAGTAGAAGTAGCCGCGGTTCCGCCGTTCGTGCCGTTATAGTTGCCGGTGGAATCTTTGAAACCAGTGTTACCGAAGTGATAAACTGCCGCGAAGCCGTTGGACCAGACTGCCCGCGCGCCGTAAGTCGTGGTCGAGGCAACTTGGGTCGCCGTCGAAGAACCGTAATAAAGATAATAGGTGGCGGGAGAAGTCGAAGAGATGGAATCGGCGCGGAACCAGACTTCGCCGGCCGCGGTGGAAGTGGAAATGGAAACGACTTCGACCGGCATTCTCGTGCCGGCGGCATTGGTGATGACGATATCGCCGCCATCGTTATTCCGCTTGGTGTGCTGCCAAAAACTGTTGTTGGTATTCTTGCCGGCGACATCGCCCATATTCAAATAAATCGGGAAATTGGTCAGAGCGCCGGCCACCTGAGCAGTTAGGACTTTAAATTCGATACGATAAGGATAATCGGGATTATACCAAGACGAAGTGGACGCCGTCCCATTCGTCCAGACCTTGCTCGGACAGCTCGCGTAAGCCGTGTAAGTCGAACAAGCATTGGCCGGCGACGTCGTGGCCGAAAGCAAGGTGCCTGAGGTGGAAGCCAGATTAAAAAACATTTTTACGGAATTTTTGTCCGGATCGGAGGTAGTGGCTTTAAAATTGACCGTACTGTTATTCAGATAAGCGCCATCGCTTACCGCTGTCGAAGTGCTGTTGCCATATTGATAGATCGTGGCGGTCGGCGGAGTGTTCGGCCGGGCAGCTTCGGTCACGTAATTGACATAAACAAAAACGAGCAAGGCAGCGATTACGCCCGCTAAAATATATCTGGTATTTTTATTTTTTATAATTTTATATAACATTGCCAACTCTTTTTCCCCTTGTTCGGCTTTTTATCTTTTAATGTTGCACTTCTTACTTCTTACTAGATCCCTCGCCAACCGGCTCGGGATGACGCCTCGCACGGCGTCACTTCTTACTTCTTTATCCTCCGCCATTATCATTCCGCCAGCGGTAGTGTTGCTGGTCGATCCAGCTTTTTCTAATCTGATAAAGATTATCGAAAGTATCATCCGCATTGCGGAGGGAAGCGTCGGTAGAATATAGTTCGCCCGCGTAATCGACCGAAGAAGTGGCAAAGCTGTTGGCGAAAATAATTTTAAAATCAACCGTACAGAAAAGTCCGGCGCAGGAAGAAGTGCTCTCCGGCGAAAGCGCGGCAGCCGAGTTGGAATCAATGCCGGTTTCGGCGAAAGCTCCGGTCGATTTAGTCCAAATGAATTTAAGATCATCGAGCGGCGGCGAGATATTATAGTCATCGGCTAAACTCAAAGTCACATCGTTGATTGCCGCATAACCGTCGACATCGCTTACCCGAGCGCGGAAATCCCAAGCGCTCTGGTTATCCGCCACGGCGATATCGGTCGTGGTGCCGGTGCTTTCCGGATTGGCGAACAGCAAGGACTTATTAGTCAGGTCCGCATCGGTCCGCGCTGTAATTTCCGTCGAACTGACATTGTTGCCGAAAGAATCATAAGCCCAGAGATTAAAAACGTAATGAGTATTGGCAGTCAAGCCGGAAATGAGCACTGAGCTTGAACCGTTGAAATCGTAAGCATCCAAAGCCGGACTGGTAAACGGCGTATCCGCGGTGGAAACACCGGCAGTACCTTCTTTGTAGAAAATCTTATAAGCTCCAGAGGTCGGCTCGTTGTTGTCTTGAGCGAGATGCTTCGTCGGCAAGATCAACTGCAGTGAAGTTTCAGTGGAACTGCCGATCGACAAATCCCCCGGCGCGGTCGGTTTGATGTTATCCAAAACAACGACCATATTTGAAGGCGTAAGCTGATCGTCGACGCCATCATTGGCGGTGAGACGCAGGCAATAAGTTCCGCTCGCCGTCGGCGCATCCAAGTCGGAAAGCCAATCGAGATTGACCGTGTTCGGTCCGAGCGAAGTCAAAATGTAGTACGAAGTCGTGCCGATCCGATAAGTCTGATTATTATCGGCCTGCACCGAGCCGTGCAAAGCAGCCAGACTGTCGGCGTCGATCGTCGCCAGGCTGGAAGAAGTGAAATCGCATTTTGAGCCGGGTTGATACTCGAGCTTGGCGCGCAAGGTGTTGTCGTGATCAAGATCGTCGGCGGTGAAAGAAATATCCACTTTGCCGGAGCCGTCGGTTTTTTCCGCAGCCGAATTCAGCGTGGCGGTCGGCGGATCATTAGCCACCACGTTAAGGCTGTCCGTGGAACTGGAAATGTTGCCAAAAGTATCGTAAGCGAAAAGATTGAAAGTATATTTCATTCCCGTGACCAGGCCGCCGACCTTCGTCGAAGTGGAGTGGTTGAAATTCGCGTCAGCCAAATTGACGTCCGAAGACGAACCGAACAAAATGTCCGTTATGTTGACCGGCGAACCGTCATACTGCTTATAATAAATCCGATATTCTTTAAAATGGGAGTCAGTCGAGGTAGCGGAAAATTTCAAAGTCGCGCTGGTGCCGTCCTTGGCTGCTAGCGTCAAATCGCCCGGAACCGTCGGCGCTGCGTTATCGATTTCGACCGTGGTCGTCGCCGGTATCGTCTGATCGCTGATGTTATCGTTAGCGGTCAAACGCAAACAATAAATTCCGTCGGCGGCCGGCAGATCGGTCTTGGATTGCCACGCGAACAAGATGTTATTCGTGCCGCTCGCCGTGCTGATCGGATTGGTCGACGTGCCGATCTGATAAATATCCAAATTGCTGATGGCCGGCGTACCGAAATCCGCCGTGACAAAATTTTCGTCCAGCGTCGGCTTAAGCGGTGAGCCGAAATCGCAATGGCCGCCGACTTGGGCGGAGTATTCGATCTTAGCGCGGCAATCATCGCGGGAAAGATCATTTACCGCGATCGAAACTGCGACTCTGCCGGAGCGATCGGTTTTTTCCGCGGCCGAGTTGATCAAACCGGTCGGCGGACCTTCGATCTGCTGCGCGCCGACAGTATAGGTCGGGTCAGGCGAAGAATAATTTCTTGTTTGCACCGCGCCGAATAAATTCGTCTCCGCGCCTCCTGCCGTCGCCGAGGTATCTTCGTAATAAGCGTAAAACGGCCGGCCGTTGGTGGAAACGATCCGCGATCCGGCTAAATAAGTAGTGTCATCAGCCGCGCCAAAATATGCTTTGCCGGGATAATTTCCGACTCCCGAACAAGTCGAGCTGGAGACGAAATTATTATTTTGATCATAAACAGATAAATCGACCTCGCCTGATTCGGGAGCGCAAACCACGGCAATGTGCGCCGCATTGGTCGGCAGCATATACTCGCTGGAAAATTCCTTGAACGGCAAGAACATCGTCGATTCACTCGACGTTCCTTCGTCTTGCTGGATGGCGTTGATCGCGCCACTGATTCCGGCTAAGCGGACGGCATCGCCGGCGCCTTTGCTGCCGCCGGAACAGGTTTGATTCGGCTGCAGCGCTCCGGCCGGCAGAGCTGAAATCGTCGTCGAAGAATCATTCGAACAAAATATGGTGAAAGAAGAAACGGTGCTTGCGCCGATCAGATTGTATCGCGACTTCACGCCGTAAAGATCGCGATCAGTGGCCGGATAGCCGATCAGACTGTCACCCGGCAGATCATCGGCGAAAGAAAATAAGACCGGCTGGTCGCTTCCTACGATCGCGATGCTGTCGGTGGCGATATCCTGCTCGGTGGTCCAGGCGCTTCCTTGATTTACCGCTTGGCTTTGCTTCAAAGTTTGGCCATCGGCAAGCGTAATGTTGGCGGCCGCGAACGGCGCGTAAAAATTAAAACTTTCTTGCCCGCGGTTGGAAGGAATCACAAAATCGCTGCCGGCAAAAGAAATCGGGATGGCCGATTCCAAACCGGCGCCGCCGGACAGTTTGGCCATGATCGGCCCTTTGGCTTTGACTACCGACGTCGCGGAAAAACCGGTAAAGACGGCAGTCTGCTGCCGGCTCAGATTGATCGCCGTGCCGTTATCCAATTGCACCTGATTGTTATCGATCAAACTGACGACGTTGATGGTTTTGGCTGCCGAGGAACTCGCCGTATAAAAAATATTCTGCAAAGTTGAAAAAGTGAACGGCGCGAACTGGTCGGAAGCGCTGGACGCGCCGCCGTTGCCGTAATACAAATAAATCTTGCTGGTTGTCGCCGCCGGGATCGAATCGACTTTGACCCAGATTTTTGCCGAAGAAGCGGTTGAATCGAAAGACTGCACCCAATACGGCAATTCGGTGGTTTGAGCGGAATCGGTAAAACGGATATCGCTGCCGTCCGGTTTGATGTTGCGCCAGAAATCGCGGCTGGTCGAAGAAGAAATTTCCAGATAAACCTGGTAATCGGTGAGCGCGTTGGTATTGCCCGAGTTATCGATGGTGATCGGCAAGCGATAATTCCAGCCCGAATTCCACCAGGGATCAAGCAACCCGTAACCGTCGCCGCCGCCGATCGCTTCGACATAAAATTCTCCTTCCGTGTTGGCGGGAAAATTCAGGCTCGCTTTAAAATATTTTACCTCGCCCGGCGCGATCGTCACCGTGTCGGCCGTAGTTTTCTTATTAACAAAATTTTCCGGCACTTCCTTGGTCTGCGGACCCAGGCCGAATAATTTCTGCAGCAACCCTTCCTGGGTCGCGATCGCTTTCCCGTCCAAACCGAGTTCCTGCCAGCGGTCGGCGTACTGGATCTTCTCGACCGTGCCGGTCATCACGCCGTTGATCCGGCAATAGCGGCGGTTGGGGCTGACCTCGCCGCAAGCTCTATCTTCTCCCGTCGGATAGCAACTCCAAATATTTCCCCGCTTGTCCCAGCCGTTGGCGCAATCGTAAATCTGCGCCTGATACTGCGGCACTTCGGTTAAGTATGGACTGTGGGGCACGAGTTCATTCAATTTGATTACCTGCGAACTGGTCGCCGGAAAATAAAACTGGAAATTGACGGCTTCGTCGCGGACGCCGGTATTCTCCACGCTGAAATACATTTCGGCGTCGGTCAGCCCGAAATATTTTTTCGCATCCGATTTGATGATCAGATTCTCATTGCTGTTATTATCAGTCCAGGTAAAATTGATTTCCTTGCCGTCAATCTCCAATTTGTCCTTGTCGGTATTCGCCGGGGGAGTCTCGACTTTGTCCGGTCCGTTCTGATAAGAAATTTCCACCCAAGCGCTGTCCAAGTAGGCTTTAAAATTTCCCGTGCCGTCGGTACCGGCGAATTTCAAACGCAGATTATCGAGATCGCGCCAGTCGTTCAGGAACGGCGCGTCAAAAGTAAGATAGCCGCCGCGATCGCCATTAGCCAGCGCTCCCGAGTCGATCACACCGAGCTGCCGCCAGACATTGCCGTCGCCTTCGTCGGCAAACGAATACCAGATAACGATCGGCGCGCCGTTGGTCGCCGGATCGATTTCCGCAGCGCCGGCTTTGCCCGGCGCGAAGAAATCCAAGATCTTTTGGATAACACCGCCGGTAGTGCCCGAATTTACCGAGGAAGAAGCCGAACTATCGTTATTGGTTGTCGTTTCCACTGCCGCGGCGGCCGGCTGCTTATCCGGACTGGTTCCCGTGGCCGCTTGAGCCGGGATTGAATCGGTCGAAGAAGCTATCGCGCCCGATGAAGCCGGGAAAGTATTTTCCGCCGCGGCTTGTTCGATTGCGGCGATGGAAACTTTGATCTTAGCGCTCTTGAACGGCCCAAAAAGGATGTTACGGTCATCGGCGTCCGAACCCCATTGCGAATCGGCTAACGCCAACTTGCCGAGCAAAGTCTCGCCGAACTGATTTTTGCTAACCGCTAAAATATTTCCAATTTCCTTGAGCCACGACACCGGTCCGCTCGAATCGCCGTTATCCGGAGCAACGCTGCCCGCATCAGGTAAATGATTCTGCACGTCCGGTGCCGGAGCTTGATCAGCCGCCGCCGGCGAAGAATTATTATCAGTCTCAGGTACCGTCGTCGCCGCCGGTTCGCTTACCGTGGAATTATCAGCCGGCGCCGTTGGCGCGGGTGCGGCCGGATCGGCGGGCGAAAAATTGTCGGACGGCATCGCCGGCGTTGCCGGTTCGACAGCCGAAGAATTATCCGCGGGCGGCGGAGCTGGAACTTCATTGCCGGAATCAGCCGGAGCCGGACTAACGGAGCCGCTGGAATTATCCGCGGAAGAAGAAGCGCTTTCAAGCGGCAAAGAAATAATCGACGCGCTGGAAGAAGTTTCTGCTCCGCTGGTGCCTGCGGCGCTCGAAGTCGCTAAAATATTTGGCAGCTGATTATTTTTCGCCGCGGCTTGCGGGGACGAGGTCACCTCGACCGGAGCGGAACTTTTAATGAAATCTTCGGTGGTAAAATTATCAAGAATCAAAGCTTGCCGGCCGCCGGAATAGATTGCGGAATTTTCAGAGTTGAAATCGCTTGCCTCGCCCGAATCCGCTACTTGCGGCGCGCCCAGAACCTGGTCGATCCCCGTCCAGGAATTGTCCGCACCCTCGACTCGCGCCGCATTGGCGTAAAAATTAACCGTCGCCAGATTGTCGTTGGCGGTCGCGTGCAAGGACTTATCCAAGACGACGACAAAACCGCCGATCGCCAATAGATAAAAAGCGATGATCAAAATTTTTGAACAGTTGATGGAAAAACCAAAGCCGCGGATTTTTTTTGTCCGCTGCCGCCCCGCCCGAATACCAAAAGACCGAGGCCTTATTTTTCCCGCTTTTTGTCGCGCTGAAAGTCCCCTTCGCATATATTGTATATACAATATAATTATATCACTTCCTGAGTCCCTTTTGCTGGAAAATTGAGCATTTTTTGTTAATTTTTTTTCTCTATTATTACTAAAAATATCAGGGATGTTTTTCTTCTCAAAAAGGGCAGGAAAATAAAGCAAATTTTTAATTTTTATTTTTTAATTTTTAATTGATTGTTGTGGATAACTTGTGTGCACATTTTTTGTACAGTTTGACTAAATTAATTTTTTTTGCATACAAAAAAATTCCTCCCCCAAAGGGACGAATTAGAACTAATTCCTTGAAATAAAAAAGGGGCGGCTTAATACCTGCCCCTTCATTATGATCTCAGAAGGACTCTGAATTATTTTTTTCATCCTGATTTAAATGGCGAATGATATACAATTTTACTTACAAAACTTAATGCATAAACATCCCCCGAATCAGTAGTAAAAGAATCTCGATCAATCTTTATGATTTTAGAACTCAGCGACCCAATCGGACGTTGATCTTCTTCGTCATAAAATATTGTGATTACGCCTGAATATCTATCTTTAGAAATCACAATAACTTTTCCGGCCAATTTTTCGAGTTCATTACCAATCCCCATGTTTAACCTCCTTTGTCCTCATTTTTTTTGTTAGAAAAATAACTTTCGACCCATCAATTTTTACTTTGTCACGATATCATTTTCTAATCTATTTGTCAATATAAATAGGGACCGGTTTAATACCGATCCCTAAAAGGACAGACGAAAAATTGCGTTTGAAAACCCTTAACTTAATTTCCAGCACCAAATTATACTATAGCCGCGGTAGGCTTTAGTGAATTTGACAAAAGGCAGCCGCGATAGTTTGAAGGAAACGTGATAGAACAACACGCCGCTTAGCAATCCCCAGATCAATGCCGGAATCAAGGACGAACAGCAGGTCGCCACGATAATGCTCAAGTTGATGCTCAAAAAAATCAACAGGTGCCGGGCGCTTTTCGCGATTTCGCGCAGAAGATAAACCGCGGCGACCAAGAGAAAAAAAATATTGGCCGGAATAAACAGCGCGATTTGCACGTACAGCAAAAGCACTCTGAAAGTCGAATATACGCCGATCAGTAGCATCTGTTTTTCTGCTCCCCAGAAGCCATAATATTCAGCAAGATCTTGCGTGTCAACATGACTCCTGCCGTTGCAATGCAGTTTTGATTTATTCCAATATTTTTGGTTGAGAAAATTCTCCTGATCGAAAAGCGGCGTTAAAAAGAATGCCAACAGTAGTCCGATCAAAAGAACGAAAGGAAGGATAGCCAAATCGTTGGGGGCGAAGCCGACATCTGATACATTCACGTGAAACATAATCTTAGCAGCCGCTGGTGCCAACATAAGAATGAAGACGCTGGCAAAGGTCAGTATCCATCTCGCAGTCACGCTGGCGTTGAAAAAAAACTGCGCCGCGCTTATTTTTTTCTTTTCCGGAGCGGGTGCGTCTTCCTCCTTTGGGAAAAAATTCTTATAACTTTGCGCCAGTTTGCCGAGTACCCATTTCGGATCTGCCGCCGTAAGACCGATTAGCCCGCCGACGATTATCGCCCCGACAATCTGCCACCACTGATTCCACCCGAACCGGTGTACCAGCACAATACCGGTAATGCTTCCGACCACAACTCCACCCAACCCATTGAAATAAATTTTTTCTGCCATTGCTGGCTCCCTTCGCTTAATGGTTTATTTAGCTAACTCTACTAATTTTCAAAGTCCAAAATAAATATTAAATTATGCTATCATTATTTAATATATTTGTCAAAGTTCTAAAAAAAGACAGGGCCTCAACCCCATCTTTTTTATTCAAAATTGTTTGAAAATTGATAATTGAAAATTGAAAATTTCCGCCTACATCATCCCCTGCTCTCCATGTCCGCCGCAAGAGCAATTCTTGTCTTTCGGTTTTTCGCAGATCACCGCTTCGATAGTGAGAAACATAATCGCGGCTGAGGCGGCATTCTCCAAAGCCGTGCGAACCACTTTGGTCGGGTCGACAATGCCGGCTTCGAAGAGATCTTCGAATTTATCGTCCATCGCGTTGTAGCCGATGTTGCGTTTCTTGTCGTCCTTTAATAAAGAATTTTCCCGGATGATATTGTACAAAATCAGCGAGCCGTCCTTGCCGGCATTCTTGGCGATCTGTTTGATCGGTTCCAAGATCGCGTTATCGATGATCTTCGCTCCCGGATCAGCTTCTTTTTTTCCACCGATCAGATTGGTAAAGATATCGCTCGCCTTGGCCAAAGCCAAGCCGCCGCCGACGACGATGCCTTCTTCTTGCGCCGCTTTAGTTGCGTTCAGCGCATCCTCGATGCGGTCTTTCTTCTCTTTCATTTCCGTTTCGGTCGCCGCACCGACTTTGATCACGGCCACGCCGCCGGATAATTTGGCCAGCCGTTTTTTCAGTTCATCACGGTCAAAATCCGATTCGCTCAATTCAATCTGGTTCTTGATCTTTTCCACGTGAGTTTTTATTTCCTGAACGTCGCCTTTGCCGTCAACGATGGTCGTCGTATCTTTAGAAGATATGACGCGTCTGGCCCGTCCCAGATCGGTAATCTCAGCATTTTCCATTTTCAAACCCAGCTCTTCAGAAATCAAAGCGCCGCCGGTCAAGATGGCGATATCTTCCAACATCGCTTTGCGGCGATCGCCGAATCCCGGAGCTTTGATCGCCAAGACGTTGAAAGCGCCGCGCATCCGATTCAAGATGAAAGTCGCGAGAGCTTCGCCTTCGATATCTTCGGCGATCACGACCAGATCTTTCTTGCCGACCGCCACCATCTTTTCCATCAAAGGCAGGATTTCGCCCAGCGCGGCGATTTTTTTGTCGCTGATCAAAATATACGGATCTTCCATTTCCGATTTCATCGTTTCGGCATTAGTCACCATGTGCGGGGTGATATAACCTTTGTCCAATTGCATTCCCTCGACCACTTCGACTTCCACGCCGAACGACTGGCCTTCTTCAACCGTGACCACGCCGTCGCGGCCGACCTTGGTGATCGCCTCGGCGATTTTCTCGCCGATTGCTTTATCATTAGCCGAAATCGAGGCCACTTGAGTGATCTCTTCCCGGGTCGAAATAGTCTTGCTCGAAGCCTTCAATTTCGCCACGATGTCCGCCACTTTCTTCTCAATACTATGGCGCAATTCGATCGGATTGACACCCGAGGAAACCAACTTCAAACCCTCGGCGATAATCGCCTGAGTGAGGATGGTCGCCGTGGTCGTGCCGTCGCCGGAAACTTCATTGGTCTTGGAAGCGACTTCCTTGATGATCTCGGCGCCCATATTTTCTTCCTTATCTTCCAGCTCGATTTCTTTGGCCACAGTCACGCCGTCTTTGGTGACGGTCGGCGCGCCGTATGATTTTTCAATCACCACATTGCGGCCTTTCGGTCCTAAAGTTATTTTGACGGCGTCGGCCAATTTATCAACTCCCCGCTTAAGTGCCTCGCGGGCTTTTTCAGAAAAAATAATTGTCTTGCTCATAGCGATTATAATTTTATAATTTTTAATTTTTCTAATTTTTAAATAAACCCTAATTTTTAATTTTCAAAAATTAGGTCTTAAAAATTATTTTAAAAATTTAAAAATTGCAAAAATTTAAAAATTTTATAATATTGCTAAAATATCCGACTCGGAAATTAAAATCATTTTCTCGCCGCCGATTTCGATCTCGTCCGCGGCGTATTTTTTGAACATCACTTTATCCCCGACCTTGACCGACATCCTGGCCAGCTGGCCGTTGTCCAAAATTTTTCCCGTACCGACCGCCATTACCGTGCCCTGCTCGGGTTTGCCTTTATCGACCGTGTCCGGTAAAACGATTCCGGCTTTGGTGGTCTTTTCCGCGACCACCGGTTTAATGACCACATTGTCGTGAAGAGGTTTAATTGTCATAAAAATTCTGATGCGAATGCTGCGAAAAAGTCGCGAATGCCGCGAAAAATGCGAATAATTAAATAATTCCCTTCTCGCTTGCCCCGCAAAGCGAAGCGATGCGTGGGAGAGGGGTGGCAAGCCGCCTCGGCTTGACGGGGTGTGTTATTCGCGGTTTTCGCGGCATTCGCGCTCATTTGCGGATTAGCATCATATTAAATAATTGGTTAGCACTCCAACGCTTGAAGTGCTAAAAGCATACCTTATTTTATCACTTCTTCCAGTGTTGTCAAGATTAGATTTTGCCACAAAAAAAATAGCATGCTACCTGCTACCTGATATATGTCACCTGCTATGAGATGTTAAAAAACCTTCTGGCATTTTCGGTGGAGACTTCGGCAATGCGGTCCGGTTCGACGCCGCGGATGGCAGCGATCCGTTCGGCCACGTAAGCGACCAAGGCCGGCTCATTCCTCTTCCCCCGAAAAGGTTCCGGCGTCATAAACGGACAATCGGTTTCCACCATGAATTTATCGAGCGGCATCTTGCGGATCAGGCTGTCCCATTGCTGGCTGAAAGTGATGATGCCGGTAAAGGAGATCATAAAACCGAGACGGAAATATTCCCAGGCCAGATTTTCGTCGCCGGAAAAACAATGAATCACCCCCCAAGGTTTGTCCAAAGGAATTTTTTCTTTATAGTCTTCGCGGAATTTTTTCAAAGTGGCCAGCAGATCGTCGTGCGCCACGCGGCAATGGATGATCGCCGGCAGATCAAAATTGCGGGCGAGCAAAAGCTGTTTGACGAAAACTTCTCTCTGCTTTTTTTTAGAATTTTCCAGGTCCGGCGAAAGTTTCAGATGATAATAATCCAGGCCGATCTCGCCGATGGCCACGGTCTTCTCGAACTCGGCCAGCTTCTCATAATTATCATAAATGAATTCTTCGGCGCGCACGCGGACCACTTCCCGGCCGTCCTCGCCGGCTTCGGTGATATCTTCCAGATGCACCGGATGCAAACCGACCGAGGCATAAACGCCCTTTTCATATTTATTAGCCAGATCCAGCGCCCGCTTGGAAGTTTTGTAATCAGCGCCGACAATAATCATCCCGGTCTCGTTATTCAAGGCATTGAGAATAACTTGATCGGCGTCGGCGGAGAATTTCTTAAAATTGACGTGGGAGTGAGTGTCGATTAGCTTCATGCATTTTATTATAGCACATAATATGATGCGAATACTACGAATTATGCGCGAATACCGCGAACCATTTTTAATTCCCCTCTCGAGAGGGGTGGCCGCGCCTCGCGGACGGGGTGTGTTATTCGGTTAGCGGGTTCGTAGTATTCGCGTACAATTCGTTGTATTCGCATTATACACTCAAGTTGGTTAGTTCCGAAACGCTGTTTCCAAAAAAAATAACCAGCTCTTTTTTGATTAAGCTGATTATTTTTAAACCGTATTTTATTTCATGTCTTCGCTACCCGGCTGATCGGCCATTCCTGCATTGTTCATCGGCTTGTTCTCCGGCATTCCGCCCATCGGCATCTCGGGAGCTTTCGGCGCGTTCATCGGCGCCTCTTTCGGCATGTCCTGTTTTTTTCCTCCGAAAAGTTTCTTTAACCATTCCATAGATTTAGTGAAGTTTTTATCAATAGATTGATAACCCCTTCGATAAAGTATAGCTATTATTAGCTTAGCTGTTTTTAGCCTACCACTTAGCAAAATAAAAAGCAATCTTGACACTATAAGCAAAACTGACTGTAAACATATCGAAGTTGAAATAATGCCTTGCTTAGGCTATGCTATAATATAATTCTAATGCTAATTTCGCGAATGATGCGAATTTACGAATTGTAACTTATAAATAGTAATGCAATTTTACGAATATTCGCAGATTCGCATCATTCGAAAATTAGCATTATATTCTTTATGTCTAAATTCATCATTAACGGTCCGGCGAAATTAAAAGGCGAAATCGAAGTTAAAGGAGCCAAGAACGCGGCGCTGAAGATCATCCCCGCCGCGATTTTGTCGACTGAAAAAATTACCATCACTAATCTCCCCGAGATCGAGGACGTCAAACAATCGCTTGCTTTATTGGAAGATCTGGGCGCCCAGATCGACTACCCGGTGAAAGGGACAGTGATCATCGATCCATCGACCGTCAATAAAACCGAATTGAATCCCAAAATTGCCAATAAATTTCGCGCTTCGATAATGTTCGTCGCGCCGCTTTTGGCGCGCTTCGGCGAAGCGAAATTCCCCCATCCGGGCGGCTGCATCATCGGCGCCGGCAAACGGGATATTGATGTTTTCTTGGACGGGTTCGCCGCGCTGGGCGCGGAGGTGGACGTCAAAGACGGTCACTATCATCTCAAAGCCAAGGGCGGATTGAAGGGCGGCGAATTCTTTTTTTATAAATTGATTGCCGTCACGGCCACCGAAGCGATGATTATGGCCGCGACTTTGGCGCGCGGCCAAACGATTTTAAAAAACTGCGCGATGGAGCCGGAAATTAAAGCGCTGGCTGATTATCTCAACTCGCAAGGCGCGAAAATTTCGGGCGCCGGCACCCCGACCGTCGTAATCGAGGGCGTGGCCAAAATTTCGGCCGGAAATTTTGCCGTGATGCCCGATCGGCTGGAAACCGGCTCATTCGCCATCATGGCGGCGGCCACTCATTCGGAATTGCTGATCAAAAAATGCGTACCCGAACATATCCGGGTCCTTTTGGAAATTTTCAAAAATCGGCTGGGCATTCCTTTTGAAGAAGGCGCCGACTGGTTAAAGATCAAGCCGGCCAAAAAAATCAAATCCTACGGCATCAAAACCCATGAATATCCGGGATTCCCCACCGATCTGCAGCAGCCTTACGCCGTCTTAATGACTCAAGCCGAGGGCTCGTCTTTGATCCATGAAACTATTTTTGACCGCCGGCTGCTCTACGCCGACCTGCTTTCCCAGATGGGCGCCGACATCATTATGTGCGATCCGCATCGCATCGTGGTCAACGGCCCGACCAGACTTTACGGCCATCAACTTACCAGTTCGGATTTGCGCGCCGGCATCGCCCTGATCGTCGCGGCTCTGGTCGCCGACGGCCGCACCGAAATCGATAACATCTATCAAATTGAACGCGGCTACGAAAATATCGCCGAGCGATTAAATACGTTGGGCGCGGATATTAAAAAAATCAGCTGAACCCCCGCTCGGTTCGAATATAAAATTTATGCGCCTATGACCCTGACTTTACGCCGAATAATCTTTTATTCTTTCTGTTTCCTCTTTTTGATCATCACGCCGATGATCATTCTTTATGCTTCCGGCTATGAGATCGATTGGCGGCATCTGCTCACGCCTTTAGGCGTGCAGAAGACCGGTATGACCATAATCTACTCGGCTCCGAGCGGCGCCGAAGTTTTCCTGAATAATCAGCCGGCCGAACATTTTTCCAATCTTTTCCTGAAGCAGATCATCCCCGCTCCGGAAAACGCCATTAAAACTCCGGCCCGGATCAAAGATTTACTGCCCGGCTCTTATGACCTGCGGGTCGAACTGCCCGGCTATTGGCCCTGGCAGCGCCGGATCGAAATCTTCCCCGGCAAGATCACGCACGTCCTCGATATCAATCTGTTCAAGAATACCGCGCCGCAGCTTTTAGCCAAACTGAAGAGCCAGCAAATTTTTCTCGCCCCGAATAATAAAAAGATCTTCTTGCCTTCCAGCGGACTGCTGTTTGACTTGAAATCGCAGGCTCTGGATAAGATTTCGAATGCCAGTTTACCGACTTCAACCGCCGCATCTTGGTCGACCGACAGCAATCGCCTAGCCGTGGAAAAAACCTTGCTCAATCTGAAAAATCCGGACAAAAACCTGCAACTGGATAAAATCGTCGGCTCGACCATCACCAATCTGAAGTGGAACGATGAAATGGATAAAATCTATTATCAATACAAAAATTCGATCAATATTTTCGATCTGACCGACCAATCAAATCAGACGATCATCAAAGAAAACAATGTCCTGGATTATGAATTAAAAAATAAAAATTTATACTACGTGGTGCAGAATGGGATCAACGCCCAGCTGAAATTCTATTCTCTCAATGATAAAAAAGAGCTGAAGGTAATCGATCTGCCCGCTTCTTCCGGCTACCAGCTCATCAACCCGACCGCCAAATTGATCAATCTTTATGATCAAAAATACCAAACTCTTTACCTGATTGATCCGAATGTTTCGGCCGCTTCCCCCATCGTCGAGACCATCGATTCGGTCAAAAAAACCGAATGGATCAACGACAATGAGCTGGTCTGGGCCAATGATTACGAAATCTGGGTGCTTGACCTGGACAAAAACGAGAATAAACTGATCACCCGCTGGTCGCAGCCGATCACCAGCATCATCAAAACCAAAGCGGCCAATTATATCCTTTACACTACGGAAAAAAATATCAACGTCATCACCTGGACCAGCACCGACGAGATCCAAGTGACGGAACTGGCCTCCTTTGATTCGATCACCTCGCCGGTCTTCGATGACGCGGAAAAGAATCTTTATTTCACGGCCAAGAATGGCAATGACGAAGGGCTGTATCGCTTGAATATCCAATAGATAAATTAAAACCGCCCCGCACCATCTTTTGAATTTTTCAAAAGATGGTGCGGGGCGGTTTTTTTAAAAGAAAATTTTATAAAGTATCAGCAAGATCTTTGAGGAATTTTTTTAACTGCCCCTTGATCTCCCCGTCCTTCAGACCGAACTTTATCGAAGCTTTCAAAAAATTGAACTTATTCCCCGTGTCCAGCCATTCACCCTCCAGCTTTTTTCCATAGATCGGCATCTTTCTTTCCAGCATTATTTCGAACGCGTCTAACAATCTGATTTCCCCGCTTTTACCCGTCTTCATTTCCTGCAAAATTTTCATAATGTCCGGCGTGATGACGTAAACTCCCGGCGCCGCCAAATTTGAAGGCGAATCCGCCGGCCGAGCCGGTTTTTCAATCACTTTTTCAATCTTGATCACTCCGTCGCCCAAGTCTTGCCCGCCGTACATGCCGAATTTATTGAATTCTTCCGGCGCCACTTCGGCCAAACCAACTACGGGAACGCCGTACTTTTCGTAAACATCCATCACCTGCCGGCTGACCGGCACGAGAGAATCATAAAGCGTATCGCCGAACATTACCACCGCCGCCTCATTACCTAAGAGATGAGCGGCGCAGGAAATGGCGTGGCCATCGCCTAACGGCATCGGTTGGCGGACATAAGAGAATTTGGCCAGGTTTTCCATCTGCCGGACTTTTTCCAAAAGTTCCGGTTTATTTTTTTTCAACAGCAGCTGTTCCAATTCGAACGAATAATCAAAATGATCCTCGATCGCCCGTTTACCGCGGCCGGTGACGAAAATTATTTCTTTGATCCCGGCTTTAGCCGCGTCTTCCACCAAGTATTGCACGGCGGGCTTATCGACCACCGGCAGCATTTCCTTGGGCTGGGCTTTGGTAGCCGGCAAGAAACGCGTCCCGGCGCCGGCGATCGGCAGAATAGCTTTGGTGATTTTTTGCATAAAATTACATGATGCGAATACAACGAATAATTTAACAAATTTTAATTTGGTTCGCGGAGTTTGCGGTATTCGCGATTCCCCTCTTGGGAGGGGTGCCACCGCCGCGGTGGCGGGGTGGGTTATTCGTAGTATTCGTATGATATACGCACGCCTTTTATCTTTGAATAATTTAACCGATGAAATATCTCAGCCATGATTTGATATGTTCTCTCGCGAGCGGATCGACGAACGGCGCGACAAACCAGGGCTGATCCGCACTCGCCCGAGCATGATCATGAATTACGACCGCTTCCGGATGATAAACAACTTCATAATTATGTTTTTCCTTCATCCGCCGACAAAGATCGGTATCCTCAAAATACATAAAATATTTCTCATCGAAAATATGGCCGTCTTTTTCCATGATTTCGCGGCGGATCAGGAAGCAGGAACCCATCAGCCAGTCGACGCTCTTGATCGCCGAGTGATCAAAATCTTTCATTAAAAAATCATTCAGGTGTTGCGGCGCCAATTCGCCGAAAAATGTCCGGCGCAAAATCGGCGTATAGATTTTCGGAAAGCGCAGACAGGAATATTGCAAGCTGCCGTCCGGATTTAAAAGTTTCGGCCCGACGATTCCGGCCGTTTGATTTTCCCGCAAGTGTTGATAAAGCTTAAGGATCGCATCAGCTTTAACCGCGGTATCAGGATTTAAAATCAAAATATATTTTCCCGTGGAATTCTTGGCGCCCAGATTGTTGCCGCCGCCCATGCCCAGATTTTTCTCGCTCTGGATGATTTTCACTTCCGGAAAAATCTCCTTAACACGCGTCAGGTCATCGCCGGAATTATTATCGACGACGATTATTTCGTACTGCAAATCTCCCCAATCCGCGTCCAACAGAGCGTCGAGGCATTTTAGGACTTTATCCTGGCTTTGATAATTGACGATGATGACGGAGACGTCCATGTTATCTGAATATCCAATAACCAATATCAAAAAAATAATTCAATATTTAAATATTTTATTATTTTTTAAATTATTGGTTATTTGATATTGGATATTAATAATGATGTTTCAAGCATACTTCCTGGGTTTATTTTAGTCAAACCTTTTTTGTCATCCATAGGAGGGAGCCGCCTCGGCGAACGACGAAGGATATATTAACCCAGAAACTTTTTTACTGATTATCAAAAATTTTATTTATCCGGCGTTAAAAATAATGATCGAAATAAATCCGCGGCCTGCAAAATATATCCTTCGCGCGGCGCTCAGGATGACAAAAATAAAAAAATCCTGAATTCCAAGAACTCGCGCTCAAAGAATCTTAGAAATATATTTGTTATCCCTTAATCGCTCTCTTGGCCAAATTCCAATACCACTTGAAGAAAGGGTTGGCAAGATATTTAAGAATTGGGTTGTCGATTTCCTGGAACAAGATTTCTCCGGAAAAATCATCGACGATCTCGCGATCTTTTTTGGCGCGGAAATTCTTAACCTGCTTTCTTGCGGCCATAATTTTGTCCCAATTTTCGGCGTGCAAAAAATATTCGTCGGCCCGCAATTTTTCCGGCAACCAGCCTTTGATTAAAGCAAAAAACAATTGGCCCAATTCCATAATAATCAAGGCGGGAAGTATCGCGAGTATTGAAGTCAATTCATAGAAAGAAAAAATGGTGATCAGGCGGTTGCGCTCCATATAATAAACCATCTTGATGCTGCGGGAAAATTCATATTTGTGATAACAGACGGATTTCGGAGCTAAGACTATTTTATATCCCGCCAGCTTGGCTTTCCAGCCCATTTCCAGATCATCATGATACATATAATACTCTTCGTTGTAGCCGCCGATCTTGTCCAATACTGCTTTTTTGACAGCGAACGAGCTGCCCGAAGCATAGCCTCTGATCTCTGGCAGGCCGACGATTTCCCGATCAGCTTCTTGGTAGCCGGTGGTAAAACCAAAACCTAAAAAATTAATCGCATTGCCGAGAGTATTTATTTTTTTAGTTTCGTTGCCTTGAGAGTAAAGCAAAATTTTCGACTGAGCGATGCCGATTTTATCATCACTCTCTAGCGCGTTGATCAGCTCAGTCAGCCAATTTTTTTCAAAGGCCATATCCATATTGGCAATGACGAAAACTTCCGCGCCGTCGGACGTTGCCGCCTTTATGCCGGCATTATTGGCCGCGGAATAATTCCCATCTGGCCGGGAAACGATTGTCGCTTCCGGATAATTTTCTTTGAGATATTTTTCCGATTCATCGCTCGAAGCATTATCGACGAGATAAACCGTAAACTCTTCTCGCGAATAATTTTGCGCGCGCAAAGAATCGCGGCAATCGGCGAGGAAACGCTGCGCGTAATCTTTATAATTTACTAAAATAATTCCGACCTTTTTGGACATTTAATTAATTTAAAAATATCCAATATCAAATATCCAATATTCAAAAAAATATTTTAATATTAAAATATTATATTATTTTTTGGATATTAATTATTTGATATTTAATATTAAAAATCAGCTATTGTCTTTCTTCTCAAAACCTAGCGCCGTGAAAATAAACGTCAAAGTAATCCCCGCCGGCCAGACCAGCCACAAAATCCAATATTGCCAGGCGGGTTTCCATTTCTTGAAATATTTCAACATTGAATCGCGGAAATATTTTTGCGCCGTGAGGCGGGGAATTTGCGAGAAGCTTTGCCCAACCAGGTCGAAACAGCGGGCGGCCGGCGTATACCATACTTCCAGCTCCGCCGCTTTGAAAGTGCGGCAAAGATCGACATCTTCAAACCAAACAAAAAATCTTTCATCAAGCATTTCTCCTCGCTGCCACCGCTCATAAGACAAAGCCTGCTCCAGTTTCGCCCGGCGGATGATCATCGCGCTGCCGCGAACGCTGTCGACGATGGCCGGCCGGTCGTAATCAAATCCGACGCAAAGATAGCGATCCAAAATTCTAGGAAACAGATAAGGCCACTTCAAGACCACCACCAGCTGATTGAATATCCCGGGGAATCTTCGCACCTGACCCTTGAGATCTTTGTTCTCCCGGTCGACCAAGCGGCAGCCGGCGATCGCGGCTTTACGATTGGCGAGGAGCCAATGCAGCAGATTATCAAGCGTCAAAGGAAAAACAAAATTATCCGGGTTGAGTAAAAAAATGAAATCGCCCGTGCTTTCCCGGAAAGCCTGATTGACCGCGCGCGCGAAGCCCAGATTGCCATGGTTGGCGATCAATTTGACTTGAGCGAATTCATCCCGCACCATCTCGGCCGAACCGTCATGCGATCCGTTATCAACGACGATAACTTCAAAAGAAAAATTCGTCTGGCTCAAACCAAGATGCGTCAGGCATTTATTCAGTTTCTCTTTGACATTCCAGGAAACGATGATGACCGAAAGATCCATAAATCATTAATATCCAATATCAAATAACAAATATTTTAAAAAATAATTTAATATTTTAATAATTAAAATAACCAGCCAAGATTTTAGATATTTAATTATTATAATATTTTTTAAAAATATTGGTTATTGGTTATTGATTATTTTTTATGATATTGGTTATTTTTTATTGGATATTATTTTCTACTTGGTGATTTTTATTAGTTTCAATCTTACTCCTGCGCCGCTAATTATTTTAATGGCGTTCTTCGGGACGCCGAACTCTTCGGCTAAAAATTCAATCAGCGCCTGGTTGGCCTTGCCTTTTTCCGGCGGCGCGGCGACGGCAATCTTGATCGTTCCGTCGGCCATTTCAGTTTTGATTTCCGTGCGCGCGGCTCCGGGGATCGCCTTGACCCGCAAATAAAGCTCCTGCTTTTCGGTTAATATTTTTTGCTGTTTGGCTAACATATTTTATCCATTTAATTAGATTATATCATATCTCCGTCCGACACAAGATGCTTGACAAGCGCCCAGCTTTACGCCAGAATATCAAGATACGAAAAAAATATTTTTCCTTTGACATACCCTACGATTAGGAGGTTATTATGAGATTAGGTGTTCTTTTTCAAAAAATCGCGAAACCCGGAGATTATTTCAATGTTCTGCCCTTTTCCTGGATTGCCGGAACCCTCACCGAACAGAAAGAATTTTCCCGGCGCTACGGCCTTTATACCATTAAAATGCTGGAATTTACCGTCAAGACTGATCTGCCGGATCAATCCTCCGGCAAAATCGGAACTGACGAGTATTTCATCTGCAAAAAGTCGGCTCTCCAGGGATACGACCCGGAAAAATTAGTCGGTAAAAAAGTCACGATGTCCGAATACGTTCTGCGCTGGAAATTCGGCAGGCGAAAATATTGTCTCAACAGCAATGGAATCGATTTTGAAGAAAACTGTAAGCCAAAAAGGAGGCGAGTATGCCCAGCCAGATAATTATCCCGGGAATAATCAATGTGCTCCGACCGGTACTGGAGATTTGCGGAGAGGTATACGAAGTCTTCACTCAAGAATCAGAAATCTCTCCCGACCCTTCTTTTCCCCTGCTCTTCCCCCAGAATTTCTCTTTGTTGAAAATTATCGAGCCCGAAAACAAAGAAAAACCACCGCGCGACAGAGTGACCGCGGTGTTGGTCGATAACAATGAAATTCCCGCAACCAGTATTACTGGAAACAACAGCGTTATCGGGAAAAATATTTTCATTGAATCGTCCCGGCTGATCGTCTTCGAAAAATCAGAAAACCGTATTCCGGGAAAACCAGGACATCAACTTTTCAGGGGCAGGTTCCTTGTGCTGCGGCAATTTACCGAAATCCTGGGTCTGGTCACCAGAGTCATTACCAAACAAAACCGGCCCCCTTCCGATCCCACCTCTAAACTCTTCAAGGAAGGCTACTATTTCATCCGCCTGGTTGAAGACAGAGAAGACAAAGGACAGAAGGTTCGCCAGGAAACGACGCTAATCGTGGATGGCAACTCCATCGCGCCGTCAAGCATTAGTGGCAAGAAGAACTCGATTGTCGGTAAAATCGTGGTTCTGGAGCCAAACCGGATCACTGTTACTAACCTCAGCGATTAGGAATAATCAACTCAAAAACCGCGGCCAGCTTCCAGCGACCGCGGTCTTTTATTTACTACGAATGAATCAATTTTTTATCTTTTATCTTTTCTTTTTTCTTTGCCGCCGGCCAGTTGTCCGCAAGCGGCCTGCACGTCGCGGCCGAACTTAAAACGCTGCGAAGTCTCGATGCCCTCCCGCTCCAGAATTTTTCTAAAATTATTGATCACCGCGGGCGGCGAAGTTCGGTATTTTTGCGTTTCATTATAAGAGATCAAATTAACCATGAACAATCGGCCCAGATGAACTTTGAGCAAATCGGCTAATTTCTGCGCTTGAGCCGAAGAATCATTGACTTTATCGAGCATTAAATATTCGATCATCACTTTGCGGTTGGTTTTAGTAATGTAACTTTTCACGGCCTTAAGCAAGCTTTTCAACGGATTATTTTTGGCGACCGGCATTATTTGCTGGCGTAATTCATCGTCCGGCGCGTGCAGCGATAAAGCTAAATTTATTTGCAACGGCTCATTGGCTAATTTCTTGATGCCATCGATGATCCCCACCGTGGAGATGGAAATCTTCCGCGCCCCGATGTTGAAAGTCTCTTCGTCATTAAAAAATCTGACGGCCTTCATCACTTCATCATAGTTCAATAATGGCTCGCCCATGCCCATAAAAACAACATTGGAAACCCTCTCATTCCCCTCTTGCTTGTCCCCCGTAGCCTTAGCGAAGGGGGAGCGAAGATAGCGGGAAAAAAACAAAACCTGTTCGACGATTTCATAAAAATTCAGGCTGCGAGTGAAGCCGCAAGCTCCGGTCAGACAGAATTCGCAGCCTAACAGGCAACCGATCTGCGAAGAAACGCAAACCGTATTCCGGCCTTCGCCATGGCGGATCAAGACTGTTTCAATCTTGCCGTCGCCGAAGTCAAGCGCCGCTTTAACAGTACTTTTATCGGACGCCACCAAAATATCCGCTTTGATTTCGAGCGGCGCTTCGGCTTTCAACTTCTCCCGCAAGCTGAAAGGCAGATTGGTCGCCTCATCCCAATTATCGATGAATTTGGCAAAAACCGCCTCATAGACCTGCTTGATCCTGAATTTCGGCTCATCCTTCAATATTTCTTGTATTTTCTTAATATCCATTTTGACAAATCTTATAAAATACTATATTATAACAATGTGCTTGTGGGCGCAAGCCCTGTTCGGTTAGTCCCCAAAAGGGAGTATAAACCGAAAAGCAGGCACAATAAAAACACTCTCGATCGAGGGTGTTTTTGATTAGCCATCTTCGATTTCTTTCAAGCCGATAACTCTTCGTCCGCTGGTCAAATTCCAATATGGCATAATGCTCCAGAAATTAAATTTTCTAGTTTCTTCGCCGATGCGCCTAACAATTACCTTGATGCGGCGGCATTTGGAAAAACTGATGATGGCGAAAAAACAAAACCATTCGACTGTTTTAGTTTTACGAAAACCGCTTTGGTCAATTTTTCCAATCGGACAAATTGATCGGCGATATTCTTGAATAGTTGTTGAGGTTTTCAATATTTCTACTGCGGCATCAAAACACAAAAATTTATTTCTTTGAACTACTTTGTCTCTTTCGCTCCGATGGCCATCATATCGCAAATGATGAAAGCCTTCGGAATTGAAATAAATTTCGGATTTTAAAGCCGGACAAAAAAGTTTGACTATTTTCTTATATTTTTCTTCTGTTTCTTCTTTTAATCGATTAATTTCTTCAAGTTTGGTCCCCTCCATTTTTTTACTTCTTACTTTTTATTTCTTTACTAGCGTTATATTTTTAATCGTCGCGTCGGTTGTCGGATGGTCATTCTCGTTGCGGGGCAGATTGACTATCTTCAAGGCGACATCCATGCCTTTGACGACGTGGCCGAAATTGTTATAGCTGCCGTCGAGCCAAGGAGTACCGTCGGTCTTGGTGACGATAAAGAATTGCGATCCGTTGGTATTCGGGCCGGAATTGGCCATCGCCAGCGAACCGTAAACTAACTTCTCGTTATTCGGTTCATCATTGAATTGATAGCCCGGACCGCCCATGCCGTCGTTGGACCAGTCATTATCTTTGGAATTCGGATCGCCGCCCTGGATCATAAAATTGGGGATGACGCGGTGAAACTTGGTGCCGTCGTAAAAACCGGACTGGGCGAGACGCAAAAAATTAGTGACGGTAATCGGCGCTTCGTCGTTGTAAAATTGCACTTCGATGTCGCCGAAATTGGTGTGCAAGATTGCTCCATCGTATTGTGCCAATAATTTAGAATCGGCGGTTCCCGGGGTGACCGTGGTGGTTTTACCAATGCTCATTTGATTTTGATTAGATTGATTATTAGTTTGACTCGTTGGATTAGCCGCCTGTTCGGCCGTCGGGCTTACTGCCTGCGGCTGCAGCGGGACGTTGATCGCGTTGCTTGAGGCGCAACCGCTCAAGGCCAGCGCGCCGACGATGATGATGAAAAAAATTTTTAGCTTCATGGCTTATTGATTATTTTTTTATCTTTATAAAACCATTCATAAACTCCAAAAATCCAGACAGCAGTGTAGAAAAAATTCAAAAAGAAAATCGGCCATTGGTGATTGATATAAGTGGTGATGAACCAGAAAGGCTGGGTGGCTAGGCCGCAGACAAAACCCCACTTGTTTTTCTTGGCGACCAAAAAGATCGACAAGACGCCGAAAACGAATATTATAACTTGAGAAATATTATCCCACATAAAATTTAATGGGGTCGGCGATTTTCTCCTGCCAAACCACCGCCAGACACCTCCTTCGAAAGGAGGGGAGTTTAAAATATCTTCTTCCACAAATTAACCAACGGGCTGGTGTACGGCGCGATGTCTTTAACCGTGATCGCCAAGACTAAAATGATCAGAGCGATGAAACCGACATTATGAACCGTCGCTTCCACTTCCCGCTTGACCGGGCTGCCTTTGATCTTTTCAATCAGCAAAAAAATAATTCTTCCGCCATCCAACGCCGGCAAGGGCAGAAAATTTACGACGGCCAAGTTAAGCGAAAGCAGGCCGACGAATTGCAGAAGATAGACAAAACCCATCCGCGCGTATTGGCCGGTCATCGTGGCAATGCCGACCGGTCCGGAAATTTCCGCCGAAACGCCATGGCCCAGGATCAGATTCTTGATCAATTCGTAAAAGGCGACAATGATCACCCAAAGCAGGATTATCGCCGTGGTAATGCCTTTCCAGATCGCCAGATACCAAGGATAGCGCACCAGGCCGGTATCGACGATGGCGATGCCGATCTGCCCTTTGCCGTTATTGACGGTCGGCGTAATCTGGTAATCGATGGTTTGATTATCGCGTAAAATCTGATAGTCCAAAACTTTTCCGGCATGGGCGTTGACATAATCCTGCAAGAGCGTGTCGCGGGTGAACTTATTCCCGTCGATCGAGATGATCACGTCTCCCGCCTTTATTCCGGCGCTCGCCGCGGGCGTGTTCGGCAAAACCTCGACAATCTGAATTTTTTGATCGGTAATATAATTCTGGCCGGTGTTGTCATCGACGCTCTGCGGCAAACCGATCATATAGCCGGCGGCAAAAAGCACCATCGCCAGGATGACGTTCATAATCACGCCGGCGGAAATTATGGCGATCCTTTTCCAGATCGCCTTGTTAACAAAGCTATCGGAATCAGTTTCGCCTTCGCCGTTTTCTCCTTTGATCTTGCAAAATCCTCCCAAGGGCAGCCAGTTGATCGAGTAAACCGTATCAGCGGCGACAAAATCTTTTTCCGGGTCGGGCAATCGTTCGCCCCAAAAAAATTTCCACCGCTTTATTTTTTTTATTACTCCGACTTCGGTAATTTCTTCATGAATTTTTTGGTCGCCGAACATATTTTCCTCCACCTCGACAGTTTCTTCTTCCGCCAAAGGCACCGCCCGGTCAGCGGTAAATTTCAACGCGCCAATGGCTCGCGGCGGCAAGCCAAAACCGAATTCCTCGACCTTCACCCCCATTTTTCTCGCCGCCCAAAAATGCCCGGCCTCATGGACGAAGACGAGGACGGATAGAACTATTACAAAGACGACTATCGTTAAAAGCATAAAAAATATTTTAAAAAATTATTAGGTACTTAGTTAATTAGGTGCTTAGGCGCAACGATATTAATTTCTGAACATAAAAACAATCCTAAGCCCTAATTACCTAAGTGCCTAAGCGCCATTATATAGTCATTACCTCTTTCTCTTTCTTATCGCGGATGGCTTTAAGTTCTTCGTTAACTTTTTTCACTTCTTCTTCCAATTCTTCCATAAAGCGGAAGCGGTCATCTTCGGAGATTGCCTTGCCTTTCTCGGCTTTTTCGATGGCGGTTTTGATCACTTCACGATTCTGCCGGACGGAAACTTTGGCCTGCTCGGTTTTTTCATTCAGCCTTTTCACTAAATCCTGGCGGTTTTCTTCGGTCATCGCCGGAATCGTCAGACGGATCTTGTCGCCTTCGTTGACCACTCCGACGCCCAGACCGGCTTCGATGATCGCCTTCTCTACATCTTTAACGACATTTTTATCCCAAGGAGACACGATCAGGCTGCGCGCATCGGCCGCCACCACATTGGCCAAACCGACCAAGGGCGTCTTGGCGCCGTAAGCTTCGACTTGCACCCCCTCCAAAATAGCGGTATTGGCCCGTCCGGTGCGCAAAGATGAAATGTCTTTCTTGAAGAACTCCACGGCCTTCTGAAATTCGCCTTTTTTTGCGACTAAGTATTGATTCATAATATTGTTATTTTAATTTAATCTAAAGTTGAAATCATGATGCGAATACTACGAATTCTTCGCGAATACCGCGAACTATTTATCGAATTATTAAAAGTAAATTCGTGAAATCTGTTTGTAGTATTCGCGTAAAATTTGTAGTATTCGCATCATGTGCGAACTTATTAATTTTCTTATTCCTCCATTATAATCCGAAGGCTCCGGAACTTTGTTGAGTTTTCTTCACTCCCATAAAGATCACCTTGGGTTCGTCCGGCTTGACCAGCAATTGCCAGCCGGCGCGGGTGGAAGGAAGTTTTTTGGTCCGCCAGCTGGCGCCGCCGTCTCCCGAACTGTAAAAAGTAGTATTAGTGACATAATAAATTTCTTTAGAATTCTGCGGGTTGACGGCCAAAGAATTAATCGAAGCGTTTTGTTCCGAGGTGATCAGATTGATCCTTGTCCAAGTGTCGCCGGAATCGGCTGATTTTAAAAGTCCGTAAGCCGTGGCCGCAAAAATCAGGCCGTCATTACCCGGCGTGACTACCAGCGAAACGATATTAAAACTATTTTTGAATTCTGCCATCTCGCCCTTGAGCGAGACCCAATTATCACCGGCATCGGCAGTCCGATAAATGCCTTCGCCGACGGTAGTGACGAAAACCTTGCGGCTGTCCGCCGGGCTCAGCACGATCTGATTGATTCCGGAGCCGGAGCGTAAAACCGTTACCCAATGATCGCCGCGATCGACGCTGCGCCCCACATCGCCTCTCGAATTTCCGAAATAAAGGCGCTGGGCGTTATAAAAATCTACTGCCAGCGCATTGATCTGCGTGGTGGGATCATTATCAAAATAAATTTGCGTCCAGGTGCGGCTGCAGTCGCTCGAGCGGTAGACTTTATTGCCGGCGGCCGCATAAATGATGCATTTATCATCAGGGCTGACGGCCACGGCATTGATTTTCTTTTCATTCAAACCCGTCGCCTTGGTCCAGCCGTTGCTTAGACCATAAGTATAATATAATCCGTCAGTGGCGCTGCCGAAATAAATCGCGTTCGTGTCCTCCGGATCCAGCGCCAGGCTCGAATCGTCGAGCGCATTGATATTGCTTACGCCTCCGGCAGTCGGCACGGCATTGACCTGCCGCCAGGATACGCCTTGATCCAGACTGACCCAAAATCCGCCGTCAACCGCCGAGGTGTCGCCGCCTTTGAAAGAAATGGAACACCCGGCGCCCATTAACAGCACCGCCGCCAAACAAAGCGAAAAAGCAATGATGATTTTTTGATTGAACATATGGCTGATAATTTTTAATTTTTAATTTTATAATTTTTAAAAATTAAATATTAAAAATTCTTTAAAAATTTAAAAATTACAAAAATTAAAAATTATATATTAATGGCTATATTCTCCAGCACCAGCCGCGGATTGACATTGGCACGGACATATTTTTCGCCCAGCGCGAGCGACTCGCTGATCTTTTTTAGACTGCCGCCATTCAATCCGCCGGAGATTTTTTCCAATTTTTCCCGCCACGGCTCATGCTGGATCAAATCGCCATTATTGGAGTTAAGCAAAATCAAATCTCTCAAGATCCCCTGCCAGACGTTTAAAATTCCCAGGGCGGTCTCCGCTTTGCTTTCCTCATCCCCGGCGGCGCTGATCGCACCGACCGCGGTCAGGCGATCGTTCAAATTATTTTTAAAAAATTGCAAAAAGGTTTCGGTTTTTTCCAAATAACTCTGATAAAAATCCCGGTCTTCGAAAAATTTCGCCGCCAGCGCCGGCCGGCCCAGGCTCAAGCGCGAAATATTTTTGGCTTCCCCGCGCGGACAACCAAGATCCTTGACCAGATAATCATAGATCGTCGCAACCGGCACCGGCAAGAAATGCAGCACCTGGCTGCGCGAAACGATCGTCGCGGGAATTTTTTCCAGGCGGGCAGCGGTCAAAATCACGACGACTTTCGGCCGCGGTTCTTCCAGGGTTTTTAGCAATGCATTGGCCGCTCCCTCGGAAAGATCATCAGCGTCCTTGATAATGCCGACTTTATAGGAATTCGAAAAAGAACTCATTTCTAAAATCCTGATGAATTCCCGGATTTGCTCGATGGAAATATTTTTCTTACCCTCTTCTTTTCTGACTAAATGAAAATCGCCGTGCAATGTTTCAAAACCCTTTTCTTCCTTGCCGGAATTCTGCATTTGGCGGCAAGACGAACAGCTGCCGCAAGGCAACGAAAAAATTCCCGGCTTCTGCTTCTGGCAGAGCAGACTCTTGGCAAAATAAACGGCCGCCGCGGTCTTGCCCAGGTCCTTTAAGCCCAAAAAAATATAAGTATTGACTATTTTACCGTTGGTGATGCTTTTTTCCAAAAAATCGGTAATCTTGACGTTTCCCGCCAACGGCCAGCCTTTTTTTTCTTCCAAACTTCGTTTTTCCATGCCTAAATCTTATCATTCCCGCCTTGTTTAGGCAAGCTTGCTTTTCGCGATTTTTTCTGCTAATTTAAGTATTACATGACATGATACGAATACCGCGAATTCTTCGCGAATACCGCGAACTATTTTTATTCCCCTCTCGAGAGGGGTGTCCGCGCCTCGCGGACAGGGTGTGTTATTCGGTTCGCAGTGTTCGTAGTATTCGCATAAAATTCGTAGTATTCGTATTATTTTTTTATGAGCAATCGATTTAAAAATTTCCTTATCCTGTTGGGCGATCTGATCGTCATGCAGCTGGCCCTGTTTCTGACACTCTGGCTCCGCTATCTGACTTTGCCGGGCGCCGAAACCTATCAAAAGCTCTGGGAATCATTCCTGGTGGTTTTTGTTTTTTGGCTGATCGCTTTTTACATTTCCAATCTTTACGATCTGCGCCAAGCGGTCAACAACGCTCAATTCTTTCAGCGAGTCGGCCAAAGTTTTATTATTGCGGCGCTTTTATCGATCGTTTATTTTTATCTTTTCCCTCACGACAAACTGACTCCCAAAACCAATTTGGCGATTTTCATCGTTGTCTTCGCCGCCCTGTTCATCATTTGGCGCCGCTCTCTGAATTCCCTGCTCAAATCATATCTGCCCCGCGTCAATCTGGCGATCATCGGCCAAAATCACTTGGTTGAAGAAATCTCGGCCGAGTTGAAACAAAAGCCGCAGCTGGGTTTTTCTTTGTCTTTCATCCTGGACGAAAAAACAAACAGCAAAGAATTGAACGGCACGCCGATCTTTTCCAATCTCAATGACCTGCCGGCTTTGATCGAAAAAAGAAAAATCAATAATGTCATACTTGCCACGGCGCCCGATTCGCAGGAATTGCGCGCTTTGCTTTTCGAATGCCTGCCGTTAAAAATCACTTTTATCAACTTGGTTGATTTTTATGAAAACATCGCCGGCAAAATCCCTCTGGAGGAAATCAACAAGATGTGGTTTTTGGAAAATCTGAACGAAGGCAACAAGAGAGACTTCGATCTGTTCAAACGGACGTCTGATCTTATCTTGTCGCTCCTGATCTTCCTGGTCAGCTTAATTTTCTGGCTGATCATCGGCTTGATCGTCAAATTGGAAAGCCGCGGCCCGGTATTTTTTCTGGAAACGCGGACCGGCGAACGGGGAAAAAATTTCCGGATCATCAAATTCCGCACGATGAAAACCGAAAATAACGACCACTCCCCGACCGCGGTCAATGACAGCCGCATTACCCGCTTCGGTTCGTTCTTGCGCAAAACCCGCCTGGACGAAATTCCCCAGGTGCTCAATATTATCAGAGGCGAAATGAGTTTTGTCGGCCCGCGCCCCGAACGGCCGGAATTGATCACTGAGCTGGAAAAACAAATCCCTTTTTACCGCGAGCGGATGCTGGTCAAACCGGGCGTCACCGGTTGCGACCAAATTTCCGGGGAATACCATTCGCCTTCTTTTGCCGATACGATGAAAAAATTACAGTACGATCTGTATTATGTAAAAAACCGCTCGATCTATCTGGACTTATCAATCATCTTAAAAACGATTTCCACGGTTTTATCTCGAGCCGGCAGATAAAATAAATATTATTCGCGATTTTCGCGGCATTCGCGACTAATTCGCGGCATTCGCATCAAATTATGAAAAAGGCACTGATCACCGGCATTACCGGACAAGACGGCTCCTATTTGGCGGAGTTATTATTGGAAAAGGGGTATGAAGTCCACGGTTTGATCCGCCGCGCCAGCACTTTCAATACCGGCCGCATCGACCATCTTTATACTGATCCGCACATCAATGGCGTCAAATTATTCTTGCATTTCGGCGATCTTTCCGATTCGAGCAACTTGAGCCGCCTGCTGGAGAAAATCCAGCCGGATGAAATTTATAACCTGGGCGCGCAAAGCCATGTCCGCGTTTCTTTCGATATGCCGGAATACACCGCCGATGTCACCGGCCTCGGCGCCTTGCGCTTGCTTGATGCCATCCGCGAGTCCAGGATTAAGACCAAATTTTATCAAGCTTCTTCCAGCGAGATGTTCGGCAAGGCCGCGGAAATTCCCCTCAAAGAAACCTCGCCTTTCTATCCCCGCTCGCCTTACGGAGTAGCCAAAGTTTTCGCTTACTGGATCACCAGAAATTACCGTGAGGCTTACAATATGTTTGCCGTCAACGGGATCTTATTCAATCATGAATCTCCCCGCCGCGGCGAAACTTTCGTCACCCGCAAAATCACTCGGGGACTCGCCCGGATCAAATTAGGCAAAGAACAAAAATTATTTTTGGGCAATCTCGACGCCCAGCGCGACTGGGGCCATGCCCAAGATTATGTCCGCGGTATGTGGCTAATGCTCCAAGCCGAAGCGCCGGATGATTATCTTTTGGCGACCGGCGAAACCCACACGGTCCGCGAATTCGCCGAGAAAGCCGCCGCTCACTTCGACATCCAGCTTGTCTGGCAAGGCCAAGGCGTCAACGAAAAAGGCCTGGATAAAAAAACCGGTAAAATAATTATCGAAATTGATCCTAAATATTTCCGCCCGACCGAAGTCGACATCCTCCTCGGCGACCCGACCAAAGCCAAAACCAAATTAGGCTGGGCACCGCAAGTATCTTTCACCGAGTTGATCAAGGAGATGTGTGTCAAGGATTTAAAGCAAGAAAGTGCCGGCGGTTAAAAATATCCAAGATCAAATAACCAATATTTTAAAAAATAATTAAATATTTTAATATTTTTTTGATATTAGTTATTTGATATTGGATATTTGCCGCTAAATTTATATGAATAAAAACTCATCTATTTATGTCGCTGGTCACAACGGCTTGGTCGGTTCAGCTATTGTCCGAAAAATACAAACGGAAGGATTTGGCAATTTGGTTTTGAAAACCAGGCAAGAACTTGATTTGCTCGACCAGCATGCCGTAGCGGAATTTTTCCAAACCGAAAAGCCGGAATACGTCTTTCTCGCCGCCGCCAAAGTCGGCGGCATCGTCGCCAATCAGACTTATCCGGCCGATTTCATTTATGAAAATTTAACCGTCCAGAACAATGTCATCCGCGAGTCTCAACTAAACAGCGTGAAAAAATTATTATTTCTCGGCAGTTCCTGTATTTATCCGCGCGACGCCAAACAGCCGATCAAAGAAGAATATCTTTTATCCGGACCATTGGAAGAAACCAACAAGCCTTATGCGATCGCCAAAATCGCCGGCATCATCACTTGCCAATCCTATAACCGACAATACGGCACCAATTTCATTTCCGTGATGCCCACTAATCTTTACGGCCCTAACGATAACTTCGATTTGCAGAACTCTCACGTCCTGCCGGCATTATTGCGCAAATTTCATGAAGCTAAGATCCGCGGAGATAAAAAAGTCGTGGTGTGGGGAACGGGAAAGGCCAAACGGGAATTTCTCCACGTCGATGATCTGGCCGACGCCTGCGTTTTTTTAATGAATAATTATGACAACAGCGAAATCGTCAATATCGGCACGGGCGAAGATCTTTCCATCAAAGAAATCGTCGAACTGATCAAAAAGATCACCGGCTTCTCGGGTGATATCTCTTGGGACAAAACCAAGCCCGATGGAACGCCCCGCAAACTGCTGGATGTTTCCCGCTTGCATCAGCTCGGCTGGCAACATAAAATAAATTTAGCCGACGGATTAAAATCTTATTACCGATGGTATTTAGATAACCTGGAATAATTTTCGTCCCCTCCTCGGGAGGGGTGGCAGGCCGCCTCGGCCTGACGGGGAGGGTCTATTCCCGACTATATTAATTAAATTAATTCCTGAAATGCTCAAAAAAACTTTCAATTTCTTCTGGTCGATGCGCCGGCAATTCGTCAAATACTTCATCGTCGGCACGAGCGCCGTCGTTTTGGATATGGGCAGTCTGATCTTCCTCAAAGAAGTCTGGCATTGGCCGGCTTTTGTCGCGGTCGTCGCCAATCAGATTTTTATTTTGGTTTACGTCTTTCTTTTGAATAAATATTGGTCATTCAAAGGTAACCCCCTGACCCATCATCAGCTCATCCGCTTCGGCATCGTCGTCGCTTATAATTACTGTTTCGCTGTCGGCGCGATGTACCTCTTCAATCATCTGTTAAAATACGATTATCGCCTGGTTCGCCTTAGCTCGATCATCCTGGCGGTTTCCTGGAATTTCTTCTTATATAAATATTATGTATACACCCCGCGCCGGCAGGAACCAGCGCCGGAAACAGTCAGTGAACAAGCGGCTCTAACAGAATGAATGGTATCAACCGCAGGGCGAGCACTCGCCCCATCTTTCTGGCAGGTGTCTCCGCCGCAAGCGGACGGAGTATTTTCTCTGCGCTCGCTCGGAAACGATCCCGGCGAGGCGCGAGATCATTTCGCTCGCTTCGCTTGATAATAAAACGATGATGAAAAATAAACTAAAGAAATATTTTTCTCTTGGGCTGGCCATCAAGCTGGCGAACCTTCGGAATGCGTTCGTTTATCATAATCCTTTTGATAAAAAAACGGTTATTCTCGGCCGAAATGCCTGCCTGGGCAATAAGTTGCTGCGGTCATGGCTGAATAAACATCATAATTTCCTGGTGATCAACCAGCAGAAAACCCGCGTTGATACTTTTCTGGATTGCGTCAACGGCGCGCCGCGGCCGAAAACCGCGGAGATCATCAAATATTTCCGGCTCCGCCGAAGCGATCTTAACGAAATCATCAAGCAACAGGAAAAATTGCCTTGGCTCGCCAATAAACGTCCGGTGAAATATTTGGTGATGGATTCCTTCGCCGAACTGACTGATAAGAAATTCACTCACAAAAACGAAGGCTGGTCGTTCACTTGCTTCTGGAACGATCTCGTCCACGACGAAAATTTCAACCATACCTTCTCTGCTTCGGGCATGCTGCCACTACTGGACCTGGAAAAATATTACACAGCCTTTTTTGATTGGGCGAGTAAAAAATATCCCGGCATAATGATTTTCTTTATCCATTATCCGGATGAATTGGAAAAACGGGAAAAATATCTTGAGCGGTCGCGGAAGATCAGGGAAGTGATGCTTAAGTTAGCGGCGCAGAAAACTTTTGTCAAAAATATCATCTGCGGAAGTCCGGCGGAATATAATCCGGTCGATAAATTCCCTTACCACTACGGACAAAAAATTTACGATGAGCTGCTTGCCGAGCTTACTGCCGAATTGGAAAAATAGTTAGTGCCGATTAATTATTCCCTGGTCAGCTAACAATCAGCCACGTTTATCAATTATTAATTCGCTTGCGGCGATCAACCACTAAATATGCTCACTTTACTCCTCGAGGAATCGAAGGTAATCATTAAAAAGGAAGTTAAAGAAATAATCAAAAAAATTTCTCATCTCCCGAAGTATTTTCTCTTTATCGGCGAGATCCGGGCTTTTCGCGCTTTGGACAAAAATAAGCGTTTTGCTTTTTACTCCAGCAATGTCCGGCCGTTGTTGGATGAAAAAACCGCCACTTCCGATTTTGAGCCGCATTACACCTATCATCCGGCCTGGGCCGCCAGAATTATCGCCCAAACCAAACCGGCACTGCACATCGATATATCTTCGGTTCTTCATTTTTCCACCCTGGTATCCGCTTTTGTGCCGGTAAAATTTTACGATTACCGTCCTGCCGACCTGAAGCTTTCCAATTTAACCAGCGGTCAGGCCGATTTGCTCGCCTTGCCGTTCGCCGACAATAGCATGGAATCCTTGTCATGCATGCATGTGGTAGAACATGTCGGTTTGGGCCGTTACGGCGATCCGCTCAATCCGGACGGCGATCTGGCGGCGATGAAAGAATTGATCCGCGTGCTAAAACCCGGTGGTAATTTACTTTTCGTCGTACCGGTCGGCCAGCCGCGCTTGCAATTCAACGCCCATCGTATTTATAGTTACGAACAGATCAGGGAATATTTTCAAGATCTGAAACTTAAAGAATTTTCTCTCGTCGCTGACAACTGGAAAGAAGTCGGCCTAATAAAAAATGCCGATCCGGCATTGGTAAAAAATCTAATTTTCGGCTGCGGCTGTTTTTGGTTCACTAAATAACTCTCTAAGATATCGTTCACCAATAAGTAGCGCCTTCGACTTTTTCCGCTCCCCGCGGCGTTTCCTCAGCCGTCGGCCTGACCCAATTTTCATTATATAAACGGGAAATAAACGGCGCTTTATCCCATCTCTTGCCCTTGATTCCGAAAAGGATCTGGGTTGCGCCGCCCATATGGACGGCTTGCTTGCCCAAACTTTTGACATAAGCCGCGAGCGGCAAGCCATAAGCGCCGGCGCCGATGATCGCGACGTCAAAATCCTCGGCGGCAATCGCTTTTTCCATGCTCGCCAAGGCCGCGAACCAATCTGTAAATTGAGTTTTTTCATCTCCCAGCGATAGGACAGTCCGCACCGTCTTTAGCGTAAATTTTGGTAAAACCGCGGGGTTGGCAAAAATCAATTTGCGCTTATTCTGATATTGACTGGAGATGGTTTGGACAAACGGATGGACCACCAGGACTTTCTTCCCGGCCAATGCCGCACTCCAAGGCTTGGGCCAGTAATACGGCTCTAAACTTTTCAGTTCCGAAAATTGGGCGCCTGGACAAAACTCGCGGCAAATAAGATCCTCGTTTTGATTAAACCAAACCGCCAACAAGTCGGTTTTTTTTAAACTTTCAAGAAAAATTTCACTAAACTTATCAAGACTCTCATCATCAGCCGGAAAAAATCCGGCATTATCATGCATCTTCTTTTTTATTTCCTCGGGATAGGGAACTTTGGCCGTCTTTCTATTTTTAAAATAAAAACTTATACATTCGAGTTCCCCGCTGCCGATTCTGGCGGCCATAAAAGGCGCCTGACCGGTCAAAGCTATGGCGATCAGCTCATTTCCTTTCGATCCGGAAAAAATTTTTTTCCCGTAGCGGCCTTTTATCCGCGCCAAAACTATTCGGACCTCGTGACGGGCAAATTTAAGACTCGCTTTAATTTTTGCTAAAACTCTACTCATCAAATTAGCTTTAGTGGGCAAGTTAATCTTGAACATGCCGGCTAAGTCACATGATTATCAAATATAATCATACACCGGACATCGCCTTTTTTCAACTTTCTTACTACTTATTGACACCTAATAACCCCTTAAGATATAATAAAAACATGAACAACGAGATAAATGAAAATGAGGTTTATACCACTGCTGAGACCCAGCAACTCCTAAAAATCAGCGGCAGCACCATGAAAAGGCTTTTGAAAAAGGGCCTGATTCGAGCTAATAAAATCGGCCGGCAATACCGGATTATGGGCAAAGAAATCCTCAGACTCATTTCTCCGGAGATCGAACGGCAGGCTGTCGAGTCGTATCAACAGCTTAAAAAAACCACTAAGGAAAAAATTAAGACTTGGTAATATGGCACAAACGATCATCAGACCAAAAAAAATTATTAGTTGGAACGATTTGAAAGAGCTCTGGCAATATCGCGAGCTGATTTATTTTTTGGCCTGGCGCGATTTAAAAGTCCGCTATAAACAGACAGCCATCGGCGTGGGCTGGGCGATTTTCCAGCCTTTCATTACTATGGTCGTTTTCAGTGTCTTTTTCGGCGCTCTGATTAAAGTTCCGTCCGATAATGTCCCCTATCCGATCTTCGTCTACGTCGGTCTCCTGATCTGGCAATTTTTTTCCACGGCCTTATCCGATGCCAGCGTTTCAATGGTTGGCAATCAGGCGATTATCACTAAGGTTTATTTCCCGCGTCTGATCCTGCCGATTTCGACGATCATCACTAAGTTCGTCGATTTTGCCGTCTCGGCCGTAATCTTAGTCGGCATGATGTTCTATTATCATTTTACTCCGCACTTGATCGGCCTGTTGATCTTGCCGCTTTTAATCCTGATCTCTTTTATGGCTGCCTTAGGCGGCGGGCTGATCTTGGCGGCTATCAACGTAAAATATCGCGATGTCCGCTACGCCCTGCCTTTCTTCATCCAAATTCTGCTTTACGTCACGCCGGTCATCTATCCAGCCAGCATCGCGGGGAAAAAAGCCTGGCTTCTTTCGATTAATCCGATGACTGGCGTTATTAAGGCGGCGCAGGCGGCTATTTTAGGCAATGCCCCGATCAACTGGCTGCTCGTCGCGATCTCTTTCACCTCCTGCACCGTCATTCTTATTGCCGGCATCTATATCTTTAAAAAGACCGAAAGGTTCTTCGCCGATATAATTTAATTTTATGTCTACGCCGATAATCGAAGTAAAAAATATAGGCAAAAAATATAATATTACCCATCAAAAGGGCAAATATATCGCCTTGCGCGACGTCCTGGCGAACATCCTGAGGTCTCCTTGGAGATTTTTGATTAAAAAAACCAAGGCAATGGCCGGGTTGGAAACTAAGGAAGAATTTTGGGCGTTGAAAAATATTAATTTCACCGTGGAAAAGGGCGAGGTGATCGGCATCATCGGCCATAACGGCGCCGGCAAATCCACCCTCTTGAAAATCCTCTCCCAAATCACCCCGCCGACCGAAGGCGAAATAATCTTGAACGGCCGGGTCGGCAGTTTATTGGAAGTCGGCACCGGTTTTCATCCTGAACTCACCGGCCGGGAAAATATCTTTTTAAACGGCGCAATCTTGGGAATGTCACGCCAGGAAATCGCCCAAAAATTCGATCAAATCGTCGAATTCTCCGGCGTGAAAAAATTTTTGGATACACCGGTAAAATATTTTTCTTCCGGTATGTACGTCCGCTTGGCTTTTTCCGTCGCCGCCCACATGGAACCGGATATTCTGATCGTTGACGAAGTGCTCGCGGTCGGCGATGCGGATTTTCAAAAAAAATGCTTGGGCAAGATGGGCGAGATCACGAATCAAGACGGCAGAACTATTTTGTTCGTCAGCCATAACCTGGGAGCGATAAAACAGCTCTGCAAAAAAACTATCCTGCTGGACAGCGGCAGTATAAAAATGATCGGGAATACCGACGATGTCATCGAGTATTATTTGGATGAAAATAATAAAAAGGATGAATTGACTATTTTCAAAGATTCCGAAAAAAGGCGCAACGGCAACGGCAAAATGGAATTTAAAGGCGTCAAGCTTCTCAATGACGGAAAAAAAGAAAATGATTCTTTTTATATGGGTGATACGGTAAATGTTCAGATTGAAATCGCCTTTCATCAGGATCTGAAAAATATTCAAATGAGCCTGGAAATCTTGGACATTTATCAATCTTCAATTTCTCATCTCACCAACGAAGATGATGGTTTCTTAATTTCCGGAATTAAAGAAGGGCGATATTTCGTTACCGTTTCCATTCCCAATTTCTATCTCTCCCCCGGGGATTACAGCTTGTCGCTCTGGGCCGGGAATGCGACGGAAATTTATGATAATCTCTCAAATTGCCATTATTTAAAAATAATCCAGGGGGACAGGATAAAAAGGCTGACGCCATTTCCCAGCCACGTGAAGATATTTTTGCCGTCAAAATGGAAAATTTAAATTTATGGATAAGGTAAAATTTTCATCGGTCACCGTGACCTATAATGAAGCCATTCATCTCGACGAATGTTTAAAATCTTTAAAATTCTGCGACGAAAACGTTATCGTAGATCTTGGCTCGAGCGATGAAACGATCCGGATCGCCGAGGCAAACGGGGCGAGGATAATTTATCATGCCCATGTTCCCTATGTCGAAAAAATCAGAGCCTGGGCTTCGTCTCAAGCCAAAAATGATTGGATAGTTTTTGTCGATCCGGATATGATCTTCCCCAACGATGCTTTACCGACCATCACGGAAGCGATCAGCCGGAATAATAATTTGGGCGAGGTGGTCGTTGCCATGCGGAATTATTATCTTAACGACCCGGTAATTTTCGGCCGCTGGGGCACGACCGGCAGCACCTGCATTTTTAACCGCCACAGGATGAATTTTGCCGATGTCATCCATCAGGGTACAAGTTTAAAGCCGGGCTTCAAAGCCCTTAAGCTGAAAAATTTCATCATCAAGCACTATTGGGCCAATTCGACAGAGCAACTTGAGAAAAAGCACGAGAGGTATCTGAAATATCAGGGGGAGGCCTACTATCTGGACGGAAAAAGATTCTCCACGTTAGAAATGCGTCTAGCGATGATAGATATGTTTATCGATTGCTATATCTGCAAACTCGGTTTTTTGGATTTTAAACATGGCTGGGAGCTGACTATGCTTTCCCTCGACTATGAAAAAAAATCATGGCTGAGTCTGAAGGAATACCAAAAAAATATTAAAAAAACATGATCACTATCTTTTCTATCCCCAAACCGTTTGAAGATTCTCATATCATCGACATCCAAACCAATGCCATTTTAAGTTGGCTCAAGTTGGGCGATGGAGTAGAGGTTATTTTGGTCGGTAATGATTTCGGCGTGGCTGAATTTTGCCAAAAACACAATATTATCCAGCTTGCCCAGGTAGAATGCAATGAATATGGCACGCCTTTGATCAGTTCCGCTTTCAGCCTGGTCAGGCAAAAGGCCAAGAACGATATTTTAATGTATCTCAATGCGGATATTATTTTAACCGGTGAATTGCTAAAAATATTAAAATTCTTGCCAAGCAAAGAATTTTTGGCTGTCGGCCGGCGCCGGGATCTGGAGGTTGAGGGTTTGCTCGATTTTTCCGATCAGCAATGGGAAACAAAAATAAATAACGACGTGAAAATTCGCGGAGTTTTGCACCCGATGGCCGGCAGTGACTTTTTTATTTTTAGAAAAAATTCTTTTTTTGATCTTCCGGCCTTTGCCGTCGGCCGGATCGGTTGGGATAACTGGCTGATCGCCCACAGCCTGGCCGAACATCTGCCGGTAATCGATATCAGCCGATCATATCAGGTTATCCATCAAAACCATGACTATCGGCATAAGGAAAAATTCGGTTTTAGCCTTGAGGATAAAAAAAACTTGTCATTCTTGCGCGGCAGCCGCGACCTGCAAAATACGGGCAGCGCCGATTATTACCTCTCTGCCGCCGGCTTAAAAAAGAAAATAGTGCTGTTGATAAAATTTAAAAATTTGTTTAATAAATCAATCACTCGGCCGTTTTTTTCTCTGTTAAATATTATCGCCAACCCCCGGACACGCTTAATTAAATAACTATTTCTTAATTAGGAAGATCAATCATTCTATGAAATTAATTTTACGAAAACTTAAAAGATTATTTAATTTAACCATTAAATTTTTCAGAAAAGCGATCTACTTTATCAACGCGCCGTTATTTTATTTAGAGCAAGACGAATGTCAAAAATTCTCGGACTGCCGCTTATTGGCCAAAGTCCTGTTTCAGCAACCGCCGAATTCCGACCGGACTTTGGAATATCCCTGGCTCCTGGAGAACATCAAGATTTCGAGCGGCAAGCTTTTGGATGTCGGCTCGACGGCCAGCAATCTGCTTTATGACTTCCTGCCCAAAACGATCGAGATTCATAGCCTTGATCTGAATAGCAAGTCGATTAAAAGCGAAGCTGTAAAATTTACCGTCGGCGATATTAGAAAAACCGCTTATGCCGATAACTATTTCGACGTCGTTTCCTGCGTCTCAACTTTGGAACATATCGGCGTGGCCGGCCGTTACGGCAGCGATGACGATCCGCAAGGCGACGTAAAAGCAGTCAACGAAATGACCAGAATTCTCAAACCGTCTGGCACTTTACTGGTTACTGTTCCGTATGGAGTCAGAGACGTTTTGCCGATCAACAAACTTTATAATAAAGAGCGGATCAGCGGGCTGTTCAAAAATTTTTCGTCAGTCAAGATCGAATATAAGAAGTATTTTCCTCAATTCCAATTATGGCTCGCCACCAACGAGGCGGAAGCCGCCCAGACCGACATGATCAAGGATCTCTGGTATGCCATCGCTTTTATCCAGGCAAAAAAATAATAATATCATCCGCGCCAATATGGAAAAAAATAATTGCGCCGTTGTCATTTCCTCCTGCGATGCCTATGCCGATTCCTGGGGCCCTTTTTTTACTTTTTTTTTCCGCTACTGGCCGGATTGTCCTTTCCGAATAATTCTAATCGGCAACGACAAAACCTTTAACGATCCGCGAGTGACGACTTTTAAGGCCAGTCCTGATCGCGGCTGGGCCAGCAATTTGATGGTCGCTTTAAAGAATATCAGCGGCGATTATATTATTTATTTTCAGGAAGATTATTTTTTAAGGAAAAAAGTCGACAATAGTCAGCTCGAAGCGGCTCTCCGCGTGATGGCCGAAACTAAGGCGGCTTATCTGCGGCTCTACCCTTGCCCCGGCCCGGATCAGCCTCTTGATAACAATCAGGAAATCGGGACGATCAGCCGGGACGCGGCTTATCGCAATTGCACCCAGACTGCGATTTGGGATCGGCTGATATTATTAGCGCTCCTTAAAGACGGAGAGACCGGCTGGGATTTTGAAACCGGCGGCGGACTGGAGCGGTCGCGTCGGATTGACCGGCCATTCCTTTCTTTCCGCGCGCCGATAATCGATTATTTTTGCACAGCCATCGTCAAAGGAAAATACGTCTTTGATGCGCTCCGCTTCTGCCGGAAAGAAGGGGTAAAACTTGAACTTGATAAAAGGAAGGCGGAAAATTTTTTAGAATTTGTCTGGCGTAAAAGTGGAATCAAACAAAAAATTTACTTTTGCAAAAAATGGCTGACAAAAAAGTAATCATCATCAATCATAACGGCCAATTAGGCAACCAATTATGGAATTACGCCGCCGTTTACGCCTATTGTCTGGAAAAAGGTTATGGCTGCGCCAATCCGGCTTTTTACCAATATGTGCGATATTTCCCGGCTTGCCGGACCGGCTTACTGCCCCGATTATTCTTCGGCCGACTATTCCAGCATTTCCCCAAAAAACGCTTTTCGATCAGCCGGCTTTATAATTTGTATTTACGGCTCAGATTCGGCCGCAAAAAATTGGCTCGTGCAATACAACCGAGCGACAACGGCGGCAGTTTTACCGAGACTTTCTTTTTACCGCCGTCAAAAAATACTGATCAGCAGCAAAAAGAAAGACTGCGGGTCGCGGAAGCCGCCCCGGACGATATCATTTTTTCCGGATATGCCTTTCGCAATCCGGACGGCCTGATTCGTTATCACGAGCAGGTCAGAAGATTTTTTTCACCCCGGCCGAATATACGGGTGGCGGGTCAAAAATTGGTGAACGAAGCTCGAAAAAAATATGGCAAGATCGTCGGCGTCCATATCCGCCAAAATGATTATCGAACTTTTCAGAATGGCGCATATTATTTCACCCCCGAAAGCGTCGCCATGATCCTTAAGGATTTCAGTGCTCAAACCGGCCTGTCTGATGCCTGCTTTATTATCGCTTCGGATGAAAAGATCGCACCGGAGATATTTGCCGGCCTGAATTTCTTTTTTAGTTCGGGAAAAATCTTGGATGATTTATTCACTTTAGCCCAAACCGACTTAATCATCGGAACCAACAGCACCTTCGGAGCTTTTGCCGCCTATTATGCCGATGTCCCGCTGATAATCTTTTCCAAGGAATCGATCGATTGGAATTATTATCTTAACCAGAAAAATTTTACCTTTGTTTAATATTTTATTAATTTTGGCATATCCTCGATTAATTTCCATAGTAAAAAATTATGCCGGTGTCCGATCAGCCGATCAACATCATCTTCATCCATCAAGGTCAAGCCGATTATTTGCGCTTGGCCTTGGCTGCCGCGCGCCGTTCGAATCCGGCGGCAAATATATTTTTGCTCGATGACGGCAGCAACGGACCTTTTGATTCGATCAAACAGTATAAAATCAGCGATTATTCCGCTGCGGCTGAAAAATTCTCTTTGGTCTATCAGCATTTCTCTTCTAATCCTTTGGCCTTTGAAATTTTTTGCCTGCAGCGGTGGCTGATCATCAACGAATTTGTAAAAAAAAATGATATAGCCGATTTTTTCCATGCCGATTCCGACGTCTTGATCTTTACCGACCTGGCTAAGGAGTGGCCGAAATTCTCCAATTATTCTTTTACTTTGTCGGAAGGCTCGGCGGGCCATAATTCTTTCTGGAATAGCCAAGAAGCTTTGGATGACTTTTGCGATTTTCTGACGGACGTTTACAGCCGGAAGGATGAAACCGGCTATGCCAAGGTGGCCGAATTTTGGAAAAATTATCAGTTACGGAATAAACCCGGCGGCGTTTGCGATATGACGCTGCTGCGCTTTTACCGGGAAAAATACCCGGCAAAAGTCGGCGAAACGGCCGGCATAATCGACGGTTCAACCTATGATGATAATATCTCATCGGGAGCCCAAGGCGGCGTCAGCTATCAAATGTCAATCTGGGGGATAAAAAAGATCTTCTGGCGCTTTGACCAGCCTTTCGGCAAGGATGCTTCGGGCAATTTAATCAAATTCAACACACTACACTTGCAAGGCAAGAAAAAAAGGTATTTGCGCGAGGCTTTTGAAGGAAAAAATATTTATGCCTGGCAAACATTTAGTAAAGAAAAAATGATCGGCCTCTTGAAAAAAATCGGTTTGTTCGAATCCTATACGAAGTTAAAGGAACTATTTAAAAAGATGTTAATCACTTTTAATCGTTGAAAAATATGGAAATAATTAAACCGCCGGCTCCTATCGCCCTCTTTGTTTATAATCGCCCCGGAGAAACCAAGGAAACAATGGCCGCATTGCAAAAGAATACTCTAGCCGCTCAAAGCGATTTGATCATTTTTTCTGATGGCGCCAAGGATTCTGCCTCAAGCAAAGCGGGCGTTGACGCGGTCAGAGAATTTTTAAAAACCGTAACTGGTTTCCAAAGCATCAGGATCGTGGCGCGCGAAAAGAATTACGGCTTAGCTCATTCGATCATTGCCGGTGTCAGCGAAGTAATCGATCAATCCGGCCGGATAATCGTTTTGGAAGATGATATGGTCACCTCGCCCTTTTTTTTACAGTACATGAACGACGGCTTGAACCTCTATGAAAACGAGGATCAAATCGTGAGCATCCACGGCTACGTCTATCCGACCAAAAAACCTTTGCCGGAAACTTTTTTTCTTCGGGGTGCCGATTGCTGGGGCTGGGCAACTTGGAAGCGCGGCTGGAATCTGTTTCAAGCCGACGGCCGGAAATTATTGCAAGAGTTGAAAGATAAAAAACTGACCGGCGAATTCGACTTCTCCGGTTCTTACCCTTACACGCAGATGCTCCTCGACCAGATCGAAAAAAAGAATGATTCCTGGGCGATCCGTTGGTATGCCTCGGCTTTTTTAAAAAATAAATTCACCCTCTATCCTGGAAAATCATTAATTAAAAACATCGGTTTCAGCGGCAGCGGCACGCACTGCGGCGAGGAAAATAATTTCGACCAGACCGGTTCAGTGGAAAATATCAAAATCGAAGTTAAAAAAATTGCCGTGACAGAAAATCAGGCGGCCCGCCGGACGATCATTGATTTCCTCAAAGCACAAACTTGCTGGCAATCGAAGTGGTCAAAGCGTCTCAAGAAAATTTTTTCCTAGCGCCGATAATATTCTTTTCTAAACTGCCGGTTGAATAGCCAATATTTAGTTTAAACTTACAAACAAAAAAATCAGCCGGATAATTCCGGCTGATTTTTTTCGTTAGAAGCGATTGATTGTTTCAATTATATAATCAATTTCCTTTTTTTCCAAATCGGGGAAAATCGGCAAGGAAACGATCTCGAGCGCGAATTTTTCCGCGCGGAGCAAATCACCCGCAGCCAATTGGGAAAAAGCCGGCTGCAAATGGATCGGATAAGGATAATGAATGCCAAAACCAATTTTATTTTTACGAAGATATCCCAAAAACTCCGCCCGTTTCCCGACTCTGACCACGAATTGATGCCACACCGGGACGGCTTGCTCGTTGACCTTGGGCAAAATTATTTTCTGATTGGTTATTTCAGCCAGATATCTTTGGGCGGTCGCCGCGCGCTTTTTATTATTTTCCGCCAGATATTTGATTTTAACGTTCAAAATTCCGGCTTGAATCTCGTCCAACCGGCTGTTATAGCCGTCGCGCAGCGAGAGATATTGATCTTCCATGCCATACTTCCTTAAGCTCTTGCAGGCTTGGGCAATTTGCGGATCATCGGTAACGATCAGTCCGGCATCGCCGTAAGCGCCCAAATTTTTTGTCGGATAAAAGCTGAAACAGGCCGCATCGCCAAAACTACCGGCCGGCTTGCCTTGGCGAGACGCCCCATGGGCCTGAGCGCAATCCTCCACCACCTTCAATCCATGTTTCCGGGCGATCGCCATTATCGCTTCCATGGCGCAAACCTGGCCGTAAAGATGGACTGGCACGATCGCTTTGGTTCTCGGCGTGATCTTCTTCTCAATCTCTTCGACGTCTACGAGGAAATCCTCGCCGACATCAGCCAAGACCGGTTTGGCCATTAATTCCTTGATGGCGCTGACTGTCGGACTGGCCGTATTAGCTGCCGTAATAACTTCGTCTCCTTCCGCGATACCCACGGCTCTTAAGGAGATTTTCAAAGCATCAGTTCCGGAATTCACCCCGATCCCGAATTTAACCCCGGCTGTACCCGCGAAGGCTGTTTCAAATTTACTGACCTCGTCGCCAATGATTAAATTTCCAGACAACAAAACCTTGTCCACCGCTTTCAGGATCGTTGGTTTAATTTTTTTTAATTCACGCCGATAGTCAAAAAATGGAACTTCCATAAATTATTTTCTCCTAATGTATTTTAAGAATTCGTCGTAACTGCGCAGATAGTCCTTTTCATCAAAATAATCATTAGCTAAGACCAGAATCACGCAATCTGACGTGAAGCTGGACATTTCGTGCCATAGTTTATTACCCAAAATTATACCGACCGTCGGATCATTCAGCAAAATCGTCTGTTGTTCGGCGCCATCGTCCAATTTTATTTTGAAGCTGCCGTTGACGCAAAAAATTATCTGTTCCAATTTTTTGTGGGCATGGTGGCCGCGCTTCGATTTTTGATTAAACAGCTTATTGATGAAATAGACTCTTTTGATGTCGATCGGAATATTTCTCTTGGCTTCGGCGATTCCCAGCGATCCGTCGGGAAAATCGTTAAAATTCTGCAATTTTACGAATCCGGAATTTTTAACCCTGATTTTTTTCTTATTCATATTTTTAAATTATTTACTTAAATTCTTTATTTTTCGTTTTAACCGAAAAATAATCTTTCTGACTTTCACCTCTAAAATATGATTCCAGGAAAAAGTCCCGACGCGAAAATCCGGATCGGCCGACTTTACCATCTGCCACGATTCGTTAATCGCTTTTTCATAGGCGGCGTAAATTTCTTTAACCAGCGGATTAGGATTAAAAATATAACTGCCCGGGAATATTCTTAATTTATTCAGAAAAAAATATAATTGTGAATCGTGAAAGTGAAAAAAAACCAGATTATACGCTATTCCGTTTTCCCGCACCTTGATGATACCGTCCTGCTTGAAAAATTCAAACCGCTGCGTGTTCCAAGGGGCGACGCCCGCGCCCCAATATTTAGACTCAGCTACCAGGCCGGCAAACCTGGTTGTCCAATCATCCAAATATTTCTGATCGCCGAACTTATCGCCTTCTCGGCGGCTGAAACACCATTCGATCACCCGATCCTTCCACCAATTCAAAATTTTCAATCCGGCCGCATCGTTCTTTAACGTCATGAACTGGACGCAATATTTCCCGCTCAAAGCCGATTGATCATACTCGGGGGAATAATGATGTTCTGTCATCAAAACCGATTTATCGCCGATTTCGCGCAGAGCGATTTGCGGCGAATTAAAGAAAAAAAGATCGGCGTCAATATAAGTGCATCTTTCCAAATTAAATTTATCCAGGCAATACAAGATCGCGGAAGTCGTGGCCGTCCAACAGTACTCGCCTTTGCTGCGGCCGGATTTCACCGCTTTCAGGCGCTCGTCTTCCAGGTCGCTTAACGGAATGACGGTGGCATACGTCAATTTTAACTTGGTCAAAATATCATGACAGCGGTCGTCAAAGGCGAAAATATAGAGATGGAAAGGTTCCGGCTGTTTGGCCAAGGAATTATATAAAGCCAACCCCTTAAGGAGATAAAATGAATCAAATAGCGTACAAAAATTATTCATAGTTATTTCTTGGCTAAAGTAAAAATGTAGCCCCGATGCTCGGCCGTCTGACAGCCTGCACTGATGACGCCACTGACGGGGTCGGCGAATTCTTCCAGCAATTCATAGCCTGCGGCCTGGAAAAAATTCTTTAACTTGGCCGGATTAAATATCCAAACCGGATAGCTGGCCGGATAAATCGTCGGCGGGACTTTTTGAATAGTTATGAAATCATCTTGCTCGCTGGTGATCAATCGGTCAACCACGATTATTCCAACTCGGCGTGATAAAATTTCCTTGAGTAAAGCGTATGGATCGGTCAAATATTGCAGCGAGGCGGATAAAACCGCCAGATCAATCGGCTGCGCGGCAAAACACTCGGCGATATTCGACCAAAATTTAATCCTCTGCTCTTTGTTTTTTTTTCTTCCTTCCTCGACCAGTTCGGCCTGCTCGACGATATTCCAACTTACCGATTCAAGCCGATCCAAAAACTTTTTATTCTGTCGAAAGGTCGTCCCGAACGATCCGCCGAAATCGAGCACATTCAATCTGCCACGAGCTTGGGCGGCGGCCAGCATCAAGGCGGCGAGCAACGGCCAGGAATATTCGATCTGATCGAATAAAACCGTATCCCGTTCAAAAACCGCTTCGCCATTTTCCACTTTCCGGGCTGCCGCCAGGGCTTTTTCCAAGATCTGCCGGTCATCATAGCCGGTCGTCAGCGCTCTTGCCTCTTGCCAGTCGTGATAAATCCCCTCATATTTGCATTTGCCGCTCTGGTCTTTGACCAATGCCAAAATCACCGGCGGCACCACTGACTTGATGATTTTTTTTATTCGTTTATTCATAGACTATCTTTTTGCCCGCTTGGCCCTGATTTTATTGAGAAAACCGACTAAAAAAAATTCGACCGGATTAAGATGCCTTTGCTGGACTATTCTGATATTTTCCAAGTTTTCCCGCCGTTTGTCAACACTGGATGATTGCGCCCCCTCGCCCATCCGGTAATTGCAAATAATGCGGTTAAAAAAACTCCAATTGGTTTTATTTCTCAGCCTAAACCAAAGGTCCGGGTCCATCTCCGAGGTCAGACTTTCATCAAAGCCGCCGAATTTTTCCAATACCGATTTTCTGATGAAAACCGCCTGGTGCGGGACAAAGCGCATGATCTTGAGCAAATACCGGCCGATAAAACTATGCGAATTATGCCAATGCAATAACGGTTTATCCGGATAGACCAATACCGGCGACCCGTCGTCCCTGACTGTATTGGCGCGGCCGTAGATCCAATCCAAGGCCGGATTTTTTGCCAGAAACGCAGCGACGTCCGCCAAAACTTTTTCATCATAAAAACTGTCATCGGAATGAAGGTGGATCAAAAACTCGCCCGCCGCCCGCTCGGTGCCGGCATTCATCGCCGCGGAAATTCCCGCCGGCGGCAACTGAAAAAACTTCACCTGAGAAGGAAATTCCAGCTGATATTTTTTAATCAGCTCGACCGTGCCGTCGGCTGAAAAGGCGTCAATAAAAATATGCTCATAGTCGATAAAACTCTGCGCTTTGACCGAAGCGATATTGTCCGCCAGATATTTGGCGCTATTTTTCGTGCAGGTGATGATGGAAAATTTCATAAAAATTTTTTTCTTAAACCGCTGATCATCCCCCAGGCTTTTCTAAATTTTCCTCTTAGAATTTGACGCAGGATCCAGCCGGCATTAGCCCAATAAAAACGGATCAAATCGTCTCTCTCCTTGCCGCCCAAGGTTTTGAAGATTGTCCGGCGATTGAAACTTTCCTTATAACCGGCGGTAAAATCATCTTCGCGGCCCGCCGGACTGTGGGCATGGAAAACGCGGGCTTTCGGCTCGATCAAAAAATGATAATCAGCCCGCTTCGCGCGCCAGCAAAAATCCACGTCTTCCAAAGATTCGCGGCCGCCGCCGAAAATGGTGAACCCGCCAAGTTTTTTGACCAGCTCTTTATCATAAGCGCAGACTCCGCCATGGACGTAAAAAGCAACCTGCCGGTCGGCCAGATGGTCATCCCAGATTTGAAAGCCGCTGCCATTGATATCCCAGGCAATCCCCGTGCGAAAACCAAAAAATTTATTATATTTTTTTTCCCAATCGGTTCGGATCCGGTTATTGCTGATTACTCCGCCGACCCCGATCAAACGGGGATCGTCGCTCCAATCAGCCATTATTTCCTGGAAAAAATAATTTTCCAAGACCAGATCATCATCCAGAATGAAACAGATTTTTTCCTTTGCCAGCTCCAAACCGATATTACGCGATGCCGAACTGCCGCGGATTTCTTTCACCGGATCTTTGCGCCGATAAACGAAATCGATCTTCAATACGGTTGACTCCTGTTTCCAATAGGCCAAAAATTCATCGCCTAATCCGGCGTCATCGACGATTATAATTTCCGCCGGCGGCAGATTCTGGCGCAAAATAGAAGTCAGACAATTCTCCAGCTCTTTTTGCCGATTATAGGTCGGGATGACGACGCTGAATTGTTTAGCCATATAAAATTATTTTTCTTGGTAAATTTTCTCATAGCCGTCGGCGGTGTCGGCGAGACGGAATTTGAGCGCCTGACCCGCGTTATTGTGGATTATCTTCGGCCAAAGATCGATATCCTGCAGAGCCTGGAATTTGGCGAGAAATTCCGCTTCATCGTCCAGGCGGTATATTTCTTCGTTGGAGCCGCCGACGACCTCGCGATTGCCGCCGACGTCGCTAGTCAAAATAAGCGAGCCGGCAAACAAGGCCTCGATCAAGGCGATTGACAATCCTTCATAACGCGACGGCTGGACGAACAAATCAAACCCACGAAGATAGCGGCCGCCATTCTCGACGTTGCCCAATAAAAATATTTTTTCCGTCAAACCTTTGGCCTGGATTAAATTTTCATACTGCGCTCGCTCCGCTCCCTCGCCCATAATCGCTAGCGCGGCATCCGACCGGATATTCAAAATTTTCGGGAAAATATTGATCAAGAACTCGTAATTCTTGGCATAATCCAGGCGGCCGATCGAGCCGAGGAGGTATTTTCCCGCCAAATCACGACCGGTCTTTTGCGAAAAAAAATTAATCGCCTCTGCCCGCGGAACGAAATTCACCTGTTCCGGATCCAAACCATTGTAAATCAAGAATCCTCGCTTGGTTAGCTGGCCTTGGCCGAATTTTTCCCAATTTTCCCGGGAAACGAAAACCGGCGCGTCCACGAATAACAGGCAGAATTTAAAAAATAACCGATAAGCGAACTTCTTGATCGGGTTCGTCCGGTAATGCTCGTCCAGCATCGACATACCCCGGAAAGTGAAAATTGTCCTAATTTTTCGACCGGCCAATTTCGCGCCAATCGCGCCGGGCAAGGCATTGGAACTATTGAAATGCACCGCGCTAAAATCCTTGCGCCGCAAATAGCCGGCGATCTCGCCGATAAAAAAAAGATTGGCCAAGGGATTATGCGTTCTCTTTAAATTACGGAAACGATAATACGCGATTTTCGCTTTATCCAATTCAAGCGGCAGCCAATCGCCATCGCCAAACCCGACCGTGACCTCATGACCGCGCCGCTTCATTTCCCGCGCCAAATTCAATACGGAAGTCTGCGCCCCGCCCACGACGGCCTTCGTTATTACAAGTAAGATCTTCATAAATATCCAATATCAAATAACCAATACTTAAAAAAATATCTAAATATTTTAATATTATAAACTTGAATATATCTAGCCAAAAATTAGAGAAAATTCAGCAGCCTCTTTCCACAATTTTCTTAACGCCGCCAATTCAACACCCCTGCATTTAGCCAATAATTCTATCCAATATTTAGTTTCTTTTGTTTCTCTCAAGCAGATGGAAATTCTATTTTTAAATTCCTTCCTATAACAGCCGCCATTCGCCTCATGATAATTTGCGCCAATACTTGTTGCCGACCTGATCAATTGTAAAATAATGTTTCTGGTAAAATCATTTCGCGGCACGGCTTGCAAAAAATTCAGCACATTACTGCTAAATGATTTAGTTCTCCCCTCCAGATCATAAATCATGCTTTAAATTATTTTAATATTTTTTATTTTTTTAAATATTGGTTATTTGATATTGGTTATTTTCCGTAAATCGGGTTCATCTCTCTAAGCTTCTTAATTATCCCGGGTAAAATTTTAACGACTTTATCAACTTCTTCGCGGGTATTATCCTTGCCCAGAGTAAAGCGGATCGAATAATGAGAATCTTCCTCACAGACGCCCATTGCCTCCAAAACTTCCGATGATTTCAAACTGTTCGAAGCGCAAGCCGAACCGGTGGACACGGCTATGCCTTCGAAATCAAGTGAGATCAAGACTGATTCACCTTCCGCGCCACGAAGCGTAAAATGAGCATGGGCCGGAGTCGCATTGGGGCGGTCGGTATTCAAAACCACATCGGGAATATTTTTTATTACTCCCTCGACCAGGCGATCGCGCAAGACCGCTATTTTTTTATTATTTTTTTCCTGATCGGTCTCAGTGATTAAAGCCAAAGCTTCACCCAGACCGACGATGCCGGTGACATTCAAGGTTCCGGAACGGATATTCCGTTCATGATGACCGCCCAGCTGAATCGGCGCGATTGACACGCCTTTTCTGATATACAAAAGTCCTACGCCTTTGGGTCCGTAGATTTTATGCGCCGACATTGAGAGTAAGTCAACATGAAGCTTATCGACGTTGCAATCGAAAAAATTCACCGCTTGCGTGGCATCGGTATGAAAATAAATCGTCCGCGGCTTGGGCAATTTCTTGGCCGCCCCGGTCCGCTGCCACTCGTTCATTCTTCCTTCATTGATTTTCTCGATCAGCTTGCCGATCTCGCGGATCGGCTCGCGGATGCCGACCTCGCTATTCACATCCATAATGGAAACTAAGACCGTATTTTCCTTAATCGCCTTTTTCACGTCTTCCGGATTTATTCTTCCAGTTTTATCAACCGGCAAATAAGTAACTTCAACCCCTTCCTGCTCGAGATCGCGGCACGGTTCGATAATCGCGTCATGTTCGACTTTGGAAGTGATGATGTGCGGCTTGGCAACTTCGCCCTTTAACGCCTTGATGACCCCGCGCAAAGCCAGATTATTAGCCTCAGTGGCGCCGGAAGTGAAGATGATTTCCTCGTTCTCGCAGCCGAAAAATTTGGCCGCTTTAGCCCGGGCCTGATCCACGCCCAAAACCGCCTGCTGCCCATATGCATGGATCGAAGACGGATTGCCAAAAATTTCCCGCCAATACGGCTCCATCGCTTTTAAGACTTTCTTATCCGCCGGAGTCGTGGCGCTGTGGTCGAAATATATCATAAACATGATGCTAATCCGCGAATGAGCGCGAATGCCGCGAATATCGCGAATACATACAAAAAAACTTTTTTATTAAGACAATTCTATAATTTTATTAATCAACTGCCGATAGGTCATTCCCTGGTCAATCATCAACATCGGGAACATCGAGATATCCGTAAAGCCGGGCAAGGTGTTGATCTCGTTGAAATAAACTTGGCCGTGATGAATAAAAAAGTCGACGCGGGCGAATCCGGCGCAGCCGCAAAGCCGGTAAACTTTTTCCGCTAGATTCCTTATCGCTTGCGCCTGAGCGTTACTTAGCCGGGCCGGAATTATCGCTTGAGCCTGACCCAATTTATATTTATCATCGTAATCATAAAAATCTTTGCCGGGTTTGATTTCCCCCGGCCGGGAAATGATCAATTCCTTGTTACCCATTACCGCCACTTCAATTTCTCTGGGACTGATCAGGCCTTCCTCGACCAAGATTTTTTGATCATGCTTAAAAGCTTCCCTGATGGCGCCAGCTAAACCACTCACCCTTTCCACGCGCGTAATACCGACCGAAGATCCGGAATTAGACGGCTTGACGTAAACGGGAAAGCACAAAGTTTTCTTCACGGCCGCCAGAAATTTGGCCAAATCTTTTTTTTGACTCAAGGCGGCATCAAAAGCCAAAAATTTAACCTGTCTGATCTTGGCGCCCGCCGCCAATTCCTTGCAAACCGCCTTATCCATGCAGAGTGCCGATGCCAAGAGGCGGCAGCCGCAATATTTGATTATTTGCGCCTCAAAAATTCCCTGCAACACGCCGTCTTCGCCGAAGCGGCCGTGGGTCATGGGCAAAGCAACGTCAAAACTGCGCTTAAAATCTTCGATCAATAATATATTTTTGTTCGAAGTTTTCAAATGCGCCGGATCCGGCACCCGGTAAAACAAGCCGTTCTTATGCCAATAAACGCAGCTCAATTTATATCGGCGCAAGTCGAAATTCTTAAAAACATTGACGGCCGAGTTAACCGAAACTTCCGCTTCATTACCCAAACCGCCAAAAAATAAAGCTACCTTTTTCATTAAATAAGATTTAAGAATTAGGATTTAAGATTTATGAATATATCTGGGTCCGCCGCAGTCCGCTTCGCGAGACTGGCGGCGCGGCGAATTGATTAATCGTTTATGACTTTCTTTACCTCCGGAACTTCCTTCTTCAAGATCGCTTCCACCCCTTCCTTCAAAGTTAGCTGCGACATTGGACAATGGGCGCAATGACCAACCAGAGCGACTTTCACCGTGCCGCTTTTAGCGTCAAAACTCTTAAACTCCACGTCGCCGCCGTCGGCCTGCAGCGAAGGACGGACAGTATCCAGCGATTTTCTTATCTTTTCTTCAATATTATTTATTTTATTTTTCGACATATGCCAATTAGTTTAATGCTAATTTTCTAATGATGCGAATCGCGCGAATATTCGTAGATTCGCATCATTCGCAAAATTAGCATTAGCTTTTATTTTTATAATTTTCAATCGCCTTTCTTAACGCGTCGACGCCGAGCATCGAACAATGAACCTTAACTTCCGGCAAGCCGCCCAGATCTTTGACCACATCGTCTTTAGTGATCGCCAGCGCTTCGTCCAAAGTTTTGCCTTTGACCATCTCGGTCAGATCCGAAGAGACGGCGATCGCCGCGGCGCAGCCCAAAGTTTCGAACTTAACATCCTTAATGATATTATTTTCGATCTTCAGATATATTTTCATCACGTCGCCGCAGACCGGGTTGCCTTCCTGGCCGACCGCGTCGCAATCTTTCATTTCGCCCTGATTGCGCGGATTCTTAAAATGCTCGAGAACTTTGGGAGTATACATAAATCAATATGTCATCCCCGCGAAGGCGGGAATGACAAAATAAATAATTATTTCTATTAAATATTGCCACACTTATTTAATTAAGTCAAGTATTTTATCTAAAATAAGCAAAAACCCCCTGGAAGGGGGCAGATATTCATAATTCTTAAATCCTAATTCTTAATCGCTCATAACTGTCGTCCAAACTTCTTATTTTTCTTCCGTGAAATTGAAGACAGGGCCGACAGCCATGAATTTCTGATCGCCGCGGACGAATGAATAGACCAGCAATTTGACGCCGGACAAGTTTTCCTGAAGCGAGTGTCCGCTACTGACCGGCGTTAAGCTGAAACTTTTGCTCCCTTCGCTGGTGACGGAAAAAGCGTGTTTGAAGTCGTCGATGAAACTGCTGTCGGCCGCACTTAAATCTTCGCCTTGCAATTCTTTGGTCATAATCGTTTCCGCGCCGCTCAAATTCTTTTCCATAGTTTTCAAATCGGCCAGAACGGTATTTTCGCCGTCGCCGACATTGAGGAGGGTGAGCATTTGGATAACCATCTGTGAATCGAAAACCAGCTCGCGGCACAAAGTCAGATCCGGTTCGATATATTGATACAGCGGGGTCGGATTGCTCGCGCCGGTTTGATTGAGTCCGATCGCATCCTGGCTTTTGTAGGGCGCGAAAGTATCGGCCGGCAATTCTTCGTTCGCCCAGGCAGCTCGAGCCGCCGCCTGATTCTTATTCTGCCAGGCAACGCTGTTCATCAGGTTGACTTTGGTCAATTCGGGAGCATGCAAAAATTTATTGCTGATGTCCAAATTGGTCCAATAAGAATTGCTGTGCCAGGCATCGACATTGAAATCGCCGAGCATCTTTTGCAGACTGAGCGCCTGCTGGCCATAGTCAGTATAGTTGGTGTTACTGGCGAAATAATCGTCGCCTTTCGAACTTAACGGATAGATCAGATTAAGTACGTCATCCGCCGAACCGACGCAACGATAGTTCCCAACCTGGCCGGGTAATGAGCAAGCGGTCACTGCCGCCTGGGCCTCTTTATCCGTGCCCAAAAATTTTCCGACCGCCGGGTAAACGAGCTGGCTGAAAATATAATCATCCGGCCAATAGGAATCCGTCAGCATTTTGAAACCCAGCAACGGCTGAGTGGTCGTGGCAGTCTTGCTTAAGCCGCCGGTTAAAGCGGAAAAATCAATCGCCGCCAATTTACTCTGCAACAGCGCTAAGTTTGTGTCATTATCGGCCGGTACTCCTTGGAGAATCTCGGTGATATCAGCACGGCCGGGAAAAGCATCGTTGAAAGCCTGAGCATAATCAAGATAATTCAAATCGCCGCGCAATCCGGAAAAAAATGATTGGATTTTATAAATCTTCGCCCATTCGTTTTTCAAATTCTGATCCGAAGCCAGATCGGCGGAGACGAGAAATGCCGCGGAAAAATTTATCCGCCAATCATCGCGGTCGAGAAGACAATTAGGACAAGCCGCGCCCTGATAATCAAGCGGAAAAACCGAATTGAGCCACTGGGAAGCGAGATAAAAATTGCGTAGCCGGGCATTGCTCTGAAAAGCCGTCGGCACGGAGAAATTTTTATAATCGCGCTGGTACAGCATTACCGGCGATTTGGCAACGCCGGCGCCGGCGCGGATCAGCGCCAGCTCGGCTCCGACATCGTCGGTGAGATAGGCCGGCAGCTGCAAAGAATATTGCGAAGCTTCGGCGGTGGTAAAATTACTCGAGCCGCTCAATCCGGAAGCGGAAGAAATTTGATTATCGGTCGGAGCCAACAGACTCAAGGCGGTGGCGAAATACGCCGTTTCCAGCCGTGATGCTTCCAAGGCCACCTCGTTCACCGCTCCTTTTTGATTGAGGTTAGCTTCGTATCTTTGCTTGGCGATCTGATACAATCTTTGATCCGCCGCCCAAAGATTATCGTAAAAAATCGTACTCTCCACTTCCTGGTACGCCAGCTTCAAAACATTCTGATAATAATAAATCAGGAAATCGCCGGTGATCAAAGTCGGCACTTGTTTGGCGTCGAGCGAGGAATACATCTGGAAAAAATCATCGGCTTCCGACTTGAAAGGATTGTCCAGCACGGCAAAGCCATTGTTATTCAAGCTGTCCAAACCGCTATCCAGGCTCATTTTGCGATCAACGTCGTAATAGTTGGCGACTGCGGTTTTGACATTGAAAGGTAAGGTGAAATTCGCCGGCTTTAAGATGATTGTCGAAGTCGTCGGGTGATAAAAATCGCCGAAGCTGGCTTTCTCCGCCAGCTGTTCGGAGGCGGCGGTGCCGGTGGCCGCGCCGGCCTGTTCCGCTTCGCCGGAGGTAGGCAAGGCCGCAGTTGAGGAAACAACCGGCGTCGCCGTGACGGTAGAAGTGGCAACCGGAACCGGCGGCTGGGAAATATTTGTTTTTGATTCATTAAGCAGCCGCATGCCCAAAAAAATCAAGATGATGACGATCGCCAAAATAAGAAAAATTCCCAAAACGATAAAAACAGTTTTGTTTTTTTCCAACCATGATTCGTTTTGTTGGTCGTCCATAGAAATAATCTTTATGCCATGATGCGAATACTACGAATTCTTCGCGAATACAACAAATAGATTTAACGAATTATCGCATCTTAATTCGATAAATAGTTCGCGGTATTCGCGAAAAATTCGTAGTATTCGCATCATGTTTAGCGATATTTTTATCTCAAATATTTCTGTTTATTCCGATTATGTTCGTCAAGAGTTTTGGCAAAGATAGTTTCGCCGTTGGCCGGATTGGTCAAGAAATAATAATAATCAGTCGCGGCGGGATAGATCGCCGCCATAATCGCGTCGAGCGACGGGTTGCAGATCGGTCCGGGCGGCAAGCCGGCAAAGCGATAAGTGTTATAAGGCGAGTCGACTTTGATTTGCTCAAGCGAATGAGCGGCGTTGTTGTCGTTATAGATATAGCTTAGCGTCGCGTCAGAACCGAGGGGCTGGGCGATCTTAAGCCGATTCCAGAATATCCCCGAAACTATTTTCATATCCTCGGTCTTCCTCACCTCTTTTTCAATAATCGAAGCCATGGTGATGATCTGATAAATAGTCTTGCCTTGCTGGGCGATGTCGGAGCGCATTTGCGGGGTAAATTTAGCGTCCAGGTTGCCGATCATTTTCAAAATTACGTCTGCGGGCTTGGCGTTGTTATAAACCCGATAGGTATCCGGGAAAAGATAACCTTCCAGACTGTAATTTTTGGGTTTGTCAGCCAGAACCGAGAATTCAGCCGCATAATCAGGCAAGCTGCCGCTGGCATATTTATGCAAAGGCTCGCCAGCCAATTTATAAAAGGCGGTGGAGGAAGCGATGCCCGCGCTTTGAAAATATTGGGCGATGTCCCGCAAATTCCAGCCCGGAATAATAGTGATCTCCTTTTCTTCATTGATAACCTTTCCCGCCACCAATTCCGCTACGATTTGTTTGATAGTCATCGCCGGGCTAAGCTGGTATACGCCGGCTTGCATATTTGCCGCAGTCTTGGTCTGCGACACATAAGTCGTAAAATGAAATTTTGATCTGATCAAACCGGCTTGAAACAGCTCCTGGCTGATCTGTTTGACCCCTTCGCCTTTCGCCACCGTGAATTTAATCGCCGTCCCGTTTTCATTGGCGGGCGTATTGATGTCGCTGTAGTAAGAAAAAATTATAACGGCGGCGATGACGACGGCGATAGCCAGGGCTGAAAATAAATACTTGATGATTTTAAAAGACATTACGCTGGCGCTTCTTTAAAATAATCTTCTCCGTTTTTAAAAAAATATCGGCAACGGCTGAAAATTATTTTAGACAGGCTGATTAAAGAGATGATTATAAAATTTGGTAAACATCTCAATTTATAAAAATTGCTGCAATCCTGATTCCTCCATTTTTTTAATCAGTTTGGTGACGTGGACGACTTCGCTTTTGGGGACGACCAGTAACGCGTCGGGCGTATTGATTACCACCATTCCCGACAAGCCGACCGCGGTCAGAATCTTTCCTTTTTCCAGATTATACAGCAGGCAATCATCGGTATTATAAGCCGCCACTTGGCCGTGGGCGACATTTTCTTCGCAACTTTTTTGCAAAGCTTCTTTCAAGGCATACAAAGTTCCCGGATCCGACCAACCCATATTCAGTTTGATCACCGCCGCCCGCGAAAGATCCAATTTTTCGATGATTGCTTCATCAAAATGTTTCACTGCCGCCGCGCGATAATCTCCCGCCATGACCGGCTGATAAATGTCCGGAGCCAGCCGCTCGTAGCTTTGCAGGAGAAAATCAATCGAAGTGACGAAATAGCCGGGATTCCAAAAATGCTGACCGTCGGCGAACATTTCCTGGCACTCAATCAGATGCGGCCGATATTTCCAGCCGGCAAAACGGTGCAGAGCGAAAGTTCCGGAAGCATTGATCTTCTCTCCCAGTTTTATCCAGCCTAAATTATTATTGGCAAATCTGGGCTGCTCGGCCAGAAAGATAAAACGGTCCGGCTCGGCGTTGATCAATCTTTCCGCCTCGCCGAGCGCGCCGGTAAATTCTTCCGTCCGTTTCATCAGATGATCCGACCAGAGGATTGCCATGGCTCCCTGATATCCCCGCCGCCGCAACTCGGCCGCCGCCAGGCAAACTGCCGCACCCAGATCGCGCCGGGACGGTTCGATCAGGATATTTTCCCGGGGCAAATTCGGCAATTGTTTGGCAATGATTTCCCGATACGGTTCGACCGTCTGAATGAAAATATTTTTCGCGCCGAAAACCGGAGCGGTACGGTCGAACGCCAGCTGCAAAGTGGAAGCGCCATTAAAAATCCGATCAAATTGTTTGGGAGAATTGACTCGGGAAAGCGGCCATAATCTGGTGCCAACGCCTCCGGCAAAAATCACTAGTTTCATTTCAACAGAATTATCGGCTATGTTGCCTCCCAAACAGCATAACGCCTGAACAAATAAAATTATTTATCGTAGGCGCGCAATATTTTGCGCGCTTTTTTCTCCCGCGAAATTTGAACGCAAAGTATTGCGTTCCCACGGAAACTATTGAGCGTTGATAAACACGACGACTGTCTGGCCCGTCTGCAAGTTTCCTTCGGTGATTTCCACTGAACCGTCATCGCCTCTTAGACCGACTTTGACCGGAACTTCGGTAATTTTTCCTTTGGTTAAAATCCGGACGATCTTGCTGCCGTCGGTATTGACGATCACGGCTCGTTCCGGCACGGTGAGCACATTGGTCCGCTTGTCGGCGATCACCGTCACGTTGGCGGTCATTCCCGGCTTGATCGCCGCCAATTGCGCGGCCGGATCGGTAAACTTTATTTTTACCCGATAGTAAGTCACATCCTGGATGACGGTCGAAGCCGGATCGATGAAATAGACGCTGCCGTTGAATTTTTGATCAGGACCAAAAGCATCCAAAGTTATTTCGACCGCATCACCTTCTTTGAGCTTGGCAATATCGGATTCGGAAATTTCCACGCTGACCTCCAGGTCGTTCTCTGCCAAGACCGAAAAGACCGGAGTCGCCAGGTTGGTCTGTTCGCCGACTTCATAATTATCTTTGATCACCTGCCCGTCGATCGGCGAGGTGATCATATCATCTTGGATCTGCTTGTTGGCCAGATCGAGCGCCGCCTGCGCCAAATTGACATCCTCGACTCGGGGCGGAGCTTTCAGTTGCGCCAGCTGTTTTTGCGCCACATCCAAGGCTTGTTTGGCCGTGCTCACGCCATTGCTCGCGGCGGAAATTTCCTGATTGCCGCCGACCTGAGCCGTCGCCAACGCGTTCTTCGCATTGGTAATTGCCTGATCCCAAGCCGATTGCGCGGAACTTAAACCATTCTGCGCCGCCGTAACATTGGTGCTATACGACAGATAGGCATTGTCCATATTTTGCTGATCAACGGTAATAACGCTGATCGCCGCATTGATGGCCGTAATCTGGGCGCTGGTATTGGATTTATCGGCAGCCAAAACGGTCTGGCTGGAAATCGCGCTGTTGATCAGCGCATTATACAAGTTATCCAGACAATCGGAAATTTTTTTCAAACAAATTAAAGTATCACCGGCAGCCTGGTCCAGATTGGCCTGGCTTTTCACGCCGTCCACTGCCGCGACGCTGCCGTTGGCGGTCGTCAATAAAGTCTGGGCGCTGTCATAATCATTCTTAGTGAGCGATAAATAAGTCGTATTTTCCGAGCTTAAATAATTCTTGACGTTGTCGTCGGTGATTATTACGTTAACACCGTCCAAGGCGGAAACCGCCGACGACAATTTGCCGTTAAGGTCATTAAGTAAATTTTGCGTGGCGCTGTCGATCGATTTCTGATAATCAGTCTGCGCGTTGGCCAGCGCTGTTTGCCCCGAAAGGACCGCTTGCTGAAAAGTGGTGACCGTCGCCGTCAGACCTTGCAGATCGTTCAGATTAGCCTGCGCCTGTTTGATATCTTCGGCCACCGAGAGATTGGTCTTATTTAAATTATCGACCGCGGCCGCATTGGCGGCGTTGGCCTGGTCGACTTGCGCTTGAGCCACGGCAATTTGCGCCGGAGTCGCGCCTTGTAATAATTTCGCCAAATTCGCCTGAGCTTGATCGCGCTGGATGGACAAGGTCTGAAAATCAAGCTGGGCCAGAACTTCGCCGGTCTTGATCTCGGCGCCGACGCCGACGAACTTTGCCGCCAATTTTCCCGGGGTGGTAAAATTCAAATCGATCTGGCTGGGCGATTCCACCGTACCGACTTCGCTGACCGTCTCGAGCAGATCTTTCTTGACGACCAGATCGGTCACGTAGCTCGTGTTATTGTTTTTCCGGGTCGCAAAAAAAACTACCGCGCCCCCGACGACCACGATAATGATACTGAAAATAATAATGTTTCTTCGGCTAAAAAAATTTTTCTTTAACACCATGCTTTTATCCGGCTAAAATTTTAAACTTGGTAAGTGTTCCCTTCGCTTTTTTCCATCGCCTCGCGATTGACCATGATCTTTTTCACCTTTTCGGCGAACTCCTCGGGGCTGAAATCTTCCTTGATAAAATACTGGTTGGCGCCCATCCGCAAGCCGCGGGCTTTGCTGTCCTCGTCGGAAACATCAGTAAAGATGAAGATATAGATGTCCGAAATTTCTTCATCCTCCCTGATCTTCTTGATGATCTCGAATCCGTCGAGTTTGGGAAGGATCAAATCCAAGATCACGATGTCGGCATCGACTTTCTTGATTTCGTTGATCAGGGCCTCGATATCTTCCTCGTTGCCACGGTTGATCTCGGTGTTAAAGCCGTTCAGATTGAACTGGGTCTGCATCGCCCCGGCCAAGGTGATATCATCCTCGATAATAAAGATGTTTTTCATATCTTTAATGGTTAGATAATTATTGAATTTACGATAATATTATAGCACAAACTTATCATAAGCAAAAACGTTTTCGTCTGGGCATCCTCTCCGCGCTTGATACTAACAAAAAATAGCCTTTTAAAGCTATTTTCAGCTGAATTGCCGGCTACTTACCGCGGGGATGATAGCCGGTTTCCTGACTGATCTTTTTAGCCACCTTGGCCATCTCTCCTTCGGCGTAAGCCTTGGTCGGCCAAGCGTTGCTCAAACCATCATTGAAATAACGAGGGATAAAGTGAATATGAAAATGCGGGACATCATTGCCGAGGACACAAATTTCCACGAAATCCGCGCCCATCGCCTGCTTTATTTTTACCAGCAAATCCTTGGCTTTGATAAACAAATAGGCCACTAACTCGTCCGGCGTGTCAACGAGGGAAGGATAATGATCCTTCGGGATCAATAAAGTGTGCCCGGGATTGACGTAATTGATATCCAAAAAAGCCAGGCATCTTTCATCCTCATAAACAACTGCAGCCGGAATTTCCTTGGCGATGATTTTACAAAAAATGCAAGACATTAAAATAAAGATAAGAATTAAGAGAGAAGAGATAAGAGACGCTTAAAAATCTCTGCTCTCTTCTCTCTTATCTGCTATCTGATAATTTTTATCGCCGAACTGTACCCCGTGGCTTCGCAGCCGTTCTTCCCTTTGATGTCGACGCGCAGATAATAATTATCCGGCATTACCGACATTTCCACCAGCTGCTCGACGATCTTGTGCAGGGCGTACCGCCCGTCGGCTAAAGAATAGATATAATAAACTCCGACGGAACCGCCAAAAAGCGACTTGTCGAGGCTCAATTTTTGCGGAACCGTCCAGGTTATTTTTCCCTTATTGGCGTTTTGACTCAGGATGAATTTCCAGGGATCATTGAAAAATATCCGGTCATCTTGGCTTTTGGTTCCAAAGTCAGCCGCCGAAAAACTCGCCAGCGGCACCAGGATCCCGATGTTCGCTTTGCTCGAGGAAGCGGTCGACAGCCAGACCATCACCGTGCCGCCGCGGCAATCCGAACTCCAGGAAAGCGAATATTTTTGGCCAACCTGATAGCTGGTGTTGGCAGGCAGCTTGATGCTGACGTTCTTAATTGTCGATGAAGCCAGCGCCGAAATACCTGACTCCCTTAGCGCCACAAAAAAAGTGTAAGCGCATAAACCGAGCACCGTAACGGCGGCGCAAATGATAAAAATCTTCTTATGCTGATTAAGGCTGATGTTCATTAGCGATTCTTTAATTTCTCCCACCAAGAGCGATTGCTCTTATACCAGCTGACCGTCTCGGCGAGACCCAAGTCGAAATCGATTTCTTTTTTCCAACCCAATTCTCGCTGTGCCCGGCTTGAATCGATCGCATAGCGGCGGTCGTGGCCCCGGCGGTCGGCGACAAATTCCAGTTTTTCTTCGCCTTCTCCCAACAGCGCCAGAATCTTTTTCGCCAGATTCAAGTTCGTCATTTCTCCACCGCCGCCCAGACAATAAGTCTCCCCGCTCTGGCCTTGTTTGATGACCGCTTCCACGCCGCGGATATGGTCGCGGACATTGATCCAGTCGCGGATATTTTCTCCCGAACCGTACAGCGCGATCTTTTTCCCTTGTAAAATATTGGTAATCGCCGACGGAATGAATTTTTCCGGATGCTGGAACGGGCCGTAATTATTGGAACAGTTGGAAATGGTGATCGGCAAGCCGTAAGTATTGAAATAGGCGCGGACCAGATGATCGGCCGCGGCTTTGGAAGCGGCATAAGGACTGCGCGGATTATACGGCGTTCTTTCGTTGAAAGGCGGATCATTAGGCTCGAGGTGGCCGAAAACCTCGTCAGTGGAAATATGATGAAACCGGAGCGAACCGTTGTTCCTTGCGGCGTCCAGCAAAACGCGGGTGCCTTCGACGTTGGTGCGGATAAAGTCGGCGCTATCGATTATCGAACGATCGACATGCGACTCCGCCGCAAAATTGACGATCAAATCGACGCCTTTCACCAATTTATTGACCAGATTGGCATCGCAGATATCGCCTTTGATGAACTTATAGTTGGGATTGTTTTTCACCGCCCGCAGATTTTCCAGATTTCCCGCGTACGTCAAAACATCCAGATTGATAATCTTATCTTCCGGATATTTTTCCAACCAAAACCTGATAAAATCCGAGCCGATGAAACCGGCACCGCCCGTAATTAAGATATTCATTTAAGAGAGAAGAGAGAAGAAATTGCTACTTCGTCATCGTTATTTTAGTCTTTCCCAGAAGTTTGCAAAGTTCTTCGCAATCCTTATAAATAGATATAAAATCGTTTTCTTCAATGTAACATCCACCTCGTAATAATTTTAGCCAATAAACGGTTTCTCTGGCCTCCTTGTAGGCGATACATATTTTTGCGTAAAAATCGGCTCTACTTTGTCCGCCTACGGCTTCTTCCATATTAGCGCCAATAGAAGTCCCGCTTCTTAAAACTTGCTTTGAAATAATATATTCCTTCTTTCGTTCAGTCAAATATTTATATAAATTAATTATTCTCAAGCCAAATTTAAAACTTTTTGTTTGCGTTATCCCCTCCATTTAATTAGTAAATTATAATTTCTAATCTTTTCTCTCTTATCTCTTAATTCTTAATTGAGAGTAGTCCGTTTTGCGCGCCTTCTTCCTTGAGATTGGCGGCGGCGTTCTTCATCGCGAGCTTCATCGCTTTTTTATAATCGCCCTCATACATTTCCAGACCGGCGACGAAGGTGGCGCAGAAGGAATCGCCCACGCCGGTGGTATCGGCGATCTTGGCGGCAGGCACCTGCAAAGATTTCTCATGATGAAAAAATTCGCCGTCGTAAAAATCCGCGCCTTGACCGCCAGCAGTGATCAAAACCGCGGCCGGACCCAATTCCTTCAAAGCGACCAGCAGATTCTTGGTCTCCTGAAAAAACTTTTCATCTTTATTCTTATTTTTTCCTTCGCTAATAACCAATTCAGTGGCTTCATCCTTATTGACCATAAACACGGCGGTTTTTTTCATATACTTATGCAGGTGTCCGGCGCCGGCGGCCAACTGCACATTGCCCGGGTTCCAGGCGACCAGCGCGTCTTTGACGCCGAAAACTTTATCCAAAACTTTTTCCCATTCTCCGGAAAGCGAAGCGACATAGAGCCAGCGGGCGTAATGCATCATCTGCGCTTCGATCTTGGAAACGGCCAGAAGCGAATTGGCGCCGCGATAAACAAAGGCGACGTGCTCGCGATCTTTATTGATTACCACGAAGGAAAATCCAGTCTCTTGTCCGCGCAAGATCCTGACCAGCCGGGTATCGACGCCGTTCTCGGCCAGATTCTTGATCATCTTTTTGGCCGGCTCGTCTTCGCCCACCGCCGCCAGGAGCGCGGTTTTAAATCCCAGCTTAGAGAGACAGACCGCGGCGTTGTTGGCCCCGCCGCCGGGAAAACGGCTGACATCGGTGATGCGGATCTTCGCCCCCAATTCAAAACCGACCAGCTTTTGTTTTAAGACATCATCTTTATTATCAATCATCACTCCTTCTTCAGTATAAAAAGTGATATCTTCGACTATGCCGCCGACGGCGATAAAATCATACTTCATAGTTTTTTTGTTTAGCAAGCTTGGTTATATAATGCGAATACTGCAAATTTTACGCGAATACCGCGAACATTTTAACGAATTATAATTCGATTCGTGGATTTCGTAGTATTCGCGAAGAATTCGCTGTATTCGTATTATAAGACAATATAATTATAGCACACAAACGCCGCCAACAAAAAAACGGCTGCTTTGCTTTCATTGCAAAACAGCCGCATGGTGATGCCGATAATCGTTTATCGGCGAGCTTTGATGTCTTCCATCATGACATCGGTGTCCGTTGACCTTACGCTGGTCAGCCCGGTGTGTCCTCTGGCTTTGGTCATTTTCTCGGCCATTTCCGGATGGAAGGCCAAGGTGACCTCGGTCCAGATGACTTGAGCCTGGGCCATAATTGATTCAGATCTCTCCACCAGCTGCTTCAAATCCAAGAACTTGTACTGTCCTTGAAGGTGCGCCGGAACGCAATTGAGATCGTCGGTGAAGTCGGCTTCGGAGTAAAACGGTCCGTGCCACATGTCGGCCGGTTCAAGTTCGTCGAAATCGCGAAGCTCGTACGCCTCCTGGCTGCGTCCGGTCAAGGCTTTGGCGCAATTCAACTCCCGCTGGAGTATCCGCGCGCGAATTTTGTGAGACCCCTGCGGCCGTTTCGCGCGTCCATCCAGCAAGCGTTGTTGAGCCTGATGCTCGCGGAAAAGATGATCGATTTCCATGCGGTGCAAATCGCGCAGCCGATCTTTTTTGATCATCAGCGGATCGCAGAGACTCATCGCCAGATCTTCCCGTCCGATTTCGGCCAGCCATTCTTGCTCGCCGAACAGGTCTTCGAGATCTTCCGCCGGAACTTCCGTGGAAACTCTTTTGGCCGGCAAGTCAACATTCTGGTGCTCTTCTCTTTCGCTGCCGGCCGGCGCAATCAGCATTTCAATCGCGCGGCGCAGATCGGAAGCGTAATCGAACCAACGGAATATGCCGATTTCAAGATCTACCAAACTGAGCTGAAAACCCTGGCCATCGCCGGTTTTTGAATCTCGTTTCACCGGCCCGTAATAGAACTTGGGACTCTTCGTCAAAACAGCTGCTGGAGCCATAAGCGCGTCCTCCTCTGGTGGATGGTTGTGGTAAAAGAAACTATCAAACTAGGCATTTAAAATGCCATTAATTATCTAAGGTACAGTGATAAAAGATTCTAACACATTTATTATTATTTGTAAATACCCCATCAAACCATTGAAAAAGCCGGGCGCCCGTAAGCATCCGGCTGATATCGACTTGATAAAGTGCAAAATCCGATGGCCGAGCGGTTTCTTATCGATGCTTCATTGAGTGAAAAATAAGCCGGCGGCTATCCAGCACGTCTTGGCCCTTGGCGGCTAATTCTTCAGCAGACAAAACGCGGGGAGCCGGTTTGGGTTTAACGGGCGGCTCGGGTTTGACGACTGGATCAACTAGCGGCGGAATTACCGGACTAATGTCATATTTATCACCCGGCAAATTACTCTTGGCTGCTGCATTGGCGACGACGTCCGATTCAATGCCACCGGCAAGCGGCCGAAACAATGTTCCTGCCAGCGGTTGAACTGGCCGAGCGTGAGTTTTGAAATAATTTTCTGCCGCGGCGGCCGCGCTTGCCTGACGCGCCGAATCCAGATAGTAACTAATCAGCTGGCGATCGGGTTCGAACTCGGACATTCTGAACATGTTTATCAATGTCATTCCTCCGCCCTCGGAAACTTTAGCAGCGGCGGTTTTCTGGGCCGTGGCGGAAGAGGAATCTTCGGCAGCCCAATCGTTGAACCGGCGGCGAACATCCGGGAAAATAATCCAGCAAATAGTCGCGACTGCGAAGAGAAACAAAAAACAGCGGATGATGATTTTCATACCAGTCCCCTTCTGTTAATTTTGGCAAAGGTCAATCCGAAATATTATAAAATAAAATTTAAAGCTAAAACGGGTTTTTGTCAAATTTAAAAATCAGCCTAACGGTTCGTGGAATTTCGCTTCGGCGCGGCGCGGAATGATATTATGCTCGCGGTTATATTTTTCCTGGATCCGGCGGCGGCGGCGGGTTTCGTCGATCGCGAACTTCATCGCCGGCGTGATCTTATCGCCATACATGATTACTTTCCCCTGTTCGTGGCGGGCGGCGCGGCCCATCGTCTGGATGAGCGAAGTTTCATTGCGCAAAAATCCTGACATGTCCGCGTCCAAGATGGCGATCAGCGAAACTTCCGGCAGATCCAATCCTTCCCGCAATAAATTTACGCCGACCAGGCAATCATAGGTTCCCTCCCGCAGTTCCCGCAGCAGCGCGACACGGTCGAAGGTTTCCACTTCGCCGTGCAGATACTTGACCCTGATTCCGGCTTCAGCCAAAAAATCGGCCAGCTCTTCGGCCATCCGCTTGGTTAAGGTCGTCACCAGGACGCGCTCATTGCGGTCGGCCCGGACACGGATCTCGCCGAGCAGATTTTCGATCGATCCTTGATTGGGCCGCACTTCCACTTCCGGATCCAATAAGCCGGTCGGCCGGATGATCTGTTCAGCCACCTGCCGGGAACTTAAAAATTCATATTGCCCCGGCGTCGCCGAAACATAAATAACCTGATTTACTTTTTTCTCGAACTCTTCGAACTTGAGCGGCCGGTTGTCGCGAGCCGAAGGCAGGCGGAAACCGAATTCGATCAAAGTGTCTTTGCGCGAACGGTCGCCGAAATACATCCCGCGGATCTGCGGAATGGTGACGTGCGATTCATCAATGAACATCAGATAATCCGCGGGAAAAAAATCGATCAAAGTCGATGGCGGTTCGCCGGCGGCCCGGCCGGACAGATGGCGGGAATAATTTTCGATCCCATTGCAATAACCGACCGTCTCGATCATTTCCAGATCATAGCGGGTTTTCTTGTCCAAACGATAGGCCTCGACTTCCTTACCCTGCTTTTTCAAATCCTTTAACCGTTCTTCCAACTCTTGTCGGATATTCACCATGGCCGCCTTCATTTTTTCCGCCGGCGTCATAAAATGTTTGGCCGGCAAAATGATTATTTCATTAAGCTCGATGCCGGACGCCTGCGTCAAATCGCGGGTCCAAACCGGCTTTTTTTCGCCCGGATTGATATTATAGATTTTTATTTTTTCAATCGTGTCGGCCATCAAGATGATCCTGACCACGGCTTCGCCGGTCGCCAGATGGATATCCAGATTTTCGCCGCGGACGCGGAATTGGCCGCGCAGAATTTCCAGATCATTCCTTTCATATTGAATCGAAACCAGTTCACGCAAGATGTCATTGCGTTTGATTTTCTGCCCGACGGAAAATTTCTTGCTCATCGCCACATATTCTTCCCGTTCGCCCAAACCGTAAATGCAGGAAACCGAAGCGACAATAATGACATCGCGCCGGTTGATCAAAGATTGCGTAGCGGCGTGGCGCAAGCGGTCGATCTCCTCGTTGATCTGCGTTTCCTTTTCTATATATGTATCGGTCTGCGGGATATAAGCTTCCGGCTGATAATAATCATAATAAGAAACGAAATAATGCACGGCCGCGTCGGGAAAAAATTGTTTGAACTCACTGTAAAGCTGCGCCGCCAAAGTCTTGTTGTGAGAAATTATCAAAGTCGGCCGACTTTGTTGGGCGATGATATTGGCCATCGTGAAAGTCTTGCCCGAACCGGTCACGCCTAAAAGCGTCTGGTCGCGATAGCCTTTTTGCAAGCCAGCTTCCAATTTTTCAATCGCCTGCGGCTGGTCACCAGTAGGACTATAGCTTGATTCAAGTTTAAATAAAGACATCTTGTAAAATATTATTTCGCTTGAGTCAGCCGGCTCGTCCGCCTTGGGCGGATGGGGCTGTAGTCAGATTTTAGATTAAATAAAGCCATAAAGATGCCAAGTATCTTACCAGAAAAAAGGGAAGTTGACAAGCCGTAAAGCGAATGATAATTTGTAGCCACTAAACTTCGTCAATATTTTCAAGGGAGAACTAATGGACCTTAAAGTCATCGGCAACAGCATTTCCGTCTCCGGCGCGGTTAATGATGAAATGTTGGGCGCCACCGGTCGATTGATTATTATGGAAGATTTCCGGACGCAGAGAAACGTCGCGCTCTGCTTCAATAATATGAGGGAAAAGGCGGTAATCCCCGCGCTGGTCCGCGGCCAACCCCTGGAAGCAATCGGCGACGGCGATGGAGAAATATCATCGACCGCCGACGGCGCCGGACCCAAGATTCCCAAAATCAATGTTCATTCTCTGATCCTTTTTCCCGAGGGTTCGCGCGAGCCATTATTTTTCGTCTAGGCCGTAACCTCACAGCTCCAAAATGAGCCCTGAAATATCGGGCTCTTTTTTATTATCAAGCGAAGCGAGCGAAATGATTCCGCTACGGCGGGAATTATTTCCGAGCGAGCGATGATAAAATTATTTATCAAGCGAAGCGAGCGAAATGATTCCGCTACGGCGGGAATTATTTCCGAGCGAGCGATGATAAGATTATTTATCAAGCGAAGCGAGCGAAATGATTCCGCTACGGCGGGAATTATTTCCGAGCGAGCGATGATAAAATACCTCATCCGGCGGCACGCAAGGATACCTTTAAGAGAAAAGGATTGAGAGCCTGCCCTGCGGTTAATACCATTCATTTGGTTTTATAGACGGCCATTTGTTTAGCCATCTCCTGCTCCAAAACTTTAACCCGATTCATCAAGGGCGCGATCACAATCAGCGAAACGACCAAGGCAACTAACACCGTGATGACAATATTAATGGCGATTAGTTTCCCGATGCCGCCTTTCATTTTGGCCGGCGCGGCAGCGACCGGACCGGAAAATTGTTCTTCCATAAATTTTTAGTTTAATTCACAAGTTTATTTAGTAATTATACCATAACGCCAACCTTGACTAAAATTCGGCTACTTAATAGAATACTCTCAACTGAAAGGAGGCGGCCATGGCTGAACCACTAAGCTCTTTTTTGAAGGGAATTATCGTTGATGCCCGAAATTACTCCGATGATTTGGGAATAAGGAGGATCAGATTAGTCCTTTATTGCCCGGAAACTGAAACGCTGGCCAAGATCATTTTAAGAAATACTCTGGCCAAAGCTTGGGAAAAGGAAATGCCTAACGTTATCAAGAAAAGGACCAAATTCTACATCGAAGGAATGTTGGCCAACTATCTGGGCGAAATCGTTACGATCGCGGTTAAGATGGCGGTTCTGCTCTCCGCGCCGGAGAAACAACCCGCGACGCGAATTGTCCGCGGCACCGATCAGATCTTCGCGCCTCCCGGCAAGTGATCATTTTTGAGGAATTATCATCCCGAGCCCTTGATCTCCAAGGGCTTTTATTTTGGGTTGACAAGCAAGACGAAAAGGCCTAAGATTCTAAGTAATCGAACGGCGATTGCCGCGGCCACCAACCGCGGAGTAATCTTCCCGAACCGGGCTAAGCCGTTATAAATGAGTCTCATCTAATCCGTTCGGAAGCGATGGGAGAAAGCCGGGTGGAACCACGAGCAGAAGAAATCTCGTCCCAGCGCGCAAAGTCTCTTGAGATTTTACGCGTTCGGAGGAGATTTTTTTTATGCGCCAAGCGCATAAAAAATTACAAATTATTAATTACAAATTACAAATGAAGGAGGGAAATTTAATTTTGGAAAAAAGCTATTCGTTTTCACTGCGAATAATAAAGTTATATAAATATTTGTCCGAAACAAAAAGGGAATATATTTTATCTAAACAAATCTTGCGCGGCGGGACATCAATTGGCGCCAATACCGAAGAGGCGGTCGGTGGACAAAGTTATAAAGATTTTGCCGCCAAAATTGGCATCGCCTACAAAGAAGCCAGAGAAACCAGATACTGGCTAAGGTTACTTAGTGATGGCCAATATTTGGAAAAATCATTTGCTGAATCTATTATTAAAGATTGTGAAGAAATATGCCGAATTTTAAGCAGAATACAAATCACTTGTAATAATAAATAAAATAATTTGTAATTATTAATTTGTAATTTGTAATTTTATGAACTCTATCGAAACCATTCGCCATTCGCTTTCTCACATTTTAGCGGCGGCGGTTCAGGAACTCTATCCGGACGTTAAATTCGCCATCGGTCCGGCCATCGACGTCGGCTTCTATTATGATTTTGATTTCGGCGATCTGAAGATCGGTGACGCCGAACTCAAGGCGATCGAAAAGAAGATGGAACATCTTGCCAAACAGAATTTAAAATTCGAGCGCAGCGAAATGCCGATCGACGAGGCGATCGCCAAAGAAAAAGCCGCCGGACAAATTTACAAGCAAGAATTGATCGAGGATCTGAAGAAACAGGGAGAGAAAACTGTCAGCTATTATCAATCGGGAAAATATGTCGACCTCTGCAAGGGTCCGCATCTTGAAAATACCAACCAGATTCCCAAGGGTTCATGGAAATTGAACAAGCTGGCCGGCGCTTACTGGCGCGGTGATGAAAAAAACAAGATGCTCACTCGCATTTACGGTCTGGCTTTCAACACTAAAGAAGAATTGGAAAATTACGTGAAGATGCAGGAAGAAGCGGCCAAGCGCGATCACCGCAAATTAGGCAAAGAGCTTGATCTATTTCATATCGACGAAATGGTCGGCCTGGGCTTGCCGCTTTGGCATCCCAAAGGCGCGATCCTCTGGCGCGTCATCGAAGATTTTTGGTATCGCGAACATCTGAAAAACGGCTATGAATTGGTCCGCTCGCCGCATATCGGCAAAAGAGAACTTTGGGAAACTTCCGGACATTGGGGATTTTATAATGAAAGCATGTATCCGCCAATCGAAGTCGGCCAGACTTTAAAAGCCACACAAAACAAAGAACAGGCCAAAGAATCCGAGCAATTTCTCTTGAAACCGATGAACTGTCCGTTTCACATCCAAATTTTCAAAAATCACCCGCATTCCTATCGTGAACTTCCTTTGCGCTGGGCCGAATGCGGCACTGTCTATCGCTATGAAAAAAAAGGCGAGCTTTCCGGCTTGACGAGAGTCCGCGGCTTTACCCAGGATGATGCGCACATCATCTGCCGCGCCGATCAGGTGGAAAACGAATTGAAGCGCGTCATTGATTTCATCCTCTTCATCTATAAATCTTTTGGGTTCGAAATTGCCAGCGTCAATGTCTATCTCTCGGTCCGCGATCCGCAAGTCCAACAATATGCCGGAACCGACGAAGGCTGGAATTTTACCGAACAGGTTTTGGAAAAAATCGCCCGCGAAAAAGGTTTGAACATCAGCAAGGATATCGGCGGCGCGGTTTTCTACGGTCCGAAGCTGGATTTCAAAGTCAAAGACGCCATCGGCCGCGAATGGCAATGCTCGACCTTGCAATTCGATTTCAATCTGCCGGAAAGATTCGATATGACTTTCGTCAACGCCAAAGGCGAAAAAGAACGCCCCTATATGCTGCATCGCGCCCTGTTCGGATCGTTTGAAAGGTTTATCGGCGTCCTGATCGAACATTATGCCGGCGCCTTCCCGGCCTGGCTGTCGCCCGTGCAAGTGAAAATCTTATCGGTCGGGGAAACTCATCTGCCTTTTTGCCAAGAATTGCTCGGCAAATTCCAGGCCGCCGAAGTGCGCGTTGAGTTGGATGATTCCAACGAAACCGTGGGCAACAAAACCCGCAAAGCCGTCAATGAAAAAGTGCCCTATATATTAGTAGTCGGCGACAATGAAATTAAATCTAATTCTTTGGCAGTGCGTGAACGGGGGCAAAAAGATTTAAAAAATATGAATTTTGAGGAACTAGTAAAAATAATAAATCAATCAAAACCCAAAATTCAATAAGCCGTTCGCCTTGTCCGCCTTGGGCGCAGGTTCGCGCGATACCCGAGAAATGGACTTAGCTGAATTAGTGAAAATGATTTCCGATTCCAAACCGAAAATATAAAAATAAAACCGCTCCAAAATTTAATGCTCGGGGCGGTTTTTTATTTAGCTTTCCAGAGTCGGCCCTCGTTTTTCAATTCAGCTTATTATTGGTTAAAAACTCCTTTAGCTGCCGTAAAGCCTGGCCACGATGGCTTAAGGCGTTTTTTTCTTCATCAGTCATTTCGCCGAAAGTGGTTTCAAAACCGTTAGGAATAAATATCGCATCATAAGGAAGGTGAGGGCGCTTGATTTTTTCCCGGCGCTCGACGGCGATTTTCCCCTGCACGCGGCCGGTAAAGACCCAATGCCGGGTATCCGGCCCGATCAGAGCGACCGAACTTTCAAAATACGCGCCGCGTTTTTCCGCGGGCAGATCGCCCAATTCCTGTAAAACTTTATCCGCTTTCTCTTCCCCCGTGGCATTAACGCCGGCCCAGCGGGCGGAAAAAACTCCGGGCGCGCCGCCCAAGGACGCCACGCACAATCCCGAATCATCAGCCACGGTCCATTGGCCGGTTTGGCTGGCGACGAACCTGGCCTTGAGCAAAGCATTGTCGACAAAATCTTCGCCGTCCTCGACCGGTTCTTCGGTAACTCCAACTTCTTCGGCGCTCAAAATCTCCCACGGCAAGCCGCCGAGGATATTTTTCATCTCGATAATTTTCCCTTCGTTATGCGTCGCAAAAATCAATTTCATTTTATTAATATTTTCGACAAAGATTTTTTATCGAATTTAACCCCGTAAACCTTGAAAAAGTTCGCCTCCCATCGCCGCGGAGTGAAAAAAGTCCCCTCTTGCCTGCCCCGCAAAGCGGCAGCGTGCGTGGGGGAGGGGTGCCGAGCCCGCCGTGTCCGCCTTGGGCGTGGGCGAGGCGGGGAGGGTCTATTCCTGACATTATTATTTATCGGGGCGGTCTTCTCCTTGATTCCCTTGATAAGCTTCATTAATTTATTTCGGCCGAATTTTTTTAAAAAATATTCCACCCAAAATTGCCCGATCAAATAAACATCCTTATCCGCGCGATCAAAATAATCAAAAACCCGCGGCAGCTTTTTCTGATCGCCATTTTTTAAGATTAATTTCTTTCCGGAGAAATGACAGGCCAATCCTTCATTTAGCCAAACCGGATATCGTCCGCCCGTCAGCCCTTCATAGTATAAATGGCAGAGCTCATGCCGCAAGATCATCCAAAATTCTTCCGCTTTATGGTTGGAAACTTTCGCGAAAACTTTTGGATCAAAAATAAAAATCTTCCCTTGCTTCGCCACGGCCACTAGCCATCTTTCCGTCTTCCGCCCCTGCACCAAATCCATTTCCGCTCGATTTTTAAGCAAAATTATTTCCGACGCCGCAATCTTAAAATCAAAAAATTCCTCCAGCTCTTTTCCGGTTTTCGCTACTAATTTTTTTATTTTTTTGGTCATCATTTTTAATTCCCCTCTCGAGAGGGGTGGACCGCCGCCTCGGCGGGACGGGGTGTGTTAGCGTGATGAGATGTTAGTGTATTTTATACCCTCCTTATCTCTTTATCAAACTCAATAATTCTTTCGCTTACTCGCAAAGAAAGTTCGTTGATGCCGAGAAGTTTCAACCCATCAAGTGTGCGGACTCGCGACAAAGCGACATAGCCCATCCCCGGTTCAAAACAGGATGACAGATCGATTTCCGCGCAATCCATGCTCAAGCCCTGACTTTTATGGATCGTGATCGCCCAGGCGAGTTTCAAAGGCAATTGGATTATTTCCGCCTTGGTTTCGCCGTTTACTTCGATCGTCCAGCTTTCGCGTCCGGCTTCGACTCTGCCGGAGCGCGTCTGGATGATCGGCATATTCGCGCCGTTAAAACCGACAACCTTGCCCATCGTGCCGTTGACGTAAACCGGCTTCGCGGCGGAAAATTTATTGCGCACGAACATCACGATCGCGCCGATTTTCAAAACCAATTCTTCCGGCGCCAGACAGCCGCGCATCAAATTTTCCACCAGATTTTTCGCGCCCCGGCACGACATCTGATAAGTTTTCGGCTTGCCGACGATGCGGCCCAATTCTTGCTTGTTGATGCGATCGACATCGATATTATGCGTGTATAATTTGGTCGGCCGATCAAAGCCTTCGATTTTTTTCTGCAAGCGACCGTTCAATTTTTCTCGCGCCCAAGCGCTGACCGAGTCATCGCGGATTTCATTCAAGATCCGTAAATAATCAGAATCTTCCTGGCGATGCTGTTCTTCCAGATAACAGATTTTCAGATTAGCTTTCTGCCAAGCCGCGGAATCAAAAGCGAATTTTTTTTCTCCGCCCTCGCGGGAAACCGGCGGCAATTGGAAAAAATCCCCGCACGCGACAAATTGCAGACCGCCGAACGGCGCCAGATTTTTGCGTACCGACTGGCAGACCGAATCCACCATCTCCAAAACATTGGGCGGCAGCATGGAAATCTCATCGATGATCAAGACTTCCGCCCGCTCAAGGCGGCCGCAAACCTTGTCATTGCGCAAAATATCTTCAATGTCATAACGCGTCAATTTTTCCTTGATGCCGATGCCCGCCCAGGAATGGATCGTCAAGCCGCCCAGATGCGTCGCCGCGATCCCGGTCGAGGCCGTGATCGCCGCCCGCCGATAATTAGTTTTCAAATATTCCGCGAACTGGTTTAAAACAAAAGTTTTCCCCGACCCGGCCGCCCCGGTGAGAAAAACATTCGCCCCCGACTTCAAAATATCGATCGCTTCCGCTTGAGTCATAAAAAATTTATAAAATAATTTGTCGTTCCTGGCGCCTCGCGGATAATCCGCTAACGCCAAAAAGACTTAAAATAAAATTATCTCCCTCCTTATAAATTTTTGAAATAAAATCAATTTTATTTTCCAGCCTCATTCCGCGCCCGTTCGACCATAAACTTAACTCCTTCGGCCATATTTTCAACCTCGAGTTTGATTTGCGGGTATTTATCATGGAATACCCGGAAAACTTCATCGGCGAACGCCTGCCCGACCGTCGGGACTTTATCAAAATCAAAAACGATTACCTTGAATTTCTCCAGACCGGAGAGCACCCGGCGCGCCTGGGAACGGGAAATGTGAACGCCGCCAAGCGTATAAAGTTTTATTCTGATTTCGGTTTTATCAAAACCATAATCGCTTTGATCGTTCAAATCCGAATATTTCTTAAAAACTTCGTTCAGATGGCGAGTGGATTTAGCGGATATTTTAAACATTACCCGCGTCCCTTGCTTTATTTGTTTAACCGTTTTGACGAAAACATCCGGCACTTCGTTATCGACAATAAGCTGATGGCCAAAACTGTCAAGCATAAAAAGATCAGCCGATTTTGAAGTAAAGAATATTCCTTCGCCGGAATGCGATTTCGGCATCGTCGTCGTCTTGCCTTTCAAAATATCCTGGATCGCTTCCAGCTCGGATTTCAGGCCCCGCTGTTTCATCACATTGCGAAAAACGCCGATGCCGGAATCATCGATGATAAAAGAAAGCTTCTTGTCGGGAATCGACACCTGCACTCCGATGCGAACCGATTTTGAATGCTCGATCGCGTTATTGAGCATTTCGGAAAAAGCATAGACAAAAATACTTCGCACGTTTTCAGGAAGATTTTTGATGGTCGGAAAAGTTTCTTCGATCTGGTTTAAAACTTTATGTTCTTCCAGGCCTTTATTCTTAAAAATTTTTATATAGCGGTGAGGAAATATTTCCTGATGCGCCCGCGCGTATTCAGGCAGCACATAAAAAGCCTTCTTGGTGGAACCAAGTTTGACCAGCTTGTTCTCTGCTACTAAGTCAGAAATCAAAAGATTGGCGTATTGCCGGGAAATCTTAAATAGCATCACTAAATCCCGGGAATGCAATTTCCCTTTTTCTTCGGCTATTTTAAGTATCTGTTCCCTGGTTAACATAGATTGTAAATCAATTGTAAACCATTCTATGTTCAATTGTCAAGTGATTGACAAGTAACCCTGATATTGAGTGTGGTAATTCATTATGCCTTCTTTAAAAATTCTTTATAATATCCCAGCAAATACGGCTGGAAATAAAGATAAGGCGGATCGCCTTCTAGTTGCGTCGCGGTCTCGCCGCCTTGTCCGCCTTCTTGTCCGCCTTGGGCGGAGGGCGGAG
>CAVVFV010000007.1:0-9719 GCA_963747695.1 Candidatus Falkowiibacteriota bacterium | reverse complement strand
GCCGGCAATCCCGTTTCCGAAGCCGAACACCGGAAAGATTTGCTGGCCGGCCGGGAGACTCTGAAAAAAATGGGTTTGAACGCCGAAATCATCTTGCTCTATGTCAGCGATGACTGGCGGACGGTCAAAGAAATTGTTTAACCATAAAAAGAAAAAAGCGCTTCCTCTGGTGAAGCGCTTTTTGAAAATCGGAAATGATCTTCATTTGTCGAGTTGGTGAAAGCCGAGATCGTGGAATGTTTCCAGCGGGCGATTCCGGTCATCGACGACGATCCGGATAACCTTCATTTTGTACACAAATTCTTCGCTGAAATTTTCCGCGATTATTTTTTCGGCGAAGACGGCCAATTCGTCGGATTTTAATTTGGCCATCCGCCGATTTATGCCGGTTCCGTCATGACTGGTGCAAGTGGGAGTTTCCAGCCGTCCCGACTGATCCGGCCTTCCGCGATATTTTTTTCGATGATCGAGGCCGCGGTGATGAGCTGCCGGCGGACGTCCAGGTCGTAAGGGCGACGATCATCGCCGTGTTGGGACGATAGAGCCAGTCGAAGGCGCGGCCGAAGCAAAGCACGAATTCGCGGTGCTGGATTTCGTCCAGCTCCCGTTTGGCTTCTTTGACTTTTCCGATGTGCTGGAGATTTCCCCGGATCAGCTGGAAGAAATCACGGGCGACGTCGTCGTCCATCTTGGGGAAGATCTCTCGGATTTTTTCCAGGATCGAGGCAGGTTCCGCCGCCGAATCAAGCGCGGCAAAATTAAGTTTCCTTTTGGGATTTTCGCCATGGATGATCAGCGCGTCCTCGTCGGTTTCGATGCCGACGATCACCGGAAAAACCCGCCGGTTGTTTTTGCCGAAGAGGTAATTCAGCTGATCGCGCAGGACGATGGTCGAAGCGAAGGCCGCCGTGGTGTCATAATTGAAACCGGCGCAGCCACGGTGGGTATCGCCTTGGGAATAATGGTAGGTGATGATCAAGACGCATTTTTTGCCGTCCTCGATGTTCCGCATTACCCAATTGCGCAATTTTTCGATCAAGAAAGGCCAGCCGATCTTGAATTTTCCGCCGATGCTCCGGAAAGGTTTGATCACCCCCATCATCATATTGGTGATGGTGGGAAGATGGATGCGGCCGTCGGCGCACTTGAAAACGGCGAAAGCGGTCGAAGTAGTGGCGAGATGTTGCCGCCGCGCCAGTTCTTCCTGGCGGAAAATCTTGGCGTTTTGCTTGCCAAGGTTGATCAGGAATTCGAGTTTCTTTTCCAAAGTGAAAAATGCCGGATCGGTTTGCTTGTAAATCATGATAGGCCTTTCTGCTGGGCGTTAAAAGTATCGGTAAAAAAAGGACGAATCATTTATGATAACAGAATATAGTTTATTAGTCAATAGTAATTGGTAATGTGCACACACATATTGCACTTTCTGCTAATCTGGGGGCATATGTCAAAAACTATGCCCAAATCAACCAAAGAAGAGAAATATCGCTGGATCAAGCCAATCCTGAACGGTGAAATGACAATTAAGCTGATGGCGGCGGTCTGTCCGTTCAGCGAGAGGGCGCTGAAGTACTGGCTGGCCGATTTTCGGGAGCATGGGATAGCAGGGCTGGAGAATAGATCAACGCGCCCCAAATCGCAGCCGAACGAAACGCCGATCAGGATCAAAGAACGGATAATCGAGCTGCGGAAGGAAACAAAACTCTGCGCCAAGAAGCTGAACTACAAATTGAAAAAAGAGAATATAATAATCGATGACCGGACGATCGGCAAGATCATCAAGACGGAAGGATTGGTGAGAAAATACCGGATCAGGAAAATTAAATATAAATATTTAAAAATTCCCCTGGCCAAAGGCGATCTGGTGGAGATTGATATTAAATTCGTGCCTGATTTGATTGAGCAGAAACGCTATTTCCAATTTACCGCCATTGATTGCGCGACGAGGTGGCGATACCTGAAAATTTACGATGACGCGGGCAGCGCCGAAGCGATCGATTTTTTGAATGAATTGCTAAATATCACGGAGTTCCGAATTAGAGCGATCAAAACCGACAATGGCAGCTGTTTCACCAACCGCTACACCGGCTACCAGAAATCAGTCAATCCGTTCAACCCGCGATTGCATCCGCTCGATCTGTTCTGCCAGAGAAACAACATTCTGCATTACCTCATTGATCCGGGCAAACCGGCCCAGAACGGACGGGTGGAACGCAGCCACCGGACCGACCAGGAGATGTTTTACGATAGACGGAAATTTAAAACTGTCTTAGGATTGAAGCGGGCGATCAGGAAATGGAATATTAATTACAATAATTTAGAACATTGCGCCCTGGATGGATTAACGCCGAACGAGGCGTTGGCTGGAGTGCAAAATGTCTGTGCCTAAAACAAATTTCGCATAATTGATAGGTTTAAGAAGAATGAGCCGGAATTTTTTTGACAAAAAAAGCCCCCTTCAGGCGGGAAGGGGGCGCTATATTTGTTGCTTTTCGACGGTCAGGTGACGCATAATGATCCGCAGGTCGGGAAAATTTTTCACGATCCAATCCTTGAAATATTCGGCCGTGGCCACCGATCGTTGCCAGCCGCCGGCGCAGCCGAAACAAAGGTTAAATAAATGATATTTACGGCTGAAGCGGAAGTTTTCCAGCGATTCTTTAAGGTACGGCTTGAGGGCGGATAGGAATTTCCTATTTTCCCGAATCACCATCTGGGCCACGGTTTCATCGATACCCGATCCTTGATGGCCATCGCTGAACGGCTCATAAAGCATCCGCAGGTCCAGAACGATCTGGATCGTGTGGCTGCCGGGATTAGCGGGGTAGTCAACGGAATGACAATGCCCGAAAGAGTAAATGGTAACGGTTTTTTTCAAAATATCCTCCTGGTTGGTTGTTGAACAGGCTATTAATCTTATAATAATAGCCGAGATTGTCAAATTATTCATTTGACCGCCAAGGCGGCAATTGTTAAGCTATAATTAGATAATGGTGGGGTGCAAGAGTGGTTTAATTGGACAGTCTTGTCCGCTTCGTCGGCCTCTGGCCGCGAGCGGAACCGCGCACCCGCCGTTTGAGACGCGGGATGTCGCGGAAAAACTGATCTATATATGTTGAATATTGAAAAAAAAATTTGGAGAGGTGTCAGAGTGGTCTAATGAGACAGTCTTGAAAACTGTTAATCTAGCAATAGGTTCGCGAGTTCGAATCTCGCCCTCTCCGCATTTTAAAAATTTCAGTTTTTGAGGCCATACCGAGCCCGCCTGCGGCGGGAACGACCGGCGCGCGCCGCGCGCCGAAAGCCCGCCCGCAAAGGATTCGCCACGCTCCGCGTGGCGAAAAAGAAATGTTTTGATCTTGGATTAGGAAGTTCGAACCAATCTTTTTTAGAAAATCCCGTCCCGTGACGGGATTTTCTTGTAAAGCGATATTTTTGGCTTCTTTGCTTGCTTTGATGAATTCCTTGGCGAGTTCGAACCGATTATTGCTTTTTTGCTCAAAAGCCCTCAACTTATCTTTTAAAAGCTGTTTTTGATTAACGAGTATATTTTTAGTTTCGCGGTATTCGGCAAGATTTAACGCGCTTTCCAGATAAGCATTCATCAGCTTTTCCAGCTTCTCGTCAATCGTTTTTATATCTTCTTCCGTCTTTTGAGCAAAAAAGCGCGATGATTGCGTTTTCTCTTTTTGCTCTTTTCTCAGTTCGGCCAACATCCAATCAGCGCAATCATCAGGCAAAGAAACTTTTTGAATTGCCTCTCTTACCTGAAATGAAATTTTTTCTTCCTTAGTGAAAACATTTTGATCGCATTGGTGATTGGGATTTTTTTTGGTGCAATAATAATAGACATATTGTTTGCCGCTCGGTTTTATTTTCCTATCCGCCGTAATGGTAAAGCCGCATTTACCGCATTTAAAAAATCCGCGATAAAGAAAAAATTTCATCTTATCAACTTTTTGCGGCTTGCTTTTTCGTTTCATTACTTCCTGCACTTCGTCAAAAAGTTTCTTTGTGATAATCGGTTCATGCTTTCCTTCAAAATATTCGCCGTTGTAGCGAATTAATCCGTAATAAAACGGATTTTGCAGTAAATATTGATAATTGGAAACGGAAAGCATTTTTCCCTTAGTTCCCAGCAGGCCGAGATCATTGATAATCTTTCGGAGATTTTTAAGCGTATAGTTTCCGGTCGCGTAGGCCTCAAAGCCTTTCTAATCAACGGCGATTTTACTTTATCAACATAGATTAGTTTTGTTTCCTTATTGTTCAAATATCCGAGCGGGGCCATTTGAGGCCATAAGCCATTTTTTAATTTTTGCCGATGTCCGCGTTTGATATTCTCCGAAAGATTATCAATATAATATTTTGACTGCCCGAAAGCGATTGAAAGCATAAATTTGCCTTGCGGTGTCGGATCAAACCAAAAAGTCGGGAATTTTAGCTCCTGGATAACCCCGGTATCTACTAAGTAAATTATTTGTCCGCCGTCAACGGAATTGCGAGCCAGCCGGTCGGGATGCCAAGCTAAAATTCCCGTTGCTTCGCCCGCTTCCATTCTTTTCAACATTTCTGCAAACACTGGTCGGCCCGGCTTCTTGGCGGTCTGTTTTTCCACGAGCAAGTCAACGACTTCCAAATTTTCTTTTTTCGCCAATTCCCGCAATTCCGCGATTTGGTCGTTAATGCTTCGGACCTGCCGATCTTCCGAATCCGTTGACTTGCGCGCATAGATGAAAAACTTTTTGGTTTGATTTTCGTTTGTCATACTATTGGCAGTCAAAATATTAAAAATTATCGCTTTTTCTTTCGCCAGGGGCGAAAGAAAAAAGATTGGTTATAAATTTTCAATTTATCCGAGCCTTGCTCGTCGAACTTCCTAATCCAAGACCAAAACATTTCTTTTTCGCCACGCGGAGCGTGGCGAATCCTTTGCGGGCGGGCTTTCGGCGCGCGGCGCGCGCCGGTCGTTCCCGCCGCAGGCGGGCTCGGTATGGCCTCAAAAACTGAAATTTTTAAAATGCGGTGCCTTTTGGACGAAATCCGAACTTTTTTTGAAGAAAATCCGGACGGCGAATTTTAAAAAAGAAATAGATCGTCCGGCCGGAGGCCGGACGAAAGCCCTCCCCCCAAAAAAAAGATTGCGCCGCTGGCGCGGCGAGGGCAGGCGGGCGGAAATTCCTTCCCCCCAACCCCCTTCCTTTCCGCCCGCCTGCCCGAACGCCCGCAGGGCGGGGAAAACAAAAAAACTTTTCTTTTTGTTGTCCGTGGTGTATATTCCATTTTGGCATATTACATTATGGAATATATCATATATTTATACTTAAAGCAAACATATGAACAAAGTAATATATTCACCCGATCATAAAAAACTTATAGATAAACTAAAACAAGCCCGTATTGAAGCGGGGCTCGACCAGAAGGAAGTTGCTAAATTACTAAGCAAAACACAATCTTATATTTCAAAAATTGAATCCGGTCAAAGAAGGGTGGACGTGGTTCAGCTAAAGAGTTTTGCTAAAATCTATAAAAGAAAATTAGATTATTTTGTAAAATAAAATGTCGAAAATATTTTCCAAAGAGAAGGCGATTAATTACCTGCAATCTTCGCAAGGTAAAATATTGAGTTATTTGAAAGAAATAGTCGATGGTAAAAATTTTGATTATCGTACTTTTGGAACGGCTATTGAAGAACATCTTTCCGACGTTCTTGTTAAGTTATTTACTCAAGGAAATTTTATCAAAAGTGATGCGGATTACATACTTGCGCCTAATAAAAATTATTTTCCCGACTTTGAACTGAAAATTGCACCCCCTATTGCGATTGAATTTAAATCCGGTAATATAAAACAGTACAGAAAAGGAAAGTGGGTCACGGTTAAGAATAGTGAGAACGACATGGGAACGCTTAATGAGTGGCCGCACAAGATCAAAAAATTTGGCGGGGATAATATTTATTATATTTTTGTCATTTATAGTTTCGATGATCAAACAAAAAAGGTTTTGGATGTTAAAATAGCCCCATTTTATCAATTTATAGGTCTTAATAGCGGGAAGGTTCTTAAATATCGAGAGAAGGATGGTAATTTACGCCCCAAAAATTTTGTTACTAGGCCACCAATTAAAACTTTGCGTCAATTTGAGCAACTATTGAATAAAACCATAATCTACAGATCGAAACGCATTATTAAAAAACATCGACTGATTATTAAGGGGCTGGGTAGAAATTCTTAAAAGAGCGTCAAGTTAGTCCGTTTATTACTTCTGCTATCGCTACTCGTAAGTCGTGGGTTATCTATAGGATAAATTCCCTCATTTTCAGATATAGTTAAATTTCGTAAATATTTCGAAGCGACTTCAGGCGCGTCGCTGTTATATTTATAACCATTGCTCGAGCGGTAATTCACTTTTTTAATTTTATCTGAAACAATCTTTTTATATTTCGGGTCTATATCAATGCCGATGTAATTTCTTCCAAGACGTTTGGCAGCAAGGGCGGTTGTTCCGGCCCCTATAAAAGGGTCCAAAACGATGTCGCCTTCTTTTGTTGTCATTAATATTAAACGTTCAAGGAGTGGCTCGGGGAGCTGACAAGGATGAGCATCTCTACGAGTTTTGTGTCTGATACGATGTATATCCGCCCAGACGTCGCTTAAAAGCGTCCCATAAGGGTTAATCTGACTCTTTTTTCCTCCGTAATCCTTAATCATCTCGTCGCATTTTCTACATTTTTTGTGCGGTGCCCTGAGTTCATTAAACTTAAATCCTTTTGGACATTTTGTATAAAATAGTATGCCATAATGTGCAGGTAATAGCGTTTTGCCAAGTGGCGTACTCATAGAATCCCAAGCGATCCAATGTTTAAAAGTCGCAATTGTGTTTAGGTGATTCGCAAAATAGATTAACCATTTTGGTATATTGTGTACTAAGATAGAACCTGTTGGTTTAGTGATTCTTACCATCTCGCTTAACCATTGTGTACACCACTTAATATAATCATCGGCCGCCTTTTTATCTTTATAATTGCCATATTTTTTATTTAAATTAAAGGGTGGGTCGGCAAATGTCATATCAATTGTGTTGTCGGATATTTTCCGCATTTCTTCGATCGAATCCCCACACAAGATTTCATTCAGTGGAAGTTTTTTGTATTGTTTGATCGTTGTTTGAATCTCGGGCAAAACAACAGGTAACAAAGCCCCTTCATGGATAACATCAAGCACTACTCCTTGTATGGAGAAATGCCGATCTTTCTGTAAAATAATCGGTCACATGTTTTCGTTTGCAGGTTGCAAACGAATATGCCCTTTCTCGCGGTAATACTTTTTAAGCGTTGTGTCCTGATTGTCAATAAGTGCGACTACTTTTTGACCGTTTTCGGCGGTCTCCTGTTGTTTAATTAGTACAACATCGCCGTCGTTTATATTTTCTTCAACCATGCTGTTTCCCTTTACCCGCAAAGCATAAAAGTTGCCGGTGTGTGGTAATTTTTCTCGTGGAACGGCGATGGTTTCCCTTTCTTGGACCGCCTCAATTGGTTGCCCGGCAGCAATTATTCCAAGTAACGGAATTTTAATCATTTCAGATTGTTTTTTTAATTCGATTCCGCGCGAAGAGTTGCTCGTTTTAATAATGAATCCTTTTTTGATAAGCGTCTCAACGTGTTCATGAACGGTAGAAAAGGCTTTTTTAGTGTTTCGTCCTATCTCTTCAAAAGTGGGCGATACCCCATTTTTTTTAATATAACTTTCAATATAATTTAATACTCGTTTTTGTTTTGGTGTTAGCGTTGACATATGCTTGATAATTTTTTTAAATGTGATATTATGTAGTATACCCGATAATTTCCCGATGGTCAAAGGCGGAGTTATCCACAGCATAATTTATTTAATCTAACTTAGCATGAAAGATAAAGAATTGAAAAAGTTAAGAAAAATAATTACCGAAAGTTTGCGGGTACAAAAAAATTGTCCCAATCAAGTCGGCTATATTGATTCTTCAAACGCTTTGGTGGATGCGGTTGCTAAACAAAACCATGTTATATTTGGTCGGCGTGGATGTGGGAAAACGTTATTACTATTTGAGTCGACAAAATTAATTAATAATGAGCAAGGCAATTTGATAGTTTATATTAATTGTGAGGATTATAAAAATCACTCTTTCCCGAACGTCCTCATTGAGATTCTTGATGTAATTTTTGATAAGCTAGGCTCGAATATCGGGGTTTTTGCATTAATCGGCAGAAAAAGAAAGGCAAGGAAGATCATCGTTGATATTAAAAGAGATTTGGACGGTTTACGTAAAAAGGCAGATGAACAAAGTGAAGCAATAAGAGAAAAACTATCGACTGAAAAGAGCGACTTGCTTAAGGCAGGTATAAAAAGTAGTGTTTCCGATGTAGGTGTTTCCGCCAGCGATTCGACCAAAAGAGAAGTGGAGCGAACATACAATCGGTTTGATAGTAAAATCGATAATCTTAATCATCTTTTGCCAAAATTGAAAAAAGATTTGTCTACTTTTTTTCAGTTAATAAAAAAGATAAAATTTGTATTTATTCAGTTGGACGATTTTTATCACCTTCATCGAGAGATTCAACCGTACGTGATGGATTATATGCATCGTCTTTGTAAAGATTTACCCTTGTATTTTAAGGTAGCCACGCTCAAACATGTGAGCACACTATTTGTTGAACGTTCTGGGCAACCGATAGGTGCGCAAGAGAGGCATGATTATCAGCCAATCCATATTGATTTTACTTTTCAAGATTTTGGAAAGACGGAAAATCAAATAAAAAGAATATTTTATAAGTATGGCGAGATGGCTGGGTGTGGAGAGGAGTTAATCAACTCCTGTTTTAAAGGGGACGGTTTTCGTCGCCTTGTTCTTGCGGGCGGCGGTGTTCCCAGAGATTGTTTGTCCTTATTTATAACCGCATTCGATAATAGCAATGAAGATTACCGTATAGGTAAAGACGAAGTGAGATTATTGAGTCTCTCTAACCTGGAGCGTCGTATTCAAGAATTAACAAACGATTCTCAACGAGAAGAGCAAGACTCTCTATTAAGAAGTATTTACACGATTAGAAAATTTTGTATTGATAAAAAGAATAATATATTTTTGATTTCGGAACGCTTGATGCAAGAAAATGAAAACATAAAGAAATTAATTTATAGACTGCTCGATTATCGAATAATCCATAATGTGGGCAGTGCCTTTACGCATAAATCTCAATCAGGAGATACTTACAATGCCTTTATGATAGATATTGGATGTTATGCCAACTTACGAAAATTATATGGAAAAATGAATGAGATTGACCTTTCTTCACGTGACGCGAAAGAACAAATTAGGTCATTACCCATTATTTCACAGGAAGAATTTGATACAATTTGGGAATCTGCACCAAACAATCTAATGGAGGAAATTTTATCGAAAGATAATGATAACTCTATTTAAAGATCGGCCATCAAAATCGAGCAATACTCGACTTTGAAAGTTACTTAAAATTTTTCCCGCCCTGCGGGCGTTCGGGCAGGCGGGCGGAAAGGAAGGGGGTTGGGGGGAAGGAATTTCGCCCGCCTGCCCTCGCCGCGCCAGCGGCGCAATCTTTTTTTTGGGGGGAGGGCTTTCGTCCGGCCTCCGGCCGGACGATCTATTCTTTTTTAAAATTCGCCGTCCGGATTTTCTTCAAAAAAAGTTCGGATTTCGTCCAAAAGGCACCG
>CAVVFV010000006.1:0-11085 GCA_963747695.1 Candidatus Falkowiibacteriota bacterium | reverse complement strand
GCGATTTGGTTCAATCCATAAGCCTGGGCGAGATAACCGAAAGCCGCGTGCGAGGTGACGATATCTTTCAATTGGCAATTTTTTAGGCCGGTTCGGTAAGCCGCGTCCAGTTGGTCCAATTTATTTTTTAATTGCGTTGCATTATTTTGATAATAAAGTTCGTTGGCCGGATCGACTTTGATAAAACCGGCGGCGATATTATCGACTATGGTTTTTGCCAATTCGGGCAAGAGCCAGACATGCGGATCGATCATTGTTTCTCCTTCCTCGGTGAGCTGATGGGAAATGATGCCGTCGCTCGCCGTAACCAGCGCGGTTTTGGCCGGATCAAGATTTTTTTTGATGTCATCGCCCCAGGCTTCCAGGCCGAAACCGTTGATGATCAACAAGCGGCTATTCTCGATTTCAATCAAATCACCGGCGGTCGGTTCGTAATCATGCGGTTCGCCGCCGGAAGGAGTGATATTGGCGACCTCGGCTTTGTCGCCGCCGATTTGAGAGGCAAAATAATATAGCGGATAAAAACTGGCCACCACCTGAATCTTTTGGCCGCTAACCGGCGCCGGTGTCGGCTGCTTGGCAAAGATAAAGACGATGGCGCCGAGAATTATCAAGGCGGCGGTCAGCGCCAGGAAAATTAAGATTGATTTTTTCGCCATAAGGGAGCCAGGGAGAGTTCATTACCACTTAATTTTAAGGCAAGGGTTTGCATCGGTCAAGTTTTCGTGTTATGCTGGATAAGCCCTAAATTGTTTTTTGATGGCAGGACAATTTTTTTTGTGGTAAACTGAAATTTATGAAGAAAATATCAATATTTGGCGCGCTGGGAATATTCGTTTTCTTGGCGATCATCGGTTCGCCGCATTTGGCATTGGCCCAAACCAAGGTCAATCTGACCGTACCCTATATTAAGGAAGTTCCGGCCGGCACTTCGGGCGGCCCGTGGAAAAACGCCTGCGAAGAAGCAAGTATGGCGATGCTGGAACAATTCTATACCGGAAAAAAAGTGATGAATATCGAGGCCGGCAAGGCCTTTATGATTATGCTTTTTAATAAGGAGAATATTCTCTACGGTTCGAACGTAAATTCCGATACCACGCAAGTCAAATTTCTGGTCGATACTTATACCGATTATAACGCCAAGATCGTGGACAATCCGACCCTCGCGCAAATAAAAAGCGAAATCGACGCGGGCCGGCCGGTGATCACACCGCATGATGGTTTTTTGCTCGGTAATAAAAATATTCCTTTTTTACGTGCCGGTTCAGGTTATCATATGGAAGTGATCATCGGTTATGACGATGCGGCTCAGCAATTCATCACTAACGATTCGGGCGATCCGATCGCTGGCCAGAATCATCGCTATGCCTATTCTGTTATTATGAATTCGATTCATGATTATGATTATGCCGACAAAAAAGCCGACGGTCCGGCCCGGGCGGTTTTCACTTATCCTAAATTAGTCAAAGTCTCGGGCAGTCCCAGGATTTATTATCTCCACGATAACATCGCGCAGTACGTGACGGCGCCGAGCGTTTTTACGAATCATGGTTGGAAATGGGCGGCGGTAAACGTGGTCAGCGGCGCTTGGTTCAAGTCTTTCTCGCTGGGGGATAATATTTCCCGCTAAATTAATTTAATTATTTTTAAGAATTAAATCGTCAAACTATGTCGAGCAATCACGGAACTTTCGTTACCGCTATCAATTGCATGGATGGACGCGTTCAGGAAGCGGTCAACCAATGGCTGAAGAATAAATACCAAGTTGATTACGTCGACGTGATCAGCGAACCCGGACCGGACGGAATATTGGCGCGGAACGCCGACCAGGCGATTATTGCCAACATCAAGAAAAGAATCGATATTTCTCTGGGCAAACACGGCTCGAAAGTCATCGCGCTGGTCGCGCACGATGATTGCGCCGGCAATCCCGTTTCCGAAGCCGAACACCGGAAAGATTTGCTGGCCGGCCGGGAGACTCTGAAAAAAATGGGTTTGAACGCCGAAATCATCTTGCTCTATGTCAGCGATGACTGGCGGACGGTCAAAGAAATTGTTTAACCATAAAAAGAAAAAAGCGCTTCCTCTGGTGAAGCGCTTTTTGAAAATCGGAAATGATCTTCATTTGTCGAGTTGGTGAAAGCCGAGATCGTGGAATGTTTCCAGCCGGCGATTCCGGTCATCGACGACGATCCGGATAACCTTCATTTTGGCACAGAATTCTTCGCTGAAATTTTCCGCGATTATTTTTTCGGCGAAGACGGCCAATTCGTCGGATTTTAATTTGGCCATCCGCCGATTTATGCCGGTTCCGTCATGACTGGTGCAAGTGGAAAGGATCCAGCCGTCCCGACTGATCCGGCCTTCCGCGATATTTTTTTCGATGATCGAGGCCGCGGTGATGAGCTGCCGGCGGACGTCCAGGTCGTAAGGGCCGACGATCATCGCCGTGTTGGGACGATAGAGCCAGTCGAAGGCGCGGCCGAAGCAAAGCACGAATTCGCGGTGCTGGATTTCGTCCAGCTCCCGTTTGGCTTCTTTGACTTTTCCGATGTGCTGGAGATTTCCCCGGATCAGCTGGAAGAAATCACGGGCGACGTCGTCGTCCATCTTGGGGAAGATCTCTCGGATTTTTTCCAGGATCGAGGCAGGTTCCGCCGCCGAATCAAGCGCGGCAAAATTAAGTTTCCTTTCGGGATTTTCGCCATGGATGATCAGCGCGTCCTCGTCGGTTTCGATGCCGACGATCACCGGAAAAACCCGCCGGTTGTTTTTGCCGAAGAGGTAATTCAGCTGATCGCGCAGGACGATGGTCGAAGCGAAGGCCGCCGTGGTGTCATAATTGAAACCGGCGCAGCCACGGTGGGTATCGCCTTGGGAATAATGGTAGGTGATGATCAAGACGCATTTTTTGCCGTCCTCGATGTTCCGCATTACCCAATTGCGCAATTTTTCGATCAAGAAAGGCCAGCCGATCTTGAATTTTCCGCCGATGCTCCGGAAAGGTTTGATCACCCCCATCATCATATTGGTGATGGTGGGAAGATGGATGCGGCCGTCGGCGCACTTGAAAACGGCGAAAGCGGTCGAAGTAGTGGCGAGATGTTGCCGCCGCGCCAGTTCTTCCTGGCGGAAAATCTTGGCGTTTTGCTTGCCAAGGTTGATCAGGAATTCGAGTTTCTTTTCCAAAGTGAAAAATGCCGGATCGGTTTGCTTGTAAATCATGATAGGCCTTTCTGCTGGGCGTTAAAAGTATCGGTAAAAAAAGGACGAATCATTTATGATAACAGAATATAGTTTATTAGTCAATAGTAATTTCGCATAATTGATAGGTTTAAGAAGAATGAGCCGGAATTTTTTTGACAAAAAAAGCCCCCTTCAGGCGGGAAGGGGGCGCTATATTTGTTGCTTTTCGACGGTCAGGTGACGCATAATGATCCGCAGGTCGGGAAAATTTTTCACGATCCAATCCTTGAAATATTCGGCCGTGGCCACCGATCGTTGCCAGCCGCCGGCGCAGCCGAAACAAAGGTTAAATAAATGATATTTACGGCTGAAGCGGAAGTTTTCCAGCGATTCTTTAAGGTACGGCTTGAGGGCGGATAGGAATTTCCTATTTTCCCGAATCACCATCTGGGCCACGGTTTCATCGATACCCGATCCTTGATGGCCATCGCTGAACGGCTCATAAAGCATCCGCAGGTCCAGAACGATCTGGATCGTGTGGCTGCCGGGATTAGCGGGGTAGTCAACGGAATGACAATGCCCGAAAGAGTAAATGGTAACGGTTTTTTTCAAAATATCCTCCTGGTTGGTTGTTGAACAGGCTATTAATCTTATAATAATAGCCGAGATTGTCAAATTATTCATTTGACCGCCAAGGCGGCAATTGTTAAGCTATAATTAGATAATGGTGGGGTGCAAGAGTGGTTTAATTGGACAGTCTTGTCCGCTTCGTCGGCCTCTGGCCGCGAGCGGATCCGCGCACCCGCCGTTTGAGACGCGGGATGTCGCGGAAAAACTGATCTATATATGTTGAATATTGAAAAAAAAATTTGGAGAGGTGTCAGAGTGGTCTAATGAGACAGTCTTGAAAACTGTTAATCTAGCAATAGGTTCGCGAGTTCGAATCTCGCCCTCTCCGCATTGACTCAAAATCGTCTTTATTTGGTATTTTAGACAGCACATCATAGGGCTGTTTGAAACTAATATTGGCGATTTTTTTGTTGGCGATGTCGGCGTTCCAAAGTAGTGAAAAAAGCGTTTCCGCCTGTTTACTAATTTTATCTTTCAAAAACGATTTTTTCATTCTTTTAGGCTCTAAAAATACATTTTTTATCCGTTCCAAAGTAGTTTGGTCATTTAGTCTAACTTTGCCTTTCAGCTCCTCTAATTCTTTTAAAACATCAATCTCTTCATTCTTTAAATCTCGCTCCTTGGCCTCATAGACGGTCGCCTCTATCGTTTTATTTAAATATCCGTCCAGTAAGTTATTCCGTTTTTCTTTGAGCTTGGCGAGCCTGCTATCAAGGCTCGTTTTAATATTATTCAAATAGCCGTCTTTGTTTTGCCCCCGTTCTTTACTAGCCTGATAACAGAGCTCAATTATTTCGTCGCTAAAAATCAATTTATCAAATATTCCCACCAACTCTTTCGTTAGATAGCTTTCCGTTAAATAGGCTTTATGCTCGTCGCATTTATTCTTGCCGTTGGTGCAGTAATAATAAATATGCTTGCCTTTTTTCTTTGAGGCAGTCAGCAGGCAACCACATTTGGCACAGCGTAATAATCCCCGAAAAGCGAATGTCAAATGTTTTTCTTTTTTGTGAGAACGGTTAATCATCGCCTCTTGCACCTCGTCAAATAATTTTTTGTTAATTAGTGGCTCATATTTTCCCAGATATTTTTCGCCGTGCTTATTCATAATTCCACAATAAAATGAATTGCTTAAAATCTTATGAATTTTACTCTTATGATATTTATTGCCTTTGCGACTTCTAAACCCTCGGCTAAATAAAATATCCGAAATTTGCTTAACTCCATATTTTCCCGTTCTATACATCTCAAACGCTTTCCGAACATATTTGCCTCGGTCAGGGTCAATTATTACATCGTTGTCTTTATTCAAGTAGCCAATGGGTGCCATATTTGGCCAAAAGCCTTTTTCCAGTTTCGCTCTGATTCCTCGTTTCACATTTTTTGATAAGTCCAAAATATACTGATTAGCCATTCCGCTTTCCACATTAAATAGCAGAGCATTATCATTAGGCAAATATTGCCGTTCCATTGTTTCAATTATTTTTAATTGATTCTGCTGGAGTAGCCATTGAATTGTCGCCGAGTCTATCGGGTTGCGACTTAACCTGTCTATCTTCCAGCAGATAACGCCCTCAATTTTACCTCGCTTGATCAAATTGATAAGTTCGGAAAATTGCGGACGGTTATCGGGTTTCTTGGCCGATTTGCTTTCCCGAAAAATTTTAACAATATCCAGCCCTAAAGTGTCGGCCATTTGTTTCATTTCTTTCTCTTGTGAATCTAGAGAAAGAATTTGCCGACTGCTGTCTTCGGTAGACTTTCGGCAATACAAAGCATATTTAATTGTTGGGTCATTTTTTGTTTCGTTCATATTTTTATTTTAGTTTATTAATAAATTAATTTTGGGTATTCAAAAAGGGCAGTCCTGATTCACCCAACGCAACAAACTAGCCCAAAGGTTAATTTATCGTTTGGCAGAACTGCCCATTTCGAGCGACAAATAGTATTTTAAAAAAAATACTTTGAGCGTCTGCTTATTGCGTTAGGTGAATACCTTTAATTTATCAAAGAACAGGTTAAAAATCAAGACTAGCTTTTTTGTATTTTTAACAATGCCAATTTTGAGCCTTTTTTCGTTTCTAAGACTACTGGATTTAATTAATGACTAAACTATCAGCTCGGCTAAAATAATTTTTTATAGGGGCAACTTGGGTCTGTTTTTGGTCGTCCTCAAGCCATTTAGTCAGCCTCTCAAGGAAAGCCGTGATTGCCTTTTTGTCATTTTTGCCGTAGTCATTCTTATCGACCAATTTATTAAACCATTTAGCGATAGTTTGTCGGCTAAAATTTTGACCAGTTATGGCCACGGCAAAACAGGTGTTATCGCTCCAATAAGGATTTTTTTCGCTGATTTTTTTAAAACGTCTGGCGATTGATTTCATATAATTATTTTTCAATTTCTCTTAATTCTTTTTCATAAGCCGATAATTTTCGCTCCAGCATATCGCCCGCCATATGCTCAAAACTTTGCCCCGAACTAAGGGCGTCTTTCATTCCTTGGATTTTTAGCTTTAACCAATTATGATAACCAGTATCTCTAAAACTAATTTTTTCTAAAGCCATATAATTAAATTTTATTATCCGCCTTTTCAGGCAGTTTATATAAATTAACTTTAACCTTGCCCCGATGTTTACTCTCAAACTCTGTTTCATAAACCAATTTTAGCTGGGGCAAATCAGCTAAAATTGGTTCACAGTCTTGCCCCTTGTATTCTTGGGGTCGGTTAAGGTTTTTTGAATAAAAGAATTTTCTTTTACCAAAATATTTTTTGTTAAACGACTCCTTGCTTAAATACTTGGACACATACAATCCGACATTATTAATCGCTTTAATCTTATTAATTTTAATGAATCCGTGTCCCCAGATTTTTTCCATTATTTGGCTATCAATTTTTTCATTAAGTAGTAGGTGATAATGAATTGCTCCGCCAAATTCTTTTTTAAGGCCTGTGCGAAAATAATAATCGCCTTGAAATTCGGGCACGGCCAGATATTTTATGGTCGGAAAGTTATGTTTCAGCCGAACGATAAAAGTTTTAAACCAATAATTACATTTTTCCAGTTCGGTGATGTCTTGTTTATTTTTTGCTTTGTTTTCATCAAAAGTTAAAGTCAGAAAAGTTAGAAAGTCAGGGTTGCTATTAACTAACCGCATAATATTCATTCGGGTTCGGCGTAGAGCGTCGCCCCTCATTTCAGTCTGTTCTGTTTTAGGTTTTTTCTTTTTTCGCCTTTTCATTCTTTTTTGTCCGTGGATTACTGGATTTTCATAGGTATATTCCTCAACGAATAAACCTGCTAAAACTATCTTTTTGGTATAAGACGTTTTAGCTTTCAGCTCTTTAGCTTTTTGGATATAAGCCAGATATTTTTGTCGGCCTCTTTCTTCGTCATACATAAAGTTTCATTACCGAAGTGTGGATATGGTCAAGTTAATGGCGATGACCACGGCAGATAGAAATATATTTTTTAAATCTCATTTACCGCCCCAGCTTGTTTTTATTTTTCGGCGAGGGCTAGCGTCCTCTCCGAAAAAAATAAAAAACAATGCTTGGGGGCGGATAAAAAAAGGTTTTATAAGAGAAAATAATTAATCTTCTTCGCCGAGTAATGCTCCTGTTAATTTAGCCAATGACGCCAAAAATTCCTCGGCCTCATCGTCGGATATATTCCGCTGATATAACGGGCTGAAGATTTTTTTAGTTTTATCTCTAAGTTGTTGGCTAAAAACATACATACAAAAAAATGGTTATAGATTTTTTCTATAACCAGTTTACAAAAAGAGCCTTGCTCAATCTTGTGAACAAGGCTCGGTTTTAAATTTATTTAGTTTTACAGGTATTTCGGGTTAATCTTGCTCCAACCCGTCTTGCCTGTGGAGTATAATATGAAGTCCTTAATTTTTCCATTGGTTGAGTTATCCACCTTTTGATTCAGACGAACGCAAGCATTCCGAAATCGGTTCCAGTCTTTGGAGCTGTCATATTCTTCAATTTTAATATAGTCCTTAGCAATATCTTTAAAATATGTTTCTTCGGTTTTGTCGGGATTAGCAAATATGGCCTCAAGAATAAAATGGTCGGTGGGTTTGTCATTTTTGAGAGCGATTTTTATTTTAGTGCCATAAATATTTAACTCGCTTTTATCCTTATCAAAATCCAGTTTGTCGTCGTCGCTTTTGGCTGGGGAATTAATAAAACTTTCCGAGTCAATTTGGTCGATTAAATATTTATTAATCGCCCCCATAGCTATGCCGAAATACTGGAAAGTGGTAAATAGCACATCTTTATCACTAATTGGGTCTTTGACAGTTACGGATTTGAGCGGAAATTCTTTGGCAAAATTCAAAAACTTATTTTCTTTATCACCGCCTGATTCTTTGACCTTAGCCATAACTTCATAAATGGCGGATAGAGTGGCGTAATAGATTTTAAGGCCTGTTTCCATTTTTAGTTTTTCAGCGTCTTTGGTTTTAGCGACTTCGTCCAGATTTTTTACTTCGTCAGCCAACATTCCGAATTTGCTGATTATATCCGTGGTTGGTTTAATATCTTCTTTAATTTGCCTGACCTTGGCGATAGCGGATTCTACTTGGTTGTCGCCGTAAGCCACGACATTACCCATTTTTTCCTTGATATATAGCTCGGTTTTTAAAAAGGAAACGTAATCATAAACAACCCGAAAGCTGTTTAAACGGCCAGCCTCGGTGCTGTATGATTTGAGAAATTCAGTCAGTTTTTCTTTGATTTTTTGCTGGGTCATATTAATCTATTTTGGCATAAATTTAGGGCTGGAGCAAGGCTGATAATTTGCTTGATTTTTAAGCCAATTTAGATTATGATTTTAATATGGAAAACATAAATATAGAAAAATTAGATAATAATAAGGAACTGATTAACGAGCTCAGTCGGATTCTGGCTGATAATAAAAATAAGCGTATCGTGGTTGTTGGGACAACCTGCACGGGAAAATCAACTTTTCTGAATAATATTGAAAACGCCCATGATATGGACGAGCTGGTATTTCCTAAATTAACCAAAGAAGAACATGATTATGTTTGCCAACATCCGTGGACACCAGAAATTGGGGAAACAATGGACAGGTTGGTTAAGGAAAATATAAAAATCGAATCAGGAAAGCCTGTTTTTGGAACGGTGGTGTTAGATAGTGATTTAATAGTTTATTTGCATATTAGCGACGAACTTTTGAAGAAGCGCACAGAATTAAGGGGTGCCAATTTTGAAGACGCAAAAAACATGCAGAAACAAATTGAAGAAGATATTAAACAGTCAAATATTCCGACCATTGAGTTTTTAGTTGGTTAAAATTTTAAAATTTATGAAAAGTCAATTTATTATCGCCGCCTTTGGATTTATTTTTGATGAACAAAATAGAATTTTACTTTGCCACCGCAAAGATTATGATTTATGGAATTTGCCAGGTGGCACTATGGAGGCGGGAGAATCACCTTGGGAGTGCGTTATTCGTGAGGTCAAAGAAGAAACTGGTTTTGACGTAGAAATAGTTAGACTGGCCGGAATATATAATAAACCAGAAAAAAGCGAAGTTTGTTTTTCGTTTATTTGTAAAATTATCGGCGGACAATTAACTTTAAACGATGAGGCGGACAAAATTGAATATTTTGATTTTGAAAATATCCCTAGCAATACTTCGCAAAAACAAGTCGCTAGAATAAAAGACGCGCTTGAAGGAAAAGATATAGTTTTTAAAAATCAAACGGGCAAATCCTCTATTGAGCTAATAAAAGAAGGTAAAATGTAAATACATGACTGATTTATACCCAATAATCGGAATGAGTCCTGGTAATGGCTACTTTAAGGACGAGGTAGTTAAGGAACTCTTGAGAAAGGTTATTGAAAAATATGGAAAGACGGCCGTTCTGATAGCTGATATACCAGCAATTTCGACGTATATAGCTTTGGGCTATCCAGAAAATAGAGCTCGAAGAGATAAGGCTTTGCCTCAAGGTAATAATTTGCGAAATAAAGTTCAGAGAGCAATGACAGAACTCGGATATTCTAAAGACCAAGTTAAAATTATTGATTGGGATGTAAAAATTCAGAATAATCTAAACTATCAGGAAAAATATAAACAAGTTCTTAATTTATACAATTCTAACAAAGCCTTTCAAGATGAGGCTAATAATGCGACTAAGGGAGTGTTAGATTATTCAAATAAAAAAATTTCCGATGTAATATCGGCAGTTAAAATAGCAGTCCATTATTTACTTTCTGAATTCGCATTTATGGAGTTTGCTCCAGAGTATCTTCAAGCAAAAAAAGTTTCTTATATCTATCATAAAAAATGGCCTGTTTACGAATTATATAAAGCTGGTGAATTTGATGGCAAATTAAGAGATTATTTGGGTTCAGAAATTATTACTACTGGAGCTGATAATTAAAACTATATGTCTGAAGAAAATAAAAAAATTGATACATTGATTGAGGCAAGTGGCATGATAACTCACTTTAAAACTTCGAGTGTTTTAAGAGATAAGGGTTGGTCGGTGCTTGTAAGTCCTTATTATCACGATTCAATATCCGATTCTATTAGAGAAACTGATTTAATAGCAGAAAAACAGTTTTATTCCGCCCAAACAATAATAAATTCTTCGGTACAAATAAATATACAGTTATTTGTTGAATGTAAATATATAAAACAAGAAATAGCTTTTTGGTTTGACAAAGTAGATAAGGATAAGGCGGTAAAAAATATGGAAACGGAGTCGGGGTTAGATATATTACATAAAAAATATTCAGCCGATATTACACCAGATAAATTTCATAATTTACAGCATGATAATGTGGCAAAATTGTTTTCGACGAATACTAACAAAGAAGATGTGATGTATAAAGCAATGAATCAATGCCTACATTCTCAAATTAACTATCGTCGAACGGGAAAGAAGACAATATTTAATGAATTTACAAATCGAGCTGATTCTTTTTCGCAAATAGTCCAATATCCAATAATTGTTTGTGATAATTTTGAGAATTTAGTTAAGGTAAATTTTGAGGAAAATGGTGAATTTTCTACTGAGAAACTAATAAATCATTTTATTTTAGAAGTAAATTATCGAGAAGATTATTTTTTAATCGATATAGTGGACATTAATTATTTGGAAACTTTTCTAACAAATTTAGAAGAAGAGGCGAGATTATTGGTGGGTGCTTATGTTGGGAAAAGATAAGCATAAATTTATAGTAGTTTATATATAATCGTTCCCACGTAGTCCCAATATCCCCG
>CAVVFV010000005.1:0-43986 GCA_963747695.1 Candidatus Falkowiibacteriota bacterium | reverse complement strand
CAAGATTCAAGGAAATCCGCGCCGCGACGATTGAGGAAGCGAAACGATTAGGGGTGAAAAAAAGCGGGGAAATCAAAGTGCTCGGCATTTCCGGCTCGGCGCGAGATGTTAATGATATGTCTCAGGAGGATTCCAACACTGCCGAATTGTTGAAGCGCTGTTTAAAATCGTGCGCGGAGCATGGAGCGGAAACAGAATTTATTTCTTTGCGCGATTATAATATCAAATATTGCAAGGCTTGTTATTCCACGACTAATACTCAATGCCATTTTTATTGCACTTGTTATCAAAAGGGGACTGATCGCGCCGATGATATGAGCAATATTATGTATGACAAAATTTTGGAAGCTGATGTCATCATTTTTGCAACGCCGGTAAATAATTTTAAAATTTCTACGCTGATGGCGACTTTTTTGGATCGCTGTATCAGCTTGGACGGCAGTTTGCCGCCGGCTAATCCGGATTCGCCCAAGGATAAAGAATTGAATATCAAACATACGAAGTTCGTCCAAATGAACGTTGATTATGATGTGCCGGGCAGCGGATTTCTGCGCCGTTTTTCGGGTAAGGTGGGCGGGATCATCACGGCCGGCCACGAAGAGGGGACTTCAATGGCGATCAGCTGTCTCTTGATGACGCTATCTCATTTCGGCATGTTATTTCCGCCGTTCAATAATATGTACGCGATGTCTTCGGTTTGCAATCCGACTTACGCGGATAAGCCGCTAGTCCTGGGCGATTGCTTTGATCGTGAACTAATTTCCCTGGCGCAAAATTTAATTCTGGCGGCCAAGCAAGTCCGGCAGGGCGGCGCCATGGATTGGAAAAATGATTATAGTATCAATTAATAAATTATAATCAAAAAATTTATGACTACCGTGCCAAATACGCCAGAAAATTTCAAGAAGTGCATTTGCCTCGGCTGCCCGACTTATCAGGGCAACGATTGCGTCAAACAAAAGGCTGACAAATTGTTCTGCGCCAAGGGTAAGAGCGAATGCGTCATCGCTACCAAGGGATGTATTTGCGCCGCCTGTCCGGTTTGGACCGAAAACGGTTTGAAGGAGTACTATTATTGTAAGAAGTAATAAATAGTCTAAAATTAGCAAATAAAAGGTGACCGCCGGAGTTAAGATACCGGCGGTTTTTTGCTATTGACAAAATTATTATTGTTAGCTAAACTAATTGTTAAGATAACTAACTAAATTTAATCATATGATTCCGCAGTCAAAAATAGATAATCTGAATGAATTGATCCGCGAAGTCGGGAAAAAAATGCGGGAAATCCACCAGCATATTCCGGGCATCCCATTGAAACCGATGGCATTGATGGCTTTGAAGTTCGTTTCGGAAAAAGATAAACCGACGATGAAAGAATTGGCTGATCAATTCGGCATTACTCCGCCTTCGGTTACCGCTTTGATCGATTCGCTGGTCAGCGAACGCTATCTGATGCGCGATCTTGATCAGTCTGACCGGCGGCTGATCCGTCTTTCGCTGACTGACAAGGGCAAGCAAGTTTTGAAAAAAAGTTTGCAGCTGGCCCGTAAAGGAGTGGGAACGATACTTAGCCAGATGGATGAAACTGAAATCGATAATTTATATAGCGGCATGAGCCATCTTTTAAAAATTCTTAAAACTAAAACGATATGGAAAAATTAAAAAAGCATAAAATAACCATCATCATCATCGTTGCGGTAATCGTGGTCGCCGGCGCTTTGCTTTGGGGACGATTCGGTTATACCGGCGGTCAATCCAAATTGCCCTATTCCTTCGCGCAAGTTACGCAAGGGGATTTTGTGCGGCAGATCAAATTGACCGGTCAGGTCAAAGCCGCGTCGGACATTCAGTTGTCTTTTGCCGGCTCGGGTAAGGTGGCTAAAGTTAATGTCAAAGCCGGGGATCAAGTAAAAAGCGGCCAGGTTATTGCCGAATTGGACAAATCGAATATTTCCGCCGATTATCTTTCGGCCGTGGCCGGTTGGCAGTCAGCGCAAGCCAATCTGGACGCGCAAAAGCTGAAAAAGCAGGATCTGCTCAATGGCGCGAAAAGTGAAGATGTGGCAGTTTCCGAAACCCAGGTGTCGAGCGCTCAAAAAGCCCTGGCCGATGCCCAGACTGCCGCCAACAATGTTCAAGCCCAGTCGGAAGCCAGCCTGAATACTCTTTATTCTCAAATCGATACTGCTTTGGCTGATTCGTACAACAAGTCTTTTGACGCGGTTTATCATCAGACTGATCCGATGTACCAGGATGGATCGACTAATGATCCGAGTCTGGTTTTTGGCACTCCTTTGAATAACCAAGCGAAGGGCGCGGCTGAATCATCTCGTGTTGCAGCGGTGGCCGCGGTTAAGCAGATGGAGACTGACCGTAAAAGTTTGGCGGCTGATTATTCTAATTATGCGGAGGTGTTTCAAAAAATAGATGCCGATTTAAATGTCTTAAGCGCCTATCTGAATACTTTGAACATCGCTTTAAGCTACACTACGCCGTCGACGAGCTATAGTCAGACTCAGATTGATGCTGATCAAGCAATTGTTTCGGGAGCGACCTCGGCGATCAATGGTGCAACCGCCGAGCTTAATTCCTTACAGCAGGCTGTTGATCTCCAGCAAAAGGTGAATCAAAATAATATTTCCGCCGCCCAGGCGGGAGTTGATCAGGCGCAAAACGCCCTGAATCTGGCGAATGACCAGCTCGTGCTGAAAAAGTCGGGTTCAACCACGGAAGAATTGGGAATTCAGGATCAAGCGATCACTCAGGCGGAAGCGGCGCTGAATGCCGCCGCGGCCAATATCGATAAAGCCAAAGCGCAATTGAACAATGCGACAATTGTCGCTCCGATCGATGGCATAATCACCTTGGTCAATCTTGATCCGGGCGAGGCGGTCAATGCCAGCGTGCCGGTGATCGGTCTGCAATCGAGCGGCAAATATCAGATTGAAACTTTCTTGCCGGAAATTTATGTCGGCGAAGTTATTCCGGGCGATATAGCCAAGATCAGCTTTGATGCTTTCGGCACTGACCGGGTCTTTGACGCCAAAGTCATTTCGATCGATCCGGCGGCGCAAACGAATGATAATGTTTTGGTTTATCGGACGCTTTTGGAATTTGTTAATGAAGAGGCGGATATTAAGACCGGCTTGACGGCCAATATCGAAATAATCACAGCCGATGATAAAAATGCCTTATCCGTTCCCGAGTCCTCGGTGATTAAAGATCAGGATAAGGATTATGTAATCGTACCCAGCGGCGAAAAGAAAGAAGTAACGGTCGGCAAAACCAGCGGCGATGGGCGGATAGAAATCTTGTCCGGACTTTCCGCCGGAGATTCGGTGGCCGATTTCGGTTCGGTCGGTACGCAATAATAATTAATTATAATTTGATGTATCTATATGGAAGTTCAAAATAATCCTAATAATCCTCCGACTCAGGCGAAAAAATTAAGTCCGAAGTTGAAAAAGATGATCATCATCGGCGCGGCGGCTTTGGTCATCGTCGCTTCGGTCGTCGGTCTGCTCGTTTGGTTAAATCTGCAGCAGCGCGTTTATACCGACGCGGCGCAAATTTCGGCGCCGATCACCGATCTGTCGCCGATAAATTCGGGCATTCTGCAAGAAGTGCTGGTAAATCCCGGTGATACTGTAACGGCCAATGAGCCGATCGCCCGGGTCGGCAACGAGATAATCAAGGCGACTTCCGACGGTTTAATCGTCAGCGTGAACAACGACATCGGCAAGAATTTCAATCCGGGCGAAGTCGTCGCCTCGATGATCAATCCGACCGACTTGCGCGTTGTCGGTCATATCGAGGAAGACAAGGGCTTGAAAAACATCGAAGTCGGCCAGCCGGTAACTTTTACCGTCGATGCTTTCGGCAGTAAGAAATATTACGGCGTCGTTGACGAGATCGGTGATACTTCGCGTTCCGCGGACATCGTCTTTAATATTTCCGATAAACGCCAAGTCCAGGAATTCGACGTCAAGATTCGTTTTGATATCAATGCTTATCCGGAATTGAAGAATGGGATGTCGGCGAAGATTTGGATCTATAAGAAATGATAATTCTCGTAGGCCCGCAATACCTTGCGGGCAAATTGAGCGCAACGCAATATTTTGCGTTCTGTTAATAGTGTGGGAACGCAAAGTATTGCGTTCCCACGGTTTACTTACATGGTTAAAGAAAATAAAAACGACATAGACGAAATCGAGATCGAAGCCGAGAAAACCGGCGAAGTGGAAACCCACGAATCCTTGCGCTGGATGATTTTGTTGACCGTAATCATCGGGACTTTTTTGGGTCGCTTGGATCAGACGATCGTCAATCTCGCTTTGCCCAAGATCATCAACGATTTCGGGATAACGGTGACGGCGGCCGGCTGGATTGGCACAGCTTACATTTTGGCCAACGCTGTTTTTGTGCCAATCTGGGGAAAATTGGGCGACACGATCGGCCGAAAAAAAATATATTTAGCGGGTTTTTCCATTTTTATTCTGGGTTCAGTGCTGGCGGGCTTGTCTTGGAATTTAAGTTCGATGATCGCTTTCCGGATCATCCAGGCGATCGCCAGTTCGGCGGATTATCCTACCGCGATGGCGATCATCGCCGTAACTTTTCCGGGAAGAAAAGAGCGGGCGCAAGCTCTGGGAATCTGGTCAGCCTCCTTTGGCGTGGCCGCGGTTTTCGGGCCGCTGATCGGCGGACCGCTGATCGATAATTTCGGCTGGCGCTCGGTTTTTTTGATCAATCTGCCGGTCGGGATCGTCGGCGCGCTGATGGCCTGGCTCTTCGTCCACGAATCCAAATCAGGCCAGGGATTTAAGAATTTCGATTGGTGGGGCGCGCTAAGTTTGGGCTCATCGCTGACTTCTTTGGTCTTAGTTTTGGATCAGGGATCGACCTGGGGCTGGCTTTCACTTAACAGCTTGCTGGCTTATTTTTTGGCAATGCTCTTCGGAGTCATTTTTGTTTGGCTTGAGCATAATGCCGCGGACCCGATCGTCGATCTGAAATTTTTCAAACAGCGGGTTTTTGTCGGCGCGCTGATCAACAATTTTGTCATCTTTATGGGAATGATGGGCAGCTTGTTCCTGATTCCGGTTTTTGCCCAGACCTTTATGGGTTATGACGCGACGCAAAGCGGATTGCTGTTTATGCCGATGGTGGCGGGAATGATGCTCGCTTCGCCGATCGGCGGTTCGCTGACCGGCAAAGTCGATTCGCGCTGGGTAATTTTTGCCAGTACGATCGTTTCGGCGCTCGGTTTTTTCCTCTTTTTAAATATTGATGTGCGTTCCGGGCCATGGGATATTGCCGTGCCGCTGTTCATTATGGCGTTCGGGATGGGTTTTGGCATGGCGCCGCGGACAGCGGTGATTACCAATTCCGTACCGCCCTCAGAAGTCGGGGTGGCTTCTTCGGTGCTGGCTTTGGGCCGGAATATCGCCGGCGCGTTTGGCATCGCCGTCTTTTCGACCATCTTAACTAATGCGACCAATGGCAAAGTTCTCGCAATCGCTCAGAACAGCGTTTTGCATTCGCTCTCAGCGATTGATTTTCAAAAATTCGCCGCCTTGATCTCGCTCGACGCGCAAATTTCCGCTTATCGGGTCGTCTTTTTAGTCTCGGCGATCATCGTCTTTTTCGGCAGCTTCACGGCCTTCTTGCTTAAGAAAGATACGAGCATACCCAAGGAAAAGATTTTTATCGAATAAACGGGTTTTTTGAAGTATTTTTTTCGATTGTTGCTTCATCGACGCAATGGATAATAAAAATGATTGACGCGGGAAGGCAAAATGTGATAATGTGTTCTGTTCCAGCGTTTTTTTAAATTCAAGCATATCAACCAGGGGGTATTATGGTTTGGGTGCGAGTCAAATACAACAGCAGAGCATCGAGTGAGTTCAAAAAGAACGGACCCGTGGGAAAAAACTTTGCTCTTTTTGCCAAGAAAATCAGGAAGATTGTTAGCTCGGCGTTAGAGGTGAAAGATGTTGAGGGAGGGGATATCGCGGCCAAAGAAGTTGCGGTCGAATTTTCGGATCTCGGTTCCGGTGACCTGATCTTCATCGGGAATGATTGCGATTTCGCAATCACCATTTGGGCCGATAATATTATGTCCCGCCACTCAGATCGCAAACGCCGCGCGCGTCTCATCAAAGACGCTCTTCGTGTCGAAGGGTACCGGTGCCGAGTCATTCTATATCTTTGCGATTCGGCTTGCGCGTGAAAATTGGTTTTTTAGACTGCCTTGGTTAACGCCGGGCAGTTTTTTCTTGACTTTTTTTATAATTTGGTTTATGATGATATCACGGAACATTTCTGCTTGTTTTAGGGCAGAATTTTTTTAATGATGCGAATCTGCGAATGAACGCAAATGCCGCGAAAACCGCGAATAAATATTCGCATTTTTCGCGGCATTCGCGACTAATTCGCATCAGAATTATGGATATCCGCAATATTGCCATTATCGCCCACGTCGATCATGGCAAGACAACTTTAACCGACGCGCTGATGCGCCAGACCGGCATGGCCGAAGAGGGCGTCAGTATGGACTCGAACGCCCTGGAACAGGAGCGCGGCATTACGATTTATTCCAAAAATACTTCGGTTATTTATAAAGGGACGAAGATCAATATCGTTGATACGCCCGGCCACGCCGATTTCGGTTCGGAAGTCGAGCGCGTTTTGCGTTCGATCGATTCGGTGTTGCTGGTGGTGGACGCGCAGGAGGGTCCGATGCCGCAGACTAAATTCGTTCTGAAGAAAGCTTTGGAATTAGGATTAAAACCGATTGTTGTTATTAACAAGATTGATAAGCCGGCCGCCCGCGTCGAAACTGTCGAAGAAATGATTTTTGAATTATTTTTGGATCTGGGCGCCAATGACGAGCAATTGGATTTTCCCGTGGTTTATGCGGCGGCTCGCGCCGGCGTCGCCAAATTGAAAATGGAAGACGAAGCCAAAGATCTGTCGCCGATTTTGGATACGATCTTGGAGCACGTTCCGGTCGCTTCCTCGGCGGAATTATCGGCTAAGCCTTTCCGATTACAGCCTTTCAATCTGGCTTATGATAATTTCATCGGCCGCCTGGCAATCTGCCGTATTTATGAAGGCACGATCAAGTCGACTGAAAACGTGGTGATCAAAAAACCGACCGGAGAAATCAGAACCGGGAAGATCACTAAACTTTTCACTTTCAAAGGCCTGAAGCGCGAAGAAGAAGCTTTCGCGGAAGCTGGGGATATCATTATGCTGGCCGGTTTGCCGGATATTTATATCGGCGAGACGATTTGCCAAAATGAAACGCAGGAGCCGCTGCCGGCGATCGATATTGATGAGCCGACTATTTCTTTGAATTTTCTGGTTAATAATTCGCCGTTTGCCGGGCGCGATGGAAAATTCGTCACCAGCCGCCAGATCAAGGAAAGATTGGAAAAAGAATTGGAAGTTAACGTCGGTTTGAAAGTCGATTTTACCTCCGGAGAATATTATAAAGTTTACGGTCGCGGCGAAATGCATATCGCCATCCTTTTGGAAAATATGCGCCGCGAAGGTTTTGAATTACAGGTATCCCAGCCGACGGTAATCTATAAACAGAAAGACGGCGTGACTCTTGAGCCGTACGAAGAAGCCGTCATCGACGTGCCGGAAAATATGACCGGCATCGTGATCGAGAAAATGTCCAAGCGCAAGGGGAGAATGACCGAAATGAAACCGGAATTCGGCCAGACCAGAATCGTTTTTGAAATACCGACCCGCGGGCTTTTGGGTTATCGCGGCGATTTCATTATGGATACCCGCGGCGAAGGAATCCTCTGTGCGCGTTTTATCGGCTTCAAACCGTTCGCCGGCGAGATCGAAAAGCATGATCTCGGCTCGATGGTTTCCCAGGAGCAGGGCAAGGCTTTGGCGTTTTCGCTTTGGAATCTCCAGGAGCGCGGCGCCTTATATATCGGCCCGAATACCGAAGTTTACGAAGGAATGGTAGTCGGGAACGTGGCGAAGGGGAATGACCTCACGGTCAATCCGATCAAGGGCAAGCGCCTTTCGAATATGAGAGCTTCCGGTTCGGACGAGGCGATTTTATTGACGCCTTTTCTGCCGGTAACCTTGGAGCGCGGATTGGAAATAATGAAAGAGGACGAATATATGGAAATCACTCCGAAGAATATCCGCCTGCGCAAAAAATATCTGACGGAAATGGACCGGGTCAGAGCGGAACGGAAGAAAATGGAAATTGAAAATTAAATCTCTAAAAAACGCCACGTGCTGAACGCGGCGTTTTTTTGTGGTATAATGTGGTCAATTAGGGCTTAGGTAATCAGGTGCCTAGGGGAAAAGATCGCCTAAGTACCTAATCAACTAATACCTAATCCAATGTTCGAGCATCTTCTTGCCGGTGAATTAGTTTTTCTGCTTTTGGGTAAAGCGCTGGGTTTCGCGATCACGCCGCTTTTTTTGATTGTCGGCGCGTTTTGGGGTTTTGCCCCGGATATCTTGAGTTATTTCCTCAATCGGAAATTGAATTATCATTCGAAATTTTTTCATCTCCATCGTGACAATCTTTCTCATTCGCTTTTTTTGCCGGTCATTATTTTTTTCGTCACTCTGCTGATCGGGGGCTGGAAAATTTCTCTGTTGATCAGCGTCGCCGCCCTGACTCATCCGCTGCTTGATCTGTTCGGCATCGGCTGGGGCGTAAAATTATTCCTGCCGTTTTCCCAGAAAATTTATAAGCTTTTTTATGAAGGAAAATTTTTGAAAGTTTTTGCCGACAGCAAGGATCGCGATCATCACATCCGAAAATACGAAGTCGATGATTGGCTAAGGCGCGATTATTTCACCTTGAGCCGCGACACTTACGGCGTGCCTTGGTGGTGGGCGATCTTCGAATGGAGCTCGCTCGTTATCGCAATTTGTTTGCCAATAATATATTTATTGAAAGAAAACATTCATTAAATATCCAATACAAAATATCAAATATCCAAAAAATATTGAAATATTGAAATATTGAAATTTTTTTTGGATATTTGATATTTATTATTTGATATTTTTATTTAAAAATCCTCCCCAGAAGTTAGGGAGGTTTTTTGCTTTTTACTACTTATTTTACTTCCAGACTCCGGGTATCGCCGTGCCGTCGGCGCACTTGCCATTGACTAAGTTGTTAGTCAGCAGATAATCCTCTTGCCTTGAAAGTGCCACTGTGCCGTCGGCGCAATAAGTATTTTCTCCCAGCGGATCATCGAAACCGCCGGTATAAACATATTTGAAACCGTCTCTTAAGGCTTGTTCGCGGGCGGCGATGATTATCTGGGAGGTCGTTGCGTCGGGTAAGTCGCCGGACACAAAATGAATAATCGTATTTTTTCCTGCGGCATCGCCGACGGTCGTATCGAATTCATTGATTTGCGTAGTACTCCCGGTCGTCTGATCAATTTGATCGGAAATTTCCAATTCAACGCCGGAATTTTTAACGACCGGCAATAATCCCTTCAACGCGGCAAGCGCGGCGCCAGTCGAGGTGGCGCAATAATTGTCGCCCGTCTCGCCGATTTCGATCTCCACGGCGTCCAGGTAGGGCAAGATATTTTTTAAAGTTGGGAAATCAAGGCAGTCGTTATAATTAAGCGTGGTGCGAAAACCGTTTTGCTTGGCGGCTTTGGCCAGATTGAAATTATAATCGTTGGTCGCCGTCGAATCGGAATCAGCCAAAGAAATAATATTTGCTCCGGCGCTTTTGGCATCGGCGATCACTTGTTCTTTGGCTCTGACCGCCGGAGCGCCTCCGTTAGGCGGGGGAGTCAGATCGATATCGGTCGTATCCAGGTTATACGCGGTGGCGCCGGGAAGAAAATGATAAAATCCGACTTTTTCGATCGGTTCAATCGTGGCGATGGGCGGCTGGCCGGTTTTTTTTCGTGTCACGTCGTTCTTTAATTTAACCGCCAGATTGACGCTCTTCACCGTGCTCTGGATCAAGATTTCCGGCAATAAAATCAAAAATGCCAGGAATAAGATTCCGGCGCTGATACTTAATATTTTCTTAAAATTAACTTTCATAGCCCAATGTTTGAATATTTGGTAAGCTGTCGATAGCTTAACATAGAAAGGCAATTTTTCAAATGGCCTGCCAGCGTTTCAGATAACCGCGGCATTCAAATTCTTATCGCACTAAATTTCAATTAGTTTAGTCGTTTATGTCAAATATGAATTACTCAATTTGGGGCGGGTTATGCACATTGTAAGCCCTTAATCCGCTTGATATAATGGCATCATGAATTATGGAGAAATAAAGTCGTTTAAAAGGATCGGAATCGACGCTCGTTTCTATGGGCCGCTGGGCAAAGGCCTGGGTCGTTACGTCCAGGAAGTGGTCGATAATGTGATCAAAATCGATCATACCAACGAATACGTGATTTTTTTAAGTCCGCAGAATTTTGATGAATTTATGCCGTTGGAGCCGCGGGTAAAAAAAATTGCTGTCGGGGCGCGCTGGTATTCATTCCGCGAGCAGTGGGAAATGCCTTTTTTGGTCTGGCGGGAAAAAATTAATCTGATTCATTTTCCTCATTTCAACGTGCCCATTCTCATGCCGGTAAAATTCGTCGTTACCATTCATGATCTGATCCTGACGAAATTTCCCACTGTCCGCGCCAGCACCTTATCGCCTTGGCTTTATCAGATTAAAAATTTTTTCTACCGCTTGGTCATTTATTTGGCGGTGAAGCGGGCGAAGAAAGTGATCGCCGTCTCGGAGTTCACCAAAAAAGACGTCGTTGACAAGTTCAAAATCGATCCGAGCCGTGTCGTTGTCACTTATGAAGGCGTGGCCAATCTGGCCCATGGCAATGATTCGCTTTTTGTCAAAAAAATGGATGACAGCAAGACGCTTTTAAGTTATAATATAATTGATAACTTTATTTTATATGTGGGTAATGCCTACCCGCATAAGAATCTGGAATCATTGCTGGAAGTATTCGTCGAATTGCATAAAAAGTATCCGCTTTTAAGATTGGTTTTAGTGGGAAAAGAGGATTATTTTTATAAAAGATTAAAGGAAGCGGCGGCAAATTTAAACCTCTGGAGCGACAGCGTGCCGGAATCACCGGTAATTTTTACCGGTTACGTGCCGGATGTGGAATTGGAAGTTCTTTATCGGCAAGCGCTGTTTTATGTTTTTCCCTCCTTATATGAAGGATTCGGTTTGCCCGGTTTGGAAGCGATGGCTAAGGGCTGTCCGGTTGCCTCATCCAATCAGGCAAGCTTGCCGGAAATTTTTGGCGATGCGGCATTGTTTTTTGATCCGACTGATAAATCAGATATGTTCATGAAATTGGATCGTCTCGTCATCGATTCTGAATTGCGCGCGGTGCTGGTCAAAAAAGGCCATCGGCAGGTCAAAAAATACAGTTGGTGGGAATGCGCCAGATTAACGTTAGATGTTTACAAGGATGTATTAATATAATACGAATACTACGAATTTTATGCGAATACTAAGAACTCCACGAACCGAATAGTTCGTTGTATTCGCGAATAATCTGCAGTATTTGCATCATATATAATCGATGGAAAATTTTTTTAAACACAACGAAGCTGGCCGAGTGGTTGATTTGAAGAGGGGACGCGAGCCGGAGAATAAAGAGCAAGGCACTCCAGAAAAAAAAGATCGGGGCGGTTTTTTTGTTTTTCGCAAAAAAGAACAAACCCAGCGCGTCGATTTTTTGCATCATTATAAAAACTGGGAAAAGAAGGAAGATTTCCTGGAACGGGAAATCGTCAAGGAATACTTGGACGATGATGCCGAAAATAAAAAACAGAATATTCTGATTTCGTTTTTTAATTTTGTCACCGAGGTTTTGAAGCTCTGGTGGCTCCCGCTATTCGTGATCCGTTTCGTCTGGATTTTATTTTGGCGGATCAGCCAGCTGATTTTGTTTCGAGGCAAGCGCAAGAAAAAGAAAAAAATTATCGATAATAAGGTTTTGACTTTAAAGAGAAAAGCGGGTGTGGATGATAAAAAAAATGGTCGCGCGCCGGTATCCGGGGACGGTCGCGATGGATCATTGGCAATTTTTTGGCAATCGCTCTGGTCTTTTCCGCGGGATGTTTTTAATTACGTACTGGGCCGCACTCCTGAAGATTACTTTTATCAGCGGGCGCTGGCCGATGAGTTGAAAAAGAAAAAATTTCATCCTTGGCGGCATCTGTCGATTTTCGCTCTGCTGTCGGTCTTGGTGATTTTGCCGCTGGTCGGCCTGAATCTTTATAATACGCTCGGTCTTAACGACCTGCGCGGGAAGGTTCTCGGCGCCACTGACCGGGCAATTTTTGACTTGCAATCCGCCGCCGCCGCCGCCAATGGTTTGGACTTGAAACAAGCGAGCGCGAATTTCGATGCCGCCCAAGCCAGCTTCACCGAAGCTAATAATGATCTCTCCGCAGTGAGCGATATAATTTTTGAGCTTGGCAAAATAATTCCCAATGACCAGATCCGTTTGGCCGCCGAAAGCCGCGAGATCGTTTCCGCCGGATCCGCCGCCGCCAGTCTGGGAAATAATCTGTCGCTAGGCATCGACAGCCTTTTGCAGCAGAACAATGAAAGTTTATCGGCCAAGATCGATGACTTCGTCCAGTACGAAATTGCCGCCGAAGCCGATGCCCAGCAACTTAATGCGGCGGTCGCCAAGATCGACGTCAATGTTCTGCCGACGGATTACCGCGACGAGTTCAATTCCTTGAAGCAGAAAGGCTCTGATCTGGATCTGATCCTCAGCAAAAATATCGATTTGATCAAAAAATTAAATATCTTTTTGGGCGCGGAAACAGATAAACGCTATCTGTTGGTTTTTGAAGATAATGCCGAAATGCGCGCCAGCGGCGGATTTGTCGGCAGTTACGCTTTGGTCGACCTTTCTCAAGGTAAAATTACCAATTTGGAAGCTCCGCAAGGGGGAAGTTACGACACTAAAGGGGGAATGCTTTCGTATATTATACCGCCGGCCCCTTTGACATTGATTAACCCGCGTTGGTATTTTTGGGACGCCAACTGGTGGCCGGATTGGGCCAAAAGCGCCCAGAAACTATCCTGGTTTTATGAAAAAAGCGGCGGTCCGACGACCGACGGCGTGATTGCTTTCACGCCCACTGTTTTGGAACGTATTTTGGCGATCATCGGTCCGGTCGATATGACTGATACGGGTGGGACGGTGATGACTTCGGATAATCTCTGGACAAATCTGCGCAGCGCGATCGATCAGGAAAAAGCCGCCGATGCCCAGTTGCCTTATGATCTCGCGGAAAATAAGCCGAAAAAAGTGATCGGCCAATTCATCCAGAAATTAATGACGGTCCTGCCCCAGCGTGTGGATCGCGATAAGTTTGTCAGCTTACTGTCGAGTTTGCAGCTTGATCTTAATGATAAGCAAATTTTGATTAATTTAACCGATCCGGATCTGCAGGCCGAAGTCGAGGCAAGGAATTGGGGCGGCCGGATCAAGGATACCAATCAGGATTATTTATTAGTCACCGATACCAATATCGCCGGAGGAAAAAGCGATCGCTTGATGACGGAAAATGTGGATCAGCGCGCCGACGTCCAACCGGACGGTACGATCATCGATACGCTGACTATCACTCGGGTCAATCGGGGCATTGCCAGTTCGACCAATCCGTTTTTGGGCGAAAGGAATGTCGATTGGCTGAGAATTTATGTTCCGCAAGGCAGCCGATTACTCGATACGGGCGGCTGGCAGGCGCCTGACCCGATTTATTTCAATACTTCCAGCCCGAGCGGAATAGTGGACCCGGATGTGGCCGCCGAAGAGGGGAACAATGCCGTAATCGATACCGCGCACGCCAGCACTAAAATATATACTGACAGCGGCAAGACCGTTTTCGCTAACTGGTCTATGGCCGATCCGGGACAAACCGCGGTGATTACCGTTAAATATCAATTGCCTTTTAAATTGGAAAATTCGACGACTACCGAAGTTGCCAAGTCCGGCCTGGAAGGTTTGATCGATAAGATGGCGCAGTCTAACGATGCCGATGAAATGGTTTATTCATTGCTCTGGCAGAAACAGCCGGGTGCCGCTTCGACCACGGTTGCTTCGACTTTGAGCTTGCCCGATAATTTTAAAGTCGATTGGAATTATCCGTCGGATCTGACCGTCGGTACGAATGGCTGGCAAACCGCCACGCCTTTGGACAGCGACAAATATTGGGCAGCGGTCATTAGTCAATTAGGTAATTAGTCGATTAGGCACTTAGGATTTTTATATTAAATATTATGGGTAATATTTTTATCCTTCACGGAACCGAGGGGCATCCTGAAGAAAATTGGTTTCCCTGGCTTAAGGAAAAGCTTGAGGCGAGACGTTGTAAAGTTTTTGTGCCTCAATTTCCATCTCCGCCGGTTATGTCGGCAAAAATAAATGAGTGGTTTGAAGTGCTTAAAAATTACGAACAATATATCGATGAAGATACTATTCTAATCGGCCACAGTTTGGGCGGAGTTTTCACACTTCGGATATTGGAAAAATTAAAGCATACTATTAGAGCTGCTGTTTTTATCGGAACGCCTGTTGGGGTTAGACCAATTTTGAATTACGACCGCGATAACAGTTTCAGCGGATTTTCGTTTGACTGGCCGACCGTCAGAACTAAGGCAAATCATTTTATCGTGTTTCAATCTGATAACGATCCTTATGTCGGACTTGAAAACGGCCAAGAGCTTGCCAAAAAATTAGGGATTGATCTTTCTCTTGTTCCTAATGCCGGACATTTTAATAAAAAAGCCGGCTATACGAAATTTGAAGAATTATTAAAAAAATTAGAGCTGCTTTTGAAATAAAAATTTCGTCAAAATTGTTGTTTTAAGCAACTAATCAACTAATTAACTAATCCCTAAGTATGGGTATCAAAGTCCGGGTTGAAGAAAATGTCGAAGGCAAATCCGATCTGGCCAAAAAATTGATGGCCAGAAGGAAAAAGCTGCATAAAGAGATGGAAGACGAGCGGGAAACGGAGATCGAAGACAGCTTGTCGGAAATTTATCTGGATAATCGCGGCCAAAAAATCGACGTAAATCGGATGAAGATCCGCCGCAAGCAGGGGATTGTCTTTTGGTTTTTCAACGTCCTCATTATTGCCTTGGTACTGCTGGTACTCGGTTCCGGCGCTTTCTATTATTTTTTCTACAATCGCGGCACGGATTCCACGGCGGTCGATCTCACAATTACCGCGCCCGACACTGTTTCCGCCGGACAGGATATCAGTTTTGAAATTGATTATGATAATCAGGAATATGTCGGTCTGAAAAATGTCAATATCAAGGCGGATTATCCGGCGAATTTTATCTATGAGAGCGCTGCTCCGGCGCCGGATGTCAATACTGATACCTGGAATATCAGCCAGATTAATTCAAAAAGCAGCGGCAAGATAATCGTCAAGGGAAAAATAATCGACAAGGTTGGCGCCTCGGCGATTATTCTCGCGCAGATGCTTTACACGCCGGAAAATTTTTCCAGTGAATTCAAGAAAGACAATTCCGCCAGCATCGTCGTCAAGGACGTCGGTTTTGATCCGACTTTTGATTTTTCCACGACCGATCTGGTCGGGCAGGAAGAAGAGATCAATATCGATTTGAAACCGCTGGCGGCCGATTATCTGCCGCAATTCACGCTGCAGATGCAGAAGGATGACAACATCCAGCTCGACGATACGATCGTCGATAACGGAGCTACCGGCGCGGATAACGGCAATTCGCTTAAAGTGGAAAAGGTCAAAGACGCGCAAAATAATCTCTGGTTGATCTCCGGTTTGCAATCCAAGGAAGAAAATTTCACCATTAAGTATAAAGTAAAGACTAAAACCGCCGATAATCAGCAGATTTCTTTGACTTTCTTGCAGACTGTCGGCGATAAAGATTATCCGTTTTTAGTACAAGTGATCCCATTCCAGGTAATGAAGAGCGACCTTAATTTGAATCTGATTATGAATGGTTCTAACGCCGATCAGCCGGTTAATTTCGGCCAGACCTTGAATTATTCGATTGCCTACGCCAATAAGGGCGAAGCGCCGATGCAAGACGTGGTGATTATGGCGGTTTTGAACAGCGATTTTCTCGACTGGACGACTTTGGGCGATGTTGATAAAGGCCGGGAAATGGGCAATACCATCACCTGGACCAAGGACGAAATTCCCGCTTTGGCGAAAGTCGACATCGGCGAAACCGGCGAGATAGATTTTTCCATCAACGTCCTCGGCTTCAATGAAAATGACCTGGGCAAGGATTTTAAAATCGTGAGTTATGCTCAATACGCGGTCGGCGGCTTGGATCAATTGGGAGGGATGAGTTCGTCGACGGTGGCTTCGACTTCGCCCGGAATCGATAACCAAAGCAATACGATCAACAGTATCATCAACAGCGACCTCGGCTTCACGGAACAAGTCAGATATTTTGACCAAAATAATTTACCGGTGGGCGAGGGTCCGCTGCCGCCGACGGTCGGTCAAACCACCAGCTTTAAGGTCTATTGGAATTTGACCAACAACCTGCACGATCTGGCTGACGTCAGTCTGCAAACGGTTTTGCCCGATGGCGTGGAATGGGATGCGCATAACCGCACTTCGGTCGGCACGATTTCTTATGATAACTCCAGCAAGACGGTGACCTGGCAGATCGGACGGCTGCCGATTACGGTTTTCCAAGCCAGCGCCGAATTCGACATCAGTCTGACACCCACCGAAAGTCAGCGCAATAAGATCGTCGTCCTGGTTTCCGGTTCGAAAGTTACGGCCACTGATGGTAGTACCGGCGCTTCGCTGGAAAAAGATTCGGTGCCCAAGACTACCAAGTTGGAGGACGATAGTATCGCGGCGATGTCCAGCGACGGACGCGTCAAGTAAAAAGTAAGAAGTAAAAAGTAAAAAGGTTTTCTCTTATTTGTTTTTGTGTTATAATTAAATCAGAAATTCCCTAACTATTTTTATGCCAGCAAAAACGAACAGAATCTTTAAGGCGTTTTTAGTGGTGACAATAGCCGTTTTGTTTATGACCGGCTTTTTTGTTTTTGAGAAAAAAGATGTCGAGGCTCAAAATGACGCGATTGCCGTCAGAGTTTTGGCTAACCCCGGGCATTTAAGTCCGTTGGACTGGTATAAAAGCAAAGGGTTTACCGGCAATCCCACGCCGTTAACAGTTGACGGATACGACGCCGTCCAAGACGGTCGGACAGTTTACGTCAACGTCGCCAACGTGACTGATGATTCTTTCTATACGAATATCTATTTAATCTCTTATAACCAGAATGCCGGCGCCGATACCGTGGCGATCTTTAATAAAATCCTAAGTAATTGGAAATTTAATACTAACTTAACCACGCAGGGCAGTTGTTTCGGCGGGGTCGACGATTCGGCGAGCTGCCATACTGATGCCGATTGTCCCGGCGCGTTCACCTGCAACCGGGGGTTCTGCCAGCAATTTTGTTTAGTGGACAAAGATTGCACTGAAGGAATTTGCGGCAGCTTAAAAGCGAAAGTCACTCGCGACATCAAGCGATTGGCGGACATCTCTGATTTAAAATTACAGATCGATTCGTACAATCAGCGAGTCGGTCATTATCCGCTCCTCGGTTCGGGAACATATATTCCGGGTGATTCGATTTCCACCTGGCCTTCTTGGAGCGGTGAATTCGCCGCCGAACTTGGCATTGCGCCGCCCGTTGATCCGATCAATAAATTTTTGGACGGCTGCGGCTCAAGCTATGACGCCTCGCTTTATGATCCTTTAACTTGCTGGGATACCAAAGACAAAAATTTCGCCGGCAGCATTCCCGGTAATCTGCCATACAATGGTCGCGTCTTGGTTTATTCGACTGACGCTTTAGGGAAAAATTTTACTGTCTGCGGCGAGATGGAATCCACCTTATCGGTCGTTGATCCCAATGGCGATTTCAGCGGCGACTATTGTCCGGGCAGCAATTCCAGCGTTCCGTCGCCGGTAATCAGTTGCGGCACTTTGACGGGAATTGCCGGACAAGATTTTACCGGATATGTTTCCGCTACTAACCCGAATAAGCTACCTTTGACTTTTACTTTTTCCGCTTTGCCGGCCGGAATTAATATTTTTGATACCTCGGACCCGAATCAAAAAATGATTACTTCCTTGACCTCCGACCAGGTTGGCAAACTTTCCTCGGTTCAGAAAAACGCCTTATTGGCGGCTTCGTCTGCTGTTAATGCTTGCTGTCAAAGCGCCACGCCGCCGCCGACCGATTTAGCGACTGCGCAGCGTGATGAGACTCAGTGCAGCGCCGCGGCTACCGCCGTTGACGCGGTAGGCGATGCGGCTTTTACCGCGGATATTTCGAATAGTTTGTCTTCCTGCCGCTATACGATCGAGACTACCCTGGCGCAGCTGGCTAATGCCGCGAGATTAGCAACGGCGCAAACCGCGGTCGCCGCGGCATGTCAGACAGATGTGAATTCTATCACTACCGCTAACGCGTCGTCGGTCGATGCGCAATGTACGGCCGCCACTCAAGCCTTGAATTTGGTGGCTAATTCTTCTGATAAAACCGCGGCGCAGACCCAGCTGACCACTTGTTGTAATGCGATTGAGGCGAAGATCGCCCAAGTCAACCAGCAGGCGGCCGATGACGCGGTCAGCGTCAAGGTTAATACCGCTTGCGCTTTAGAGTCTAAACTTTCTTTAATTAATTACACCACAGTTGAAAGCGATTGCGCGATCGCTAGCCAGGCTCTCCAAACTTTATCTTCCGGTGACGCGAATGCGGCGGCGATGACCAGCCAGCTTAGCGGATGTTGTGATGGAATGGCTGATAAAGTAAATCAACTTTATAACAGCGCTGCCGAATCCGCCGTTGAAGCCTGCGAACAAGCTCCTCTTGGCACGTCCGATCAGATCAATGCTGATGTTGATTTATGTAATTCCGCTTTACTCGCTATCGCCAAAGCTACGTCCAATATTTCTTCCCTAAACGCCAGAGTGGTTGCTCAGGAGTCTAAATTTCCCCAAGCTCGGCATAATCTTCTGCCGATCTGTTCGGCGGGATTATTCGCTCCAATTGATTTGTCGACGATCAGCGCGACCGGTTATTCAGTAGCCGCTTGCCAAGGATATTTCACTCAAATCTATAATGGTCTCAACAGTAAACGCGCTGCTTCTACTATGACTTTATATCAGCTATCTGGCAATCAAGTTTGCGATAGTTGTGTCTGCGGCGTTTCGACGCAGAATTGGGGTTCCGCTGATGCGTATATGTCGTCGCCGGCCGGCGAAGCTCTCTTGCCTTATTCCGAGTTAAGCGGGGGCTGCCTGCAGAATGTGCAGAACGATATCAATATTGCCGGCGTTCCTCCGCTCAGTATCGGCGGATCATGGTATGTCTGGGATCAAAATGAAGGCGAATCCGGTTCTTGTAACCCTGATATGATCTATCTGTTCGGTTGCGGCTATTTGAAATTACCGACCTACACTGCAGCTTGCGCTACAGGCGCGACGGCCAATCCGCCGACTTGCCGAACCAGCTTGCTTAATGATGATCAGCAAAAATATCAGATCGCCGGCAGCAAAGATGATTTCCCTGTCCAGATTGCTAACGCCGTAACGCTTTCGGCGGGTGATTATCCTTTTACGGTTACGGTTTCTGACAGTAAGAATTTGCCCGTAACGCAAAATTGCTCGATTAAAATTACCGGCAATACTTTTTTCGTTTATCCGGTCGCCGACCAGCGGGTCGATTCGGGAAAAACTCTCAACTTCAGCGTTTTTGCTTATAGCAATCAGAAAAATTACGGCGGCATTACTTTTAATTTCAGCGACTCGGCTTTTAAGTGCAACAAGACCAGCGTGACAACTGATGGACGGGAAGAGTGCGACGTCAGTTTTCCTTCTTCCGATCCGCAAACATACGACCTGACCGTCTCCGCCACTCTCGGTGGCGTCACGACCGCCAATCAGAATTTCAGCGTTGAAGTTTATAATAATCCGCCGGTCATTCAAGCTCTGAATTGCGCGAAAACCGTCCGGGCCGGCCAGCCTTATATGTATACCTCCGAAACAAATAACGGCTGCAAGATTATCGCCACCGATCCGGAAGGCCAGAACGTCACGGTTATGATCAATGGTCTGCCCGCCGGAATGTTTCCCCAGCCCGGCCATCTTTATGGCCCGCTAATTTACGGAACACCAAACGCCAATACCGCCAGTCCGATTCCTTATAACGTAACGATCACGGCCTACGATTCATACGGGTTGCCAAGCCCGACAGTCACTCTACCGCTTTCCGTCAATGATTATTGCGGCGACGGGATCGTTCAATCGCCGAATCTCGAATCCAAAGGCGGCCATGCCAGTAACGGTTATGAAGATTGCGATTGCGGTAAATATCTGAACGCGGACGGCAGCATAAATTATGTCCAATGCGTCCAGGCGAGCGGCTGCACCGGCGTAACTGATCCGCTTAAAGCGCCGCAATGCGTCCAGGGTTATAAAAATAACGGTTTGATTTTGGGCGGCGTGCCGACCACCACCATGTCTAGCTTCCTCTGGCAATACGGCTGCACCAAGAATTGCGCCTCGGCCAACGGCGGCTACTGCGGCGATGGCGTCACCCAGGACGGTTTATTAGTTGCGCGCGGGGCCCAGGAAGTCGTCAATGCTACGACCAATTTATTAATGAAACATTCGGCGGTTGATTACGGCGAACAGTGCGATTTCAATGTTGATAATAATTGCTGCAAGAGTTGCGCCTGGCGGACGGATAATACCGAAACACTGACCTTGACCAATGACGGCTGGAAAACCGGGACGATCGCTCCGACTGACATTTTTTCTTCCTTACCCGTACACGAAAACGGACTTTTATCGATCAATTTGCCCGGACCCGGCCAAACTCGCGGCCTAGTATCCGGCCAGGTGGATATGCAGGAGGCAGGCGGGACTATAGTGATGTTTTTATCCGACTTATCTTATATCGGCGCCAATTCGGTGACCCCAGATGATTTTAAAAACGCAATCATAAATTCTCTTGACAGTTTTTACAATACCAGCAATGTGGCTGGCTCGGTATCGGATTTATATGTCGGGATGATTGGCTTTGGCGGAAGCGGCGACAAAAAGACTGGCCCGATTCTTTCCAATACTATTAATGATGCTCTCGGTAATGATAGCGGCTTCCTTGATTTAAAAGACCCGACCGGCCAAAGAGCGAGCGTCGGGATTTTAGAAAACTTGGTTGGTAAATATGGTTTTCATTCCGATTATGATGATACGGGCAATTCAGGCGCGGTTGATGCGATGGCCGAAGCCAAGACCATGATGGATACTTTTATAGCCGAGAAAGGCGGAACATTTAAAAAATATGTCATTATTTTAAGTGACGGTGTTATGGCCGCTCCGGGCGACACTGCCAGCGCCGGTTCAAATCCGTCATATGCCGACGCGCTTAAAGGTGACGGCGTGACAATCTATACCATGTCCTGGGCTTATCGAGGAGCAGGATATTTGGATATGTGCGGCTGGTCGAGCGCCTCAGCGACTGATTATGCTAATTGTGCGGCCGCAGTCAACGCAAAACCAAAAACATTGATTCCAGCCTCCAATAATTATTATTATCAGGTTTACACGGACAAAAAAACTGATCTGACTTTAATCGATAGTATATTTAGTCAGGTTAATGCCAGCATACTTGCCGATGTGCCGACAAATTTCAGTTATACATTCGCCGGCATACCCGACCAAACCGATGGCAATTTGAACACGTCCGCGATTTCTTGTGATCCATACGGGGTTGGCGGCTGTAAAATTAAGCTTAGTGGGTTAAATACTGCAATCTTAAACCCAACCTGGGTTTCGGGTGCCGGAGCGAGTTTTGTTTTTAGTAATTTTAGATTGACAGTATATCCGCCTTGTGAATAATATTTAATATTATGTCCAGAAAATATTTATATTTTATAATTATTGCGATTGTCATTTTTGTCGCGAGCATTTTTTTAATCTTCCTCAACAGCCGAAAGCCGATTCCCGAGATAAAGCCGCAATCAACGATTAAAGTAACTAATCCGATTACGTCATCGACAACGCCGCAAATAACCGGAAATTCAATCCTTGATAAGGCGGAAAAGACCAAGGACTTCAATCAATGCCTGGCTACCAGCACCGTCGCCAATCAGGATGCCTGCCTTTATTTAGTCGCCGGCTATTTGCAGAATGGTGATGCTTGCCAAAAACTGCATGATTCATCGCAAATCTTGAAATGTCAGGAAAACGCGATCTGGGATAAAGCGGTGAGTAACCGGAACTTGTCTCTATGCTCGCAGATTACTGACGTCGTATTGGATCAATCCTGTATTGCTAACGGTTTGATTAATAGTCCTGGCGCTACCAAGGCGGATTGTGCCGCATTGCCGAGCAAGGAGAGAGGGTATTGCGAAGATTATTTTACGATTGCTAATGATAATTTTCTTTTTCAAAGCGCTAAAAGTGCTGCCGATTGTGCCAGCATTTCCGGCAGTGAGCTCAAGAGTGAATGCTTAGCTGTTCATAATAACTAAATTCAAGAGTATGATAGAATTGGCAGGCGGATAACCTGCCTTTCGCGTATTTATGAAACAGATCAAGACAATTCATGGCACAATTAAGACGCCTTTTTTTATGCCTGACGCTACTCGAGGTCTGGTTAAGTTTTTATCGCCCGAAGAAGTGGCAGAAGCGGGGATTGACGCTTTGGTGGTTAATACTTTGCATCTTTATCTCGAGCCCGGAATCAAGATAATTAAAAAAGCGGGAGGCATTCATAAATTTATGAACTGGGACAAACCGATCCTTTCCGATTCCGGCGGTTATCAGGTTTTTTCCTTGATTCATAAACATCCTAAAATGGGCAAGATTACCGATCGTGGCGCGATTTTTCGTTCGCCTTCTGACGGCTCACTGCACGAAATAACACCGGAGAAAGCGATTCAGATTCAATTCGATCTGGGCGTGGATATGATGGTCTGTCTGGATGATTGTCCGCCCAACGAATATAGCCGCGCCGATATTGCCAAAGCGGTGGATCGAACCATCGCTTGGGCCGGACGCTGTAAAAAAGAATATCTAAAACAGATAAAAAAAAGAAAAATAGCGAAGGCGAAGCGGCCGCTGATTTTTGGCGTGATCCAGGGCGGCGCTGAATTAGATTTGCGCGAACGCTGCGCCAAAGAGCTGGTCAAGCTTGATTTTGATGGTTACGGTTTTGGGGCGCGCCATATCGATAAAGAAGGAAAATTCTTGGATGAAGTTTTAAAGTTTACGGCTGGTTTGATTCCCGATAATAAAATAAAATTTGCTTTGGGTGTCGGTTTGCCCGAAGACATCGTCCGCTGTTATCAGATGGGTTGGGATATTTTTGACTGCGTCATTCCCTCGCGAGAGGGGAGACACGGGAAGCTCTTTTGTCATTGCGAGGAGCGTCGGCGACCGAGCAACCCGGCGGGTAAAAGTAAAAGCGAGATTGCTTCTCCGCCCAGGGCGGATCGCAGTGACCTAAAATATGAAACTTTTAATATCGGCAACAGCCGTTTTGCAACTGATTTTTCCCCGATCAATCTAATGAGTAAGATTCCAGAATTACGCAATCACTCGAAGGCCTATCTGCATCACCTTTTTAAAATAAATGATCCCCTGGGGGCGCGCTTAGCCAGCCTGAATAATCTGGAGTTTTATTCTAATCTGATCCGGCAACTAAAATAGGTAAAATGAAAAACAGGCCGGATATTTCCGCCTGCTTTTTTAATCTCCTTTGGTTGCGCTTAGTCCTAACTAAGATTGGTTTCCTTGATCATTTCACTGATTGCCGCCTCAACAGCCGTGGTGTCGACTTTGATTGTGTCGACGGCAAACCTCTGGCGCATTAAAGAGCAGATGTCCTTGACGCGCGCATCGACGATCCGATGGCCGGCGCGGCACAGCTGATGAGCCCCGCAATCATTACCGATGCAGTTCTCCGCGATTTTTTGGGGAATCGGCTGTAGTTTGTTTTTGTTACGCTTAGCGAGAATCAATTTGGCCGCAGTCTTAATCTTGGCAGATACATTTTTCATTCTTCCTCCTCATGTTGAATTGGATTAGTCCAGGATTAACAACTTATATTAGCACAATATACATTATTTGTCAATAATATGGTTGACTTTCCCATAATCTAGTGCTATATTTTATTAAGTATTAGCCCTTTAAATTTCAGTAATATCAGGGTAAGCGGACAGCCGCTCTTTTTTGGTTTAGCTAAAAAAGTGAGGAAAGTCCGGACTTCTTGTTCCGCATTCAGTGGGACAAAAAATGATGGTGGATAACGTCCACGAGCCGCAAGGCTACGGAAAGTGCCACAGAGACAATACTAACTGGCGCTTCGCGCCGAAATTTTCAATTTTGTCCCGCCGAGGCGGGATTGAAACTTTGGGGCGGAGCGTTGGTCAAAGGTGAAAAGTTTCAAGAGGTGAATATTAGTCGTAGGGATATCCTGATTAATATTTGCCACTTGATTCGCTTCCTGGTGACAGGAAAGCGTGGTAAACCCCATCTGAAGCAAGAGCAAATTTTTTATCGGTAGGAACGCAATACTTTGCGTTCTCGCGATAAAAAGGAACGTAGCTCGCTTGAGCTTGTTAGCAATAGCAAGCCAGATTAATGGCTGTCTAATTCCGCACTTCGTGCGGGGTCAAACAGAATCCGGCTTATAGCTTGCCCTGAGATTATTGAAATTTAGATTATTGGTTAATTAGTGAATTCGTTAATTGGTTCACTAATTGATTGGCTAAAGCGTATTTAATTGTAAACTAATTAACCAATTAACTAATCAACTAATAACGATGAAGCGTTCTGAATTATTTTTTTCATTTTTACTTGTTCCGATCGATTATTTAGCGATCATCGCCGCCGGCCTGACCGCCTATTATTTGCGTTATTCCGATCTGTTCAAAAGCTTGCGCCCGGCAGTACTTAATCTGAAGTTCGAATCATATTTCAATATCGTCTTATTGCTGGGAATTTTTTGGCTGGTTATTTTTGCTTTGGCCGGACTTTATACGATTGGCAGCGCGCGGAAATTAGTCAATGAAGTCTATCGCGTCGTGCTAGCCTGCTCGACCGGCTTGATGTTGATCGTCATCTTGATTTTCGTGCAGCGCCAATTATTCGATTCGCGTTTTATCGTTTTGGCGGGCTGGATCTTGGCCATCATTTATGTCAGCTTGGCCAGAGCGATCATCAGAAGCATTCAGCGAATTATGCTTAGTTACGGAATTGGTTCGAAAAAAGTCATCATTGTCGGCGCGAGTAAAACGAGCGATATGCTGATCGGAGATTTCTCCGCCAACCGCGGGCTGGGTTTCGAAGTCGTCAAGCGCGCCCGTGATTTTGAACTGAACACGGCCCAGGAATTGGAAGAATTCATCAAAAGCAATGAAGTTGACGAAGTCATCCAGGCCGATCCGAACTTGAGCAAGGCGGAAACTCTGCGGTTATTCGATTTTGCCGATGAACATCATCTGACTTTCAAATATGTCGCCGATCTTCTGGGAACCAAAGTCTTAAAAACGGAATTGACCGAATTCGCCGGACTGCCGATTATGGAGGTCAAAAAAACGCCGCTGGATGGTTGGGGCCGGATCCTCAAACGCATCTGCGATTTCATCGCGGCGATAATTTTTATTATCATTTTGAGCCCGATTTTTTTGCTCACCGCCTTGGCGATCATCATCGATTCGCACGGTCCGATTTTTTTCTCCCGCCGCGACGACGATGCGCCGCTTTTCCGCGTTGGCCAGGGTGGAAAATTATTCCGTTATTTTAAATTCCGTTCGATGCGTAATCGTTCCGACAGTATGCGTTATCATGAATTGGCTGATCAAAATATGCGCGTCGGCGGGCCGCTCGTCAAAATCAAAGATGATCCGCGCATCACGCGCGTCGGTAAATTCATCCGCCGTTTTTCAATCGATGAACTGCCGGAATTATTTTTGGTGGTGACCGGCAAAATGAGCCTCGTGGGTCCGAGGCCGCATTTGCCCGAAGAAGTCGCTAAATATGAACGTCACCACAAGAAAGTTCTGACTTTGAAGCCGGGCATCACCGGCTTGGCCCAGATTTCCGGCCGTTCCGATTTAACCTTTGAGGAAGAAGTTAAATTAGATACTTATTATATTGAAAACTGGTCATTCTTGCTCGATTTGACCATCCTGCTTAGGACGCCGCTGGCGGTGCTAAAAGGCAGAAAAGCGGAATAGAATAAATTAAAAATTAAAATCTCAAAATGTAAAATGATATTTTTTCATTTTGACATTTACATTTTACATTATAATGCGCGTCGCTTTAATCCATGATCATCTCGCCCAAGACGGCGGAGCGGAAAAAGTTTTGAAGGTCTTTGCGGAAATGTTTCCCGAAGCGCCGATTTTTACGTTGCTGTCCGAAAAAATTAATGTCGATAAATATTATCGCGATAGAAAAATCGATACCTCGATCATTCAAAAGCTTCCCGGCGGCGTCCGGCATTATCAGTGGTATATGCCGTTTATGCCGATGGCCGTGGAATTTTTCGATCTTTCTGAATTTGATCTGGTTCTGTCGGACTCGTCTTCGTTCGCCAAGGGCGTAATCACCCGGCCAGAAACATTGCATATCGACTATTGCCATACGCCAACCCGTTATCTTTGGAGCGATACCCATCAATACATCAACGAGCTCAAATATAATAAATGGTTTAAAAAGATAATTTCCCTGGTTTTGAATTATATCCGCCTCTGGGACAGGGCTGCCGCTGACCGCGTTGACTTATTTATCGCCAATTCGGAAACAGTTAAACGCCGGATTACGAAATATTATCACCGTGATTCCGTGGTGATCTATCCTCCGGTCAATACTGATTTTTTCAATATTTTTGCGGATCTGATTGACAGCCGTCTGTTGTCGCAGAATTATTTTCTCTGCGGTTGCCGTTTGGCGCCGTATAAGCGCATCGATATCGTCATTGAAGCTTTCAAAATGATGCCGGACAAGAAATTGATCATTTATGGCAACGGGATTGATACCAGTCGGCTGATCAAGATCGCTTGGGGATCCTCGAATATTGAGTTTGTGGGGCGGGTTGATGATGCCATGCTGGCCAAGCTTTATCGCAATTCACAGGCATACATCCATCCGCAAGAAGAAGATTTCGGCATTACTGCGGTCGAAGCGATGGCCTGTGGTACGCCGGTTATCGCCTATCGATCCGGAGGCGCGCAGGAAACGATCATCGAAAATCAAACTGGAGAATTTTTCGACGTGCAGACACCGGAAGCGATAAAAAAAATCGTCATTAATTTTGATAAGAATAAATTTACCGAAAAAGTGGTCCGGGCTCAAGCGGAAAAATTCAGCATTGATAATTTTAAAAATAACATTGAAAATTTCATCAAAGGAGAATACCAAAAATTCAACAGCAAAATTTAATGCGAATACTACGAACCATGCGCAAATACTGCAAGCGAGTTCAACGAATTTTTACAAAATAATTCGTTAAATAGTTAGTAGTATTTGCGTAAAATTAGTAGTATTCGCATTATATTTATGTGACAGTTTTTTAGATTTGGTTTATTTATGAAAATCGGCATTGATATCAGGGCATTGATGGATAAGGAATATTCGGGCGTATCTTGGTATACGCTGGATTTGCTGACCGAAATTTTGCGTCAGGATCGATCGAATGAATATGTTTTGTCCTATAATTCCGGGCGCGATATTTCAGCGCGGATTCCCAAATTCGAGCAGTCCAATGTCAAGACTTTTTTTACCCGTTATCCGAATAAGCTGTATAATTATTTTTTGCAGAGGATTTTTCATTGGCCGAAGTTGGATAAAGTTTCCGAGGGCGTCGATGTCTTTTGGCTGCCGCACCTGGCGCCCGCTTCTTTTTCGCCGAATTGTCGGCTGGTTTTGACCATCCATGATTTGTCATTCCTTGATTATCCGGAATTTTTTTCGGCTCATCAGAATTTTTGGCATAAATTCTTGGGAATTAAAAAATTGATCGAACGGGCTGACATTATCGTTGCGATTTCCGAAAACACCAAGCGCGACATTATTAGAATTTTTTCGGTGAACGCCGATAAAATTAAAGTTATCAAGGCTGGCGTGGGTGATGAATTTCGGCCGCGGCAAAAGGACGAAAACGAATTAAAGATCATCAAACAAAAATATGATTTGCCGGATAAATTTATTCTAAATGTCGGAACGATCGAGCCGCGCAAGAATTTACCGGGTTTGATCCGCGGCTTTGATGAGGCAGCCAGTCAGCCCGGAATGGGGGACTGGTATCTGGTTTTAGCTGGCGCCAAGGGCTGGAAGAACAAGGATTTTTATCGGGCGATAGCACAAGCGAAAAATAAAGCTAGGATCAGGATTTTGGGATACGTTGAAAAAAACGAGCGGGCTGCTTTGTATAACTGGGCAGAAATTTTTGCCTACCCTTCGTTTTATGAAGGTTTTGGTTTGCCAGTTATAGAAGCGATGGCCTCGGGAACACCGGTAATCACTTCAGCCCTTTCATCTTTGCCGGAAGTCGCGGGCGACGCCGCGTTGCTAGTCGATCCGCACGACGAAAATTCGCTGATCACGGCCTTGCAATCATTAATGCAAAATGATAAATTAAGAGAACTTTATTCCTCCCGCGGGCTTGAGCGCGCCAAGAATTTCAGCTGGGAGAAAACGGCCGAACAATATATTAAAATATTTTTAAACGAGTAAAATGCTGAAAAAAACCAAATTTCCAATTTCAAAGTTCCAATTTTCCAAGTCGCCTGTCGCCATCGCGATGAGCGGCGGGGTTGATTCTTCGACCACGGCAAAAATCTTGAAAGAGCAGGGACTTGATTGTCTGGGAGTTTTTATGCGTTTGGGCATTGAGCGAGGCTGCTGCGACGAAGCGGCGGCTCGAGCGGTTTGTCAGAAGATTGGGATTAAATTTTATCCATTTGATTTAAAGCGCGCTTTTAATAAGGGAGTGAAGGAATATTTTTTAAAAGCTTATCAGGGACGATTAACTCCGAATCCCTGCGTTAAATGCAATCAATTGATAAAATTCGGTGAATTATTAAAACGAGTTCGAGCGCTGGGCGCTGATTATCTGGCCACCGGCCATTATCTTAAATTAAAAAAAATTGGCACGAAATACCATCTTTACCGCGCCAAAGATTTGACCAAAGATCAGACCTATTTTCTATATAATCTGACGCAAGCGCAATTGAAGCATATTCTTTTTCCGATGGGCGAATTGATCAAATCAAAAGTAAAAGTCCAGGCGCTGAAAGATCAATTGCCGAATCTTAGGACGGAAAGCCAAGATGTATGTTTTCTTTCCGGCGATCATCGCGATTTTTTACGCAAGAACCTGAAGTTTACCAATGGTGAAATTAAAAATGCCACCGGAGAGGTTCTTGGCCGTCACGAAGGCTTGCCCTTTTACACGATCGGCCAGCGCAAGGGCGTGGAGATCGGCGGCAAGGGCCCGTATTATGTCATTGGCCGTGATTTTGAAAGCAACACCTTGTACGTGACCAATAATCCGGACGATCCGGCTTTAGCCGGTGATTATCTCTTGGCCGAGAAAGTTAACTGGATTTCCGGCAAGGCGCCAAAATTTCCGTTCCAATGTTCGGCGGTGATCCGCTATCACCATCCCGAAGTTTCTTGCGTGGTCACTAAAGCCAAAGACGGCCATCTGATCGTTAAATTCAAAGTGCCGCAGCGGGCGATAACTCCCGGCCAAAGCGTTGTGTTTTATAAAAAGAATGAGTTGTTAGGAGGAGGAATCATTTTCAATTAAGGGTTAAGAGAGAAGAGATAAGAATCATCGGAATTAAAAAAGGCGATTAGCTCGTGCTAATCGCCTTGACATAGAAGATCAGGCAACCGGATTGACCTGCAGCATTTTTCGATATGATTCCGCAGTTGTTTCGATTTTGATTATTTTTTCCTCCCTTTTTTTTAACGATTCTTCAATCCGGATAACCATTCGTTCCCGAGCTTCCGGAAACGGTGTCGAATGGTCCATCAGATTTTTTTTAGTCAACATTAACTGATTTTTTTCAAATCTGAGGATTTTAATTTTCCACAAGCAGGAACGTATTCTGATTCCGACACTTTCGATTAATTCCTTGCTGGGCATATTCTTGAAGGCCGGTTTGCCAATGGCTTTGCTTTTTGGAAAAGTAGTACTGGAGTTTTCAGGCGCGTTTGCCGACACCGTAGCGGAAATTTCGTCTTTGTTTGCGGGGGAAGATTTGTCCGCCTGATCGTTTTTGACTGGGGCATTATCGCCCGCTCGATTTTTTTGGTTTTTTTTGTCAGACGAACCAGCCAACCGTTTCTGTTGCGGATCAATTTCGCACTCTTCGAGAATTCTCATCAGCCCTTCTTCGCCCAGTAGAGAAATTATATCACTCTCTTTTTGAGCCAGGAAAGCGCTCAGATTTTTGGACAGCTCCTCAATATTTACAGGCAGTACGCCTTTGATAAAATGAAGATTGCCGCCAATTTCCAGCTGATGCCGCCCGGCGACTGTCAAAAAAGTAAGAGATATTATTTGGTGATCGCAGGACACTGGAAGATTAGTATCAATAAGATAGGTTGAGCCGTCAAATAGCGTGATCGTATTCCCCCTGTCGCCCTTCATAACTAGCTTAATCATCTTTGTCGGTAGGGAAATCGGTTTTTTCTCGCAGATGAATTTCAAGTTTTCGCTGTCGCAAATGCCATAGAACATCTGGCCATCCGTCTTGACTGCGCATAGTTCATCGATGCATAACATTTGACGAAGCTCTCGCTTGAATTTCCCCGCGGCTAATTTGATTTGTTTGATGTTTTCCGGCTCTAAATCGTCAGCGCTGGGTTCGGAATCATAAACGAAAGAATTATCGGAAGAATGTCTTGAAAAGGGCAAGCCGCCGCCGCGGACGTATTTCAGTATCGTTGCGCCGATCAAAGCTCCGCCGCCGACCACTAGCGCCGCTTTGGCTACTTTGGTCGCAACCTTAATTACTTTCGAAGCATCGCCTGAATCAATGTTTACCAGTCTGCCGCGGAGCGGAAAACCGCCTGCGCGACCATTGAAAAATTTTGCATCCATATCGGTCTCCTTTCCGGGAGATTTAAAAAAAGTTGATTGTTAATGAACCAATTATATTCTGGCACCAATTTAAATTTTTGTCAATATGCGGAAGTTGACGTATTTTGAAATCCGTAGTAAACTGTTAAACGTTAAGGAAAAGCCTCATTAATGGCCTTTTCCGTTTTATTTATAATCTCTCACGCGTTAAATGTTTTAGGGAAACCTTGCTTATTTTTAGCCAAAATAAGTTAAATCGTTAACGCGGAGGTACAAAGGAAACACTATGGCTAAATTGCCAACCATCGAAGCAATGCTCGAAGCGGGCATGCACTTCGGTCACAGCGCCAGCAAATGGCACCCGAAGATGAAACCGTATATTTTTACGGAAAGAAAAGGCGTCTACATCATTGATCTGGCCAAGAGTCAGAAAATGCTGGGAACCGCCATCGAATTCATGGAAAATCTGACCAAGGAATCGAAGACGATTCTTTTTGTCGGCACCAAGAATCAAGTCAAGAAAGATCTGCGCGCGACCGCCGAAGCCTTGGGGATGCCGTATATTTCGGAAAAATGGGCGGGCGGAATTCTGACCAATTTTGCGATCTTCCGCAAAATGATCAATAAGTATAAAGGACTGCAGGAAGAAAAAGCTTTGGGCAAATTGGATCGCTACACCAAGAAAGAACGTTCGGATTTTGATAAGGAGATCAAACGTTTGGAATTGAAAGTGGGCGGTCTGACCAATCTGGTTAAATTACCCGATGCTTTGTTCATCTGGGACATCAAAAAAGAAAAAACCGCCGTGGCCGAGGCCAGGGTTAAAAATATTCCGATTGTTGCCATCTGCGACACGAACTCCAATCCCGATCTGGTGAATTACGTCATTCCGGGAAACGACGATGCTTCTAAAACCGTGAAATTGATCATGGATTGCATCAAAGAAAATCTTCTTCAAGCCAAAAACGAAATTAAGTCAAAATAAAAATTAAAATCTCAAAATGAAAAATTAATGAATTTCGTCCGCCCGGGGCGGACTCCATCATTTTTCATTATTAGATTTACATTTTAAATTTAAATCTATGGAACTCATCAAACAATTACGCGAACGCAGCGGCGCCGGGATGATGGACTGCAAAAAAGCTTTGGATGAAGCGGGAGATGACCTTGAAAAAGCTTTGGAATTTCTGCGCAAAAAGGGGATTGCCAAGGCGGCCAAGCGTGAAGGCCGGGAAGCCAAGGAAGGCTGTATCCAATTGTCCGTCAACCAAGGCGGCACCGAAGCGTACATCGTCGAAGTCAATGCTGAAACTGATTTTGTCGCCCGTAATGAGAAATTCCAGAATTTCGCCAGGGCGGTTTTAGATCTGATCATCTGCTCCAAGCCAGCGGATATGGAATCTTTGCTTGCTTTGAAGCTTGCTCATGGAACGGTCAAAGAAGATCTGGACGCGCTTTCAGGAACGATCGGCGAAAAGCTGGCCATTAAAAATTTTAACATTGTTACCGGAGCCAGTGTGGCTGCCTATTCTCATATGGGCGGGAAACTTGGTGTTTTAGTCGCTTTGGATACCGCCGGAAAACAAGATTTGGCGATGGATATGGCGATGCAAATCGCCGCCGCCAATCCCAAATACATCGATCCGTCTGAAGTGCCGCAAGATCAAATCGATAAGGAAAAAGAAATCGAGCGTGAAGTTTTGGCCAAAGAGAATAAACCGGCGGCCATGCTGGAAAAGATTCTGGAAGGCAAGATCAATAAATTTTTTGAGGCGGTATGTCTCGTCAAGCAGGAATACATCAAGGATGATAAGAAAAAGGTGGAGCAAATACTTGGCGGGATTAAAGTACTGAAATTTGTCAGGTATAGCCTGTAATATAAAATCCGAAGCACGAAATCCGAAATCCGAAACAAATCCAAAATCAAAATTACAAAATTAAAATCTTTTTTAATTTAGAATTTTGTGCTTTGAATTTGTTTAGGATTTAGTGCTTAGAATTTCGGATTTTGATAAGTGTCAGATAAATATTTTTTTATTGGAGTTTAAACGTATTTAATTTATTTATGCGTGTTGCGCAAATCCAATTTGCCCGTTGGGATAAGATTTATCACTTTTCCCCGAATAACCTGGCCCTTGTGAAAGGGGACAGGGTTATTGTCGATACTGAAATGGGAATGGAGATGGGCGAAGTAGTCGGTTTTGAGGATGTCGAAGACAAGGACGGTTCGGTTGAAGTCGTCATTTCCAGCGAGATCAACGCGGAAGGCGTCGAAGAAAAGAAGATTGAAAAGCGGGAAATCAAACCGATACTGCGCAAGGCGAATGAGTCGGACATCGAAAAGCTGCCTTCCAAAAAGGAAAAGGAAGAAGCATTCGAATTCGGCCGCAAGATGATCGAGAAGCGCGATCTGCCGATGAAGCTCGTCGACGTCGTTTTTTCTTTTACGGGCAATCGGATAAATTTCGCTTTCATCGCCGACGGACGGGTGGATTTCCGCGATCTGGTCAAAGATTTGACGGGCCATTTCGGAAAACAGATCCGTCTGACCCAGATCGGCATCCGCGATGAAGCTCGCCTGTCGGGGGACTACGGGCATTGCGGCCGGCCGCTTTGCTGCAAAAAATTTATCAAAGATTTTTCTTCGATCAGTTCGGAGATGGCCGAAGCCCAGCAAGTCGTGCATCGCGGCTCGGAACGCATCTCCGGCTGCTGCGGACGCCTGATGTGCTGTCTCCAATATGAATATAAAGGTTACCTGGACTTAGCCGAAAAAATGCCTTCGATCGGCCAGAAAGTCAATGTCGATGGCAAAAAGGGTACGGTGCTTAGAACTCACGTGCTCAAGCAGTCAGTCGATGTCGAGTTCAATGACCCAAAAGACGGCCGGATCGTGATCGAAGTTGATTTAAACCGCCATAAGAAATAATGACAGTCAGCTGTCTTATTTTTTTACGGTAATAACTAAGATTTTATAAATATCCTCTGCGCCGGACGCATTGGCAGGCAATTCGATTTATTGTATAATATAGGCATTAAGTCTTTATCAAATATTATATGTCAGAATCTTCTAAAAAAGCCAAAATATTAATCGTCGAGGATGATCAGTTTTTATTGAATATTTACGAAACTGTTTTCGGTAAAGAAGGTTTTCAAGTCCAGACGGCGATGAACGGCGAGGACGGTTATAAAGTTGCGTTGGAATTTCTGCCCGACGTGATGCTCTTGGATATCATGCTGCCCGGTGAAATGAACGGGCTGGCGGTTTTGAGAAAATTGCGCGAAAGCGACAAAGCCAAGGAAATCCCGGTGATGATCATCAGTAATTTGTCCGACGATAAGACGATCAGCGAAGGCATGGCCCTCGGCGCCAGCGGCTATTTTACCAAGTCTCAATTCAACCCGGATGACGTGGTCCGCAACGTCCGCACGATTCTAAAATAATTTTAAATTTATCAGTTCTTTTAAAAATGAACATCCGAATTTTTTTTATTTTCAACCCTGAAAGGAGGTTACGCCATGTACCATATTCCACTAGAAACTGATGAAATGCTGACGTCTCCTCCCAGGGAGAAGACCGTAGAAAAAAAAGGAAGGATGCAGTTAGTTGCCTCGCACATTCGCAGAACGACATTAGAGGCGGTGAACATCTTGATCGGCTATGATTGGGCGTTCGGACTGATTGGGCTGATAAACCGGCGGATTCATTTTATTGAGTCGGTTTTTTTGGTCTATCCGGCCAATAAAGAGTATGCCTTGGCTTACGTTTATCCTTATCGACTTCCCAGAGTGGAATGGAAGCCTTGGCCGTGCGGCCTGTTATGGCAAAATGGCCGATTAAGCGTAATGTTTTGCGTTTCAGCCACCAATGGTCAGTACGCCGATGCAGCAAATTTAGAAAATTTAAGGAGAGTATCGGCGCGGATGGAAAAATTGCGTCAACTGCTTGGTGCCAGGCGAAAGACTTTTGCCGGTATTTTGCCCGGAATTCTTTTAGGCAAAAGGATTATTCGTGATGCTCCAGAAGCTGATTTGACTGCAACGGCGGTTTGGCAAGCGATTGAAGAAATTAAAGCTAACGAATCGCTCCAAGCCGATACTCCAATTATCGTCTTGGGGGGAAAGGGATTCATCGGTCGGCGATTAGTTAGAATGCTGGATCAATCAATCGTTTACAGTCTCGATTCGGCTGATGGGCAGAATAAAAAAGATTGGCCGCGCCAATTCAATGCCAAGAGAGTTATCGTTGTGAATATCACGCTGAACAAAGCCATTGAAGAATACGTCGAAGTAATGCGTCCGGGCACGGTGGTAATCAATGAAGTATACCCCGAACCGAATTTGGATATTTTGTCCAAACTTTCCGGGAAAAAATGTCACTGCTACCACGTCGTAGGAGTAAAAGCTCAAGCTTTTCCGCCTTTTCCGCTCGCTTATCGAGGCGCGATTCCTTGCTGCGCGGCCTGGCCTTCAAATAAAATGCGGGTTGTCGTACGCAAGCTAGTTTAGGGGTCAGTTTCTCACCGATACTGGCTCCTTTTATATATCCGCTTAATTTGTTAGAATTAACAGATAGAGGCTTACTTCAATATGCATATACTTTTAGACAAAATAAATGTTTTATTAATCATCAGTGCTTCGCTCAATCTTTTTTTGGGGCTGATGATTTTTTTGAACGGCACGAAAAGGAAGATCAATATAGTATATAGTTTGAATATCGTAGCGATTATCAGTTGGGTTCTAGCGATGATTATATACAGATCTGCCGACCAAGCCTCCAGCTTATTCTGGTCAGCCGTGCTTTATGTTACCCCGACTTTTATCGCCAGTAGTTTCTTATATTTTACTTATATTTTCCCATCAAAGAAGGACAAAAATGTCTTTTTAAAAACTTTTATAATTTTTTTTATTAATGCCGTAATCGTCGTAATGACGGCTTGGCCCGGGCTTTTGATCAAGGAAGTAATTATCAGGCCGGGCATGGAAAAGGCCATAATATTCACTCGCTTTTATTGGTTTTATTTTTTTTATACGCTTTTGTTTTTTTCCTATGGTTTTCAGCGGTTATTTACAAAATACATAAAGGAAAAGGGGATTGAGCGGTTGCAAATCATCTATTTATTGTCCGGTTACGCCTTGGCGGCGAATATCGCTTTTGTCACCAACCTTATCATGCCTTGGGTCGGATATTTTTTCTTAAATTGGTTCGGTCAAGTTTGCACTATGATTATGGTAAGCTTTACGGCTTACGCGATTTTGAGATATCGCCTGATGGATATACGAATTGTTGCCAGAAAAATATTCATCTATGTCGGGGTTGCCGCTTTCGTGTATCTTACTTTCTATTTATTGACTTGGTTTTCTAATTACGCATTCGGAAGCGTTTTTTCCGATGGCGCTTTGGCTTTTGGGTTGCTCTTTGCGCCGCTATTCGTTCTAGCCTTTTATGGCGTTGATCGGCAAATGAAAACCTTTGCCAATAAATATTTGTTCGTCTCGCTTTATAACTACCAAGAAACGATTAGAAATTTATCCCGTGAGCTGACCTACAATAATAATTTGCAGAATATTATTGATTCCATTATCGGCACTATCGAAGACACTATGCGTTTGAATCGGGCCGGCGTGCTCTTGGCGGATAATTCACATCAGCCGGCGATTTTTAAAATTTCCAAAGTAGTCGGATTTAATGAAAAAAACGGCATCAGCTTGGTAAAGGATAATTTCCTCACTAGGCATTTGGAAAAAACAAAACTTCCTCTGGTCGCCGATGAATTATTATTCATGGCTCGCGATTCCAACTCGGCGGCCGAGAAGAAAGGATTTGAGCGGCTTTACAAGAATATGAATCATATCGAGGCCTCACTTTGCTTGCCCCTAATTAATGTCGGAAAGTTGATTGGAATTATTGTTCTTGGTGCAAAGCTTTCCGGGGGCGGATATACCAGCGAAGACCTGGAATTGTTATCGACTTTGGCCAATCAGGCCGGAATAGCCATTAATAACGCCCAATTATATCAGCAGGTTAAAGATTTTAATTTAGTTCTGCAATCCAAGGTCGACGAACAGACGCTGGAATTGAAGAGGGAGGCGAATGAGCTGGAAGAAAAGAATATCAATTTGAATAAATTGCTGGTAGTTAAAAATGAATTTTTGCGTGTGGTCAATCATCAGCTGAATACGCCGGTGTCGATCATCAAGAATTCGATTTATATGATCCGCTCGGGCTCATTCCCGCTGGAAAAGGGTTTGAGTTTCATTGAAGAAGGCGTCAAACGGATGGAGGAGATCTTCACGGATTTTTGGAAGGCGTTTTCGTTCGAAGGCGAGGGGATTAAATTGAATCTGCAGGAAACCAATCTCGAAGAAATTATCGATAAATTAGCGGACAATGCCGTTTACAATTCTCCGCTGGTTAAAACTCGCGGGCTGGAAGTGAAAGTTATTAAAAATTTCCCCATTCCCAAAGTGAAAAGCGACGCGAAGCAAATCACCCAAGTCGCCAGCAATCTTTTGGAAAATGCCATTTCTTATACTAATTCCGGATCGGTGACGATCAATTTCGGCAAAGTCGGCGACGAATTCTTAAAAGTTTACGTCAAGGATTCCGGCTGCGGCATTGATCAAGATGATCAGGGAAAAATATTTGAAAAATTTGTCCGCGGCAAACGGGCGATCAAGGCGCGTCCGTCCGGCTCCGGGCTGGGTTTATACATCGCTAAAAAGATAGTCGAAGCCAACGGCGGAGAGTTAAAATTAGAAAATTCCGAAGTCGACAAGGGTTCGACTTTCAGTTTTTCCGTGCCGATCTGGAAATGAATTAAAAATTTTATATAAAAAAAATCCGCAGCTTGCGCTGCGAATTTTTTAATTTTTTTGTCATCCTGAAGAGCTCCGCTTTGCGGAGCGATGAAGGATCTATTATCACAGAAGCCGGATATATCACGATAGAACTTAGAACGTACTCAGGTAAATCAAAAATTTATTTCTACAATCCCCAATCTTTTTCATAATAGATCCTTCGCTCGGCGCTCAGGATGACAAAACGCCGAAGACGTTAAGCGGAATTAGAGGAGAATTTTATTTTACGCTCAAGAGTACTTTATTTTCGACGCCCAGATCGATCGTAACTTTGTCGCCATCTTTGATTTTGCCTTCGATGATTTCTAAAGACAGTTCGTCGAGAATTTTGTTTTGGATCAGGCGTTTTAACGGCCGGGCGCCGTAAGTGATGTCAAAACCCTCGTCAGAGAGCATTTTTTTGACTTTGGCGCTGATTTTCAGAGTGATGTCTTTGTTGCGTAAGCGATTTTGGACTTTGGCTAATTCCAAGTCGACGATTTTTTCCAGGGCAATCTTGTCGAGCGAGTGGAAGACGACGATCTCATCAATGCGATTCAGGAATTCCAATTTGAAATGGTCTTTGAGTTTCTTATCGATCTGCTCTTTCATATCCTTGAAGCCGATTTCGCGTTCGCTTTTTCCTTCATCAGAATCACGGAAGCCGATCGAGAATTTTTTGATGATCTCGTTGCCGAGATTGGAGGTCATAATGATGATCGTATTCTTGAAGTTGACCATCCGGCCCTTGGAATCGGTGATGCGGCCGTCGTCGAGGATTTGGAGCATTATATTAAAGACTTCGGGGTCGGCTTTTTCCATTTCATCGAAGAGAACGACCGAGTACGGGCGGCGGCGGATCTTTTCCGTCAATTGTCCGCCTTCTTCATGGCCGACATAGCCCGGCGGCGAACCGATGATCTTGGCGACCGAATGTTTTTCCATATATTCGCTCATATCGACGCGGATCAAGGCGTTCTCGTCATCGAACATAAACCCGGCCAAAGCCTTGGCTAATTGGGTTTTGCCCACGCCGGTCGGACCGACGAACAAGAATGAACCGATCGGATGACTTTCTTCGTTGATGCCGGCGCGGGAACGGCGGATCGCTTTGGCAATCGCCGAGATCGCTTCGTCCTGGCCGACGACTTTTTTCTTCAATTCATCTTCCAAATGAGTCAATTTTTGGGTTTCGGTTTCCAGCATTTTGGAGAGGGGAATTCCGGTCCAGCGCGCCACGACTTTGGCGATATCTTCCTCATCAACTTCTTCCTTCAAAATCGACTGGCCGCTTTTTTGGATTTCCGATAATTCTTTCTCATTCTTTTTAACTTCCTTTTCCAAAGCCGGAATCTGGCCATAGCGGATTTCCGCGACTTTCATCAAGTCGTCTCCGCGGCTTTCAGCGATTTCCGACTGGATCTTCAATTCATCGATCTTTCGTTTGGATTCGCGGATCTTGGAAATGGCGCCCTTTTTCATTGGTCCAGTGCAGTTCCAATTGGTTGGCCTTTTCCTTTAATTCCTCCAGATTCTTATTGAGATCAGTCAGCTCGGGTGTTTTTTTGATTTCCTTGCCTTTGGTCATTCCCATTTTTGTAATTTCCAAGCGGCGGATTTCCTTTTTCATCTTTTCCAGATCTTCCGGAGTGGAATCAACCTGCATCCGCAAGGCTGAAGTCGCCTCATCGATCAGATCGATCGCTTTGTCCGGCAAAAATCGATCAGTGATATAGCGGACGGACAGTTTGGCGGCCGCGATCAAGGCTTCATCAGTGATCCTGATGCCGTGATGGACTTCATATTTTTCCTTGATGCCGCGCAAAATATCGATCGTATCTTCCACGGTCGGCTCGGTGACATAAATCGGTTGAAAGCGTCTTTCTAAAGCCTGATCTTTTTCAATATATTTTTGATATTCCTTGGTAGTGGTGGCGCCAATGGTGCGGATCCGGCCGCGAGCCAATGCCGGCTTCAGCATATTGGAAGCATCCATCGCTCCTTCCGAGGCTCCGGCGCCGACCAGAGTATGCAATTCGTCGATAAATAAGATAACGCCGCCGTCCTGCGATTCGATCTCCTTAATCACCGCCTTTAATCCGCTCTTCAAATTCGCCGCGGAATTTTGCCCCGGCGATCAAGGCGCCCAAATCGAGCGAAACGATTTTTTTGTTGCGCAGATTTTCCGGAACGTCATTGGCGATTATTTTTTGCGCTAAGCCTTCGACGATCGCGGTTTTGCCGGTGCCGGCATCGCCGATCAAGTACGGGATTATTCTTGGTGCGGCGCAAAAGTACTTGCATGATGCGGCGGATTTCCGTGTCGCGGCCGATTACCGGATCAAGTTTTTTGGCTCTGGGCCAGTTCAGTCAGGTCAACGGTATATTTTTCCAAAACGCGATATTTGACTTCCGGATCAGGCTCGGTGATATTCTTGCCGCCGCGCAGTTCGGTCAAGATCTTTAAAATATTTTCATAAGCTAAACCGGCTTTCAATAAAATTTCCTGCGCCAAAGTCTTGATGCCGATCAAAGCCAATAAGATGTGTTCGGTGGAAATGAATTCGTCTTTCATCTTATCGGCTTCCTTTTTGGCTGCGTTCCAGGACAAAAGCCGCTTCGGCTGAACCGGAAACCGTGCCCACGCCGCCATCGCCGAAAGCGTTTGACCCGCGGGCAGACGAAGATTTATGTAATTTTTCAATCGCGTTAAAAACATCATCGCGGACTTTATCCGGATCGATCTCGGCTTTTTCCAAAATCGGTTTGACCAGGCTCTCGTCTTGGTCTAGGAGGGAAGCCAAGAGGTGCAAGGCTTCGATATTCTGCTGGCCATATTCCTGGGCGATGATCTGGGCGTTGATGATCGCTTCCTGGGATTTAGTGGTAAATTTATTGAACATATATTAGCTGATGCGAATTACGCGAATTGGTCGCGAATGCCGCGAAAAATGCGAATACATACTTTATTTAAAATAATTCGCGGTTTTCGCGGCATTCGCGTTCATTCGTAGATTCGCATCATATTAATTTATTTAGCACTCACAGTAGGGGAGTGCTAAGTTAAATATAGCAAAGTGCCGTTTTAGTGTCAATAGGATTTGACAGCCGTGCGGATTGATATTATTCTCAGTTATACGCTCTTTAAGCCTATGCTTCGACTATCCTGATTATTGCTCTATACAATCGACCCTAAGAGGTGAAAAATGGAGAAGATTAGCGAAGACGAGATCATTACTGGAAACGCTAAAATTGACAATGGCTTGAAAAGAATCAGGGAAAAAATCAAGCTCAGACAGAACTTTGGCAAAGCGGACATTGGGTTTGTCCTATTCCTGATGAGGAAGAAACTCGATTGCGAGAAATGCCGCGCTATTTTAGTTTACCTGTTTCTTCATCTTCAGTTTGAGAGGATTGGAACTCTGAACTATTTTGAGATAGAATTGCTCGGCTGTCTCAGGCGGAATCGGGCTGAACTGGGAATTCCGAACGTTCAACGGGTTCCTATTGATGACGATTGATTGGAATCATGTCCACTTGCCGATTAGGTAGGTGGATTTTTTATCGGTTAGCGGATATAATAAATTTATGGATAACATTACGATTTTAGGAGTAAGGATTTCCAATTTAGACCGGACGGAATTGCTGGTTAAAGCCAAGTGTTTTTTGGCTGATGCCAAGCAGCATTTTATCGTCACGCCGAATCCGGAGATCATTCTCGCTGCCAGCCGCGACGAAGAGTTGTTTTATATTTTGAACAGCGCGGATTTAAGTTTGGGCGATGGAGTCGGCGTCAAGCTGGCCGGGTGGCTCGAGGGCAAGAACATCAAACGCGTTACCGGCGCTGAATTCAGTTTTGATTTATTGGAACTCGCCGTTGCCGAAAAAATCAAAGTCGGTGTGATTATTTGGAAAAAAGGATTGTCCAAAAAAATTGAAGTTGAAAAAGCTTTGCGTGGCAAATACCCGGCGCTGGAATTTATCGTTGAAGAAGTTGATCGGGATCCGATTGCCGAAGTCAGCCGGGAATTTTTGGATTTTATGCCCAAGATAATCCTGGTCGGACTGGGGAATCCGAGTCAGGAAAAATTCATTTTTCATAATGAAAAAAAGGTTCCTTCGGCGAAGATTATGATGGGCGTCGGCGGCACGATCGATTTTCTGACCGGCCGTCGGAAACGCGCCCCGAAAATCCTGCGCCTGATCGGCCTGGAATGGCTCTGGCGTTTCTTCACCAGTCCGCAGGCGGTCGGACAGAAAAGATCGCAGCGCGTTATCGACGCGGTTATCGTATTCCCCTGGGAATTTATCAAGCGGAAATATTTTCATCCGCTATTTTATCGTCCCAACGTCGCTTGCCTGTTGTATAAGAAGGCGGGGGACAGATACCAAATATTGATTGTTGAACGCCAAAACGAACCCGGTCATTGGCAATTAACCCAGGGCGGAACCGAGGGCGAAAGCTTATTGATTGCCGGCGATCGCGAATTGGGCGAGGAGATCAATACTCATAAATTCATCGGCAAGCGCGTCTTTAAGAATGTCTATCGTTACCGCTTTGGCAATCGTCCCGGCGAAACCAGCACACAAGCCCGTTCACTGCAACGGCACACCGGCTACAAAGGCCAGTCGCAAGGCTTATTCATCGCTGAATTTACCGGCCGCGACGAGGATATCAAAGTAAATTTCTGGGATCACTCGGCTTGGAAATGGGTCGATTCCGACAAACTGGTTGATTCGGTCCACTTGATCCGCAAACGTTCAGCGCAAAGATTCCTCAAAAAATTCAAGGAATTCGTTAAAGTGAAATGATTTTAAAACAACAAAAAAACGCCATCAATCCCAATGGCGTTTAAAAACATTGTTTGTCCTAAAGGAGCAAGGAAGTAAAAAGTAAGATCACACTGGCGACTATGACAACCGCCGCAGTCAAGATCTTATTCATCGCGGTGAAATGATTTTCTGCCAATTTCGGCGCAGAAGACGTCTCCTCGTCAATTTCATCGCCGCTTTTTTGGAGCTGCTGAGTGGTCAATACAACCAACCGAATGACGCAGATCACGCAAATGATCGACCAGACCCACCAAAAAGAATGGAAGAGGTGCATATGAATCCTCCTGGTTCACCGTTAACTTGGTTTTTTATGGGTAACATACACCGTCAGGGCGATAGATATCAATGAGCAGGGGATCAGCAAGTATGCCCATCCCTTAAGATAGAGGATCGTGGCGAAATGATAGGAGGTGCAGTAATTCCAAAGGCTCCAACTTTGCGCCAGGTTGCGCAGCCCGGGATGCAAGAGCAGATCCCAATGGACCTCCGCGAAGCCAAAGGCCGCCATTCCGGCGAGCATCGCGAGAAAAACCCAAAATTTATACATAACCAAACTCCTTTTTTTGGTGTTGGGAAAATTGCGATATTTATCCTTATGCTCGCATTAATTTAGATTACTGTCAAGATAATTTAATAAATTACATTCTAACAAGCTAGCGATCAAAACCACTCTGGGAGGGGTGGTCCCGATTAACGGGAACACGATTGGTTTATGTCTGACATTATCAAATGTTTTGCGTTTGTTTATTTGTATAGGGTATATTCCACGTTTTTATTTGACTTTTACAGAATATTATGGTATCGTAAAAGACTATCTAAAAAGTTTATGATGATTATCGACAATTTCATAAAGAGTTGGAATTCTCCGCATCACGGCAGCTGGCGGGATTATTTTATTCCTCACGAGGGAAATGATTACCGCCCGCATTCTTTGCATCCGAAAAGAATCATTTTTCATGCCGCTTCGATTGTCGCGATAAAAATCGTCGTGGTCGTTTTTGCCGTAGTTTTTCCGCTCTCGGCCTGGATGACGCCGGACCTTGCCCTGCAACAGGATAAAAAGATCATTGCCTTGACCAACGATTTGAGAAAAAATTTGCATCTGCCGACTTTGGTTGAAAATCTTAAATTAGATCAAGCGGCCTATGCCAAAGCG
>CAVVFV010000004.1:0-52524 GCA_963747695.1 Candidatus Falkowiibacteriota bacterium | reverse complement strand
GACAATTTAGAAAACTTAGTTAAAGAACGTACCAATGAACTTGAAAAAGCCTTTGATTTGTTGAAAAACAGCGAAAAAGATCTTCTGAAGCTCAGAAAATATCTCACGTTGGAAATTGGAATTGGAATATTGTGACTAATGAAATATCATGGTCTGATGAGACATATCGTATTTTTGGAGTTGATCCACAAGAATTTGTCCCAACTTATAACTCATTTTTAAGTTATGTGCACCCAGAAGACCGAGATTTTGTGAATGATGTCATTAAAAAAGCTTTTGACGGAAAGCCCTTGACAATTGATTATCGTATCATGCTACCTAATGGAAAAGAGCGGGAAGTTCATATTGAATCTGAAGTTATTTCCAATAAAAAGAGAATCCCTATTCAAATTAAAGGAACGTTACAGGATATCACAGATCGCAAGCAAATGGAGAAAGAACTAGAGTCTATTGCACGCCTGCCTGAGGAAAACCCAAATCCAGTTATGCGCCTGGATAAAGGCTATATCATAAGATATGCTAACCCAGCTTCTCACAATTTGTTGACATGTTGGGGTAGTGCTATCGATAAAAAGGCACCCTCAGAAATTATAGATATGGCCATTGTGACAATGGTTGATGGCATCAATAATAGTTTTGAGTGTACCTATGGCAATCATATATATATTATAACTTTTAGTCCGTTCCCCAAATTTGGCTATGTAAATCTTTATGCTCGTGACGTCACAGAGCAAAAAGAAGCAGAAAATGAACTTCAGAAAAGTGAGGAAAAGTACCGCAACATCGTCGAGACGGCAAATGAAGGTATACTCGTAATTGATGATGGATTTTTAGTTACTTATGCTAACAAGAAACTGACTGATATGCTTGGATATTCTCTTGGAGAAGGTATTGGCAGACCTATTTGGGACTTCATAACTGAAGAGAGTAAGAATATCCTCAAACTGAATCTGGAAAAGATGCTGCAGGATATCACTAATAGCTTTGAATTGAAATTAACAAGAAAGGATGGTTCATTTATATGGACTCATATAAATACTAAAGTCTTGTTTAATGAAAATGGAAAGTTAATGGGATCTCTAAGCATGCTCACTGACATCACTGAGAGCAAAAAAGCAGAAAAAATGTTAAAGTTGAAATTCGAAGAACTTGCTCGTTCAAATGAAGAATTAGAACAATTTGCTTATGTTTCATCGCATGATTTACAGGAACCACTGCGGATGATAACAAGCTATTTGCAGCTTTTACAAAGGAGATATCAGGGTAATCTCGATGATAAGGCGGATAAATACATACATTTTGCTGTTGACGGGGCTTCACGCATGCAAAATCTAATAAATGACCTTTTAGAATACTCCCGATGTGAATAGAAGTGTCAGAGAACCTAAAACTACAAATTGTGAATTTATTTTGAATCAGGCACTTTCCAATTTAAAATTGATGATAAAAGATAATAAAGTTACTATATCTCACGATCCTTTACCTGAAGTAATATCAGATTCGACCCAGCTGATTCAATTATTTCAGAATCAGATATTAAACGGAATTAAATTCCGAAGCGAAGAAGCACCCAAAATTCATATCTCTGTTGAGAGGAAAGCAAATGAATGGGTATTTTCAGTAAGGGACAATGGGATCGGAATTGGCCCACATTATTCGGGAAAAATATTTGAAATTTTTAAAAGATTGCATACCAGGGAAAAATATCCTGGAACAGGAATGGGGCTTGCAATCTGTAAAAAGATTATAGAGCGACATGGTGGACGTATATGGGTAGAATCTGAATTGGGCAAAGGTTCAACTTTTTATTTCACTTCACCAATTAACCCGGTAATATCTACTTAATAAATAGTAACAGAAGTTTGAAATCAGTATTTTACTTAGGACTATTAAGAATATCTTATTAGACCCTATGTGTTTCTTACTATTTTTAGCATTTACCTATGTAATCGTCACAAATAGTATCATTTCTATATGTAATGGGATGTTTATTTTACAGGCACATAGGTAAAAATAATGAGATTTCTATTTTTGCAGTGGAATTACATATTCTTAATGATTCTGTAGAGATATCCTGGTTTAGATATGCAAAAATGAATATGGATTAGCATGGGTTGATGTGAAGATGCTGTGAGTAAAGAGTTATTTATCGTTTAAACGGGTACAGATGTTGGAAAACATTTCCAGAATTTCAAAACCTAGAAAACTTTATAAGAGACTAAGATGGAACTCGACGAAGTTATAATCACAAAATCACAAGGGCAATTTTTGAGGGGTATTCTAAAACATTCCTTGACTACATAGACATCGATGTGGCACTTGTAGGAGGAAGGCCTGCAAATCTGCTGGCTGCAAAATATCTGACAGATGAGGGGTTAAAAGTCGCTATTTATGAAAAGAAGATATCTCTCGGGGGTGGTATGTGGGCTGGTGGCATGTGGGCTGGTGGCATGATGTTCCCGCGCATAGTTGTGCAGGAAGAGGCTCGCTGCATCCTGGACAACTTCGGGATTCGGCATAAGGAATACCAGCCAGGGTATTATGTGGCAAACTCAGTTGAATCCGCCGGGAAGCTGATTGCAGGCGCAACTTCAGCAGGTGCCGAGGTCTTTAACGTTGTAAGCTTTGAAGACTTTATTATTCGGGAAAATGACAAGATTACTGGCATAGTGATCAATTGGGGGCCTGTTGCAGAACATCGTCTTCATGTGGATCCTCTCATGATCAGCACAAAATTCGTAATAGACGGAACAGGGCACGATGCAGCTGTCTGCAACACAATTCTCTGGAAAATACCAAATGCAAAGATTGGGGAATTCGGAGTACTGGGTGAGAAACCCATGTGGTCAGAGGTTGGTGAGCGTCTTACTGTTGATGTAACATAGGAGATCTACCCTGACTTGATTGTTGCGGGAATGGCTGCAAATGCAGCAATTCGCGCTCCTAGAATGGGGCCGATCTTCGGCGGTATGCTCCTTTCAGGTAAAAAAGCTGTAAGCCTTGCTCTTGATAGGCTTAGATAGCTTTCAAAACTTTCGATACGGACCTAGTATATGATATTAACCTGTTTTTGTGCATCTTTAGTATCGGAAAACATAACATTTCTTTACCCAAACTTTGATTTTCTATGTTATATAGGAAAGAATACATATTTAATCAGGATTTCCGAATTCGAATCATAAAATTAATAGAATTAAAACCTCAACTGTCTCAATAATACAATTGACTATACTATTATATGGTTCTGGTGCAAAAATAATATTTCCGTAGTTTGATACTATAATTCTACCTTTGTATATCATTTTTCCCTTGACGATATTGATTAAATTTTCTAATTGTGACGTTTTTCATTGATTTCACAACAAAGCCAGATTTTTTACACCAGAACGAGAATTATACATGTGTTTTACTTTAACACTCATCATAAGTGAGAACAATAGACATAGAAGTTTTTTGAGTAAAATTACTGGTTCTATTCTACTTTTTGCAGTGAAAAAAGAGGATAAAAGAGCCATTAGGGTTGAACAGAACTTTAGTTATATTATCAAAGAAACCTACCAAAATTAATGTAAAATTTAAAAAATAGCAATATTTTATGATAATTGTTGTTATTTTAGTAAAGTATGGTAGTTGTTGATAATATTGTGACATTATCCAGTAATAAATAATAAAATATAATTAATATCAAATTGGAGTACTTTTTAAAATGTTTCATTCTTAAATAAGGATTATTCAGAAACTATTATAAAATATAATAAATATTAAATTAATGTTCAATGTTAAAATGTCTTATGGGGAAATAAATTTTATTCAGAAACTATTTTTTTATAATTAATTTAAAATAACTCTTTAAGCTCATTAAGTTATTGTAGTTCATCGAAATTTGTTGGTGTAATCGGAATAAATATCAACTAACTAATTTTTGATAGCTTGAATAGTTACCAAAAACAAATTCCATTATAATTATTAATTTTAGTCTTAAAAGGAGTGAATTAAATGTTGAAACAATCATTTAGTAAAATAAAAAAGGTACTGACTATTTTGCTGGCATCCCTATTTGTAGTCCATTTAACAGCAATGGCAGTGAGCGCTAGTTTAGTTACAGATCAACCAGCGGCAGTGGGAACTTGAATCACAGAGTCATCATCCTGAAAAACAACAATCACCTATTAGCCATGATTATGATCTGCCGAAACTAGTTATTGATAAAGCTCAAACAGCTCTTGTAGTCATAGATCTGCAGAATGGGATAGTCTCACAGCCAACAAAGCCCTATCCTGCACAGGATGTTATAACAAATGCAACGAAGCTAGTGAATACATTCAGGAAAAACGGATGCCAGTATTCCTTGTGCATCTCATAACAACAAAAGAGACGATTCTCAATGCTACAAGCGATAACTCCTCCTCCAATCCCGTAGCTCCTCCTCCGGAGTGGTCTGAATTTGTGCCTGAAATTGCTCCAACTTCAACGGATATCATTATCACTAAAAAACAATGGGGAGCATTTTATGGGACCGATCTCGAACTCCAACTACGGCGGCGTGGAATTAATACGATCGTGCTCTGTGGAATTTCAACCGATTTTGGAGTTGAGAGCACAGCAAGATTTGCTTATGAGTATGGATTCCAGCAAATTTTTGCAGAGGATGCGATGGCTTCCAGGTCTGAGGAACAGCATAATGCAGCTGTGAACTTTATATTCAAAAGAATTGGCAGAGTACGGAACACGAATGAAATACTCAAAGCTCTTCAATAAGGTTTTGCTATTTTAACTTTTGATGAGTAAAAACTAGATAAGAGGATTTCGATAAATCCTAAATTTCGTCAGATACTTATATATGGTATATAGATGATCCATGAAAACCATAGGCCTATCTAAATTTTCTTAAAATTGAAATTTTTCCTAAAAAAGCAATACATACCAACCTTAGACTAAATTCTAAATTTTAAAGGCCTGATCAAAGCTATTATCAACGCCATATGACTAAAATAAATTTTTTAAATATAGTGTCGCGTCCTTGGGTCGTCAAACAAATCTATTTAATGATTATATCACCAATTTTTGCGAAATTGCAGTTTCACTGCAAAAATGAAAATCTTATTATTTTTGCCTATGTGCCTGTAAAATAAATCAATCCATTATATACCGGACTACACTTCGTGTGATCGATTGGATGCCCAGTAAATGCAAAAAACAGCAAAAGACACATAAGCCAATTTCAAATAAATTTACTTGTTATTGATTTTTTAATTTGTGCAGTGTGGTGAAAGTTCTGTAAAATAGAATTGGGGTCGCATCACGAAATGAAAAAAATATATGCTAAGATATTAAATCGGTCATAACTGGCCTGAATTTGCCGAGTTAGCCCTTTTTTTAAATGGTCATCTTGGCTTAGGGTAAATCAAAAGATGCATACTATATTTAAGTATACACAAATGATTTTGAGGGGATACATCTGTTCACTTTAAATCTATGTATTATTGGGGAAATCGGAAACCGAATATTTGTCAGTAAAACTATTAACCTTCCATTAATTTCCACGAAGGACAGAATAATAAGTGCTGAGGAAGACTCAAAATGAAATAGGGTAATTTAGATTACCTTAAGGAACATCATTATTGCCCTGAAAAATTAGGTGGCCATCCCTTTTAAATTATGGATGGAGATTACATCTACCAACATGAAGTGAACAGTAATAAAATATTATATGTGTGGCTACTGAGATAATCAACCAGATGCTTTAAAGCTTATTTTTCTCTAACTGATTAGCTCACTCTTTTAACAAACTGAGCAATGTTCCACTAACTCACAGTAATTTTACAGTCAGTGAGTCAAAAATGAATTTGGGATATTTTAGTTTAAATAGCTAAACAGATAATTAAAATAGTTGAAGTAAAAGAAATACTGTTGATGTGTGCATCGTCAACAGTAACTTCCTCTCCAACTCATTATGAATTTTAATTCCAAAATGGTTAATCTGTTTAAAGCTAGGATACATACCATATATGCCATTAAATTCCAATTGAGCATTTTTTTGTTTCCCATTTTACCGTTCATTTTATACAATAATAAATGCCAAAAAACAATAGTCTTATGGTGAAGTTGAAAGATACCTAAAAATGGCAAAAAGTGCAGTTAATGATTCCGAGAGCAAAGAACTGCTTTTAGAAATTGTTGAAAACCTTGCAAGTACATTGAAAGAAGTCCAGAGTCTTAAAAAAATTGACCTTGAAACTAAGAAAGATAGCCTTGATTTTTGCATGAAATACTATGAACGAGCAAGAGAGTTAATGAAAAGTACCAAAAATACAGCACCATCTGATACAGAAACTATCAAAAAGGACATTCCATTCTTGATAGAAAACTAAAAAAACTTCTCGAAGAAATTCAAAAGAAAGCAAAAAGTACATGCATGCAATCTAAGGAAGCTCTATATAAAAAATTACCTACTCTGTTTATAGGAAGTTCAAAAATGGAAAATCAACGTCCAAGGATAAAATGACGCAAAATATTGAATGTTTGATTAAGATTTTCGATTAAAAATGCCAAAACTACCTGGTTATGAACATATTTTTAGAGAAATTGAAGGGATACGATATGAAAAAGATATCTTAACAAATATTAAATGGTTTCGATATCTATAGGATTAATACCAATATTTAGCTCAATGTCAGATTTTGTAGCACAAGCTATCAAAAAATATCAAAAATAACACTATGGACATGAAAGTTGGGTTAAAACAATTTGTAAAAAATTGGATTGTATAAGTTTGGGTATTTTCAAAATCAAACTTAATGTTTGTGATGTTACCTCGAGCCTTAACTCTAGGAAAAAAGAATTGGAAAAGCTAAGTGAAATAAAAGGCTTGAATGTGTCTTTGATGGATAAATTGAATTTCACTCAGTTTGATAGGCTAAATGATTTGAATGAGGATATACTATAACTTTTGGATGAAATGAAAAGTTTGATTGATCTTTGTCCTAAAAATAATGATACTCATGAACTTTATGACAAATATAATAAACTAAAACAATCAAAATTAGATATGTTAATGTAAACACCTCCGAAGCAGCTATATAAATTGGTTTTATAATTTTGGTTGTACAGCTGTATCAGCAGGAAAAGCCATTTTAAATTTATCTTCTTTTAAAGTATGATACACCATCATAAGATGAGCTGTAAAGTTTTTTGCTGAACAGTTATGATAAAAGACATTTATTCTTAATAATTAAAGACTTATGTATTAATGTAAAAATCAAGTGCATATAATTTGTAGCCAAATTTTTCATTTTGACAGTTGAATGTTTAGTGCTGTTGATTTTCAGTTCAACTGTGAAGTCCTTTAAAGTTCTGAATAAAAGTAACTATGGGATTGCTATCTGTTTTTGAGCAAAAATAATTATAAGTATCTAACTTGAACCAAAATCATGCTCTCAGTAGTCCAACTCAACGAAAATAGGAATAGCTATTGCTAAAACGAATGAGTCAAATTTCCACTTCACCGAAGATGCATGAACTCTGCATTGTTTAATCCATTAAAGACATTAAAACTATCACTTATAGCAAAAAATTGAAAACAGATATTTAAACTTATCATTCATTTATTTGATGGGGGAGAGTAAATTTCACTGTTATCCTTATCGATCTTTTTTTCTAATGCAGGGTTAAGAATTTTCTTCTCAAAATCAGCCCACACCTGCCACTTCTCATTATTACGACAGTCAAATCCTCTGCACGGCACGGTTCGATGCCCTCGAATCGTGCATTTGTAGGTATTTCGGTCAAGATGAACACAGTAACCATCATCTCCGTGAGCGATCAAATAAGGCCGACTAAATTCATCTACAGTTTCAGGAAGCTCTTCTCACAAGCTTTTAAGGTAGCTTCGTATCAGCAAATCTATTCTGGAAAGTTCGTCCAGAAGGTGTTCGATATTATCATATGGCTTCATATGTGTAGTATTCAGAATACCTATTTTTTTAGGCAACCATGCTTTCAGGTCGGGCTGTTTGCCTCGCTGTCACGGCGCTGGCGGCGGAAATAGTAATCTGTTCCGGTCAGGTTTGCAGCGAACCGTTCTTTATCGAATTGATCCGGCAGAAAACGGTCGATGATCTGCCTGATTTTCAGAAGGATATCAAAATCGTTCAGGCAGTCTTCCCGAACGAAAGCGCGATGCGCGGCGCCGCCGCTCTGGCTTACGAGCGAGCCTGGGATCTGCGTTAGTCACATTCTCCATTATGGTCGCGGACAAAAAACCGCGGCCTTTTTTTGGCCAAAAATTCCCTTGCTTTTTGTCATTTCGTATGATAAATTAATATTATTCGGAACGACCATTGAAATAATTCATAATCAAAATAGTTTGCAGAGCCTATTTCAGTTTGCTATAATTCACAATATGGCAAGAATTGCTAAAGACAAATTGGAATTAGTTAAGAAGTATTATTTTGTCGACAATTTAAGCGCTCGGGAAATATCGGAAAAATTAGGGGTCTCGCTTGACGCTGTTTATTATTTCTTCAGGAAAAATAAAATTCCCCGCCGGAGTCCGTCTGAAAGCAATCAGATGAGATTCGCTAAAAAGAAAGCCTCTTTTAGGGTTAAAAAGAAATTACGCGCGGTTGAAAAAGAATTAAAAATTGCAGGGATAACACTTTATTGGGGCGAAGGATCAAAATGGAGCGGTGAGAAAATTGTAGATTTTGCGAACAGCGACCATAATATGATCGCTGTATTCATGAAGTTTTTGAGAAACATCTGCGGCATTGACGAAAATCGACTAAGGGTTTATCTTTATTGCTATGCCGACCAAAAACCGGAAGAATTGGAGATTTTTTGGTCTAAATTAACGGGGATACCGAGAAAGTTTTTTTATAAGCCTTACGTCAGAAAGGATTTTAAATCGGATAAAAGCGGGAAAATGAAAAATGGCCTCATTCATATCCGGTATAATGACAAAAAATTATTGTTAATGCTAAGGGAATGGATAAACGAGGTTATCAATAAAAAGTACGATTGAAATTGGGTCGGTGGCAGAGCGGTCAAATGCCCATGACTGTAAATCATGTGCCTCACGGCTACGAAGGTTCGAATCCTTCCCGGCCCACAAATTAAAATAACCTGACCTGCGTCAGGTTATTTTAATTTATATGGAAGCGGGAAGGATTCGAAAGGCGGAGCGATGCCAGAGGCGCAATTCCGGCGCCGAGGGCCGCGAGCCGGGGCCGAGACCGAGGAGGCGGAAGCCGACGAGAGTCGTGACCGAATCCTTCCCGGCCCACAAATTAAAATAACCTGACCTGCGTCAGGTTATTTTAATTTATATGGAAGCGGGAAGGATTCGAAAGGCGGAGCGATGCCAGAGGCGCAATTCCGGCGCCGAGGGCCGCGAGCCGGGGCCGAGACCGAGGAGGCGGAAGCCGACGAGAGTCGTGACCGAATCCTTCCCGGCCCACAAATTAAAATAACCTGACCTGCGTCAGGTTATTTTAATTTATATGGAAGCGGGGAGGATTCGAACCGAAACTTGACATTTTGTTGGATAAGCCTTATTATAATCTTATGAATAAGCAGATAATCAAAACCAGCTGGAATTTTTACTTTTACTTTGCTCGTCGGGCGAAGTTTGGTTTTGATTATGTCAATTAAGTAAAAAATCAGATTGATATAAACGACCGGCCTTCGCTCCAAGCGAAGGCCGGTTTATTTTGCACATTCTCAACCGAGGAGGACATGATGAGCATTACGATTACCGGAGTTGATTGGGATTCCTTCAAAAAATATAAGACCGAGGAAGCGAAACCGATTGTTTTCGGAATTGAACATTTGATGGTTTCCGTGCTGCTGCCGTCCGTAGTCAAAACGGACGACGGATGGGTATTGGAAATGGAAATATGCCGGATTATTACCGGTAGGGAAAAAGCCCAAACATCAAGTGTGCCGTCAAGCGGAAGGTTCAAGGGATTCCTCTTCGAGGAGGAAAAAAAACTGGAGCCCTATAATTACGGCTCTCTGGAATCAGTGCCGGCGCTGGCCGCCTGATCCGCCAAATTCAAGTCTGCGATTTTTCGCAGACTTTTTTTAGTCAAGTTAATTAGGTAATAAAAAAACCCGCTTCATTCCTGAAGCGGGGTAGGGTTGGCGATGTGCTGGCGGTAATTATTGGCTTTCGCGCATTTTGTCGTGGTTTCTTAGCGCTTCGCGCCTGGCCAGAGTTTTTTTCACCTTCGGAAAAAGCAGCAGGCCAACGACGATGAAAATTGCGGCAATCGCGGCAATCAGGCGTTTTTTCATGACGACCCTTTCAGGTTACAGTGGCAAATAGAGCGGTCAGCTCAGAGGCATCGGTCAAAAAATATCGGCCATTTACGGTTTTACCCTGATCATTTTTTGGCGCAAGCCGGCGTCAACGGTTCGGTCGATTCGATGGAAAAATAGGGACCCGGTTTGGTGTATTTGATGCTCCATTTATCGTTGGCAATGGAACATTTGAGGATGTATTTCCCATAGGTCCTGGTATTTTTCTTGTTGCCGATCAGCTTGCCGGTTTTCGGGTCGTAGTTGATTTCCTTGGGGATTTCAATTCCCGTGGTGTTGACGAACACGGTGATCGTGATTTCTCCGGATTTTACGCCATTTGGCAAAAGGGAGATAAAATCGCTCACTGTGCTGACGGTCTTCTCATTGATACTGTCCAGTTCAAGGGGAATTTTTGACGGCACATTGGCTTGCTTCGGGAGCATCAGTTTGATCGCCATTTCCTCTTTTTTTGCGGCCGGCTGAGAAGCAGCCTGGGGCGCAGCGGCAAGATTGGCGGGTTCCGCCTTGATCGTGGCGGACGAATCGGTTTTTGTCGTCGCGGCCGGACTGGGAGACGACTCGGCTCCGAAAACGAATGCCGAGAGAACGACCTGACAAAGCAAGACTCTTAGCAGAAACATAAGACCTCCTCTGGTAATGGGTGTGGAAAAACGGAAAATGATTGATGTTGATATTTTCAAGAAAAGAACGTTTTACTGCTGATGTTTAATTTAATCATAAGGGGATATGATTGTCAACACTGCTTAATATTCTAATATTAGATATTATTTAGTTGAATTAACGACTTATGCGCCAGTTTACTTGATAAAATTTGCAAAACCCTTTTTTAGCTTGATTTTATTGTATTATTTTATTGACGGGTGTATAATACTCAATAATAAGAACATTTGATAATTTATTGGCGGAGTCGGATTGATTTAAAATCGCTCGATAAAATATAAATTTTTTATCCTAATATCTAGCGGAATCCAGATATTCGGATAGTAAAAATGATTTTTGAGCGGTTGTTAATCGATCAACGTCAATAAATTATCGATAATTTATCTAAATTAGCTTTGTCGATTAGGCTGTCGGGAGGGCAGCTGATCGGCAAACAACAATGAACTATGGCGAAAATGACCAAAGCGCAGATCATGGCTGCGTTAGCCGAAAAAACCGGCATGAAGAAGAGCGAAGTCGTGGGTATGATGGACGCGGTAGTAGAGATGGCTTACAGCGAAGTCAAAAAGAACGGCGAATTCGTTCTTCCCGGATTCGGCAAGATGGTTAAGGTGAATCGCAAAGAGAGAATGGGCCGCAACCCTGCGACCGGCGAATCGATCAAGATCCCGGCCAAAACTGTGGTTAAATTCCGCCTCGCCAAGGCTGCCAAGGAAGCTGTAATGTAATCCCTTTACACTTTGAAAAATACTCCGTCGCAAATGACGGAGTATTTTTTGTTTAAATTTTATTGGCAAACTCAATTAGTCACTTAGTTAATTAGGTACTTAGTTGTAGTAGGTCGAAGTTTGTCATAATAATAACTTTTTACAAGTTCAACTGATTAACCAATTAACTAATCGACTAATTTCTCCATTTCTCCACGTACTGGCCGAGGCCGGAAACCTTCAATTTATTCCAAAGTTTTTTCTTGGAGAAAAAATATAACAGCGTGGAAGCGAAATCGACTTGGTAGCGGCGCTCGATAATGCGGTACTTGATCGAGCCTGATCGTACGGCTCGCTTGATCGTCCGTTTCTGTACTCCACCCAGCTTGGCGGCCTCGGCCATCGTTAACCAGATCGGATTAGCCGGCGGGAGCGAAAGCAAGGTCGTTTCAGCTTTTCTTCTTCGATCCGGTTTAACTTTCTTGAATTTTTTTTCAGTTAATTTACGACTGGCAGTTTTTTTGATAACACCTTGATTGATCAACTTATTTTTTTTACTACCCGCATCGATAGAGTTGTCCACAGGCTTATTATCAACGTCAAAATCGCTCAAGTTGAGATCGGGTTTTGTTTTCTCAACGTTAGGTTCGGCCTCGCGTTTTAATATCTGATAAAAATCCGTCATATAGCGGAATGAGTAATAAATGTAACTCTAAGTGTGATTATATGACTTTAGTCCACGATAGAGTAGACTAAAGTATAACAAATTGACTTAAGTTAAATCAATATTAGACTTAAATCTACTGTAAAGTGGACTTTAAATCAATTAGTCCGACTAATTTGGTTATAATTAAGGAATATGATTTACAAAATGCTGTTATTGTGGTTTTTTGTCCACGATATGATGTACTAAAGTCCTTTTGTGTGATGTATTATATATCTTTTGCTAAATTAATTCAAGTTGAATATTCGACCGGGACATTTGTACCATGATTATGAATTGATCAATTTACGATATTTATTTGCCGTGCGATATTATTGCTTTTTCAATTTGTAACAAATCGATTTTGCTCTTGATTTATTGTCCTTTTTTGTGTTATGCTCTTAGTAATAAAAATTGTATTTAAAGGTGCGGCGAGCACTTAATTTTTTTGTTGAAGAGATAAAATGAATAAAAGCCGACAGGACAAAAAATTGCTTTTTCGAGTCAAGAAAAAAGATACCAATGCTTTTATCGAGGCTTATGATCTTTATGCGGACGATATTTATCGTTTTGCGTATTTTAAAATCAGCAATGTCGAAGAAGCCAAGGATCTGACTTCGGCGGTTTTCTTGAAGGTTTGGAATTACGCGCAAAGTCAGGGATTGGACGAAAGCAAGTCTTTACGGGCATTTATTTATAAAACGGCCAGAAATCTGATTATCGATCATTACCGCCAATTACGTGAAACCGAAGCCAGATTGGATGTTATCGAGAACGGCATGATGGAAATAATAGCCGATGAAAAGCAGAACCTGGCTAAGCAGGCGGAAATTTTGTCCGATATGGAGCTGGTAAAAGCTGGTTTGGCAAAGCTGAAGGAGGAATATCGGGAAATAATTTTGATGCGATTTGTCGATGAATTGTCCTTTGCGGAAATAGCCGAAGTGACCGGTAAATCGGCCGGTTCGGTCCGGGTGCAGACCTTTCGCGCTCTGCAAGCTTTAAAAGATTTACTGGAAGTAAAGCAGCCTTAAGGGGCGACAGCCTCTAAGTATTTTTGCTTGTTTTGTCAACTGTAACGTTTTGTCCGATTTTACGTATTATTAGATGTAACAGACGCGCCATTTGTTATGGCGGGAAACCTTAAACGATTAACGGAATTTTCAACATGAAAGAGTTGGTTAGGAAATTAAGCGTTTTAAAAGATGTCAGACCCGAGTCTTCTTGGAAACAGGAAACCCGGGATATTTTATTGGCGCAAATTTCCAATGCCGTCGGCAAAGAAGTGAGAGTCGGTTTATTGGATGTAATGGCTTATAATTTTAAAAACTTTTTTTCTTTTTTACCGTCGACCGCCTGGGCCGTCATCTGTCTGGCGATAATTCTCACTGGCGGAAGTTTCGGAGCGCTGGCGGCTAATAATTCCCGGCCGGGCGATGATCTGTATATTGCCAAAACCTGGAAGGAAAAAATTCAGCTGCTCTTAACTTTTAATCAGGAGGATAAAGCAAAACTGGATATGAAGCTGGCCAGTATTCATGCCATGGAAATTACCGAAGTGTTGTCTGATCCGAATTTTAACGCCGCGACAAATCCGAAGAAGGCGGAAGAATTGGCCGAGAATTTTAAACAGGAAATCGATACGGTTAAGCAGAGATATTCGGAAATTAATCAAATGCAGCAGAAGAATTCCGTTCCGCCCGCTTCCGGTTCCGCGGTTAATAACACCAGCAGCAATTTAGCCGCTAATGATGACAACGCTAAGGTTGGTATCGGCAATCTGCAAAAAGCTACCGATAGCAAAGTTTACGGCGTTGAATCAGGCAAGGCGAACCAAGGATTGCAATTCTACGATCCCAATGCCAATCTGAAAAAAGCCACGAGCACCGTGAAAGTCAGTTCCTCTCCGGTAGTGCCGTTGGCCGTTTCCTCTAATAGCGTCTCCAATTTGGCAACCTCAACCCCGGCTGCTTCCTCGACCGATGCGACCGACATCAATGTGTCATTGGATAAAGCTACCGAATCTTTCGATACCAAAGATTTTTCCGGAGCTAAGGATATTCTAAATCAGGTGGGGATGATCATTTCCAAAATCGATTCGGGGTCGGTCAAAGGAGCCACTGAAGCCGGTTCGGCCGTCAGCGGAGTCGACCAGGCGGGAACTTCCGGCAGTTCAAGCGGATCAAAATAAATTATCTCATAGCTCATAACTCGTAACTCATAACGAAAAAGTTACGGGTTACGGGTTACGGGTTACGAGATATGGTTTTTGAAGAAAGATTAATCATCAACGCGGAAAATCGTTCCAACATAATTTACGATGAACATCTGGTTCGTTATCAATTAGCGGCGCAATTGGCCGCCGATAAAAAAGTTCTGGACATCGCTTGCGGGTCCGGGTACGGCGCGAAGATTTTGGCCGAAGCGGGCGCGGCGAAAGTTACCGCCATTGATCAAAGCCCGGCGGCGATCGCTCTGGCCAGGCAGAATTACAGCCATGCCAACCTTATATATAAGGAAGGGGATGCCGAGAATATCGGCGAGGCCGGCGGATCATTCGATTTGGCTGTTTCCTTCGAGACCATCGAACATTTGAAAAATCCGGAAAAATATCTGGCCGAAATCGCGCGCGTCTTGAACCAGAAAGGAATTTTTTTAGTGTCGACTCCCAACCGGGAAGTGTTCGGCCAAAAGAATCCCTATCACTTGCATGAATTCACCCGCGGCGAATTCGAACAGATCCTTAAAAAATATTTTAAGAATATTTTAGTTCTGGAGCAGACGAACGGACTGGCCAGTCTGATCAAAGTGGGGGATTACGGTAAGATACTTTTCCCCGATACACCGAGCCGACCGCCTTACTTCATTGCCGTTTGCAGTAATAATGACGTGAATCATTCCGGATTATTTAAAGAAAGCGTCGTATCAGTCAATCCGGCGGCATTGGAAAAGTTGCGTAATAATCCGGCAATAAAATTTATTGAAAATATATATTCTTTTATAATAAAAATTCCAGGTGTTAAAAAGATGATTGAAATTCGAAGCACAAAATCCTAAATCCTAAACAAATCCAAAATCCAAAAGACATAAATTCAAAACGTTTCGGATTTTGAATTTTGAAAATTTGAATTTGTTTAGAATTTATAATTTAGGGTTTTGAATTTTAAACCAAAAAATTTTAATATCTATTTGGGCAGAGCCGTAAAACTCAAAATTCAGCTAATATTAATTTTGGATTTTACGGGTCTGGTCTAAACGGACTAGGGAATTCTTAAAGGTCGAATCTTATTTTTGCAGAAATTTGAACGCAAAATGTTGCGTTCCGACGACTGGTCTAAACAAAGATAAGACGGATTCCTTCTTACAAAAATTATTTAATTTTGCTTTCAGACGATGTAAAAGACGAGGGCCGGAGCAAATCAACTAAATTTTGCTCTGCCTTGCAAGAGGCTTCTTTTCTAGGAGGAGCCGGGAAGCGGCTTAGCGGCTGTTTCCATAAAGTCAAACACATTGTCTTTCGTGTCGGGTAGGGTATGGGATTCCAATTGATTTGCAATGGAACCGTAATCTTTGAAAGTTTGAGAGCAATTCTGCTTTTTTTGAATTGTTTGCGCCCGTCAAGGGTGTAGACATTCAGCTAAGGCTTCCGAAAGTACTTATTATGAGTATGTTAAGAAAAATTTTTATCAGCGGCGTCATGATGGTGACCGTCTTGTCCTTGTCAGTCGGTGTTGTTGGAGCTAATAAAGCGAGTGCTGCAGCTTCAGCCGGCGATTTGATCAAGGTCAACGGCGTTTCTTCCGTCTATTATTTGGCTGCCAATGGTAAAAAATACGTTTTCCCCAATGAAGCGACTTATTTTTCCTGGTACAAGGACTTTTCCGGCGTGATAACCATTCCGCAATCCGAAATGGATGGCTATGGTTTGCCCGTGGGAAATGTCACGATGAGACCGGGTACTAAATTAGTTAAGTCTCCGAGCGTAAGCACCGTTTACGCGGTTGAACCGGGCGGCGTTTTAAGATCGATCGTTAGCGAAGCTAACGCCATCAGTCTTTGGGGCGCCAACTGGGCTAAGATGGTGGTTGATATTCCTGATTCTTTCATCACCAACTACAACCCGAATGGCACTGCGTTGCCGCTGGGCCAATACCCGGTCGGTCAATTGATTAAGACTGCCGGTTCGCCGAACGTTATGCTGATTGCCGCCGATGGCACAGCCAGACCGTTCGCCTCGCAGGCGGCCTTTGATGCCAACAACTATAATTTCAACTACGTGGCCACTGTTCCTTCCACCTACGTTATGCCGACTACCGGCGCGACGATCAATGGCGTGGAGAGCACTTTGTCTGACGTATCTCAAGGCGGTACGGCTACGGGCCCTGTTGCTACTGGCAGCGGTTTGTCCGTTGCTTTATCTTCCGATACTCCGTCTTCGCAGACCATTCCGGCCGGCGTGTCTCGCATTGAATTATTGAGATTCAATGTGACCGCCGCCAATGATGGCGATGTTCTCTTGAACGCCGTCACCATCACCAGATCGGCTTTGGGCAACAACTCCGATTTCTCCTCGCTCTGGGTTGAACAGGCTGGTGCCAGATTGTCTTCGACGAAGTCAATCAATTCCACCAACCAAGCCATTATCACTCTTTCCCCGGCTTTGGACATTCCGGCCGGAAAGACCATCACTTTGAGCGTCTACGGTGCCGTTTCCGCCAGCGTTTCTGGCGCTAATGATATTTTGAGCATTGCCGCCGCTTCGGATGTGATGACTTCGGGCGCTACCGTTTCCGGCAGCTTCCCGATTTCCAGCAACCTGATGTCCTTCACCACCGGCTACAAAGTTAACCAGGCTCTCATCACCGCTCCTAACAACGGCGCTAACGCGCTGAATGTCGGCGATGAAGATGTGGTTTTGGCCAGCATGAATATTGCTGATAAAGCCGGATTGAGCGATACTGTCACCAGAGACTTGGTCTTAAAGTCGATTACCTTGAAGAATAGCGGCAATGCCGAATTGGCTACGGTCGTTTCTAACCTCGCGTTGGAGAAATCCGGCGTAATGGTTTCAGAACCGTCACCGACAGTCAATGGCAAATACGTTACCTTCACTTTGGCTAACGGCGGTTTGACCATCAGCAAGGGCGATGATATCACCATCAAGGTTACCGGCGATATCATTACCGAAGATTCCAGCAACAATGTCGTTCAATTGATGTTGAACAAGAATTCGGATATGGATGTCGAAGAAGCCGCCAGCGGCTATTCCGCCACGGTTTCCACCAATTCTGGTACCGGACTTTTTGACAATTCTTTGGCTACTTTTGAAGACACGACTTTGGGTGCCGGCGATTTAACGATCGCTAAGGATGCCACGAGCCCGACCCAGAAGAGCTATGTCAAGAATTCTAAGGATGTTGTGGTTTTGCTTGCCAACGTCAACGCCAACCAGGCTTTCACGGCTGACGGTATGAAATTAAACATCCACAGCCAATCAAACGCGACTGACTTCTCCAATGTCCGCTTGTATGTCAACAACATTTTGGTTGATTCCAAGGACATTGACGGGACGGCCACTTCCAGCGGCTATTTGAACTATGATTCCTCGGTTGACATCAATGCGGGAAACAACGTGATCAAAGTTCTGATGGATGTCAATAGCGACGCCACTGATGGCAGCTATGTCACCCTGGAATTGAATAGTGCCAATGCCTTCACCAACCCCGTTTATGTCGCCAATGACAACGATGTCACCGGCATCACGGGTGTTGCTACGGCTGGCAAAGTTACTGTCTCGACTGCCGGCTTGACTGCCACCAGAAGCGACGGTTTTGCTGATGCCGATAAGATTGTCGCCGGATCCGCCGACGCCACCTTGGGCACCTTCACTTTGCAAGCCCAGAACGACGATATTACCGTCAATTCGATTTCTTTGACCGGCAATATCGGCGCGGCTACCAAGCTGTCTGAAAGCGATGTTACCAATTTGAAGATTATGGTTGGCGGCGCCCAGATCGGTCCGGCCAAGAATCTGACCGCCTCTGGCGCGTCCTTCAATTTGGGCGCTGACAAATTCGTCATCGCACAAGGAACCACCAAGGTGATCACTCTGGTTGGCTCGATCGATTCCAATTCGACGGCTAATTATAGATTAGAGACCACCTTGAGCGTCAACGGCACTGATTCCAATGGCAAGGACTTGCTTACTACCCCGTCTGCCAATACTGTTGACTTCACGATCGCCGGTTCCGGCACCTTGACCACTGTCAAGGACGGTAACGCGAGAGTTTCCGCTTTGTTGGCTGCCAACAGCGGCAGCAATGAAGTCGCCAGCTTTAAGCTGACCGCTTCCAACGACGCGATCAAGATCAACAAGATCTATATCTCCAACGTCAAGGGCAATGGATCTGACAGCAGAATCGCCGCGATTGATCTCTACAACGGTTCCACTTTGTTGGGCACCGCGGTACCGACCAATGGCCAGGTTATGTATGACATTTCCAGCAACCCGGTAGCGATTCCTTCAGCCAGCAGTGTCACTCTGACCGCCAAGGTTGAATTGACCAACATCACTTCGTCCGCCCAAAGCGGCAAAGAGATCCAGTTGGCCATCACCGGCATCGAAGCTGATTCTTCGTCCGGCGCGGAATTGACTAAGACCGGCAACGTGTTCGCCTTCGATGATGATGTCGCCAGCTTCACCAATACCCATACGTCTTCTACGGCGATGTCTCTTGGTACTGCTTCCACCACTTTAGGTGTTGGCACTTATGCTTTAGCTGTTGGTGATGTGATCCAGATCGGCAATGAACAGATGCTGGTTACCAGCGTCATCGTGCCTACCACCCAATTTGGCGTGACCAGAGGTATTAACGGCACCACCGCCGTTGTCCATTCTGCCGCCGCTAATGTGTATGTTTTGAACCATGGTAGCGATATCTATGCTAACGACTTCATCGTTCGCAAGACCATCCCGACCATTGCTCTGACTGCTTTGCCGAACACCCTCTTGACCGTGGGCAACCAGACGGTATTGAAGTTCACCGTTTCTGCTGATCAGAACTCGGATGTGACTATCAATTCCTTCGTTGCTTCCACCTCCATCAACGGCGCTTCGACGACCGATGCAGTTAGCGGATCCATTAAAGTCAATGGAACTAACTATGTCGCCACTTCCACCGCCGGCAAAACCGTTATCACGGAAAACGCCAGCAATGCGCAGACATCGAACTCCACCGCTTCGCCTACCACCAAGATAGTCGTTGATGTGCACAACACCCCGATCGTGGTTTCTGCCGGTACCTCCAAGACGATTGAAGTCATCTTGCCGATATCGAAGATCACTACCACGAACGGCGCCACCGCTAGCATTACCACACATCTCGGACAGGATGCGACGGCCATTACGCCCGCTTCCATCTTTGATGTGAATTCTTCGACCTTCCTCTGGTCGGATAATGCTGACGTCACCAACTATGCCTCGACTTTGACGGGCAGCTTCGAAGTGCAGGTCCTCCCGACCGACACTCAGAGCTTGACCTCGAACTAGTCTAGGTAGGTTAGTGAAAGTTGGATGAACAACTCTAAAAATCATAGTTGAGTGAGAAACTCTAAACCTCACCAAGAGGCCGTATCCTGCAGGATACGGCCTCTTTTTTTTTAAAAAGCCATTATATTTTATGGCTTAAGCTTTAATAGTTGATTAGTTGATTGGTTAATTAGTTGTGGTAAAATGCGTTCCGTTAACTTAGAAAAAGATTGTTTAATACCCAACTAATTAACCAATTAACTAATTAACTAAGCCCTATTTTGACTTTCCCTAAAAATTGCGGTAATATGAAAGTCAACCATTTTTTAATTTTTACTTATTACTTTTTACTTAATTTATCTATGTCCCAAAAAGTCTATCTTTGGATCCTGAAAACCGGGGTGGTGCTTTCTTTCTTGTGTGTTTTTTTTGTTTTCAAAAACATGCTTTTCCCTTACATCACTTCCAAGCAGATTCCTTTTAATATCTTAGTCGAGGTCTTGCTGGTCTTCTGGCTGGCTTTTATCATCAAATATCCGCAATGGAATCCCTTCCGCGGTTTTACCAAATCTTGGCCGATCAAGTTATTCATCAAACCGAAAGCGGCCGCCGAATCGGTTTTGAATACGCCCGCCCCCGAAGTGACCGATAAAAAAAATCGGAACAAAAATGGCGCCGCCGCCGCGGAAATTCCCGCCCCGATCTACAAAAACAGCCAGATGATCACCTTTTCCTTGGCCCTTTTTTTTCTGATCATCTTAATCTCTTGTTTTACCGGCGTTGATTTTCATATGAGTTTTTGGAGCAATGCTGAGCGAATGCTCGGCGTCTATCACATTCTTCATTTCTTTGCCCTCTATCTGATCGCCATCACCGTCTTCCGCGACTGGCGCGATTGGCAGATCGTTTTTACCGCCCTGCTCTTGGCGGCAGTCGGCGTGGCCTTTGACAGTATGCCGGCCGGCGCCCCGGTTTACAGCACACTCGGCAACAGTTTGTATACTGCCGTTTTTATGATCTTTGCTTTCTATTTCATCCTCCTGCTTTTTTTCCATAAAGATTCGAACGACAATAGAAAAACTTATCCTTTCTTGAAATGGTTTTATTTTTTGGCGATCCCTTTCCTTTACATCCAATTTTATAAAGTCAACAAGGCTGGAGACGCGGTCGGAATGCTCGCGGGAGTAGCGGCGTTTATTTTTCTCTTCGGCGTCATTAACAAGCGGCGGGTGGTGCGCATCGTGAGCTGGGTTCTAACTTTATCAGTTGTCGGTATCGTGGTTTTTGCTTTTATTTTCCACAGTAGTCCGATCATCGCGCATAACCGGTTCTTGAGCAAATTCAATACCAATCGCCCCACTTTCCAAACTCGTCTTTTGTCTTGGGAGGCCGGCGTTAAAGATTTTCACAATCACTGGCTCTTGGGCACGGGTTTCGGCAACTATGCCATCACCTTCGATAAATATTTTCAGGCCAAATTTTATGATTATTCCAAAACTGAAACTTATTTTGACCGCGCCCATAATAATATCGTCGATTTAACCTCCACCACCGGCATCTTAGGTGTCTTGGCCTATCTGTCGATTTTAGTGGTGGTGGGGATCTATCTGGTCCGCGGGTTGAAACGCGGCCGGATCAAGCCGATTGAATTTTGTCTGATCGCTTCGCTTTTGGTCGCTTATTTCGTGCAGAATTTGGATGTTTTCGATTCCTTTGTCACGTATATGTGTTTGATGATCGTGCTGGGGTATATCCATTGGCTATCCAATACGGCTGAAGACCGCGGCAATACCCGGGCGATGCTGGCGACCGGCGGTCCGACCGGCTTTGCCGACCGCGAAATTTACACTTTGATCGCCGCCGGATTGGTTGCCGCTTTCTTGATTTATAATTATGCTGTTATGCCGATGCGGACTTTCATCGGAGTGATCGAGGGGCAAATGGAATTTTCCAAAGGCGATATTGCCACGGCCGTGCAGACTTACAAAGATGCCTTGGCCAATGTCAATCCGCTTGAACGCGACAGCCGTTCGATGCTGGAACGGGCGATTGCCGATTACGCTTGGAATATTTCCAAATTGCCGCCGGCGCAAGCCGCCGATATCGTCGCTTACGCCGTCCAGGAAGGCCAGATTAATTTATCTTCCAATCCGAAGGACAGCTTGATGCAAATGGAGCTGGCGCGTGTCTATGATGTCGGTTATAAAGTGGTGAGTGATGCGAACTTGCGCGCCGCCTACGGGGAAAAGGCTTTGGATCTGATTTCCGGGTCGATCGCTTCCAGCCCGGAGCGCATCCCGGTTTATTTCATCAAAGCGCAAATCCAGATCGGCCAAAATAAGATCGATGATGCCATTACCACTTTGCAATATGCCCAGTCGATTATGCCGAGTTTTTCCGATTCTGATTGCCAATTGGCTCAGGTCTATCTGATCAAGCAAGACCAGTTGATGCAACAAAAAGCGCCGACTTCCACCTCTGCCGTCTGGGGCGCCAAGGCATGGCCGGAGATGGATATTTGTCTGAATAATAATGGAGTCGCCAATCTGGCGATCACCGACATCATCAAAGCATCGATCGATCATTATGTTGACGAGCAAGACACGGATAAAGTCATCGAGCTTTACGAACAATTGGTGCAATACGAGAGCAATGCCCAATATTATGTTTCTTTGGCCAGGCTCTATCAGCAAAAAGGGGAGATCGATAAAGCCATCGCGGCCGCGCAACAGGCCGAGCAAATCGATCCGACTTTGAAAACCGATGCTGACGCTTATATCAAGCAGCTGCAGAACCAGCCGTAATCGTAGTTAGTATCTCGTATATAAAATGATTTCAGCGAGCTTGAAGGGCTTATCGGACTATTTTCTGATAAGCCCTTTTGTGTTATAATAAGAAAGTAATAATTTTGTGGCGCAACGAAATACGAAATACTAAATACGACATACGAATATGATTTGTTTATCCTGCAAACAACAAATCCCCGATGATTCCGAACGCTGCCCGAATTGCGGCGCGGAAGTTTTTCCTAAAAATCAGCTCATCAAAGAGATCGGTTTCCGGCGCTACCAGCGGTGGATTTTTTATTGCCTTTTTTTTCTGGCATTGGCCGGCTGCGTCGGCATCGTCATTAAGATTTACAGCATCAATACCAAACTTTTGGTGGCGATGGCTGACGCGCAGTCGAATTTGACGCAACGCCAGGCGGATCTGGCCAAAGCGCAAGCCGATTTGGCCGCTTTGCAGAAAACCGCCGCTGATCTGCAAAGCCAGAACAAAACCGTTTCCGACAATCTGCAGACGCAAATTAACGCGGCGCAAATAGCGGTGGCGGAAAAATCCGCTCTGCAAAATCAAGCCGACCAAAATAAATCACAAGTTGATTTTTCTAATTCGCTCTTACAGGCAGCGGCCAAGATTGCTGCGCCGATAACTTCCGCCGATCTGGCCAAGATTCCTTTCGCCGATGTTGCTTACGGCGGCGCTGATACCGACGCCGACGGCCTGCCGGATAATCTGGAAGCGGCGCTTGGAACTTCGCCCACGGCCACCGACACTGACGCCGACGGCTATACCGATCGCGCCGAACTTATCTCCGGCTTTGATCCTTTGGTCCCGGGCGGAAAATTACCGATCGACCCATCTTTTGCCGCCGCGCAAAAGGGAAAATTATTCGTCGCGCCCGGCAATTATCTTTGGTATGTCGGTTCGGACGCTAAGAAATATTTCTTGGGAAAAGCGGAATAGGGGATTAGGTAATTAGTTGATTAGTTAATTGGTTTATTAGTTTCGGAAGTATCGCGTTATAAGGATGAAAAAATGGAAGATTAAAATATTATTTGCTAAGGTTTATGCAATTTAAGGAGTTGATTGATTTTATAGAATTAGAGAATTAAAGGTTGAAAAAGAAATATGGAAATTATTCTGATCAAGAAAAGCGGATTTTTGTCAGAACGATAAAGTTGGCCGAAGAGCTGGGTGAATTATGCAATGAAGTTTTAATTCATGGTTCCGTTGCCCGAAAAGAAAAATTGGCCAATCACGACCAAAAAAATTTGCCGGATGAATTCGCCGATGTTATAATTACAACATTGTTGTTGGCTATGTCCATGGATGTTAAAATTGAGAAGGCGCTAGGGATAAAGATAAAAAAAATTAATCAAAGATATAAATCGTCCCGAGGCTAGCTCGGGATGCCGACCTGGCGTCGGCATAAATCAAAAATATAACATCAAAAATCGTCTGGAGGGATGGCTTTTTATGCTTGGCTTCCAGCCAAGTTTTTTTGTTACGTAGGAACGCAAGATTTTGCGTTCCTACCGATAGCGTGAGGAAGAGTATTTAAATTATTAATATTTTATAAACGTCTATGAAAAAAATTCTCAAAATTTCGGCAATCATTTTGGCCCCGCTCGCGGTAATCGCCGCGATCGCCTGGTTTTTGTATTACGCCACCTTTCAAAGTAATCTCTGGATGAAATATCCGGAGCCGCTCAAAACGCAAATGGCGCTGACGCATTTGGAAATAACCGATATGGAAAATTTGATCTGCCACGAAGACTGTATGTATGCCAAGCAGGATTATCGCCAGATCATCGCCGATTATTTGGCTAAAAATGGCTCCAATAGCACTGTCGCCGGACAAGTCAAAGATAAGATTTTGGATGAACATGAGAATGCTCAAGCGCGCCAGGATCTGGTCAGAGCCTTAAGGATGGCTGAAGACGAAAAGGTGAAAAATAATGCCAATTATCAGATTAAAGCGCCGCAATATTTGATCGATTATTTATCTTCCGCGGGCGGCGATCAAAACTTAAAAGACCTGATCGTTTCCGAATTCAGCGCTGACTCAGGCCTAGCCCAAGGCGCGGTAAGCGCCCTGCTCGTCAAGATAAAAAATACCTCATTAGGTATCGACGTCCGCATCCCGGCGATTGAAAATCTATCCAGCCTAATCAGTAAAGACGTTCCGGGCACGGAAAATTCCACGACGACCGGCCCGATCCCATTGCTGGCCGGCGTCCTTGATTATCCTTCGATCTGCAATACTTTAATGTCGGTCGCCGAAGAAAAAGGCGACATCCGACTCCGCTACGCCGCTGTTGATAATTTTTACGTTTGCACGAATTACAAAGCTGATTATTCCGAAGATATTTTTAACCGTTTGCAAAATTTATTATTCAACGAGCAAAATCATCCGGAGATTGAAGGAAGCCTGGTTTATAATTTAAGCAAGTATTATATTGTCGACAAAGAAAAAACAATTGAAGTTATGAAAAAAGTATATAATGATAAAAATTTCAATGTATTCACCGTTGATACTGCATCGGATTTTTTAGGCGCAAACGAGATAAGCGGCTTTCCTGAAGTAAAGATAACCAGAGAAGAAGATGCGGCCTATACTCAACATATGGACGAAGTTCAATATTACGCAAATAAACCATATTAATAAACATAAATTTATTCCGTCATCCCGAAGCGGCCAGTGAGGAATGACAGGAAAAAATATTTGTCATATAAATAATTAATCATATTTTGTCGTTAAAGTTAAGTAGCTTTAATTGATAAAAAGGAGGGGTATGAAGAAAAAAAATCTTCTATGTTTGCTTTTGGTAATGATCTTACCGGGAGTATTTTTGGCGCTTAATCCGGTCAAGGCAATGCCGGTGGGTACGCTGCTTTATCGCACGTCAAGAGACGGCGAAATGTACGGCTATAACACGAACGAATTGTTCCAATTGGTGGATTTTTCCCTGCAAAAGGGGATTGAAACTATGAAAATCAATTGCGGGCACGTGGGAATGTATGTCGGTAAGATCAATGGCGAGGATATGGTTTTGGAAGCGATCGACAATGGCGTGCAACTAACGCCGGCCAAGTATTTTGTCGATAGTCGCGAAGGCGAAAAATTAGTTGGCGCAAGGATTCCCAAAATGGAATTTGATTCATCGGTAATCACTAAGATGGCACAATCCTTGGCCGAAAATAAATTGGCTTATGACTGGGGCTTTTCCGATCAGAAAGGGTCGGGTAGCGGGCAATGGATTTGTGTTGGCCTTACTGAAAAAATTTACGAAAGTTTGAACCCAATATTAAAACCGGGAAACGTTGATGGTAGCAGTATTCTTCAACAGTTAATTTATGATCCCTCCAAATATGCCATCAACATCACTCCGGACGGCTACGACAACACAAGCGTTTACAACAAAGACAACGGCGATTGTTTTGCGACCAATAAGGAATTTTCCAGTATCGCCCTGCGCGGCTGGGAGCCCTCCTATGTTCTGGGCAAAATAACTCCGACCGGGCGGTATTTTTTTATGCCCTATACGCAATTCATCCAGCCAACCTTAACCGATGTCAAAGTCGACATACCGATTTCCAGCGATTTTGAAGCGGACAAGATCCGCGGCACCGAACCGCTGGATAAGATCATCCTCGTGGCCGTCAGCAATACCGTGGTCAAACAACCAGGCAAGACCGCGTCCAGTATATTTTTTGCCTTGATCAAACCGATTACCCCCTTGTTGCCCCCGAAGGATCTGTTCCAAGGCGGATTAGCCCAGCTCACCAATTTAGTCAGCTCCGGTTATCGATTGATAGCTGATAACTTCAGCGGCGGAGCAAACGAGACCGGCAAGATTTTGGCTGCCGTGGATAATAGTGATAATGAGGTAAATTTATATGATCTGATCGGCGTAACCAAGGCTTCGGCCGCGGAGGAAAGCGATGATCCCGGTCTTGCTAACAATCCTTTGATTATCAATCAATCGTCAGGAGCTCAAGTCGGGTCCGAAGAGCCGGCAGCTCAACCGGCAAATTGCGATTCCGCCGCCGGTAACGGGAACGATGACGCTGACAATGCCGCGCCGGCGCCTAACGAAGAAAATTCTTCTCCGCAAAATCCAACGCCCAAAATTTACCCGATATTTTTCGGATCAGGCGGGGGATCCCCATCGGCTGCGGGAAATAATGACCAGGATAATTCCTTGGCCGAGTCCCAACCAACCGGGCCGTCCGCGCCGATTGATGGGGCGTCCACTTCCACGATCGACGAAAGCGTCATTTCCTCGTCAACGCCAGAAACGGATATTTCAACTTCAACGCCGTCAGACGGGAACGTTCCACCGGCGACAAACATTGCAACTTCCACGCCGCCGGCCACCAGCACTCCGCCTTTAGTTGAGATTTCCACCTCAACTCCGGCCACCAGCACGCCGTCGGTCGCCACCGGTTCGCTGCCGCAATTAAAGCCGGCGCCGATATTTGATTATTTTTCTTTATTTGATCCTACAAGTTCCAGCACCGCTTACTCGAATGAACAGACGGTAAACATCAAAGCGGAGATTGAAAATTCAGATTCCGTGGAAAAATACGCTCTTGACGAAGCGGCGGCTGATCCGAACGGAGAAATTATTTGGTTTGATGTCTTACCGTCTAATTATAATTTGAGCCAGGGCGATGGAGAAAAAACCGTGGGGCTGAAGCTGAAATATAATGAGACCGAGACAATTTCAGCGCTGGCTTCGATATTCTTGGATACGACCGCCCCGACTGCCAAGCTGGTAAATCTTCCGGAAAAAAGCAGCGGTTCATTGACAGTCGCCTGGCAGGGGAATGATGATTTCAGCAGTTCAACTTCAGTTGCGAATACCGGCAGCGGAATAGCAAATTATGAAGTCAATTTCGCCATCGCCACTTCCAGCGCCGCCAATCCTCTCTGGCAAGTTTGGCTAGCGTCAACCTCGGTCACCAGTTCGCTTTTTGATCAATCGCTTGCCTTGAATGATTATGTTTTTTTCCGAGTCCGCGCCGTTGATCGCGCCGGTAACCAAGGCGATTGGAGCCCGGCCCAGGCCGTCAAAATCGTCCCGACCAATATCGCTCTGATCAGCGAATTCGTTACCACCGGCCCGGGCGGCGCGACCGATGAATTTGTTGAGCTTTATAATCCCGAAGCCGAGAGTTTTTCTCTGGTCGGCTGGAAATTGCAAACCTGGAAGGACAATGCCACTCCGCCCTGGGAAAATCGTACTGACTCGACCGGCCTAACTGCCGGGAATATTCCGGCCCACGGCTATTTTCTTATCGCCGACAAAAATTATTCCCTTAGCGTTAATCCCGATTACCGCCATGACGCCAGTTGGGGACTCGCCGATTCGGGCGGCAGAATAAGAATTATCGATGCCAACGGCAATGAGATTGATCAGGTTGCTTATGGCAAATCGGCCGAACCCGGTAGCGCTATTGCCACCGCCGATTTTTCCCAAGGAGTTGCCGCGGAAAGAAAAGCTCTTGCCACTTCCACCTCGGCCTTAATGGTGATCCCGGGCGCCCATTCTCTTTTAGGCAACGGTTATGACACGGATAGCGATAGCGACTTTGTTATTAATGCTAAACCAAGTCCGCAAAATTCCGCTTCGCCGACCGAGCCGACCGATTTGACGAAGATTATTCCGGCAGCGATTACCGATCTGGCGGTTGACCCAAGTTATGCAGCGACGAGTTCGTTAAAACTTTCCTGGAGCGATCCGTCGTCGGCCAATCTGGGGAGCGGAGCAAAATATGAATTAAAGTTCGCGGTTGATGGCGGCAGCTGCAATTTAGCGGCAATTTGGGAAAGCGCTCAATCAGTTCCGCAGGATTCTTTGCCGATCCCCGCGGCAGAGAGCGGCGGCAAGGAAGAAATATTAATCGCTGGCTTAAGCCCGGCGACCAAATATTGTTTTGCCCTGAAAACTTTCAACGGTTATAATTATTCCGTTATTTCCAATCAAGCCAGCGGGGAAACTCGAGCCGTGGAAGTTTTGCCTGACATTCAAACGATGATCGACGAGGAAATGGGTGAAAATTCCTTCCGTTGCGGAACGTATGACTATTGGTGCGGGCAGACATTCATTGCCACCAAAAATAATATGACCGGGTTCAAACTCGGCTATGGAGCGGCTTACGGCCATTGGGTTGATCCCAGCATAATTGAATTATGCGACAATACGCCGGCCAATCTTCAGTCTTTTTGCGTCAATCCAATAAAGCTTGAATATTTGCCTGACAGCGATACGTTTTCTTTTGCCACTACCGCGCCGCTGGTGATCGGCCAATCATATTTGATAAAAGTTCATATTCGGGGATATGGCTACGCCAAATATTTCCGGTCGACAGACTCCAATCCTTATCCGGACGGCCGGGCCTATAATACCGATGGTAATTATTCATTGGGAGAAAATGCCGATCTCTGGATAAAAATTTTCTACGACAATAATTATCGGCATTAAAGAGTCTTCGCTGGTTGACAATTTCAATCCCTTCTGTTAATATGAACGGAAACTTGTAATTAATTGATTCGCATTATTCACGTTCATTTTTTCAAGGGAGGGATCGATGCCAGTCGAGCAGACAGATCGGATACCTGCGGAGCAAATCAGGTCGTATTACGACAACTTCAATTTTTTACCGGAAAATTGTTCCGTTCCGGAAGATTTCGGAGGATTCTGTCTCAAAGTCAGACAGACCAGAGAGATGCTCAAACAATTGAAGAAGAAAGGCCATGTTTTCTTCCTCAATCTGCACAACGATCAGACGTCTTTCGATAAACTGTCGGACGATTTCTGGGACCCGAATTCGGTCTTGAATGCGGCGGTTTATTTTTATCGCGAATTCCACGAAAAGAAAATCGCCGTTATGCTCGTCGAACGGATCTTCCGACCGGCGGAAACATTTTTAAAGTAGCCCGTAATCGGGCATAAACAGCAACCTTCTTCCGGGGGTTGCTTTTTTAGGCTAAAATACACAATTTTTGTCCATATGCGATGATTTTTGCCAATTGACTTTTAGCGTTTTTAAGACCATAATAGATAGATAAAAGACATCTTTATGAAATTAGCGATCAATAAAAAAAGATTGAATTTAAATCCCGACATCTTCTTGCGCAAGGTAGGCTATGCCCATATCCATGATTCGGTGACCGGGCACGACAGCTATGTCCGGCGCTTTACCCGCGAATTTTATCCTCGCTTCCATATGTATTTCGAAGATCTGAACGACCGGGTGGTTTTCAATTTGCATCTTGATCAGAAAAAAGCCAGTTACGAGGGCGCGCATATGCACAACGCCGAATACGACAGTGAGCTGGTGGGCAATGAAATTGAACGGCTGAAAGGATTCTTGATCAATGATTCGGCCGCCGAAGGATTATCGATCGATCATCCGGAAGATACGCCCGATCAGACTTTTGCCGGCATCGGCAATCGGGACTTCAGAGATGAGACGATCAGACCGAAAGAGAAAAAAAGTTGGTGGTCAAGGATTTTGGGCACTTAGGTGTCGATAATGTGGGCCCTAAGCACCTATTTACCTAAGCCCTAATAAACTAAAATGCAAATTTCCGAAGAAATAAAATCCAGACTCGACATCGTGGACGTAATCCGCGAATATGTCCCGAACCTGAAAGCGGTGGGGGTGAATTTTACCGCGCTCTCGCCGTTCAAGCGGGAGAAGACGCCGTCGTTCGTGGTTTCGCCGGAAAAACAGATCTGGCATTGCTTCTCGACAGACAAAGGCGGAGATATTTTTTCTTTCGTTATGGAAATGGAAGGCGTCACTTTTGTCGAAGCCCTGCGGATTTTAGCGCCCAAGGCCGGCGTGCAGCTGCATCGGGAAAATCCGGAAATTTCTTCCAAACGCAATCGGCTGCTCGATATTATGGAAACGGCGGCGATGTTTTATCATAAAGTCTTTTTGGAATCGCCGTTGGCGGCTGCGGCCCGTGATTATATTTACAAGAAAAGGGGACTGACCGAAGCGACGGTGATGGAATGGCAGATCGGTTATTCGCCGGATTCCTGGGATGATCTTTTGAATGTTTTGAAAAAGAAAGGCTACACCGAATTGGAAATCAATGCCGCCGGCTTGGCGATAAAGAAAGAAGGCCGCAACAGTTTCTATAATCGTTTCCGCGGCCGGATTATGTTTCCGATCAACGATATCAATGGCAACACTGTGGCGTTTACCGCGCGCGTTTCGCCCGAGCGCGAGGCAACCGAGCAGATGGGAAAATATATTAACAGTCCGGAAACGGTGCTTTATTCTAAAAGCCGCGTCGTATTCGGCTTGGATAAAGCCAAAATGGAAATCAAAAGCCAGGGCTATGCGATCGTCGTTGAAGGACAAATGGATTGCATTTCCTGCCATCAGGCCGGTTTCAAAAATGTCGTGGCCTCGTCGGGTACGGCCTTTACCGCTGAACAATTGAAATTATTAAAAAGATATTCAAATAATTTATCTTTATCTTTTGATATGGATGATGCCGGGCAGCTGGCGGCGGATCGCGGCATCCGTGAAGCTTTTGCCGCCGAAATGAATATCAAAGTGATCACTCTGCCGGAAGGCAAGGATCCGGACGAATTGATCCGCAAAGATGTCGAGGCTTGGAAAAAATCCGTGGTAGAGGCCAAACACGTGATGCAATATTATTTTGACAAGATTTTTACCGCTTATAATATTGAAGAGTCCGAAGGCAAACGGGAAGCCGCTCGCCGCATACTACCGATCATTGCCCGCCTGCCCGACCGGATTGAACAGGATCATTGGTTGCAGAAATTGGCGGGAAGATTACAGGTTTCCGAGACGGCTTTGCGGGAAACCTTGATCGCTAATCAGGCCAAAATCAAGAAACCAATTAACGCGCCCGCCGCTACCGCCGAAGCGGCCCCCAAGCGCGAGACGCGGGAAGAAAAATTAGCCCAGAATTTGCTGGCGCTGATGATAAAATTTCCGTCGTTTTTCGATTATGCCGTCAACCGCGTCAGCCTTGACCATCTTTCCGGCGCCGACAATAAATCGTTTTACAGAAACCTGATTATTTATTATAATGATAATGTCAGTCAAGCTGAGAATGGACGGCAGGAAATCAATTATCAATCTTTTAGGAATTGGCTTGCGAGCCAACCAGAGGGCCTAGGCAACGAAGGCTTGTTTCGGTTATTGGAAAAAATCGTCATCTTGGGCGATAAGGATTTTTACGGTTTAGAGGCGGACAAAGCCAAGAATGAGATCATCCGCATCATCATCGCCTTGAAAGAAAATTATTTAGGAACTAGGCGCCGCGAGATCAGTCGCTTGATCGAGCAATTGGAAAACGAGGGCCGCGTCGATGAAGCGGAAAAATTAATGGCCGAGCTCACCCGTCTTTCGGAAGAGAATTCGGAAAATAACGCGGAGCTGGAAAACATCTGAAATCCCGTAACTCATAACCCGTACCTCGTAACGCGGCGAATAAAAAAGCCCTCTCTATTGGTTATGCAGTATGATCAGTTGGGACTGCGCCGGAAACTAAAACTGTTCGTAGTATTCGCGTACAATTTGTAGTATTCGCATTATATGTCTAAGTTATTTATCAAGTATAAAATATCTCAATGAAACAGAACGCCAAGAAGAAAAATCAAGCGGCGAGAAAAGCGGCGGCGAAGCCTTCCAAAAAGGCTTTAAAGAAAAAGCTTTATCGCGAAAAGTTTCATCATAAACGATGGCCCAAGCATCATGAGAAAAAACCGGCGGAGGCAGCGGTGATCGTGCCGGCCCCGACTCCGGAGCAAGTGAAAAATCTATTGGATAAAGGACGGCTGCGCGGTTTCTTGACCGAGACGGAAATTTTGCATTTGTTCGCGTCGGTCGAGGATTATGTTTACGATTACGAATTATTCCTGGAAGCTTTGCAGGATAACGGCATCCAAATTATCGAAGACACCGGCAAGATTTTGGATTTTGCCGATCTGACTCCGGCGAAAAAGGGCGATAAAAAAGGCGAGAAGAAAGAAAAAAAGCAATCAACGCTGGCGCCGACGGTAGATTTGTCCAAATTAAGTTCGGATTCGATCCAGATGTACTTGAAAGAGATCGGCCGCGTGCCGCTTTTGACGACTGAAGAAGAAGTCGAACTGGCCAAACGCAAAGAAAGAGGGGATAGGCAGGCCGAAAAAAAACTGATTGAAGCAAATTTAAGATTAGTGGTTTCGATCGCCAAAAAATTCGCCGGCGCCAAAGGATTATCGCTTTTAGATCTGATCCAGGAAGGCAATATCGGTTTGTTCCGTGCCGTGGAAAAATTCGAATACCGCAAAGGGTATAAATTTTCCACTTACGCCACTTGGTGGATCCGCCAGGCAATCACCCGCGCCTTGGCCGATCAGTCCCGCACTATCCGCATTCCGGTGCATATGGTGGAAACGATCAATAAATTCCAGCAGGTCGAGCGCCGCCTGGTGCAAGACTTGGGGCGCGAACCGCTGCCGGAAGAAATCGCCGCGGAAATGAACGAAGAATTGGATAAGATCAAATATATTATGAAGATTTCCCAGGACACGATCTCGCTGGAAACTTCGGTCGGCGACGAAGATGAAGATTCGGTGCTGGAGGATTTTATCGAAGACATAAAAAATGTCGCGCCGGATCGCGCCGCCGCTTTGAAATTGCTAAAAGATTACGTCAAAAATATCGTCGCCAATCTGGCGCCCCGCGAACAGAAAATTCTGGAAATGCGTTTTGGTTTGACCGACGGCGTGGCCCACACTTTGGAAGAAGTCGGCCAGGAATTCGATGTCACCCGCGAACGCATCCGCCAGATCGAAGCCAAGGCTTTGGAAAAGATCAAAAAGGATGTCTCGATCAAAAAATTAAGAGATTATTAAAAAGTCCCCTCCTCGGGAGGGGTGGCTGCGCCTCGCAGACGGGGTGGGTCTATTCCCGACATTTTTATGAAAAAATATTTTATCATCCTTGTCGCCTTGGCCCTAATCACTCCCACGGCGGCCGCGCATGCTTTTTCTTTTGTCGATGTCATTAATTTCGGAGAGCGATTGATCCATCAGAATGTCCAACCGAGTCCGGTCGAGGTAAAAAATGAGTTGACGAGCGAAGCAACGCAGCTTTCAACTCTAAGCGCGGAAAGTAAATTCAGTAATTGGGAAGACGCTTACCTTGATCGCGATGTCAGCAAAGTTTTTAATGACGATCGCAATCTATATTTTACCGAATCGGAAATTAATTATTTGATCACTCAAGAATTGGCTTCGGCGACCGATCCGGTGGCGCGCGACGTGGCCGTAAGCTTTGCCGATAATTTGATTAAAGTTTCGGGATATTCGCTGGTAAAGAATTTTACTGGACAATTTTATTTAGAAGCCAGGATCGTGACAGTCAACCAACGGATAAATTTTCAGGTTACCCGCGCCCGCTACCATAATTTTTATTTCCCGGCCTGGCTCGCCCAAGCTTTATTGCGCAATCAAGCGAAGCAAATGATCGATTTTCTTTATTCCAGTCCGGCCGATCAGAATTTAAGCATTACCGTTGGCAGCGGCTTTATCCAATTGAATTATGGCAATCAATAGAGAATGGCATGAAAAAAATAAGATGCCCCTCAATCCCTCGGAGGAGCAGCGGATAAAATGGAATATCGCCCACGCGGAAAATTGCGCCTGCCGCCAACCGTCCGCTAAATTGCTTGCGGAAATGAAGAAAATGGGGTTTACGTCGGCTAAAATCCGCCCAAAATATCCGGTTAAAAATTAGTTTGACTAATTTTAAAATTCCGATATAATATAGTAAACCGCCTCTAAAAGGGCAGTTTTAATTTCACCGCAGATTATCCTTCCCGGGTAGCGCAGCGGTAGCGCAGCTCGCTGTTAACGAGTTGGTCGTCGGTTCGAATCCGACCCCGGGAGCACTAGATAATACTAAGCCCTTTTTCAGGAAAAATTTTTAACGCTTCGCGAAGCGAAGCGTAAGGTTTGCTGGGCACAAATTTGAGTTTTTGATTTATCAAAAACAAGTTCGAGCCGAAGATTTTTTGGAGATGTGCCTTTTTGGCACATAAATCGTCATTGGTTGCTGAAAGAGCAAGCAATGACGCATCTTTTATCCATTCCCGCATCGGTTCGAGCCAACTTCCGGCGTTCTGTTCCAAACGGGCTATTTGCTCCTCAAGTGACCTCTTTTCGGAGATGACAGCCTTCCGACGGTTTAGGTAGTCCTCACGCTCGATATCCTGGGCTACATAGAGGTCGGTGAGCCGCTCGAGGTTGCGGGAAAGGCCTTGTGCCTTCTCCTGCAAGCCCTGGACGAACGTCGCCGTTTTCTGCTTAGATTCCTGCTCATCCTCATTTGTCCTCCTCGTGAGCTCATTAGCTATCTCTTCCGGCATCGAAAATTCAGATAATAGATTTGATAACTCGGAAACTAAAACCTCTTCTCTGACATACGATTGAGAACATTTAATCGTCGTTGATTTCTTGGTACAGCGGTAATAGGTGTAAGATTTTTGGACTTCGGCGGTGATCATTTTTCCGCACTCGCCGCAATGCAATAGACCGCATAAAGGCTTGGGATCATTTCCGGTTCTCTGCGGATGACCTCTCTCTATCAAAACATTTTGGACTTTATCCCATAACCGCTTCTCAATGAGCGGTTTATGCTTTCCCTCATAAATATCGCCGTTATATCGGAATACGCCGTAATAGAAAGGATTAGAGAGAATAAATTTAGCTCTGTCCTTATGTAGTGGTTTATCACCCGTGCTTTTAATACCTTGTTTAAAAAGAAAGTTAGAAATATCCTCGAGGCGATAATTGCCCTTGGAGTAGAGCTCAAAGGCGGCTCGGATGGTTTTTGACTTCCGTCGGTCAACGACAATAGTTTTAGCCCGCACATCGTTTAAGTATCCTGTCGGAGCCGTGCCGGGAAAATGTCCCAGTCGCGCCTTCTGCCTAAGTCCGCGACTCGTGTTGGAGCTCAAGTCGCGAATGAATTGGTTGGCCATGCCCAATTCAACGGCCATTAGTAGAACGTTGTCGTTGGGGCGATAGCTCTTGTCCGGCATCAGGATATGCTCGATTATGCTCTGCTGGATCATCCAGCTTATTTGTCCGCCGTCCACCGGATTGCGCGCCAGACGGTCAAGTTTCCAGCAGACGATCCCCTTGGCTTCGCCCTTGTTAATTCGTTTGAGCATCTCGTTAAAAACAGGTCGGCCTGGAGCTTTGGCCGATTGTTTTTCCACGAATTCACGGACGATCTCGATATGTTCGTCCTTAGCCAGCTCGCGCAGTTCGACCAGCTGAGCTTCGATGGATAAAACTTGTTTGTCCTCGACATCGGTCGATTTGCGGGCGTAGAGAAAATAGGTAAACATAAAATTTGATAGAAATTATTTTATTTGATAATATTGGAATATAGGTGCTAACGCTATTATAGCACAATACTTATATTATAGTATAATATGTCAATAATAGGCAAGAACATAAAACATCTCCGGCAGGTTAAGGAAATTTCGCAAGACAGGCTTTCTAAGCTCGCCGATGTTTCGCTTCAAACGATCGTCAAAATGGAACTTGATGAGAAACCAAATCCCACGATTGAGACGGTTCAAAAAATCGCCAAGGCTCTTGATATTAGCATTGACGATTTAATGAAGTAATTTTTATAAAATAGGTGTCCACCGGCTTATGTGCAGGGTGTTAATGCACAAATAAATTTATGATTAAATTTAAAGCAAGACATTTTTTCATCGGCGCATTATTATGTTATGTGATCTCTTTTTCATTATTATACGTTTCCGCCAATAAAATTGTCGGCTATGTTTCCGTAATAACCGGATTGATCGGATTGATTTTATTAGTAATGTCGATTATTGCTATTTCTCGAGGAAAAATCCCTTCTGACAAAAAGATTGTCTGTCCATATTGCAAAGGACAAGGCAGGGAATATCGTAGCTCTGCAATCAAGATATTAATGCCAACGCTTTTCTTTACGCCAAAATATATATGTATGAATTGTAAGAAGCTATTTAATAATTCATATAAATCGAGCGAGGAAAATAAAAAGTTATAAAACCGCCGATACTAAATCAAAATGGATATAAAAATTGTTGAGCAAAAAATATCTCAAGCCTTAGACGAACTTTATAATGATGACTTTTATCTTTTTGATAATGATTTGTGCGAACGGTGCATCTGCCATAGATTCGCAATCTGTTTAGAAAAACAAAATTTTGGCGAAGGTTTTACTGTCGATTGCGAATATAACAGGGCTTATGATCAAAGATTGGGTGGTATAGGGACCAAAAAGATTACGTCTAAATATGGAAATTCAGTCGATATCGTAATCACAAAAAGAAACGACAATCCAGACGATGATCTGGTTTGTTTTGAAACAAAAAAATGGAATAATGATAAAATCGAAGATTTCGAAGAAGATAAATTAAAATTATCAATTCTTACTGGTCATGCGTTGCCGAGAGATATCAAGCCTAATAAAGATATTATTCAAAAAATCTTGAAAGATAAAAATGGTGGTAACTATCGTTTTAATTATCAATACGGTTTTTTTATAACTTGGGGTCAACGCAGAAAAGACGTAGAAGTTGAAAAATTCGTCAGAAACTCTGTAAATAATTTTGACAATAAATAAATATTAAAAAGTTTTCTCTCCAAAAAATCTTCGGCTCGAACTTGTTTTTGATAAATCAAAAACTAAAATTTGTGCCCAGCAAACCTTACGCTTCGCTTCGCGAAGCGTTAAAAATTTTTCCTGAAAAAGGACTTAGTATGATTAGTGCTCATCTCTATGACCTCGCTCGAAGTTATTTTTTAGGTATTTCTTGACCCCAAATATAGCCGTCTAACTGCCGCCAGCTCGCGGCCATTTTACCAGTTTACGCTCAAGGCCAAGGGGGCCAACTAGTTGAACGACTAGGTGAACAGCTGTATGAACGACTAGTTGAACCCGGGTTCAACTAGCAGACACCGTTTTTAGCAGTTATCCTAGCCAAATTCTATTTTCAAAAATGAGTGACTATTACTCCGACAACGGAATCAACTGAACGACAAAGATATATTATTACTACACTAAGGCAATACTACAAACTACTAACTACAATTATCACTTAAACCAACTATATTAACTACCAATACTAATTACAGATATTTTTTAATTTCAGATACTTCTTTCCAACTACTGGCCAAAACCAAGAAAAAAATGGGGAATGAGGGAGCCCATCGCCCCGACATAAGTCGGGGCGATAGACTGAGGTTTATAAGCGAAGAGCGCGAGAGAGACGTTTTGGGCCCGGAGCTTCAAAAGTAGGTAAAATGTAGATAACTTTTACTAAAATTGGCTTAAAAATGTCTTTACTTTTGGTCAAAAGTATTGTAAATTACTAAAGTAAGATTTAAAAATATTATTATGCCAGCAATAACAAATACGGGCTCAAATACGCTATCTAGTAAGCTTAAAAGCATAATTCCTAATTGCGACAGGATCGATGCCCTTGTAGGCTATTTTTATTTTTCCGGATTTAAGGATTTGCACCACGAATTGAAAGACAAACAAATCAGGATTCTGGTTGGCATGGACATTGATAAGAAAATTATTGAAAAAGTCTCAACCTTAAAAGAGCTTGATTTAGATTCGTATAGTATTGATACGAAAATATCTTCTCGGTCGGGCGCCAAACAAGATTATCTTGAAAATTTTTCAAAGATTTTTAATGATACGGATTATTTTGACAATGATGAGTCTCAGAAAGCGTTTGAAATTTTTTTAGATAAAATAAAAGATGGAAGCTTGCAAATAAAGAAAACCCCGACAGCTGATCACTCTAAAATTTACATTTTGCATAATAAATCGGAATTTTCTGAAAATGGAAACAATCCCGGCGTTGTCATTGAAGGCTCAAGTAATTTAACGTTTTCAGGATTGAAAGGGCAGGCAGAGCATAATCGCATTCTTATAGAAAAGCATTATTATGATGATGACTCTCAACGATTTGAAAAACTTTGGAACAATCCAGAAAATATAGTAATAACCGATTTAGAATCTTCGGATAATTTTATTAGCGAGATAAAAAATAGAATTTGGCTCTATTCTTTACCGTCTCCTATTTTGATGTATTATCGAGTTCTAAGTGAATATTTTGCTATAAGCGAAACCGCTGATATGAAAACGCCAATGCGCATTACTGGCGGTAAGTTTTTTGATCTTAAATATCAAAAAGACGCAATTAATCTTGGCATTGATAGAATTAAAAAATTTGGCGGAGTAATTATTGCCGACGTCGTTGGTCTCGGAAAAAGTATTATTGCCTCCGCAATTGCGCATAATCTTGGAATGCAAACAATTATCATTGCTCCGCCGCACCTTGAAAGTCAGTGGAAGGATTATATGGCTGAGTTTGATTTTAAAGGCCAGGTTTATACTACCGGCAGGGTTGAAGAGGCGCTTGAAAGGCACAAAGATAACGGGGGAAAACTTTTAATTATTCTTGACGAAGCTCATAAGCATCGCAATGAAGATACGGATAATTATAAAGTATTGCATAGATTGTGTGCCGGTAATTTTGTCATGGCTTTGTCGGCGACGCCTTTTAATAATGACCCGAAAGATATTTACGCCTTGATAAAATTATTTAGCACTCCCGGACAATCCACCGTTCGAACCGTAGAAAATTTAAGCATGTCTTTTCACATGCTTTTTAAGAGGTATAAAAAGGTCAGGAAAGACTTGAGAAAAAATAGCGATAGTGATGAAAAAGATAAGTTAGAAGTTAAAGAAGAACTGCGTTCTATTGCTGATGAGCTTAGAAAAATGATTGAGCCGCTTGTTATTCGCCGTTCTAGGTTAGACTTAGAAGAGATTGAAGATTATCGAGAAGATTTAGAGAGGCAAGGAATTTCTTTTGCCAAAGTGAAAGATCCGGAACTACTTGAGTATGATCTTGGCGATATGCTTGATTTATACGTTAATACTCTCGAAAAAATATCCCCGGACGATAAAAGCACTAGTTTTATCGGTGCTCGTTATAAACCGGCTAGCTATATTAGGGAAGGCTCGGAATTTATAAAAAAATTAGCAGAAAGTGAAGATGACGACGAGAGTGGCGCTTCCCCCGAGGAACAAATACAGAGAATCAAACAAGCTCAGGTCAACGTTGCTAAATTTATGAGAAGATTGCTGGTTAGGCGCTTTGAAAGCTCAATCGGCGCGTTTAAGATTTCCCTTGACCACATGATTACATCTTCAGAAACAATGTTGGATTGGTATGCAAACAGGCAGCAAGTTCCAATTTTTAAGAAAGGGGCGCTTCCCGAAGTTGATGAGTTGGAAGAGATGGAGGACAAGGAAAGGGAAGAGTTGTTCTCAAAATTGGAAGGCAAAGGCCTAATTCTTATACCTGCCAAGGAAATTGATTTAAATTTTGAACGTGACTTAAAAGCAGATATTGAATTGTTAAAAAAAATACAGACGGAGTGGTCACAAAATACCAATGATTATAAATATGAATTTCTCAAAAAGAGATTGTCGGAATCAATTGCCAAGGATAAGGATAGAAAAATAATTATATTTACTGAATTCTCGGATACGGCTAATTACGTTTACGAAAAATTAAGCGAGGATGGTTTTAAGCGCGTATTTAAATATAGTTCGGCGGATTCATCGGATGAAAATAAAAAAATTATTCGGAACAATTTTGATGCCGGTTTGGATTTGGCAAAACAAGCCGATGATTTTGACATTATTGTCGCTACTGATGCAATTTCGGAAGGATTCAATCTTCATCGTGCCGGCACGATTATTAATTACGACATTCCCTATAATCCGACTCGGGTTATTCAGCGTGTTGGCCGTATCAACCGGGTTAATAAAAAAGTTTTTGACGAGCTCTATATTTATAATTTTTTCCCAACCGCAACAGGCGAGCAAGAGACTCAGACAAAAGCAATCGCAACTTTAAAAATGGATCTTATTCACACTCTTTTAGGTGAAGACACAAAAACTCTTACTTCCGAGGAGGATTTAAAAAATTACTTTGCTAAACAGTACAAAGAAGAGAATGCGGAGAACGAAAGTTTATCTTGGGATGCGCCATATAGAAATACTTGGCTAAAAATCAAGGACGATCAGACAATAATGCAAAAAATTTCGGAAATTCCTCATCGTTCAAGAATTGCCAGAAAAGGAAGGGTGTCCGGAGTTGTGGCATTTGCCAAGAAAAGCGGAAACTATATCTTTGCTTTTGGTGAAACTCCGGAAACTGTAAGTATTGTGTCTCCGCAAGTGGCGTTGCCGTTATTTGATGATACAACCGATTCGGAAAAAGCGTTACAAACAAGCGTAAACTTTGATCCTATTTATAAAATGGCTAAGGCGCATATTTTTAAAGAGAATACTAAGTCGCCAGTTGAAACAGGAAGAAGACAGGATGCTTTAAATAAAATTAAAATTTTAGGTGATAATTATCCTCAAGCTCATGATTTGTGTCTTGATGTGATAAAAATAATTAAAGATCTTGATGGTTTACCAAACGGATTACTTAAGGATATTGCTGAAATAAAGATTGATAAAAATAATTTTGACGCTGCCCTACAAGCATTAAAAGAATTAGTGCCAATTAAATATATTGAAAGTATTTTTAATACAGCCGAGAGAGCCAATGACACCGGCAAACTGATTGTTTTATCTGAGGAATTATTTATATGATAAAATTTAACGAAAAATATAATTCAGATGATTTTTTGCAATTTTTGCAAGATTTTTTGCCGGCCGATTTTGCGGGAAAAGAGGAGGATATAGTTATAAATAAAGATAGGTATAAGGAAATAACAAAAGCTAAGATATTAGGCTATTGCGAATCTCTCGATCTTTATGTCTTGGAAATGGAACATAGCCGAGAAAAAGACCCCCGCGTAACAATAGCCACTGATGCATTTAAGATTCTGGCCGATCACTGGATTCATAAAGCGTTAGTAGTTTTTGAAAATAAGGACTCAGATAATTATAGATTTTCCTGTCTCACAATTTCTTTAGACTTAAATGAAAAGAATAAGGCAATAAAAAAATATTCAAATGCTCGCCGCTATTCTTTTTATTTAGGCGCCAATGCAAAAGTCAGAACTCCGGAGCAACAACTTATTAAGAAGGGGAGAGTCCAGAATATGGATGATTTGTTTGACAGGTTTTCCGTAGAGGTTGTGAATAAGCAATTTTATTTGGAGGTTGCACGGTTCTTTGATGAGCTAGTTTCCGGATTATCGCTTCCCAGCGTATCTCAGGAAAATGTAAATATAAAAAAGACTTTTGCCGTCAGATTGATTGGGCGTCTTATGTTTTGCTGGTTTTTGAAGCAGAAAAAATCGGTCTCCGGCCAGCTTATTCCAGATGAAATATTTTCTTCTAAGATTGTTTCAAGCAATTATTACCACGGGATTGTCGAGCCGCTCTTTTTTGAAGTGCTTAATACAAGTATTGATACTCGCGGAATAAGGAATGAGCTGTTCGATAAAGTTCCTTATTTAAACGGAGGCCTATTTAATCCTCAATCAGAAGATTATTACGAATTAGACAGAGGAACATTTACTTCAAAGTTTATCAATACTTTAAAGATAAGTGATGGTTGGTTTAAGGATTTTTTTGAGCTCCTTGAAACATATAATTTTACTATTGATGAAAACACTGTTTTTGACCAAGAGCTTTCGGTTGATCCGGAAATGCTAGGAAGAATTTTTGAAAATTTGCTTGCGGAGATTAATCCTGAAACAGGGAGCAGTGAGCGAAAACGTACCGGAAGTTTTTATACCCCCCGGCAAATAGTGGAGTATATGGTTGATCAATCGCTTATTGAGTATTTAAAAACAAAGACAGGCGTAATACCGGAAAAATTATCTGCCCTGATTAGTTATGATTTGAGTGATGACGAAGATTATCCCTTGACCGATATTGAAAAACAAAAAATTGTTGAAGCAATCGGTTCTTTAAAGATATTGGATCCGGCATGCGGATCTGGCGCTTATCCAATCGGCGCGCTGCAAAAAATTGTTTATATGCTACAGTTGGTTGATCCTGATTGTAAGCTATGGTTGGATTTAAAGTTGAAGGGCGTACCAGATTTGTATAAAGAGAAAATTATTAATGAAGTGCGATCCAACCCTTTTGATTACGTTCGCAAGCTTGATGTTATAAAAAATTCAATTTTTGGCGTTGATATTCAGCCAATTGCTGTAGATGTTTCTCGTCTGCGTTGCTTTTTAACTCTTGTTGTTGAGTCTGAAATTGACGACGCTAAATCAAATAGGGGAATTGAGCCGCTGCCTAACTTGGATTTTAAATTTGTCTGCGCTAACACCTTAATTGGTTTGCCGAAGGTTGAAAAAACCGGACTTTTTGATGACCATTCAGGAATCGCAGAGCTTTCAAATATAATGTCAGAGTATTTTTCTTGCAACAGTCAAAGAAAAAACGAGATAAAATTGAAGTTTACCCATACCCAAAAAGAAATTTTAGAAAAAACAATTTCCGCCTTTGGAAAAAATACTGGAGAGCTAACGTTAAAACTAACTACCTGGAATCCTTTTAGTAATAATTCTAACTCTTGGTTTGACTCGGAGTGGATGTTTGGGCTGGAAGAGAAGTTTGACATTGTGATTGGGAATCCACCATATGTCGAACATAAAAAATTGAAGGGCATTTCTTCTGAATTGAAAAAAATTTACACGACATATTCTGGGACAGCAGATTTGTATGTGTATTTTTATGAAAATGGAATTCAAAATTTAAAAGAAGACGGCATCCTTGCTTATATCACCTCAAATAAGTTTTTTAGAACAAGTTATGGTGAGAAATTGAGAAAATATTTTACGAATTTTAGAATAAATCAAATTATTGATTTTACCGATGTCCATGTTTTTGAAGCATTAGTAGCTAGCTGTATTTTTATTATTTCAAAGAGCAATAATAAAAATAACGATATTGAAATTGCATTTGCTAACGATTCGTTGAGCAAGTTTGCTGGCTTAAGAGGGTTTATTGATAAAAATAAGTTTATTTTAAAACAAGACACTCTTAACGAGAAAATATGGCAACTTGAAGATGAAACTCGTCTTGCACTTAAGAAAAAGATCGAGAGTGGGTCGATTACTATAAATGGTACGGGTACGATTAATGTTTATCGCGGTATCACGACTGGATATAATCCAGCTTTTATAGTTGATAATGAAAAAAGTAAAGAGCTGATCAACGAGGACGGGAAAAATTGTGATGTGATTAAGCCCCTTCTTCAGGGTCGAAATATTAAAAAATGGTTTTTTAAGAGCAATAATGAAAATTTGCTTTTCGTGCCTTGGCATTTTCCTATAAATAATGACGCCTCAATTTACGGAGCATCTGAAATGGCAGAAAAGAAATTAGAGTCAGAATATTCTGCGCTGTATAAGCATTTGTTAAAATTTAAAACACAACTATCGGATAGAAATAAAGAGGAAACGGGGGTTAGGTATGAATGGTATTCACTTCAAAGATGTGCAGCTTCTTATTATGCTGAATTTGAAAAAGAAAAAATTATTTGGGGTTTGACTGCCGATAAGTGGTCATTTGCCTATGATGAAGAGAAACATTTTCTTCCGAGCAATGGATACATTCTAACTTCTAAAGAAATTCAAATTAAGTATTTGTTGGCCCTATTGAATAGCCGGTTGATGGAATATTATTTCGGTTTTATTGGCATCATGACAGCTGGAAACGCGTTTACGCTAAAACAAGAAACTATTAGCGAGCTCCCGATAAAAGATGTTTCCCTAAATGAACAAAAGCCATTTATTGATCTCGTTGAAAAAATCCTAGCAATTACAAAGGCGAGTGGCTATTTTCAAGATGCCGAGAGGCAAGCGGAGGTCAGGAATATTGAGCTTCGGATAGATCAGCTAGTATATGATCTTTATAATATATCCGAAGATGAAGTTAAAATAATTGAAAGTAATTAACTCTATGGCTGATTCAGCAATTGAAATAATTCCAGAAGTTAAAACGAGCGCATTTTCAGTTGATGACGTTGAGGTTAGTGAATATATTGATCAAGAAATTGTTTTAAAATTAGACAAATTGGAGAATAGCAGCGCTTTATATATAAAATATTCACAAATTTATGCCGGTGGAGTTTGCGCTCTTAGGGAAAAATTTAGGCGCGAAAACCCCGATTGGATGTCACAATCAGCGAACTCGTTTCGTGAAATTTTTTACTTACTGACACATAATAATAAAGTTGAACTTCAAAAACTATTAAACAGATATCTTGGCCGATCTTTTACAAAAAAAGAATTAGAGAAATACAAAAACTACATTAATAATTTATATAGTTTTTTTTCCGAATGTTACTCACCATTTTTCAAAACCGGAAAAAGAGGAATATCAGATAAATGAAAATTATATAATTAAACGAAGCGATTTAGATAAAGATGTTTATCTAAATGCGGTTAAGTTTTATAAACAGTATTTAAAATTATTAATTGTGACCGCTATTGATGTCCATGACAGAATAGATGATTGCATAAAGGGCATTAAACAAAATGTAAGTTTGATAAAAATTTTTTTAAATTGTAGTAAAGATTCTAAATTATATTTTTTTTCTAGAATTGATGAGGGATGGTTGAGTTGGATTTGGACAAATGGTTTTTTAGTTGATTTAAAAAAACCAGCCGAAAATCCTGATAAATACTCTTATGATATACCAGAACTAGAGTATTTATCTCGTATGGCCGAAAAAGACCCGGCCAAGGTGGCTGAGATTATCTCGTCAATTCCTGTTACTTCTGCAACATTTAACCATGAAGTTATTTCCCGGTTTACGTGGATTATTCAAAGTATGCCCGTGGATCAAATAAAAAATCTTGTCGGCAAGATTAGAGATGAAAGATGGGTTTATTTGATGAGGAAATTTGGTAGATCGGCTTATGAATTCGATAAAATGGTAAAAAAGCTTTTTGACGCTGGGGAGTTTGCCGCTTTATTGGTTGTTGCGCAAATCATGCTTGAGGTGCGCAACAAAGAAGATTTTGATGCAAGGCGTGCGGGGTATAGTATTGAAAATCCATTTTATTTAGACCATATTTCCGAAATTTACCTATTTGAAAAAATTTCGAACGTTGATAGTGCAAACACCGAAAAGGCCTTAAAAATAGTTACTGAAATATTTGGTAGTATTGTTAAGCTGCATAGTAAGAGCTCTGAGGCTATTTTTGAATACGAAACTTCTTTTTCTCTATACGACGCTGATATTTTTAAAATAGATTTCAATAGAGGAGTTGTTTCGCCTCGAGAAGACGTTGAGAATTTAGTGGTCACAATTAAGCAATTGGTAGAAAAAACGATTGGCAAGAGCTGTGGTGAGGAAACGAAAGCGAAGAGTCTGTTAGAAATAATAAATGCGATTCCAGAAAATCGTTTGGTGTGGCGATTAAAATTATTTGCTTTGGCGCAATGCCCAGTTGTGTTTAAAGAGGAAATAAAAAATGCCATCTTTCGTGTATTTCAACCCGAAGTCGGTGAAAGATATTTTGAGATTACCGGGGGCGCCGAATATGAGCAAGTACTTGTTCGTTGTTTTAATATACTTGAAGAAGCTGACCAGCGAGCGTATGTAGAAAAAGTTTTTGAATATTTTGGTGATACTACGCTGGAAGATAAAGAAAAAGAAAAATGGAGGAATCGAGAAGGCGGGAAAATACTTTGTTTTATTCACAACAGCTTGACGCCGGAAGAAAAAATAGAAGCCAAAAAAGTTTTTAATGTCGTGCCTGGTGAAGTGGAGTGCGTTCCCGAACCAATTTCGTCTGGAGTAAGAAGCTGGATCTGTAAATCATAAAACGCCAGAAGATATTAGCATCTTGCCAATAGAAGAAATAATTGAAAAACTTAAAACTGATTTATCTCCCGAGCAGCTTAAAGAAAAATATAATAATGACGACTTTTTAAATCCTCGTGGTGCCGAAGGACTTGGCGACGCCTTAAAAGATGATTTTAGAAAACGAACTGCTGCTTACTTGGACAATATTGATAAGTTTTTCGATAGAGAAAAAATTGCCCCATGCTATGTTTTTTCTCTTTTGCGCGGCATTGAAGACGTATTTCGCGATAAAGTAGGTTATGAAAAAAAACAAATTGATCAAATATTAAGTCTTTTTGAATTATTAAGATTGTCCGGAGAGAGTCTTGCATTTAAGAAAAAAGATGAGAAAGATGGGCGGTCGTGGTTAGCTGACTGGATAACAGTTCATAAAGTTATGGCTGATATTTTGTTGCATATTCTTGAAGGCGAAGATGACAAGGAGAAAATACAAAAAGACAATCGAGAAAAAATCATAGCTTTGATTAGTTATTTATTAGGCATAAAAGAAAGTCCGTCAGTTGCAGATGAAAAGCCGGAATATGGTGAGCCTTTTAATGTAGCAATAAATTCGGTTAGGGGACGAGCCTATCAGTCTTTTGTAATGTTTATTCAAAACGACGGTAAAGAATTGGCTCCCGACGTAAAAGTAATATATACCAAGACGCTTGCCGATAATTCGTTGGCCGTACGATTCGTGATTGGACATTATTTGGCGATATTCTATTTTCGAGACAAAGAATTTATAATAGATTTGCTACCTGAAATTTTCCCTAAAGATATTCTGGAGAAAAAAGATATTTATCATGCGGCCTGGGAAGGGTATTTGGTTAATACGTTATATGACAAATTATTCATAGAGCTAAAGGAGTATTATGGATATGCTATTTTTCTTGACCCCAAAGAATATACCGAGCGAAAGTATACCAGGGAGCTGGACGAGGCGTTGGCTGTTCATATTGCCCTTGCTTACGTTCATCTTGGATTAGAGCAAGACGATGAGTTGTTCCAATTGTTTTGGATTACCCCAAACATAAAAAGGCATAAAGAATTTATATCTTTTATTGGTCGGAGTTGTTTATCTCGCGATCAAGCTGGAGACGAATGGCTAAAAGAAAACAATGTAAGCAAGGAAAAACTTCTTAAATTTTGGGATGCTGCATTATTGAATATTTCAGAACCAGAGGTTTTGTCTGGCTTTGGTTATTGGATTAATCGCGAAGTAGAAATTTTGCCCGATAGCGATGTTATTGAAAAAATGGCAGACACCCTTAAAAAATCCAATGGTGATATTGAGTGGGATTATAATTTAACAAGACGATTGCCAATTTTTGCGGAAAAAAATAGTGAAAAGACGTTGGAAATAATAACGAGCTATTTGCTCGATAGTTCTGGGAATAATCTAAATCCAAATCGTAAAACGCCATTTTTATATGGTGATGAAATTAAGGAATCATTGAAAATTATTTATAAAAGTGAAGCGTTAAGGCCGCGCGTCACCAGTTTAATAAATACGCTTATTGAAAAGGGGAGTAGTATATTTTGGGATTTTAAAGAAGTTATTGTTTAATTGCCAGTTGAGTGTTGAAATATGAGTTTAATAGAATTTATAAAAGAATATCAGACTTTAATCGGTTCAATCGTCGGTTCTTTTTTTGCTATAATATCATCTATAGGACTGTGGTGTCTAAAAACACATGTTGAAAAAAGTAGTCAGATAAAGGGAGATAAAAAAGAAGTCGAAAATATTTTTCTTAGGGCTTCCCGAGAGTGTCAAGATTCAATCGGTAATCTTAAAAATTTTGTAAATAAGTCTGGGGAGATAGTAAAAAATAGAACAGCAGAATTAAATGTAATTCTGCCAGCGAAATTTAATAAAATATATATTAACGAAGAAAGACTGTTTGTTTTAAGCAAGAATTTTCATCATATTATTTCACAGCAAATTGATATAGCTGTTTCCGCGGCTAAAAAATTTAATTCCTGGCTGGAGATGTATGAGGAATCACCTCAAATTTTTTATAAATATAATATTGAAGATTTGAAAGCTAATATTAAGTCAAAGGATGAGATGATAGAAAGTTTTCAAGAAGATCAAAGACGATACATTCTGGGGATAGAAGATTGTTTAAAGAATAAAGTTAATATAATTCAAATTCAGTTATTAAGACCTGCGGTTGCATTGCAAAAAAAAGATAAAGAATTGGAGGAGATGGCGCTCTCTGGGAATTTGGACAAAATTCTGGATGATGAAGCAAAATTAAATTTAGAGTTGAATGGGGTGATTTAATTTAAATTTGCATTTTGGTGTTATTTAAATTAGCAATTTTTAAAAATGAAAACCATCGGAAATAAAAAATCATATTCTGAGAGCCAGCTCCGTAAAAATAGAATTATAAAATACGGCGCACTGGTAATTATCCTGGTTATTTTTTTAGTTCTAATAAAATACGCCATCTTACCTATATTCCAGCCTAAGGTATGGATGAATGCGAATTCTTGGATAATATTAATCCTTATCATGTTGGGCGCTATTACCGGGCTTGTTTCAATGGTCATATCAAGATGGTTGGAATCGTTTTTCTATAAAGTTAATTATAATATAAATATTTCAGCGGCGGGGGATGAGGGCGAGAAAAAGGTCTATGATGAGTTAGTCAAAATTTTAGACGACAAATACACCGTCTATCCTAATTACATTATTCCCGGCCATAAATTTGACCTTGATTTTTTAATAGTCGGACCGAAAGGGTTAATAGTAATGGAAGTTAAGAATTTTTCTAACGCGACTGTTTTTTCCGAAGATAAAGCTCTTAGTGTAAAAGAATCCGGGTATAAGAAAGAGGTCACAAAATTGGTTGGTAGCTCTGACCCTCGTAATAAAATTGATACTCATTGCAAAGTGTTAAACAGTTATCTGAACTATTTGGATTTCGATAATATAAATATCAAAAAGGTCTTAGTGTTTGCTAAGGATCATGTTACGATTGACGGTAAATCAAAGATTTTTATTGTTAAAAAAATCTACGAGTTGGGCAAATATTTTGATAGTCTTTTTGCGGATGATCGGTTTACGCCGGAATTTTGCGAGGAAGTAAATAATAAGTTATCTCCATGTCGTTAAATAAGCCAGTGTCAATCCCATCATTGTCGTTAATCATCCAGTTAGCCCGTTAATAGCCCCGTCACCGTTTTGTATCCTATTTTCATCCCGTTTTTTCCTCTCATTCCCCATTTTTTTCTTGGTTTTGGCCAGTAGTTGGAAAGAAGTATCTGAAATTAAAAAATATCTGTAATTAGTATTGGTAGTTAATATAGTTGGTTTAAGTGATAATTGTAGTTAGTAGTTTGTAGTATTGCCTTAGTGTAGTAATAATATATCTTTGTCGTTCAGTTGATTCCGTTGTCGGAGTAATAGTCACTCATTTTTGAAAATAGAATTTGGCTAGGATAACTGCTAAAAACGGTGTCTGCTAGTTGAACCCGGGTTCAACTAGTCGTTCATACAGCTGTTCACCTAGTCGTTCAACTAGTTGGCCCCCTTGGCCTTGAGCGTAAACTGGTAAAATGGCCGCTAGCTGGCGGCAGTTAGACGGCTATATTTGGGGTCAAGAAATACCTAAAAAATATCCTCGAGCGAGGTCATAGAGATGAGCTTGTGAAATAAAAATAAGGCGCGCCTAGCGCCTTATTTTTATTTCACAAGACGAAATGCTGTTTGACAAAATGTTATATTGTTGGTAATATAAGATTTGTTTTCTATTTCAAAATAATTGTGCTTCATATCGGAAATTTCGCCAGAACCCGCCGGGGTTACGCCGAATAGCTATTATTTTAAATTAATCACTATTTATATAAAGAATATGAAAAAAATTTTATTTTTTTTCGCAATCGCGGCGGCTTCTTTGTTTTTTGGCAATTCAGTAAAAGCCGACGGAATTTATTATCATCAAATAGATCTGCAACCAGGTTGGAATGTTATTTCTGTGCCGCGCGTTGTCCAGAGTCATCAATTTTCGGCCGCTGAAACTTTAAGCAATTTTGATATTTACGTGCTGGATAATACTAAGGCTTCCGGATGGGCGACGATGGCTGATTTGGGCCAGACCGAATTTACGCCGCTTTACGGATATTTTATAAATAATAAAACCGGTGTTGAACAAACTTTGACGGTCAATTATAAACAATTTACGCAAAATGATAATCCTGGCAACAGATTATTTGTTAGAAATTTAACTCCTGGCTGGAATGTAATCGGCGTTGCCGATCCCGCTGATGCTCTTCCTCAGAAAGATAGCAATTCGGTCGACACTAATAACATTCAACCTATTTTAGGATCTTTTGCCAATAATATCGATTCGATTTTGGATTTTACCGCCGATCAGTCCGATAGATCATCGGTAAAGATAGGGGATAATTGGGGTTACGCAGTGAATGGTAATTTCAGCAGCCTTAATGATTTTAGGGAAACGAAAGCCTACGGGGTTTATGTAACCAATGCCGGAACCTATCACGGGTATCAAAATAATGACCCGATACTTATTTACGATCCGGTTAGCCTGAATTTGAAACCGGTAACCGAAACAGTGAATGGTAGCGCCAGCGGCGTTTCCTTACTTGATTTTTTTGTTAATACCGGGTATCCGATAAATTTTTATTTAAATAATGTTGACGTTAAACTTTTATCGGAAGGGATAGACGGCTCTAATATTTCCAATTTGAGATTGAGTTGTAATAATAACAATGTTGCTGTTGTTTCTGCGCCGCTTCTCGGTGATAATTATATAACCGCCTCTTCTTCGTTGCCGGCGGGTACTTCTGAGTGCCAGGTTCTTATTGATATCAATAATGTCAATCAGACCGGCTACATTCAGGTTTCTATAAATGGTTTAGACAATCAAGCCAATTGGGGGGTTCTGGGGAACAAGATTGGTAATCAAAATATCCCCGGTGAGATAGATGGATATTCGATTTATTTTGCCCCTGCTTATGTCGTCAATCAGGCGGTTATCTCCGCTAACTCCACCGCCACTTTGACTGGATCACCTAACGACATCTACAATATCGGCGATGAAGATGCGGCGTTGGCCAGCTTCAACATCACTGACGCTGCCGGTGTTGGCAGCTCTTTAAATAGATATTTGGTTTTGAAGTCTGTCACATTAAAGAATAACGGTAATGCTGAATTAGCCAATGTTATTAGCAATCTTGCCCTTGAAGAATCTGGCGTCAAAGTTTCCGCATTCGCCACTGTAAATGGTAAATATGTTACCTTCATTTTAGCTAACGGCGGTTTGACCATCGACAAGGGCGATGATATCACCCTGAAAGTTACCGGTGATATCATTACTGAAGATTCCAGCAATAACCAGATTCAATTCATGTTGAACAACAGTTCAGATATGGATATTATGGATATTGAAGAAAGTGGCAACGACTATGCTGCTACCGTTTCAACCAATGTGAATGACGCCAGTTTTAATTCCGCTAATGCCACTTTTGATTATACTATTTTAAACGCCGGAAATGTTACAATCTCTAAGGACGCCACCAGCCCGACTCAGAAGAGCTATGTCAAGAACACCAAGGACGTTGTGGCTTTGTTAGTTAACGTCAAGGCCAACCAGGCTTTCTCGGCTGACGGCATGAAGCTGGACATCCATGCCAGCTCCACCGGAATTGACTTCTCCAATGTCCGCTTGTATGTCAACAACGTTTTGGTTGATTCCAAGGACCCTGCCAATACTGATCATTATTTGAATTATGATTCGTCTGTTTCCATCAATCAGGGCAACAACGTGATCAAAGTTCTCTTGGATGTCAACAGCGATGCCCACGACGGCAGCTATATCACCCTGGAATTGAACCATGCCAATGCTTTCACCAACCCGGTGTATGC
>CAVVFV010000003.1:0-160600 GCA_963747695.1 Candidatus Falkowiibacteriota bacterium | reverse complement strand
GTTTTCATCCCGTTTTCCCCTCATTCCCCATTTTTCTTCTTGGTTTTGGCCAGTAGTTGGAAAGTAGTATTTGAAATTAAATAAATCTGTAATTAATATTTGTATTTAGTATAGTTGGTTTAAGTCGTAATTGTAATTAGTAGTTTGTAGTCATGTCTTAGTGTAGTAATAATATATCTTTGTCGTTCAGTTGATTCCGTTGTCGGAGTAATAGTCACTCATTTTTGAAAATAGAATTTGGCTAGGATAACTGCTTAAATCGGTGTCTGCTAGTTGAACCCGGGTTCAACTAGTCGTTCATACAGCTGTTCATATAGCCGTTCACCTAGCGGCCACCCCTTGGCCTTGAGCGTAAGCTGAGAAAATGGCCGCGAGCCGAGGGGGTAGGCAGCTCTGTTTTGGGTCAAGAATTGTCTAAAAAATAACTTCGAGCGAGGTCATAGAGATGAGCCACGCAAAATAAAATAAAAAAATCCTGAAATTTCAGGATTTTTTTATTTTATCGCGTGGCGCTGCCAAAGCGATACTTTGCGTGGCCCCGCGGCGACCCTGTCGCTTTGCGGGGCAAATACGAAAGCAAAAGATGGTATAATTAAATATACGATTTAACCCACCTATTTTATGTATTACGTTTATCTTATCGAGTGCCAAGATGATAAAGGTTGGTATATCGGGTATACCAGTGATTTAAAAAGAAGATTGAAAGAGCATCAAATGGGCCAAGGGTGTTTAACGACTTCCAAAAAACAAAATTGGAAATTGATATATTATGAGGCCTATTTGGATAAATTTGACGCAATCGGCAGGGAGAAATTTTTAAAAGGCGGTTCGGGAAGAATGTATTTAAAAAAGCAATTAAAAAATTATTTGTTAAGGAAGACGATGTTTTTTTAGGTAAATATTTCCGAAGCCGGATTCGAACTCCCGCGGGGTTGGGGAACCGGGAGGTTCCCACTGCTTTGTGGGGGATGGTATTGGAAGGGGGTGGAAACCCCTTCCAAAGAGTTCGAATAGCCGCGCCTCGCCGAAGCGTCTGCGTAGGCGGGCGTAGCGCCGACCCCGGGAGCTACGAAATTTAACGCCAACATTAGGTGTTATTTTTGATACCCGAGGCTGGAGTCGAATCGGATATTTACAAGTTAAAGAGAATATGATATAAAAAAGTTGATTAATTTGTACATTGATAACAGAAAAGGCTTTTGTGGCTTGGATTAAAAATAAACTTTTTCAAGAGGGGTGTATCATGAGTAAGTCGAGAATGTTTTTTAGTGCAATTTTGTTCTTCTCTGCGTTTTGTTGGGCGCAAAAGTTTTCGGCGACAGTGGATTATGACCAGCCTCTGGAAGAAATGATAACAGCGGGAAATTTTAATCATGTCGACCACCAGCTTAATCCTGATGATTTTTCGTCGCAACAAAAGGGGCGTGCCAAGCTTAATTTTTACGTCATCGCTTCCAAACCGGGCGCTTCGACCGATGAAATCATCGACAAACTCGACACACGAGGATTGCGGCCTGCCACCTTACCGGAGCTGCTTGCTTTCGGATCAAAATATCCGGACGAGCAGAGGAAGTATTTTATTTATGCCCTAGGCTCAATCATCCATCGTTCGGCTGGCGATCGTTCTGTGGCTTATATTGGCGATATGGGCGGTGCTCGCGTACTGAATCTGATGTTTGAGATGTATAATTGGTTCGGTGATTTTCGCTTTCTGGCTGTCAGTAAAAAAGCCATAGCTGATTCTTTGAAAGTCTCGGCTAATAAAAAAATGTCAGATGTTTCGGCTTCGGCGCTTAATTCGGGAAATAAATTTACGACCGTTGTTGATTACGGCAAATCTCTTGAAGATATGCTTGCCGAAGGATCGTATAGCAATGTTGATGAATTTCTTAATCCGAAATTGTTTCCAATGCGAGGGACAGGTAAAGCTGTTGTCAATTTTAAGGTTGTTGATTTGGGCATCGATATTACAACTGCATTTGTGCTTTCAAGTCTCAACAAGAAAGGATTGCGCCCGGCAACCTTACCGGAGCTCCTCGCTTTTGGGGCCAAATATCCGAGTGAACGTAGAAAGTACGGAATAATCGCCCTTGGTACGGTCGGCGTATCCGCTGGCGGCACTAAGGTTGTAGCGTTTCTCCTTAACGACGAAGTGCTCCTAGACGGCTATGATACTTTTTGGACTTTGAACAGCCGTTTTCTGGCTGTGCCAAAATAGCCGATAAGTTTTTTATTGATTGGTTATCGAGCCTTAATTTTTTGTCCGTTTCAATTATTATGTTGCAAAACATTATGATTGAAACGGACATTTTTTTATTTAAAATATATAAGCCAGCTTTTAATTAAGGCGGTTGTTTGATACAATATGGATATGCATTTATATTATATTTGGTATTTTCTAATCGGAGGATTTCTTGCTAACGGCATGCCTCATTTTATTTGGGGAGTATCAAAAACCATTGCGCGGAGTCCGTTTGCTCAAAAATCAACCCCCATTGTTAATATTCGCTGGGGTTTAGCAAATTTTATTGCGGCAACAGCTTTATGCATTTGGCAAATCTCTGCAAATAATATTTCAGGCGGAGCGATTATTGCGCTGCTAATCGGATTTTGGTTAATGGTTGCTATGTTCGGATTTGGCATTAAACGATTTCTTAATAGTTGAAAATATTCCATGCGCTACTACGGTTATGTCGTCATCGCCAGTTGGTTGGTTCTTTCGTTTGGTAATTAAATTGTATAATAATTAAATAACTATAAAACTATGGTCAGAGGAAATTTTATCGGCGCGGCGATTGTCGCCATAATCTACACGGTTTATATCATAATGAAGCCTTTTCCGGAAAAATGGCAAACAGCGTTAATCTTGGTGATTCTGAATGCTTTAACAATTATATTAATGGCTTTTGCCTTCAAATAAAAAAACGAAATAAGGGGGCTAATCAGATTATCAATAGATAGTCTGATTTATTTTGATATTTCCGGCGGAAAGATGCTATAATTATGGCGTCAGCGATAAAAAATATGAGCAATGACAAATCTTTGATCGATCTGTTCGAAGAGAACGAGCTCAATGTCAGCCGGCTTTACCGGATTTATTCGGTAAAATTTCCTGATCACGGCCAGTTTTGGCAAAGATTATCCGAGGAAGAAATCGGCCATGCCGCGCAAATCCGGGCGTTGCGAGGACAACCCGGGACGGATTTTGTCGAAAATAATTTTACGCGCGGAGTTGTCGCTTATGTCATTGATTTCGTGAAAGAAGAAATCGAGAAGGCCGAAAGCGGCGGCATCTCCAATTTTGACGCCGTCAATACCGCTTTGCGGATCGAGCAGTCGATCTTGGAAAAAAAGTGTTTTGATTTTTTTCAGGCGACTAATATTCCCTTGACTGAAGTGATGGGCAAGCTGAGTCGGGAAACCGAAAAGCACTTCAAGATGCTCCAATTAATGGCCGAGAGGCTGGAGAAAAAAATCGCGGTTAAAGCTAAAAATTAATTGCCTAAAATTATGGAAATCAAAATCAATCAGATAGCGCCGGATTTTTCTCTGCCGGATCAAGCAGGAATAACCCACCGGCTTTCCGACTACAAAGGCAAATGGGTCCTTTTATATTTTTATCCGAAAGACGATACGCCCGGCTGCACGGCGGAAGGTTGCGCCTTCCGTGATAATCTGCCGGATTTCAACAAACTGAATGTTATTGTCTTGGGGGTCAGCGCCGACACGGTAAAAAGCCATAAAAAATTTGCGGATAAGTACGGGCTGACTTTCTTCTTGTTGTCTGATGAAACGAAAAAAACGATCAAAGATTATGATGTCTGGGGGAAGAAAAGTTTTTTGGGCAAAATGTTTGAGGGAATATTGCGGACGTCGTTTCTCATTAATCCGGAAGGAAAGATTGTGAAAATATATGAGGATGTTAAACCCAAGGAACATGCCCAGCAGGTATTGGCGGACTTAAGCCAGCTGGGCGTTGCTTGATAGTTTTTTAGCAAAATGTTAAGCTGATGATTATTCATTAATTAATTTATATGGCCACAAGATTGAACGCGATCGGTACGAGAAAAAAATCCCATTCTCATAAGACCAAGAAGCGGCTGGAGATAAAGCGATTGATGCTGGAGAAAAAAGCAGCCAAGAAAAAGAAATAGAAAAATAGTTTTAAAAAGACCGCCAAACGCGGTTTTTTTGTTTGAAACAAAGTGCCTAATATTTCGTATAGAATAGTACGCCGCGGGCGGCCAAATTGATGTTTTTATGGTAAAATAATAGGCGGATTTACGCTAAAAATCATTTAACTTGTAAATTTATGAATAATTTCAAAAAGACGGCGCTTTCGATTTTTGTCATCGCAATTTTTGTGGTTTATGTCTTTTACCAGCAGCGTAATTCCGGCGTACCGGCTGTTCTCGTTGTGGCCAGTGCGAACAGCGCGAGCAGTGTGCCGGCAGCGAATAATCCAGCGGTTCCGTCGGTTAAACTTCCGGCTGCTCAAGTTTCATCGGGAAATGACGACGGCCGCCGGAGCAGTAATAACGTTAATGTGCCGGTTAACCCCACGCCTCCGGTTTCGCTTCCGCCGGTCCCGGCACCAGTGGCGACGGTATCGCGCGGCAAATATAAAGACGGAACATATACCGGCAATTCGGCCGATGCGTACTACGGAAACATTCAGGTGCAGGCGGTGATCAAGAATGGCAAAATCGCCGATGTGATCTTTTTGGACTACCCGCAAGACCGCAACCGTTCAATAATGGTTAATGATTATGCGATGCCCATCTTGAGATCCGAAGCGATCCGGTCGCAAAACGCTCAGGTCGACGCGGTTTCCGGCGCGACTGATTCGAGCGGCGCTTTCGTCAGTTCCTTATCTTCAGCTTTGTCTCAAGCTTTATAAAATGAAACTTACTAAAATTTTAATGGGAATGACGATCACGGTGGAAATCGTCGATGCCAAGGCGGCGCTGGCTGATTTAGAAAAGATCTTTGCTTATTTTGCTGGGGTTGAGCAAAAATTCAGCGTTTTTAAACCGGACAGCGAAATATCGCGCATCAATCGCGGCGAAATAAATCCGGAAGACTATAGCGCGGAAATGAAAGAAATTTTTTTACTCGCCGAAAAAACCAAACGCGCCACCAATGGCTATTTTGACATTCTGACGCCGGAAGGAAAATTTAATCCGTCCGGATTGGTGAAGGGTTGGGCGATTTCCCAAGCGGCTGAGCTTATCCGCCAAGGCGGTTTTGAAAATTTCTACGTCGATGCCGGCGGCGATATTGAAACGCAGGGAAATAATATTGCGGGGAAACCTTGGGCAGTTGGAATTAGAAATCCTTTCAATGTCGATCAGAATGTGAAAGTTGTTTATGTCAAAAATAAAGGCGTCGCGACTTCGGGAATATATTTTCGCGGCCAGCATATTTACGATCCGCATCAACCAGGGAAAAAGATTGAAAATATCGCCAGCCTGACCGTGATCGGACCGAATGCTTTCGAGGCCGACCGGATGGCCACCGCGGCATTCGCAATGGGCGAACGGGGAATTGTTTTTCTGGCCAAGCTGCCGGGATTCGAGGCATATCTGATCGATAAAGCCGGACAGGCGATTTTTACCAATGGTTTTAATAAATATACCGACGAAACAAATGCTTAAAATGATCGACCGATTTTTGAATAATGTGACGATGTACCGGCTGGTGATCTATTGCCTGGTATTTTTCCTGGCTGCCGCGGTGGTCTTGAGCGCCTTGGGAATCTTGCCGTTTCAGCCGCTTGATCTGATCCTCTCGACCCTTTTTATCTTAGGCGCTTGTTTCGTCACCAATCTTATTTTTGCCAAAGTTTTTGGCGCACCGACTAACGTGGAATCGGTTTATATCACCGCGCTGATTCTCGCTCTGATAATCTCACCGGATCATTCTTTTGCTTATCTGGGTTTTGCCGCTTGGGCTGCGGTCTTGGCGATCGCTTCCAAATATATTTTGGCAATTGGCAAAAAACATCTGTTTAATCCGGCGGCTTTAGCAGTGGCAGTGACCTCTTTGACGATCAACCAGTCGGCGAGCTGGTGGATCGGCAATTCTTATTTGGCGCCGCTAGTATTGATCGGCGGCTTACTGATTGTCCGCAAGATCAAACGGAGCGATCTGGTTTGGAGTTTTTTCATCAGCGCGATTACGACCATCCTGGTTTTTAATTTCATCAAAGGGGGCGACCCGCTTAACGTCTTAAGAATAACTTTTTTTTCTTCGCCGCTGATGTTTTTCGCTTTCGTAATGTTGACCGAACCGATGACCACGCCGCCGATCAGGAATCTCCGCATCGTTTACGGCGTCCTGACCGGATTTTTATTTGCGCCGGCGATCCATCTGGGGTCGATCTATTCCACTCCGGAATTAGTTTTGGTTGTCGGGAATATTTTTTCTTATGTTGTCAGTCCCAAGTTCAAGCTGATCCTTAAACTGAAAAACCGTTTCCGGATCGCTGCCGGTACCTACGATTTTGTCTTTTCGCCTGATAAAATGATCAAATTCCGACCCGGGCAATATATCGAAGCGACTTTGGCGCACGATCACCCAGACAACCGGGGCATCCGCCGTTTTTTCACCTTGGCTTCATCGCCGACCGAAAGCGATGTCCGTTTGGGTATCAAATTTTATGAAAACCCCAGCAGTTACAAGGCAGCTCTGCTTAATTTGAGAAACGGCGCCAGAGTGGTCGCGGCGCAGCTCGGCGGAGATTTTTTCCTGCCCCGAAACAAGAAAAAGAAATTGGTTTTCCTGGCCGGCGGCATCGGCATCACGCCCTTTCGGAGTATGATTAAGAATATGCTTGATCGGGGAGAGAAACGCGATATCGTGATGTTTTATGGTAATAATCTGATCGACGATATCGCCTACGCGAATCTGCTCGGCGAGGCGGAAAGCGAATCGGGTATCAAGGTGATTTATTCGCTGGCCGATCAGAAGTCGATTCCGTCCGACTGGCAGGGGATCCGCGGTTATGTGACCGGCGAAGCCATCAAGCGGGAAGTACCGGACTACCGGGAAAGATGGTTTTATATTTCCGGCCCGCATGCTATGGTAAAAGTATATGAAAAAACTTTGCGCGACCTGGGAGTAAAAAGAAATCGGATCAAACTGGATTTCTTCCCCGGTTTTGCTTAATCTGATTTATTAATATTAATAGGAAACAAGGAGTTAAAATTATCTAACTATGAAAAAGCAGAAAGGCAGAACGTCTTTGGCAAAAAAAGCCTTGGATTATCACCGAAAACTTAAAGGTAAGATCGGCGTCTATTCGAAAGCGCCGCTAAAATCGATGGTGGATCTTAAACTCGCTTATACACCCGGCGTCGGTTCAGTCAGCTCGTATTTGGCCGAGCATCCGGATCGGGTTAGGGAATATTCCATCAAGAAGAATTCGGTGGCGGTGGTGTCGGACGGTTCGGCGGTTTTGGGTTTGGGGAATATCGGACCGGAAGGCGCTTTGCCGGTAATGGAAGGCAAAGCCATGATCTTTAAAGAGTTTGGCAACATTGACGCTTTTCCCATCGTCTTGGATACTCAAGACGTCGAAGAAATAATCGCCACAGTCAAAAATATCGCTCCGGTTTTCGGCGCGATCAACCTGGAGGATATTTCTTCGCCGCGTTGTTTTGAAATTGAAAAAAGGTTGCAAAAAATGTTGGGCATCTTCGTCTTGCATGACGATCAGCACGCCACCGCGATTGTCGTCCTGGCTGGTTTGCTAAATGCTTTTCTGGTGGCGAAGAAGAATATCAGAACGAGTTCCATCGTCGTAATCGGCGCCGGCGCGGCCGGCAGCGCGGTAACTAAACTTTTGGCCGCCTATGGCGTCAAAAATATTTTGGTGGTCGATAAGGAAGGAATCCTATCGCCGCGGCAGAAAGATTTACTCCCGCACAAGATGGAACTCGCGGAGCTGACCAATAAAAAAGGACGATCCGGTTCGCTGTCCGACGCATTGGCGGGAGCCGATGCGGTCGTCGGCGTTTCCGCCCCCGGTCTGATCAAGCCGGAATTTATCAACACAATGAAGGCTAAGCCGATCGTTTTTGCGCTGGCTAATCCAGTACCGGAAATAATGCCCGATGTTGCCAAAAAAGCCGGAGCTTTTATCGTCGCTACCGGCCGCTCTGATTTTGCCAATCAGGTCAACAATGCTTTGGTTTTTCCGGGAATGTTCCGTGGAGTTTTAGATTATGGCATCAAAAAAATTACCGATAAGATGCAGATCGAAGCGGCAAAAGAATTGGCCGGGATCATCAAGCATCCCACCCCAGATAAAATTATTCCGCCAATTTTTGATCCGCGGGTAGTTGGGGCAATTGCCCGAAGTCTAAAAAAGTCCGCTTAAAAATTGATTATTTAATAAAATACAGGCTCGAGCCTGTATTTTTAATATTAGGAGAAGTATTAATTTTTTTAGTTATCTTGACTTTTTTCAACTTTTCTTTTAAGATACACTGATAAAATTGACACTGATAATGTGCAAATTTTATTGTTTTTTACAACAAAACGGCTTTTAAAGCCAAAACCAAAGAGGAGGAATGTGATGGGCAAGACAATGTTTGAAAAAATCGTTGCGAAACATCTGGTCAGGCAATTTGCCGACGGCGAAATGGCGCTCAAGCTGGATCGGGTCTGGTGCCACGAGATTACCACCCCCAACGCGATCCTGGATATGAAGAAGCGTGGCATAGATGTGGTTTTTGATCCCAATAAGATCAAAACCATGATCGATCATGTGATTCCGGCAAAAGATACAGCCTCGGCCATTCAGGGAAAAATCATCCGCGAGTGGAGCCGCGAACATCGCATCGAGTTTCTTGATGTTGGAAATCGGGCAAGCGGAGTTTGCCACGCGGCGATTCCGCAAAACGGCTGGATCAGCCCCGGCGATATCGGCATTATGGGCGACAGCCACACCTGCACGCATGGCGCTTTCGGCGCTTTAACTGCGGGCGTGGGTACGACCGAAATGCAAAATGGAATTGTCAACGGTTTGTGGGTCTGTCCGCCGCAAAGAGTGATTCGCGTAAACTTCAACGGCACATTGCCGGCGAATGTCTTTGCCAAGGATCTGATTCTCAAGCTTATCAGCTTTACTGGCGTCGAGGGCGCGACAAATGCGGTGCTTGAATTCGGCGGACCAGTCATCAGCGAAATGAATATGGAAGGCCGGATGACGATCGCCAATATGGCCGTGGAGGCCGGGGCGACTTCGGGAATGATGATGATCGATGACAAGACGATCAGATATCTCTGGCCCGCTCTGAGCAAGGTAGATTCTCCACACAAGCCGATCAATGAGATGTTTGAGCTGAATAGCGATAGCGACGCCGAATACTATCGTACCATTGATATCGATGTCGGTGATCTGGTTCCGGTGATCACCGAGGGATATTCGCCCGGCCAAGTGGCTGGTGTTTTACAGCTCTCAGGCAAGAAAGTCGATCAGGTCTATATCGGTTCATGTACCAATGGACGGATGTCTGATCTGCGCATTGCCGCTGCCGTAATAAATAAGGCTGGTGGCAGGATTTCAGAAAATGTTCGGTGTGTTATCGTACCGGCAACGCAGCATATTTTCGAACAGGCGATCAAAGAAGGTCTGGTGAAGATCTTTCTGGAAGCCGGTTGCTATGTCAACGGGCCGACCTGCGGCGCTTGTCTCGGGATGAGTTGCGGAGTCATCGCTCCGGAAGAAGTCTGCGTTTCTACGACTAATCGGAATTTCCGCGGTCGGATGGGCAAGGGCGGGATGGTTCACCTGACATCTCCGGCGACGGCGGCGATCACCGCCGTTAAAGGAGTGATCACTGAGCCTGACCATAATTTTTGTGCCAAAGTCGCCAGTGATATTTTTTTGTTGGACGATGAGGTTGCTCATCCCACAGATTGGAATAATGAGACAACGTTCGAAAAACCGGATTATGCCAAGCTGCGCGAGACCATCGTCAGCGAGGAAGCCAGGGATTTTTCCGGAACAGCGTTCTATCATAACGCTGACAATGTTGATACCGATCAGATCATTCCGGCCAAATACCTGAACGAAACCGACAAGCAGAAATTCGGCGCTCATTGCCTGGAAGACGCCGCGATACCGGACGCTGAAAGACCCAAACTTTATCAGTCGCAGATTCTGGTGGCTGGTGAAAATTTCGGCTGCGGCTCTTCAAGAGAGCACGCGCCGTGGGCACTAGCTGCGGCCGGGATCAGATGCGTCATCGCTTCCAGTTTCGCCCGCATTTTCGAGAACAATATGTTCGCCACTGGCTTATTGTGCGTGACGGTACCTAAACAGATAATTGCCGACTTGATGCGCGCGAAGTCCGAGCGGATCACGGTGGATTTCGAAAAGGGCGTCATCAGCTGGTTTGAAAAAGCCGGACTAAAGGGCTGCGAGATTCCTTGTCCGGGCAGCTACCAGTTCGAGGTCTCCAATTATCACAAACAGCTGATCAGGAACGGCGACAGCGTCGGCTTTATGATCGGTTTGGCGGCGGAACTGGCACGCGAAGAAAAAAAATAGCTCACCTCACAAAAAAGGAGAACCAAGAATGATGCAAAAAAGAATCGCCCTGGTAACGGGCGATGGCTCAGGTCCGGAAATGATGGCGGCCGCTTGCGCGGTCGTTATCAAAGCCGCCAAACTTGACGGCATCGAAATCATTTTCGAAGAGACGCCGATGGGCTGGAATGCCTATGAAAAATTCGGCGACACTTTGCCGGTGGAATCATTCAACCGGGCGGTCGAGCTCGGAACGATATTCTTCGGCGGCGTCGGCGATACGGAAATCGATAAAACGATTGGCGCGGAAAAACCGGAAATGAAACCGGAGGCGCGCTGTCTGCTGACGTTGCGTAAAAAGATGGGACTACTCCTCAATTTCCGGCCGATGATTTACGTCAAAGCCTTGGCCCAGTTGGCCAATGTCAAAGCGGAAACCATTCCGGATCAGGGAGTAGAACAAGTTTTTATCCGTTTTCTTCTCGAGGATAGTTACTTCGGTACCGAGGATCAATCAAGTCAAATAGACGGCCATGCGCAAACGAGATTGGGTATCAAACTGAAGAAATTCGTTACCGGAGATGAAGTTATGATTACCGATTTGGCTTATTATCGCAGAGAAACAATTGAGAAGTATATTCGCGCGGCATTCAAATATGCGCAGCAGAAAAAGCTTCCGCTCATCTCTGTCGATAAGGCTAACGTGATGGCCCGCTATGATTTCTGGCGCAAGATCGTGACCAGGGTGGGAAAAGAAGAATTTCCGGACGTGCCGCTTTCGCATCAGTATGTCGATTCAGGCAACGGCCTACTTTTCTTTCCGGCGAAACTGCACGGGGTGATCGCTTGCGGAAATGAACACGGCGACATCCTTTCTGACGGAGCGGCAGTCGCGATGGGAAGCATGGGGATGATGTGCTCCTCGGCCATCAATCCCGATACCGGCGCGGCAATGTTCGAAAGCGGAGCGGGGACGGTGGATACGTTGAAGGGAAAAGACGAAGCAAATCCAATCGGCCGGATTCTGACCGGAGCGATGATGCTTCGGCATCTCGGCGCTGTCCATGGCGCTGCGGCGATCGAAGCAGCGGTAAATTGCGCGCTTAAGGACGGGTTCAGAACACGGGATCTTTATACCCCCGATATTGTCTGGGGAAAGTGTCTCGGTACCAAGAAAATGGGGGAATTGATCCTGTCATATCTGTAGACAACACAATAAAATAGAAAGTAATGGGCGCTAACCTTCGGGGAAGCGCCTTTTTTAATTGCCAAAAACAGCTCGGCTAGTCTTAAATTGTTATGATCGACAAATTGATCGGTTTATGCGATAATTAACACAGATTACTCTATGAAAAAAATATTTATCCTTTTTTTGATCTTGATTTTTTGGGGATATTTGGCGTCTCCGGTTCAAGCCGGCGATGTCGGTATTGGCGTAAAGTTCTGTTCCCGGTCCGGCAATATCTGCTCGGACAAGAGTGGGTCGCACGAAAGCCAGTTCGGTTGTGACGGTAATTACGCGGTAGTGAAGAGCTATGGTTGTATTAATGATGCTTGCGTGGAACATTATATTAGAGAAGACTGCAGCAGTCCCGGTCCGACCGGCAGTATCCGCGGCTCGGCCTATACTTGCGGCTTAGATCCGGCGCTCGGTCCGTCCTGCGTTTTTAAAGATAATATTGATCAGATCAAGGCCGCGCCGCAATTGAAATACGTTCCGCCACCCGATCCTTGCGAGGGGATTGCCGAGAGTGATTCGATGGCCAAATTCACCTCGCTTTCGCGCGAGGTGGAGATCCGGCGGGATTGCAATAAAAATGGCTGGGGGCCGGCTGAAATGGATTCGGTTTTGCATGTTGATGATCATGTCCGGACTTCGGAAGACTCGAGCGCGATTATCGGTTTTGCGGATCTAAGCACCTTCCTTTTAAAACCGGAATCGGAAATCGTCGTCACCACGCCGCCGGTGCGGGACTCCAAAATTCAATTGCTGTTGGGAAATATCTGGGTGAATGTGAAAAAGATGGCGAATAACGGCACGATGGAAGTCGATATGAGCCAGGCCGTCGCCGGAATCAAAGGCACGACCTTCGTCGTTAGCGATGATGGCCGGAATTCCACACTCAAAGTTATCGAAGGCACGGTGGCCTTCACTTCCAAGGCGGATAATAAAACGACTATGGTTTCCACCGGTGAAATGATCACGGCCAATCCAAGTGGCGTTCAGCCTAAACAAACTTTCGATGTTGCCGCGGAAACGAAAACTTGGGACGCGATCCGTCCGGCCAACAAAAGTTCGGCGATTAATATTTATCTTTGGGCCGGCTGCGCCGTCCTGGCCATAATTTTGGCGGTTCTGGGATATTATAAATTTGGCAAACGGAAGAAAAATTAATCCGCCGTCGCGGCTTGGCGATTAAATTTATAATGATGATAAAATATTATTCTAAACAAGAATATCAAAAAATTGCCGACTGGTATGGCCTGGGAAAGATTAAGCGAATCCTTTATCTTTATATCGGTTATGGCGGGTCGGCCAAAGTCGCAGTTGTTACCGCTTCGGGAAAATTCATTGTTGCCAAAAATATAATTTCAAGCGGCAAAGGAATTGTCGGCAAGACCAAAGAAGGCCTGCAATATGAGATCGAGATGCTCCAGACCGTAGCGGGAATGCCGGTGCCGTCATTCTGGCGCTCGAAGCGAAATAAATTTGTCGAAAAATTTAAAGACAGCTGGGTGACTGTTTATCGCTATTTTCCCGGTAAGCCGCCCAAAAAGATTACGCCGGTGATGGCCCGCGAGCTGGGCGAATTTTTTGGCGAGTTCCACCGCCGCAGCCGCATCTTTAAGAAAGATCTGGCCTCGCGGAGAAAATATTATGATCTGAATCCGGCCGCGATGAAGTTGATGCGTCCGCTGGCATACCGGCAAAAAAATCCCATCTTAAGAAAAGCTGTTCCAATCGTCGAACAAGGCGTGCGCGACAATCAGCCGCCGGCGAAATTACCGACCGGACCGATCCATGTCGATCCTTATGCTAAGAACGAGCTTTTTATCGGAAATAAATTATCGGGGATCATTGATTTTGGTAATTTTTATCAGGGACCGCTGATGGTCGACGTTGGTAAAGTCATTATGTGGAATTGCTGTCCGCGAAAAAAATTGGACCGGCGTCTGCTGGGTAACTTTCTCAGCGGCTATTTTAGCCAAAGAAAATTCAGCCGCCAAGAAAAAGCCTACCTAAAAAAATCGATTCTTTACGCAATCTATAGTCATCTCTGGGTTGATCTGTATCATCTGCCGCTAAAATATATTCCGGAAAGTTACGCGCTTTTTCTGGTTAAAAATTTTTTACCGGTAGCTCAGGCGATCGAAAAATCCAAAACCGGCTTTTAGGCGAGAATACCGCCAGCAATCGCGGAATTTTTTCACTAATTTTTAAGACTATGTTAATCCTTGCGATCGCCGATCATAAACCGGAAGAGAGCATCAAGGATATTTTGCGTCGGCAGCCGGTGGATCTTATTTGCACTCTGGGTGATCTGACTTATTTTTCCATCAAGGAATTAGCCGAGATCAAAGACATCCCCAAGATCGGCGTCTACGGCAATCATTGTTCGGGAAATTATTTCGACTCCTTGGGCATCACCAACCTTCATTTAAAAACTTTATCTTATCAGGGATTGGTTTTCGGGGGTTTTGAAGGATCACACCGTTATAAAAATAGCGGCGGAATAATGTACTCGCAGGAAGAAGCGGAGGCGATGCTCAAGGATTTTCCGGCCGTGGACGTCATGATCGCCCATTCGCCGCCCTGGGGAATCAATGATGAGCCCGACGACCCGGTTCATCAGGGTTTCAAAGCCTTGAGAAAATATCTGGAAGAAAAAAAGCCCAGGTATTTTTTGCACGGGCATACGGCGCCGACGAAGGAGAATTTAGTCACCAAATATCAGAATACTGAAATTATTTATGTTTTTGGCGCGAAAATTATCGAATTATCATTTTGAAAAAAGTTTTCATTTTAAGTCATTCTCGCGGTAATTTTGGCGGCGGTCGGCAATTTTAAATTTAAAAAAATTAATCATAAAAATTAATTTATGAAAGAATTATTGATTTTCCCGGTTGGCTTGATTTTTATCTTGACCGGCTGCTCGCCCACAGCGCCCCTTCCGCAAAGTAATTCTACTCAGCCGCCGGCAATAACCCTGTGTTAAAATTTTTTTGGCGCTGATATAATGACTATAGATATTTGTTTAATTTTAATAAAAAAAATTATGAAAAAAAGAGTCTATTTGCTCTTACTTTTGCTGCCAGCCGTTTTAATCTTTAGCGGCTGCGGCAAGAAAGTCGAGAACAATAAAATTTCGCCAGTCGTTGAGAATCCGGCCGTTCAAACTAATGTGGCGGCAGAAAATGAAAAGTCCGACACCACCAAGACGTCGGCTTCAGTTAAGGAAATGCTAAAAAGCGGCAAGTCGCTGGAATGCACCTTTAGCTCTACCGATACCGGACAAGGAGCGACCCAAAGCGGAAAAATGTACGTTGATGGCGCTAAGGCCAGAATTAGAACCGAAACAGAAGTGATTACGAATAGCACGGGGGTAAAAAGCGAAGCTTACATGATTACCGACGGCAATTATGGCTACTCTTGGAGCAGTATTGATCCCAAGGCCGGCATTAAATTCAATTTAAACGAATCTTCCTCAGTAAATAGTACTGATAAAAGCGGGCAAAATACCGAGGATTTAGACCAGAAGATTGATTTTGATTGCCATAATTGGTCGGTTGATAATTCTAAATTTGATCTGCCTGCCGGAGTTAAGTTTACGGATTTTGATCAGATGATGAAATCTATTCCGACCAATACGACGACTATCGATCCCTGCTCGATTTGCAAGCAAACTACCGATGCCGCGATTAAAGCCGCCTGTCAAAATCTTAATTGTAAATAACAAAAAAATATGAAAAACATAAAACCAGCGATATGGATCATTGCAATTTTGGTTATCGTGTTGGGTATTGGAGGGATGTTTTTATTGCGGAATAAATCGCCCGAGCCGGTAAAAAACGCGCCGATGCTATCTAAAGAAGCTTCAAAAGAGGCATCTTCGACAGAGGCATCCTCGACGGAAGCATCATCGACTATCAATGAAGTTCCCAGTGAAAACATTTCTATTAAGATAGATAAGCTAAGCCTTGCCCCTTTTGATATCCTGGAAATCGATGGGAGAAATCTTGATCCCGACGCGGCTACTTCAATTATTTTTACCTCCCAAGAACAGGAAATTATCACGATTCCTGCTTTAAGCGTTACGTCTACGTCGGTGGTTGCGGCGGTTCCGCCGTTTAAATATAATAAGGATTCGGGAAAGTTTCAAGCTGATATTGTTTCGCTTAAGGTTATTCAAGTAAAAAAAGACGGGGAGAAATTGGATGTTAAAACATCGAACGAGATCGCCGGAATTCAGGTATCAGCGCCGGCAACTCCGAGCGTAATGAATCGCGCTGACGCCGTTAATCTGCCGGCTGGGACGATTACGCGGGCGTTCGTGGTTGCGGCCATAGAAAGCCTGAAGAATGCCCAAACTAATACGCCGGCCAGCAGCACGGAGCTTGTTGCTTCGCTGGCTAAATCAGAGAAGGGAATGGAAGACTTGCTCTCGGCTTTGGACGGGCATATAAAAAATCCCCAAGCGTCCGTTAAATTAACAACCACCGATGGCGGTACGGCGGTTTTGGATGCCGCAAAGATTGCCTGGCTTGATGCCCTTTTTTCCGGTTATCTTGGTTCAGCCGAGGAGCACGGCTTGTTTGCGGTTAAAAAAAGCGTATCCTCGCTTATCCCGGCGGCCGAAGCAGCCGGTACTGACTGTCAAAGCATTCCAGATTTAGGAGGAACCGCGGATACGATTTTGGGTCTTGAGGTAAATTGCCTCCGTGATGAAAGTCTTTCAGAACAGGCCGAACTGCTCGGCGGGGCGCTGTATGATAAGTTGAGGTATGATCAAAATTTTTGGGTAGCGGCTGGCAGCGTCGTTTTGGGGATTGCCACTGGCGGTTTGAGTATTGAAGCGCAGATTGGTTGCGCCGTCGTTTATTCGGTGGCCACCGATCTTTTGGTTAATGATAAAATGCCTGACGCGTCTTCTTTACCCGGTATTTGGAATACAGTTCTCGGCGGTTATGGGGCAGTGGGCGAAATTAAGAATTTGATAGATCATATTGCGGGGGTACCAATCACCGAAAATCTTTCTCAAGCAGCGGATATCTTTAATAAAGTCTGCAAATACGGGCTCGCGCCAACAGAATTTTGTGAGCAAGGTAAGGCTATTCTTGCAATCCCCGGTAATTTGCTTGCTTATATGGAAAATGGAATTGTCGATCGTCTTAGTATCCCTGATCAAAACAAGGGGATAGAACTTAATCCGATGGGATATCTGTATGGCAGCGGTTATGAAACCATGCCTCTGACTCCGACACCGGTTAAAAAAACTCCAGTTAAAACCCCGATCACCATTGTCCAGCCAACGCCTAAGCCGCCAACGCCTAAGCCGCCGGTTCCGACTTGCGCGCAGACAAAACAATCTGCATACGCAAAATGTAATGCTGGTTGTGCCACCGAAAATGATAACGGTAAAACATATGGTGCTTGCATTAGCGCCTGCGGGAATTTAGATGATCTTTTAAAAAAAGCCGATTGCTCAAATATCTGTATCGGCAATTGGGAAAAAGGCTTATCTGATCAATCAAAATGTTCGGCAGCTTGTATGGATGCCGAAAATGTGACTGTCTGCCCTTGATCCTAAAAAGCATTAGCACTTTATGTCCGAGAATAAAATATTTCCCGCGTCAGAGCGGCCGAAAAGAAGGATTTGGCGGCGGATAATTATTTTGGTTATCGTGGTTTTAGTTTGCTATTTTTTTCTGATCTCGATTGATAATTTCGCCTTTGTTTGGAATCCCAAAGATTGGGTTGACGAAACGGTTTATTTGATTAACCATCGCGCGATGGCGGTGCCCAAAGAAATTCCGCCGCCTACTAAAGAAGTCGCGGCTTTGGTCGACCCGCAGCTGCTTCCCGAATTTTATCTGATCGAGCAAGATCCGAAGTTCAGCTATCTGGCGCAGTATGCCATCGCCAATAAGATTAAAATTACCGTTTCCGCTGCCGGGGCCGCGCAATATTGCGGCGGCGATGACGCCTGCTACGATAATATCGCCAACCGGTGTTCGAAAAAAAATAGTCCGGGCACGGTTTATTTCAAACCCCAGTCGGTGGCTGACGGCATGCCTTATTTTTTGGCCGGTATTCTGGTGCATGAACTGACGCACGCCCAAAACCATCTGGAAAATCCCGCTTATTATTGCCAGGGCGAGGGCCATAAATATTTGTCTGACGAATTTTTGGCTTTTAAAAATCAGGATTATTTTGAGCTACGCTATGACTGGTTTGTTTTCACCGACTACTTCGACCGGCAAGGTAATTTTCATGACTATTGTTTATATCAAAGGATCAAGGAAGTTTACGCTCATCTTGATTTGATCGACGACGTAAATCTGAAGCCAGCATCGCCCGGCGAGAAATTATTCTGTTTTTTTCATTGATCGGCGGGCTAAAATTGATATTTTTAATAACTAATTCTAACCTAATTTCTATGGATCAAAACAATCCGACGGGACAAAACGCACCGGCCGCGCCAGCGACGCCGCCCGCCGCCAACGAAACTGCCGGCGGCGGAAAGAGAAACACGGCAATGGCGATCATCGCCTATATCATTTTTTTTGTTCCGCTTTTGACCGGCGATTCCAAAAAGGATCCCTTCGTGAAATACCACGTCAAACAAGGGTTGGTTTTATTCATCGCCGGCGTCATTATCGCGGTGGTTAATCGGATCATCCCGTTCTTTTTCTGGTCGGTGATCGACACGCTGCTCAATTTGGGAACGCTTATTTTGCTGATTATCGGCATCGTCAACGCCGCCAACGGCAAAGAAGAACCCTTGCCGGTGATCGGCAAGTTTGCCGACCGGTTCAAATTTTAGGCCGGGTAAACCATTCTTCCGCCGGCTGGCGCAAAATTTTATTTTATTCATTAAATTAAAAATATGAAAGGATTTTTTAATTTCATCCGCGAACAAGGCGTAGTCGGCCTGGCAGTGGGTTTTATCCTGGGCGGCGCGATTGCCAAAGTGGTGACGGCGCTGGTCACGGATATCATCAATCCGCTCTTGGGGCTCGCTTTGGGAGCGGCTAAAGGTTTGAATACGGCGGCAATCAATGTTGGTTCGGCTCAGATTCTTTACGGGGATCTGATCAGTGTCGGCATTGATTTCATTGTCGTCGCGCTGGTGGTTTATTTCGGCGTGAAATTGATCGGCCTGGATAAACTGGATAAAAAGAAAGAACCGGTTGAAGTTGCCAAATAAAAATTCGAACCATTAATAATAATTGTTAATCAGTCGGCATGACGATTTTTAAATTTTTTCGCGGTGCGGTGATCGCGGGAAATATAGTTTATATTCTCTGGATTCTATACAACGGTATGGAAGAAGGATTCAAAGGCATCGCCACTGTCCAGGCGGTAGTTTTGTTTGGCCTGATCATTCTGCTTTCGGCTAACATATTTCTGCTTTCCCGGAAGAGTTAGACAAAGAATCGAAGATAAAATTTTTTATCGCCGCAGGCTTAGCCGGAAGACTGCGGTTTTGTTTTATGCTAAAATGAAGGCATGAATACAATTATTATTTATTTTTTGATTTTTCTCGGCCTGATCAATCTCCTGTCTTTTATCATCATGCTGTTGGATAAGAATTTTTCCGAGAGCGGCCAATGGCGGATAAGCGAGGGGGCGTTGTTTTTCCTGGCGATTTTTTTCGGCGGGCTGGGAATTTATCTGGGCATGTTCACTTTCCATCACAAAACCCGCAAGTGGTATTTTTATTTCGGCATTCCCTTGATTTTAGTTCAGAATTTTTGTACGCTCGTTTTGCTTTATCAGTTGGTCAAAGGAGTTTGCTTATTCATTCAAAGCTAAGAAATGTTCGGATTATCTAAAAAAGAAATCACGATTTTGAAAAAATTGAATACGCCGGTCAAAATTCAGGATTTTTTGGATACATTTCCGCGGAATTGGGAAAAGAACGGCGACACTTGCATGTCGCCGCGGGTAGTTTTAAAAACCAAGAAGATGCATTGCATCGAAGGGGCGCTTTTGGCCGCTACCGCCTTTTGGCTGAATGGTCGGGAACCGCTGGTGATGGATTTTAAGGCCACGGGCGGCGATGCCGATCATGTTATCGCCTTGTATAAAATAAACGGTTATTGGGGGGCGATCAGCAAGACCAATCATGTCGGCTTGCGTTGGCGCGATCCGGTTTATCGGTCGCCGCGCGAGTTGGCGATGTCCTATTTCCATGAATATCTGCACGACCGGACGCATCGGAAGACTTTGCGCAGTTATTCCAAGCCGATCAATCTGAAAAGATTCGGAAAAAAATGGATCACTGACGAGGAAAATTTATTCGAACTAGCCGGGGCGATCGACGATGTCCGCCATTTTCCGGTGGCGCCGAAAAAAAATCTGCATCTGATCCGCCCGCCGGATCGGATGGAGCGGAAAGCCAACCGGTTCAAGGAATGGCAAAAAAATGATCCGCGCACTTGAAAATAGGCGCGATAAATTCGTTTTTGTTCGGCATTTTCAAGCAAATTCAATTTTGATATAATACAAGCAAGCTTAATTAACTAACTTCAAACGTTATGAAGAAATCAACAACCATCTGGCTGGTTGTGCTTCTCGTAATTGTAATCGTGCTGATCGGCTGGTATTGGTGGTGGATGATGGCGCAAAACAAAAACGCCTACCTGACGCAAACCCCGAGCACATCACAAACGGTGCAGCCGTCGACTGCGACCGTAACAGTTGCCAATAACGCCTCCTTGGGCGATTATCTGGTCGCCGCCAATGGCCTGACGCTTTATAAATTCAACAATGATAAGATCGGCGTCAGCAATTGCGCCGGGCAATGCGCAACACTTTGGCCGCCTTATTTGTTAACGGCCGGTATGACCTTGAAGGCCGGCAGCGGTCTTAGCGGCACGCTCGGCACGATTACCCGCGCCGATGGCACCAGTCAGATAACTTATCAGGGTTTACCTTTGTATTATTGGTCAAAGGATATCAAACCCGGCGATACCACCGGTCAGAATTTCAACGGCGTCTGGTTCGTCGTCGCTCCGTAATCGATATTTTTTTCAGTTATTTAAAATCCCGATGCAAGTCGGGATTTTTGTTAATTATGAGGAAATGATATAATTGAAGCATAAATAATCGTTCATAAATTATTATTAAATTTTATGCTTAATGAATGTTCGATTCTGATCGGCGGTAAAGCCGGAGACGGGGTACGGCAGGCGGGAGCCAGTATTGCCGGCCTGCTGAACGAATTCGGTTATTGGATTTTCGTTTATGAGGATTATCCCTCGATTATCCGCGGCGGCCATAATTTTTCCATCATCCGCGCGGCTTCCGAAAAGATCCTGGCTCACGAAGATCAAATCGATATTCTGATCGCGATGGACCAGAATACGATCAGCCGTCATTCTTCTCACCTCAAAGAAAATTCCTTGGTCATTTTCGATTCTGACACGGTAAAAGCCGACGGAGCCGGTTTTGCGCTGACGGCGATGGTTAAAAAGAGCAATTTGCCGCCGATTGTCCGCAATACGGCGGTGTTGGGAGTATTAGCCGCGGTTTTAGGCGTTGATTTTTCCCTGGTGGAAAAAGTCATCAGGAATTCTCTCAATAAGAAAGTGGACGAGAACTTGGCGATCGCCCGTGAAGCTTATGATCTGGCGGCGAGTTCGGGGAAAAAATTTGCGCTTAACCGACTGGATAAAGCGCCTGCGCAATTGATGACTGGCAACGAAGCCATGGCGATCGGCGCGGTAAAGGGCGGGCTGGAATTTTATGCGGCTTACCCGATGACTCCGGTCACCGCCATTCTGCATTATCTGGCGGAAAATCAACAGAAATATAATTTAAGCGTGGTGCATGCGGAAAATGAAATCGGCGTGATCGGGATGGCCGAAGGCGCGGCTTATGCCGGCAAACGCTCGATGGTCGCAACTTCGGGCGGGGGATTTGCCTTGATGGTCGAGCATTTGAGCTTGGCGGGTCAAGCGGAAATTCCCCTGGTGATAATTCTGGGTATGCGCCCGGGTCCGGCAACCGGTTTGCCGACTTATACCGGCCAGGGTGAATTATTATTCGCTTTGTATGCCGGCCACGGTGAATTTCCCCGGATCCTGATCGCTCCGGGCGATACTGAAGAAGCGATCGAAGCCGCCCGCGACGCGCAGAATTTGGCCTGGCAATTTCAGATTCCGGTGATCATTTTGGGCGATAAACATTTGTGTGAAAGCACTTTTTCAACTGATCCAGACAAAATCGCCGGCGAGATCAGGCCAATCAAACTTTGGGATAAAGCAGGGGAGTACCGCCGTTATCTCTTAACTGATGATGGTATTTCGCCGCTGGCTTTCCCTGGCCAAGCCGGTGCGGTCGTTAAATCCGACAGCTATGAGCATGACGAAGACGGTATCACCACCGAGGAAGGGGAATGGACGGTGAAGAATGTCGAAAAAAGGAGAAAAAAAGCGGCAACCATCGAGGCAGAATTAAAAAAACGCCAAACGGTTAAAACTTACGGCGATGAAAAAAGCGAAGTTGTTCTCTTGGTTTGGGGGTCGACTAAAGGCAGCGTGGTTGAGGCGGCCGCGAGATTGGGCTGCCGGGTGGTGCAGCCGCTGGTCGTTCATCCGCTGCCGGTTGGGGAGCTAAAGGAAAAATTGAAAGGCGCTAAGAAAATTATCGGTGTTGAGTGTAATAGCACCGGTCAGTTGTGCGGTTTGGTAGAGGCGGCGGGTTTCAAGATTGACGCCAAAATATTAAAATATGACGGCCGGCCGTTCACGGTCAAGGAATTGGCGGAAAAAATCAAACAATATTTATAATTAAACTCTAAAAATATGGAAGCGGTTAAAACAAACGTGGCGGTGGCCGATTTAAGCACCGCCTGTCCGAACACCTGGTGCCCGGGCTGCGGCAATTTCGGGATCGAGATCGCCGTAAAAAAAGCTTTTGCCGAATTGATCAATGAAGGAAAAGTCAAACGGGAAAATCTGGCGGTGACGACCGGCATCGGCTGCCACGGCAAGATCGCCGATTATCTAAAGGTAAATTCTTTTTATTCTCTGCATGGCCGTTCCGTGGCTCCGGCGACCGGAATAAAAATTGCCCGCCCGGAATTAACCGTCGTCGCCCTGGCCGGCGATGGCGATTCCTATGGGGAGGGGATTGATCATCTGCTGTTTGCGGCCAAGCGGAATATCAATATCACTTCGATCATCCATGATAATCGCGTTTACGCGCTAACCACCGGCCAAGTCTCGCCGACTTCGCCGCAGAAATTCAGAGGTAAATCGACTCCCGACGGTTCGTTGGACAAGCCGTTCAATCCGCTCGAATTAATGATCATCACCGGCGCGACTTTCGTCGCCCGCGGGTTTGCCGGCGACGCGGAATTTTTGCGCGAAATAATAAAAAAAGCCGTGACGCATCAGGGCTTTTCTTTTGTGGAAGTTTTGCAGCCGTGTTTTACTTTTTTCAACACCTACGAATATTATCGCAACAGCGTTTATCATTTGGACGAACAGCATAATCCGTCGGATAAGTCAGCCGCGCTGGCCAAGGCTAGAGAATGGGATTATTCCGATGTCAGCTCGCCAAAAATTCCGCTGGGCATTTTCTATCAAGTCGAAGAACCGACCTTTGATGAATTGATGCGGGAATAATATTTATTCCTCGATGGAAATGGCCAGAGTCGGGCAGCTATTGGCGGCGCGCTGGCAATCACAATTCTGGCAATCCTGTTTGATGACGGTGGATTTACCGTCTTTGTCCAATTGGAAGACTTCGGGACAGATCGAAACGCAGACGCCGAAACCTTGGCACTTTTCACGATCAACGACAATTTTTGACATAAGATTAAAATTAACTTGATTAGTCTTTTAACATTTTAGCATTAAGCAATCAATTATTCAAAATTATGGCGCTTTTCCGCTGCCAACCTTGCAGCTATATCTACAATGAAGAAAAAGGAGACCCTACCCGCGGCATCAAACCCGGGACAAAATTTACTGATTTGCCCTTAGATTGGGTTTGCCCGGTTTGCGGCGCTCGTCAAGATCGATTCGAAAAGATCGATCAGCCGACCGCCCGGCCGATGGAACCGATCGGCTTGCTGATGATCGAACATCGGCTGATCGAGAAGATTGTTCCAGTGCTAGTCAAAGAGGTTGCGAAAATCGAACAAGGTTTGCCGGTGGATGGGGAGTTTTTGATCCAGGCCGCTGATTTTTTTCATAATTATGCCGATTTATTCCATCATGGCAAAGAAGAAGATATTTTATTCCGCGAACTAAAGGCCAAAGAAATCAAAGCTGACGAGCGGGAGCTGCTTGATCAATTGGTGAGCGAGCATCAGGCGGCGCGAGAGACGGTTAAAGCCATGGCCGCTGCCGCCGCGGCCGGGGAAAGCTCAGAGCGCTCGGCGGAAATAATCAAAGCGCTGAAGTTTTTGATCGAACTTTATCCGCGCCATATTAAAAGCGAAGACGAAATATTCTTTCCCGAGTCGATGGGATATTTTTCCGCCGCCGAACAGGGGACAATGCTTGAAGAAATGAATGAATTTGATAAAAAAATCGCTCTGCGCAATTATCATTCGGTTATGAAAGCCTGGGGAAAAAGGTAAAATCAGCCGCTTCCCGGCTTTTTGCATTTTGGACGGTCAAGCGGGAAAATGCTATAATTAATGATTAATAATTCAGTTTAATATCTATAATTTATGCCTCTAATTGTCTGGGACAAGACTTATTCCGTCGGCGTTAAGGAAATCGACGGCCAGCACCAGAAAATGATCGATATCATCAATCGATTGTTTGCCATGGTGGAAAATAAGAATTTTAACGACGCGGCGGTTTCCAATATCTTGAATGAACTGGTTGATTACGCCGACTATCATTTTACCACCGAAGAAAGATATTTCCGCGAGTTTGATTATCCCAAAACCGAAAGCCATATCGAAACGCACAATGATTATCGCGCCCGGGTCAAGGAGCTGAAAGATAATTATGGAGACGGCAAGAAGAAAGAAGTTCTCGTTGATCTGGCGGATTTCCTAAATGGCTGGTGGGTTTGGCATATCAATCATTCGGATAAGGAATATACGCAATGTTTCCATGATCACGGATTATTTTAACCAAATAGCGAAAGCGACTTTATATATTTATTAAATAATTAAATTATATGCCGGAAATAAAATGGGAGGATAAGTTTTCGGTAGGTGTCAAGGAGCTTGATGAGCAGCATCAGAAAATAATCGAGATCATCAACCGGATTTCGCGGCTGATCTCGGCCGGAGATTATTCCGACCTGGAGCTGCTCAGCATTCTGCAAGAGTTGACTGATTACGCGCATTATCATTTCACCAACGAAGAAATATATTTTCGGGAATTTGATTACGATCAGACCGAACCGCACATCAAGGAGCATGATGATTATCGCCGGAAAATTGAGGAACTTAGAGATAATTATTACGGAGAACAAAAAGCGCAAACCATTTCCGAGCTGTCCGATTTCATTAATTTTTGGTGGATTCATCATATCAATCATTCTGATCAGGAATATATCGAATGTTTCCATCAGCACGGGTTGTCGTGACTGATTAATCTAAAGATATGCCTGAAGAAAAAAATAATCGCCGGCTGGGCGTCGGCTTGCGCTTGGCGGGAAGATTGCGATTGTCAGCTTTGATCGGAGGGATCTTCGTCAGCCTAATCGGAGTTTTAGTTTTGATCGGCTGGCAATATGATATCACCAGACTGCAAACGCTGGTTCTGGGATTGGTACCGATGAATCCTCTGGCCGCGATCATCTTTATCCTTTGCGGTTTGAGCGTTGGCGCCGCCTATTTTTTTTCTTCCGTCCTGGCCCGCCGGATATCTTTTTTTCTGGCCGGACTGATCATCGTTTTGTCCGCGCTGAAATTGCTCGATATTTTCGGGATAAATATTCCCGTTGACCGGATCTTGTTTGCCGCCAAATTAGGCAAGTTTACGCCGCCCAGCCGGATGCCGCCGATCACGGCGATTAATTTCATTCTGTTCGGCCTGGCGATTTTTATCTTGGATTTCAAAGGTTTCGGTCATCGGCTGGCGCAATATTTGGCCTTGATCACCGGCAGCTTTGCTTTGTTCATGCTGCTGGCTTTTTTGTTTAATTCATCGTTTTCCTCCTCGTTTATTTTTTTCAGTCCGCTGGCTTTGCATGGCGTGGTTAACTTCATTATTTTATCTTTGGCGATTCTTTTTTTGCGGCCGAATGTCGGTTTGACGAATATTTTAATGAGTCAAAGCGGCGGGGGTCTGCTGGCCCGTCAGTTGGCTGCCTTAACCTTGATCGTACCGGTAATTCTAGCCTATATCGGCGACCGGATGGTGATTGCCGGTTTTTTTGATTTTCAATTGGGGATCGCCTTGATCTTAGCTTTAAATATCCTGCTCTTCGAATTTTTCGTTCTGAATTACGCTTTGGTGATTGACGGATTGGAAAACGAAAGAGAAAAAAATCAGCAGGCGGTCAGCCAGGCCAAAGCTCTGGATGATGCCCTGCTCAATAGTATCGGCGTCGGCGTAGTCGCCACCGACCGACAAGGAGTGGTGATACTCTTTAATCATTCAGCGGAAAAGATGTCCGGGATCAGGGCGGAAAAGGCGATCGGCAAGTCAGTTTTCAAACTCTGGTCGATTTTTGCCGCCGACGGCAAGGCTTTATTGAAAAAAGACCGGCCTCTGCAAGCGGCGCTGATCAGCGGTAAAACAATATCCTCTTCTGTCAGCGAACCTTATTATTACGCGGTCGGCGACAAAAAAATTCCTTTGGCGATCACGGTTGCGCCGGTAATGATCAACGGTTTGATTTCCGGTGCGATCGATGTTTTCCGCGATATTTCCGCCGACGTGGAAATCGATCAGGCGAAAAGCGAATTTGTCTCATTCGCTTCGCATCAATTGCGCAGTCCTTCCACGGCGATCGGCTGGCGGATCGAAATGTTCCTGGAAAAATACGGCGCGAAACTTTCGAGCGACGAACGGGCGATGATTGATGAGGTTTATCAGGCTAACCGGCAAATTTCCGATCTGATCACGGATTTTTTGAACGTCTCGAAAATCGAATATGGCATCAATCCGGTGCAATCGATGCCCGTCAATGTCGGTCCGCTGATCACCGAGATCATCAAGGAGCAATTCAAAGTCAAACTCGATGAGAAAAAAATACAGGCGGAGGAAAAATTCGATCGCGGAATGTGCGCGATCAATGCCGACCCCAATCTTTTCAAATTGATCGTGGATAATCTGCTCTCCAACGCCATTAAATATACTCCCGAGAACGGCAAGATCACCGTGGAATTGGTCCGGGCGAAAGCCGGCGAAACTTTCGGTAACCGGAAGTTAGCCAAAGACGCCTGTCTGTTGATCGTCGCTGATACCGGTTATGGCATTCCCCGCGATCAACAGGATAAGATTTTTACCCGTTTTTATCGGGCGGAAAATGTCACGGATAAAAAAATTCCCGGCACCGGATTGGGGTTGTATATGGTCAAGATATTTATTCAAAAGATGGGGGGCGATATCTGGTTCGAATCGGCGGAAAACCAAGGCAGCCATTTTTTTGTTCAGCTCTAAATAAGATTATTTGATGGCTAGCCCGATCAAATCGGTGATAATGTCTTGATGATGATAAAAAAAGTTATTCTAATTTTGGCAATTCTGGCGCTAACCGGTTGCGCGACCGCGGCGCCGAAGCCGCAGGTTGTTTATCAAAGTTTCGAAGGCACGGACACGCCAATCGTTGCCAGCAAAATTTATATGATGATGACCAGCCCGGATTTTGTTAACGGCGATTTTATGCCTGCCGATCTGTCTTGCCCGGGCGCGGGGAGAGCGCCCCTTTTACAGGTTGCCAATGTGCCGACCAGCACGGTAACGCTTACCCTCGTCGTCGATGACCCGGACGCGCCGGCCGGAGTTTTTACTCATTTTTTGGTTTGGAATATCAATCCATCGGTTACCGCGATCGATGCCAAAAAATTGCCGCCGCAAGCGATGGCCGGCGTCAATTCGTCCGGGACTAATAAATATGTCTTGCCTTGCCCGCCATCCGGTACGCACCATTATTATTATCGTCTTTATGCTTTGGACGAAAAATTGAATCTGCCCGCGGGATCAAACGTTAAGACTTTGCTTAAATCCATGACCGGGCACATCATCGATGAAGCGGTGCTGATGGGCAAGTACGAGCAGCAAAAATAAAATATGAAATATTCGTCGTTAATATTGCTGGTGATTTTTCTTTCCGGCTGTCAAATATATTTGCCCGCTAGGAGCGTGCCGGTAAAACCGACCGCCTGCACACTGGAAGCTAAGCTGTGCCCGGACGGAAGTTACGTCGGCCGAGTCGGACCAAACTGTGAATTTTCTGCCTGTCCGATAAAACCAGTCGCGACTACCACGCCTACGCCACCTGAACCTGCCAGCGGAACCGGTATCATGGGGACGAGTTTGATTGGCCCGACTTGCCCGGTGGAAAGAATTCCGCCAGATCCCAATTGCGCTCCGCGGCCTTTTCCGGCTTTGATCATTGTCAAAACAGCCGACGGATCAAGCGAGGTAACTAGTTTTAATACCGGAGCCGACGGTAAATTCAAAGTAAATCTGTTGGCCGGAACGTATCTTTTGGTTCCGCAGAGCGCGAACGTATATCCGCGCGGGATTACCCAAGCAGTTATAGTTAAAGCCGGGGGCTACACTGCGATCGAAATAAATTTCGATTCAGGGATCAGGTAATCGTTTTTGATTTTAAGATATGGTTAAGGACCGGGCGTCAAGCGAGGGGCATCATCACCAATGCCATTTTCGTGTTTAAATTCATGCTGATGAAAAAAATCGAATCATATTTTGACCGGATTTTCGCCGTCATTTTGTTGATTTTGCTGATCGTTTATTATTTACGCTTCGTATCGGCTGCCGACCTATACGTTGTTTTTATTATTGCTTCTTTTGCCGGTCTGGTGCCGGTTTTGATCAGCGCGATCCGTTCGATCAACAAGCGTCAGATTTCGGTTGATCTGTTAGCCAGCATCGCTTTGATCGCCGCGATGATCGCCGGCGAATGGACTTCGGTAGTCTTCATCAACCTGATGTTGACTTCGGCCAGAATTTTCGGCGATTATACGGAAAATAAAGCGCGCTCCGCTTTGCAAAGTTTGCTAAAATTGCGTCCGGAAAAAGCGCGGGTTAAGCGTAATGGCAAGATCATCAAAATTAAAACCGAGCGAATCAGAGTCGGCGATCAGGTCATTATTGAAGCGGGCGAACGGATTTCCGTCGACGGCACCGTGACTCAGGGCGAAGCTGATGTCGATCAATCGTCGTTGACCGGCGAATCCGTACCGGTGGCCAAAAAGATCGGCGATTCCGTTTACAGCTCGACGCTTAATGTCGCCGGTTCTTTAACGGTGAAGGCGGATAAGGTCGGTCGCGATACGACGCTGGAGAAGATCGTCAAAATGGTGGAGGAATCGCAAAAAAATAAATCCAAGATCCGAACGACGGCGGAAATTTTTGCCACCTGGTACATCGTCCTGACGATCGGCGGCGCGATTTTGGTTTTATTGTTCACGCGTAATTTTAATCTGGTTTTATCATTGCTGCTGGTTGCTTGCGCCGATGACATTGCCGTGGCCGTGCCGCTCGCATTTCTCGCTTCGGTCGGATATGCGGCCAGGCGCGGCGTAATCATCAAAGGCGGGGAATTCTTGGAAGGATTGACCAACGTCAAGCAAGTCCTCTTGGACAAGACTGGTACAGTCACTGAAGGGCGTCTCAAGGCCGAGGATCTGCTGGTCTTCCCGGGGTTTACCGAGCAGCAATTATTGTCTTACGCCGGCAAAGCGGAAGTCATTTCCAGCCATCCGATCGCCAAATCAATTTTAGAATATCTGAAATTCCGCGGCATAAAAATAACCCAGCCGGATATTTTTAAGGAATCGACCAGCCAGGGGATTGAAGTCGGCGGTAAAGACGAGAAGATCGTTTGCGGCAAGGTTTCCTTTTTGGAAAAAGAAAACGTCCAATTCTCTGAGGAACAAAAGAAAATCATTGCCCGCGAAGAAGGCAAGGGCTATACGCTGGTGGCGGTTGGGTATAACGGCCGGCCGGTCGGATTCATTGCCTTGGCCGATATCATTCGTCCGGGGACCGATCAAGTGGTCAAGCGGCTTTATGAGTTGGGCATCAAGAAAGTCATTATGCTTACCGGCGACAACAACCGCGTGGCGGCGCGCATTTCCCGACAATTAGGAATCAAGGAATATCACGCCAATCTTTTGCCTCAGGATAAATTGGATTTTATCAAGAAATCTTTAAGCAAAAAATTCAAGACCATTATGGTCGGGGACGGGGTCAACGACGCAGCGGCGATTTCTTTAGCCGATATCGGCGTAGCGATGGGTGCGATCGGTTCCGATGCCGCCATCGAAGCGGCCGATGTCGCTTTGATGAAGGATGATCTTTCCGAATTGCCGGAAATGATCGAGTTGGGAAAATATACTACACAGGTATCGCGGCAAGATTTTTGGATCTGGGGGATTGCCAACGTGATCGGATTTTCTCTCGTTTTTGCTAACATCCTAAGTCCGGTCGGCGCTTCGGCTTACAATTTCATCACTGATTTTTTTCCGATGTTTAATTCCCTGCGACTCTTCACTTTGCATCTCAAATTGACCAAACCCTCATTTGCCATTAAAAAATCCGGCGTCGAATTAAAAGAATAAATCAATCTTGATCATTGCCGGCAAATTCCGGGCTATTTGCCCGGTTTTTTAAATTGAAAGCCGCCTTTATATCGTTTGACAATTTTATGTAAAACTATTAAGATGTTTTGTTGATCTGGTTCTTTCACAAATTTTTATCCCAAGGAGGATGACTATGCAGGAAGCCCATATTTACACGAAGCACCCGTTTCGGAAGTTGTGGCGGTTAGCCCATGCCCTGGCCCAGCAGAATAATATTGATCTTTCGCAGGGAGAGCCGGCGTACTTGAGCTTGCTCGCTTTTGTCCCTCCCGAGGATCTTCACCTCTGGCCCCGGGATCTCACAGTGTATAACGCGAATAAAGAAAGGTATAATTCGACCTTTTTCACTCCGCCGACGGAGCATTTTAACAAGTACCGGCGTCTGGAGGGCGCGCCGCTGCGCAAGGAGCTTACCAAGATGCGGCATGCTCTTGCCAAAAGCGAGCAAGAGCGCCGTGACGAACGCGAAAAACAGGGCAAGCTGATCGATTTTCTCGAGCAACGGATTGACTCGCTGGCAAAAAGTTCGCCGGCGGGAAATAAGAAAAAAAATTCCGCCGATTCCGAAAATGAATCCGGCATCTTGCGGAAAAAATTAGCCGCCCTTTATGCGGAATTGGCTGTAACCAGAGAAGCTGCTCTCAATTTTGAGAACGAGATCGAGTCGTTGCGGGAGAAATTGTCAGCGCAAGAGCTGGAACTGACCGCCTTAAGGAAGGCAAGTGGCAATGTCCAGCCGGCTAAACCGCCGGCCGAAGTCGTCCCCAAGAAAAGACCCTATTCGCGCGTTTCGATTTGGGAAGCCGACGAAGCTCCCTTCGGCGGAAAGGTCAAAGGCGTTTGCTCCGATTTTCTGGATATCAAGGACCTTGCCACCCCGGCACTCCGGGAAAAAATGATGGAAGAAAGGAGAGAGATCTACGCGAAAGTCGGGAACAGATGGTTTTATTCGCACTCGATCTATTCCCGCTTGGTATCCTGTAACCAGGTTAAGAGCAACAAGGAATACGACGAACTGCTCTCCCAGATAAAGAACACCGACCTCCGAAAGATGTATCCAAGTTCAGCCGATTATAACAATGTTTACCGTTTTCCCAGCCGATTTTGCGAAACATTGTCCCAAGCCGCCTGAAATAAACGACCCCCGTTCCCTTGATTGGCGAACGGGGTTTTTAGTTAAAAGAAGGAATGGGTTTATTCAATTTTTATTATTTTATACTCGACTATTTTATTGGCCAGCTTGACGCTTACCGTTTCGCCGATTTTTTTACCGAGCAGTGCCGCGCCGAGCGGAGAAGAAGCGGAAATGATTCCTCCTGCCGGATTAGTTTCCGTCGAGCCGAGAATCTGGAAAGTTTTTTTCCGGCCGTTATTTTCAACTGTAACTGAACCGCCCAAGGTGACAATATTTTTATTCTGATTGGGTGAAATTATTTCCGCGTGCGCCAGCTGGTCTTCGACATCAAGCATCGCTTGATTCAATCCTCTTAAACGGCCTTTGGCGATCTGGTAGGCGGCATTTTCGGAAAAATCACCCATGGCGGCCAGCCGCTTCACTTCAGCGGCTAACGGCGGCCGGATTTTTTTCATCCGCTCCAAATCAGCCGTTAATTCGTTGAATTTGGCTTGAGTCATCTTTGGATCTGGTTTCCCTAGCAAATATTTATCGGCTTTTCTGATCGGTTGGCGCATATAGCTATATGATAGTTTAATCGCTTATTTTTATCAATTAACGTTGCCCAGAAACATCGGGATTTCCAGACGGCGGCGGGCGGTTTCGCCTTTGAAAAGATTATGCTTGCGCTCGGCAGCTTTGCCACGCTCGCCTTGATGCTGGGAAAAATTTTGCGCGAAGAAACTGGCGCCCAGATACGTAGTGTGTTTGCCGTATTTAGCTCTAATGTCATCGATTGCCTCATAAACCCGGGTGACCTTTTCAATCTTGGCGGTGACGCCGAAAAGATCCGGCTGTTTGATTTCGCTGTCGACCAGATTGATCAACGTGATGCCGGTGGAACGGTATAAAGTATTTTTCCGGAAAATCTGATTGAAATTTTCGTCCACCGCTTTGATTATCTCGTGAGGGAAAAAAGTGGGGCGGGAAAATTTAATTTCCATCCCGCGGTCGTGGAAATCCTGGGTGCGGAGGAAAAAATAGATTTTTTCCGCGGCCAATTTATAGCGTCGGGCTTTGATGCAGGCGTTTTCAATATTTTTTCCCAGCTGGGAAAAGACAAAATCGCGATCGCGCGATGGGGGAGTGAAGGTTTTTACTTTCTGGATTGAAGCATAGCTTTCTTTAGTCTCCAGATTGAGTGCGTAAACCGCTTCGCCGTTAAGTTCGCGCCAGATTTCCTGGAATGGTTTGCTTAAATATTGGTTTACCCAAGATTCATCTTTCATGGAAAAATCCAGCGCGGTGCGGATGCCGAATTTATTTAAAAAAGCCGTGGTTGAGGGACCAATACCCCAAACTTTTTTCACCGGCAGCTTACCGGTAAAATTCGGGATGTCTCGGGCCGGAATGACAGTCAGGCCGTTGGGTTTGTTCCATTTGGAACCGATTTTTGCCACCACTTTATTGGGCGCCAATCCCATGGAAAAAGTAAAACCCAGTTCGCGGGCCAGATCATCTTTGATCTTTTCGGCGATAGAGGGATAAGACATCCGCAAAGTGCGGCGCATCCCGGTTAAGTCGGCGAAACACTCATCGATTGAATATTCTTCTACTTCGGGCGTGTAGCGGCGGACAATATCATAAAGCCGCTGCGATAAGATGCTATAAGTTTCATAATCGGAAGGCAAGATTATCGCGCCCGGGCAGATCCGCTTGATTTCCGATAATCGCATCGCTCGGGTGACGCCGCAGGCTTTGGCCTCATAACTCATCGAGGCGGCAATACCGCGTTCAGCGCCGGTTATGACCGGCTTGCCGCGCAACTTCGGATCTCTGGATTGTTCGCAGGAAGCGAAAAAAGCATCGCCATCGATATGCAGAATGGCGCGAGGGAAAGATGATAAAGGATGAGTTCCAAAAGGCATAGCAGAAAATAACCAATAAAAAATATCAAATAACCAAAAAATAATTTAATATTAAAATATTTTAATATTGTTTTGAGTATTGGTTATTTGATATTGGATATTTGTTTTAATATTTCCGTATCACCGACCGGACGACCGCCGCGACGCGAAGGTCGCTTTTGGGGACGATCGGCGGGAATTTTTTGTTGGCCGGTTCCAGAATTATCTTATTCCCTTTTTTGCGGAAATATTTCATCGTCCAGGCATTGTCCACTTCGGCGATGACAATGTCGCCGTCGCGGGGATCGCGGCCGCGCTCCACCAGAACCATATCGCCGGGCATAATGCCGGCATCAATCATCGATTCGCCGGAAACTTTCAAGATGAAAGTCGCTTCTTTGTTTTCAATCAGATATTCATCCAGGCTTAAGAGGTCAGTCGTCTCTTCTTCGGCCGGAGAAGGGAAACCGGCTTCGACCGTGCCCAAAATCGGTATGGCAAAAAAAGCCGCCAGAGGAATTAATTTTCCAGTGCGATCTTTTTTGAGCAAGCCTTGTCCGATCAGTTTATTAACCAGATAATAAGCGGCGTTCTTGGATTTGAAACCGCAAGCAGCCATTATTTCCTGATAACTCGGCATGCGCCGGCGGTCGTGGAAGAATTTAGAAATTTTGCGCAGATAATTTTTATTCATGGATGATTGGTATAAATTTATATTAATTTTTTAATGCGCCGTGGGTTGCGAAAAATGGTGAGTGGCGGCGGATTCATTCCGCGCCACGAGCCACCTTGGAAGGGGGAGTATTGAGGGGGAAACCCGACCAAGGGTTTCCCCCTCAAGTATAGTTGAACGAACGTTCAATAGTCAAGATGGCCAAGCTGTTGATAAGTCGGACGGTAAGATTATCATTGACGACAAGATAAAAATATGGTAAAAAAGCAGGATATCGTCAGTTGAGAATATAAAAATTAAAATAAGATCGCTCTTTAAAAGGGGGTTTATCGTGAATATCAGCGATGGCTTGTGGAAAAAACTAACCGCCAAAGTATTGAAAATCATCGACCGCCAAGGCGGAGCGCTTGAAGGAAGCGGCGCAAAAACGTCTTTCAAAATGAGTTTTGCGAGCGAGATGGAAAGCGAAGCCGAGCACACGATGTTCAGCTTTCTGATGCGGCTGGAAATAGAGATGAAGATTGCCTGCCGCACCTATGGGGTAAACGGCGAGGACGAAAAGATTAAAGCAGTGATTGAAGCTCTGCAGCAGGAGATCGGCTGGCTGGCAAAAAGGAAACTTCAGAAAACGATTGCCGATCCCGAATTCCTCGAGCAGAGAAAAGCATCCCTTGCGCAAGGAGTGAACCAAGGGATGGAAAGGATTGACCGGTCGCGGCGGCAAGTCCAGAGAATGATGGATTGCGATTGATCGGTGTTTCACCGGTCATTGAATTCAAAAAAGCGATGTCGCATTGGACATCGCTATTTTTTTACGTAAAATCGGGATTACAATTTCATTTTTTCAAAAGCGAAAGTGCCGACGATGATAGTGAGGACGGCGAAACCGACCAGCACGCCGAAATCGGTCAGCAGGTGATATTGCGCAACACCTAAAATAATATTACGTAGCGCATCGACGCCGTAAGTGATCGGATTAATGAAAGTGAACGGCGCGATCCAAGCCGGCAAGCGATTGATCGGAAACAGGGCGCCGGACAAAAAGAAAAGCGGGAAAAGCAGGAAGCTGGAAACCAATTGGAACCCTTCGAAACTTTCCATCTGCGAACCGATGATCAAGCCGACGCTGACCAAGGCCGTGGTCATGAACGCAACGGTAAACAGCGAAAAAATAAAAGAAAAAATAGTGAGATGCAACCCGGGAATGACATTGAAATAACCAAAAATCCAGCCGATGATCAGTAAGATCGCGCACTGGATCATCGAATCAGTGGCGCCGCCCACGACTTTACCGAGAAAGATCGAAGTGCGCGAAACCGGCGAAACCAAAACTTCTTTAAGAAAATCAATTTTTTTATCCCAGACGATATAGATGCCGAAGAAGATCGAGGAAAACAAAACTGATTGGGCGAGAATTCCCGGGAAAATAAAAGCCTGATAATTCAAGCCGGTGATCGAAACGGCCGAACCCAAGCCGCCGCCGAAAATTAAAAGCCAAAGCACCGGCGTGACGATCGCGCCGACCAAACGGGATTTTTCCCGTTGAAATACTTTCAGTTCCCGATACCAGATGGCCAGGATGCCGCGTAATTCACTATTCATATTAAATATTCACAAATATCCGATATCAAATAACAAATATCCAAAAAATATTTTAATATTTAAATATTTTTTAAAAATATTGATTATTTGATATTGGATATTTTTTTAATGTTTTGACCGAAAGTTAATGACTCGATTGGCCCAGCCGCCTTCGGGCGTGTCTTCACGGATTTCCCGGCCGGTATAATACAAAAAGACGTCGCTTAAGGTTGGGATGTGAACTTCGACTGAATCGACTTTGCCGATCAGCTGCAAAATTTCCGCCAGATGCTCGTTAGCGTTGGCCACCGTCAGAGACACAATATCGTTTTTCAGGCTTGATTTAGAAACATAAGGCAATCGCTTTACTGCCTCCAGATTCGGTTCCTTGATCTTGATGGTGACGACGTCGCCGCCGATTACTTCTTTAAGCTTGGCCGGTGCATCCAGCGCCACGATCTTGCCGGCATCAATGATGGCGACCCGGTCGCAAAGCATATCCGCTTCTTCCATATAATGAGTAGTGATGATGACGCTGATATTCATCTTCCGAGCCAGCTCCATAATATAGCTCCAGAGATGGTCGCGGGTTTGCGGATCAAGACCAAGCGTCGGCTCGTCAAGAAATAAGACTTTCGGATAATGCATCAAGCCTCGCCCCAATTCCAAGCGCCTGCGCATGCCGCCGGAATAATTTTTGACCAGTTCGTCTTTGCGGGCGGTCAATTCCACGAGTTCGAGAACTTCCTTAATCCTTTCTTCGCGTTGAACCGGCGGAATATTATACAACATCCCGTGGAGTTTCAAATTTTCATAACCGGTCAGCGTGTCGTCGCTGGAAGGATCCTGGAAAACCATCCCGATCGAACCGCGAACTTTGTCTTTTTGTTTGACGATATCAAAACCGTTGACCTTGGCGGTGCCGGACGTGGGAGGGATCAGAGTCGCCAGCATCATCAGGGTGGTTGATTTGCCGGCGCCGTTCGGGCCGAGCAAACCGAAAATTTCTCCTTCCTCGATGGAAAGATTAAGTTTGTTAACGGCCGTGAGTTCGCCGTATTTTTTGGTTAGATCCCTCGTTTCAATAATTGGCATGGCATTATTATAACATAATTTTGCGATCAGAGCATAGATTATCGGATCATGGATCATAAATCATTAATTTTTGCTCCATGCTCCATGTTCTATGTTCCATGATCTACGGTGATGGTGGCTTTTTTTCACCCAAAGATATAGAATTACTACTATGAATATGCAAGATTTGAAGATAATTACTTTCAATGTTTGGGATCTGCCACTTTGGTTTAATAAAGAACGGAAAGCCAGGATTGCTAAAGTCGCTGAATATCTGAAAGCGCAAAACGCCGATATCATTTGTTTGCAGGAAACTTGGGACGCGGATAATCAGCGTTTTTTGAGGGAACAGCTGAGCCCGGATTATTTTTGCGCGTTCGGCGAATATCGCTCGCAAAAACGTTGGTTGAAGGGTTTATCCAATTTTTGCGGCGGCTTGATGATCTTTTCCCGCTTTCCCGTTAAGGAAGAGAATTTTTTTCCTTTTTGGCGTTTAAACTATTCGCTGACCGAAATGATGGGTCACAAAGGTTTCCTGGAGGCTATTTTGGAAACCCCCCGGGGAAAATTACGCGTGGTCGATACGCATCTGCATTCCTGGATTTTTTGGGGCAAGAAATTTCGCTTTAAGCAATTGCGGAAAATAATGAGCCGTTTGAAATCGAGCGACGAGCCGGTTATTTTGTGCGGTGATTTCAATCAGCACGATATCTTGGGCAAAGAACCTTTCGCCGCAATGCTTTCTGAAAATAAGTTCAATATTCCGGAGCGCGAAGAATTTCTCTTCAGCATCCCGACTTACCGGAAGGATAATCAGTTCGTCGATATGTGGCCGAATCGCGTGCCTTTTTCCCACCGGCTCGATTATATTTTTGCCCGCGGTTTTGAACAATGGGGGATGACGGTTAAAGATCACCGCCCGGTCGTCTTGGAACCGCCGTTGTCCGATCATGATCCGGTGGTAATGACTTTAAAAAGCGAGGGTTAAGAGTATTCTCGGTCAAAATATATTTTTAAATAGACCGCCATGTATTTGAGGTTCTGGCGTAAGAAGCCGGTTTTTTCAAAGCGGCGGGGAGAAGTTTTAACGATAAGTTTAGTGTCAAAGAGGATCGGTCCGGCCTTCCGAGCGATTAGCGTCGCGATGGCGGCGTCATCGCCCTGCCAATAATCAAGAGCGGGCAGGCCGCCGATGGCCGCCAGGACCGTGCGCCGGGCGGCGAAATTTCCGCCGATAATCATCCCGGTATTTTTCCCGAAGAATAATTTCAAACAAGGCGGAATCCTGGACATGACGAATCTGGTATAAAGCAAATCTAAAAATTTTTGCCAGCCGGTGAAACCGTAATCATAGGGGCCGGAAACTGCAGCGCAGTCTTTCGTGCCAAGGTCATTGGCGATTGATTCCAGCCAATTCGGCGGCGGAATCGAGTCGGAATCCAGAAAGGCGATAATTTCACCCCGAGCTTTATTTAATCCGGCCTGACGGGCCATATTTGAACCTTGTTTTTTTTCGGCAATCACCAAATCGGCGCCGGCCGCCGTGGCGATTGCGGCGGTATCATCGGCGGAGTTATTGTCGACGACGATGATTTCAAAATCATTTTTCGCCGTCGTTTGAGCCAGAAGAGCTTTAATCGCGCTGGCGATGGTACTTGCTTCATTGTAGGCCGGGATGACCACGGAAAGCTTCATAAATCACATTTAAAAAATTAAAAAGTTTTAGTTATTACGCAGTATCAATAGATAAAGTTATGCATAGCCATTTTTTTATTTTATTGGTGCATTGGGTGATTTCGCACGGCTACCTGCTTTTCTTTGCGGCCGTTTTTGTCGAAGGAGTTTCAGTGGCGATCGCCGGCGGAGTTGCGGTGGCTTTGGGATATTTCAATCCTTTGCTCATTTTAGTTTTGGCGTTGAGTGCGGATTTAGCCAACGATCTCATCTATTATACTATCGGTTATGCCAGCCGCAATACCTGGATCAAAAGCCATGGCCATAAATTCGGCTTGAACGATCGGCGTTTCGCCAAGCTGGAAAATCTTTTGCAAAATCATCTGGGCAAGGCGATGCTTTTAGTTAAGCTTTCTCCCTTGCTGCCCATTCCCGGCCTGCTGACGATCGGCTCATCGCGCATCTCGATCAGAAAGTTCATCAGAGCGTCGTTGTCGATCGGCGTTCCCAAAGTACTTGTCTTATTGGCCATCGGCTATTTTTCCGGTCGCGCCTATCGGGCCTTGAGCGGGTTATTGGCCGATAGCCAGTATTTTATCTGGATTCTGGTCTTATTGATTTTTCTCATCTATATAATATATCAGAGATTGACGGCCGGACTAGCTAATAAGATCGAGAAGGAATGAAAAATCACTAATCATACTTTTTAGAAAAAAAAGTTTTAAAATATTCCACTTCGTACTGCACGACCAACTTTAAGAATCCGACTCGGGCAAAGCGCCGCGGCGAACTTTTAACGCGCAACTTGGGATCAAAGCGGACCGGGCCGACCCGGCGCGAAATCAGCATGGCAATAGCCGCATCGTCTCCCCAAAAATCAAGATCGGGCAGGCCGCCGATGGCGGTAAAAGTGCTGCGGCGGGCGGCAAAGTTTCCGCCGATGAGCACGCCGGATTTTTTTCCGAATAATAATTTCAGGACCGCCGAGATGTTGGGCAGCATAAAGTTAGTGTAAATTATTTCCAGATATTTTTTCACTCCGGTAAATTCATAATCGAACGGGCCGGAAACCGCCGCAATGCTTGGATCAGCCAGATCGCTTTCCATTTTGGCCAACCAGCCGGGCGGCGGCACGCAATCCATATCCAAAAAGGCGATGATTTCGCCTTTAGCTACGGCCAGGCCGGCCTGTCTCGCCATGTTCGTGCCCTGTCTGGTCTCCTTGATCACCAGATCGGCGCCGGAACGTTCGGCGATGACAAAGCTAGCATCGGTGGAATTATTGTCGACGACGATGATCTCGAAATTATTTCTCCCGACTGTTTGGATCAAGAGCGCGTTCATCGCCGCGGTAATATTTTCCGCCTCATTGAAAACCGGAATAACAATAGAAAATTTCATACATTTCGATTAACTAATCCAATTTCAAGATACCTTGCTCGATAATTTTAGTCAATTATAATAATTAAATATTAATTGGTAAAATTTATGTCCCAAAATAATTTACAAATTGCAACTTTTGCCGGAGGATGTTTTTGGTGCACCGAAGCGCTATTTAAAAGATTAAAAGGAGTGCTGACAGTAATGCCGGGCTATGCCGGCGGACGGATTGCCGATCCTTCTTATGAGGAAGTCAGTTCAGGTAAGACCGGCCATGCCGAATCGACCCAGATAACTTTTGATCCGGCCATTACTCCTTATGAAAAACTTTTAAAAATATTTTGGGCTTCAATTGATCCGACGACTTTGAACAGGCAGGGGAACGATGTCGGCACGCAGTATCGCTCGGTTATTTTTTATCATAATGACGAACAGAAAGTCGCGGCGGAAAAATCGCGCGACGAATTGGCCGCGAGCGGCAAATATCAAACGCCGGTCGTTACAACCATCGAACCATTCACTAACTTTTATCCGGCGGAAAACTATCACCTGAATTATTATGATCGCCATCCGGACGATTCCTATTCTGAAGCCGTAATCGCGCCTAAAATAGCCAAATTGAAGGAGCATTTTGCGGACGATGTTAAACCGGAAACCCGATCTTCTTGAACTAATCGGTCGACCGAGGTATAATATAGACACTTCATCCGGCGCACCTTTTTTGAACGAGCGAGGGGTTGAGCGGTAGTTCGAGTATTAAGGCTGGATCAGTTCAGTTCCTTGTATTGCGCTGATCCGTTTCCGTTTCAGTTATTGTTCGTATTTTTCTGTTCCATTCTTTAAAGTGTCTGATGAGCCGCTTTTTCCTCGCTCGTTTTTTTCAAAATTCGCACCTTCATCACAATCGCTCTTTTGCCAATTCATCATCTCTACGTCAAGGAACCCTTACTCTACCGGGTTCCTTTTCATTTATTGCGTAATTGCGCGCGGGCTTTAATTTTACCCGCCCACTTGTCAAGTTGCCGGTTATTTGTTATGATTTTCTTAAATAAAACGTGCCTGGTGCAGGCGTTTTTATTTTCCGCCTTTTTTGTTATTATTAATAACAAGTAAACTTAATCGTAAATCGAAAATCGCCAATCTAAAATCGTCGAGCGCCCATAGCTCCCCGCCAAAAGGGCGGGGTAAGCAGCTGGTCCGCCTTCAGCGAGGCGGGTAGAGTAGTGTCGCTTGAAAATATAAGAAAAGTAAAATCTGATCAATAAGTTCGCGCCCATAGCTCAGCTGGTAGAGCAGCTCCCTTTTAAGGAGAAGGTCACAAGTTCAAATCTTGTTGGGCGCACCAATAAAAAATACCGCAAAAGCGGTATTTTTTATTGGTGCGCGGGTCCCAACAAGATTTGAACTAGGAAGGGTTTGGGAAACGTAAGTTTCCCACTGTTTTCGGGGGATGGTATTGGAAGGGGCGGAGGCCCCTTACAAAGCGAAGCTTCAAATTTTTGTGCGCTGGTCAGGAGCGAAGCGAGAGCCGCGAGGGAACGAGCGGCGAACAGCTGAGCGATCGCCAACGTGCCGGGGCACGTTGGTGCTGACCCTGGACAAGGGAGCGAGCCGCATTCCGGCGGCGAGTGACCGAGGTGTGTGCTGGTTGGAAGCAAGACAAAGTTCGCGAGGGAACGATCCCGCCGCGGCGGGACGAGCGTCGGCCGCCCATGGCGAAAGAAAATCATTTGACAAAATAGTGCTAATTATGATAATTTATCTGGTTAATGTTTGGTGTGGAAAGCACATTTTTTAATAATAAACCCAATCCAATGGAAGCGGAGGAATCGTATGAATGTTTATGATTTGAACGGCGTAAGAGTTGCCTCGTTTGTGTCCGGCGGCTTGGACAGCACGACGATGGTCAGCTGGCTGAAAGAACGCGGCGCGAAAGTCACGACTTTGATCGGCGATTTGGGCCAACCCGAAGAAACCGACATGAGCGATGTGGTTCGCCGGATGATAGCGGCGGGCGCCGAGGAAGCGATCCTCGTCGATGCGAAGAAGCTGCTGGCCGAATACGGTCTGCTGGTTGTTCAAGGCCAAGGCGCGTATGAGGGCGGTTATCTCAATACGACCGGCATCGCCCGCATGGCTTTGATCAAGGCGGCGCTTCCTGAAATCAAACAACGCGGAATAGAAATTGTCACTCATGGCGCGACCGGAAGAGGCAACGACCAAGTCCGTTTCGAAATTGGCGTCTATCACTTGGCTCCGGAACTCCAAATTTATGCTCCGTGGCGGGATCAGGCATTTCTCAAGGACTTTGGCGGACGGAAAGAAATGATCGCCTACTGTCAGGCCAAAGGGCTGAAAGTTTTGGCGACTCTGGAAAAACTGTATTCGACTGACTCCAACCTGTTGGGCTTGACCCATGAAGCGGACAAGCTGGAGGATTTGAATACGCCGACCGATTTTGTCCGGTTTCTAATGGGAAATTCTCCCCAGGCGGCACCCGACAAGGGGACGGAGATCACGATTGGTTTTGAAGAGGGTCGTCCGGTCCATTATCTTAACCATCGCGAGCCACTCGACATTTTCTTGGCCCTGAATTCGATTGGCGGCCAGCATGGTATCGGGATCGGCATCGACGTGGTGGAAAATCGCCGGGTCGGGATCAAGTCGCGAGGAGTTTACGAATCGCCCGGACTGTCAATTCTCTGCCGGACCTACGCAAAATTGATAGAGCTGGTTTTGGATCGCGACCGCCGGCGAGTTTTCGATCGGATATCGGCGGAATTCGGCGAAGCGATCTACCGCGGCGAATTCTTCGCTCCGTATTGCAAAGAGCTCGTCGGTTATATCACCAGCGTGGCCAAAGATATCAGCGGTTCGGTTTCCTTTGAGCTTTATAAAGGGAACATGAGATTGCTGCGCGTGGCTTCACCGACATCGCTTTATAGCGCTGACCGGGCGTCGATGGAAAAGATCGGTAATTTCGATCACCGTGACTCTCAAGGATATCTCAATATCGCCGCTGGTTTAGCCAGACAACAGAGTCGGGCCGGGTTGTGCGGTAATTATTGACGAAAGGATTTGTCGCAGCAAAGCCGCTTGGTAAATACGAGCGGCTTTTTCATTGAAAAAAAGATAAATATAGGATAATATGGTTGTACGAGGCCGGCGTAGCTCAGTGGTAGAGCAATGCTTTTGTAAAGCGGAGGTCGGGGGTTCAAGTCCCTTCGCCGGCTCATGCGCAGTTTTAAGATTTACAGTTTAGGCTGCAAGGTCAATCAATATGACGGCGGCGAGTTAGGCGGATTGCTAAAATCCGCCGGTTTTATTTTAGCGAAAAATGGAGCGAACCTGGCCATCATCAATACTTGTGCCGTGACCGCCGGCGCCATCAGCAAGAATAAGTGGATGATCAATAAAGCCAGGGCGGAGAATCCCGGCGCTAAAATAATTCTCACCGGCTGCTGGCCGCGAGCAGACGATAAAAAAATTAACCAAAAAGAATTAGGCGTAGATTTGATTTGGGAGAGTAAAAATTTTGATGGGTTGATAAATGAAATAAAAAAATATACCAAGTACGAAATACCAAATACGAAATACGAAACGCGGCTAGCAGGCGAAGATGGTTTTAGCATCTCGAACGATAATCAAAACCGATCAAGGTATTTTTTAAAAGTACAGGACGGCTGCGAGCAATTTTGTTCTTATTGCGTCATCCCTTTCACCAGGGGAAAATTGCAGAGCCGCTCGACGGGAGAAATAATCGCCGAAGCCGAGGCCGCGGTTAAAAAAGGTTATCGCGAAATAATTTTGTGCGGAATTCATCTGGGACTTTTTGGCATTAATAACGTGAATAAAAAAGATCGGGAGAGGGGAGCGACGTTGGAGAAATTATTGCGGCAATTGGTAAAAATAAAAGATTTGGCACGCCTTCGCTTGAGTTCTATTGAGATTACTGAAGTCAGCGATGAATTGATCAGTTTGATGGCGGGCGAAAAGAAGCTGTGCCGGCATTTGCATATTCCGCTGCAATCCGGTTGCGATAAGATTTTGCGCTTAATGAAACGGCCATATGATTTGAAATATTTCGCCGCGAAAATAAAAAAACTACGCTTAAAAATGCCGGACATCGCCATCAGCACCGATGTGATCGTCGGTTTCCCCGGAGAGTCTAAACAAGATTTTAAGCAAACGGAAAATTTCATCAAGAGAATCAAATTCAGCCGGCTGCATGTTTTTTCTTTTTCTCCCCATGCTCTGACCGCCGCGGCCAAATTGCCCGGCCGAGTTGATCCGCCGGAAATTAAAAGCCGATCGGAAATTCTAAGAAAATTGAGCGATGAGCTGACCGCGGCATATGCCAAAAAATTTCGAGGAAAAATTTTAGAAGTCGTGGTTGAACACAATCGCTCATCGCGCACCGGTAAATTAAAGGGAAAAAAAATGAAAGGAAAGACTGAATATTATTTTGATGTTTATTTTGATCCGGAGCAAGTCATCTCGGCGCGTAATGGCGGGTCAAGCCTGATTGGCCAGGTAATCAAAATTAAAGCTTCGTGATATAATATTACAATGAATAAGATTTTACGCGGGAAAAGAATAGCCGTAGCGATATTGGTGGTTTTTTGTTTTTATTCGGTCATTCCGGTGCAAGCGGCGGCTAACTCGGCGCTGGCGAATCATCTGTCCGGACGGATTATTTTGGCCGTGCAGGATAGGGGAGAAGCCTGGTATGTCAATCCGGCGAATCATCAGCGTTATCCGCTGGATGATCCGTTTGCCGTGATCAGGCAAGTCGGCATCGGGATCACTAATGCCAATCTGGCGAGGATTCCGCTGGCCGGTTCGACGGCCAAGATTACCAATCAAAGCCAGTTGAATTTTATCGCCGCCGCCAAAGGAAAGATTTTTTTACAAGTCCAAGACCACGGTCAGGCTTGGTATGTGAATCCGGTTGATGGCACCAGATATTATTTATTGACGGTCGACGGAATAAACGCGGTAATCAGAAAATTAGGTTTGGGGATTTCCAATGCCAATCTGGCGCAAATTAATATCGCACCTTCTTTTCTGCCGCCTGCCGCCGGAAGCCAGACGGTATTGCCGCCGGCTTCAAATCCTCTTACCGCTGCCTCGCCTTATGACTTGAGTTATCTTGAACAAAAAATAAACAACCTGGTCAATGCCGAGCGCGCCAAAAATGGCTTGACTGCCCTAGTCTGGAATCCCGATATTTCGGCAGTGGCCCGGGAACACAGCCAGGATCTGGCTCGGGAAAATCTGCCGCTGACCTCGCTCAACAAAGTCTGCGATTATTTTATGATCCATCACGAAGGATTAGTCTTTGGCCTTTATGAAGATGACCGGTTAAAGGCCCGTGGCATCGATTACTTTGCCGATTCCGGGGAGAATATCGCCATGCAAGGCGGCAAGGAAATCGTTTTCACGACCAACTCGAGCGCGGCCGATCAAAGTTCGATCGACAGCTGCGATGCCGCGGTGCAAAGCGCCAATGACGCGCTGAAGGCGAGCTTGGAATCAAATATCAGCACCCAGGATAAACTTAATCTGATCAGCTCTGAGCTGGTTAAAAGAGCCGCCGAGCTGGCCGCTGAAGCGACCGTCAATGTGACGGGCATTTCCTATACGAGCAATGATGAAATGGCTTCCGATATCGTTTTGGGCTGGATGAATAGCCCGGGCCATCGCGCCAATATTTTACAATCTTCTTTTACTGAATCGGGGATCGGCGTCGCTTACGTCAACGGCTATATCATCGCGACCCAGGATTTTATCCAGCGGATTTCCTGCGGCTACCAAGGCGCGGCTTGTTGTCCTAACCGTTCTTGTTATCTGCCGACTGTTTGTCAAGCGGACAATATTTGCCGCTAACCAAGAACTAGGATCATGGAACATAGAGCAAAAAATACAAAACAAATATTCTCTGTTCCATGCTCTTTGTTATTGCGTTTTGGCATTGACAATAATCATAAAAAATCCTATAATCTAAGGAATTTAATTATTGATGAACTGGGCTAATAATGAAGAATAATATCACTAAAATTTGTTTTTTATTCGCGGTAGCCGGCCTTCTGGTTTGGCCTTGGTGCGGTTCGGCTTATACCGGTACGGTCAAGACCGATTATCCGCGGTTGGCTAATTATTATTTGAACTGGTCTATTCCGGATACGGAAGTGAATAATCTGGCGAAGTGGGATGTTCTGGTTTTGGATATGGAGGTGCAGCATAACAGCCTGGCTAATTTGAAAAAAATCCGCCAGTTGAACCCGAAGATAATTATTTTGGCTTATATCACCTCGGAAGAGATATTCACTAAGCCCGAGGATCCCAGTTTTGCGAAATTGCGCAACCAGCTGCAAGGCGAAATCAATCCGTCCTGGTGGCTGAAAGACAAGAGCGGTAACTTTACTTCTTTTTGGCCGCAGACCAGAGTACTCAATATCACTGACGGCGCGGGTTTGTCTCCGGCCGGCCAACGCTGGAATGATCTGTTGCCGCAATTCATCAACGACCAAGTAATGTCCACCGGACTTTGGGACGGAGTTTTTTATGATAACGTTTGGCCGAATATTTCCTGGTTCAATAGCGGTAATTTAGACAGCAATAATGACGGCAAAGCCGACAGCGCCGCGGTTCTGGATCAAGCTTGGGCGGCCGGAAATATAAAAATGCTCGCCAAGACGCAGGCGCTTTTGGGAAATAAATATCTGATTGTGGCCAACAGCCGGCACGACCCGTCTTATCAACCGTATCTTAACGGCATTATGCTGGAAAGTTTTCCCGCGCCTTGGGAGGCGGACGGCACCTGGGCCGGTTCGATGAAAACTTACGCTGATAGCAAAAATTTTCTCAATCCTTACGTCGGCATCATCAATTCCAATACCAATAATACTTGGGGGATCGATGATTATCATAAAATGCGTTTTTCCCTGGGGTCGGCGCTGTTGGGAGACGGCAGCTTTTCTTTCGATTACGGCGTCAATAATCACGGACAAACATGGTGGTATGACGAATATTCTACTGATTTAGGAACCGCCGTGTCGGCGCCGATCAATATTTTGGATAAGAATAATGTGACTTTTAAAAAAGGCTTGTGGCGGCGCGATTTTACTAATGGTATCGTGGTCGTCAATTCGACCGATCAGACGCAAAATTATGTTTTCACCGATGAAGTTTTCAATAAATTAAGCGGCACGCAAGATCCGAATATCAATAACGGTTCTAGAGTAAATTTGGTAAGCATTGCCGCCGATGACGCGGTAATTTTACTGGGCGATCTCTCGAGCCGGAAAATTCCTTCCGCCTCGGCCGCTCCGGCACCGGCCAGTCCGCCGGCCGCGGCTCAGCCGGTTGCTTCGGGGAACACGACGGAAAATATCATCACCGACGCGGTCTTCAAAAATGGCGAGTTCTTCCGCGTTTTTGATCAATCAGGCAACCAGCTCCGCAACGGATTTTTCGCTTATGACAGCCGCTACCCCGGCGGCGCGCAGATAATTTCGGCCGACATTGACAACGACAAGATCGATGAAACTCTGGTAAACAGCAACGGGACGATCACGATTTATCGCGGCACCAAAGTGCTTACCAGCTTTAAACCGTTTAATGGAGTCTTTAAAGGCGACATTTCTTTGGCGATCGCCGATTTGCAAGGCAACGGCCAGAAAGAATTGGTGATCGGCGCCGGGAAAGGCGGCGGTCCGCAAGTTCGGATCTTTAGCGCCGACGGCCGACTGCTCTCCGGCGGTTTTTTCGCCTATGACCGGAATTTTCGCGGCGGCGTAAATGTGGCGGCGATCGATTATAACAATGACGGCAAAGATGAAATATTCACCGGAGCCGGTGTCGGCGGCGGTCCGCAAGTGCGGATCTTCAACGGCAACGGCAAAGTTCTGGGCGGATTTTTCGCTTATGATCAGAATTCCCGCTCGGGTGTTTCGGTCACCGTGGGAAATGTTAACGGGACGAGTGATCGGCAAATTATCACCGGCGCCGGTCCGGGAGCTCAACCGCAAGTCCGGGTTTGGGACAAATACGGCAAATTGATTTCACAATTCTTAGCCTATGATAAGACAGCCACCGCCGGCATCACCGTCGTCGCGGCCGATATCAATCATGACGGCAAGGATGAAATTTTAGCGGGGAATACGGCATATTGAATTAAGAATTAAGAATTAAGAATTAAGAATTAAGAATGTTTGTCCTTAATAGCTTAAATCATTAATTAGATATATAATTAATCTTAACCATATGGAGAACGAAAATAAGCAAAATATGACGAAGAACGGCGAAAATCTGCCGATGATCGAGACCGAAGTGCTCGAGCCGGTGGAGGAGCTTTTGGAAAGCGAAAAAGACGAAGCGATTGAGCTGGCCAAAGGAAAACTTGATCTCAAAAAAAGCGGCAACATCATCATCGGCACGCTCAATGTGATGGCCCAGCCGATCAAGCATCACCTGAAAAAACGGCACGAGAGATTCTATCGGGACAGCAAATTCCATCTGGTCGCTGACATCTTTTTTGTCCTGCTGATCCTCGGTTTGGCCGGAACTTTTTTGTATTTCTATACCTTGCAGCCCAAAGCGCAGATCGATCTCTCCACCACAATTGATCCGGGCGCCGTGACGAGCGGCCAGAATGAATCTTTTACCATCCAATATAAGAACAATGGCAAGGTCGATATCAAAGCGGCAACGATCTCCCTGGTTTTTCCGAAAAATTTCGCTCTCAATTCCGTCAGTCCGCAGAATATCTGGTCCGATCAAACCAATACTTTCGCGATCGGCGATCTGCCCCGCGGCGCCAACGGTAAAGTTAAAGTCAGCGGCGCTCCCTTTGGCGCGGTCGGCTCGCAACAGACGCTCACTTACTCCTTGAATTACCAGGAGAACGGCCGGTCCGCCAATACGCTGGGGTCTTATGTCTATCCGCTGGGGTCCTCTGTTTTGAGCGTCAGCTTCGATGCCCCGAAACAGGTCTATCAAAATCTTGATTTTGCCGGAAATATTAATTTGAAAAATAACGGCCTCTCCGACGTACCCGGCGAGATCGATTTGGCGTTTACCAATAGCGCGATCAGCTTGAAAAGCATCTCCGCCGATCAAGCGGATCTGGTCAATGGCGTTATCATCGTCAACGGTTTGAAGGCCGGTCAAAGTTTGCCGATCCAGTATGAAGCCGCGGTAAGCGCCGCCGCCGGAACATTCCCGGCTGAGTTGGCAGTCGATTTGAATTTGGATGGGCAGCAGCTTAAGCAAACGACCGCCGACTCCAATCTCAACGTGACCGTGCCGACCTTCGGCGTCGCCATTGCGGCTGATAAGAATGTCATCAACTCCGAAGAAACAGTCAATTATAAATTGAATTTTATCAATAAAGAAACTACCGCCGCCGACAATACCAGTATTTCAATCGTGCCGGCCGATAATTCCGTCATCCTCAAGAATTTAACGCTTGCCTCATCGAGTCAGTATAAAATAAGCGGTAATACCGTGGCAGTGGGCGATCTGGCGCCGGGACAAACCGGTGAAATCGATTTTTCCGCCGTGCTGTCGCGCCAGACGACTAGCGTCAATCAGCAAACCGGGATAATCGCCGATGTTAATTATCAGGTTAATGGCCGGCAAGCCGAATATCAAATGTTCAGTCCGAAAATTAAATTCTCGTCCGATTTACAAGTCGTTGCCAAAGGACTTTATTACAGCGCCCAGGGCGATCAGTTGGGCGTCGGGCCGCTGCCGCCGGTGGTGGACGTCCCTACAAATTATTGGATTTTCTGGGAGATCGATAACTCCGGCAATGAATTGAAGAATTTGACGGTCACGGCGGATCTGCCGGCCGAGATCGGCTGGACAAATCAGAAAACGGTTTTATCAGGCGACGTCCAATTCGGCCAGATCAGCCGCAAGGTCATCTGGACGGTTGATGATGTGGCCGCGAGCGGCGGAAATTATCGCGCCGGATTTGAAGTGGAGCTGATTCCGACCGCCGCCGATCTTGGCAAGGTTCCGACCTTGATTTCCAATATTCAATATAGCGCGACCGACGCTTTCACCGGTGCGCAAATTTCCGGCGGCCTGTCCGACATCAACGCCAATCTTAAAGACGATCCGACGGCTTCCGGAAAGGGGACTGTCATTCAGTTGAATAATATAGTAAAGTAAGAAAGCCCCGTAGGAACGCAATACCTTGCGTTCCAATCGCGGACTAAAATTTAAAAGCACGCAAAATATTGCGTGCCTATGGCGTAAAAAAATTACCGCTTGGTAGGAACGCAATACCTTGCGTTCAATGGACGAAAGTTGGAGTTGAGGGGCGAAGGTGGTAAAATATAAATAGCTAATAATTAATAATTAAATAACAAAAAAATGAAAAAAACATTATTATTTTTGTTTGTTTTGGCCCTGGCTCTGATTTTAAGCGTTCCCCAAACTCACGCGACTACATTAAGCATTTCCATTAATAATAATGCCGACAATGCCGGCAATATTTTTTGGAACGTCAACGCAACCTCCACTTGCATCCTCCAATACAGCGTTGGTTCGGATTTCAGTAGCGCGTCCAGTGTAAACGGCCAATTGATTTCATCGGGGACGACAGGAAGCAACGGAATCTTTTATTTTTCGGCACAATTGACGAATCTGGCCGCGAATTCCGACTACTATTATCGCGCCGTCTGCACCACAGCCGATGGCCAGAATATCACTAGCGAAACCAAACTGACTAACCTTTCCGTCTATAATCAGCCGTTGGCCAGCATTATCATTTCCAATTTGGGTGTTCCAGATTCTACCGTAAGTTCTAGTAGTTTGACTGTCGCCTGGGTTACTAATGTTGATACCGACAGTATTGTTTATTACAAGGCAAGCAGTGATACTTCTTGGTCATGGCAGGGGACTGACGCCTTAACGACTAATCATAGCGTTGTTTTGACGGGCTTAAATCCCTCCACCTCCTATCTTATTTATGTCAACGCGAAGGATGCTAATGGCATTGTAGTTAAGAGCGCGAATATCTGGGGGCAAACTGCCGGCGTGGGCAGCCAAATATTAGCGACATTGAGTATTACAAAAACTGGAGTGGGAATGGGATCGACTCCGGCTGGTTCAGGGACAGTGACCGATAACGGAAATACGATCAATTGCGGCACTACTTGTAGCGGAGAATATAACATCGGTACGACAGTAATTCTGACCGCTGCACCGGCGGCCGACTCGGTATTCGGATCGTGGACGGGATGCGGCGTCACCAATGCGGAGATGACTAATCAAGTTTGCACTATCCAGCTGACCGGCCCGACGCATGTTAACGCCAGCTTTCTTTCCCAGTCATACGAGCAAATAACACAAGGCGTTCACTTGTCGGTGAATAATTTCAAATCGATTGATAACCAACCGCAGTTTGATTTGGTTAATTCAGGCGTCGGTTCAGTTTCCTTTTTTCTTTCGGTTTGGGATAACACGACCAACAAGCCTCTCCAATCCACGGCCGGACAAACTGAGCAGTATAATTTGTCCCCTAGTCAAACCGTTCACGTTTATTTATTGAATAACTCTAATGTGACCAGCTTATCATCGGGCCTTAATTCGCTAACTATAAAAGAGGTTTCTTTGGATAGTCAGACCGTTTATAATTCCCAAGATTTTAGTGTGAATTATATCAACGACTCATCCAAGCCGCAATCGGAAAGCGAACCGGTTTTATCCGCCGGGCAGGACATCAAGAGCCTGATCAGTTCCACTTATGGCGCCGATTATCTGAATCATCAGGTGACTGATCCGTCTGCGGTGAAAAGCGGGCTGATCCTTTTCCGCGTGATCAGAGATTGCGCCACCGGTCAGCCGGTCGGCCAGAATTATCCGCAATTGACCAGTTTCGGACCGGGTCGTTTGGTAAATGGCTATCTGCAGGAAGTAAATCTGGATACGGCTAATTATTACAATTACACCTGCAATTCCCGTTTCCAGGAACAATGCATCAACGATGGAACTTTTGATTCTTATTATGATGAATTTTGCGCTACCGGTGCCGTAACGGCGAGCCCCGCCACGACAGCCGCGCCGGTAACTCCGGCAGCGACAGTAATATCCATCAATGACAATGCCAGCCAATTATACAGCGGTTCAATCGATTCGCTTTTGGCGCAATTGAACGAAATGAAGAATACGATCGCCGAGCAAGCCGCCCAGATCAAATATCTGCAAAGTTTGACGCAGAATGTTGCGTCGGTATCTTCATCTACGCTTAGTAATATCAACAGTTTTATCACTTACGGAGTTGATTCCAATACGCTAAAGTTGGGGGCCGGACAAAGAGCGGCAGTGGTGAATTCCTTCAAATCCGCCTTCGCTCGCTTGCCAACCACCCAAACGGATTTCACCGATGTGGTGAAGATCGCCAATGGCCGCTGGCCGGGACAAACCAGTTCAAGCTCGATCGCCTGGGCCGAGCAGCAATTCCAGAAAGTATATCTGCGCGCGCCGGATATGAGCAATGCTCATGATAATGCCGCGGTTACGATCATGGCTTACGGCTTGATGCAACAGGCGGCGAACCGTAATTTAAAAAGCGAGACCGCAAGTATCAATATTTTCAAAGGCATTTTCTCCAGAGTGCCAACCTCGGCGAATGATTGGAATACGGTCGCCGCGATCGCTTACTCCGGAGCAACCAGATAAAAAATACGTAGGAACGCAATACTTTGCGTTCCGATTACGGCCGAGTAATTTATCAGCGCGCAAAATATTGCCCGCCTACGCCATTAAAAAAACATCCAGCCCCTAATGAGAAGCTGGATGTTTTTTTCTATTTAAAAAAGGTATTAAGCTTTTCTAACTTGAGCCGCGGCCGGACCTTTCGGGGTCTCGCCGATTTCGAAAGTGACGGCGTCACCTTCTCTCAACTCGCTGAAATCGACTCCTTCCAAGCTCGAAGCATGGAAAAACAGATCTTTGCTGCCGTCGGCAGGGGTGATGAAGCCAAAGTTTCTGTCAGTCAACTTTTTGATGGTTCCTTGCATGTAATGTAGAAATCAAGTTTGTTAATTTAGTTTTAGCGCCGGAAATTCGACTTGCTTTCCTTACGCGCTATCTTCATTCTCCCTTTTGCGGAGAACGGTCAGTTTTTACCTAACACTAGAAGTATAGCACAAAGAATTAAGGCTGTCAATGATTAATCAAAATTTTGTCAATATCACATAAATACAGGTCATTTTGCAGATTTTTTTCTCATTAACGAATGAATTTTAAAACCCGACTTTTAGAAAAGCCGGGTTTTTGATCATGTCATTCCTTTATTTTTCGGGATGAATATCGGAATTATGCGCCAATTGCGAGGTCAAGGCCGGACAACTTCGGCAGCAACGATTGACCCATTCGCATGATCGGCAATCTTCGTCAGGACCGGCTCGGAGATGATTTAACCGGGCGGCAATATCATCGCGACTTAAAAATGCGTGATATTCCGCGGCGGTGGAAAAATCTCGGCCAATGTAGCCGAGCGCCTGCCGCGAGAGATGGTTGCAGGGAATAAGTCCTCCCTGCGGATCAAACACCAAGTCAGTTCCCTCGCGTAAAAAACAATTCGTCACGAAAGCGCTTCTTGACAGCAGTTGGCCGATTTTGCTCCGGTCAAAAAGACATAAAGGCAAGGTGAAACGGAAAGTGTAATCGAGATCGCCGAAGGAAATTGCTCCTAAGCGATGCTCGACAAAGTCAGCCACCTCTTTTGGGGCAGGTATTTGATCGTCAGCCGCGCCGAATTCCGTTTCGGCCGGCAAAGCGACGCCGATCGTCAGGCTTTTGATGCCCCAGCGATTGACCATTTCGATCGCTTCGCCAAAGCCTTTGATGAAATAGCGATTCAAAGTGAGGTTGGCAAACAGCGAGCAACGGTTTGAGGATAAGATATTTTTTACGGCTGTTTTTTGCCGGTCGAACAGATTGAAGCCGGTGTTGTTACGGAAGTCAATCTGATTCACCCCCTTTAAGGAGAGATGGATTGTGGACAGGCCGCTGTTCAACGCTTCAGCCAAAAAATTCCGATCGGCAAAGGCCAAACCGTTAGTATTAGCAAATACTCTCATTCCGAAACTCCGACACTGTTTGACAGCAGCGAGGAAATCTTCCGCACGTTTGGTTGGTTCGCCGCCGGAAAGGATCACGCGATGAACTTTTAACTCTTTGAGCAGACTTAGGATATCGCCTAACGTGTCGCGGTCCATAACTTCGGCGTTTCTGATCGGCGGAACATAGCACCAGGAGCAGCATAAATTACAACCATAAGTGAGGTTGATCGTGGAAAACAAACCCGCTGGATGTATTTCATTTATTTTCGGCATAATTGGCACCCCTTTGGTTTGGAAAAGAACACTTCATCTAAAATTACTAAATTTTTCGTAAAAGGTCAAGCAGCGATTTCCGCGCGGCGGCGGAATCCCGCTTCACTCTTGCCCGGATATTCAGAAATGAAGACATTGGCTGCCGCAAAATTTTAGGCCTAAATTATTAAAAAATTTGACGTAAATCATTTTTTTTTTGCTACTCTATTAATAGTCGTCAATAAACCGTATAATCTTAACAAGGGGGTTGGAGTGAAGATAAATTCCAGTTAACATCGGTTCTTTTGCGATCGTCCTTTTCAAAATTAGTTACTGTTATCAAATCAATGAACCATCAATTCAACAACAGAAGGGCTGGTTATGAAAAAGTATCTTTGCCTTGTTCTTGTTTTGTCGGCTGCTATTTTGGGATGCAGTAATAATCCCGTGAATAGCAGCAAGGAACAGTCTGTTCAGCCGCTCGCGTCAGTCGCTACCACTTGCACAATAACACCAACTTTACAAGTTTGGAATGCCTTGTCGCAAACGCAAAAAAATGCGAAGATTCTTACTGTCGCGCAAACCATGGTTGGCAATAATTACTCGTCAATTAATTTACAATGCAAACAGTGGGTGCAATCATATGTTGTTTTGCCGGCTAGCGGGATTACGATCGGCGCTAATACTTGTTCGAATGGAGGCAATCCCGACTATCATTCATGGCTGAGCGCGGATTGCTTTAACAATCAAGTCGTAAAAAAATACAGCTGGAACTCGGGAACAATGCCGTATATGTTGCCTGGAAATATTCTGCAAATTTGGTGGACTAATGCTGCCGGCGTGCCTGGCCCGCATACTGCAATCCTTGTCAGCGATATAATGTATGGTTTTGGCGATGTGAAAGATACTATGACATGGATTGATTGCAATTATAATTATGATAATACGGTGAGGGTTCATAAAATAACATATGCAGCCTTCAAATCCCATGCCACCGCGACACAAGCATTGCCACAATTAGGATTTTCGGTTTATCAGATTCAATGATAGCAGTCAATTGTTTGGAATGGCGCTTATTAATAAGCGCCATTCCAATTCTTTAAATTTAAATAATTTACATATTATGAGAAAAAAAGCAATTTTATTAAGTCTTTGTTCCGTGGTCGTCGTAATAATTGGCATGATTCTTTTTGTTAAATATGAACAATTAAAGGTTGTTTATTCTGAAAAAAAAGGAATTTTGGCGGCCGTAATTTCCACTCAGTCCACGACCACGGTTTCCACGTCGACCAGCGCTATTTCCGCAACAACTTCGCCAGAGGATTTAATCCTCAACGATATAGCCGTTGGGAAAATTACCACTTCTACTGTTAAATGGCTTGATTACAAAAATATTGAATATGGCTTTTCTTTCAGGTATCCGGAAAAGGCCAACTGGGGTGGTTATAATTCTGGCGTGCCAGCATCATCAACAAATAATCAGGTTTTTTTAAACTATAAAGTTGGTCAACAAAACAACCTTTTTCTTCTAAGGCCAGATGGTTATTCTTCAGATTTGGAAAAATCACAATATGACGCTGATTATAATAATGTAACGTGGAGGATTGAAATAAAAAAGGTTAGTAGCGAAAAAGAACTTGCATCTTTTATTCAGCAAGAATATGGTAAGACCTGTAAATATTCATTATCTAAAGTTTCTACTTCTTCCACGACTTACAATGTTAATATAATAGGTGATGGCGGAGACATGATTTCGTCGCAATGTCGTGCGGCGCTTTATAGTTATTACCTAAAATATAGTCCGTCAAAAAAAGAGATTGCTTTTTGGAACACTGGTCAGGAATGTCAGATCGGTCTTTACCCACCCGATTATCCTCATGACAATTGTTTTGATTCAGGCATTGCCAATTCTTTTGTGTTTACAGAATAGTGTATTAAGAATAAGTTTATATAAATAAAAATACTGACCATATTAAGTCAGTATTTTTATTTATCCGTAGTCCCTAGGGGTGTCGTCGTGTTCGGCCGCCGCCGGAAAAGCGGCGGCCTCTCTTGTCCGGGGTTGCCCGCTGACCATTCCCCGAATGGTCAGCGTCGCTCGATTATTCGCGCCTCCTTCCGTCGGCGCTCATATCTCGCGCGCAACCAGTTCGACTCCCAATATAGAAGATGACTAATTTAAAAACTCGGCGAAAGGCCGAGTTTTTAAATTAGTAGTCCCTAGGGGAATCGAACCCCTATTTTCAGGATGAGAACCTGATGTCCTAACCGTTAGACGAAGGGACCTAAATCAATTACAAATTAAGAATTAAGAATTTCCGCCCAAGGCGGATCAGCCTCTGGCTGAAAAAATAAAATAAAATCCGAATTGGATTTGTAAATAGTATAAACTAAATATATCAATCAGTCAATCCCGTAATTGTTTACTTTTTTTCCTCGGTATTATAAAATATAGTAAATTTCAACCGAGGAGGTGAAGATGAGATGGATGAAATATGTAATTCAGTTCTTGTGCATGGCAAGCGATGTCGCCATTCCGCTGGCAGTCATTTATGTAGCGCATTTTTTCATCGCCAGCATTGAAACCTGGCCGATCGTGGTTTTGGTCATCGCTCTTTATTTTAGCTCTTTTCGCCCTACAGGCATCTTTTTTGCCTGGCGTCCGAAAAATATCAGAAGTTTTTTCAAGAACATGAGAGCGGCTGGTATGTAGAAAAGAATCGTCGATTCGTCGACAAAGGCATCTTTAGTGGGTGCCTTTTTTTATTTGATGATCGAGCCGATGAAATCGGCATGGCCGCGCAGAAATTCGTCAGCGGTTAATGGTTTTCCACCTTCCAACTGTAACCTTTTTATCACTAATGCGCCGTCGCCGCACTGCACCGCAATTTTTCCATTATCCAAAAATATTTCTCCAGTTTTAAATTTATTAATCGGCAAATCATTATTCACAACTTCTAAAATCTTTATATTTTTTCTTTTTTCTTTTTTATCTTTTAATTCCGTATAAGTTCCCGGCCAGGGAGTATAAGCGCGCACCATCCGTTCAATCTCTATTGCCGGTTTAGCCCAATTGATACGGCCGTCTTCTTTTTTCAGTTCACGAGCGTAAGTAACAAGTTTTTCATCCTGCGGTTTGATTTCCATCTCGCCGCGAGCAAAAGCCTTTAGAGTTTCCGGCAGCATTTGAGCACCCAATTTAGCCAGTTCGTCATGCAATGTTTCGGCTGTTTCATTCTTCAGGATATTGACTTTCATCTGGGCGATGATCGGCCCGGTGTCCAAGCCTTTATCCATTTTCATAATCGTCACGCCGGTTTCGGTGTCGCCGGCTAAGATTGGCGCTTGGATCACCGCCGCGCCGCGCCAGCGGGGCAAGAGCGAGGCATGGATGTTAATGCAGCCATACTTGGGAATATCTAAGATTGATTGGGGGATGATCTGGCCGTAAGCGATCACCACGATAAAATCGGGTTTTAGCGCCGCAATTTCATTTTTAATATCCTTGATCTTTGCCGGCTGCCAAACTATAATATTATTTTTCAGAGCGATTATTTTGACGGACGGGGGAGTCAGCGTTTGTTTGCGGCCCACCGGCTTATCCTCCTGAGTGATAACCGCGGCAATCTCAAAATCAGCGTCGGCAATCAGCGCTTTTAAAGTCGGGACGGCAAAATCCGGCGTACCAACAAAGATTATTTTTAATTTATTTTTCATATTATTGTTTGCCATTCCGAGCATCTGGCGAGGAATCAATTCGGTAGAACGCGAATTACTTTAATAGGATTTTTTGTTGAATATCGAAACTTTTCGAAATAGATCCCTCGCGCGGCGCTCAGGATGACAAAAGTGGCGATTGCCACTTGTCGAGATTGTCTCTATAATTAATTATATGATGAATTTTATCGATAATTTATTGCAGATTTTCGGCCACCTCGGTTATCAGGGGATATTTTTTTTAATGGCGATGGAAAGTTCGGTGATTCCAGTGCCGTCCGAGCTGGTGATTCCGCCGGCGGGAATTTTGGCGGCCCGCGGGGAAATGAATTTATCTTTAGTGATCATTGCCGGAGTCATCGGCAGTTTGCTCGGCGCGATAGTCTGCTACTGGCTTTCCTGGATCTTGGGCCGGGCGGTGATTTTGATCCTGGCTGACCACGCCATTGCCAAATTTTTGCGGATAACTCCGGAAAAGGTGGAAAAAGCTGAGAAATTTTTCTTAAGATACGGATCGGTTTCGGTTTTTTTCGGCCGCCTCTTGCCCGTAGTGCGCCACTTGATTTCGATTCCGGCCGGATTTTCCAAGATGAATTTCGGCAAGTTCGTCTTTTATACTTTTCTGGGTTCGGCCATCTGGGTTTCGGTTTTGGCGCTCGGCGGATATTATCTGGGCACGCAGATCGAATTGATCGCGGAAAATTTTAAAATGATTGTCGAAGTTCTTATCATCCTGGCTGTCTTAGCCGGAATATTTTATTGGATCTATCAGGTAAAAAAAAATAACCACCCCCAAACCCCTCCTTGAAAAGAAGGGGAGCTGTTTTTACTTTTTGCTTCCTTGTCCCGTCTTTGGCGGGATTACTTCTGATTCTTCGTCAGCCTCGTCGATTTTGTGTAAATTCTTGGCCTTATCGACGAATAAGATGCCGTCTAAGTGATCGATCTCGTGCTGGATAACCCGGGCCAGGAATCCGGCAGCTTTAATTTTACTATTTTTTCCCTGCCGGTTGCAAAAGACGCAGGTTATTTTTTTATGGCGCCGGACATCGCCGAAGACGAGCGGCACGGACAGGCAGCCCTCTTCATCCCATTCTCTGATCCAGGATTTTTTGATGATTTTGGGATTGAATAAAAAAACCGGGCCGTTCTTGGTATTAACCACGATCAGTCGGACATTCCGGCCGATTTGCGGCGCGGCCAACCCCACCCCCTCTTTTTTGATCATCGTTTCGCCCAGATCATCGCAAAGCTCTTCGAATTCCTTGGCGGTAATCCGATCTTCGCCGATCACTGCGGATTTTTTCCGCAGTATTTCATCAGGCAGGGTTAATATTTGTAAAACTTTAGCCATCGCAAAAAAGTAAAAAGTAATAAGTAAAAAGTAAAAATTTTGTTGCAATCTTTATTGAAATATTATAGTATTATATGAACTAAAAGGCAAATATTATGGAAAACGTACCAAAGGGTGAATTTGAGAGTCTGGGGTCGATATTCATCCAGAAAAAGGGGCGCCAAGTTAAAAAACCGCCGGCTTATCCGTGGCAGGATTTAGCTTTGCGGGTAGTGGCGGAATTAGGCGTGCCGAATTTCAAGCGCGCTTCGATCTTCAAGATCTGCCGCGATTATCCGGTCGAATTCGTGGAAAGATGCCTGAATGACACCAAGGAATTATGTAAGAGCGGCGAGCAATGGAAATATTTCCTTAAAGTTGTCAGCGAAGAAGGGAAAAGAAGTAAAAAGTTATAAAGTTGAAAGTAAAAAAAGATCCAATTGATTTAAAAAAGCCGCCGGATGGCGGTTTTTAGTTTGTGATAGGTTTTAGAATCATTGACAGATAGCCGACGCCGAAAGGGGATTCATAGGCGGTCGAATCGATATCATAACCGCCGTTGCCGAGGATTCCCCAAAGCAGGGCGATCGCCCTAAGTCCGCACGGCTTGACTTCGGCGATCAGATTCTCGTCGAGCGCGAGGAATTCATCCGCCGCCTTGTTTTGCAGCAATTCAATAATTTTTTGGTCGAACTTGGCGGCGCGGGAAGAAAATCCGCCCGGCGATTTCTTTTCCAAAGTATGCGCCAGGTCGCCGGAAGCCAAAACGGCGATTTTTTTCCGGCCCTTCTTGATCTTCGCCGCAATCATTTTGCCTAAATTAAAATGCTCGGTAAGATTCGCTCCGGAAATATAGATCGGGACGATTTCGATATTTTTTTGATTGAGAAGTAGTGAGTAAAGCGGCACGCCGCAGCCGTGGTCAAGGATCGGGGCGGAGATTGCCTGGACGTTATCATTTTCGATCAGACTTTCCCGGATGTTTTGCGCCAGTTCCAGATCGCCGTCCAGTTTGAGCTTGGTGGAAAAGTCGCCGAATTCCTCAAAATTTATCTCATACTCGGGCGCCAAATCGATGCTCCAGACATCCTGTCTGATCGGTCCGTGAGAAGAGATGATGACGATCGTCTCGATTTTTTCCGTTATCAGCGCTTCCTCGATTTTGCTGTAGGAGTTCTTGGTTTTTTCCAGACGCAAAATATTTTCCTTGCCGATGGAAGGGATTAATATTGGCGGATGGGGAATGATAGCGGCGAGTTTGAGCGACATAAAATAATATGATGCGAATACTACAAATTTTTCGCGAATACCGCGAACATTTTAACGAATTTTAAATTCGTTTCGTGGAGTTTGTAGTATTAGCGAATAATTCGCAGTATTCGTATCATTTTAGAAGTTGTTTTCTTTTATCACCTCGCCGTTGTCATAATTGGCCAGGAATTGCGGCGAGACTTTGATGACATTGGAAAGTTTGTAGCCAAGTTTCGCGAGCAGATCCGAGGACATAAACGGCCTTTTTTTGCCTTCATAAATGAGATAAATGGCCGGCGAGGATGGTGAACTCAAAAGCGTGCCATCGCCAAAAAGTATCGGGTCGGTGGTTGGGTATTGCGCCAATTCCGCCGCGTTGGATTTGATGATTTTTTTGTTCTTGAATTTGCTCGACGCGAGCAGGCCACGATCCCCGATAGCGGCCTTTTTGCCGTCATAGACCCAATAGACGCCGCCGGTCTTTACGTCCTGCAATAAAGCGCCGGTTGGATAAGTGGAGGTGGCGGATAGCGGCGCGCCTTCAGGATAAGAATCGAGATCAGTCCAGCCCGCGGCGACAACTTCCGCCGGGTTATAGCCGAATTTTTTAAAGACGGCCTTGGAGGTGAAACCTCGCTTTTCGTCATCGACCAAAAGATAAACCGTGCCGTGCGGGGAGCGGACCAATGAATAATTAGCGAATTTGATCGGCGTGCTGGTGCCGAATTTATCCAGATCGGCTTTTTCGACCGTAATGATCTGATTGGTGTCGAATCTCGAGGCCAAAACGCTCATCGAGGCGAAGGGCCGTTTCTTGCCATCCTGGATCAGCCAGACTGTTTTTTGGTCCTTGATCTGGAGTAGCGACCCGTCCGGGTAGTTGCGGGCGAAATATTTTTGCCAGAGGATGTAAAAATTATAATTGCCGTTAAAAACGTGCGGCGTGTAATTGTATAAAGCAGCCGTAGCCAGATTGTAAGGCGTGATCATCGAGGAAGGGGGATTGTTGTAAGCCGAACAGGAATTTTGAAAGGTATAAGTGGCACCGGCCCGATAAGCATATTCGAGCGGATTTACCATATAATCGTAGAATTGGAGCGTCGCGCTGTTGATCTGTTTCCAAAAACCTTGCCAGCGCGGATTGCAGCCGCCGCCGTCAGGACAGCCATAGCCGGTGGCCCAATCTAGGCTCGCCGGGGACGGATTGGGATCTTCAATCAAGCCTTGTTCTTTTTGCAAGAGCACCAGGACGAAACGCGGGCTGATCTTGTTGGCCTGACAGACTTCATAGATGGCTTGAGCGGCGGTTTCACAAACGCCAGTCGGATTGGTCACGGTGTAAGCGGACAGATAGCTGCCCTTGGCCTGCAGAAAATTCTGGATGTCCGTGGCATCCATCGAATTATAATTAAAAATTTCCGCGTCGCTGATGATATAGTTCGGATCAAAGTCGGGGTTGATATCCTGGGCGAACGAAATCTTGGCCACGCCGAAAATAATAGTTAAGGAAATCAGCCAGATGGCGATATTGGTCGTTCTTTTCATAATGCAGATATTTTTTAAAACAATTATAGGGGTATTATAGTACAAAGGCCGGTATAATTCAATCAACCGGAACGACTCGACGAGCGGGGAGCAAATTTTTGCCTCTCACCATGCTCCCGACCGACCCGGTCCGGAGTTTTTTCTACTTATCCACAGAAATTTTTATCCAGAAAACTAAAAAATAATAATTATGGAAACGACTCAGCCTGTGGATAATTTTTAGTCGAACTATGGGGCTAATTTTTGTATAAATCCGGGTGGGGAAGGGGGTTTGACGATGCTTTTTGATAGGTGTATAATATAATTAGATACCACAAGATATGGGGTTTGAACCATAATTAAGACACAATTAGTAGCTAAAGTCAATTTCCCCACTAAGTTATGACGCGAATCCGCAAATGAGCGCGAATGCCGCAAAAAATGTGAATTGATCAACTTGCGGATGAGCGCATAAATTATTCGCGGTTTTCGCGGCATTAGTATTAATTCGTAGATTCGCATCATATTCTATGATCTGTCCCATTTGTTATTACGAAGATACCAAAGTTATCGATTCACGGGTGGCTTCCGACGGACTTTCGATCCGCCGGCGACGCGAATGCGAGAAATGCGGCTTTCGTTTCTCGACTTTTGAGGAAATGGAAATTTTGGATTTGACAGTTGTCAAGCGTGATGGCCAAAAAGAAGCTTATAGCCGCGACAAATTGGTTTCCGGCTTGAAAAAAGCTTTGGAGAAAAGGCCGGTTAGCGAAGATGATTTCAAAAAATTGGTCCACAATATCGAACGCGATATCCAACAGCTGAAAAAGAACGAAGTAACGTCGGCAGAGATCGGGGAGATCGTTATGAAACACTTGAAGGAGACCGATGTGGTCGCTTACATCCGTTTCGCTTCAGTATACGAATCGTTTAATAATGCCAAGGATTTTAAAGAAACTTTAAATAAAATTTTAGAGGATAAAAAGAAAAGTAAGAAGTAAGAAGTCAGAAGTGAGAAATCGGAAAAATTTTCTTACTTCTAACTTCTTCCTTCTAACTTGCCGTTATGCCAAACATTATTTCGCAAATTCGTAAGCGCTCGGGTGAGATCGTCGATTTTAACCGGGAAAAGATCACCGCCGCCATCAAAAAGGCGCAGGAATCGGTGGGAAGCAACGACCCTGATTTGGCGGAAAAGCTGACCAACCAGGTGGTCGATAAATTGTCCAGGAAATTCCATGCCCGCAGTATTCCGGCCGTCGAAGAGATCCAGGATATGGTCGAGGAGACCCTGATTGAGAGCAAACAGATTCCTTTGGCCAAAGCTTTTATACTTTATCGCGACCAGCACCGCCAGTTGCGTGATCTCAACGCCAAGACCAACGACGAAAAATTAATGGAAGATTATCTGGGCCGGGCTGATTGGCGCCTTAAAGAGAACAGCAATATGAGTTTTTCCGTCCAGGGTTTGAATAATTATCTGGCTTCTTCCATTTCCGCCAAATATTGGCTGAATAAATTATATCCGATTGAAATCAGAGATGCGCATATCAATGCTGATTTGCATATCCATGATTTGGGCATGCTGGCCTCCTATTGCGCCGGTTGGAATTTGAAAGACTTGTTAGTCAGAGGCTTCGCCGGTGTCGATGAGAAGACGCAATCCGGACCGGCCAAGCATTTTCGCAGCGCCTTGGGGCAATTAGTGAATTTCCTTTATACGATGCAGGGCGAACTGGCCGGCGCTTGCGCGGTTTCCAATTTTGATACTTATCTGGCGCCGTTCATCAGATATGACAACCTGACCAAGAAAGAAGTCCGCCAAGCTTTACAGGAATTCGTTTTCAATATGAATGTGCCGACCCGCGTCGGTTTTCAGACTCCGTTCACCAATGTTACCCTGGACGTCAAACCGATCGGCACTTTGGCCGAGGAATGCGTGGTGATCGGCGGCAAAATTATGCCGGAAAAGTACAAGGATTTTCAACCGGAGATCGATATTTTCAACGAAACCTTCACCGAAATAATGCTGGACGGCGATTCCAAACACCGGATGTTTTCTTTTCCCATCCCAACTTATAATATTGACCGGAATTTTGAATGGGATCGTCCCTCGCTCAAGGGAGTTTGGGAGATGACCGCCAAATATGGTATTCCTTATTTCTCCAATTTCGTTAATTCGGATATGAAGCCGGAAGACGCCCGCAGTATGTGCTGCCGGCTAAGATTGGATAACCGTGAATTAAGAAAGCGCGGCGGCGGATTGTTCGGCGCCAACCCTTTGACCGGTTCGATCGGCGTGGTGACCATTAATCTGGCCCGAGTCGGTTTCTTAGCCAAGGACAAAGAAGATTACAAAATGCGCTTGGGCCATCTGATGGATCTGGCCAAGGAAAGTTTGGAAATCAAAAGGAAGATTTTGGAAAGATTTACCGAAGACGGGCTTTATCCTTATTCTAAATTTTATCTATCCGAGATCAGGGAAAGATTCGGTAAATTTTGGCAGAATCATTTTTCCACCATTGGCATCAACGGGATGAACGAGTCGCTCTTGAATTTTATGAAGCGGGATATCGCCTCGCCGGAAGGCAAAGCATTTGCCCTGGAGATTCTGGATTTTATGCGCGAGAAGCTGAAGAATTATCAGAACGAAACCAATAATTTATACAATTTGGAAGCCACGCCGGCCGAGGGCACGACTTATCGCTTTGCCAAAAAAGACAAAGAAGTCTATCCCAACATCATCGTGGCCAACGACGAGGCGGTGAAACAGGGGGCTGATCCTTATTACACCAACTCCACCCATTTGCCGGTGAATTATACCAATGATATTTTTGAAGCCTTGGACTTGCAGGATGAATTGCAGACCAAATATACCGGCGGCACGGTGTTGCACGGCTTTCTCGGCCAGAAAATCGACGATCCGGAAGCGGCCAAGCGTTTGATCAAGAAGATCGTTTACGGTTATCATCTGCCTTATTTCACTTTGACGCCGACTTTTTCCATCTGTCCTAAGCATGGTTATCTGGCGGGCGAACATAAATTCTGCCCCAAGTGCGACGAGGAAATGGGATATCGCGAAATGGCAGCGGACTTGTCCTCCGTAGCCGTAGCGAAAGGGGAAGAAATGACGGCGCGACCGGTGGCAATCGAAGCTGAGGAAGCGAACCATAGCGGCAAGGAAAGGGATATCATCAATGCCATAGCATAAGATAAGAGATAAGAGAGCAGAGATTAGAGATAAAATTTTTTTACAAAATTAAAATAAAAATAAAGGGTTAAGCTAATTGGAATGAGAAAATTAATAGAAGATCCTATTAATTTCTTATCTCTTATTTCTTATCTCTTAACTCAAGGAGTATGAGTCCGACAAAAATCAAGAGACAGGAATGCATCGTTTACAGCCGCGTGGTCGGTTGGTTGACGCCGGTGAAGAACTGGAACAAGGGCAAGAAGGCCGAGTTTGCCGACCGGAAAACTTTTTCCGTGGTCGAAAAGGATTTTAATTAATTTCATGGTCGGTTAGCTGGTTTCTAACCGGCTAAGGCTATGAAAATCGGTGGATTAGAAAAATTAAGCTTGATCGATTACCCGGGCGAATTGTCAGCAGTGGTTTTTACGATAGGTTGCACCTTCCAATGCCCGTTTTGCTATAATCCCATGCTTGTCCTGTCCGGTTTGGATAGGAGTGGAAATACTTTGCCGCAAGGCAAAGGAACAGACAAAGATCATACTCTGTTAAACGAGGATGGTCTTTTTCTTTTCCTCGAAAGCCGAAAAAATAAATTGGACGCCGTGGTTATCACCGGCGGCGAGCCGACCTTGCACCCGGATTTGCCGGATTTTATCCGCCGGATTCGGGATTTGGGCTATAAAATAAAACTCGATACCAACGGCACCAATCCGGAGATGCTCAAAAAATTATTGGCCGATAAGCTGATCGACTATCTGGCGATGGATCTGAAAGCCGCGCCGGAAGATTACCACCGCGCTACCGGGACCAAATTCGATTTCAATAAAATTAAGGAAAGTGTTAAACTGATTATGTCGAGCGGGCTGCCTTACGAGTTTCGAACGACTTGCGTCCCTGGTTTTGTCACCGAAGGATCTTTCGCCAAAATGGGGGAATTGATCAGGGGCGCGGATAAATGGTTTTTGCAGAATTTTAAATCCGATACGGCTTTGATTGATATGAATTTGCGCGGCCAGCCAGGATTTAGCGCTAAAGAAATGGAAAAATTTGCGGCTATCGGGCGGGAATATGTGAAGAAGTGTGAAGGACGAGGATAAATAAATTTAAAATTAAAATCTCAAAATGAAAAATTTTATATTTTGAGATTTGCATTTTTATTTAATATCTATGGATGAAGATTTAAAAAAATTAGCTGAGGATGTGGCGGAAATGAAAATAATGGTTAAGGGGATCAAGAATCACTTCGTCCGCGCTGAGATTTATCAGTGGCTGGTGATTGTTTTGATCATCGCGCCCGTCGTAGTCGGCTTGATCATGCTCTGGCCGCAGATCAAAAGTTTATCCGGTCAATACGGAAACATCATGAGTAACGGACTGAATGCAGTAACCGGCAACGATTTGAATCAATAAAATAACCCTAAATTTATGCCTTCATTTGAAGTCTTACCAGAAAAACCGGAACAGAGCGAAAGTCAGCGAGCCGCAGCCGAAATGGGCAAAGAAACAGGTTTGGATGAAAACGGCTTGGAGCATTTTCTGCGCGAGGTTAAAAACGGCGATGTTGCCGATTTGCAAGACCTTATTGATCATTATGGCCTGAAGCCGATTTTGAACAGGCCGGATGTCGTCGAGTTGGCCAAAAGGGGGATGAAAAACGCGGAAAAGGAAAGGCGCGCCGACGCGGCCAGCGTGATGAAAGCGATATTTAAATTGTAATTTTAGCTTTAAAAGCCGCCGGATCCGGCGGCTTTTTTTTATTCTTTCTTTGTGATAATATGTATCTGACAAGGAGGCGTTTGCAAGGTGCAAAATGTAAATCTCAAAATGTAAAGTGAGATTTTTTGTGTTTATTAGAATATAAAAATATGGAGAAAGAAATAATCAAAGTGCCGGTGGTAGCGGCGGCTATTTTGGAAAAGGATTATCGGTATTTATTAGTTCAAGAAAAGGGAGAGCCATCACGCGGTCTTTGGAATTTTCCTGCGGGACGGGTTGATGTCGGCGAAACATTGGAGGAAGCGGCGGAACGCGAGGCAAAGGAAGAATCGGGTTATACGGTTAAAATTATCGGTAAGGTGGGAATTTTTCAGGACAAAGTCGAAGACGCGGTTAAGCATGCCTATGCCGTGGAAATAACCGACGGTGATTTAAAGTTTCCCGAAGATGAAATTATGGATGCCCAATGGTTTTCTTTTGAGGAGATCGAATCAATGCGCGGTAAATTGCGTGGACCCTGGATCCTGGAAGCGTTGATGAAATACGAAGAAAGCTTTAAAAACTTCGTATAATTATATGGCGGAAGAAATTGTTAAGATTCTAACAGTAGCGGCCACCATTTTGGAAAAAAATAACCGGTATTTATTCGTTCAGGAAAAAAAAGAAAAATTTTATGGACTTTGGAATTTCCCGGCCGGTAAATTAGAACCGGATGAAACGCCTGAGGAGGCCGCAGTGCGCGAAGTTAAGGAAGAGACGGGGTATTTCGTGAAGTTAACTGGAAAAGTTGGTGTTTGGAAGGCGAGTGTTACCAAACATGTTTTTGCCGGAAAGATAGTTGGCGGTAATTTAGATGTTCCGAATAATGAAATTATGGATGCGAAATGGCTGTCTCTTAAAGAGCTGGAATCAATGACTGATAAGCTCCGACATAAGTGGATTTTAGAAGTAGTTAATAAATATGAACAGGAATATAAAAATTTAACTTGATTTTTTACTTTTTAATTTTAACTTTTTACTTTCTACTTGATGAGTTTCGTCCATCTCCACAATCATACTCATTATTCCTTACTCGACGGTCTGACCAAGATCGACGAGATGGTTAAGTATGCCAAAGAGCAAGGTTCGCCGGCGATCGCCATCACCGATCACGGCACGATGTACGGCGTGATTGAGTTTTATGAAAAATGTAAGAAAGAGGGGATCAAACCGATTATCGGCGTGGAAACCTATCTGGCGCCCCGCGGCCGGATGTTCAAAGAAACGGTCGAAGATCGAGCCAATCATCATTTATTGTTACTTGCTAAAAATAACCAAGGCTATAAAAATCTGATCAAGCTGGTTTCGGCCGCGCACTTGGAAGGTTTTTATTACAAGCCGAGAATCGATTGGGAATTATTGGAAAAATACCACGACGGGCTGATCGGCTGCACCGCCTGCATGGGCGGCGAGATCCCGCATCTGATTGAAGCTGGACAAATGGAAAAAGCCAAGAAAAGGATTTTGGAATACAACGAACTTTTCGGTCAGGATAATTTTTATCTGGAAATCCAGGATCATCCCGAACTGGAAGGCCAGGATTTCTTGAATAAAACCTTGATCGCTTTTTCCCAGGAATTGAATGTTCCGCTGGTTGCTACCAATGACGTCCATTATTTCCGCAAGGATGACGCCGAAGCGCAGGACATTTTGCTTTGCCTGCAGAATAAAAAGAAAGTCGAGGATGAAGACCGGATGAATATGATGGGTACGGATTTTTCCTTGCGTTCTAACGAGGAAATGATCGCTGCATTTAAAGATATTCCGGAAGCCGCTGCCAATACAATAAAGATTGCGGAGATGTGCAATGTTGAAATCGCTCTCGGACAGGTTCTGCTGCCGTTTTTTCCTGTGCCGGATGGTTTTGATGGAATTTCTTATCTCGAACATCTGGCCCATGAGGGTTGCCGGAAACGTTACGGCAAAATTTACGAAGAAATGGACAAGGTGAGAAAAGAACGGCTGGATTATGAAATATCGGTAATAAAAAAAATGGGTTGGCCGTCTTATTTTCTGATCGTGGCCGATTTTATCAATTGGGCCAAAGATTCGGGGATCATTGTCGGTCCCGGCCGCGGCTCCGGCGCCGGTTCGCTGGTTTGTTATCTCTTAGGTATCACTAATATCGATCCGATCGTCCATGACCTCCTTTTCGAAAGATTCTTGAATCCGGAACGCATCTCCATGCCTGATATCGATACGGATTTCGCTGACACCGGCCGCGACGCCGTAATTCGCTACGTCGAGGGAAAATACGGCAAGGATCATGTTTCGCAGATCATCACTTTTGGAACGATCGCCGCCCGCGCTTCAATGCGCGATGTCGGCCGCGTACTGGATATCCCTTATGATTTTTGCGATAAATTAGCCAAAGCCATCCCGATGTTCACCGACCTTTCCGAAGCGCTGGAAAATATCAAAGAATTCCGGGATCTCTATGACAAGGAACCGGATGCCAAAAAAATAATCGATTACGCGCTGCGCTTGGAAGGTGTCGCCCGCCATGCCTCGACGCACGCCTGCGGAGTTTTGATCACCAAAGAGCCGCTGACCGAATACGTACCGATCCAATATGCTTCGACTTCCGACCTGACCGTGGTTTCGCAATATTCGCTGCATCCGATCGAGGATCTGGGTTTATTGAAAATGGATTTTTTGGGTTTGAAGAACTTGACCATCATCGAATCGTCGTTGAAGATCATCAAACGGACCCGGGGCGTCGACTTGAAAATGGATCAGCTGCCGCTGGATGATAAATTGACTTATAAATTGTTTCAAGACGGCGAAACCACCGGCGTCTTCCAGTTCGAATCTTCGGGGATGAAGCGGTATTTGAAAGATCTCAAACCGACCGTGTTTGAAGATATCATCGCGATGGGCGCGCTCTACCGTCCCGGACCGATGGAGTGGATCCCTGATTATATCGCCGGCAAACACGGCACCAAAAAAGTAAAATATCTTCATCCTAAATTGAAACCGATCCTGGACAAAACTTATGGCGTGGCGGTTTATCAGGAGCAGGTGATGCAGATTTCCCGCGATCTGGCCGGCTTCACCATGGGTCAGGCCGATGTTTTGCGCAAAGCGATGGGCAAGAAGATCGCTAAGCTGCTCGCCGAACAGAAAGAAAAATTCGTTGACGGTTGCGTCAAGAACGGCGTGCCCAAAGAATTGGGCGAGCAGGTTTTCTCTTTCATCGAGCCGTTCGCCGGTTACGGTTTTTGCCGCGCGCATGCCGCTTGTTACGCGATGACCAGCTATCAAACGGCCTATCTCAAGGCTCATTATCCGGCGGAATTTATGGCTGCCTTGTTGACCTCGGACCAGCAGGACATCGATCGCATCGCCATCGAGATCGAAGAATGCCGCAATATGGGGATCAAAGTTCTTTCGCCGGACGTCAACGAATCTTTCGCTTCGTTCACCGTGGTCAAGGATGAAAATAGCAGCGCAGAATTCATCCGCTTCGGTTTGAACGCGATTAAGAATGTCGGCGGCCATATCGTTGATGTGATTATCGAAGAGCGGAAAGCTAACGGCAAATATCGGGATATTTTTGATTTTTTGGAAAGGATCGTGGACAAGGATTTGAATAAAAAATCTCTGGAATCTCTGACGAAATGCGGCGCGCTCGACCAATTCGGCGACCGCGGCCTCTTTTTGGCCAATATGGAAGCACTTCTGGAATACAATAAAGAAGTCAGCCGCAATCGGGATTCTAAACAATCGAGCCTTTTCGGCAATTCCACCAACAATATGCCCGGGAGGATCAAGCTGGATAAGTCGGCGACTGTCGGCCAACAGGAAAAATTATCCTGGGAGAAAGAACTGTTGGGACTTTATCTTTCCGCTCATCCTTTCAACGATTTTAAGAAACAACTGGGAGAGCTGATCGTTCCGATCAACAGCCTGGCATCCCACTTGAACGAAGACGCGGTTCGCGCCGCCGGCGTGATCACGCTGATCAAGAAGATCATCACTCGGAGCAATAAACCGATGCTGTTCGTCAAGATCGAAGACGCGGTCGCTTCAACCGAGCTTTTAGTGTTTCCCAATCTCTACGAATCAACCGTTGAACTTTGGCAGGAGGGCAAAGTCGTCTTGGTGCAGGGAAAAATTTCCGATAAGGATCAGGAAGTGAAATTGCTGGTGGACAAAGCCGCCGTCTTGTCGTTGGACAGGCTGGCTGAATCAATCGATGATTTTAAAAAGATCGAAGTGCAGGCCAAAAGGCAATTCAACGGTTATGGCAATAACGGCAATGGCAACGGAATGTATCGTCCCAATGCCCAGCCGGCCGAACCGCCGCCGCGGATCCAGCCGCCGCCCTTGAAATTAATCTTTAAACGCGAGCTTGATCCGACTGAAGCGGCCCATTTGAAAGAGCTGCTCGCCGGGGCGACCGGTCCGAGCCTGGTTTACTTCAAGATAACGCGCAATAACGAACCGGTGATCTTTCAGGCCGGTTTTCGGGTGCGGAACGATGACAATCTGGTCGGCGCCATTAAAAAAGAATTCTCCGACTCAATCGAGGTTGTAGACGCGAAATAGGGAATATAGTATAATAACGATAGAAATATTAACTTCTAAGTTTTAGTTTTTATCATCATTAAAAACGCAGGAGGAACTAATGATTAATTAATGATTGTTAATTTTTCATTTTTAATTTTTAATTGATCTAGATATGGCTTCCGAAAAAAATGATTCTATCACTTCGACAAAGATAAAGTCCGTGGCGGTGAAACGGCGGATTGCCGAACCCAAAGCCGAACCGGAGCAGGAAATTGCCGCGGAAAATCTTCCCAAAAAAAGTAAATTGTCGGTGCGCGTCGTCGGACGAGAGTTTAAGGCAAAGGAAAATTCCTCCTTCGCTCCGCCGGGCGGAGCTACGGAGGACAAGCTTGTTTCTGTCAAAGCCAATGGAGTCGGGAAAAAGAATAAAAAACATGAGAAAGATTATTTTCATCGCGTCAGCCACCGTCTCGAAGAAACTAAAGCGGAATCATCGCGTCGTCATGGCAAGGAAAAGAAAAAACCCAAGTCCGAAGCAGCCTCGCGGCCGGTCGGCGTTTATCGCCGCATCTCTATCTTTTTTATAATCTTGACGCTGGCGTTGATCGCGGCGGCTTTTTATTTTTTCCTCGTCAGCTTAACCGTCGAAGTGACGCCCAAGACCGAACGGATCAGCGATCAGCTGAATCTGATCGTGACCAATGCGGCGCCAACTACGACCTCTGCCAATCTGAACAACGTCGCCGATATCATCGGTACGGTTGAGCAAATTCCGGTCAAGGCGCAAAAAATTTATCAGGCTACCGGCGCCAATGTTCTGGGTCAGGAAGTTACGGGCAAGGTCAGTATTATCAATAATTACAGCCAGGATAAGACTTTAGTGGCGACGACCAGATTATTGACGCCTGATGGTAAATTATTCCGCATCAAGAATCAGGTTACCATTCCGGCCGGCGGTTCGACCGACGTGGACATCTATACCGATGAGCCAAGTGCGGACATGGCAATCGGCCCGACCACCTTTACGATACCGGGCCTCTGGGCCGGGCTGCAGGATAAGATTTTTGCCAAGTCGACGACTGCTTTCGTTTATCAATCCGATGTCCAGAAATTCGTGCAAAATTCAGATATTGCCAAAGCAACCCAGGATATCAAAGAATCGCTGGTTAATCAGGTTAATCAGCAATTTACTGATAATTACAAAGGTTATGATAAAGTGATCGTCCAGGTGGACAAGGATTCTCTGGTGGCTTCCAGTTCGATCAAGGCCGGCGATAAAATTGATTCTTTCAATCTGGCGCTTACCGCCAATGTTGATGTGGTCGCTTTCCAGACAGCCGACGTGCAGAAGCTGGCCCAAGCTCGCCTCGTTTCCGTGGTTCCGGCCGGAGAAAAATTCGTCGGACTCGACCAAAGTTCGATTCAATACAATTTAACCGGCAGCGATTTTAAGAACGGTACGGCTAATTTACAGGTTCCGATCGTGGGCACGATGGCGCTCTCGGAAATCGATAATGCGGTGGATAAAACCAAGCTGGTCGGTTTGACCGCGGACCAGATCAAAAAATATTTGCTGGGATTGGATAAATTTTCCGACGTGAAATTAACATTTATGCCGCCGTTCATTACCAGGGCCCCAAGCTTGGTTGATCGGATAAAGATTATCATCAAGTAAGATAAATAATCCGAACCTACGAAATACCCGAATACTACGAACGACTACGAAACGAAAACATTGATTAATAACATTCGGATTATAAAAATATGGAAGAAAGTAAAAAGGTAATCAATATTAATATTTCCTGGCAGGGAATTTTAAAAATAATCGTCGTTTTGGCGGCGATTTATTTTTTATTTATGGTCAGAAGCGTCTTAGTTATTCTTTTCGTCGCTTTTCTCCTCTCCAGCGCCATCCAGCCGGCGGTTGACTGGTTGCAGCGGCGAAAAATTCCCCGCGTTTTGTCGGCAGCGATCCTTTATTTGATTGTTATTTTTTTAATCGGCATGGCGGTTTATCTGTTTGTGCCGCCGGTTGCCCGGGAAGTCGTTGAATTTTCCAGGAATTCCCCGGAATATATTTCCAAGGTGACGAACAGCCTGTCTTTCTTGGACGGTTACTCGGATAGTAATCAGACCAACGCGTCGCTGGTCGATGAAGTAAACTCGCTGGGAGCAAATTGGCAGGGAGCGGCGGGAAAGATTTTTTCTTCGCTGGTGACTTTTTTTGGCGGAATTCTGTCATTTATCCTGATTATGGTCTTGACGTTTTATATGTTAGTCGAAGATCGGGCGCTGAATAAATTGATCAGGTCGGTCGTCCCGCCGGAGAATCAGCCTTACGCTTTGAGTCTGTCCGATCGGATTGAACGCGGCGTGGGCAGATGGTTAAGAGGCCAGTTGCTCTTATCGTTGATCGTTTTCACTATCGTTTACGTCGGTTTGCTGATCATCGGAGTCAAATACGCCTTGGTTCTGGCGCTGATCGCCGGGATCGCCGAGTTTATTCCTTATCTTGGGCCGCTGATTTCGGCCATTCCAGCGCTGTTGGTTTCCTTCATCCAGGCGCCGGTGCTGGTGATCGCCGTCGCAGTCCTCTATTATCTCACTCACTGGCTGGAAGGCCATGTCATCGTGCCGCAAGTGATGGGACGGATTATCGGTTTGAATCCGATCATTATCATCGCGGTGATGCTGATCGGCTTTGAATTGGCCGGCATCGTCGGCACGGTGCTGGCGATTCCCTTGGCGATGACCGCTAATATTATTATCGGCGATATCATTAATGCGCGATCTGCCAGATGAGACAATGAATTTTTTTCTATTTATTTAAAAAACTCCGGCTAGACGCCGAAGTTTTTTATTTGTGGGCATGGAGAGAAATCGAATCGTCGCTGGCGCTCCTCTTTGGAAGGGGTTTCCACCCCTTCCAATACCATCCCTCGGAAACGGTGGGGAACTGCCGTTCCCCAAACCCCTCACGTTCGATTCTCCAAAGCCAAAATAAAAAGACCGGCCAAAAGAGCCGGTCTTTTTCTTTTGTGGGCATGGAGAGAATCGAACTCTCATGGAATTGCTTCCACACGATTTTGAGTCGTGCGCGTCTGCCAGTTCCGCCACACGCCCGGATCTCGGAAGCTGGAATTTGGAAAATGGAATTTAGAATTTCCTAAAATAAAAAGCTTCCAGCAAGCTTTTTCAATGTTTTTATTATATATAATCTTATTTCTCTTGTCAATTCTTTGTTATTTGTCAAAAGCTCTAAAATTATATATAATATCTATATATTTATATTCCAAATTCCATATTCCATATTCTAAATTCCAATCTTCATGGGGAAAATAATCGCCGTCGTCAACCAAAAAGGGGGAGTAGGCAAGACCACCACCGCGGTTAATCTGGGGGCGTATTTGGCGCAAGCCGGGAAGCACGTTTTACTCGTCGACGTCGATCCGCAGGGGAATGCCACTTCCGGGCTGGGCATCGAGCCGAAGGAATTGGAGCACGGTCTTTATGAAGCCTTGACCGAGCAAAAAACCATTTTTGAGATCATCAAAAAAACCAAACAGGAAAAATATCATCTGGCGCCGTCGACACCGGCTTTGGCCGGCGCGGGGGTCGAGCTGGTTAATCTTGATAATCGGGAATTCCGTTTGTTGCATCTTTTAGAACTGACAAAAAATGAATATGATTATATTATAATCGACGCGCCGCCGTCACTGGGACTTTTGACGATCAACAGTCTGGTGGCCGCCGATGAAGTTTTGATCCCGGTGCAGAGCGAGTATTACGCGCTGGAAGGCTTGGGGCAATTATTGGAAACGATTTCTCTGGTGCAGAATAATTTGAAGCCGAGTCTGGGGATCATGGGCGCCGTGATCACGATGTTCGACGCCCGCAACAAATTATCTTCTTCGGTGATGGCTGAACTCTATCAATATTTCCCTAATCGTGTTTTTCGTTCAGTAATTCCTAGAAGCGTCCGCTTGGCCGAAGCGCCCAGTTACGGCCGTTCGATCTTGCATTACGACCATAATTCCAAAGGCGGCCGCGCCTACGAGCGATTGGCCCGGGAAATTATCGACCTGGAATGCAAACAGTAAAATTTCGGATTATTTTTAATTTTTAACTTTTAATTTTTAATTGAACATATGGCTTACGGTTTAGGCAGAGGATTATCAGCATTAATTCCGCCGAAAAAAGAAAAATCGAGCGGCGTGATCAGGCAAGATGAATATTATGCGCCGGCGACGAATGTGGCGTCTGCCGACGGGGTATTGCAAATCGCGACCGGAGAGATCGAGGCCAACCCGCTGCAGCCGCGCAAAAGTTTTTCCGACATCGATATCAACGAATTAGCTGATTCGATAAAAACTTACGGGATCATTCAGCCGTTGATCGTTACCAAGCAGGGTAGCCGTTATGAATTGATCGCCGGCGAACGCCGCCTGCGCGCCGCCAAGGTCGCCGGGCTGGACAAAGTTCCCGTGATCGTTCGTGATTATGATCATCAGAAAAAGTTGGAAGTGGCCTTGGTGGAAAATCTGCAGCGTGAAGATCTAAATCCGATCGATACCGCCGCCGCCTATCGCCAACTGATGGATGATTTCAATTTGAGCCTGGAAGATACGGCCAAAAAAGTCGGGAAGTCGCGCCCCCAAGTTTCTAATACGCTGCGTTTGCTGTCATTGCCGTCGGAAATCCGCGCTGCTTTGGCCGTCGGAAAATTAAGCGAAGCCCATGCTATATATCTTTTAGGACTTGATACGGAGGCCAAGCAGCTGAATGTCTTTCGGAAGATCTTGCAAAACGATTGGACAGTCAGAGAAACCAGCCGCCAGGTACGGAAGATCGGCGGTACCAAAGAATCGCGCATCAAGCATGACCCGGCCGATCTTGCCCGCGAAGCCGCTTTCCGTTCCTTCTTCGGCGCCAAAACCGAGATCAAGCGCGCCAACCGCGGCGGCAAGATCATCATTGATTTTTACAGCGACGACGAGCTGGCGGAAATGACCCGGAAAATTAAAAATTAAAAATTACAGATTACAGATTTTATGAAATATGTATTATTCCACGCCCAGTGGAATTTTAAGTTTAACCAGGAAATTGACATAATGAGAAAATAATTATAAAATAATTTGTAATTTTTCATTTGTAATTTGTCATTTAATGACCAAATCTTATCATATCATCACCATCGGCTGTCAGATGAATATTTCCGATAGCGAACGAGTGGCTGGATACCTGGAATCTTACGGCTACCGCTACGAACCGAACCGCGCCAAGGCCGGTTTGGTGGTTTTGAATACCTGCGGTATCCGCCAAAAAGCCGAAGATCGCAATTACGGCTTGATTCCGGAGATCAGGAAAAAAAATCCTGCCGTCAAGATAGTCCTGACGGGTTGCCTTTCGGAAAGGCCGGATGTGAAAAGAAGATTAGCTGGTGTGGTGGATATCTTTTTGCCGATCAAGAATTTGCCCGAGCTTGACCGCGAACTTGGCCTGAAAAATAAAAAATTCATCGCCGCCGATTATCTGGATATCTTTCCCAAGACCGAATCGGAATTTTCCGCCTATGTGCCGATCGGCAATGGCTGCGATAATTTTTGTTCGTATTGCGTGGTGCCTTATGCCCGCGGCCGGGAAGTTTATCGTTCGGCCGGGACGATTATCAAAGAAGCCGAGAATTTTATCGCCCAAGGATATAAAGAAATTGTTTTGATCGCCCAGAATGTGAATAGTTACGCGGCGATCGTCGGTAAAAGCGATTTGAAATATTTTCCCAGGAAGAAAATCGGCGAGGATATTTATTTCCCGGAAATTTTGGCGGCCGTTGCTAGATTGCCCGGGGATTTTTGGATTAGGTTTTTCACTTCGCATCCCAAGAATATGAGTAGAGAGTTGATCGCGGTAATGAAAAAAAATTCCAAGATCTGCCGGCAGATCCATCTGCCGGTGCAGTCGGGCGACGACCGGATACTCGCGGCGATGAATCGTAAATACACTGTGAAGCATTATTTAAGCTTGATTAAAAAATTAAGAGCCGCGCTTCCGGCAATCGGAATTTCGACCGACATTATAGTTGGCTTTCCCGGCGAAACTAAAACCCAATTCGCTAACACGGAAAAACTGATGCGACAGGCAAAATATGATATGGTCTATCTCGCGCGTTTCAGTCCGCGGCCGGGAACCGCCGCGGCTAAATTGCCGGATAACGTATCGGCCCGCGAAAAACAACGCCGCGAGGAAGCTTTGAATGAAATCCTAAAAAAAACGGCTTGGAAAAATAATCAGCGTTATAAAAATAAAGTTATCCAGGTCTTGGTTACCGAAAAGAATAAGCGCGGAGAGTGGCTGGGCAAAAACGAGCAATTCATCACGGTCAAGATCCTCGGTTCGGCGGCTGATAAGCTTAAAGGTGAATTCGTCAAGGTCAAGATTTTTGAAGCGAAAGATTTTGGTTTGACCGGAAAACTTGTTAAAAAAAATCCCCTTCGTTAAAAGGGGATGCGGGAAATGAAGACGGCGTTTCGCTGCTGATCATTCCTTCGGGCTGAATAAAGGATCGGCTTGCCGTCTACTCTGAATTTTGATTCATAGGAGCAAAGATGGGAATATCTGACCTTCAACGAATCAATATTGCTATCCCATAATTGCCGCTGGATGATGCGCTTGAGATCGATCCCTTCATCTAAACGAAGCAACGGATCGTCGCGATGGGACTCATCGACTGATCCGTTACAACGGTGGCAAATTCCCGGGAACAGGCCAACCACAATTTCTCCCGGATCAATTTTACATCTTCGCCGGATCACCTCGATGGTCTTAGGTACGATCCAATCCGCGGTTTCATCTTCGCCGCAGTAGATGATTGCGATCAGTTTATGGTCTTCGGTCGCGAGTACTACCGTCGCGCTATCAGCGGTCGTGCAAATGAGGACTTCCGGCTCGTAGGTTTCCTGATAACTGATCAGCGCCCCGCAGTAGCGATAAGCGCCGCAGTCGTTGCTGAAAACGATCGCGTTGCTTTGCCCGTCGTAGATTTTATGGTAGGAATGCCCGCCCAGCTGATTGGTCAGCTGATGATCCAGAATGAATTCATCGTGAACGCTGTTTTTGCTGAAATCACCGGCGGCGATCGGAGTGATGCCAGCCACGGCTGGAAAATCGCTCAAAAAAATTGAACCAGTTTTGAAGTTGAAGACCGGATTAATATCATTATCCATTTTTATTCTCCTTATTTGAAATGAACGTTTAATTCTGGTAATATCGAATCAGTTTATCATTATGATCGCCAGTTAGTCAATTATGCAAAAAAATTTAAAAATTGTCGTAATATTAGGGACAACCGCTTCCGGCAAAACCAAGCTTGGCGTGGATTTGGCGCGGGAATTTAATGGTGAAATAGTTTCCGCCGATTCGCGGCAGGTTTACCGCGGTCTGGACGTCGGCTCGGGAAAAGACCTGGCCGAATACGGAGATGTGAAATATCACTTGATTGATGTGGCCGATCCCGGGGAAATATTCAGTGTCGCCGAATATCAGCAGCAGGCGTTTGCCGCGCTTGAAGATATTTTGGAACGAGGCAAGCTGCCGATCATCGTCGGCGGTTCGGGCCAATATCTGGAAGCAGTCGTGGAAAATTATCAACTGACGGAAATCAAACCTGATTTGCCGGTACGCGCTGAAAAAGAGAAAATGACAGCTCAAGAATTATTTGCTGAATTAGCCAAGAAAAATCCGGCATTTGCCGCCAAGCTAAATAATAGCGACAAAAATAATCAGCGCCGCCTGATCAGATATTTGGAAGTGTTTGGGAAACCGGTCTCGATTACTCAACCGTCGATTCCGAGTCATGACCATAATTACGATTTCCTGCTCTTGGGGCTTACTTGGCCCAAAGAAGTTTTGGCCGAGCGGATCCATCGCCGCTTGATCGATCGTTTGGAAAAAGAAAATCTGATCCAGGAGGTAAGCGATCTGCACGACAAGGCTGGATTAAGTTGGGAGCGCTTAGAATCATTCGGACTAGAATATAAATTCATCTCCCAATACATCCAGGAAAAAATCGAATATGACCAGATGGTGGAATTATTGGATCGCGCCAGTAATCAATTCGCCAAAAAACAACTGACCTGGTTCAAACGCTGGGAAAAGAAGCGGAAGATAAATTGGCTGACTGATCAGACTGAGGCCGAAAAAATGATCAAAGAATTTTGGGAAAAAAAATAGGCGGGTGGAATTTTCCACCCGCCTTTGTTGTCAGATGAGGCCGGTTGCTTCTTCAAGTCCCAGCATCAGATTGGCGCACTGGACAGCGTTGCCCGATGAACCTTTACCAAGATTATCCAGCAGAGCCACGGTATTTATGACTCCGGGTTTGCCGTAAACGTGGATAACCACCCGGTTGGTATTAACGAGCGCCCGAGCCGAAAGTTCGTCACCGATTTTTTCTGTTTCTTCGCGGCTGGCAATTCTGATGAATTTCTCTCCCCGATAGGTTTTTTCCAATTCGGAGCGGATCATTTCAGCAGTAAAGAAGCCGCGATTATCGCTGACCAGCGCCGCGCCGACTTTCATTCCTTGGTATACCTTCTTTTCGACAAAAGAGAGAAATATCGGTTCCCGCTCCAGAAATGAATATTTTTGCATTTCCGGCAGATGCTTGTGTCGGGCATTCAGACTGATTTCGCGGCAGCATACTTCAACCGCTGATTTGTGCGGCAGATATCGATACTTTTTGACCATTTCCTTGCCGCCACCGCTATACCCGCTGATCGACCAGCAAAAGACCGGCAGCCACGGATCGATCAGACCCGAAACCGAAAGCGGATTAAGCATCAGTAGCACTGCTGCACTGTGGCAGCCGGCGCCGCTGACGCAATTGGCAGTCTTGATCAACTTCCGGTATTTTTCATAGCCGCGCCCTTTTTGGAGCAGTTCCGGCAGTCCGAAGGTCCAGCCTGGTTCGCAGCGATGCGCGTTACTGCAATCGAATATCTTCGTCCGCCGCTGATCGATAAATCCCACCGCTTCCCGGGCCGCGTCATCAGGTAAACAGAGAATTGCCAGATCGATTTCAGTATCGCGATAGAATTTTTTCTTCGCTTCCGAATCTTTTCTTTTTTTGGGATCGATCTTGATGATATTGAGGTCAGACCGTCCACTTAGCCGCTTGCGGATTTTTAAGCCGGTCGTACCATGGTCACCGTCGATAAATATTATCGGTTTCATAAGATTTCCTTTCTGGATTGTGAAATGAGCAATTAGAAAAATATAACAATGATTTAATCGATTGTCAATGAAAAAAACGGACCGGGGTGGTCCGTTTGCTCAACTAGATAAGAACTTCGCGATGCGGGAAGCTGATGCCGCAATAGCAGCAGCGCAACGCATCCGCTTCGTTGATGAACTCGGTCGGGCATTCGCCGGCGCAATTGTTGGTGATGCAGGCGGTATTGCCGCATTTCCCAAAGCCGACGGCAATTGGTGAAGCCTTGACTTTATACTGGATGTACCGCGCGTCCTTTACATCATTAAAGGTGACCGAGGGACAAAGGGCGGACATGGCCAGCATTAGTTTATCAGAAATGTGGACATCGTGGAGGATAAGTATGTCTTTCTTTCCCATGGTGGGGGAATTGCAATCGCCGAAGAATCCGGCCGCGCCTTCTCCGCGGATTACTCCGTTTTTGATGAGGAAATTCCGGAAAACAATGCCCAGACCGGCTTGAATATGATCGACCATTACGCCTTCGTCCGTGATCATTCCATAGAGCGTTTCTTTCTTGCCTTTTTTCCTTCTTTCTTTTAGATATTCTTTTACCGGCATCGGCCCCTTGGCGATCTCGATCGAATTTTCGTTAACGTGATCGAAATTAGTAAGGTTGCGATTTTCCCGTGCTTCGCTTAAAAGCAGAGTTTTGGTGGCGACGCCCATCCTGACTTCCAAACTCAGGGCTAACCGCGGATCATTTTCCAATTCAAGGGAGAATTCGGAGTTATAAGGCTGGGGATGGCAGATGATCACGTCTTTCCTGAATATGTCGATATTATCGCCGGTAATGCGGTATTTTCCCTGGGCTCTTTGCAAGGCGAGCAGGTCATTTCCGAACCGTTCGGTCTGGGTTCGGAAACCGGTGATGACGTGGCAGGATTTGAGATTTTCCAGCTGGTCGCTTTCATGAAAGCGATGGCCGAATAATCTTTTGAAGTAATCCGGCAGGGATGATTGCTGGTCGGAGGCGGTGAAAAGTTCGGCGCATAATTTGTTGATCAGGATGGCTTCCGAATGAGGAACGCGGCCATTCTTCAGATCGCCGAAAAATCCATACTTCAAGTCGATCAAGCGGCCGACGCGTTTCAGAACAGTCGCTGCAAATTGCATGGCCTGGGTGGGATGTTCCTGGCGGCCGTCGCCGGCATTGATGACGCTGATGTCATAGCCTAATTGTTCGGCGCGGTGGGCGATGAAACGCTGAGCGCCTTCGATCTCGGTGCGCAGGATCAGCGTAGTCGTGGAAGTGTCGAACAGGTTCTTGGCCAAGCGCCAGATCGTCTCTCCTTTAGTCAGCGAAGTCTTGTCAGCGGGCGGTACTTGGAAAATGTCCCAGCCCAGCCGCAGGCAAGCTTCATGAAAAGAGGAAATGGTCCGGATACTCGGTTCAAAGATGGCGAGCGATGCTTTCTCCCGCCGCCGGCTTTTGGCAATTTTTTTCTTGCCATCGTGGATCGCAACAGCCTGGCGGGCGATTTCCAGCAAATCTTTTCCGGAAAAATCATTGACTGAAAGGACGTGACGGAATGGTTTCATCATTCAGCTCCTCGAAAAGGTGGATTATCAAAGGACAGGTTTTCATTTCAATCTATCTAAAAATTGCGATTTGGTCAAGTCGGTTAGCGCAAATTTTGCGAAAAATTTAGGCGGCCTAAAAATGACGGAGTTTTCTCGAATTTTTTTGCGCCATTGACTAAACTCATCGGTAATGAGATATTATTAAGTCAAATTGTGATTGATCATTATAAAATCTGGAGGCGAATATGGGTATGAAAGAGATAATTCAGCGATATATCGGCGGCGAGTTTGAAATTGAAGATTTTCGCAATGATCTGGTGTACCGCGGTCCGATCAGATCGGCCGAGGTCGATGACGATGACGTGATCATCGAATTTGATTGGTTGGCCAGGAACGACGGCGGTTATCGGAATTACTCCGCGTCCTGGACACTGGTCGAGAATAAGGAATTCCGGTTCAATCTTAAGCATTGCCAATTCGGGTTTCCTGGCGAAGGCAACTTTGGCATCAGGCATATCGATGGCGACGATTTGTTGATCTTTACTCCGCAATCGGGGAGAAAATTGAGCCAGTCGTGCGTTAAAGGGTTGCAGCAGATTGGCTAAAAAGCGTCAGTGTAGTCTTTGAAAATAATCAGTCATCACTAAGCTCTAATCGTTTAGGGGGGGGGATAATGCCAAACTGGGAAAATATTATTATCAAATCGGAGTCATCGGAATGTCAGACAACGTTTCGTTTTCTGGACGATAAAGTCCAAGTTCTGCGTCGATCAGGGATTGGCGATGTTGGGCACGACGAATTGCAGGCAGTGCAACAAATGCTGCAGAATTTCAATGACAGCCCACCGGTCAAAAACAGGGATCCGTTGGATTGGCTGAAATCAATGTTCCGCGCAGCCGCGGTTGATCACACCTTCGAAGGAAGAACAATCACCGTCAAGTGCGACAAGTGCTGGATGAGGGTTGCGGGAAAATTTCTTTTAAGGCAATGAACACAAAGGCAGGGGTCCTCATGAGAGCTCCTGCCATTTTTTATCTGATAAATCAAATTGACGTTATGAATTTTTATAAATAATGGTCTTAAGCGGCGGACAAATTTGACTTCACGAAATTCAATTCCTCTTCGATAGTTTTCTTAAAATCATTAAGTAAGATGCCTTCCAGGATTATCGGCGCCGCCGGCAGCTTTTTCAATATCGCGGCGATGGCGTCTTTGTTGCGCGCCAGATGTACCGGCACGTGGATCTCTCCTTCGCTTTCGCCGCTGACGTGAAAATGATTTAGCCGGTCGCCCATGACTTTGATCAATTCCGCGGCCAGTTTCATCGTCGGATCATGTTCATAAGCATGTTGTAAATCCAAAACAAAACCGAAATCGCATTTGCTTTTAAGTTTTTCGAAGTCGCCGGCCGCAATGCCGAATTTTTTTCGTTTATCGGTATTTTCCAGTAAGAAAGGAAGATTAGATCGTTTTAAAATATCAAAATCGGCGATAATGTGCGGGTGAAGGACGATACCCTTGATCGGCAAGCTAGAACAGAATATTTTTAATTTCGCAACGATTTTTTCCGTTTCCGAACCTGAATCGTAGCTTACTTCTTTCCAAGGCGCGTGAATTGAAATATATTCGAATTTTTTCGCCGCCTCGATCAGCCGCTCGCTGATTTCCGCGCTTAAAAATTCCGCCGGCGTCGCCCAACTTAACTCAATGGCGTTGGCGCCGCAAGAATAATAAAATTCGGCGATTTCCGCCAGTGACATTTTTGACCGATATAGACTGCCGGTGGTAAATCCGATTGGTTTTATTTCAGTCATAGATTGATATGGATATTGGCGCGGGATTGTTATTAATTATACATTATCAGCCTGTATTTTGACTATGTTTTTCTGGTGTTGACATTGATGAAAAAATATGTTAAATTCACAGGTTCTTTTAGTGAAGGCATTTAGCTCTTTTTCGAAAGGAAAGGTTTATGAAAGGCTCAATATTTTCGGTTCATTACGCCAGTACGGGAAATTCGGAAGCGACCTTTAAGATCGAGGGGAATCTGGTCTCCGGCCATCATTCGTCATTCCTCAGCCCGGTGGAGATGGAAAACCTGGCCAAGATTACGCGGGACCTGCAATGCCTTCACAAACTCGATGCCTACGAAAATGCCGAACCCATCGAAAAGATGATAGGAATGATGCTCGTGAAAGGCATTCGGGCAAAAAGAGTCGGCCGCGTGATCGTGGTGATGCAGGAAGATTGGCTTTCCCGCTTGGGAGGATTGGCCTAGAAGAGTTCGCTCGAAACAGGGTTTCTCAACGGAAGCCCTGTTATTTTTTTAGCCGACTTTCAGCCATTGGTCCTCTTTTTCAGCGATCATTTTTTTCACTTCTTCGAGTTCTTGGACTTTGGCCGGATCATAGTTGACCGGATTTTCCAAGAAATATTGTAAGAGTTCCAATTGCTTGAGATTCAGTTTGTCCAATTTTTTTTCCAAAGCGGTCGCTTCTTTTTGAGCGGCTCTTTTTTGTTCATAATTATTGCTTTTGGCGGCGGGCTTATTTTCCGGCTTCGGTTTGGCGTGATGTTCCAGTTCCAATTCTTTTTCCAGATTATCGACATAATCCTCATAACTCCCAAGAACTTGGGCGGCTTTGCCATCTTTGATTTCCATCAGGCCGGTGGCGAGCAGATTGCTGAAGGTGCGATCGTGGCTGGCAAAGATGACTGTGCCGTTGAATTTCTGCAGCGCCGCGCCAAGAGCTTCCACCGTTTCAAAATCCAGGTGGCAAGTCGGTTCGTCCAAGATAAAAACATCAGGTTTTGATAAGAGCAATCCGGCCAGCAGCAGGCGGGATTTTTCTCCGCCCGACAGCACGCTGATCGATTTTTTCAATTCATCATCACGGAATAAAAAATCTCCGGCCATTTTCAAAACCGCTTGAGTTTTTAAGTCAGGCGTGGCCATCCGCTGCAAGAATTCGCCTACTTGTTCCTTACCGATCAAATTGTCGATCGGGTCAGGACCGTGATAGGCGATTTTGGTATTGGCCGACCAATGGAATGAACCGGCGATTGGCGGCAGGAAACCGGCCAAAGTCCGCAGTAGCGTGGTCTTGCCTTGCCCGTTTAAGCCTAAAATTGCCAGTTTTTCGCCGGCAGGCAGGTCAAGGACGATATTTGAGACCACTGGCACCTGATTATAGCCAATCGTCATATTTTTGAGGCGCAAGGCCAGATTGTGGCGTTTGGCTGTCGGGGGAATATTGATGCGGGTGATGCCGGCCTTATGTTCGATGGTGATGCGTTTGTTTTCCAATTTGTTTATCTTGCGGATAAAAGCCTGAGCCTGTTTGGCGTGCGAAGCCGAATAGCGGAAGCGGTCGACGAATTCCTGCATATGTTCTTGCTGGCGCGCCAAACCTTTATTCTTTTTCAATACTGTAGAGAGTTTTTGTTCTTTGAAGACCAGATAATTTTCGATATTACCCGGATAATGGTAACAGCCGGTCGGGGAGATGTCCAAAGTTTCTTCACAGGTTTTTTTCAAAAATTCGCGATCGTGCGAAATGATCAAAAAACTGCCTTTATAAGATTGCAGATAATTTTGCAACAGCAACAAAGTTGATAAATCAAGATAATTAGTCGGCTCGTCCAGTAAAAATAAATTCGGATTGGCCAAAAGCATGGCGGTGATTTTCAAACGCATCCGCCAGCCGCCGGAAAGTCCCTTGGCTTTTTGATCCAGTTTTTCTTCATCAAGCTGGAATTTTGAAGCTAATTTTCTGATATTCCAGATTTCCTGATCACTCGTCCGTTTCAAATATTCCAGCGCGCTTTCAGTTTCCGAAAAATCATCTTCCTGTTTCAGGTAACCGATGCGCGCCTCCCGGCAAATTATGATTTTCCCTTCGTCAGCTTCTTCAACACCGGTGATAATCCGGAACAGCGTCGATTTGCCCGCCCCGTTCCGGCCGATGACGCCGATCTTCTGTCTCGATTGCACAGCAAAAGTCAGGCCAGAGAAAATTTTCTGGCCTGAATATGTTTTGCTTAGATTGGTAGCTTGAAGAAGAATAGACATTTAAGATAACGCTATGGACACTATTGACAAATTGGTTGACATTTATTAAGATTTATTGTCAGGTAAAAGATAGCTTGATCTTTCACAATTGGTTGACATATCACGGTTAAACAATATAGCCAAGGAGGTTGTGATGAATAGGATTATTGCTCGAGTATTGGGAATCGCTTTGATAATCGCTTGTTCAATTCTGGCCGCGCCAACTAATGGAGGTTGGCACAATGCCGGGAGTTTCGGCGTAGAATATGCCGGACCCGATGGTATCATAGTCGAAAAAATGCCTTTGGAAATCAGATCAGTTCCGATCCATCCGGATGATGGCTATGCCGATCCGAAAAATTGGGCGCCGATTGATCGTCTGCGATATCCGTCTTATGGCCTGCTCAATTTCGGCGGGGGATACGTCTTACACAATGACGATATCCGATTCTGCGCCGAAGTTTTTTTCATCTTCGACCTATCTACCTCTCAAGAGCGAAATTACACCAACGCTCCCGGTACCGAGACTAGGGGCTATGGTGCCGCCCTTACCTATCTGACGTTTGAACAAAGAGGAATAATTTCTCCTTCAAAATACGCTTTATTGGATTTTCTTGATAACATCAGTCCGGAAATTAGCGGCGATCTAAAATTGTCGGAGAAAAATCAGATTTATTTGGGAGCGCGGATTTCCCTTTTTCAGGCGCAAGCGGAAAATGGTTGGGACCGATTCGATCAATCGCAAATAAATCAAATTTTCAGTCTGGGTGAATATTTGCCGGTTTCGGTCTATTTGCGATGCCATAATGTGTCACTTGGGGTATATTACCCAGTGCAAATCAAGCTGACGGACGTTGGCAGAGAGGCAGGGATAAGAATATATCCGACCTTGATCATTAAGACCGAATTTGGCAGTTCGATCAAAAGTTACGAAAGTTACTAAGATTTTTTTAAAATTCCCGCGCCTCCTTTTGGTGGCGCGGCTTTTTTAATTAAAAAATTATTGTTTATTGGACTCATTCATCCGCCTTTGGTTTTTCCAGATCATCGGCGAACAGTAAAAATTAGTGGCAATGAACATCGCGAGCATGCCGAGATAGAAACCGGCGCAAACTATGGCCGCGTCATGAAATTTTTGGCTGCTACCGAAGAAAAATACTATGGTAAGCACGATTACCCAGGCGACGCTGGCGGCAATGACGTAAAATCTTATGGGACGCGTTTTATAGAGCTGCATAGAGATTGGCTTGACTTAATTAATAAGTATGATAATTTGATTCGATTGGTTCCTAGAACGCGATTAGGGTGAGTAATAAGGCTACTCTTATCGTATTGAGGTGCAACGGCTGCATGTTACAAGCTGCGGGCCGGAAGCGGCAAAAAGTCCCGCCACGGCGCAAAAAGTAACTTTTTTCCGCGCGTACCTTTTTCTGAAACCTCTTTTACTCCTTGAGAGGCTAAGCTAGGAATCATTCTTATTTGGGATTTGTCGCAACGTCGATAAATCCCTTTTTTATTTAATTCCCCTCTTGGGAGGGGTGCCGAGCTCGGCGACGCGGGGTGGGTCTATTGGTTACATTACTATTTTGCCACTTTTTTTGGAAAAAGTGGCACAAAAAACTGCTCGCAGGAAAAATTTCCTATCACTCCGCTATGAAGCCTAGCAAAATTGCTATACTTGCCGGCGAGGCGCCGTCTTCGGACAACGCAATTTTGCACGGCTTCTACGCTTCGTGCTTTAACGGAAATTTTTCAATGCTCGCTATAAGGAAATTAATTTATATTGTCATCCTGAGCGAATGCCGCCGCGGCAGGAGTCGAAGGATCGCATTAAGTTAAAAAAACCTTGAAGCGGTTCCTCCGCTCGCGCGAGGCGCGCTCGGTCGGAATGACAAAAAAATTGGGACTCTGACGCGATCGGCGTCGCTTTGCCACAGAGTCTCAAAGAGGAGACCCTGCCGGAGCCAAAATTATTTTCGCTTAACCAGTCGGGCAATCTCATCGGAAACTTTTCTAACTTTTATGGTTTTATGGTTAAGGCGGACAGCCTTGGTAAATCGATGAACCCCGTCAAGAATGATCCATTTTCCGTCATGGAAATATATATCGATGGGGTATTTTAAATCAGCCTTATTCATATCTTTGGCATGCGAAGGTTCTTTGTCTAAATTTTCAATCAGCATCCGGGGCGTCAGATTCCAGTCATCAGTCCCTTCCTTTTCAAGATAGGGGATATCTAAATTATATTCTATCTCGGCAATGGTTATTTTTTCGACGGGAATATCCATGACCCAAAGTTTCGGCTCATCGATTTTAAATCCGATATTAAGTATTTTTGGCAGAGGCATATATATTTTTTTTCTTAGTGGCTTAACGGTAATTTTTCAATGTTTGTTATAAGGAAAAATTTGAACTCTGACGCGATTGCTGATCATCACACACCTCGTCCGCGTGGCGCGAGCCACCCCTCTCAAGAGGGGATCTCGCAACGTTTTTTTGGTCTCGTCAGAGTCTCTCGCCGCGAGGACTCTGACGTGATCAGCGTTACTTTGCGGCCGAGTCCCTTTCAGGAGACTCTGCCGGAGCCAAAAGTTATAATGTTACATTGATCAGTAGTGGAATTATTAAGGTTGTTGTATCTTTTGTTTTAATAAATAAGCTCATTATTTCGTTTTCTGGAGGCGGAAATTTGAATAAATCAATTTTTATGGAGATAACACCTGAGTCCGGTCGAATAGGGTTATTCGCGATTTCATTGTAAATATTTTGTTGTGATTTTTTTAGTTTAGATAATTCAGGAAATGATATTGGAACGTCGCGTATTATTTCGATTAATATGGAAATAAAATTTCCCCATACATTGTGCGAGCTGAAAATATTCTGAATATCTATAGACTGAAGAAATGAAATCAATTCTTTTCGTAAAATAGAAAAGCTAATCGCTTCAGATATTTTTGCACGTATTTCGAAATTGCGTCGTAATTTCATGGCCCCAACAACAGCATCGTTTATTGTGGCAAGTATCCTGAGTCCCGTATTCGAATGAGTAATTTCTATATGCGCAGACCAGTTGCAGAATAGTCTTAAAGTTAAATAATTTATCTGTTCCTTTTGGGGCAGTTTGTCTAAAAGCTTTCTAATTAAAATCATTAGAGAGCGCACATTATCTTCTTCCATGCGCTCTCTTTTTTCGACAATTTTTATTATTTTTTTTATTAAATCATCTTCCATTGTCTCTGTACGCTTTTACTGGATTCCCGCCTGCGCGGGAATGACTGAATAAATACGGGCATTAGAAACTAAGTACCTAATCAACTAATTAACTAAGTAACTTAACCATTATTTCCTGTACCTTCTTAGGATTCGCCTTGCCTTTTGTTTCCGCCATAACTTTGCCGACGAGGAATTGGGCGACGTTCGTTTTGCCGGCTTTGTATTGGGCGACTTGATCGGGATTTCCAGCGAGAACCGAATTGACGACCGCTTCGAGCATAGCCGTGTCGTCCATCTGCTCGAGTCCAAGGTTTTGCATAATATCAGTTGGATCGGCAGTTTCAATGGATCCATCGGCCGGTTTAATGCCGCTGCTCACGCGGTACATTTCCGCTAAAATAGTCTGGGCGGCAGAAGAATTGATTTTGTCTTGATAAACCAAAGTCATCAGTTCGGCAAAATTTTCCGGCGTGATTTTTATATCAGCAATGGTTTGATTATTGTTGTTCAAGTGTTTGAATAATTCGCTGATCATCCAGTTCGAAGCCAGCTTGGATAATTTATTCTTCTGGCGTTCCCAGCTGTCGCCACAAGCGACGATCCAGGCTTCCAGTTCGGAAACGACATGCTCGGCATAATCGGCCAGATGCTTGTCGGTCACTAGGATTTCCGCCGTTGTCTCATCAAAACCGTATTCATTCATAAAGCGGACTTTTTTCTCGCTCGGTAATTCAATTAATTTGGCTTTGATATCTTCAATCATCTGGCCGGTGAATTTGAGTGGCGGGATATCGGGTTCGGGGAAGTAGCGATAGTCAGCCGAAGTTTCCTTAAAACGCTGATGGACGGTCTTACCGGTGGATTCGTTCCAACCTCTGGTTTCTTGCCGCAGCTCTTCACCGTCGGCTAAGGCTTTCTTTTGGCGCTCAACTTCGTACAAAACAGCTTTTTCGACCGCGCGGAAAGAATTGATGTTTTTCAATTCGACTTTAGGATTTAATCCCGCCTTGGCGGGATCGCCGATCGGTAAGATCAATCCGTCTTCATATTTCCATTTGCCTTTTTCCTGGATGGAAACATTGGCCTCGCAGCGCATCTCGCCTTGTTCCATATCAGCCGAGGAGATATCCAGGTAGCGCAAAACCTGTTGGTATCGCTGGCAGAATTTTTTGGCCATTTCCGCCGAGCGGATGACCGGCTCGGTGACCAATTCGATTAGCGGCGTGCCGGCGCGGTTCAAATCAACCAAAGAATAATCGCGGCCGGCCGGATGCATGGATTTGCCGGTATCTTCTTCTAAATGAATGCGGGTGATGGCAATTTTTTCGCCGTCGATATCCAGATAACCGCCGGAGCAGAAGGGGATTTCAAATTGCGAGATCTGATAACCTTTGGGAAGATCCGGATAAAAATAATTTTTGCGGTCGAATTTGGAAAGCTCGTTGATCTGGCAATTCAAGCCCAAACCTAAAAGTATCGTCCATTCAATGGCTTGCTGGTTGGGGTAGGGAAGCGTGCCCGGGTGGCCCAGACAGATCGGGCAGGTTTTGGTGTTCGGCTCGGCACCGCGGGCATTGTTGTCGCAGCGGCAGAACATCTTGGATTTGGTTTTGAGCTCGGCGTGGATCTCCATGCCGATGATGACGTCGTATTCCATAAAAAATTCGATTAAAAATTAAGAGAGAAGAAATAAGAAATATAATCATAGTTTATATCTTTTTAAAGTAAAAATCAAGCGAAGATTTAAGGATTATCGCGTTATTGACGCGCTCAATAATAACGACGGTTCAAGCAATAATACTGGATTCCCGCCGGAGTTTATCCTTGTGTCGACGGGGACGGGAATGACCAAGTGTTAATAAAAAACCGGGCTTTATGGCCCGGTTGAGGTTTTGTTGGTCTCGATAAGGTTAGGGGAATGGCGCGGCTTGATTAACAAGAAAATTGACGCCGCGATGATCAGTTCGAATAAATTGATTCGGCCTTCGCAGATACAGATCAGAATGCCGACGAACAGGATTTGGGAAGATTCGAGCCGGCAGTAATCAGGCAGATTGTTTCGGAACATGGATCACTCTCCTTTCCGGCGTGATTCTTTTTATGGCGTTAACCAGAGTTTCCACCAAGAAAAGGCAGATCAACAGCCCGGCCAGACAAGCGGTTTCCTGGGTTGCTACCGGTTGCCGTCCGCTCAAGACCAGATGACCCATCATAATTTGATAAAAAATGATTGTCACCACGATCGAAACGGCGATCATACCCAGGCGCATAATGATGACCAGCGGCAGATCTTCGGCGCCACGCATCATTGCCCAGTAGCCGACCATCAAAGTGACAGAAAAAGCCGAGCCGAGGACGAAAAACATAATTTCGCTCGGCAAACCCGGATGCGGCGGAATGGTTTTAGCGGCGGTCAACCAGAAGAGCAATCCAAAACCGAACCAGAAAATAATCAGCATCAGTGAAAGAATCCCTAGACCCGGTAATTTCTCGGCGGATATCCGTATCATTTTTGCCTCCCTTGAAAAAGTGCTTAAACTATCTTAATCGTATTTAATTTTTTATGCAAGTCATTTAGGCTGCCTTCGTTGATGATCATCAGATCGGCCATCGCGATCGGTCCGCCTTTTTCGATATTTTCAATTTCAGTATAATCGCGCGTTTTGAATTCGGTGTAATTTTTCATCGGCCGATGATTGGTCCGCGCTTTTAATCTCTTGAAACGAACGGCAGGGGAGGCATGCGCCGCAATAACCTGGAAATTATTGCCGTATTTATTTTTTAAGATTTTATATTCCGACCAGCTGTATAAACTTTCGACGATCACGCCCCTATTTTTTTTCAACAGGGCGGAAATTTTCGGCAAAGATAATTTGGCATAAGCGCCCATTCCGCCGGTTCGGCGAATCTGCTCGCGGGCTTTTTTTTCGTTGTCGTAGTTAACCGGCAGGTGATGATCCTCGATCCAATCAAAAGTAAAGCTGCCAAAATAAACCGTCGGCCAATTTAATTTTTTGGCCAGATATTTTACCACTTCGCTTTTGCCAGAACCGGCCATGCCGACAACGGCTAATATTTGCTTATTTTTCATAGATAATTGCTTGATTTGTCACGCCGTTGACAATTAATTTAATTTGTGATATTATATATTTTCGCTATTGAACATTTATAAAGTCTGATTCTCTCGTGAATACGCGCTGCCTTTCCCCGCAATCATGCACGCCCAGCGTAAAGCTATTGAGCGTAAAAGGGATAGCGAATGCCCTCCTTTCCGCATGCGGAAACAGAGCGGACAGTCCGTATCCGGAGAATCGAGCGGATGTGCGGGTCTATCAAGACCCTCCATCATTATCCGCTCACTACCGGCCAGATCCCGTGGAGGCGCATGAGCATCTTCACGGGTCATCTGCCGGGGTAGGCAATTTATTAGAAAAATCCGTTCCGGCAATCGCTCGGCCGAAGCTGTATCGGCCAATCAGCGCGCGCGTTAAGATATGACGCGTCGCGGCGTTCACAGCGAACCAGAACGGATCAATGCGGAATAGCGTTGTTTTGTGAGCAGGTAGACATAACAGCCCTCCGAACAATTGCGATTTCCGCGCAACCGGCAACATGGCGGGAGTGAAGACCGGTGTACGTCTTCCCCGAATCCATTTGCCGCTAGCGAGCTCCCCACGAGCTTGCTCTGTCTGGGCCGCGATAAGGCGGCCCTCCAGTAAGGACTGATTTGAGTTTATCTCGAATCAGTCCTTTCTTATTTTGGTAGGAACGCAAAATTTTGCGTTCCCACGACTATTTTATCAATTCGACGAATTTAAATTTGATTCCTTTTTCTTCTTTGAGTTCGCTTTCGGAAATTATTTTAAATTCGGAATAATCAGGAAAATAAGTATCGGCAACCGGGGTATCATCGACCAAGGTCAAATATAATTTGGCGGCATAAGGAAGAAATTGTTTGTAGATGGAAGCGCCGCCGATAATAAAAACCTCTTCAGATGAATTCTGATATTTTTCGGCAATTGCTTTTAAATCGTGGGAGATTTCACAACCCGGCGCGATTAGATCGTTACTTAACGTCAAAACAATATTTTTTCGGCCGGGCAGGGGCTTGATGAATAACGAATGATAGGTCGTTTCACCCATAATGACCGTTTTGCCGCGTGTCACTGCGACAAAATGCTTCATATCGCCCTTCAAGTCCCAAAGCAATTTGTTCCGATAACCGATCTCTCGGTTGCGCCCCACGGCGCAGATCATTGATATCATGTATTCAATTAAAAAAGAAAAAAGAAAAATTAAAAAATATTTTTTCTCTTTTCTCTTTTATTTTTTATCTGATTAAAAGCCGCCGATATTGGCGATTTCCGCCTTGATCGCCGGGTGGGGATTATAATCGATTATTTCAATATCCTCGTATTTGAAGTCGTCGATATTTTTGATCGCCGGATTTAATTTTATTTTGGGCAATGGTTTCGGACCGCGGGAAAGCTGCAGCTTGGCTTGGTCAAAATGGTTGGAATAGAGATGGACATCGCCGAAAGTATGGACGAATTCGCCGGGCTCCAATCCGGTAACTTGAGCCACCATTAATAATAATAGAGCGTAGCTGGCGATATTAAATGGCACGCCCAGAAAAGTATCAGCGCTTCTTTGATAAAGTCCAAGATTAAGGCGATTGCCGTGCGTGACGGCAAATTGATAGGTAGTATGGCAAAAGGGCGGAACTTCATTCTTGTTTTTTTCCGAGGCCATCGCATAGATGAAATCCGGATTCCAGGCGGAGACCACGTAAGATTTCCGGAACGGCTTGCTTTTCAAACCTTCGATAACCCAGCCCAGCTGGTCGATTTCTCGTCCATCCGAAGCCGGCCAGCGCCGCCACATCCGGCCATAGATAGTGATCAGATCGCCCCATTTTTTAACAAATTCATCGTCGGCCGGTAATGATTTTATCTTGGCGATGAAATCCGCCTGAGATAGATCGTCGGCAGGGGAGTTGGCCAGGCAATGCTTATGATATTTCTTCCAAGCCCATTCGTCCCAGATATGGACGTCATGGTCGGCCAAGTATTTGATGTTGGAGTCGCCGCTCAAGAACCAGATCAATTCCTCGAAAATTCCGCGGGCAAAAACTTTTTTCGTCGTCAGAAGCGGAAAGCCCTGAGAAAGATCAAACCGAATCTGCCGACCGAAGACCGAGCGGATGAACGGCGGTTCCTCGCCCTTCTTCTTATATTCGGCCAAAACTTCCGGCGTAAAAAAAAGCTCCTTGTCGGTGCCGTTCTCTATGATGTCTTTCATCAGATCGAGGTATTGTTGTTCCGGATGATTCATAAAAAAATATTACGAATTAGTTCAATGCTAATTTTGCGAATAAAGCGAATACGCGAATATTCGTAGATTCGCATCATTCGAGAATTAGCATTATATCAAATTTGTTTTTCCTGACCTCCGGTTGATACTCGTCCTCCTTGCCATTGGCCTTTGTATTGATTGCCCTCGCCGAGCACTTCGTGAAAAGTGATATGGGCGACGCGGGCGCCGAAAGATATTTTGATATTCGATTGTCCAAGATTACAAACGCCGAAAGTCAGTTCGCCGGAATAGCCGGGCTGGACGATGCCGTTGAACATTCCGATCCCCGAGCGGAACATCGTGGTGCGAGGAAAAATGATGCCGGAAAGAGTGGTGGGCAGATTAACCTTTTCCATCGTTTTGATCAAATAATATTTCCCCGGAGTAAAAACGAAAAATTCATCGCCAGAACCACCCCCCGACCCCTCCTTAGAAAGAAGGGGAGAAGCAACGAGTTTTGCCGCCGGCGTTTGGCGCTCTTCGACGCCTAAGAAACCATCGCCTTCCAGTTCATAAACTTCGCCCAAGCGTAAATCAAAACCCGCCCCTTCGGGATTATTCATCTCGCGGTCGCACAGACCCTCAACCAGCTTAATCTCCTTAACAAGTTTATGTAATTCTTTTATTCCTAAAATCATAAAAATTTTTAATTCTTATCTCTTAATTCTTAACTGATTTTCGTGCAGTCGATGTCACAAAATATCGGCCCCTCGTATTTGCGCATCTTGATGCCGCGGCTGTTAGCCAGATCCAGCGATTCGGTTTCTTCTTCCTTAGCTTCGCCGCCGGTTTTGATCCGTTCGTATATTTGCAGATAGACTATTTCTTTGATGCCGGCGTTGTTCAGGACTTTCATACAGTCATAGCAGGGGAAGAGTACCGAGTACATCGTCGCGCCGCGCAGGCGGGTGGTGTCTTGCGCGTTAACCACGGCATTCACTTCGGCATGGGCGCCGCGGCAGCGTTTTAGTTTCTTGGTGACCGGATCGCCGTCAACTTTGGCGCAACCGACTTCAATGCAATGGACATCGCCTTCGGTGGGGCCATTAAATCCCGTGGAAACCACGCGGTGATTCTGATCGACGCAAACCGCGCCCGCCTCGTGGAATTTACAGGCGGTCCGCTTGGAAAGCATAATTGCCAAATTCATAAACATTTCGTCCCAAGATAATCTTCGTTTCCGCGGATTGGTTTTGAAATCCATATTATTATTATGATTATGAGTTACAAAAAGGGATTGAGGAGGCTGTCTGGTAAGTTCATTTCCGCGCGAAAACAACTTACTAGACAGACTCCTGAAAATCCCCTTGAGTATTTATTCTAACAAATTAATCAAACAATCACAATCCGGTTGCCGATTGCATCAAATAGACGAGGAATAGGGCGAACGATAACATGATCAGTAAGGCAATGACCAGGTAGATCGCCGACACGATTACCAGCCAGTAATCTTTCTTTGCTTTGGGCAAAGAACCGGTCGGCTTTATGGCGGCAAGATCATGATAGATGAGGGAAAGATAAGTTATATAGAGCGGCACTAATAAGAAAAATACCGCGACATAGTAGACCAGCGCGATGATCGCAATCAGCCAAGTGATCTGGAGCAGGTTTAGGGCATAGAAGTATAAGACAGCTAAAGCGATCATAACCGCGATGGCGATCGCCAAGCGGTAGAAAACCGGCCACCAGTTGCCGCTCACCAGTTCTTTGCTGCGCGAGAGCGCGGCCGACCGGCGATAACCTTCATAAACGAAAACAAACATCGTTACGGCATAGAAAATATAGAAAATGACGCCGGGGATTACAAATAATAGCGACCAAAGCGACACAAACATAAATAGGATTAACGCGACCGCCAAATAACCCCAGACTAATTTACGGCCGGCATTGAAAACCTCGATAATTCCTTGCCCCGGGGTTTTCAACAAAATCACCAGTCCCAAGACGGTAGAAATTATCCAATAAAGGAGACCGAGATAAAAGAGAAAAGTTATCGCGGCGAGTGGAATTTGAAAAATCCCAACTTGCCGGCCAAAAACCAGACTGAGAGCGATCATCACGGCGTAAGGAACGAAACCGATCAAGCCCCAAAGCATCAGCAGAGAAATCTTTTTACAATTTGCCTGATAAGTTTTCCAAGTATCCAGCAATAAAAGGCCGATCGGGCGCAATTGTTTAGCGTTTTCCATAAGATTTGAAATTAATATTTAACCCTTATATTTTATCACAAAGGCGAATAAGTTTCAAAAAACAAAACCCCGCACCATTTGATGGTGCGGGGTTAAGGTAAAGGTATTATTCGGCTCTATTCAGTTTGGATTTTTACGCCCGGTCCCATGGAGGAGGCGACGGTAACGTTCTTGATAAAAGTTCCCTTGGAACTCGTCGGCTTGGATTTTTTGACTATTTCCAGCAGAGCATTGAAGTTCTCGATCAGCTTGGCGTCGGCGAAAGATTTGCGGCCGATGGTAATATGCAGATTACCGGTATCATCATTCTTAAAACTCAATTTACCTTTCTTGAATTCAGCGATCGCTTTGATGGGATCGGGAGTAACCGTGTCGTTTTTCGGTGAAGGCATTAAGCCGCGGGTGCCGAGAATTTTGGCAATTACGCCCAATTTTCTCATCACCGAAGGCTCGGCGATCGCTAAGTCAAAATCGGTCTTTTCAGTTTTCTTGATCTTGTCGATGAATTCATCGTTACCGATGAAATCCGCGCCGGCCGCTTTGGCTTCGGCTTCTTTGATCGGTTCGACGAAAGCGACGATGCGGACGGTTTTACCCACGCCATTCGGCAGGGCCACCGTGCCGCGAACCTGCTGTTCGCCTTTGGAGGTATCGATTCCCAGATTGAAATGCACATCCAGCGAAGCATCGAATTTCTCGTGGGAATTTTCTTTAGCCAATTTGATAGCTTCAGCGATCGGATAGGTTTTGCTGCGGTCAAAATTAATCACTAATTTCTGGCGGCGCGGAGTTCCGGCGCGGCGATTTGACTTTTCCGATTTAGCTTTCGGGGCTTTTTCATCTTTGCTTTCCCGCTTTGCCTCGGTCTTAGGTTCAGCGGCTTTAGTCGGGGCCGTTTTTTTACTTTCTTCCGCTTTCTCCTTCTTGATTTTTTCCTTGACTTCTTTGGCCACTTTAGCCTTTTTTTCTTTCGCCATACGTTTGGATCGTGGTGCAACGGAAAAAATTACAAATTAAAAATTAGAAATTACAAATAATTTGTAATTTGTCATTTGTAATTATTAATCCTCCCACAATAATTATATTAGATATTGATTAAATTATAGATTACTTGATTTCCACGCCCATTTGGCGGGCGGTGCCGGCGATGATGCGCTTGGCGGCTTCAATGTCAGTGGTATTTAAATCAGGCATCTTGATCTTGGCGATTTCGGTCAATTGCGCATCAGTCAGCGTGCCGACTTTTTCCATCAAAGGATTATGAGCGCCCGATTCGATCTTCAAAGCTTTTTTGATCAGCGAAGAGGCCGGCGGTTTCTTCATCACGAAATCGTAGGTGCGGTTTTCGTAAACATTGATGATTACCGGCAAAATGTCGCCTTTCATCGCCTGCGAGGCCGCGTTGAATTTGGTGACGAATTCCTGGATGTTCAAGCCGTGCTGGCCCAAAGCCGGACCGACCGGCGGCGCGGGAGTCGCGGCTCCGGCGGGAATCTGTAGTTTTATCTGGGTGACTAATTTCTTTTTAGCTTTCGCCATATTTTTTAAGCTTGCGGTAAGAAGCGTACCTTGGGCATTATTTAATTTAAAATGTAAATGTCAAAATGAAAAATAAATGAATTTCGTCCGCCGGAGCGGACTCAATAATTTTATATTTTGAGATTTTAATTTTTTATATTTTCTTGATTTGTAAAAAATCCAATTCCACCGGGGTTTCGCGGCCGAACATATTGACCAAAACTTTGACCCGGCCTTTTTCTTCATCGATGCTCGTAATCTTGCCTTCCAGATTTTTGAAAGGCCCGTCGACGATCTTGACCGGAGAATCCACCGAGAAGTCGATTTTGAATTTCGGTTCGTCAATGCCCATCCGTTTCTGCAACGCTTTGATCTCTTCCTCGGAAACCGGAGTCGGAGTCGTACCCGTGCCGATGAAACCGGTGACGTTCGGGGTGTTGCGCACCACGTACCAGGATTTATCAGTCACGATCATTTCCACCAAAACATAGCCGGGATAGATTTTTTCTTCCACGACTTTGCGCTTGCCGTTCTTGATCTTGATTTTCTTTTCGGTCGGCACCAAAACATTAAAGATCTGGTCTTCCACATCCATGGTTTCGATTCTTTGGCGCAAATTCGTCGCGACATTTTCTTCGTAACCCGAGGAAGTGTGGAGCACGTACCAGCGGCGTCCTTGATTTAAAGTTTGTTTAGCCATAGATATTCGTATTTCGTATCCCGCATTTGGTATTTCGTATTTATTTAAAATACGAGATATGAAATACGAGCTGCGTTTCCTTCCTTGTTAAAATAATTTTCTAAGAGTATTTTATTTGGCGTTAAGGGCGACCTGCAAGAGCCAGCTGAAAATATAATCCAGCGCTCCTAAAAAGGCGGCGACGCCGAGCGAGATCAGGATCACCAAAACCGTATAATTATAAGTTTCCTTCCGGGTCGGCCAGGTGACCTTTTTCATTTCTTCGATGGACGACTTGATGTAATTGGTTATTAAATTTGGCATAGATAATAATGTCGTTAACATGATGCGAATACCGTGAACTATTTATCGAATTATTAAAATTAAATTCGTGAAATCTGTTTGTAGTATTCGCGTACAATTTGTAGTATTCGCATCATATGTGCACGAATAAAACAAAATAATGTTTCTATAAAAAAAGAGCCCCGACCGGGCATTTATTTAATTACATTATTATATTACAGGAAACGGGGAAAGGTGTCAAGGACAATTAAGAATTTAGAATTTAGAGTCAAGAATTGCCATAAAGTTGAGATATATTCAAAAAAGCCAATAAATTGGCGCTTTATTGATATTGACATAATCCATATTTCGTGCTAAACTGCAAAGTTACGGAAGATTATGAGTGGTCATTATTTTATATACCTTTACATTCCCCAGGAGGAATCATGGAAAACAGCAAGGGTCTGAAGGCGGAACGCAAGCTCATCGCGACTTTCGAAAACGTCGCTAAGAGGCTTGACAGAGAAATCGTTCATCCGAATTATCCGGGCGGTATGCACAGGGTCGAAGCGGATCTGGAAGCCAAGATCGACGCGCATTTCCACCGCGGCATTCCGATTCGCGTCAACGGCAAGAAGACGGTAGTTCTCAATCTGCATTTCTTCGGGGCCACCGAAGCGGATCTCGGAAAAAAGCTCAACTGGCGCGTTGAGCAATGGGAAAGAACGGTGACCAAAGACGGTGTCACCAATGTATACACAGAGATCGATCTCCACAAAGTCGAGGGCAAGCCAACGAGTGATCTCAAACTCAATGTCGAACGCCCCGACCTCGGCGGCGACATCGAGATTCTCAACACCGACGCCTTCCTCCGCATTGAACCGCGATTGGCGGGAAAAGCGCCAGCGGTCGAAGCGAACGTGAATACCTTCGAGGAGATCAACAGCCTGTAAGCGTCGTTGACGATTACCTATCCCCGAACCAAGAATACGAAATTCTTGGTTCGGGTATTTTTTTTGCAACAGTAAATTTGATCTCATAATCAGATGGCTTTCCGCTTTCGCCGACATTATGTTATAATATGAATAGAGCTAAATAAAAAATAAAAACCGCCTTCGTCCCGCCTTGGCGGGACTGTGGCGGACGCAGTAATCTTATGGACAAAATTTCAACTGTGGTTAATAAAAAGGTCAATCGGCTGGTGCGGGTCCTGGTGATCAACGGCATTGTCTTGCTGATACTAGCGGTGCTGATCGTCTGGACGAATTTTATGGCGCAACTGGTGATGGGTCTGATCGCCGTGGTGATCGCTTATGTTTTTTTCTACAGCGCTTACAAGATCTGGCATTTTAAAAATCTTTTAGATAAGTATATCAAGTTTTAATTTTTAATATTAATCATTTCCGGCGGCGCTCAACGGGGCGCCGTTTTTAGTTTTGCATTTTTGCTTGACAATCCGGTCGATAAAGGTTAAACTCCAATGATTTCTGTTCTTTGCCATACCTTAAATATCGGAGGAAAAAATGTTCCGCGAATTAATATTCATCTTATTGCTTTTGGCCGGCGCGGATTCGGCAGCCAAGACAAAGTCGGCGCTGAAAATTCCCACTCCGGAAGCGACTTTGATTAGTTTGATCAATTCCACGCTGGATTCGCTGGAAAAGACGAAAGGGGAGACGCCGCACCAATGGGGATATGTCGATTGTTCGAAATTTCCCGCTTGTTCCGGCCAAGCGGCGATCGCGCCCTGCTCAAGTTGCGTGGCCTATGATCCGCGTCGAGGTACCGCCCGGGCGATCAATCTGCTCCTTGATCTTGATAGTTACAAAGATCTGCAGATTTTCTTGGTTTCTTATTCCAGGCGTGACCTTAACCTGAAGCATTACCACGTCCTGCATTTTCACTTTGAATATTTTAGCGACAGCATTCCGCGTTACCGATATAATTTTATCGGGATTGACCGGGAAGTGATCATTCAAACCGATGAACACGGGGAAAGGAAAAATGCGGATTGCGCGGAAAATCGGGAAACCTTCCGTTTCATTGCCAGGTTCAAATCCGTTTTTAACTACATGAAGATTTTCCGCTTGCCGAGGGGGCAAAGATGAAATCGACCTTGATGCCGATTATCCCGCTCGGCCTCTTCTGCAATTGCTTTGTCGACCAAGCCGTCCATTGCGACATTTCACCCAATATGATTATTTTCTTTTTCGGGGGTATGATCGTCTGGGCCGGCTGGCATCTCCGACGCGGCTGGCGGCAGGCAATTATTTCGTTGGGCTTGGTGATCATACTATGCGCTTGAAGATAAGCCTTGATTCGAAATTCGAACCAAGGCTTTTATTTTAAGTAAAACCGAATCTGCTCGCAGGTATTGACATTATTGTAAAAGTATTTTATATTGAAATGTTTTTGGGATGTTCGTTGATAATTATCGGGATTCTAATAACAAAGGGGGTTACGATGAAAAAAGCTGCATTTTTACTTGCATTGTTGGCCGGATTCGCCGTATCGATTTTTGCTGAGGATTTCAACGGGATGGCTCCCGGAGCCTGGCTCTACTCTTATCTCAGCATGACACTTGATAAGGAACAGGCAAAAAAAAGTTCGAGTAAACCTTTTGGCTGGGAATATGTCGATTGCGAGGATTTTCTGACCTGCGACGGCGACAAGCAGTGGGGACCATGTGTTAATTGCGAAATTCAGGGCGGAAAAAATCTTCGTTCGATCTGCATGATCAACGATGATCGCCACCAGCTTTCCGAGGCATTAGTATACGTGAAGATTAGTCCGGTGTCCGGCCACAGCGCGCACTATTTTATTTTACGCTTCCGCTTCCTGTCCCATAGCCGGATAAATAATTGCTGGAAGTTTGAGAAAGTCGAAAAATATGTGCGGGTCAGAACGCGGGATGACGGGCGGAAAGAATCTGCTTGCGCGGAAGATCGGGCGGCGTTGGGAAATATCGCCCATATGACAAAGATCATGGAAAAAAATTATCGCAACTAACAAAGGAGAGTCCCAATGCGTATTCGCATCCTTTTCATTGCTATGGTTTTCGCCCTGCTCGGCGTCATGAGCAGTTCAGCTTTCGGCGGCCTTTACGAAATCTTCAACGGCGGCCAAGAGGATCCGAAAGCCAAGTATCGCGAGCTCGAAACCATCATCCAGAACGAGATGGAAGAGCAGGCCAACCAGAATACCACCGAAGAGATGGTGTTCAACTGGGAATTCATCGAATTTAAAAAAATTCCCGACTGCGAAGGACAGGTGCATAATGATTATCGTATCGAAGGGCTGTTCTATCCGGCCGGTGGCAAGAGCAATGTGTTTCGGGTCGCCAATAAAAAAACCTTTCAGAGCGACGGGCACATTACTGTTCAAGTTTGCCTATTATCGTTTATGCGCAAAGTCATCGGTGGTACCGTAGCTGAAAGGCATTACCGGGTTTATACCTGGAGGTATGATTTACCGGAAAAAACCTGGAGTAAAGTCGGAGTTAAGGCTCATATCAGAACCTGGCCATGCAAAAAGAAACCGATTAAGGATGTCGACTGGACATATGAGGACGTTTGCGGATCGTGCGTCTCTTCGGGCGGCGGCGGAAAAGGTTTCTGGCAAACCCTATTCGGCAATTGATCGATTCCGGGTCATTCGCCGGCCAAGTCCTGATAATCCTGCTTATTCGTTTTAATAGGCAGGATTTTTTATTAAGTTGATTTTGTCAGTAAAATCAGGTAAAATATAATTGTGATTTTAATCGAGTAATTTTGAATGAAAATGCCTAAAGTAGGCGCAATTTTTTGTTTAATTTTTTTACTTTTAACTTTTAACTTATTATATGGTCAGCCCGCATTTAACCAAAAAGAAAAATGAGACGCTCACGGTTACTTTAGGCACCAGAAAACTTTTCCAAACAGTTTATCGGGAGCAGAACCAGGAAGTGAAAGAAAACGAGGGCGAGGCGAAGATAAAAGTTTCGGCGTTGATCTCCAAGGTCGCTTTTTATTACGAAAAGATCCGCAATTACGTTGATTATAACGAGGAGCATCTGCACCGGAAAAACGCGGTCGCCCGGATACTGAAACGGCAATTGGTAATCGAGGGCGCAGTGAAGTTCACTAACAGCGAAGAAACTTCGCGCAATCTGCTGACCGAATTGATCCGCGCCGGTTATCTCGCCAATGACAAGATTCCCGAAAGCAAGATCGATGAAGTCAAGGCGATTCTGGAAAAACATCTCCGCTTGCGCGAATTGGCGATGCCGCACGGCATCACCGCGCAGATGGCTAAGCTCGTCACCAAAGAAAAAAGGGAATTGGGTGATTGGCTGATCGGCATCGCTGCTAGCGAGATCGAATCGATCCTCGAAGTGGACAAAGTCAGAGAGATGGTGATCAGCAATATCTATGAGTATCTGATCAAGTTCATCAAGTTGCCGGTTAATTTTGCCGTTTACGAGAAGGATCTGCCGATCCAGATTTATTTGAGCATCTACCGCACTTATTTGAAATTCGACCGTTCAATGCTGTCCTATATAATTTTTAAATATTATAACGCCGATTGGTGGAATCCGACCGAAGAGACTTTCGCCAAGATCGCCTCCAATATTCTGCCGCTCAAGGCGGCGATCGATCAGCAGCTGGATCATCCTTTGGTAAAACAATTGGACAAGATTTCCAACAAGTACCAGGTTTTTTATACGATTCTTACCGATATGATCAAAGAAGACCCGGCGGCCCTTTATGAGACGATCAAGAACAAGCCGCAGGTTTTTTCCGATTTGGTGAAAAATAATTTTCAGAAAAAATTCAATCAGACTAAAGCGCGTCTCTGGCGATCCGGCATCAACAGTATCATCTATATCTTCCTGACTAAGACGATTTTCGCGGTCTTGCTGGAAGTTCCGGCAACGAAATATCTTGGCGAGCCGATCAATTTTTATTCTTTGGCCGTCAACATCCTTTTTCCGCCGTTCCTGTTGCTGGTGGCGATCATGTTCACCAAAGTTTCCTCGGACGAAAATAACAAGCGCGTCGTGTCCGGAGTGGAAGAGATAACTTTCGATGAGAAGAATCGCCGTGATCCCATCGTCCTGCGCAAGCCGACCGTCCGGGGGCCGGTCATCGGTTTTATCTTCAGCCTGCTTTATTCCTTGACCTTCTTGATTTCTTTCGGAGCGGTGGTCTGGGTGCTGGATAAGATCCATTTCACCTGGGTGAGCATCGTCATCTTTTTGTTCTTCTTGGCCTTCGTCAGCTTCTTTACGATCCGCATCCGCAAGAACGTCCAACAATTGATCGTCGTCGAGGAAAAAGAGAATCTGGTCAATTTTGTCCTGGATTTTTTCTTCATCCCCATCGCGGCGGTCGGCAAATGGCTTTCGGCGAAATTCTCCAAGATCAATGTCTTTATGTTCCTGATGGATTTCGTGATCGAAGCTCCCTTCAAAGTCTTCGTCGAAATCGCCGAACAATGGACGAAGTACGTCAGAGAGAGAAAAGAAGACATCGAATAGACAATGATAAATGATTAATGATAGATGATAAATTATGAAGGAGGGTAATTTAATCAAAGAGAAAAGTAATAAATTCTCTTTGAGAATTATTAAATTATATAGATATCTGACGGTTGAAAAAAGGGAATATATTTTATCCAAACAAGTTTTAAGAAGTGGATCTTCAATCGGGGCAAATATTGAGGAGGCGGACGGCGGTCAAAGTAAAAAAGACTTTATTGCCAAGATATACGTGGCTTATAAAGAAGCTAAGGAAACAAGATATTGGCTGAACCTTTTGCGAGATGGAGAAATTCTAGAACAAGCATTTGCCGCATCAATAATTGAAGATTGCGATGAGATTTGCAGGATACTCGGAAAAATTCAGTTAACTTGCAATAAAAGAAATAAATCGTAAAAATTTATCATTAATCATTTATCATCTATCATTTTTTTATGTTATACATCGTGGGTACTCCCATCGGCAATCTGGAAGATATCAGTATGCGCGCCATTAGAATTCTGGGTGAGGTGGATTTTATTTTGTGCGAAGATACCCGCAATAGCCGGGTTTTGCTGGATCATTATAATATCAAAACGCCGTGCATCTCTTATCATCAGCATTCCGACGATATCAAAGTCGACCAGATCATCAGATTATTAGAACAGGGAAAAAATCTGGCGTTGATCACCGATGCCGGCACGCCGGGAATTTCCGACCCGGGCGGCGTTTTGGTGGAGAAAGTTTTAGAACGTTTCGGCGAGGATATGAAGATCGAGTCCGTGCCCGGACCTTCGGCGGTAACGGCGGCCTTGTCGATTTCCGGAATCCCGACCGATAAATTCATCTTTATGGGTTTTCCCCCGCACAAGAAAGGCCGGCAGACTTTCATCAAGAAGATTCTGGCCAGCGATTATCCGGTGGTGGTTTATGAATCCAAACATCGCATTGTTAAATTTTTGGAAGAATTGAAAGCGGCCAAGGAAAGTTCCAGTATTTCCGATGAGGAAGAGATGAAGAAAAAAAAGAAAAATTTAGAAAGCGTGGTAGTAGCCCGGGAAATTTCCAAAATGCACGAAACCGTCTATCGCGGCGATATTGAAAATATAATTTCCAAGATAACAGCGACGCCTGACGACCAAAGAGGGGAGTTCGTGGTCATTGTCGGGTAGAAATTGATTATAAATTATAATTTTTTTATGAAAAATCCAGAAGGAAATATCGGCGAGGTTTATTTCGGACGTGCCGCGGAAAAAGCGTTGTTGGATGAATCTGACAAAAAAAATCTGCCAATGACCAAGGCCGAACGATATGTCGAACTTAAAGTCGTGCAAAGCGAGATCGTTCCGAATTATGACGGCACAACTACTTACGGCCAGCTTTTTAGTCAAACCAAGCGGGCCGGTGAATCATTGCCAGCAGATATTGCCGATGCGATTGATTTTAAGAAATGGTATTTATCAAGTATGGAAGAGCAGCCGCGCAAAGCCGCTTAATTTTTTTAATTCATTTATTCAATTTTTTATGAGTAATATCTCCAATCCAACGATCGATGAGGCAGCCGATAAAACAACGCAAGAAAAAATTTTTCGAAAAATGATGGTGCCGGGCGGCAACGGACTTACTTATGGCGAGCTTTTTGAAGATATGAAAAGCAAAGGCGAATTGCTGCCGGGAGAGACTTTTTTGCCGTTCGTTGCCCGAATCCAGAAGACTCAGCCGCCGACCGGCAAACCGGAGCCGGAAGAACTTTATTCAATGTCAGTATAAAATGCAGATCGAATACGAAGCGACATTCCTAAATATCGATAAAGACGAAGTGAGAGTTCGTCTTAAAAAAGCCGGCGCCCAATTGGTCAAACCGGAAGTTTTGATGAAACGAAGTAATTTTACCCTGCCCAAGAATAATGAGATCGCCGGCAGTTGGCTACGCGTCCGCGACGAAGGCGATAAGATCACGATGAGCCTGAAGATTGTCGATGGCGAAAAGATCGAGGATCAAAAAGAGACCTGTTTGAAGATCGACAATATGGATAGTGCGATGGATTTTTTGGAAAGCATCGGCTGCCGCAAGAAATCTTATCAGGAAACCAAGCGGGAAACCTGGGAACTGGACGGCGTGGTAATCACCCTTGATACCTGGCCGTTCCTTGAGCCGTTCGCTGAAGTTGAGGGCCAGTCAGAAGAATCAGTAAAGTCGGTTAGCAAGAAGATCGGTTTTGATTACTCACAAGCGAAATTCTGCGCGGTCGGCCGCCTTTATCATGAAAAATATAATATTCCCCAGGACATCATCAATAATCACACTCCGATCATCACTTTCGACAAAAACCCATTCTTATAAATTCCCCTCTATTTAAGAGGGGTGCCCGAAGGGCGGGGTGTGTTAAAAATATATGGAAACTCTAATTATTTATCAATCTATCCATCACGGCAATACGGAAAAGATCGCCAAAAAGATCGGCGAAGTTTTGGAAGCGGATTTGAAAAAGCCGAATGAAGTTAAACCGGAAGATTTGGCGAATTATGATCTGATCGGCTTTGGTTCAGGAATATATTTTGGCAAATTTCACGCGTCAATGTTAAAATTCGTCGATGGTTTATCCGACGCGGAAGGCAAGAAAGCTTTTGCCTTTTTCACTCACGGCGCCCCGGGCGGCCGATTTGGCAAAAATTTTTCCGAAAAATTAAAAGTTAAAGGCTTTTCCTTGGCGGGCGTTTTCCAATGCCGCGGTTTCGATACTTTCGGTCCATTCAAGATATTCGGCGGCCTGGCCAAAAACCGTCCAAATGAAAAAGATTTAGCCGACGCCGCCGCTTTCGCGGAAAGATTAAAATAAATAATTCCTCTCTCGAGAAGGCCTACCGCAGCTAAAGCTTCGCGACGCCGAGAAAAAGCTTAGAAGAGATCATTATTAATTAAAATAATCTATCGACCATTTTCCCTGTACGGGGAAAATGGTATAAAGTTGCTAATATTATATAAAAATAGTTGTGGATAATTATTTTATGCACAGACAAAATTTTACCATTTTCGTGACGTCACGAAAATGGTAAAAAATTGGTAATATTTAATTTTTTTGTCATTCCGAGCGTGTCGCGAGGGATCTATTGGCAAGAAGTTGAATAAAATAAAAAAGGCTCTCTTCGGGACAAAACCCTTGGAGAACCTAATTCGTCGTAATTCTGAATTTAGTATAGCATGTGTTGAAGATTTGATAAAATTAATTTATGAAAAAGAAATCATCGAATAGAAATTTACACAAGGCAAATCAAGCAAAGAAAGATGAGTTTTATACCCAGCTGGTTGATATTGAAAAAGAGCTCAAGCACTACAAAGAACAATTTCACGGTAAGATTGTTTATTGCAATTGTGATGATCCGTTTGAGAGCAATTTTTTTAAATATTTCGCTGCTAATTTTAATGCGCTCGGCCTCAAAAAATTAATCACCACCAGTTATACAAAGTCGCCGATTGCCGGCGGACAGTTGCCGCTCTTTGAAGTCAAAGGATTAAAACCGAAAGGCAAGGAGCCGTTTAAAATTGAAATTAATGAAGTTCCAGATTCCAATTCTGATGGTGCTATCGGTCTCCCCGATGTCGAATGGTTGTTAAGGCACGATGCAAATGTTTCTACACCCCTCAAAGCCAACGGTGATTTTCGTAGCGAGGAATGTATTAAAATGCTAAAAGAGGCAGATATAGTTGTCACTAACCCGCCTTTTTCCTTGTTTCGCGAATATGTTGCACAGCTTGTAAAATACGATAAAAAGTTTTTGATCATTGGAAACTTGAACGCAATTACTTATAAGGAAATTTTTAAGTTAGTTAAGAAAAATAAATTGTGGCTCGGTTATAACAATGGTGCAAAAACTTATTTAGTACCAGATAGTTATGAGCAGAATAATATTTTTGTCGGCACGGATGGAAAAAAATATGCCAAAATGGGCAACACTGGTTGGTATACAAATCTTGATATTAGTAAACGTCATGAATTACTAACTCTTTATAAGAAGTATACCACTGAAGAATACCCGACATACGATAACTACAATGCCATTGAAGTATCAAAAGTTGTAGAAATTCCAATGGATTATAATGAGATAATAGGTATACCCGTAACTTTTCTAGATAAATACAACCCTAAGCAATTCGAAATTTTAGGAATTACTGATAGAGATCCTAACAACAATTACCGAACCAAGATGTATACCGTGAAAGACTCACCAAAATATAATGATTTAAATAGACGTGCTGCGATAAGGATAAATAACAACCTTAAATCAATCTATGCACGTCTCTTAATTAAAAGTAAGAAATAATATGAAAATTGATCTACATAAAATTTCAATTCGTAAAGTAATAGCTGGCTACAAAGAAAGTGCCAAAGAAGGTGGCGTGACGGCTTATGACGGCAAATTGAATATTCGTCCAAAATATCAGCGCGAGTTTGTGTACAAGGAAAAACAACGCAATGCCGTGATAGAAACAATCAAGAACAGCTTTCCGCTGAACGTTATGTATTGGATGATCAGAGAAGATGGCGGCTACGAGGTGCTGGACGGCCAGCAGCGGACCATCAGCATCGGGCAATATGTTACCGGAGATTTTTCGTTGAACGACCGTTTTTTCCATAATCTGACCAAAGAGGAACAGGATAAAATTTTGGATTATGAGCTGATGATTTATTTCTGCGAAGGCACGGACAAAGAGAGAATAGATTGGTTTACGATTATCAATATTGCCGGAGAAAAACTGACTGATCAAGAAATTCTTAATGCGGTTTATACCGGACCGTGGCTTTCCGATGCTAAACTGAAATTTAGCAAATCAAATTGTGCGGCGTATTTATTGGCAAATGATGGCGGGCAATTAGTGAGCGGTTCGCCAATCCGCCAAGAATATTTAGAGGCCGCACTTTCGTGGATAAATAATGGCAACATCCGGGATTATATGGCCAAACATCAGCATAACAAGAACGCTGACGAACTGTGGGAATATTTTCAAGATGTAATTGCTTGGGTGCGAAAAACTTTTACGAATTATCGTAGAGAAATGAGCACTGTGCCGTGGGGTTTGTTGCATAATCAATTCAAAAGCAAAAAATTTGATTCAAAGAAACTGGAAAAGGAAATAACCGCGTTGATGCAGGACGAGGATGTGACTAAAAAATCCGGTATTTACGAATATGTTTTAACCAGAAATGAAAAATTTTTGAATATCCGCGCTTTCACCGACAAGATGAAGCGTGAAGCGTATGAAAAGCAAAAAGGCATCTGCAAAAAATGCAAGAAGCATTTTGAAATCGAAGAAATGGAAGCCGACCATATAAAACCTTGGCACGAAGGCGGAAAAACTATCGCGGAAAATTGCCAGATGTTATGTAAACAGGATAATCGAACAAAATCTGGTAAATAAAATATGATTATTGCAACCACAACAACAATTATTTTTAGCTCGCCGCAATTAAGTCAATTAAATGTTTCCTTGCAAGATATTGTAGATGTTTTGAAGCACCAATCTTTTTTTAATACACCACTGTTCGCCGCAATCATAGGTTTGGTAGGTGGTTTGTTACCATTTTTTTATTTATTATATAAAGAGAGACCTATAATAAAAATTTCCGTAAATCCTGGTTATTTGATAGACACTTCCGGATCCTTACCTACGGTTATGACGGTAAAAATTAAAAATTTTGGCGGGCGACCTACAAACATTTGTGATTTTTTTATGCAGTTCGACAACGGAGATTCTGTGATATTTCCAACTGACAATGGTTTTGTTTACGGAAAGGGTTTACCAAAAATTATTGATGAAAAAAATTCTCACTCAGTAGTAATATATGTGAATTATTTGATGGTAGAATTGAATCGATATGAAAAATATCCAAAATTTGTATGCTTTTCCGATGCATTGGGGAAAAATTATAGTCACAAAATTTCGAATAAATTTTGGAATAATTTATTGCGACCCAGTGTAAAAAAATAAATTATATTTAAAATTATTCATTATTATGCAAAATAAATTTTATATCACTACCACTCTTCCATACGTTAACGCCGATCCGCATATCGGGTTTGCGGCGGAAATTATCAAGGCCGATGTGATTGCCAGATGGCAACGGCTTTTGGGCAATGAAGTTTTCTTCAATACCGGCACGGACGAGCACGGACAGAAGATATATGAGAAGGCTAAGGAGGCGGGCATTGATACTCAGACTTATTGTGATGAGTATGCCGCTAAATTCCGGAGTCTGAAAGAGTTGTTGAATCTGAGCGTGACGAATTTTATCCGCACGACCGATGAAAAACATATTTTGGCGGCGCAGGAATTCTGGAAACGTTGTGAAGCCAACGGCGATATCTATAAGAAGAATTATAGGGTTAAATATTGCGTCGGCTGCGAATTGGAAAAGACCGATTCGGAATTGGTGAACGGCTGCTGCCCGCTGCATCCGAATAAGGCTTTGGAAAATATTGAAGAAGAAAATTATTTTTTCAAGTTTTCTAAATTTCAGCAACCGCTTTTGGATTTGTATAAAAATAATCCGGATTTCGTGAAGCCGGATTGGCGGATGAACGAGATAAAATCATTTGTGGAAAGGGGATTGGAAGATTTTTCCATCTCCCGTTTGGCTTCTAAGATGCCCTGGGGAATTCCGGTGCCGGGCGATGAATCTCAGGTGATGTATGTCTGGTTCGATGCTTTGGTAAACTATATTTCTTGTCTTGGCTGGCCTTGCCATTGCGAACGGGTGAATAAACTCGGCGCTAAGGAGGATTCCGATTTGGCTCGCTGCGAAAAAGGGGAGTGTGATTATGATAATTATTGGCCAGGCTTGCAGGTCTGCGGCAAAGATAATCTACGCCAGCAAACCGCGATGTGGCAGGCGATGTTGATGTCGGCGGGATTGTCTAATTCCAAACAAATTTTGGTTTTCGGCTTTATCACCTCTAACGGGCAGAAGATGTCCAAGTCATTGGGCAATGTCGTCAATCCGGCCGAGCTGATCAATAAATATGGAATCGATGCCACAAGGTATTATTTATTAAAAGAGATTAAGCCGTTCGCTGATAGTGATTTTTCTTGGGAAAAAATGAACCTACTTTATACCGCCGACTTGGCCAACGGCTTGGGAAATTTAGCCGCGCGCGTTTCCACGCTATTGGAAAAAAATCAAATCGAAACCAATCTGAAGGACCCGGATGATATGACGGTGAATATAAATGATGAAGTTGTCCAGGAAGGGGATACCGGTTTTGGCAAAATGTATCTGGAATTTAGTTTAAAGATGAAGGATTATGCTTTTGACGAAGCCCTTGGTGTTTTATGGAAAAAAGTTACCGAATGTGATGTGATTTTGACCGATAGGAAGCCGTGGAAGATGGAAGACAAAGCGGAAATCAAAAAAGTCCTTGAGCCGATCGCTCAGGAAATTTTGAATATCGCTTATTTGCTTTCGCCGTTTATGCCGACCACTGCGGAAAAAATCATTAAGCAATATTCGGAAAGTCAGATCAAAAAAGGCGAATCGCTTTTCCCCCGATTGGTAACACCGGGATAATTGTCTTTATCCTTCATTGTTGATATGCTTATGATAAGCTAAGGATAGATAAAAACAGGGATTATAAAATTTATTCGCCTAACAGATCCTTCGTCGTCCCGCAAGGCGGGACTTCTCAGGATGACAAAATATGTCTAATTTCGACATTATCTTGATCGTGATTCTTGGCTTGTTCGCCTTACGCGGCTTTACCACCGGCTTGATCAGAGCGGTCGGCGCTTTTATCGGAATCATCGGCGGCGCGTTTCTGGCCAGCCATTTTTTTCTGGTTTTATTTCCTTACGTGCAGGGTTGGTTCGGCGGTTATGATAACATCGGCAAAGTGATCTGTTTCATCGTCATTTTTATCGTTTCGACCTGGGTGATCCATTTCGTGTTTATGCTGATCGACAAAACTTATAATCTATTGGCGATCTTGCCGTTTATGAAATCGATCAATCGGCTCGGCGGCGGAATTCTGTATTTGCTGGTGGGAGCGATCGTTCTCGGTTTGTTAATTTACGTCGTGGCTAAATACGCGCCGGCCGGCACGTCCGTCGGCATTTGGCTGTTAACTTCCAAAATCGCACCCTGGCTTCTGGGAGTTGCTAAAATATTGATGCCCTTTATTTCCGGTAGTTTAAAAAATATTCAATCATTAATTTAAAAGGAAACTCACCCCCCAACTTCGCCCCGCGGCGGAGCTTCGTTGGGCAAGCTTTTTTAAAGATTGGCCACTCTTGCCCTGCCGAAGCTTTAGCGTAGGTGGGCCTCCCGGGGAGAGGAATAAAAACGTGAAAACAATCAGAATAAATTATAAAAAAGTTTCCGCAAAAGAAATCGGCCTGATCGCCGGTTTTTTGAAAGCGGGAAAAACGATAGTTTATCCGACCGATACCATCTATGGTTTGGGCTGTTCGGCAAGTGAAAAGTCGGCAATCGATAAAATCTATCGCCTGAAAAAAAGAACCGCCGGCAAGCCGCTTTTGGTCTTGATTTCCGATTTTAAAATGCTAGAAAAATATTTTAAAACGGATAAAAAACAGCGGGCCTATTTACGAAAAATTTGGCCTGGCAAAGTGTCAGTAATATTAAACAAAAAAAAGGTTTTGCCCGACTACGTTTCGGCGGGTATGGCAAGCGCGGCCGTGCGTTTGCCAAAGAGCGGATTTCTTACTAAAATGATTAAAGAACTTAACCGCCCGGTTGTTTCGACCAGCTTGAACCAAAGCGGGCGCGAACCGTTATCGCGGGTCGATCGCCTTGATAAATATTTTCCCAGAAGCAAACCTGACCTCGTGGTCGATGCCGGAGTCATCAATGGCCGGCCGTCGAAATTGATCGATCTTCGGGATATTGACGCAATAAAAATTTTAAGGAAGTGAGCTTGATTAATCGTTCAAGCTTTAACTGTTTAATTAATTTATTCTTAAGTTAAATGTTTAATTTTTTTAAGAAGAAGCAAGCCGAAGGGGATTTGAGTAATCATCATCATCTGGCGCGCCAGGCGTTGCTGGTGGTTTTGGTCGTGATTTTGATCTTACTGTCATTCGCGGCCGGAATGTATGTGACGGGCAAGAATCAATTAGTTGCCGCTCTCGCCAACAAAGAATCGGTTTATCTGGGCAAAGTCACCGGCAAATACTCGCAAGATACCGGAGGCCGCTTGTCGCAGGATATTAATTTTAATCTATATTGGGAAGTTTGGGACGCTTTGGAATCCAAGTACGTCGACAAGGACAAACTCAATGAAAAGGAAATGTTTTACGGTTCTTTGCGCGGTCTGGCCGCTTCGCTGGGTGATCCTTATACCGTATTTTTCGATCCGAAGGATTCGCAGGATTTCAATAATGATCTCTCGGGAACTTTTGAAGGCATCGGCGCCGAAGTCGGTTTGCGCAACGACGCGATCACCATAATCGCTCCGCTGGCGGATATGCCGGCGGAAAAAGCCGGGATTAAAGCTGGCGATACGATCATCGCCATCAATGGCTCCTCCACTTTAAATATGACAATCGATCAGGCGGTGGAAAATATCCGCGGTCCCAAGGGAACCAAAGTCACTTTAACCATTTTCCGCCAGGGGTTCAAGGAAACCAAAGATATCACGATCGTTCGCGACGTGATTTATGTGAAGAGCGTGAAAACGGAATTCCGGCCCGATAAGATTTTCGTCATCACTGTTTCGAATTTCAATGAAGATACGGTCGGACTTTTTCAAAGCGCCGTCCAAGAAGTCTTGAAAGATAAGCCCAAAGGATTGATCATCGATCTGCGCAATAATCCCGGCGGCTTTTTGGATTCGGCCGTCAGTCTGGCTTCGGAATGGGTGCCGAGCGGTAAGCTGGTGGTAAGCGAAAAATCGACTGACCCGACCGAAAATAATCAGTACAATTCTTCCGGCATCCAGCATTTGCAGAATTTTCCGACCGTGGTTTTGGTTGACGGCGGTTCGGCTTCAGCCTCGGAGATTTTCGCCGGAGCGCTCAAAGATTACGGCCTGGGCAAGATCGTCGGTGAAAAAACTTACGGTAAAGGTTCGGTGCAATCGTTGGAAACTTTGAGCGACGGCTCGATGGTCAAGATTACCGTGGCCAAGTGGTATACTCCCAAAGGTTATTCGATCAACGACCAGGGAATCACGCCGGATATCATCGCGACGACCACCGAAGCGGCGGTAAATGCCGGCCAGGACCCGCAGCTTGATAAAGCAGTGGAAATTTTAAAAACAATTAAAAATTAAAAGTTAAAAATGAAAAATATTTTTAATTTTTCATTTTGAATTTTACATTGTTTATTTATGGTTGATAAAATCAAGAAGGACAAGACCAAGTACATTTTTGTCGTCGGCGGCGTGATGTCCGGCGTGGGCAAGGGGATCACTTGCGCTTCAATCGCTACGATTTTGCAAAGCAAAGGTTTTAACGTCTCGGCGATCAAGATCGATCCCTATATCAATGTCGATGCCGGAACGATGAATCCGGTGGAGCACGGCGAGGTTTTTGTGACCGATGACGGCGATGAGACCGATCAGGACGTGGGCAATTATGAAAGATTTTTGAATAAGAATATCTACCGGGAAAATTATATGACCACCGGCCGGGTTTATCTTTCGGTCATCCAGAAAGAAAGAAATCTGGAATATGCCGGCAAGTGCGTCGAAGTCGTGCCGCATATCCCGATGGAAGTTATCGACCGCATCCATCAGGCGGTGGATAAGACGGGCGCGGAAATTATGGTCGTGGAGATCGGCGGAACCGTCGGCGAATATCAAAATCTGCTATTTTTGGAAGCGGCCAGAATGATGAAATTGTATAACCCGGATAACGTCCTTTTCGTGATGGTTTCCTTTTTGCCGATCCCTTCCAAGCTGGGTGAAATGAAAACCAAACCGACGCAATACGCGATCCATTCGCTCAACGCCGCCGGCATCCAGCCGAATTTCATCGTCGCCCGCGCCGAAGTGCCTGTCGACGAGCCGCGCCGCGCTAAGATCGCCATCAATTGCGGAATCGCCCCCGAAGACGTCATCTCGGCGCCGGACATCGATTCAATCTACGATGTGCCGCTCAATTTTGAGAAAGATCATCTGGGCGAACGGATCCTGCAGAAATTCAGCCTGACCAAACGAAAAGATGACCTGAAAGACTGGCGCGCCATGGTGGCCAAGCGGCAAAACGCCAAAAAGGAAGTGGAGATCGGGATCGTGGGAAAATATTTCACTTCCGGCGAATTTTGTCTGGCTGATTCTTACATTTCCGTTATTGAAGCTTTGAAACACGCGGCAACTTTCAATGATTGCAAGGCCAAACTGACCTGGATCAACACCGATGAGATGGAAAAGAACGGCACAGCTTCCCTTAAAAAATATGACGGCATTATCGTTCCGCAAGGCTGGGGTTCCCGCGGCGCTGAAGGAAAAATCGCCACGATCGAATATTGCCGCAAGAACAAAAAGCCGTATTTCGGACTGTGCTACGGCATGCAGATGGCGGTGATCGAATTTTCCCGCAACGTCCTCGGCTTCAAAGATGCGAATTCCTCCGAAGTCAATCCGCGGACCACTCATCCGGTTATCCATATTATGCCGGGACAAGCGGAATTGATCGCCCAAAAGCAATTCGGCGGCACGATCCGCTTGGGCGGCTGGCCGTGTAAAATAAAAACCGGCACGCATCTGTATCAAGCCTATCAGGTCAGAAAAAAATGCGACGACATCGTCATCGAAAGGCATCGCCATCGTTATGAATATAATAATGAGTATCGCGAATTGCTGGAGAAAAAAGGACTGCGCGTGGCTGGCACTTCGCCGGACGGTCTGATCGTCGAAGCGGTGGAGATCACTGATCATCCGTTTTTCATCGGTACTCAATTCCATCCCGAATATATTTCCCGTCCGCTCTCACCGCATCCGTTATTCGTCGAATTCATCAAGGTTTGTTTGACATTAAAGAAGAAAAAGAGTAAAAAAGATAAATAATGTTCATTTTAATATCAACCGGAGGAAACAATGAAATTAGTTAAAAATGGCAAGGAAAAAACATTGAGTACCAACGCCAAATTGGCGATAGTAATTCAGCGAATGCAAACAGCTTGTAGCATGAAAAAGTATTTGGGGCTTGATCTGCCGAAAGGAAAACATACGACGTTACATTTTAGTGCGTTGAATTCCAATGCTTTCGAAAAATTGCTTCGTCGTGAAAAAAAGGAAAATGATGAAATACTTCGAAGCATAAGGAAGACTTGTCAAATGGATTATCAGACACATCTATTGAATTAGGGGGATCTATGGCTGACGGAATAAGCTGCAAATATTGCGGTTTTTATGAAGCCGATCATGATCTTGGCGGTGAATTAGGCGATAAGAGTACTGCCGATGAGCTTCTTCCCGGAAGAAAGCTTACTTTGGCCCAATGCTTGGATAAACACGGCTTTACTCCGGAAAATCCGAAATTGGCGAAAGAACTCAGTGAACACGAGGCGAAAAATGCTGCCGAACAATCTATCCGTCAACGTAAATTTGCCACATTCGGCGAAAAAGATTACGACGACTAGCTTGGCCGATCAGGTTCTTCAACAAAAAAACAGTCCCGATGATTCAGGACTGTTTTTATATTGGGAAATATTATTTTATCTTCGCTTTAGCTTCCTTGGCAGCGGCGGGAATAACGTTGACGACCTTGACCTTTTTCATCCGGTTGTCGAATTTCTTCATGGTTTTCTGGGTGAATTTCACCAGACCGTTTTTGATTGCAAATAAAGTATGGTCAACGCCCATTTTGACGTTCTTACCAGGGAAATATTGCGTGCCGCGCTGGCGGATGATGATATTGCCCGCTTTGGCATACTGGCCATCGCTTAATTTAACGCCCAATCTTTGTGAAGCCGAATCGCGACCCAATCTGGTTACGCCGGCTGCTTTCTTATGAGACATATCTGATCATTGAAACATGAGAGCATGTGAACATGAAAACATGTAGCAAAAAATTTATAATTTAAAAAAAATTAATGAATCCGTGAAAGTTGATTCATTATTGATTACCAGTATAACAAGAGGGGAGGGAGCTGTCAAGCATATTTGACTTAATGGATAAAATATATTCTGATAACATATTGAGTATCGGGACGATCCGTGCTATACTTAGCTTATGAATAATGGAAAAATAAAAATATTAATCCTTGTTTTGTGCGTTTTTGCGCTAAGTTTAAAGACTTCGACGATCGCGCATAGCATGACCGATGATCAGACAACCCAAGAGATCCAGCAATTGAATCAGCAGATCAAAGACAACCAAGACAAAATGCAGGATATTGAGAAGCAAAAGGCGCAATATGCCGCCAATATCGCGGCAGCCCAGGCGCAAGCCGATACCCTGCAGGGTGAAATGGCGATTTTGGATAACCGGATCGCTGCCGCCGAATTGGACGTTACCAGCACGCAAAATCAGATCGACCAGACTAATTTACAGATGAAGCAGACGGATATCGATATCGGCAATAAGCAGGCGGCGATTGATAAAGAAAAAAATGATATCGCCACCACCATCAAATTGATCTATAAGGAAAAAGATGTCAGTACTTTGGAGGTGCTATTGATGAACGATTCGCTCGATAATTTTCTTGATCGGATAAAATATCTGGAAGATGTGAACGTCGGGTTGGCGCAGAGTCTGGATAGTTTGAAAAATGACGAGGCGGATCTCCAGAAGGGGAAGGCCGAGTTGGTACAAAAAAATCAAGACTTATTGAATTTGGCTGCCAGCCTCAAGCAGAATATGCAGGCGCTGGAAAGCGACAAGCAAGATAAAACTGACGTACTCGCGGAAACGCAAAATTCCCAGGCAAAATATACCGGCTTAGTCGAGCAGCTTAAAGAACAGCAAGACGCGGCCAATGAACAGATAACCAACCTGGAAAAAACGGTGCGCGAGAAAATGTCCTCGCTTGACAAGAGCAAGATCCAGTTGAATCCGAACGGCATAGTCTGGCCGGTCCCGAAGAATTACATTACGACGTATTTTCACGATCCGGATTATCCGTTCCGCTATCTGTTCGAACATCCAGGAGTCGATATCCGCGCCGGCCAAGGAACGGAAGTCGTCGCGGCTGATTCCGGCTATGTGGCCCACGCTCAGATGAACGGCACGGCTTACGCTTACATCATGATCATCCACGGCAACGGACTCTCCACGGTCTATGGCCACGTCTCTAAAATCTATGTCAATGCCGATGATTATGTAACGCAAGGCGAAGTGATCGGTTTGAGCGGCGGAACGCCCGGGACGCTCGGTTCCGGCCCATTCACTACGGGTCCTCATCTTCACTTTGAGGTTCGTCTGAACGGCGTGCCGGTCGATCCGATGGAATATCTGCCGCAATAAGATTTTTTCATAAAAAAAGAGGATGCCGAGTCGCATCCTTTTTTGTACGATTTTTTCAAAGTTTATGCCTTTTTTTCCTTGCCAACGAACCACAAGAATAAGTCAGTTTTGTCGGCGACGAAGTTGGTTAAAAAATGTTCAAGGTTACCCCGGCCGGTCAGAGAAATCACGAAACCGGCTACTCCCAAGATGCCCATAACTATGAAAAAACCAAGCCCGATAGATATCGACTTTACGTGTGACCATAAAGAGCTGAGAACCATAGTTACATAATGGCCGATATTTTTAAAAACAAAGAGCGGGCGAGACATGGAAACCTCCAGTTTATTTTGATTTGGGTGATTTTCGGTAGCTAAGTATTATAACAGGCTAAGGCTGAATAATCAAGTCGTTTCCAATCAGCTATTTTTTTAAATCTTTGCCGCCATGCGATTGGCGGTGAACGTCGCGGAGCTGCTTATTGGTGACGTGAGTATAGATTTGAGTGGTCGCGATGTTGCGGTGACCCAGGAATTCCTGAACCAAGCGGAGATCAACGCCGTGCGAGAGCAGATCGGTGGCGAATGAGTGGCGCAAAGTGTGCGGAGTGGCCATCACGGGTAAACCGGCGATCAGGACATATTTTTTTACAATATCTTCGATGGCGCGGTTGGACAAGCGGCGCGGTTTGTCAGCGACATTCTTACCGGGCTTATAATTTATAAATAAAGCCTCATCCAGATCGGTCCGTTTATCCAGATAATTGCGCAAAGCATCGACGGAGCGCTCGGAAAAATAAACCGTGCGGACTTTTGAACCCTTGCCGACGACGGCGATCTCAATCTCTTTGGTGTCCTTTTTTATCCGCAGTTGGTCGCGGTTAAGTCCGGAAAGCTCGGAGATGCGCAAGCCGGTAGAGAAGAATGATTCCAGAATAGCCCGGTCCCGCAAGCCGATGATGTTGCCGGTGTCGGGTGCGTCAAGCAGGCGCTCGATCTGCCCCAGATTGAGGAATTTGACCTCATGATCGGATTTATCCTTGGCCAATTTGATTTTCGAAGGCGGCAAACTGGCGATATTCTTTTCCACAAAAAATTCCAGCAAGCTGCGCAAAGCGATCAGATAATAATTCTGCGTGGATTTTTTTAGCCCGACTTTTTTATGTGGATCAATATGGCGCGATAAAAAAACCCGGTACTTCCAGACGTGGTCCGCAGTCAAGCGGGCAGGGGAGAGCGAACCTAATCTTTCGGCTTCCAGCCATTTAAAAAATTTCTGCAGGAATCTGGTGTAGTTCTCCTGGGTCTTGGCCGAAAGGCCTTTTTCAATTTCCAGGTAATCAAGAAAGTCAGTGAGGTATTTAACGATTGGTTTGTCTGACATATAAATAAGTATACAATATTATGCGAAGTATTGCTATTGACATAATTGATATTAAATGCTAATATATTAAGTCATTTCTGTGATAATTATTCATAATTTTAACAAAAAAGAAAGGTGGCTATTATGGCCATTGCCCAATTCGGAATGATTTATACCTGCTCTTTTGATGGACAGACAAAGTATTTTCGCGACGGGGAATTGATGAACCCGTGCTCATGTTGTGGCAAGGGCGAGTGGGAGCCTCGCATTAGAGCCGGTTCGGATACATTCACGGCCCTTCTTAATGGGGTTGATGACGCGATCTACCATATGCAAATCGCTGACATTCTAAAAGAGGGCGAAGTTATTATCGTTATTTTTCCCAACGAATCGGCCAAAAACGGAAAATACACTGTAAAAAAGTTTGGCGATTCGACGAGCATGCCGGATGTAGACGCAGTGGTAACCGTTGAATTAGTGGACAGGGAACTGGATCGGTCCAAATTGTTCCATTGCGCATTTTACGGGATGCCATCACATTCAACGATATACTAGTTGTCTTTCAGAGAAAGGGGACGGATTTCAAAAACATCTGTCCCTTATTTATATCTATCATACTTCGCATAATGTAGATTAAGCGAAGTAATGGCTAGTTAAATAAGCCCGTTTGGCCGGACTTTCCGTTTTTCGAATTTCCCTCTTCCGCTGAAAGCAATCCCGATTGTCTCGGCCGATTATTTTTTTGTCTCACTCTTTCTTGAATCCGTTCCTAATAATTTTAAATTGCAGAAACTTGATACTTGACCATAGTTTTACGCGATTTGGACTTATACTATCTGATCACAATAAAATAATTAGCAAGATAATTGCTAATATTAGTATAAAATAAGCGAATTATGCCCTAAAATGCTCTAATTTAGGAGATAATCAGTCCCGGGTAATCTATCACTGCTTTTGCTTTAAATTATATCCTCCGGCGATCAATTGACCATGGTGACGCCCAAAATGCGAATCTCGGGAATAAAATTTAACAAGAACTTGATGACCAGCATATAGATGCCGATCACGAGGATCAAAGAAACGATAATGGCCAGGAAGAAGACGAATTTAAAAATTCTTTCCGCTGATTCATTGCTCATAGGTGTGACAACTGCTAATCGCAGGCAGTTCTCGCGATTAACAGAAATTATTGATAATAAATTTTATCGCCAAAACGCAAATCGATCATTTTTTGTTTCGCAAAATCGTCTTTTAGTTTCTGATCTTTCAAAACTGATAAATTATTCAGCTGCTTGTCGATATCATCCTTGGTATTAAAAGCGATCGTTAGGCCTCCCGGTGTCAGTAATTTGATGGTATCAACGTCATCATCGATAACGAAATGATCGATGGTCATGCCGATCATTATCTTGGGAAATCTATCGAAAAGCGCGGCGGCGACAGTCAGATAAGCGGGATCGACGGTGATTCTGTTCCCATACATCTTTTGCGAAGATTGATTGATGATTAGCGGGTACTGATTTCCCTTCAAATCCAGCGCATTGATTTCTTGGACGGCGTAACCGTCGCTATCGGTATAAAAATAATGGCCTCCCTCGTTCCAGACGCAAATCAAGGGTTTGTTGATGATTGCGATAGCCAGCGAGTCCGGCCATTGTTTTTTGACATCGATTTTCTGAAAATGATATTTTTTTTGCAGCGTGCTCTCGAATTTATTCCCGCTGAAGAAAAGCAGATTCCTTTGCGGCAAGACGAGATAATTGGCCGAGCGCATCTGCTGGTTGATCAGATTGCTGATGTCGTCGTTAGACAGCTGATCGACTCCGGAAATGGAAATCTTCCTAATCACCCAAAAATTAGAAATGAAGATAAACCAGACGATAAAAATCAAGATCAAGACGGATAAGATGATAATCAATTTGCCCTTCACACCGGCCAAAGAGATGATATTTTCCCGCTTTTTATAAAAAGGGTTTACCAATTTTTTTTCATGGTAATCGATCGTCAAGTGCTTTTTGGCTGAATATGAGCCGAGTAATGACATAGAGATATGAAGGAGTAGGGTCGGCTTAGTTTGCGTCGATCCACTCCCCTCCTTTGGTAAAACGTAAAATGATTATTTTTTGATAACGCTAAGGCCGCCGGGAATATATTTTCGCAGAACCTCGGGAATGACGATGCTGCCATCGGCTTGCTGGTAATTTTCCATCACGGCGATCATAATGCGGGGGCTAGGGATAGCCGTGTTATTAAGCAAAAAGGCGTAATTTTTTTCGCCGGCCGCATTTTTGAATTTAATATCCAGACGGCGCGATTGCCAGTCGAGAAAATTCGAAGCAGAGCCGGTTTCGCCATAACCATTACGGCTCGGTATCCAAGCCTCTAAATCGAACATTTTATATTTGCCGGCCGACATATCGCCGGTGCAGATTTGAATTTTTCGAAAAGGCAAGCCCAGCTCTTGATGCAATTCTTGGGAAATTTCCGACATCTCCAGATGCATTTTTTCCGCTTCCGCGACATCGTTGCGGCAGATGCAAACCTGCTCGACTTTCATAAATTCGTGGACGCGGTAGATTCCTTTGGTGTCTTTGCCGTAGCTGCCGATTTCGCTGCGATAACATTGCGAAAAGCCGCACATTTTTAAGGGCAGATCTTTTTCATTAAGAACTTCCCCGGAATAATACGCCAACAGCGAAGGCTCGGCCGTACCAATCAAAAAGCGGCTTTCAGCGTTCGTCTTGCCGTCAGCTTCCTTCTCAGAGTTTTCAATTTTATATATTTCATCAATTTGCGGATTAAATTTTCTGCCGGCAAAATATCCGCTGCCGAACAAGGCGAACTCTTTGACCAGGGTCGGCGGAATCATCGGCTTGAATCCCCGGGACGCAAGTTTATCCAAAGCGAACAACATCAAAGCCAACTGCAGGAAAACGCCATCGTTTTTGACAAAATAGCCGCGGTAGCCGGCAACTTTCACTCCCCGATCGAAATCCAGAATATCCAAAGCCTCGCCCAATTCGATGTGGGATTTGGGCGCGAAATCGAATTTGGTCGGCTCGCCCCAATGATAAACTTCGACATTATCTTTTTCATCATGACCGATCGGAGTATCAGCGGAAGGAATATTGGGTACCTGCACCATCAGGTCGCTATACTCCCCTTCCGTCTGCGATAAATCGGCTTCCCGGGCGCTTATTTCTTCCTTGATTTTTTTTCCCGCTTCGATTTGTTCCGTTGAAGGCTTACCCCCTTTATTTTGTTCGGCCAGAACATTGCGCCTAGATCGCAGCTCGTCAATTTGTTGGATCAAAGCTCTTCTTTTATCGTCGACTGACAAAAGAAGATTGACGTCGAGTTTGATATTCTTATTTCTGGCCGCCTCAGCAATTTTTTCCTTATTTTCGCGGATGAATTTGATATCGAGCATAACTTCAATTAAAAGTTAAAAATTAGAAATGAAAAATATTTTTTAGATAATTTTTTTTAAATCGCCATTTAGAATAATTGGTTTCATTGCAATTATTTCGTCCTGGTAGCCGATGTCAGGAATATCATTAAATAAAAAAACTTTTTTATTCAACGCATGGGCAAAGCCAATTTCCAGAAATGAATTACCGCCGATATAATTTTTAATGCCGTTTTTATCGAAATTAGCGATTAAAACTCCATCACAATTTTTTATTTTCTGGAAATAATCGCGGATTAAATCATGTTCAATTTTGTTCCGAACAGATTCGTTGGTATTTTCCGCTTGCAGTTTGCTTTCCGCATAATTATTGCAGTTGCGCGGCAAAATAATTTCGTGACCGCTAGTTTGCAATTTTTTCCCCAATTCAGCCATTTCTCGGGAAAAAGCCATGCTGCCGCAAATTATTATCTTCATAGACGACATGTTACGCGTTATGAGTTATGCGTTACGCGACTTGGGCTTCATCAACGGAAACAGCTGGCATTCGCGGATCGGTTTGTCGACCAGGATGGAAAAGAGGCGTTCGCCAAAACCGAAGCCGCAGGTCGGCGGCATACCGTGTTCGAGCATTTCGACGAATTCCCAGTCCGGCATCATCGCTTCCTTGTCGCCGCGATCGATCAATTTCTGCTGCTCCTCGAAGCGCGCTCGCTGTTCCAGGGGGTCATTCAATTCGGTATAACCGTTACCGATCTCGGATCCGGCAATAATTACTTGGAAGCGTTCGGTCAATTCGGGATTGTCCGGCAGCGACTTGGCCAGCGGCGAAACTAATTTCGGGTGATTGATCAAGAACGCCGGTCCGGCTATTTTTTTTCGGCAAAACTTCCAAAGAGTATCGACTAGGCGTTCCTTGCTATCGCCCTCATAATCGACATTCAATTCGGATAATTTATTCTTGATCTCTCCGGCATCGGCCGATAAAACATCGATGCCTGTCTCATCCTTGATTTTCGAACGATAATCAATTCTCGGCCACTCCCCTTTCAAGTCGTATTCATAATTTTTACTGATAAATTTAGTCGTACCAAAAACATCCTGGGCGATTTTTTGATAGAGTTCCTGGACTAAGTTCATCCCGTCTTCATAATTCGCGTACGCCCAATAAAATTCCATATTGGTGAATTCCTGAACATGATCGACTGACGATCCTTCATTGCGGAAAACTCGGCCGATCTCGAAAGTTTTGTCAAAACCGCCGGCCATTAATCTTTTTTGCCAGAGTTCGCCCACCGAAATTCTCAAATAAACATCCAAGTTAAAATCATTGTGGTGAGTGCGAAAAGGTTCGGCTTCGGCGCCGCCGGTAGTGTTTTCCAAAGTCGGAGTTTCGACTTCCAGGAATCCCTTCTGTTGCATGAAGCGGCGGACAGTATCCCAAAATTGCGCTTTTTTTATGAACAAATTATGGACTTCCTGATTGGTCAATAAATCCAGGTATCTTAAACGAAATCTTTCATCTTCATTTTCCAAGCCATGCCATTTTTCCGGCAAAGGCAGGATTGCCTTGGTGATAATTTTCCAGCCCGATACCATCAGGCTTTTTTCTCCTTTATGCGTGACGAAACAAGTGCCGGCAGCTTCGATGAAATCGCCCATATCGATGAGCTTGCCGAATTTTTTGAATTCATCGACGCCGAGATCTTTTTTGGATAAAGCCAATTGGATTTTTCCCGTGCCGTCGTAAAGCTCGATAAATGTGAGATTGCCGAATTCTCTTTTGATCATCACCCTTCCGGCAAGAACCAGATTTTCTTTCGCCGCCAAAAAGTCATCAAAACCCGCCAGGGCATCGAGAATCGAATGAGTCCGGCCCGATTTGTCCGGATAGGGATTCATGCCGGATTGTTTGAGATCCGCGAGTTTTTTTAGGCGGTCCTCTCTTTCATTCGGCGCGTGAACCAGGTTGTCTTGTTTTTCGTTTGACATATAAACAAAAAATCTTTCCTCTCCCATAAGAAAGGAAATTGCTAATATTTATATAGATATTTTAATTCATTTAAAGTTTGTTGTCAAAATAGCATGAGGCGAATACGGGGAATTGTTCGCGAATACTACGAACTATTTATCGAATTATTTCAAGATAATTTGTTAATCTGTTCGCGGTATTCGCGTAAAATTTGTAGTATTCGCATTATATTATTTCATGCTTCAACTTTGAGGTCTCTTGAAAATTAAAAGCCCTCGGAAAAGAATAGGGCCGAGGGCGAGATGCGTGAGTGTGATGAGAAAAAAAGGACGGATGGGATGAGAGGGAAGGAGCGAAAAAGTAATTGATTGAAAAAAGAGAGGAAGAAGGAAAGAAAAGAGGAGAAAGAAGAATGAGACGGGGAAGATGATAAGAAGGAGGGAATAGAGAAAAGATAGGCGGGTTGGTGATGTCAATCAATTAAATTTTAAAGTGCGGATGTGTTTTTTTGGGTTGGCTTTGGTGATTTGTTTTTTGGAAATTTTTTGTTGAACTGTTTTTGATTCTGACGGTTCTCGTCAGCTTAAAATAAAACAGGTGATGGTTGACCGCTTGCGCGGCCAACTGCTTCCCCGCCCCGCCAAACGGGGCAATATTATTTCCGTGACCCAAGTCCTTTAAATGGCGCAGGCGCAATAAATTGCGCGGATTGCTCCCAGGAAGGGCCAACGAGAAATAATCAAGGAAGACTGAGAGCTTTAGGCAAGCTCCCTACAGCACAAGGGCATAGAAGTTCTAGCCCGGTGTATTTTTATCATAGCTCGCTAAACATGTCAATATTGACAAAATGGTCAATATTAATTAATTATAATAGCCATAAATAAAGACGGCTTAGCGCCGCCTTTTTTAATATTATAAGATGTGATTCGCTTCTCCAATCGTTGCCTAAAACAATGATTGATCAGGAAATTTCCAAGATTTTGTATTTCATCTCCCCTTTTGGCGTTTCGAACACCACTTCTTCGCCTTTCTTGCGCCCCAGGAAGGCCATGCCCAGCGGTGATTCATTGGAAATTTTGCCTTCGCCCGGCGCCGCCTCATTAAAACTGACGATCGAGAAATTTTTTTCTTCGCCGGTTTTTACATTATGCGCTTTGATCTTTGAACCCATCGCGATTTTTCCGTTGCCATTGCCATGGCCATCGCTTTCCACAACGGTAATATTCTTAAGGAGCGTCGAGAGTTCGATGATTCGCCCGTCGTTAAAAGCTTGCGCATCTTTCGCTTCATGGTATTCGGCATTCTCAGAAAGATCGCCCAGTTCTTTGGCTTTTTCAATCCGGTCGGCGATCTCCCGTCTTTTGACATTAACCAGCAAATCCAACTCTTCATTTAATTTGTTAAAACCTTCTTGAGAGATGATTTGGTCGGGCATAACCGCAAATGATAAATGATGAATGATACGTGCCTGCCGGACGGCAGGAATGATAAATTATTTCAAGAATAAATTTATCAGCATAATTCAGCATTATTTGAATTTTTTATAACTTTAAATATAGTACAAACTAGATACAAGCGCAAGTGCCATTCTTATCCTGGTAAATCGCGGCTGCGGCGAGCAACAAATAGCCGATTCCCAAAGGATGATTAGTGTAAGGACTGAAAAAGCTGACGATTGCGATTATTAACAATCCGGCGGTCAGCGCGTCGGCCAGCCAGGTTTGCAGTCTGAGTCCGTCCCGGATTATTTTGCCAATCAATAAGAGATAGGCTAGCAGTCCGAATAGCCCGATCTTCAGCCAGATATCCAGCCAGCCCCATTCAAAGGCGTAGGTCGTGTAGCTTCCGCCCAGGCTGGTCGCCAAAACGCGCGGATCGCTGGCGCGGTAAGTGACGGTCGTGCCGAAACCATCTCCCCAAAGCGGATCATTGGCGATTTTCTGCCACAAGGGGGCGAGCAAAGAATAGCGGGATGATACAGCGGCTTCGCCGGACAGATTGCCGGCGCGATCCCCTAGCGCTTGAGCGAAGTCAAAATTAACGCTCGGCTGGGGGAAAGGAAAACGAGCTATCGCGAAAATCAACGCCAGACTTAAAAGCAAAGAAATTAATAACAAGGCAACAACGGAAAAAAGTTTTTTCCAGCCATATTTTTTTATCGTCAGCCAGGCGTAAAAAATTAACACTGCCGCCGCCCCGACCCAGAAACTGCGTGAAAAACTGATAATTAAAGTTCCCAGCAGGGCCACGCCTGCAATGATCACCAATATTATCGCCTGGCGGCTTTTTTTAATCTCAGTCCAATAAAAGTTAACCGCAAATAAACCGATAAATAAAGAGATTAAGACATAAATCTGCGATTGGATGAAGATTCGGACAAAGCCGCTCGGCATCACCGTTATCTCGGCAATCAGCGTATCCCTGACCCAGCGATACAGCTCGTCGGTCAAAAGCCAGTGCCAGATACTCAAATCCGGCAGCACATGAGTAAAGAAGAAAAATAATAAAAAAGTCTTGAAACAAATCCAGGCGGTTCCGGCGGCCAGCAGCCGCCAAACGGGCACGAATGGTTTTTCGCCGGAAACAGCGGTATTGAAAAACGCCTCGTAGAACGGAAAGATCAGCAGAAAAAATAGCCAGCCGTTGGCGTCAAAGAAAATATTTTGAAACTCGTTGCCGTGTCCGAAGCCGATGGCAGCGCCCAAGATCACAAAAATAAATAGTAACAGGAAATATGGGAAATTAGCGATCGCCAGAAAGTTGGGATTAGTAAAGATCGAACGCCGCTTGGCTTTTTTGTGCCAGAGGGAAAATAAATAGTCCTTAAACCAGACCGAAAGCACCACCAGCCAGAGAGCGATGCGCAGCGAGATCTTCACCGAACCGATATCAAGATGAAGCAGATACCCCTGCGAGCCGATGAAGAGCTCCAACAAAATAATCCACACTCCGTATTTGATGTTCCGCAAGGAAAAGATGAGCGTCAGCAAGACGACCAGAATGAATACTTCGTGGTCGAGGTCTAAAAAAATATGTCCGAAAAAGGACATTAATTCGATAACCGCAATGAACGCGATTATCGCATAAAAATAACCGTTGAATATTTTTTTGATCGGCTCCATAAAATATTAATACGAATACTACGAATTTTATCCGAATACTACAAACTCTACAAAACGAACAGGATGTTCGAAAAAAATGTTCGTTGTATTCGGATATTTCGCAGGTTCGGATGATATTTTTAAAATTATATCTTTTCTTTTTTCGGTAACAGTAGTCCGTGTTTTTCTTTGACGATCCGCACCGCCCGGTTATATCTTTTTACGGCCGGCAAGAAAGGTAGTATTTTATAAGCGGCCGAAGGCAGCCAGCTGGACATCGTGCCGCCGGTACAGACGCTGAATAAAGGTTTCTCGATCCAAAATCCCCGGCCGCCCAGCTCGCTGACCGTCAGCCAGAGATCCCAGTCTTGGAATTTTTTTAAATTCTCGTCCCAGCCGGTGATGGGAAAGTCTTTCGTCCGCACCATCGACATCGTCGAAATATAAGGCATCTGCCGTAATTTTTTTCCGTCAAAGGGCTGGAAGCGGAAAAGTTTTTCTCCCCACTTGAACGAACAATAGACAAACGCGGCTTCGGGATGATTTTTCAAAGTATTAATCATTTCCCAGAAGCAGTTGCGGTCCAAAGTGACATCAGCATCGCAAAAAAATAAATAATCCCCGCGGGAGGCCTGAAAACCGTGATTGCGCGCGTTCGGCGCGCCCTTGTTTTCCTGATCAATGACTTTATAACTTATTTCCGCCAGCTTGAATTTTTCCCGGAAGGAATTGGCAATTTCCAGCGATTTATCGGTTGAACCGTCGTTGACGACAATGACCTCGAAATCTTTGTAAGTTTGCACCAAGACGCTGAAAAGACAGCATCTTAATTTTTCGTCCTGGTTATAAACAGGAATAATTATGCTGATCATATTTTGTCAGGTGAATCAATGAAATTAGATAATTTGGCAACTAATTTTTGGGAATTGAAATTTTCCACCACCCGGCGTTTGCCTTGTTCGCCAAGTTCTCTCCTTAGCAGTGGATTGTTGATCAATTTGATAGCGGCCGCGGCAATTTGGCTGGTTTGTTCCGGATCAACCAGCAGGCCGTTGATATTGTTGATTACCGCGTCGCGCACTCCCCCGCTGTCCCCGGCGATGACCGGTTTGGCCGCCAGGTTGGCTTCGAGATAAACTTCGCCGAAACCTTCATAATCCCCGGCGATATTCCGGGAAACCATTATAAATATATCACATAACTCGAGCCATGCCCATCGGTCAAGATCGGAAATTTGGCCCAGGAAAATAATTTTATTCCTGATCGCTTCGGGCAGCGCCGCCGCCATTTTTTTAAAAATGTCGGCATCCGGTCCGGCTCCGGCGATGGCATAAACGGTTCGCGGCGCTGATTTTAGAATTTCACTCATCGCCTCGATAACTTTATCAACGCCTTTTCTCTTTACTAATCGGCCGATGCCTAAAAGAACGGTTTGGTTTTCCAAGCCGTATTGACGGCGTAATTCCTCGACGCGCTGCGGATTTCGGACAAAACCCGATTCGATCCCTGGATTGATCATTTGCATTTTTTTTGCAGTCGACGGATCAAACACTTTGACAGAATTGGAGGTGTAGCTGTTGGAGCAGACTATTGACTGAGCATGATCAAGGATTTTTCCGGTAATTTTTTTCCGCCGTCTGGTCGCGGTCGCCAGAGTAAAATCCATTCCATGTAACAGCACGGTATATTTGAATTTGAGCAACCTGGATAAATGATAAACCACGATACCTAAGGGTAGTATTTGTCCGACAATGACGTGAACGTCAGGGCCGAGATCAGTAATCGCCGCCCAGAGTTCGAAAAGTGCCGGCAACCAGCGCGGGCGGATAATTTTTCCCACCAGCCGGCGATACTTGATCGAATCATGATCCTTCACTCCCAGAGCGTCGTGGGCCAAAACATTAAGCCGGCCGACCGGCCAGGATTCGACATAATTTTTATAAAGCGTCGACACTCCGCCTTTAAGGGGCGGATATTCCAAAGTGATCAAAAGGAGTTTTTTGTCGGTCATAGGTTTCAGACAACTTTCTTTTTTAGAAATGATTGGATGACGTAAATAATTTCTCCCCGGCTGATGGTTTTAAAGATGAAGATGAGGATTAAATAAAATATGCCGGCCACGGGTACGACAAGGAAAATATTGAGCTTGGTCTTGAGATAGAAAGCAACTAAGGCCATCAGGATAGCAGCCAAGGCGATTTTACCAAAAGCGACGATCATCTTGCGCGCATCGATTTTGATGATCCGATTCGCCCAATAGAATCCCAGGATTGTCATCAAGAAATTAGTGACAAGCACGGTGATGCTGGCGCCCACGGCTTTAAAATGCGGGATCAGCAGAAAATTCAGGGCAACGCTGATTACCGTGATGATGATCATATTGGCCGTGTTATTTTTTTGCCGGTCGCAGGCATTGAGCAGAGCGCCGATGGGAAAATTAATGAAGATGAACAAGGTGGCCAGGATAGCGATCTGCATCGGCAAGATCGCTTCGCCGTAGCCGGATTTGAAAAGTAAGATTATTTTGTCGGACAAGGCAATGACGCCGGCGGAGATCGGCAGCGAGATTATCGCCAGATAGATGACCGCCTTTTCAAAGGAGACGGCCAATTGCTGCCGGTTGCTGACCCAGTAGCGGCTCATCGCCGGATAGAGCGAGGCGATGAAAGCGCCGGGTAAGAATTGCAGGGCAAAGATTATCTTGAAAGAGATCTGATAATAACCGACATAAATATTACCGGCGAAATGCTGTAACAGCACGGAATCCAGGTAGGTATAGATGCGCTGGAAAATCGCAAAAATACCGAACGGCACGGCGATCAAGACGATTTTTTTCAATAGTTGGCCGTCAAGATGGAATTTTATTTTCACGCCGATCTTCCGGCTCAGAATCGAATAGGAATAGATGAAATTGAAAGTGCTGGCCATGGCAAGCGAACTGAAGACGAAGGGCAGCGAATAGCCGAGATGGATGAAGACCAAACCGCCGGTCATCACGATCAATTGGAAAACGACGGAAGAAATGCTTTCAAAGAATAAATTATGGAAGCCGCGAATGACTCCGTAAAAAGCGACCGTAAAAGAATCCAGCGCCGCTCCGATCGCCGCCAGATAAACCAATAATTTAATTTCGCCGCCGTAGCCGGCGATCTGCGCCGCGACAAAAATACATCCCAGCGCCAGCAAGGTCAGGGGCAGCTTGATTGATAACACGGTGCCGAGCAATTCCTCGGCTGATTGATTTTTTTTGGCCACTTCCCGGGTGACGACGCTGACCAAACCCAGATCCATAATGATCGAAAAGATCGTCGTGAAGGAAATCGCAAAATAGTACTTGCCCAGATTTTCCGGTCCGAGATTGCGGGCGAGCAGCGTGAAATAAGTAAAGGAAACAACCTTCTGTAAGACTAAGGCCAAGGTAAAATAGGAAGTGTTGCGCGTGATGTTGCCGTCGATTATCGGCACTTCTTCCACTTCTTGCTCGATTGTCAGTTTATCATCTTCCATAAATTAAAACGATTGAATTCATTTCCTATTATAGCATATAAAAAAAGGCCATTAACCGCCAGGGTTAACGGCCTTGCTGTGGCATCCGTAGCGGCGTGCGCGTTTTGAGAATCAGACCGGCACCGCAAATTCCGAGTGTCGGCAGTAAAACGATAGTCTTGATTAGTTCGGCAACCACCAGTACTGCAAAAATAATGCCGAATGCCAAGCCGGCAATCAGGAGTTCCAGCGTATTCATCTGACGATCATTAATGTACATAATTCCTCCTTTTTAATGATTTCAGGATATCATCGGTATGATTATCAGTCAATGATAATTGTGAGCGATATTTTAATTAAAAATTGGCCAAAAAGGATTCTCTTGCCTATTTTTATCTTTTATGTTAACATTTACACATAAAACATAGCATTAGCGAATGCTATTTTATTTACCTACGAATCCTACGAAAAAAGACATCCGAATTATATTGATAGATTTGGATATAATTCGTGGATTTGAATTATAATTTATATGAAAAAGGAAATTCATCCCAAATATTATGCCGATGCCAAGGTGACTTGCGCTTGCGGCAACACCTTTACCACTGGTTCGACTAAGCCGGAATTGAGAGTTGACCTATGCTCAGCTTGCCACCCTTTTTATACCGGTAAACAGAAGTTGGTGGATACTGCCCGCCGCGTCGAAAAATTTCAGGCTAAATTGGAAGCGTCCAATAAAATCGCCGGGAAACACGTCAGCAAAAAAGATAAATTTACCGCCAAAGCGGCCAAACGGGCGGCCAAGCGGGTTGAAAAGGAATAACCGACTTATTACGGCTATGTTTTTTTGTGTGGTATAATCATACTATACAGAACAGCGTAGCCGTTTTATATTAAACAAATATTGTTAAATTGTTATATTGCTATATTGTTAAATCCTTAGCGATTTATATCGCTGCAAAATATTTTAACAATATAGCAATATAACAATATATTCGATGTACGAAGATATCAAACAACAGTTTAATGATCTCGAAGCGCAGCTGATGGATCCGGCGATTGCGGCCGATCCGGCCAAATTGGCTTCGCTCGGGAAAAAACACGCCAACTTGAAGGAGTTACTGGCGAAGATTTTAGAATTGGAAAATAATGAAAAGGTCATTGTGCAAAGCCGCGATCTGGCGGCCCAGGAAAAAGACCCGGAGATGAAGGAGATGGCGCAAGCGGAAATGGCTGGAGCGGAAATGCAGGTGGCGAAGCTTAAAAGCGAGATCGATGAAGAGCTCCACCCGGCCGATCCGAACGACAAAAAAGACGTGATTATCGAGATCCGCGCCGGAGCCGGCGGCGATGAGTCGGCTTTGTTTGCGGGCGAACTTTTCCGGATGTACTCGCGTTTTGCCGAACGGCAGGGCTGGAAAGTGGAAGTATTTGAATCGAGCCGTAACGAATTAGGCGGTTTCAAAGAAATCGTTTTCGGGGTCAAAGGCAAGGATGTTTTTGGCAATCTGAAATTCGAAGGCGGGACTCATCGCGTTCAGCGCGTGCCGGAGACCGAGAAGCAGGGCCGCGTTCATACTTCCACCGCTACGGTCGCGGTCGTTCCGGAAGTCGAAGATGTCGATTTGGTGATCGACCCGAAAGATTTGCGCATCGATACGTATTGCTCGTCAGGCCCGGGCGGCCAGAAAGTCAATAAGACTTCTTCGGCTATCCGAATCACTCATTTGCCCACCAATGTCGTGGTGCAATGCCAGGATGAGAAATCCCAGCATCAGAATAAGGATAAGGCGATGATGATCTTGCGTTCGCGATTGGCGGCGAAGATGGAAGAGGAAAAAAGGTCCCGCGAGGATGCGGCTCGAAAAAAACAGATCGGTACCGGCGACCGCAGCGAAAAGATCAGAACTTATAATTTTCCCCAAGACCGGATAACCGACCACCGGATCAAACAGAATTGGAGCAATATCACGTCAACGATGGAAAACAATCTGGAAGATATTATCGCCGCCCTCAAGCAGGCGGAAAAAGCTTTGAAAAATAAAGCTTAACTCGCTGAATTCAATTGATCGGTGACTGGCGGCTTTCCCAACTTTTGTTATCCCGTCGTCCGGCCGGATTTCACGATCCGCCACTCGCCTGCGACCGAAACGGTTTTGGCTCCAGCGGATTGCGTATAAAAAAACGGGAAAGAGCTCGCAGGGCGAGAATTTCCCGGGTAACACAGTGGAAATGCTATAGTGCATTTACCTCACTGTTTTTGGCCGCGCCGATGGTGTTCCGGCTATTGGGCGCTGGCCTGAGTGCGCCAATCAGCAACAAATCGTACGCGCAATTAGCGGATGCCTGCGCTGATTTGAGTCCGGGAAAATCGACCGGATTCAAATTTGCCGTGGCGCCCGATCGATAATAATTCTTATTTTGCCGTTAAGTTCTGATACTATTTCGGCGGGTAACGGTTTATACTATCCCGCAACCGAGATGGTATCACCTCCTTTCCCGAAAATAGTACAGATTTCAGAAACATGGTCAACGGCTGAAATTTCCCGTGTAATGAGCTGGGGCGACATTCTTCCTCCTTGTTGCCAAATGTTAACGATGGATGTCTGAATGTGCTAAAGCTGGTTCGCCTAATCTGTTTAGGTCTATGCAATGGCTTTCCGGCGGATGTGCATAGCTGGTGATTCCTCAGCCCCTGATTCAGACTCAGCTCTATAATTAAACAATAACAAATTAGGAATTATTAGTCAATGCTTTTGTCAAATTCTATGAACATCCGATCGGCTCTGATTTTTGGTTCAGAGCAAATTAAAAAAATGAAAATCGATCAGTCTGATCTCGAAACCGAAGAAATTTTGTCGCTTATCTTGGGTAAAAGCCGGGAATATTTATTCACTTACCCGGAAAAAAATCTTAATTTCTATCAAGCGGCCAGATTTAAACGGCTGATCGGCAATCGAACCAAAGGCGTTCCTCTAGCCTATCTGACCGGACATCAGGGATTCTATGGACTGGACTTCAAGGTAAATAAAAACGTGCTAATCCCCCGCCCCGAGACCGAACTGATGGTTGAGGAAGTCTTAAGGCGTTTCAGGCATGGGCGCCGGGGAATCATCAGTACCTGGGAAAAGAAGATCGCGATCAAGAACATCATCGATCTGGGCACGGGGTCCGGCTGCGTGATTATTTCGTTAGCCAAAAATCTATCCGGCCATCAGATTAAATATTGGGGTTTGGATATTTCGCGCGCGGCGCTCGGAGTGGCGCGGCAAAATGCCCGGCTAAATGGGGTTGGCGGACGGATAAATTTTTTGTACAGCAATTTGCTTAATGTTATTGATAAAAATATTTTCAAACAGCCGACGATCATCACCGCTAATCTGCCTTATCTGACCGCCGCGCAGATCAAACGATCGCCGGACCTGCGCCATGAACCGCAAAGGGCTCTATTGTCCGGTGTTGACGGTCTTGATCATTATCGCCGCTTGTTCCAGCAGATCAATAAACGCTTCGGCCTCCATAAAAGAAATATCATCATCTATGGCGAGATCGATGAATCGCAAAAGGCCGCCATGGACAAGCTGATCAGGGATAATTTTCCCGCCTGCCGCAAAGATTTTCTCAAGGATTTGGGCGGCTATGATCGTTTATTCGTAATTGAGTCGTAAATTTTTCCTATCTAAAAACCTCGGCGATAACCGGGGTTTTTTGTATTCAAAAAATCCGTTGTTTTTTTAGTTTGGCCTCATCACCTCAACCCAAGTCGGGCCGGCGTTAAATTTTACCTCCTCGCCGCTTAGATAAGTTAATTTAGTCCGCGCCGCTGAAGATTGCTTTTCCCAATGGCCTTTCTGGCAGGCGCCGTCCAGGCAAATAGTCGCGTCGCCGGCGCCGACGTCCTGCATTGCTAGGCGCAGATCGGCGTCGATCACCGTGGCCGGAACGATTTCGATCACCACATTTTTAGCCGCTAGTAAGTTTTTATCGGCGGTGAGCTGCGGCTGATCGGAGTAATAGCGGACGTAATCGTTGTCGGTTTTATCATAGACCCATTTGACGCGGAATTCGGGCACTTGGTAATTAATCGAAATTTCGTCGGTCGAGGAAGGATTGCTGATCGGCGAATCCGCCTTATATTGCCAGGAAGCATAGGTTGAGGTGGCGACATTTTCAGCCGTTAAGAAAGATTGATAATTATCCGACGAAGTATAAATATTGTGGGGAGCGACCCGGTCGGTCGAGCGCCAAAAATACCGGCCGCTGTAAAATTCATTGAAATCGGTCAAACCTTTCTGCTCGATATCCACCAAAGCCTCCGGACTGCCGCCGCAGTGCCCGTAAACCGCGCCCAGCTCATCGGCCCAATCAACAAAATAAGGCCTGGCCGAGCGGATCGGACCGATCTTGGCGATCTTATCGTCCGAAGCAAAAACCGCCATCAGCCGCGTATAATAACCCTCGACTTCCGCCTCATAGACCAGATTGGCATCTTCCAGACCGGACGGCGGGCGAGCATCCGGGTGGTTATCGATCATGACGGCCAAGGGGATTAAATTGGCAGCTTGAGGTTCGACGTAAACGCCGTCAATCGCCCGGCGGACGCAATTCGGACATTGATTCACGCCGCTCGCTAAAGCCGGATTACCGGAATTCTTTGCCGTCATCCCAACCAGATCGTCAGGCAGCGCCGGACGCCTTAAAAATAGCCAGACCAGGGTAACCAAAACGGCCATAAACAAAACTATGGAAATAATCATTAAATTTTTCCATAGTTTTGAACGGTTGAGCAGATAATTTTTTATATTTTCGAGCATTCCCCTTGTTGATTTTTGACTGAACTAGGTGTGAGTTATTAAGATCGTTATTTTTTGGCGTCGGCCTTTGTGTCGGATTTAGTGTCAGCTTTGCCTTCGCCAGCCTCAGCGCCCTCTTCGCCGGCAACTTCAGTTTCCACCGCCGCCACTTGTTCGCCTTCGGCCGGAGCGGTTTCAAAGACTTCTTCCGCCTTCGGTTCGGCAATAGTCGCCACCACGTCATCGGTTTCGTGCAATAATTTGACGCCTTTAGGCAAGGTCAAATCATGGATCTTGATTACATCATCAAAGGTATTCAAGACGGAAATATTCACATCGATATGGTTGACTAAATCCGAAGGCAAGCAGCGGACTTCGATTTCGTTGATGCTTCTGATCAGCACGCCGGACAATTCTTTGACCGCTTTCGATTCGCCGATGAAATGCAAAGGAATTTCAGCATGGATTTCTTTGGTCATATCGACTTCATAGAAATCAAGATGGATCAAATTATCTTTGACCGGATCGCGCTGCTCTTCTTTGATGAGTACTTTTCCTTCCGTTTTGCCGTCAATGACCAAATCGATCAGGGTTGATTCACCGGCCGCGGCGACGATCTTGCGCAGATCGTTAGCCGGTACTTTGATCAGCTTATTGGCTTTGAGATGAGGTCCATAAACGACCGCGGGCACAAAACCGCTCTTGATCATTGTTCTGGCATCTTCTCCTTGTTCCCTCTTTTGCGCTACTAGCTTTAAACTATCCATATTTGATTTTATTTTGATTTCTAGTTAACCGTTGATGATAGGCAAACTAATTAACCAATTAACTAATAATTTATTTTAGATTTAATAATGATGTTTTCAATAATACCGACCACTATCAAAGTGGAAATAATGGAACTGCCGCCATAACTCAAAAACGGCAGGGCTATCCCGACAATGGGCAGTAATCCGATATTCATACTAATATTAATGAACATTTCCAGAAAAATCAAGCCCACGCCGCCTAAAATAATAAAAATGCCAAAATCATTGTTGATTCTGCGGGTAACGGTCAGGCAGCGATAAAAAATAATGCCGTAAAACAGGAAAATCAGTCCGACGCCCAAAAAGCCCAATTCTTCGCAAATAACCGCGAAAATAAAATCAGTCTGGGCTTCGGGAAGGAATTTTAGCTGCGATTGCGAGCCAAAACCCACTCCCCGCCCGATCAGCCCTCCCGAACCGACGGCGATCATCGCCTGGGTGGCATTATAGCCTTGATTCAGGCTGTCAGAGTGAGGATTGATGAAGGTGATGATCCGCTGCTTTTGATAATCCTTGAAAGAAAAGAACCAGAGGCTGGCGCCGGCGACTAAAATCAGTATGAACAGGATGATGAAAAATTTCTTATTGAATCCGGCGACAGCGAGCATCGCGAGCCAGATCAAAAACAGTACCACCGTTGAACCGAAATCAGGCTGGATAAAAGTCAAAAAAACCAGCGGCAGCAAGATCAAAGCGGAGATGATGAGTTGTTTGGTTGATCTGATCTTGAGCGCCCGCGATGAAAAAAAATAAGCCAGGAAAATAATCAGGATTATTTTTACAAACTCGACCGGTTGCAAGCCCAATCCCAGGATGCTGAACCAGCCCTTAGTGCCGTTGATGGTTCTGCCGAGTAATAAAACGGCGCCCAGAAAGGCGACGGCTAAGACATATAAGTATTTACTGGCTTGTTTCAAGTAATTGAAATCAAAAAAAGCAAAGATGAATAGCAGGATGATGCCCGAGCCGGCGAAAATCAGTTGTTTTTTGAAATTAAGCAAATCGGCCGTCCCCCGTCCCAAGGCGATGCTATAGATCTCGACCAGTCCGAAACAGAGCAATAAGACTACCGCAAAAAAAAGTACCCAGTCGAAATTTTTTAAATAGATGATCAACTTGTTCATTTCGGTTGCTGGTAGATGCTTTGGTCTAAAATATTCAAATCCGGCGTAATATCGATACCGGTTACGCCGCCCATCGTTCCGGGCCAGGTTATTTCCACCGGGCGTGATTGATGGGAGGTCAGGCTGTCGAGGGTGTATCGATCAATATAGACGAGACGATTGCCATTGGTCAAGATGATCGTCAACGGAACGGAAAAATAACTATAGGCGCTGTTATCAGTAATTGTGAAAGTCAGGCTGTTTAGCGGAACCTTCTCCGAGACGGTATTGTTTTCCGCCGGCGTGAAAAGCTGGTTGGCTATGGCGATATTCAAACGATTGGCCAGATAGCTGCTCCAGTCGCTGATTTGATGATTATCGATCTTATTCCAAACCAGATTAGTCAGGGAAAAATTCAAATTATTCGGATTTGCTTTGAATGGATCGTTCAAAGACAGGAGATATTTATTATTGTCCGGCAGCATGAAATCGTTACCGCACGATTTTTCCCCATCCGGCAGGGCAAAACAATAATCGAACGTTGCCCACCACCGGGAATTGGGATTGGTAATCTGCAGATAGAGATCATAGTTGTTTCCGTTAGGCAAAAAGCCGGCCGGTGACAAAATCAAATTTTTCGGCGCGATCTGGACGAGATAGCTATGATTGACCGTGGTCATTTCCGCCATCGCCCTGGCCATCTGTTCGTCGGCGTTCATCCCCACGAAAAGGTAATAACCGAAGCCGTAAATCGTATAGCTCCAGCTGGCTATTGATACCAGTAATAAAAAGACAATCAAAGCGATCTTCAGGGCCGCACGATTTTTCGTCCACCACAAACCGGCTTCCAGCGTTTTCATCGAGACGCCGGCGACGTCGGTCTCGTAACGGTTCAAGTTGATGTCGTTTTTCTTATCGGGCATAATTTTTCATTACGTTTTCATTTTAGCATAATAAAATAAAAATCAAAAATGCAGAGCTGATTATTCATCGACATTTTTTAAAGATTTTGTAAAGTGAAAATCACTGATTTATCAACAAAAAATCGCTTGCCTGTCTTCTGATATTTTGCTATAATTATACTAGATAAATTGATTAATAAAATCGATTTTTTCATTTAAAATAATTATCATTTTTTAGTTTAATATTAGGTAAATAATCATCAGGACTAAGCACCTAATTACCTAATCAACTAAGTACCTAAAGTATGACTAATAAAGAACTGGAAAAGAAGAAAAAAGAATCGACTTATGACGCCAGCTCGATCACCGTCCTTGAAGGGCTTGAACCGGTACGCAAGCGGCCGGGAATGTATATTGGATCGACCTCGGCTACCGGCTTGCATCATTTGATTTGGGAAGTGGTCGATAACAGCATTGATGAAGCAATGGCTGGATTTTGCAATTACATCACGGTTTCGCTTCTTGCCGACGGAATGGTCGAAGTTATCGACAATGGCCGCGGCATTCCCGTCGGTAAACATAAAGCTACCGGAGTTTCAGCGCTGGAAACAGTTTTAACGAAATTACATGCAGGCGGAAAATTCGGTGACGGCGGCTATAAAGTTTCGGGCGGTTTGCACGGCGTCGGCGTTTCGGTCGTCAATGCCTTGAGCGAATACATGAAAGCAGAGGTCCATCTCGATGGCAAAGCCTGGGTTCAGGAATATCATCGGGGCAAGCCCAAATCTGCAGCCAAACCGATCGGTAAGGCCGTGGGGACCGGCACGATTATCACTTTTAAACCGGATCCGACTATCTTTACCGAATTGGAATTTGATTGGGAAAAAGTTCTGACTCGCCTGCGCCAGCAAGCCTATCTGACCAAAGGGATCACCATCGAGGTTAATGATAAAAGAACGAAGGGTCAGGAAAAGAAATATAAATTCCATTTTGAAGGCGGCATCAAGGCTTATACCAAGGCTTTGAATCGTAATAATACGGTCAAGCATGAAAATATTTTTTATGTGGATAAAGAATTTGAAGGTTCGCGGGTGGAAATTGCTTTGCAATACAATGACGAATTCAACGAATCAGTGCTGCCTTTTGCCAACAATATTTATAATCCCGAGGGCGGTACTCATATCATCGGTTTTAAGACTGCTTTGACCAGAACGCTCAATGCCTATGCCCGCAATCATAATTTGATCAAAGAAAAAGACGAGAATCTGACCGGTGACGATGTCCGAGAAGGTTTGACGGCGATCATCAGCGTAAAATTGAAAGATCCGCAATTTGAAGGCCAGACCAAAGCGAAGCTGGGCAATGCAGAAATTAAAACTGCGGTCGAGCAGGTTTTTGGCACGGCTTTTGCCGATTTCCTCGAGGAACATCCGAAAGATGCGGAAGCGATCATCGGTAAATGTGTTCTGTCGGCCATGGCTCGAATGGCGGCACGTACCGCTCGCGCTTCGATTTTGCGCAAAGGTGCTTTAGAGGGAATGACCTTGCCGGGTAAGCTGGCTGATTGTTCCAGTAACAGTCCGGAAGAGTGCGAATTATACATCGTCGAGGGCGATTCCGCCGGCGGCTCGGCCAAACAAGGCCGCGACCGGAAATTCCAGGCGATTCTCCCCTTGCGCGGCAAGATCCTTAACGTCGAGCGGGCCAGATTGGATAAAATGCTCGCTAACAATGAAATAAAGAATTTAGTCATCGCTTTGGGCACGAACATCGACGAACAATTCGATCTGACCAGATTGCGCTATCATCGCATTATTATCATGACTGATGCTGATGTCGACGGCGCTCACATCCGCACTCTGTTGCTAACCTTGTTCTATCGCCATTTTGAACCGTTAATCACCAATGGCCATATGTATATCGCCCAACCGCCTTTGTATCAGATCAAAAAGGGAGCGCAAATCGAATACGCTTATTCGGACGAAGAAAAAATCAGCATCATTAAAAAAATGGGCGGAAAAGTTGAAGAGATCGAGGAGATTGCCGAGGGTGATGATCTTTCCGCCGAAGAGGCCGATGATGATAAATCCAAAAAGGCGGCTAATCTGCGCATTCAGCGTTATAAAGGTTTAGGTGAAATGAATCCGGAGCAGCTTTGGGAAACGACGATGGACCCGGCTCGGCGCATCTTGAAACAGGTGACTTTGGACGATGCGCAATCGGCCGATGAAATTTTCGATATGTTGATGGGCGATGATGTCGCGCCCCGGAAACACTTTATTCAGACGCACGCCAAGAAAGTCAAGAACCTCGATATATAAAGATGCGTGTAGGAAGCGCATTCTCATTGTCATATTGTTATATTGCTGTACAACGTTTTAGCGACTAACAATATGTCAATATAACAGTATAACAATCTATAATCCAAAAAATATGCAATATTTAATTTTGCCGCTCGTTGCGTTGTTGGTCGCTCAAACCGCTAAGTTTTTCATTAAATCCAATCACGAAAAGCCCTCGGTCAAGAGCATTATGTCTTATGCCGGGATGCCTTCGGGGCATGCGGCGCTCGTCACTTCGCTAGTGACCACTATTGGCTTGGAAAATGGCATCCTCTCCCCTCTTTTTGCGATCAGTTTGGTGTTTGGCGTCATTGTCATTAGAGATGCAGTCGGAATCCGGCGTTATTTAGGCGAACACGGACGCGTGCTTAATATCCTGGTTAAAGATTTAAAAGAAGAACCGGACAAACCTTTGGATAAAACTTATCCGCATCTTCTGGAAAAAATCGGGCATACGCCGCTTCAAGCCACCGTCGGAGCTTTGATCGGTTTTGCAGTCAGCTTGATCGGATTTTGGATTTGGTAAATTTATTCGTTAAATTCAACACTAAAAAAAGCGGCCGAGCCGCTTTTTTGAAATGATAGATGGTTGATAAAAAAAATCAAATCAGCGCCTGACCGTCAAGATCGGCTGGCTGTTCCATTCCCATTATTTTTAAGATCGTCGGCATGACGTCGAGCAAGCTGCCGGACGGCGGGACCAGCGCCAAATCGCCATTAGGAGCTTCTGGAAAACCGAAAGATTTTCCTTCAAACTGGTTGCCAATGACTATGAATGGCACAGGATTCAAAGTATCCTGCTTGTTCCGCAATTCAGTCTTCATTTCTATCGCTTCCTCGGCATTGCCGTGCGCCGCCGTGATTACCAGAACGCCGGAATTATCTAAAACAGTCTTGACCAGATTATCCAGTTGGCGGTCGACCGTCTGGATGGCCTCGACGGTGGCGGAAAAGTTGCCGCGATGGGCGACCAAATCAATATTGGCCATGACCGCTGCGATAAAATTATATTTTCGGCTCTTTATTTTTTTGAGCAATTCATCGGCAATCAGCTCGGTCGCCATCGCCGGAGTTGTTGAATAATCATCAACCGGCTTGGTAGTCAGTATTTCTAAGTTACCCGGCTTAACCTTCTTTTTATTGTTCATAAAAAAAAGGCCATAGGCCATTTTTTCCGGCTCAGTCAATATTGTCCAGCTTAATCCCGCCCGATCAAGATAATCAAAGAGACTGGAATTGTGGGCCGATGTTTTATGTTTAGCGGTACCTAAGCTGACGTAATTATCAGCCAGATTCAATTTTTTTTGAATCGTTCCGGGCCGGGTCACCGTTAATTTAGTTGCCGGATATTTTTTGACCAGATCGCGGAAATTAGGCGTCTCGGCCTGCGAAACCGCATTACCGTCGCTTGCTGAAGTGATGCCCCAGCCGTCAAGGATCAACAATACTACCGGTCCCAATTTTTCATTGCCAGCGCTCATTAAGAGAAGAATTAGTTAAATTATTAAGCTCTTGCCATTCATTACCGAAGGTTTTTTCTTGCCGATGATATCCAGGATGGTGGGCGAAATGTCGGCCAAGACGCCGCCGGTTCTCAATTTTTTCGCCTTTAATTTTTTATTTACCAAGATGAACGGCACTGGGAAAACCGAATGTTCAGTGTCGACTTCGCCGGTCTTTAAATTAATCATTTCTTCAATGTTCCCGTGGTCGGCGGTAATCAGGACTGTTCCGCCCTTGCTTAAATAAGCGTCGGTGATCTTTTTAACGCATTTATCCAGAATTTCACAGCACTTGATCGCGGCTTTCAAATTTCCGGTATGCGCCACCATATCCGAAGCGGCAAAATTCAGCACCGTGAAGTCGTACTTTCTCCGCGCCACATTCTGAACGACTTTTTTAGTCAGTTCGAATGATTTCATTTGCGGAGTTTTATCATAAGAAGATACTGACGGCGAAGGAATCATAAAATGATCTTCACCGTTGATCATCCCGGCATAACCGCCATTGAAAAAATAAGTGACGTGGGCGAATTTTTCCGATTCAGCGATATACAGCTGAGAGATATCGCTTAAGACAATCGGCAAAGTGCTGGAAATGTCGACGCTGGGATAGGCCGAAAGAATCCCGTCCAGGTCCGGACCGAAATCGGTCATCGTCACGAAAGTCAGATTATCCAAACTTTTTTTTCGGATGAATGATCCTGGATTTCGCTTGGTGAAATTCTTCTGCACGAAAACTTTGGCCAATTGCCGCGCCCGATCGGAACGCAAATTGAAAAATATCACCGAGTCGCCATTGCCGATCAAACCCTGATGATTGATGCAGTAAGGCCTGATGAATTCATCGGTCTCATTGCGGTTATAACTCTCGATAATGGCCTGTTCCGCGTCTCGGGCGGTCAAACCTTTTCCCGAAACCATGCAATTATAAGCTGCTTGCGTCCGACTCCATTCTTTTTTGCGGTCCATCGCATAAAAACGACCCATCAAAGTGGAAATCTTGATGCCGTTTTTTACGATTTTTTTTAGATTTTCGACGATCCGCAGGGCTTCATGCTGAGGCGAATCGCGGCCATCGGTGAACAGATGCAAATAGAGATTCTTCACTTTATTTTCTTTGGCCAGTTTGATTAACGCGATGAGGTGATTCAAATCACTGTGCGGGCTCATACCGTTGGAAAGCATTCCGATCAAGTGCAACTTGGCATGTTTTTTAACGGCATTGCGACAGGCTTCTTTGAAGGCGGAATTCTTAAAAAAGGTTCCGTCTTTGATACTGCGATTAATTTTTACCGAATCTTGTTCCACGACCCGTCCGGCGCCGATATTCATATGACCGGCCTCGCTATTACCCACTTGATGAGCCGGTAATCCGACAAATTGCCCGTGTGCATGCAGCTTGGTGTAGGGGTAGGTTCTGGCTAAATAATTCAAAGTCGGCGTTTTGGCCAGATAGACAGCATTGCCCCGGCTTGGCTTGGTGATCCCCCAGCCGTCCAGAATGACTAAAATCATCGGCAACCCGGTCCATAACTTATTTCTTTTATTTCTGGTCTTATTTTTTTTCATCGGATTATATATTTAATATTCAAAAAATTATTGATTTCCCAAGGCTTCGATTTCCATTAAACGGTTATATTTGGCTAACCGTTCACCGCGGGAAAGCGAGCCGGCTTTGATGAAATCCGCGCCGACGGCAACCGCCAGATCAGCGATAAAGTCATCATTAGTTTCTCCGCTGCGGTGCGACACCATAATTTTATAATTATTTTTCTGGGCCAATTTTACGCAATCAATGGTTTCGCTTAAAGTGCCGACCTGATTCGGTTTGATCAGGATGGCGTTGGCCACTTTCTCTTTCAATCCTTTGCGGAAACGATTGATGTTGGTGGTGAACAGATCGTCGCCGATCAGCATAATCTTGTCGCCCAACGATTTGGTCAATTGTTTCCAACCCGCCCAATCGTCTTCTGCGAGACCGTCTTCAATGGAAATTATCGGAAATTCGCGCAACCATTCTTCATATAAACCGATCAGATTGGCGCTGGCATAAAAAGCGTTATCCAGTTTAAAAACATATTTTCCGCTTTCTTTGTTGTAAAGTTCCGAAGAGCCGACGTCGATTCCCAGGCCGATATCGACTCCCGGCTTGTAACCGGAGTTGATGATGGCGGACAAGATGAATTCGATCGCCTGGACCGAGGAAACGATATCCGGGGCATAACCGCCTTCGGCGCCGACATCCGTGTCAAAACCCCCTTTTTTGAGAACCTTGGCCAGTTCGTGAAAAATTTCCGCGCCCATCCTGACTTTTTCCCGGAAGGAAGTAGCCAGCAGCGGCAAGATCATAAATTCCTGAAAATCCAAATTGGTATCGGCGTGTTTGCCGCCATTGAAAATGTTAAACGACGGGGTGGGCATAAAAAATTTATGCTGGAATCCGTAGATTTCGCGCAGATATTCGAATAATTCCTGGCCGCGGGATAACGCGGCGGTTCTCGCCGCTGCCAAGGAAACCGAAAGGATCGCGTTGGCGCCCAGATTTTTTTTATTTTCCGTGCCGTCGAGCCGGATCATTAAATCGTCAATCTCCGCCTGCTTGATTATGTCGAAGCCGATCAATTTCGGAGCGATCTTTTCATTGACGTTATTTACGGCAGTGAGCACTCCCAAACCGCCGTAGCGCTTCTTGTCGCCATCACGCAGTTCGTGCGCTTCATGGATACCAGTCGAGGCTCCGCTGGGAACGCTGGCTTTGGCGACCGTTCCGTCATCTAAAATTATTTTGGTTTCCACCGTCGGGTTACCGCGACTATCCAATATTTCGCGGGCAATAATGTTTTTTATTTTAGCCATATTTTTAATTTTTCATTTTTAACTTTTAATTTATTCTAATCCCGGCATCTTTTCACCTCCGAGATACGCGAGCATCGCCCCGCCGCCGGTCGAGATCCAATCAACATATCCTTCCATTTTGGTCATTTTTAACGCTTCCAGAGTTTCGCCGCCGCCGACCACGCCGAAAGTCTTGCCGCGCGAACGGGCAGCGATCAGTTGTCCGATCGCCATAGTTCCGCAACGATAGTGCCTTTGCTCGAACGCTCCCAGCGGACCGTTCCAGACGATACTTTTGCCCTTTTTGATCAGTGTCGAGAAAAGCATAATCGTCTGCGGCCCGATATCCAAAACATCGTCGTCTTTGCCGATCTGGTCGATCAATCTGACCAGCGGCGAACCGCGGTGACTGACCACCACATCCAGCGGCAGAATGATCTTTTTATTGGTCAAGAGTTTCTTGGCGATTTTTACGCTCTCCTGATCGACAAGCGATCGTCCGACATCCATTCCCATCGCCTGAAAAAAATTATTAGCCAGCGCGCCGCCGATCAGTATTTTCGCCGCTTTATCTTCAAGATTTTTGATCAGACTGATTTTGGTTTTGATCTTGGCCCCGCCCATCAGGACGATCAAGGGTTTTATCGGCCGCTTAATCTTATCCAAATTTAATATTTCTTTTTCCAACAGCAGGCCGGCAAAGGCAGGCAGGTATTGACGGATAGCATTGACCGAAGCATGATTGCGATGGCAAACCGAAAACGCTTCATTAACATAGATTTCGGCCGGCTGCGCTAATCGCCGCGCAAAACTACGGTCATTTTTTTCTTCTCCGGGATTAAAACGCAAATTTTCCAGAAAAATAATTTGTCCGGGTTTACGGTTTTTGATCGCTTGGTCAGCTTTGGGGCCGATAATTTCATCGACAAATTTTACCCGGCTACCGCCCAGAATCAGGTTTAGACGACGGGCTAATATCCGGCAAGATAATTGGGAATTCTTTTTGCCGCCGGGTTCGCCCAGATGAGTCACTAAAATTATCCGGCAGCGATAACGCAATAAGAAACGGATAGTCGGCAAAGCGCCGAGGATTTTGGTTTCATCTTTAATCCTCGATTTAGCCAGTGGTACATTGAAATCGACCCGCAAGAGGATTGTCTTACCTTTGATCAATTTGATGTTGTTGATATTTTTTAACTTCATATATTTCCAAATTTATTAAAATCGAGCGCTATTTCAGTGCCTGCAATTTTACACCGACGCTGCTTTCCGTGCCTTGACGAAGATAAATCAGATTGATTTGATCCCCGGCCGAATACTTTTGCAAAAGATTTCCTAAGTCATGGGTGGCGTCGATATTGGTATTATCCGCGGAAATAATAACGTCGCCGGCTCGTAATCCGGCCTGATCAGCGGCGCTGCCCGGCTTAACCGCCGGCAATTTGCCGTTAGCGTAGATCAAAGCTCCTCTGTCATATCCCGTGTCTTTGATCGCATAATCCTGCAAATTCACGTAACTTACCCCCAATGAAGCGCGCTGGCTCTGTTGGCCCTGCAATAATCCTTTGATCAAAGACTGAAAATTATAAAGCGGAACCGGTCCGTTCTTTTTATCAAAGTAACCGACTACCTGGCTATCCAAACTGAAGATGAAGGCATTGTCAAAATAATCGCCCAAGGTATTGGAAAAAATGATATTTTGCGAACTGCTGTCGCTATCTTTAACGGCCAGATCGTTAGTAGTCTGATTGACGATAGAAGTGAGATAACTTTCTCCTTGCCAATTCAGGGCTAAAAGCGATTGGTTGCTGGTCAGATCCATCTCGTTGATGAAACTTTTAACCGACAAATTCTTGGCTCCGGCCAGATGAATGAATAAATATGAATTGATTCCGGATGAGATCACTTTATCGATACTATAAACATCATTCGTTTTAGTGATAACGACGAAATTTTTCAAAATAGTACTGGTCGCTGCGCCTTTGGTAAAATCGGAAGTCAAAATCCAGCCGTCGCTGGTAACCACTATCCCCTCGCCGATCGCATCACTATTCTTATAGTAAGCCGAAATATCAAAATCTTTTCCGGTGACTGAAGGCGAACTGGTGGTGGCCAGCGGATTTTTTTTAAAGACGCCTACCAGGCTGTTTTGAGCGGAACTGATAGTGTCATTAATCTTGTTTTCCTGGCCGGCAATGATTTTTTTGGCATTCTCGATAATGGCATTGGCCTGGCGCAGATTATCTTGTGAGTTATCGACCGGTTTGGCGACCGGAGCCTGATTGGCGCTTGGCGGCAGATAAGACGGCAGAAAGATGACGCTGACCGCTCCGCCGATCAAGCCGAAGACCAGCGCGCAAACAAACAGCAACGCGATTAATAAGAATTTCGGATGCTGGCGGGTTGATGAATTTTTATCTTTCATATGATTGATTTAATTAGCGCCTATAACCATTTGGCGGTTAAGAAGACAAGCAGTAAAAAAACAATACCGCTGCCGAGATATAATTTAAGATTACGGCGGGTTAATTTATCTGCCAATGATAATTTAATAAAACCGATGATCAAATAGAAGAAAATCGTCGCGATCAGGCCCAGCGTATTGTAATTAAAGGGAAGATAATAGATCGCCCAAGCAAGCTGGACGAGCAAAAGCGTGATCAGAAAAATATAAGCCAGAATGTTTTGCGCTTTGATCCGGTTCGCCCAAAGGATTTGATAAACCACTATTACTAACAGGGCCGCCAAACCAAGGATCAAGATCCAGATCGGCCAGCCTTGGAATTCTTCCAGACCGTAGATACCGGCAAAAATAAAAAAAACCGTAAGTAAATTGCCGTAAGAAGAAATATTTTCCAAAAAATCCGGTTGTTCGCCGCGATAAATATTCTTCAGGTAAAAAAAAGTAAAGCCAAGATTTAAAACGAATAGCAGTTGGATGATGACGTGGCTGACAACCAGTAACGAGTAAATGCCGAGTGAGCTGGAAAAAAGCAGCGGCAGGATTGAAAAGCTCCAAAATTCGCCGCTGGTAATTTTTTTTCCGGTTATCCGCCGTACCGCGACGAGAATTAATAGATTTGAGATGATCAGGGCCGCATAAAATAAATCGGCTCGAAAAAAGAAAGCTTCAAACAGCAGAAAATTAAGCAGCGGAGTTATGAAGATAAAAAGGTAGGTCATGATAAGTTGGATTGCGAGCTAATGAATAAATCTTAAAAAGATTCGGGCAGGACGAATTTTTCCGCGTTGACTTGCACCCAATCATTGTCATTCTCGTCCCATTTGGAAACCTGGAGACGGGCGCTTTTTTCCGTCGGGCTGTAAAGATATTCCACGCCCGTATCTGACCCGCCGCGATGCGAATAGATCGTCTTTTTGTCCAAGACGATGGGCTTTTCGATGAATTCCAGCCTGGTTCTTCCCAGCGGGCTGTTAAATTCGACAAAGTCAACGTCAACGCCTCCCTCTTCGTCATAATGCTCGGCGCCTTTATCGATTATCTCGAAAGCGTCCAAGACTTTACCTTTGATCGCCTCCCATTTTTCTTTAGTCATGGCGTTGCTTTTTAACTTTAATCACCTGAATAATATGGATAATTATATCATTATTTTTAGATAAATCAAATGGACAAAATATTCGCGGTTTTTGCGGCATTCGCGACTATTCGTTGATTCGCATCAGATTTTGAGAATTCGCAGCCGCAATATTTCTGGCGGTAAAATCCCAGTTGGCGCGAGAGGATCAGCGAGCGCTGCCAGCCGTTGTTTTCCTTAAAATCCGCAGCCAGGAATTTTTGTCCGGTCAATGCCGCGACTGCTAACCCCAGCCGATTCACTTGATAGGAATTCTTATGCGGGCTGATCGTCAAGGTCGTGGCATAAAGAGGGATATTACTGCCCCGGGCCAGCTTCGCGGTTTCCAGCAGGCGGAAAGCAAAACACAACTCGCAGCGCGATCCCCCTTCGGCCTGACCTTCGTGCCCTTTGACGGCGGCGAGCCAACCCTCGTGATCATAATCCCCGACCCGCAATCTAATTCCGAAATCACTCGCCAATTTTTTTACTTCAACGAGGCGCTTCTGATATTCTTTGGCCGGATGGATGTTGGGATTGAAAAAAAATAATTCCAATTTGTAGCCGGCCGCTAGAATTTCAGTGACTGCCGAAGCGCAGGGAGCACAACAGATATGCAAAAGGATTTTTTGCCGCGGCGGAAAATTTATCATATAGGCGAAAGGAACAGCGAGTAGCGCGCCCAATAATCCGGCCAGAAAATCCAGATACGACGGATCACGCCCGGGAATGAAGGCCTGGACATATTCTCCCGTCAGGTTGATCAGGGTGACGACGACCAGAGAAAGAAACGCGACCTGTCGGAATTTTAAATCGCGCCAGCCGATACCGACCGCGATGAATAAGTAGGTCATCACTCCGAAAAAGACCAGATGCGCAGCTTTGTCATAAAAAGTAATGCGGCTGACTACCGCGGGCACGTGAACAATCGGATACCATAGCAAAGCCAAGACGGCCGCTACCCAGCAAATTAAAATAAATATCCAAAGGCTTTTTTTCATTTAACCAATCAGATTATAATTATATTTTTGTTTTTGACTTTTCTAAAAAAGCGAAACCGATAATCAGGCAAATCATAATGACGAATAATATGCTCACTGCTAATAATTTGCCCAGGCTTTGTAAAAATAACGCTCCTATCCCGAAGAGAAGCGAAAAGCTGTAGAAGATTAAGACGGTTTTCCTCGGTCCGATGCCCAGATCAAGCAGGCGATGATGCAGGTGGGCGCGATCAGCCGTCTTGAACGGATTTTTCCCGGCGATCACGCGGCGGATCATCGTCCAGATAAAATCCAGCAGCGGCAATCCCAGAACCAATAAAGCGATGGCGATCTTACCGCCGGAAATGATGGCTAAAACGCCCAAGATATATCCGACGAGCAGCGAACCCCCTTCGCCGAGAAATATTTTAGCCGGATACCAATTGAAGATCAGAAAACCGGCGCAAGCCGCCGCAAAAACAAGGGCCACGAAGGCAATGTCCGGCTGATAATATCTGCTGGAGATCGTAAAAAGAAAGATTATCAAGCCGCCGATTCCCCCCAGGCCCGTCACCAGGCCGTCGACGCCATCGAGCAGTTTCGTCGTATACATCATCGCCAGCAGCCAAACGATCGTAAAAACTATCGATGCCGCGGCGCTTAAATATAAAAAACCGCCCAGCGGATTGGTGATCTTGCCGATGCCGATCCCACCGGCGAGCACACAGCCGATCGCTAAAAGCGGCCAGATGATCTGCTGGCCTGGTTTTAGAGAATATTTGTCGTCGAGAAATCCGCCGATCGCCAAGCAAACGGCGCCGCCAAAAAACCACCACCAGTGCTGATAAGTTAGGATACCTAAAACCAGTTGATTATGGAACAAAAGCAGGACTAAAAAAAACGCCGCAAAAATCGCCAGACCGCCCAAGAGCGGGATCGGTTTGGCGTGAATTTTCCTTAAGCCGTCCGGTCGGTCGACAATCTTAAATCTAACCGACAATTTGCCGATCAGGAAGGTAAAAATCAGAGAAAAAACTAAAGCTATTGCGGCTGAAATTGCGTAGAGTGCCATTGACATTAGCTAAAAAATATTTATAATGGGAAATAGAGGCTCTTTCTTCAACCGTTGGTCAATAACCGTTTACCAATTCACCAATCAAAGGAGGTGAAAAATGAATGCTCTAGCAGTAAGCGTGCAAAGACGGTTTGAAAATGCCTTGGTCTTTTTTTGCCACTCGCCCAAATCATCGGTCGATTTTCGGATTAAGCTGAAAATCTTCGCCAGAGTCAGGCGGGAGCTCGCCAAGACGAGTTTGCCGGGACGCTTCTACCAATCCTTTTTGCAGATTTTCCAAAAAATACTCTTCGTAAAATATTCCAGCAATTTGGATTTTTACGTCGAAGTAGCCAAGGAAATTGCAGCCAGAGAAAAAGGCGAAGGAAACACGGGATTATCCGAAGCGGCGCAGCGCTTCCTGCAAGCTTTGCAGCGAGTACTGCTGCGGGACGATGAGGCGGTCAGTTCAAATTAACACGGGGGCAAAAATGACCAAAGCTATTCTTCGAGGACGCGACTCTTTTTTAATAAAGATGCGCGTCCTTTCTGTTTTTTATCACAATTGCCGGCCTTTGGCGATTTCGATCTCGGCCTGATCGTTGATTACCACTGTGTCGCGGCGGACCAGTTCACTACCCAAAATTTTCTTGGCGATTTCATCCTCGATTTTATCTTGGATCAGACGCCGCAGCGGGCGGGCGCCGAATTTCGGATCATAACCTAAATGGGCGATCTGACGTAGACCCGCATCGGAAATTTCCAGTTCCATCCCTTTGCTTTTAAGCATTCCCGCGACATCAGCAAGCATCAGGCGGGCGATGGCGACGATATCATCTTCCGACAAAGGCTTGAAAACGATGATGCCGTCGAAACGGTTGATCAATTCCGGCCGGATGATCTGGCTCAATTGTTCGTTGACCAGCGATTCTTTGATCTGTTCGATCGGCGTTCCTTTGCTTATTTCATCTTCGATATAATTTGATCCGGCATTGGAAGTGGCGATGATGATGCTGTTGGTAAAATCGATCGTCTCGCCTTGTCCATCAGTCAGCCGTCCGTCATCCATCACTTGCAAGAATAAATTGAAAATTTTCGGGTTGGCTTTTTCGAATTCGTCGAGCAGGATCAGCGAGAAAGGTTTTTGCCGCACCGCTTCCGTCAAATAACCCTTGGTGCCGTCGGGATCGCCGATCATTTTCTTGATGCTGTCTTCTTCCTGGTATTCGCTCATATCCAAACGGATCAGCAGATTCTTCTTATTGAAATAAACTTGGGAAATCGTCTTCGCGAGTTCGGTTTTTCCCACACCGGTCGGTCCCATAAATAAGAAACTAGCGATCGGCCTTTTCCCTTCGCGGAGTTCGGTACGGGCGCGGCGCAAGCTGTTAGCGACCATACTTACCGCTTCCTCCTGATCGATCATATATTTATGGATTTCAGTTTCCAGATTCAATAATTTTTCGCTTTCTTCGCCGCCGAGATCCTGAACCGGGATTTCCGTCAGCTGGTTGATCGTCAGAGCGATATCATTCTTATCGCAAACGTATCTTTGGCCCTTGTGTTCGCCGGCAGCGCGCACCGCGGTCTTTTCGAGGATCAAAATGGCCTTTTCCGGCAAGGCTTTGTCGTGAATGAATTTGCCGGCCAACTGCGCGGCTGCTTCGATCGCGTTATAGGAAAAGAAAATATTATTGCGGGCTTCCAGATAGCCGATCTTGCTTTCCAAGATCTGGATCGCCTGATCTTCGTCTGGTTCGGCAATTTTTAACCTGGTCATCAGGCGGGAGATGGCCGAGCGTTCGACAAACCGGGAAAAATTCTGCTCGGTGGCGGTTGCGAGACAGCGCAGCAAACCTTTTTCCAGTTGCGTCGCCAAAACTTCGGAAAGTTCGAGACTGCCTTCGGCTCCGGCGGTGATGCCGATCAATGTTTCCAGATTATCGATGAAGAGGATGATATTGCCGGCGCGGTTGACCTCATCGATGATCGTCAATAGTCTTTCTTCGGCGTTGGCGGCCGTGGCGCCGGAAACCAGCCGGGCGACATCCAATTCGATCAGCCGTTTGTCGCGCATAAATTCGGGAACTTTTTCTTCAGTCACCATTTCCCGGGCAATGCCTTCGATGATGGTCTTTTTCCCCACTCCTTCCGGACCGGTCAGCAAGACGCCATTTCCTCCGCTCTTGAAAGCGTCGAAAACCGCGGCAATTTCCTTCTCGCGGGCGACGCAAAGCTGCAAGCGACCCCATTTGGCAGCCAAAGTCAGGTCGTAGCCGTAATTGTTCAATACGGGCGTAGCGACCGCGGTATAGGCGCGATCCATCACAGTTTTCGGCTTGAACATCGCCAATTTCCGGTATAATTTATAATTGGCTACTTGCTCTTCATTGATCCGGAACCAGGCCAGAGTATTTTTGATCTTATTCTCATCAATCTTCAGATCCAGTAAAATTTCCGCTATAACCGTATTGCTGACGATACAGGGCAAAAGCAGATCAAGCACGGTCGTATTGTCTTCTTTCGATTCATAAGCTTCGACAAAACCTTGCATCAAAATTTCCCTGACCTCGTTGGCGATCCTAAGATCGGCTTCTTTTTTCAGCGTGTCGGGTAATTCCTGCAGCTGTTTGGTCAAACGATCAGCCAGATCACGGCGACTGACGTTGAGACGGCTTAGCAGCACGGAGATCTTAACCGAGCCGAGCATCGCATAAAATAAATGCAATGAAGTCACTTCGGGATTCTTCAATTTAAAAGCCAAAAGGTATGCGGTTTCGATCACCGTTAACGTTTTTTCCCGGAAAGTCAGCGAGACGTCCAGCCTTTTCTGATAATGACGCAGTTCGTCCCAATTATTCGGATAGGTTTTCAACTCGATTAATTTGAATTCTTTGATGCGCGCCAAATCATCCTTGGTTTTGTCGGAGCGATAGATCAAAAAGATCAAGGCAAGGAGACCAATCCAAAAAAACAGGATGAAAACATTGCGCACCTGCCAAAAAAATAATATTTTGGTGACCAGGTCGCCGGTTTGATTCTGCCAGAACCAGAAAACAAGCGAAGCTAAGCCGCCGAAGAAAACGAGAAACGCGAGGAGATCCAGCAATAAATCCAAAAACTTCTTCACTTTGCGGAGAAAGATCGTCGCTTGGTTGATCTTCAATCCCCAATACAAAAAATTGCCCTCATAAAAAAATCCCTCGCCTACTCCGCCGCAATTGGCGCACGAGAAATTCTTGTCATTGACCCCGCTGCCTGAGCAGGTCGGACAAGTTATAAACGATATTTCAGTTTTTGATTCCATATAATATAAAATCCGAATACTGCGAACTCTACGAAACGAATAGATGTTCGTTGTGATGTCTGTAGTATTCGGATATTTCGTAAGTTCGGATTATATTTATTCATATGACTAGTATTATATTATTTGCCAGACAATCATATAGATAATCAATATCGGCACCAGGAACCAGATCCAAAAAGCGAGCAACGCGACAGCGATCCAGAAAATCATAATTACGGTGCGGAAAATAATCTGGACCAGACGGATGAAGAAGCTGATGATCGCGCCTTGGATATCGCGCTGGCCGTACATCGGCACGAAAATATTCTTTACCCACACCAAAAGCGCCAGTGATTTCTCCCGGTCAGCCACGAAATTCGCCAGATTCTTGATGATTTTGACCAGTCCGAAGGAATACCACCAGAACGGAAAAAAAACGATATCAATAATAATAGCGCTAAATATTCGCGATAAAGTTAGATTAGATGATTTTGACATTAAATTTGGAAACGATATTGTTCTAAATTCCATATTCCATATTCCGGATTCCCTATTCATTGTAGCATTTTTTAGCAAATAAAAAAGCCCCCGTCAGATGATCAGGGGCATGTCCTTAGACTCGGTATTCAGGCCTGCAGCAGATGATTGAAGGTGGGGCCGAACTTGGTTGATTCGATCAGCTGGGCGACGCAATCATCATTGAAATAGATTCGATCGATGATGGCCGAACCGCCGGACCAAAGAGCATAATAGAAATTGCGGTCGTAGAGGCTAACGCGGCAGAAGAATGTGCCGATGACAATGATCGGTCGGCTGCCGCGAGTGTCGCCGGAACCGACGTAGAAATACTTGTCATCGTATAAGGTCGACTTTCGCCAGCCATCCGGATCATTGCGCAGCCGGATCAGGATTCCGCGCAGGACTGTTTGGCGGAATTTCCACCAACGGATGATTTGCTTGAACATATCTTCCTCCTGGTTAGGCGATACTGGGCGCGGCCCGGCAGACCGGTGTAAGCGCAGCGACTGCGACCGGCATTACGGCGTATTTGCCGATTGATTTGCAATCGATTTACTTGCAATCTCGTCCAAGAACGCAAATTTTTTCGGTGCACAATTCTTTCTGGTAAGGTTCTAGCCATGATCTCCTCCTTCGAAACGGTTTAGGTTAATTTGGCGATTGCCTTATTTATTTTATCCAAAGTTTCCTTTTTTCCCAATACATCAGCCATCTCAAATGGCGAAGGACTGGCTTTTTCTCCGGTCAAAGCGACGCGCATCGGCCAGAGATAATCCCCCACCCCCTTATTATTATCTTTGATGTATTTGACGACGATTTCTTCAAGTTTTTTCGTTTGCCAATCCGCCTCACTAATGGAATCGAGGACTTTTAATAAATCCTCCAATGCGGTTTTGGCGCCGGGCGGGGTTGATTTTTTCCAGACCAATAAATCCCGATCGTAAGTCAGGTTATCAACAAAAAAGAATTTCGTAAAGTCGCCGATCTCGGAAAGCTTCTTCATCCTATCTCGCTCCAGGGCGATAACTTTGCCGACGAATTCGTCGGTTTTTTTGAATTCATTAGTGGTAAGCGCGATATTTTCCGACAAATATGGCCGGCACAACCGCGTCAATTCAATCGGTTCCAGTTGGCGAATATAATAACCATTAAAGTAATCCAGCTTATCAAGATCAAAGATTGCCGGACTGGTTCCAAGCTTATAGCAATCGAATTTTTGCTCCATTTCGGCTAAAGTGAGGATCTCCGGATTGCTCATGCCGGATGCTGCGTCCCCCGACTTGTCCTCCGTAGCCTTAGCGAAGGTGGAAGCTTTAGCGTAGGGGGACCACCCCATTAAAACCATAAAATTCAGCAGCCCGGCGGGCAAATATCCCTTGGCGCGAAAATCTTCCACGGCTACATCGCCCTGGCGCTTGCTCAATTTTCCTCCTTCCTTATTCATAATCAAAGGCAAATGGAAAAATTTCGGAGTATCCCAGCCGAACGATCGGTAAAGCAAAATATTCTTGGGAAACGAGGGCAACCAATCCGAACCGCGCAAAACGTGAGAAATTTCCATCAAGTGATCATCAACCACCGAAGCGAATTGATAAGTCGGGATGCCATTTGATTTCATCAGCACGTGGTCGTCCAAATCTTCCGCTAAGAATTTCAAATCACCGCGTAATTCTTCATGGACGATTATTTCCCCGCTCAACGGCATTTTCTGTCTGACGACATATTTTTCACCGGCGGCCATTCTGGCTTTGGCTTCTTCCGGACTTAGATTGCGGCAAAGCCGGTCGTAGCGAGGCGGTTTTTTCATCGCCTGCTGTTCCTCGCGCATTTTTGCCAGCCGTTCCTCCGTGCAAAAGCAAGGATAAGCTTCGCCTTTATCGATCAATTCCTGAAGATATTTTTGATAAATAGCCAGCCGCTGGGTTTGGATATACGGCCCATATTCCCCGCCAATGCCCGGACCCTCGTCGAATTTTATGCCAATCCAATCAAGAATATCGATCAACCCTTCAGCCGCGCCTGCCACTTCCCGCTTCTGGTCAGTATCTTCGATGCGCAAGATAAGCTTGCCGCCCAATTTTTTGGCGGTTAAATAATCGAACAAGCAGGATTGCAGATTGCCGATATGGAGAAAACCGGTCGGCGATGGCGCAAAGCGCAGGCGAATTTTATGGCTGTCTTGATTCATAATTAATGATTGTATCTTAGCACAATTTTCAAAAAATAAAAGAGGAAATCCAAATAATCCTTCCCCGCGCTTGTCATCCCCACTGCGTCCGCCTTTGGCGGAGGGCATGATCCTCTTTTTTTGTCATCCCGAAGCGGCTCGCGAGGGATCTATTTCCAGGCAGGCGAATATTCCGGGTAAATCCTATTTACAATAAGCATCATTATGCCAGATAAAATATTCATCAATTTACTTTCTTGGCATCCCACCTTTTTTTGTCATCAATGTCTCACTAGTCAGAGGATAGATAGCAGAAACTAAAACAGAGCCTCTCGGCTCCGTTTTAATATTATATCTCAAATAATTTAGTAATCAGCGATGACGTTGTAGCTGACATTGATTATCCGGTGGTTGCGGTATTGATACAATTCCGCCAAACCCGGGATATATTGCTTGTGTCCATTCACGATCACATAAATCTTGTGATCCGGAGTGCGAAGCAAAGTTCCGTCGGCATAAATCTTAATGCCCAAAACCTGACCGTAAACTTGCTGGTACTGCGAAATAAGCGCTTGGCTCACATTGTTAATCTTATGGCCGCTATAAGCTTGCAGCGCGTTGAGATCCGGGATATGCTGGACGGCTTGTCCCGGCATCACCAAGTAAATTTTGCCATTCGGCGTGCGTAACAGAGAACCGACGGCATAAATCTTGACGCCGAGTACTTGTCCGCAAACCTGGCTCGCGCCTTGCTGTTCACTGTCAGTCAAGAAACAATTGATCGGAGTTTTATCGATCACATCGCGGGTTTCGACGCCGTTAATGCAATTACCCCAAGCGCCGTAAGTAACGGTGGCGCAAATCGGCCAGCCGGCGGCCGAGACGGCATTAACGCCGATCAAATTATTGCTTCCGGCCAGACTTGAAAAAGCAATCGCCAAAGCGATAATACTTCCCACTAAAATTTTTCCTTTCATAATAATTTTGCTTAATTTTACTGATTTTTAAGCAATTTAATTAATATTTTAAATAACTCATCATTATATACCATAAACCGGTAAATTGTCAAGCCGGGGAATAATTCGTCCCCTCCTCGGGAGGGGTGGCTCGCGCCTCGCGAGACGGGGAGGATCTATGCTTCTTCCTTATTAATTATTTTTTTTAATTCATAATAATGTCGGGAATAGACCCTCCCCGTCAGTCCGCGGCGGACTGCCACCCCTCCCGTGGAGGGGACATTTTTAAATTTTGCCAAACTAAAAACCCGCTTGGTAGCGGGCTGATAGTTATATTTGTTTTTTAATAATCAGGGTATTGCGCCAATTCATCGACGGTGACGTTATGGATCTCCAGTCCGGAATAAAATTTGGTCAGTTCGGCAATATCAAGGATGTGTTTTTTCTTGCCGTTGACGATCACATAAACCTTGACATTATGATCGCGGATCAATTGACCATCGCCGAATCTTTTGACGCCGAGAACATCGGCTATGCGGTAAGAACTGATCACGCTATCGCTGACATTCAAGATCGGCTGACCGGCATATTTGGCCAAATCATTCAAAGTTTTGATATGCGATAAGGCACCGTTGGTAAGGACATAAATTTTATGATCCGATCCGCGAAGCAAGGTTCCGTTGGCATAAGCCTTAACGCCCAAGACTTGTCCGCCGGTTGTCGGGCTGGGAACGGCCGGGGTCGTAGTTATGGTGCAAGTTCTCGATCTGGACGCTTGCTGGCTGGCAGTGAGAACGCAACTCGCCGGAGTTTGGCTGATGACATTGCGATATTGCACGCCATTGACGCATGCAGTTTGCCAATCACCGTATGCAACCGAAGTACAAGTTGAAGCATAGCTTATGCCGCCGCCTCCGCCG
>CAVVFV010000002.1:0-60301 GCA_963747695.1 Candidatus Falkowiibacteriota bacterium | reverse complement strand
GACTTTTCCGTGTCATTATCGAAACCGACAATGAATCCCGCCTGCACTCGCAGGCCGGCGCGCTGGATTTTTTTTACCGCTTCGACCAGATCCATCTTGGTATTCTGCATTTTGCCGCATTCTTTCAGGCTGGCGACATCCGCGGTCTCAATGCCCAAAAAAACCTGATCGATATTCGCTTCGACAATCAATTTCATCAGATTATCCATCTGCTCGTCCGGCTGATCGGACCGGCCCGCCAGATTAACGCTGGCCTGGATCAATCCCCGGAAGGGATAATTATGCTTCTTTTGATACTCAATATAGACAGGAAGCATTCTTACCACCTTGGGAATATTGCCGATGAAATTATCATCAACGATGAACAAACTGCCGACCCAGCCCGCTTTCCTGATCGCCTCCACATTGGCGATAAACCGGGAGATCGGTCTCACCCGGACTTTCCGACCGAAGCGTGTCGAGTTATCGCAGAATTCGCAATCGAACGGACAGCCGCGCGAATTCTCCACCATCATCGTCGAATAATCTTTCAGCCTGATCAACGACCAATCCGGAATCGGAGTCGAGCGACAGATCCGGCCTTTCTGTGGTGGCGTAAACTTCCCGCGGAACGTTATGGCGCAGATCCTTGAGGAAAAGCGGCAAGGTTATTTCGGCCTCGCCGAGGACAAAATGATCGATGCCAGTGAAAAAGATGGCGGCTGGTGGTAAACACCGGCCCGCCGGCGACAATGATGATCGGCTTTTTTGTTTTTTCCCTGATCGCCTTGGATACGGATCGATGATCTCTTGCGCGCTATCTTTCTGGATGATCATCGCGCTGAGCATCACCATATCCGCCCAGGCGATATCTTTGTCCCTGAGCCGCCGGACATTCAAGTCGACCAGTTTCTTGTGAACCGGTTTATTTTCCCAGGATCGCGGCAGCATTGACGCAACGGTCAATAAGCCGAGCGGCGGAAAAGCCGCTTTGATCCGGAAGAAAAAAAACCAGGACAGGAACCGCAGCGCCCGCTTAAATCCCCAGAACGTATCCGGGCATTTCGGGTAAATCAATAGGATGTTCATTTCACCACTCCTTTTTGTTGACTATTCTATTTCGTAATTAAAGAACCGGCTTTATATTAACACGAAAACGGGATTTTTAATAAGATGGCGGCAAGGATTAAACTAAAATCCGCGGAGCAGCGTCCGCGGATTTTATATTTCTGTGGATTTTACCAAAACAACTAAGCCATGCCCAGCGCGCTTTTGACGTGATCGACGATCTCTTCCAAGGTCGTGTCAGCTTTGACATAATAACTCGTCACGCCCAATTCCAAAACCCGGGAAACATCTTTTTCCTGGTTCAAGTTGGTGGCGACGATCACCGGCGTCTGATCTCCTCGTTCTTTCATCTTGGCGAGTACGTCAAAACCGTCAACCCGCGGCATCATCAGATCCAGCAAGATGAGATCGAACTTTTCCGCTTCCAACATCGCCAGGGCTTCCTCGCCGTCATAGGCTTCCTTGGTGGCAAAGCCGGCAAAAGTCAATTTCTTGGCCAAGGGCTTGGTGATCAGTCTCTCGTCCTCTACGATCAGAATTTTTTTGGGCGCGTCTGGCATTTTATCATTCAGGTTTGCCGGGGAATCGAAAAAAATTTCCCCGCCGCAAACTTTTAAATAAATTTTAATTAAATATTTTTATCCGCTTCAGACGTAAGGGAAAGTGGCGTGAAAAACCGTGCCGGAGTTTAATTTGGATTCGAACCAGATCCGGCCGCCGCCCTGCTCGACCACCGCTTTGGCGATGTAGAGGCCGAGGCCGCTGCCGCCGCCCGGATCAAGCTTGGTGGTATTGGAACCGCGCGAGAAACGTTCGAACATCTTGTCCTGCTCGTCTTCGGGAATGCCGATGCCGTTATCTTTAACGATCAATTCCAAAAATTTCGATCCTTCCTGGATCTTGACTTCCACCCGGCCCTTATCCTCGTTGCTCGAGTACTTAATGGCGTTATCGATGATATTCTGGACGACCTGCGTCACTCTTTGGCGGTTGATCTTTACCGGCGGAAACGGAGTAGGCGGATAATCAAAAGCTACGGTAACTTTCTTCTCTTTGGCCAGATTGGCGATCGCCACCAACACATCTTTGACCACGTCCTCGAATTGCTCCGGTTCGAGCGCCAGCTTGAATTTTCCTTCATCGATCTTGGCCACATCCATCAGATCGTTGATCAGCCGGATCATCCGCTGATTGCCGAGATAAGTATCATCAAGCAACTCACGCTGATCCTTATTGAGCTCGCCGACTTCGCCGCCCAAAACCATTTCCAGGTTGCCCTTGATGATCGTCGAAGGCGTGCGCAGCTGGTGCGAAGTGATGGAAACGATTTCGGTTCTCATCTTATCCAATTTTTTCTGATCGGTGATATCTTCCATCACGATCACGGCGCCGATAAAGACCTGTTCGACGATATCGCGAACCGGCGACATAAAGAGGCGGAAATACCGGTCGTCGATCATCGCTTCCTGGATATTAAGCGGCGTGCCGGTGTGGACATAATAACTCAAGGCCTGGGAAATATCGACGCTGCCTTTGATCTTTTCCGCCAGATCCCGGAAAGTGATGTTGTTGATCGATTCCTTGCCCAGCACTTTCTTGGCGGCGGAGTTGGCCAAAATGACGTTGAGGCTCAAGTCGACCATGATCACGCCGAGTTTGACGCTTTCGACCAAGGACGACATCCGGCCATGTTCGTCGGCCAGTTCTTTGATCTTGCCTTCCAGGCTGTTGCGCGATTCCAGCAATCTTTTGGTCATATGGTTGAAGCTTCTGGCCAGATCGCCAATCTCGTCCCGGGTATTGATATTCGCCTGAACTTTCAAATTGCCTTTGGTAACTTCATCGGCGGCATTTTTCAAGACGCGGATATTCCTTGTCAGATATAAAGCCAAGAGCAAGGCGAAGATCGCGCCGCCCAGCAAGATGATGACCGAAAGCGTAACCCGCGAAGCGATCGTCGCGTTGACCGCGTCCTGGGTTGACTTAAGGGAAAAACCCAGCCAGGTCGTATAGCCGCCCGGACTGGGCGCCACCACGACTTTGATATTCTGTCCGCCATATACCGCATCTTTGACGATAGTCTGGGTCGTATCGATGGCGGCATCTTTGACTAATTGGCCCTGCTCGGCGGTGATGTTGGACAGATATATTTCTCCGGTCGGTTTGACGAACCTGACGTAAACCGTGTCTCCGGTATTGCCGGCGTCCTCGATCAATTGGGATTGGAAAGCGAAGCCGCCGACCGTCTGCGCCGCGCCGAAATTTATCGCCAAAAGTTCGGCAAAATCTTTTTTGTTATTGACCAAAATGTCTTCCATATTCTTGGTTTCCGTCCGCACGTAGAGAAAAGTCTGGACGCCAAGAATCACCACCAAGAGCAGCGAGGTGAGCAAAATTATCTTCGTCGCGAGCGATTTGAAGAAAATTTTTAGAAACAAATTCATCGTTTTTTATTACTGCCCCGCCCGGAGGAGGAGCAATTTTTACTTTAGCGACCAGTTGATGGTGTATTCGTCGCTGATCACCGCCGAGTAGTTGGTCATGGCGGTCGCCGAAGTAGTCACATCCTGATTGATGACGAAATCGGCAATGATATCTTCCAATTTGATCTTAAATGATTGCGGCGCGCCGGAACCGTGGACCACGCTCGGGAACATATATTTCGCCTTCCAGAAATCCGCAATAGCCGATTGCTGATAAGCGTCGTATTTGGAAACATCGGCATCGGTCCGCGCGGAAATCGAACCTTTCAAAGGATTAAAAGTATCCTGGCCTTCCTTGGAAGAAACCAGATCCAGCCAGCGATTGGCATTGGTCGGATGGAGAATATTCTTCGGCCGTTGGAAAGTATCGATCACCAATCCGTAAACATCGGCGGTGCCGGGAGCGGGAATGACGCCATAGTCGACGCCGTAAACTTTTTTGGCCGTCTTAAACTCCGCGTTCGCCCAATCACCCATCAGGTTGAAAGCGGACTGGCCGCTGATGATGCGGTCGGTCGCGCCGTCCCAGGTCAGCTTGGCGTTATCCGGATTGACGTAACTGACGTATTTTTTCAAAGTTTCGAAAGCGCTCACGACGCGCGGATCGGTCGGATCAAGGACTTTTCCGTTGACCCAATCCTGATAGAAGTCGATCCCTTCGCCGGCGATGATCTGCTCAAAAACCTGAGCGGCTGTCCACGATTCGCCCATTTGGATGGGATATTGCACCCCCGCGGCTTTTAATTTATCGCAAGCGGCAAAGAAACCGTCCCAGGTGGTAAGGCTTGAGGTACTGATATTATTTTTATCCAACAGCTCTTTGTTGTACCAGATCAAATTCGCCCGATGAATATCCACCGGCACGGTATAATAATGGCCATTGAACTTGCACATATCCTGCACGACGCTCGGAATGACCGCCGCCAGATTATCCTTAGCCCAGATATCGTCCATCGGATCCAACAGACCAGCCTGGTAATAGGGCATTCCTTCGTAACCGGCATGCATTTGGAACGCATCCGGCGCCTGTCCGGCCGTTACCAAAGGTTTGATGATGCCTAGAAGCGAGTAACCGGCTCCGCCGACCACTGAAGTGGGGATGACGGCCGTCGTCGGATATTTTTGAATGAAAAGATTAACCAAGGCGTTGAGCGCCGCCGATTCTCCGGGCGAAGTCCACCAGTCATAAAAAGTCAGCGCGTCGATCTCCTGCTTCGGCGCCGGGGCGGCCGCCGTTTTCGCTTTGTGCGTCTGCAGGTAGTAGTAGCCTACTCCGCCGCCGATGATCAAAACGATGACCACGGTGATCAAGACCGTGAGCAATGTTTTTTTGTTGGTCATACGATTTTTTTTATTTTATTAATTTTTCTTATCTAAAATCTTTTTTATTTTCTCGATCAATTCGTTGAGCGGCATATTGGCTTTCACCCAATAATCATCAGCGCCGAGCTCTTTGCTTTTCTGGATGTCTTCGGAGCGGTCGCCCAGGTTGGTGAGCATCACCACCGGGATATCCTTGAGCGCCGGGTCGGTTTTGACGATTTTCAGCATTTCAAAACCGTCCATCTTGGGCATCATAATATCCAGCAAGACCAGCTGGGGGCGGTCTTTTTTCAGCGCCGCCAATCCTTCTTCGCCGTTGTAAGCCAAGGCCAGCTCGAAACCCTCCATGTTCAATTTTCTTTGATACATTTTGATCACCATCGGATCGTCTTCGACCAATAACAATTTACCTTGATTTGGCATAAAAAATAATTCCTTGTTGCTATTAAAATAATTAAATGAAAAAATTTGCCGGTGATTTGCTTCTGCCATTTTGGCGGCAACCCGACCGGCTGGGGACATCTATATTATACCACAAAAAACTAAAATAATGAAAAAACACCGGACAGCTTCAAACCGATCGAGCGGCGATAATCGAGAATAATTACCGGCAAAAAAACACTGTCTGAAGCGACAGTGTTAAGATCTATTCCTTGATGACTTCCCGAGTAATCGGAACGAGTTCCTCGAAATGTTCGGCCATATGGCAGGCCACCGGCTTTCCTGTTTCCAGGAATAGCTGATAAAAGAACGTCGTGCCCTTTTCCGTGTAATATTTTTCATCGACCAAACGACGGAGATGAAAAATCGGCAAGAACACGCAGATCATGAAGCAAGTTTGACCGCCGCGAGCCAGATAATCTTCCGGCCGGATCGGCGAATCAGGCTGGCGGCGGCATTCGAGATATGAATTTAAAAATTCGGCGGCAGCCATCCTTTTCGGGGCCTCGCGGATGAAACCGGCCAGTGTCTTGGCGATGTAACCGGCACACAGGAAAAGATCCTCTTCGATCATTTCTTTTTCCAGCAAAAAACAATTCAGCCGCGCTTCGAAAAAATTTTCCAGGCGATCGACCACCAGGATTCCCCGCCCATGAGGATATTTACTTTCTTTTTCCAGCAGCAAGGCATCGGCAAACAAATCGCTCAAATTCTTGTCAGGCATTTTGACCTCCCTCGTTGTTGAAGAGCGAAATGATAAAAAAATAACAAGGCTGGCTTCCTTGTTATCTATATTATACTGCGGATTTTCTTTTTGTCCAATCCCTGGCTGCCCCGCGCCGGAACATTCACGACGATAGCAAGGAACGGATATCGCGCCAGAGATGAATGATCAAGAGCGTGAGAAAAACTACGGCGATGACCGGAAAGATGTTAGCCGAGACAAAATTGACGAATTTTTCGAAACCGCTGACAAAGACGACTCCCCAGACGCGCGCCATAAATGCGGTAAGGACGATCTGGGCCGAAACCAGGAACATCACTAAATCACGAGTTTTATTTGCGAGAACTCTGGCGAAAACTCCGCGCTTGCCGAAAATGATGAAGAGCGAAAGGACGATGAAGGTCGTCAAGAAAAAACTCTCGAGAATGATCACTGCCAAGCGATCCGACATACTGGCCTCCTTAAGGTTGACGGTTTGTTAATCAATCTAAGCTACGACTTATGCATAGTTATTGATTGATCGGGGGGTGACAAATCAGCTTAAGACTTAACTGACCGAAAGTCAACCATTGATTAAAAAACCGCCGCGTCTTCGACCAATTTGGAATAATCGGAAATGAATTGCACCGATTCCAGGCGCTTGAGGAACGGCAGTTCGCCAAGCTGATCGGTATGATTGATATGGAAGATCGCCCGCAGCTTGGCGCCGCGCAAAGCGATGGTGGTAAGCGAACAGGTGAAAGAATTTATTTCCGGCGAATAGTGCAGCGGGTAACCGAGCGCCGCGCCCAAGCAAGCGCGGATAACGTTGCCGTGCGTGATGATCAGGATTTTCTTGCCGCGGTATTTTTTCAAAACGTCCTGGAAAAACTTGACCGTGGTCCGGGCCTTATCCCATTCACCGTCCGGCGTGATCTTGGTTTTATGGGTATAGCCATAGACAATTTCGTCGTGTTCGGCCAATTGGCGGACAAAAATTATTTTTTCCGGCGTGATCTTTTTCTGGTAGCAGCAGATGATCTTGGCGGTTTCGGCGGCCCGGCTCATATCGGATGATAAAACCAAATCAAAAGCAAAATGGCGGAGATAGCGGCCGGTCTTGTCCGATTGTTTCCGCCCTTCCGGATTCAAACCCGGCCCGGCGTGCCACGGCGTGGTATCGGTGCCTATCTTGTTTTTCCCGTGCCGGACGAAAGTGATAAGAGTATCGTTCATATCAATGATAAATGATTAATGATAAATGATAGATGTATGCCTAAATTATAGCAATAAGGATGTATGGACACCAATTTATCATTTATCATCTATCTTTTATCATTATAAATATCCTTGCCAAAACCCCATAATTCCCGTAAAATTAAGCTATAATTCAAGAAACTGTAAAAACGGCTATGTACGCTTGGGAAAAAATCAAAGAGGAAATAGTTACCAATATTAATAGTGTTCTGGGAGAAAAGTTGGCTGTTGCGGACGATCTGATCATTCCGCCCAATCCATCATTCGGCGATCTGGGCATCGCCCTTTTTGCTTTGGCCAAAAAAACCGGCCGAACGCCAAACGAGGTGAGCGACGCGATTTTGAACGGCATCAAATTCAACGAAACGATCATCGGCGCCAAAGCCGCGGGGCCGTATTTGAATTTTTTTCTCGGCAAGAAGAATCTCGCCCAAAATATTATTCTCGATATCGATAATGAAGAGGCGGGATTCGGCCGAAACAAAACGGGAGCTAAAGAAAAGATCGTCTTGGAATTTTCCAACGTCAATACTCATAAGGAATATCATATCGGCCATCTGCGCAATATCTGTTATGGCGACGCGGTCACCAAAATTTTGCAAGCCAACGGCTTCGACGCAATCCCGATTTCTTACGTCAACGATTTCGGGATCCACGTCGCCAAAGCGCTTTGGGATTATGAGGCGTTCAGCAAAGAAAAATTGAACGGCAAAAAAATGGAAGATCTGCCCATCGAGGAGCGCGGATTCCTGCTGGGAAAAATGTATGTCGATGCTTCGGGCAAAGAAAAAGACGATCCGGTGGCCGCGCAGATGATCGGCGGCTGGAAACAGAAGATCGAAGCGCGGACCGGCGAAGAATTCAAGCTCTGGCAGAAAACCCGGCTCTGGAGCATCGCTCAATTCGATGCGATCTACCGCGATCTCGGCGTCAAATTCGACGATATATTATATGAAAGCGATTTTGTCGAACGCGGCAAAGCCAAAGTTCAAGAATTATTGAAACAAGGAATCTTGCGCGAATCCGAGGGCGCGATCATCGCCGACTTGGAAAATTGCGGTTTGGGAGTTTTGGTGGTGATGCGTTCCAATAACACGGCAACTTACGCGGTGGCCGATCTGGCTTTGGCTGAAGAAAAACACCGGCGCTACCATCCGGAACAATCGATCTATGTGGTCGACATCCGCCAGGAGCTTTATTTCCGGCAATTATTCAAAATTTTAGCGGCTTCCGGCTTCAAAGAAAAATTAATCCATCTGCCATTTGATTTCGTGAAACTTCCTTCCGGAATGATGGCTTCGCGCACCGGCAATGTCATCACTTATAAAGAATTAAAAGAAGAACTGCTGGCCAAATGCGAAGCGGAAACTAAAAAACGCCACGACGACTGGCCGGAAGAAAAAATCAAAAATAATTCTTTTAAGGTCGGCCTGGGCGCGGCCAAATTTGAAATGCTCAAAGTCGGCGCCAAGAGCATTATCACTTTTGATATCGAAAAGGCTCTGTCGCTGGAAGGCTATACTTCGGCTTACATCCAGTACGCTTATGCGAGAATACAAAGCATCTTACGGAAAGTTAAGAGAGAAGAGAGAAGAGATAAAAAGATTAATTTTGAAAAATTGATTGAAGAGAAGGAAATTACTTTGATTAAAAAATTGGCGGTTTATCCGGAAATCGTCGAAGCGGCGGGGAATGAATATGATCCATCGGTGATCGCCAAATATATTTATGAGGTAGCCCAAATGTTGAACGATTATTATCATGCCGTCCCGGTTCTACAAGCGGCCGAGGAAGAAATCAAAATAGCCCGACTGGCGCTTTTAAGTTCCGTAGCACAGGTCATTCATAACGGCTTGGCATTATTGGGGATAGAAACGGTGGAGGAAATGTAATCGTAATTTTTAATTTTTATAATTTTGTAATTTTTAAATAAAATTTAATTTTTAAAATTTAATCATTAAAAATTCTTTAAAAATTATAAAATTTAAAAATTAACCAATATGGCGGAACAAAATGATTTGATGGAAAAAATTGTATCGCTGTGCAAACGGCGCGGGTTTGTCTGGCCGGCTTGCGAAATCTACGGTGGGTTTTCCGCGGCTTACGCTTATGGGCCGTATGGCGCGCAGTTGAAAAAGAATATCAAGGATCTGTGGTGGAAAAAATTCGTCGAAGAACGGGAAGATATCGTCGGTATCGACGGGCCGATCTTGTTGCATCCGAAACTTTGGGAAGCTTCCGGCCATACTTCCGGCTTCAATGATGCGATGGTCGATTGCAAAGAATGCCAGAAGCGTTTCCGCGCCGACCATTTGGTCCAAGAATTAACCGGCAAAGATTTGGAAGGAAATTTATCGGCAATGACCGAAGCGCTCGCCGGCCAAAAATGCCCGGCCTGCGGCAAATCCAGCTGGACCGAAGTGCGCCTCTTGAATATGATGTTCAAAACGGAAATGAACGGCTTTGACGGCCCGATCTATCTGCGGCCCGAAACCGCCGGCGCGATCTTTGTCGATTTCAAGAATGTCTGCGATTCCACCCGCGTCAAGATTCCGTTCGGTATCGCCCAGATCGGCAAAGCTTTCCGCAACGAGATCGTCGCCCGCAATTTTATTTTCCGCACCCGCGAATTCGAGCAGATGGAAATCGAGTATTTTTTCGATCCGGAAGCCAAATGGGAAGAATTATTCGACCAATGGTTGAAGCTTCAAGAAGAATTCTATTACGCCCTGGGCGTCAAGCAAGAAAATCTGCGCCGCTTTGAACACCCCAAAGAAAAACTTTCCCATTACTCTAAAAAGACCGTGGACTTGGAATATAATTTCCCGTTCGGCTGGAGCGAACTTTCCGGGCTGGCCAACCGCACGGATTTTGATTTATCGGCGCACGCCAGATTGTCCGGCCAGAATTTATCGTGGACGGATTCCACCACCGGCCGCAAATTCGTGCCGCACGTCTTGGAACCGAGCGCCGGCGTTGACCGCGCTCTATTAGCCGCACTGGCCGCCGCCTATACGGAAGAAGAATTGCCCAAAGCCGAAGGCGCCACCGAAGTTGAAACCCGCGTCGTCATGAAATTCCCGGTCAAGATCGCGCCCGTGAAAATCGCCATCTTCCCGCTTTTGAAAAACAAACCGGCGCTGGTGGAAAAAGCTAAATCGATTTTTAATGAACTGAAAAAAGATTTTACCTGTGAATTTGACGATAACGGGAACGTCGGCAAACGCTACCGCCGCCAGGATGAGATCGGCACGCCGTTCTGCGTCACCGTGGATTTCGACACGATCGAAAAAGACGATACGGTCACGGTCCGCGACCGCGACACGATGCAGCAGGAAAGGATAAAAACCGCCGAACTGAAAAAATACTTTGAAAAAAAATTGAAATAAAATAAACGCCTCGCACTCGCGGGGCGTTTTTTTTGATAAAAAAGCTCGAATGATTTGCACCATTCGAGCCGAAGATTTATGGTCTTCAATTTATTTGCTTGCGTTCTGCCGTGATCGGACCTTTCCATTTATATTTTATCGCAATGGAAGGATTAAGCCCCACAACAGCATTAATAGTAGTTTCTTTGTGGGAATCGACTTCAACCTTGTCGGTAGCGATGTAGAAAGGAAAATTGTGCCGATCCACGTACTCGAGATACAGATCCCAAGTTGAAGCCGCCAGATTCAGATACTCTTTGGGTATCATTATCGCACTCCGACCATCACTTTCGAGAGGAATCGTGTCCGACCTGGTTTTTTCGCCTTTGGCGCTAAGCGACAAGTGAATCTCCTTGAGCTTAACCGGAATATTCTTACCCAAAAAATCCAGCGTCGGCACAACAATGTTAATCTCAACTGAACCGGTTGCGGTTGAATCGGCCGACTGCCCTTTGACTTTCCTAGTCGAAACCGAATCTGAATGTTCGAGTTTTATGTCACTTAGTGAGCCAACATGAATTATCAGCGGCGGCTGCAAAATTACGTCCGCGGAAGAGAGATGGTCTTCTTCCGCCATCGGATCTTTGCATGGCGTAACTGACAGCTCAGTCTGACCGCCATACAGTAAGTTTCCCGAAGGAGAAACGCATTCCGCTGAAAAATTCCATTTTTTATTGGCTTTCAGCCTATACTCCGGCACTCCTTGTTTCAGCAATCCCGCGATCATCTTTGCGCTTTCAACGGGGTTAATGCGCATTGAATCCACAATGCCCTTTTCGCCGGGCGCGGAAAGGCTGAATCGTATTTTTGAGATCGTATCTTGGGAAGATTTTCCCAAATGGGTTGCAGGCTGAATGCTCATCATAATTTGGGTTACACCGGTCGGACGACTGCATCCAACCGCCAAAAAAACAGCTGCCACAGCGAATGTCAGAAACAACTTCATACAGACTCCCTTTTTAAAGGTTATATTATCAAAAGATCTAGCAATAATCGACTTGATAATCTAGCATAAAAAATTAAATCTGTCAATACTAAAATTTAGCGATCAAAAGCTCGATCAATGCCGCCGCTTCGCCCTGGCCGGTTTTTATTTTGAAGTCAATCTCGATTAACTTGTCAAAAATTATTTTTAAAGCGTTGAGGCTGAAGTGCCGAGCTTGCTCGATCGCCTTCTGCACCACATATGGATTTAATTTTAATTCGGAAATTATTTGCCGCGATGACTGGCCAAGATCCAGCGCTTGCCGAACTTGCAGGATTATTTTTATCTGCCGGGTGATCATCGTTAACAAATAAATTTCGTTGGCGCCCAATTCGAATTGCTCTTCCAAAAGCTGCGCGGCCGCGGCTTTGTTGCGCGCGCCGATCGCGTCGGTCAGGGCGAAAATATTATCGTCGAAATTACCTTTGACTAATTTATCCACGTCGTCAACTTCAATTGGAAACCCACCCCGCCTCGCCGGGCTCGGCACCCCTCCCGGGGAGGGGAATTCATTATTAACCACCCCCTGCCCCTCCTTGAAAAGGAGGGGGGATTTCTCGCCGCTTTTATAATTGATCAATTTATCGATCTCGCGGTCGATCTGCCAAAGATCATAACCGATTAGGCCGATCAAGGTCTGGATGGCGCGGCTGGAAATCGCGCCGCCGCGAGCTTCGACTTCCTTTTTTATCCAAGCGCCCAGATCAGTGTTATTTAATTTTTTAAACTCCTGAACAAATTTTTGCTTAGCCAAAAAAACAAATAATTCTTTTTCTTTTTTTCCCAGCGGTTTATCGCGACCCTCGGCATCGGCTTTAACGATCTCTTCGCCGCCCATCTTCCTTTTGGCCTTGATCGAGTTATCACAGAAGATAACAATATTTTCCCATTTATTCTTTTCTTTGGCCTGAAAATATTCCGCGACCTCGGGCAGTAATTCTTTGTTGCGGTTGGAAAAAATATCTTCGATGATGATCATCCGCTTGGACGCCAAAAGCGAAGCCGTCGCCGCCTTCTCGTTGATCTCGCGCAAATCCGCCGTCTTGCCGTCGATAGATTCGATGCTGCCGCCGGATTTGTCCACTTCCCGCAGAAATTTATCCTTCAATTCGCTGATTTTCTTCTTGGCGCGGAAATCGTCCTCGCCATATAAAAATATGATCATAATAATATAATTTACCTTGATTCACCGGGAAAAGCAAGACTCGATTCGCTTGCAAAAAACCCGCCCTGAATATCGGGGCGGGTGTTTCATTTGATTCTTTTCAATAATTATTCATCGCCGCGGAAAAGGATTCGCGGTTTTGGCGTCAAAATCGACGATGACCCCTTCACCCTTCCAGTAATCAGAGCCCTTTAGAAATTTTGAGTCTGAAAATTTAACTCCGAAAGGAAGATTGCCGATGAAATTTAGAATTTCCGGCAAATGTGCAACCGCAAGCAAAACCCCCACCTCTTTTCCTCTTTTACATACGAAGTCGATCAGCTCGGCAGTTGAACGATTAATATCGGGGCGGCGTTTCGTATCAAGAAACTCTGAATAATTCGCCTTGACTCCGAAAACTTCGCCAATGATATTTCCGGTCAGCTTCGTTCTCGCCGTAGATGAGGTCCAAACTTCAACCTTTTCAACGGGCAAGACAAACCCCTGCTGAAAGTCTTTAAAATTCTTTCTAATTTCAAGGGAGTTTTCTTCGTCCAAAGTATCAAGATCCTCTCTTTCTACATCATTAATGATTATTTGCGCGTGGCGGATAAGGATAAAAATGTGCAAGATTCCCCCCTTTTTTAAGGTTATTTTCGATTATTATTTGTTTTAATATAGCCTTAACCGGCAAGTTTGTAAAGGGTGAAACAACTTTTATGGCCTCGGCAGCGGATAAATTTATATCGTTAATAATTTTATTACTGACAACACAACGAACTTCGGTGTAAAGTTTTTAGTAATTTTTTTATCGCGGCGATGGGACGATTTAAGGAATAAAAAACCGTGATCTTGCTTGAAAGCAAAATCACGGTAAAGTTCTGTTACGAACCCGGACGATACATTGCCGGGGTGATTAAGTGATAGAGTCCGAAGAAACAGTAATAAGAGCTGCTGACTTCGGTGGATGCGCCATAAAAACTCATTTGAAAAACATCGGAAAATACGTCCGCCCAGCATTTGCCCGCCGTGTAATTATCGGCGATATTGCAGGCGGAAAAATAACCGAGGCAATTGGGCGAAAATTTGCTCTGCAGCTGCGCCACCGTATCCGCGCTAAGCGACAACAGCCGGCTGCGAACCAGATATTCTCCGCTCCTTAAGCCGAAAACGACTTTATCCGAATCGCCGTGCCCGGAAAAAAAGAACAAATCGACTTTTCCTGAAATCGGCAAATTATACATCCCTTGGATAAATGCCGCCGTCGTTTTAGCGACACAGACATAAATATCCTGGGTTGTCGGATCGATTTTCTGCTGCGGCAGAGTATCCAGCGTTCCGGCGCTGTCCCGTGATTCGAAGATCGATTGCGGCGTTGCCAGCAGATCGTCTTCGAAAAACGCCTCCGAATCAACACCGGGGACATAGCTCGGCGTAAAATCATAGGAATAAACGGCCAAGACTTTCTTGCCATTCGGATTACCAAAATGGAAATACTCGCAATCAGGATGAGGCATCGTCCCGCTAACCGTCACAAAAGTGTCGCATTCCTTAGGATCAAAGAATGCTTTGCGCAAAGTTACGGATACTTTCCGCGATTGCCGCACAAAGATCTCCGACAAGTAAGAAGTATCATTCCCGTTCGGCGAAAAGATCTTTTGATACTCCACAATCTTGCCGAAGCCGAGCGGATCATCCTTGATCGCGAAATTCGCCGTTTCAGTTACGGGCGGTTGTTTGATGCTGAACGCGATCGTATCCCAGCCTTGATTGCACGAGTGCGGCAAAACATAGGAGACTCGCGAGCCAGTCGTATCGATCTTGGCAAATTTGACCACATACGAACCGGATTCGAAGATCCTGATCGTGTCTCCGGCAAAAATTGAATAGGTTTGAATCCCGTCCTTGAAAAGATAGAAGAAGCATCTCCGCGCCGAATCGGTTCCGGTCACAAAATAGCTGATCTTATCTTTTTGCAAAGGCGAAATAAAAACCGTTTTCGTTTCTCTCAATTCGGCGTTAACGGCCGTGTCGAGATTGGAGAGCGATAGCAAAACAGTTTCGTGCCTCAGACAGATGAATTCAACATCATGACAGAGAGCTGCCTTTTTACCGAGCCCGCGAACCGAGCCGGCGGCTTGCGTGACATTCGCGATCGATTTCCGATTATCAACCACGATCCGCGAATAAACGCCCGGCGCCGTCTTGACGAAATAAATCCCGCGCGACAAAAAAAATTCCCGGGCGGCATCAATCTTCTTTCCGTCCGGAGAAAAAATTTCCCGCACTGATGTTTTGGCGATAATTCCGGATGGCCGTGAATTTTTTACAGCATCAACCGGATTGGAAACGGAAAATGATCCGTCAGCCGCCGTTACTTCGCCGCTATTGATTCCGTCGACCCAAATTTCGCAGAGCGGCAAATCATTCCCGCAATCATCGACAATCCGTCCGGTCAGGGCAAAAACCCTGACAAACAATAAACCGACCACCCAAAATATTCCGATTGCCTTCATCCCGTCCTCCTTTTTAGCCGTTGTTAAAATTATTATTAACAAAACGAACAAGATAAACGGCCTTTTCGGCCTTTCATCGACTTTTTAAAATTAGCATAAAAATATAAAATTGTCAATTAAAAAGCGCGGATCATACAATCCGCGCGGGTGTTATTCGTAGCTCAATTTGCTCAGTCGAAAAAGATCTTGATCTCCCGCTCGGCTTCGACGTCATCCTTCGAACCGTGAACGGCATTTTCAAACAACATACCCGGTTCGTGATCATGATTGCCAAAATCATAGCGGATCTCGCCGGGCTTTCCCTCGTTCGGATCAGTCGGGCCATTTATATACCGGACCGAGGCAACGGCGTTTTCCCCTTCCCAGACGAAAGCGAACATCGGCCCGGAAAGATAGAATTCCCTCATCTTGTCATAAAACGGTTTCCCCTTGTATTCGCCATAGAGCTGGACGAAAAGCAACTCCCCCATTTCGACGCATTTCATCTGACGCATCAGCAAACCCCGGCTCGTATAGCGCATAATTATCTTGGCGCAGATTTCCGGATCGAAGGAAACGTCGGGTTTGATCAAGGACAACGTCCGGCTGATTTTTTGAGACACGACACCCTCCCTTGGTTAATCGGCTTAAGCGGGAAATAAAATCAAACGATTCGCTTCAACGGGTTACCGGTTCCGGATCTTCCTGGTAGCTTTCTTTTACCTTCACGGCCAAGCCTTCCAGATCCTTGGCCGTTTCGAATACCTGGCGGGAGAAACTTTGCATCCCCGCCCGTTTATCCGCGATTCCGGCCAAAAAATCGTTGACGAGCTCATGAATGTCGGCGGAAAGGATCTGCAGGTCGTGATTCAAAATCAATTTTTCGATCACCGGCTGATAGAACTCTTTGACAATCATCTTCTTGATCGCCTCAATCGGCAACAAGCCGTCGCGATCCTCAGACGAATTCCAATAACCATATCGCCGGTCGGACGGGCAAATGAATGCCGTGAGCGTCAATTTCGGATCGATCAATCCGGCGGACTCGACTACCACGTTCGTGATAAACCGGATTGTTTTATCGCTTGCGATGAATGCGGTTTCCAGCCATTTGCGATGAACGATGAACGAACATCGGTCATGGCGCAGATTGACCAGCCGGGGAAATTTGGTTTCAAAGAAAGGCCACCGGCTTTCGTCATTGATCTTGCGTAAAACCGTTAATTCTTCGACCGCCGAGCCGATCCCGGGATAATGATGCCGGACAGCGCGATACAATATCAAGCCAGTCCGCTGATCTTGCCGGGTAAGCTCGTACGCGTTCTTAATCGAGGAAATATTCATCTGATACTCCTTCTAAGAAGAATTTGTGAAAAAAAGAGCCGCTTCACACCATAACAAATAAGGCGATACTTGTCAATCCTTGGTCATTTTAACGGCTCAAAGCTGTCGGCGCTCTTGCGCCAACCGCCTTTTTGGTATATACTAACCATTTAGTAAATAACCCCTTAACTCTCAATTTCGCGCCGCTCCGCTCGGACGAGAGTGAAAATTTCAATTAAATTTATGAGTAAGCCGCAGAACAATAAAGTCATCAAGATCAAGGGTGCGCGCGTTCACAATTTAAAAAATGTCTCACTGGAAATTCCGCGCGACAAACTGGTCGTCATCACCGGACTTTCCGGCTCGGGCAAATCGAGTTTGGCTTTTGACACGCTCTATGCCGAAGGCCAGCGCCGCTATGTCGAATCGCTTTCCGCTTACGCCCGCCAATTCATCGGCTTGATGGACAAGCCGGATGTCGATCAGATCGACGGACTTTCGCCGGCCATTTCCATCGACCAGAAAACCGCTTCGCACAATCCCCGCTCCACCGTCGGCACGGTGACGGAAATTTATGATTACTTGAGATTGCTTTACGCCCGCATCGGCGTCCCGCATTGCCCGATCTGCGGTAAGAAAGTAAAAAAATATACGGTCGATGAAATTGTCGAGCAGATCGACAAACATTATGTCGGACAGCTGGCGATGATCCTTTCCCCGATCGTCAAAGACAAGAAGGGCGAACATCGCAACATCATCGAGGGAATCGCCAAGGCCGGTTTCGGTTCGGTGCGCTTTGATGGAAAAATTTACACCTTGGAAGATCTGGAAGATATGGAAATCGACAAACAAAAAAAACATTCGGTGGAAATCGTCATCGATAAGATCAAAGTCGAAGCCGGCAAGGAAGAGACCGCGCGCCTGACCGAATCGGTCGAGAAGGCGCTGGATATGTCGAATGGCTTGGTGATCATCGCGCCCTATGACAAGAATGACCATGTCCGGCCGGAAGAGGAACGGATTTTTTCCAAACAATTCGCCTGCCCCGATTGCGGCATCTCCATGGTGGAATTGGAGCCGCGCAATTTTTCTTTCAATACGCCGCACGGCGCTTGTCCTTCCTGCGATGGGCTCGGCACAAAATTGGAAATCGACGCCGATACGATCATCAATAAGAATCTGACTCTGGCGCAAGGAGCGATCCGGCCGATGTCGCACGCCATCAACGGTCCGCAGACTTGGCTGCTGCGCATTTTGGGCACGGTCGGCGAAGAATATGGTTTTGATCTCAATACGCCGCTCAAGGATTTTACCAAGAATCAACTGGATATTTTGTTATACGGCACGGGCAAGAAAGATTACCGGATGGATTATGAATCCGATCGTTTTTCCGGCGAACTGGTCACCAATTTCGAAGGCGTGATCCCCAATCTGGAACGCCGCTATCAGCAGACTGATTCTGATTATGTCCGCAAAGAGATCGGCAAATATATGCGCGTCTTGGTCTGCCCCACCTGCGGCGGCAAGCGTTTGAAACCGGAAGTTTTGGGCGTAAAGATCGAGGGTCTGAATATCAACGACATTTCCGTCAAGAATATCGACGAAGCCAAAAAATTCTTCAGCGCTTTATTGATTTCCAAAAACCTGACGGCCAAAGACAAAAAAATCTCAGCGCAAATCTTGAAAGAGATCAGCGCCCGGCTGTTATTCTTGTCCAATGTCGGCTTGGATTATCTGACGCTTGACCGCGCCGCGATGACCTTATCCGGCGGCGAAGCCCAGCGCATCCGTTTGGCGACGCAGATCGGCTCTGCCTTGGTCGGAGTTCTGTACATCCTCGATGAACCTTCGATCGGCTTGCATCAGCGCGACAATTCCAAATTGATCAGCACCCTGAAAGAACTGCGCGATTTGGGCAATAGCGTGATCGTCGTCGAGCATGATGAAGAGACGATCCGCTCCGCCGATTATGTCGTCGATGTCGGCCCGCGAGCCGGCATTCACGGCGGCGAAATCATCGCCGTGGGAACGCCCGCCCAGATCGAAGCCAATCCCAAGTCCTTGACCGGCCAATATTTATCGGGAAAGAAATTCATTCCGGTCGCGGAAAAATACCGGCACGGTTCCGGCCAGACATTAAAGATCATCGGCGCCCGGGAAAATAATCTGAAAAATATCGACGTGGAATTCCCGCTCGGCAAATTCATCGCCATCACCGGAGTTTCCGGGTCGGGCAAATCCACTTTGATGAACGATATCCTCGCCCGTTATTTATCCAAATTCTTTTACGGCGCCAAAGAAGAACCGGGCAAATATGACCGGATCGAAGGCTTGCATGCGATCGATAAAGTTATCGATATCGATCAGTCGCCGATCGGCCGAACGCCCCGCTCCAACCCGGCTACTTATACCGGCGCTTTCACGCCGATCCGCGATCTGTTCGCTTCGCTCCCCGAAGCCAAGATCCGCGGCTACAATGCGGGAAGATTTTCTTTCAATGTTCCGGGCGGCCGCTGCGAAGCCTGCGCCGGCGACGGGATGGTGCAGATCGAAATGCAATTCTTGCCCGACGTTTATGTCGAGTGCGAAGTCTGCCACGGCAAAAGATACAACAAGGAAGCTTTGGAAATTTATTACAAAGGCAAAAATATTTATGATGTCTTGGATATGACGATTGAGGAAGCGATGACTTTCTTCGAAAACGTCCCGGCGATCTACCAAAAAATCGCGATGTTGAACGAAGTCGGCTTGGGTTATATCAAAGTCGGCCAATCGGCTACGACTTTATCCGGCGGCGAAGCGCAGCGCGTCAAACTGGCTACCGAATTATCCCGCCGCGCTACCGGCCGCACGCTTTATATTTTGGACGAACCGACCACCGGTTTGCATTTCGACGATATCAAGAATCTTTTGGAAGTCTTGAATAAACTGGTCGACCGCGGCAATACGGTCTTGATCATCGAACATAATATGGAAGTGATCAAATCAGTCGACTGGATCATCGACCTTGGCCCCGAAGGCGGCGACAAAGGCGGCGAGATCGTCGCGCAAGGCACGCCGGTCCAGGTGGCTAAAGTGAAGAAAAGCTATACCGGGCAATACCTAAGTAAGATAATAAATTAAGAGAGAAGAGATAAGAGCTTAAATTATAAAACGCTGGCGTAATGCCGGCGTTTTTAAATATCCAATATCAAATAACCAATATTTTAAAAAATATTTAAATATTATAATATTTTTTGGATATTTATTATTTGATATTGGATATTTAAAAATCTGTCAATACCACGACTTTTATAAAATAAAACGGAAGCAAACATGGTGTCTTGCTTCCGCTGGCTTCCGACTGATTATCGGATATTGCCCGAAACTATTATTCTGGCGGGGAATCCCTCGACGGCGGGAGTTTGCGTCTCACCGTAACCTTCCTTTCATTAGTAATGCCGGTTTGCTTCATGCGCATGCGCGCGATGGGGACTGCGTCCTTGTGGCTACGATTTTCGCAATCATAGACGGCTGTCCTTTCTAGCTGAAAGTGGGAGGTTTATTTGGCTAACGCCCCTTTTTAGAGGGGATAATCTTTGAACTAATTTTAATAATGAGCAAAAAATAAGGGGCCTTGCCAAAACGATTCCTTCGTCTTTGGCAAAGCCCGATAAGCAATTCCACGGCGTTTTTCTTTTACCGTGCGCTTGATTGGGCGATAAGGATCGCCGGGGGGCCAATATTTTGGCCGATGGTAAATTGACGCATAATCCACTCCTGGTTAAAGGGGTTGAAATGCTGATTTCTCTTTTCCTATTCAGAAAAGAGGTTAAGGAACCAAAATAATCATAGCAAATAAAAGAGGCCTTGCCAAACGATCGTTCGTTCAACAAGGCCCATGTCCAGTCCCCTAGTCATTTACAGGGAAGAGAACAACCAAGTGTAAAGAATGATATGATAATTCGCCGGCGCTGTCAAGACCTTACCTTAATTTCCTAAAAACGCTTAAAATATCCGAATGAATTTTGCCATTAGAGGCGATCATATCCATGCTCGCAATATTCCAGTCAACATTTTTTAAATCGGTAACCCTGCCGCCCGCCTCTTTGACTAGCAATACTCCGGCGGCCACATCATAAACGTCAGCGCCGGCAATGGCGATCGATTCGACTCGGCCGGCCGCGGTATAAGCCAATTCCAAGGCGGCCGAACCTAATTGGCGGCAGTCAAAACCGCGCAGCTTCTGGTAAGCATAATATTTCACGGCTTTTTTTATCCCTGGCTCGTTATGCCCGTGACAGAATAAATTCAGCACCTGATTTTTAGCGATGGTCGAAACATTGATCGCCCGGCCGTTCAGCGTCGCGCCTTCTCCCTTTTCCGCCAAATAAAATTCGTCCAAGATCGGAGCGTAGACGATTCCCAGGATCAATTCGCCCTGATAGGCCACGGCGATGGAAATCGACCAGATCGGATCATGGATGAAAAAATTAGTCGTACCATCGAGCGGATCGATGATCCAAAAATAATCAGACTCAACTTTATTATCGCCGGTCTCTTCGGAAAGAATATGATGATGGGGAAAATTTTTCCTCACTTCTTTTAAAATAATCTCTTCGCTCAACAAATCCGCGCGGGTCAAAATTTCAAAACGCGATTTCATTTGGACGTCCTTACGATTGAAGCGAAAATATTCCGCTGCAAGCTCTTTGCCGGCTTTCTTAGCCGCCGTGATCGCTATTTGTTTGATTTGATGATCGATATTCATATTTATTTTATTTTAATATATTTAGCCTGCAAATCTTTCATCAATTCGCTAATCTGCATCCAAAAAGCCGCCCAAACCCAGACAAAGATCACCGAGACGATCGAGATTCCCACCGGCATCATAAAGCCGGTCAAGGCGAGAATCGTCGCGATAATCTGGGTCGTCACTGTGGCGATGATCACTTGCTTGCTCGGCAAAAATTTGAACCAGCGCTCTTTGGTGTGAGCGACGAAGATCAGCGCGTGGCCGGAAACGGTCAGCTTGAGAAAAAACATCGTCATAATCGCCGGCGGCGAGAAATGGATCACGCTGGTCAACAGGAAAAAAAAGATGAGGCTGTTCAGAGTTCCCACCGAACCGAACAAGATGCTCAAGACCAGCCTCTGCTTGGCCTGAATTTCGGAAGGTTTGGCCGCGATCTTTACCCGGTCGAACGCCAAAGAAATGATCGGAATATCGTTTAAGAAAGCAAGCAGAATGATCTGCAAAGGCTCGAGCGGGTAAGCGCCATACCACAAACCTAAAATTAAAATAGTGATGATCAGGCGGAAACTTTCGGAAATACGGTAAACCGTATAATTATAAAGCCGAACGAAAATTTTCCGCGATTCGATGATCGCGTCGCGGATCACGGTTAAGCCTTCTCCCAAGAGCACGATGTCGGCTAGGCTTTTCAAAGCGCTGACCGCGTTGGAAACGGCGATACCGACATTGGCAATCTTCAGCGCCGGCAGATCATTGATCCCGTCGCCGGTTACCGCCACGATATATTTCTTCTTGAAAGTTTTGACGATCTCGTATTTATCCTGGGGTAAAATTTCGGCAAAAACCGCGATATCATTTAATTTTTTCTGGAAATTTTTCTTCTTTTCGTAGAGTTTTCTGGCTTCAGCGGCGACTAAAACCTCGCCGGAGAATTCCAATTCTTTGGCGATCCTTTCGGCAATGATGATGTTGTCGCCAGTCAGCATCTTGACGGCAATGCCGTTCTGCCGCATAAACTGCAAAGTTTCTTTGGAAGTCTCGTCGAGCGGATCGGCCAGGAATAGCAGCCCGGCGATCTTCATATGTTTTTCCTCTTCGCCGTCTTTCTTGGCGGCCACGGCCAGAACCCGATAACCTTCGGCGGCGGCATCTTTGATATCCTTGGCGAATTTATCGGCCGTCTCCTTGGCGCCGAATTCATCAAAACCGATGATCACCTGCGGCGCGCCGACGCTGATCAAAATTTTTTCCTCGCCTTTTTGGACTAAGGCGGTGGAGCGCTTGCGATCCGAATCGTAAGGCGTGAAATGTAAAATCTGGGCCGTGCTGGCAGGCCGGCCGGTTTCTTTGAATTTATCAGTGATCGCCAAATCAATCGCGTCGGGAATATCCGCCGAAGCGGCATAATTGGCGAGCTCAATCAGATCATCAGAACTTAGACCCGGTTGATAAGAAATGACATTGGCTACTCTGATTTCATTCTTGGTTAGGGTTCCGGTCTTATCGGTTAAAAGCAGATTAACGTTGGCGAGGTCCTGCAGAGCGGAAAGCCGCCGGACTACGACGTTCTTCTTGGCCAGACCGGCGGCGCCGATACTCAAGATGATCGCCATTACCGCCGGCAAGGCGATCGGGATGCCGGCAATGACCAAACTTAAATCAAGCGTCAAAAGATCGGTGATCGAATATCCTTTGAACAAAAAAACTATCGAAAGGATAATGACGCTCACGATACTCACGATGGTCAGAAATCTGGTGATCCGAAGAATATCTTTTTCCAAAATGCTTTTCTCGCTCCGCTCTTCGATGGAAAAGATCGTTTTGCCGAAATCCGTATTCTTGCCGGTAGCGGTTACTTCCGCTTCAAAATTTCCGGCGGCGGTAAATGATCCGGAATAGATCTTGTCGCCGGCAATCTTATCTTTGGGCAATGATTCTCCGGTCAGCACCGCCTCATTCACCGACAAATTCTTCGCCGATAAAACAGTGCCATCGGCTGGAATGATGCTGCCCAGGCCGAGCCGGATCCGATCGCCCGGCACCAGCTGTTTAGCATTGACGTAATCCCATTTATCGTCGCGCCAGGTCCAAACATCAAAAGATAATTTGCTCTGCAATTCCTTAATCGCTTTATCGGCTTTGAATTCCTGCCATCTTTGCACTGAATAATTTACGAAGTATAAAGCGATAATGAAATAAAAATCAAAAACCCGGCCATTGAAATACGATAAAACCGCCGCACCCAAAAGCATCAAAGAGATCGGCGAATAGAGCGGCGCCAGGAATTTCTTCACCAAGCCGATTTTCCTTTCCTGGACATCATTCAAACCGTATTTTTCCAATCGAGCTTGAGCTTCAAGCGATGATAATCCGGAATAATTTTGATCGGGCATATCTTGTGAAATTTGTACCGTTATAAGCTATTCAATAATTTTAACTCCAGCTTTCCGCTGGCCGTATCCCAGACCGCGAAGGTCGCTTGCGTAAATACGCCGCCCAAGGTCCCAGGATTGACGATCTGAATACCTTTTTTTTCTTCGATCCAAGGTTGATGCGTGTGGCCATAAAAAACTATGTCACACTTACCTTTAGCCAGTACTTGGTCGATCAAAAACGGTTCGTGGCAGACGCCGACGCGCTTGCCGCCGATTTCCCAAATCGCCGTCCGCCCGCCATAAGTATAATTTTTATACGGTTCAATCTCTTCTTCCTCATAAATCTCCAAATTGCCGCGGACTAAAAAGATTTCTTTGCCGAATTCTTCCGCCAAAATGCCGAGCGTTTCGCCGTTAGTCACGTCGCCGCAGCAGATTATTTTTTCGATATTATTTTTCTCACACCAAGCCAAGCATTTTCTTAAGTTAACCAAATTGTCATGGATGTCGGAGATTATGGCAATCTTCATGTAAATTCTAATGCTAATTTCGCGAATGATGCGAATCTACGAATATTCGCGCAATTCGCATCATTCGAAAATTAGCATTATAACTAATTAGCATTTTTAAAATTAAAATAACCATCTTGCCAGCTCGCTGATCAAACCGAGGATGAAGAGCGAACAGAGAGCGATCGCCCAGGGACGGGAGATCGAAGTGCGTAAAACCGAATGTTGTTCCGGCCTTTTTTCCATAATTGGAAAGAGCAGGACCAAGACCACGCCCAAGATGCCGCCCATCACCGCGCCGGTAATACTGACTACGGCGGTGAGGTTGGTGAAATTGAAAAGATACAAAATTATCGGCAAGGCAAAAACAAAAGCCCAGGACAGATTCTTATTGATCTTAAAATCCCACCAAAAGATCTCCCTGACCGCTTGCATCATCACCAGGGCGGCCGTAAAAATATTGAGAACGCCGAAAATCAGAGCCAGGGTGACCACGCCGTCGCTGAAAACGCTGCGCAATCCCGACAAAGTATCAGCCGAGGTGTTGGCGCCGGTGACGCCGACCATCGTCAGGACAAAAAGCAATAAAATCACGGCCGGCAAAATAGTGCCCCAAATAATCGCCCCTTTGATATTTTGTTTTTCTTTGCTAAGCAGCCGGCAGACTTCGGGGATAGCCGCATCGCCGCCGACGGCGAAAAAAATCGGTCCATAAGGCAGCAAGACTTGGCGCCAATTGAGCGTTAAAAAATTACCGACGTCCAGATGGAAGAAGCTCTTGATCGCGATCATTACCACCACGACGATCAAAAAACCGTTCAAGACAAGTTCGGCGCCCGAGATCAACTTGATATCGGCCAGAACAATCAGCCCTTCAATGGAAAACAATACCAGCGAATAAAAGATCAGGCTGCCGCCGAAATGCGGCGCCAGCAAACCGAACAAGAAAATTCCGCCCAAGATAACATAGGCGAGCAAAGTTCCGTACCCGGAAATCAGAGAAAAAAAGGAAACGACGCTTTTGTATTTCTTTCCCGCGTAAATCTCCACGTATCCGGGCAAGCGATGTTTGGTCTTGGTGGAAAGGATCAGCCGGGCAAAAAGCAAATGCAAAAAAATCTGAATCACCACCAGGATCGGCAAGTAAATCAAAAAGGTCACCATCCCGGCATGAGCGATCGCATAAGGCACGGCGAAAAACCCGGCGCCGGTGATCGCGCCGAACAAAGTGGCAATGGCGAGAATGTAATTTTTTGACACAAAAAATTAAGTAAGAAGTAATAAGTAAAAAGTAAAAAAAATTAAACACGGTTTTTTACTTTTTACTTATTACTTTTTACTTGTATTATACCGCTTCTTATTTCATTTTTTAAATCTTCGCTGCCGATTGACCAGCCAGCCAGTTCGGATAAAAATTTATTTTTTTCTTGATCATTCATTAAGCGCAGCTGGGAAGCTTCGGATTCGATCGGTAAGAGATCGATTTTAAAATCATTGCCATCAGCGGTAATCTGCACGCCCAATTCTTGCTGGGTATCGGTAGAAAAATATTGGTCAAAGACGAAATTGCCCAAGGAATAAAAAATCGGTTTATCTTTATAGATCTCAATGCCTTCGACAACATGCGGGTGCGTTCCGATAACCAGATCGGCGCCGGCATCGATCAACTGATGCGCCAGACTGATCTGATTTTTGTTGGCCGCGTGCTGATATTCCGTGCCCCAGTGCATTTGCGCAACGACCAAATCGGTCGTACTCGCCAATTCTTTAACCTGACTAAGCAGCGCTTTTTCATCGAGCGACCCGTAAACCATGCTGGCGCCGACGAGTCCGATCCGGCGGCCGTTTTTCTGGATGATCTTCGAAGTGCAATCACCGATTTGCCGGTCAGCACAACCGGCAAAAGCAAAACCCAGATCGGCCAAATTTTTTTCTGTCTCTATTATACCATTTTTGCCCTGATCGGCTAAATGATTATTGGCGATATTGAAATAGTTAAAATCATATTTGGCCAATTGGCCGACCAGTGCCGGCGTAAAGGCAAAATCAATCGACAAGGTCGGCGGATAGTGCGCGCCGTTATCGGTTACCGCGCCTTCCAGATTGGCGGAAACCAGATCGTTGCCGGCAAAAATACCGGCCCGATCCAGGGCGGAAAATATCCAGTCCAAATTTCCCGCGGCTTTGATCTTTTCACCCACGTGGCGGTCAAGCATGATGTCGCCGAAAAAAAGCAGCTTGAGCGGATTATTAGCGGCAGTCGGCAGGAACGCACTTGTGGAATTGTCTCCCGGTACTCCCGTTGCCGAACCACCGAGAGACCCCTCCTTGGAAAGGAGGGGGGCGGCAAAAAAAGCGCTGACGTAACTCGTTGAAGAAAGATAGGGCGTCCCGGTGATCTCTCCGGAATTGGTCGACTGCAAAATATTAACTCTCGCGCCGGAGAGATCCGCGGCTTGGAGCAGAGTGATCAGCGAAGGCGGCGAATCCAAATAATCATTCTTCAAACCGGAAATCGTCTGATAATCGCGGTCATTGATCAGCTCGATCATCCGGGCGTTCTTGGCCGGCGTCTGGTCGGAAGGAAGATAATGGGAAAAATCGATCGAAGCGACGACGACCGTGTCGCCTTGCTTCAGATATTTTTGCAAGGCGGTCGCCAAGGCGAAACATTGCTCGGGCGAATTATGCGAAGTCAAAGCGATCGGCACGATCTTCGCCTCCGGGAAATAGTGGGCGATGAACGGCACCATATTATAAAGCGAGTGCTCGGTTTTAACGGCCGGATCATTGTAGACGACCAGACCGCTTTTCACCAGCTCGTCGAGAATAGCATAATTATTTTCGACGCGCGCGAAGCCCGCATCCCAAATAAAATGACCGGAAATGATCGGGGCGAGGGACTGGTCGGAATGCAGCGGGCCGATGATGATAAAATTCTTGACCTTTTGTTTTTGCGCCAACGAAGAAAAAAATTCCGCCGCGAGCGATCCGGCCAGATCATGATGCGGGACAAGTCCGGCCACCACCGGGCCGCTCGTCGCCATCCGGTCGGCATAATTCTTACTGATCACCTCGTTGAAAAGATCGTGATCATAGGGAAAAGTATCGACCGTCTCCGCCACCGGGATGATCTCCGCGGCGGCCTGCGGCGCGGGACGAGTTTGCTTCTCCAAGACAAACGCACCGGCGGCCAAAATGACCGCCGATGCGCATAGAGCAGAAACTAAAATGATAAACTTTTTTCTAGCCGGCATAAGAGATGAGATGGTTACAAACTATCTCAATTTATTTTTCGATCAAGACCGTGTCCGAACCGGTATAATTCTTGACGCCAGCCGATTCAAACGACTGGATCACCGCCGGTTCGGCTTTATATTCGCCCGGATTGACGACGCGGGCGAAATAGCTGAAATAATCATTATGGCAGCCGTTATAACTGGTCCAATCCTTGCCAATCGAGAATTTTACCGTCTGGCCGTCGACCTCATATGGGAAATAATCATTGCAGGAATAGCTGCCGCCGCGGGTATAAAGATTGGACATCAAAGCGAGTCCGGAAGGAAGCAGGTCCGTGATCTGATAATCGGAATTAAGCGCGCCGGCCGTAAAAGACGGGGTCATCCTGATTTCCACCAGATCGCCGTCGTGGAAAGTATCGGTCTTAACTCCGTTGACGTAATACTCCCGCTGGAGCGAAACATAGGAATTATTCTGAGGCGCGATATTGGTCTCGCGTTCTTCATAAGAGCTGGTCAAACCGATCTGCCCCTTGATGTTGCTGAAAGAAATCGCCGCCAGTTCCGCCGGGCTGACGGAGAGATGAAAGCTTTCGCCGTGGGCGAGGGATTTGTCGATCTTTTGCCCGGGAAGATTGATGGTAAAGGAAGCGGTGCCCGGGGTCAGCTTAGGCAGAGTTTCCTGGACATAGATCAATTTTTCCAGATCGATCAAGGTCTCTTGGGCATAATTATTCTCCACATAATTCCAGAGCTGCTCATGATCGGAAATCCCCAAGCTGCCGGCGAGAATTGCCGCCAAAGAGGTCGCCGCCAAAATTTCATCATTGTCATTGGAAACTTTCAAGCGCAGATAGGGATCTAATTTTTCGCCATAATCTTTCATCACGCCGAGATAAATATCACGGGCCGTTTCCGCGTCGCCCAGCTGATCCAGGGCGATGCCGATATACAATTTTTCTTTGACGGTGAGATCGGGCAAAGCGGCGTAATTTTCCGCCTGCGTCAAAACCGGTTCACCCAAACCGCTCAAGGCGAAGAGGGCGATGCCCACTTGCTCGCCCGTCGAATCGTCGGCCGAAAGGATCTGGTAAAAATAATTGGTCAATCTGACCTGATCGAAGTAACTGCCGGCGATGAAAGCGACTTTAGCCGATAATTCCAGATCCGAAGAAGCGTAAGGCAGCAAAGCGATGCCGCCGTCATCGGTCTGATAAAGCGAGCCGTCGAAATTTTCCGGAGCGGGATTTGCTTCGCCGAAATATTTTTGCCGCAATTGCGCTGAAACTACCCGCGCCAATTTCTGATCGACGCGGTCGCCGGCCGAACAATAATAGCAATAAGAAAGCTGGTCATAGAACCGGCCCTGGTTCTGGTCGCTGAAGAAAAGATCAGTTTGGCCGTCGCTCGCCCCGGCCGGCTTAAGAGCGGCCGAGAGAGCATAGAAGTTGGTTTTTGTTTCCCGAAAACGCGTATCGAGCACATTTATTTTTTCCAAAACCGCGTCCTGGTAGCCATCGGCGGCGATCGAAGTAGTGATTGATTGCTCGCCGGCCGATAATTGCGGCAATTGGAAATAAGCGGCGGTAAAAGCCTGGCCGGTCGTCGAGCTGGAAAATCCCAGCGTCGGCGCCTCCATCTTGAATTGCACCGGATCGGCATTATGCAGCGCATCGCCGAAAGCCCGCGCTTTCACGACCGGTTTATCCACGGTCAGATATTCATGGGCAAAAGTGGTATTGACGAAGGCGGGCAAGGACGATTTGAGATCAATGACTTTATAACCGGCGGATAGACCGCCGGTAAGCGCCTGCGCGGTGACGCGCCAGGAAGTTATATTATCCGGCAATTTAAAATCGGCGGTGGCCATCCCGTCGGCGCCGGTATTTACGTTCAAGAACACCGCCGTGTCCACGAATAGCGAACGGACGCCGCCGCCTTTGTCGTTATGGACATAGAATCCTTCGGCAAAAAAAGTATGATAAGGTTCGACGGTCAAATTGTAAACCTTGAACACGCCGCGTTTATCTTCGATCTTGGTAATCTTCACTTTTTCGCCATTTTCATCAAGCAGCCAGTCGCCGACCTTGGCCTGGCCGATCATCTGCCATTGGCCGTTCAAAAAAACGCGATGGACCGGCGTAATCTTCAATTTATCGTTGATCACCAGATATTCGTCGACTTCATAAGCGTAAGTCTTGGTTACTTTTTCCGGGACCAAACTCTTCGCCGTTTCGTTGGTAAAAGTGAGTAGCTCATCGCCGACCTTGATATCTTCGATATTTTTTACCGAGTGATCGGCCATGGTTATCTTGGTGCCGCCCAGGAAGCAGCCGCCCCGTTCCGCGCCCTCGGAACCGATGTTGGGCGCCGGATTGGAAATATAGGAAGTCAATTCGCCGCTCTCGACGGCATTGCCATACAATCCTCCCAAAGGATCAACGCTTTCCGGATAAATCGCGTAATAAGATTCGTCGACCAGATTGAGATTGACCGCGGCGGCCACCGGTTTTCCGTGCTGATCGGAAACTTTGACGTTAAGTTTAACCTCGCCGCCGGGCTGATACTTATCCTGATCCGGCGTCACTTCGACTTTCAATTGCCGGTCGGTTTTCTTAAAGGGAACGTAAAGCCCTGAGGACATTCCCGACCAATAATCCGCCGACCCGGGCCGATGATAAGTCTCGCCGTCGAAATAAACCCCCATCACGTAAACGCCGGGCAGAAAACGCTGTTCAAAATTAAAATCATATTCGGCGCTGCCGCTGATCTGATAATCGACCAAACCGTTGGCCAGCCGATAATAAAGGAATTGGCCGGCGCCATCCGGCAAAACCTGGTCCTTGTTGTAATACTGGATCGCCACGTGATCGCCGATGGAAAAGGCCGTCTGCTTTGGATCTTTGAAAGCCAGATTATAATAGTCGCCTTGATTATCAAAGCTATACTGGCTGTAATAAGATTCGTACTTTTCACTGATCTCTTGGCCGTCGCTATTCTTGATGGTGACATCAACCACGTAACTATGCTGCGGCTGAGCGGCAAAGGAATATTGGAAACCGCCGGACGAATCAGTCGTCCCGGTGAAGGAGCCGATATTAGTGCTGACCGGATTATAACTATAAGTATGGCGCACCACCTTATTGACAAAATCATAGTATTGGCCGGTATCGACGGCTTGATAGGAAATTTCGGTGATGGTCCCGGTTAAGGCAAGTCCGGGCGCCGCTTCGTGCAAGAATTGATCCTCGGTCGCCCCGGCGACGTTGGCCGCGGCGAGATCGACTTTCTTCACGGTCAACTGCAGTTTTTCCTGGTTGGTACCGTCGACCTTGGCCAATTCGCCTTGCGGAACGACGCTGTAATTGAAAACGGTATAACAAGCGTAAGTGGAGATATCGGATTCTTCGGACGCGACCGGATAAAAATAATTGCAATTGCTGCCGTAATCGCCGGAGACGCGATTGACGGAAAAAGTTTTTACGACTTTGCCCTGGCTATCAGTCTTGAGTTGTCCGGTATCGCCCGTTTCCTGCAAGGCCAGATTCGGCACGGGCGTGCCTTCAAAAAAGTTGGCCGCCACCGTGATGGTTTCGCTGCTGCCGGCGAAAACAGCCTGCCGGCTCGTGGTGGCGACTAATTTATAAGGCGGCTTAACGTATGTTTCGATGGCGAAATCCCGGCTGCCGATCTCATTATCGCCGATATAATATTGCAGATGGTAATAGCCGACCGACAGGGTGCTCAAGGGAATCGCGCCGCTGAAAGTGAAATCAGCGCCAATCGCCGCCGAAGTCTGTAAAAGCGGAATGGGGTTGTCATAATAATCATAATAATCTTGCCCGCCGAATAATTTAAGCGTGACCGTCGAAGTGCTCACCGCTCCGGCCCGCGGCTGGATAAATCCCCAATAGCTGACCGTATCGCCCGGTTCGTAAGTCATCCGGTCCGTATAAAAATAATTCCAATAATCGGCGCCGGAAGGAGTCCGCGCCACGCCCTGCGGAGCGCAGTCTTGGCAATTGAAATCGAGCGGCACGATAGTTTTGTCGCCGGCGTCAATCAATAAATAATTGCGGTTAGCATCCTCGCCGGTGTTGAGCCAGGAAGTCGGCAAGACAGCCGTGCCGTCTTTGCCGGTGACAGCCTGTTTGTCCGAACCGATAACTTCCACTTTCGCTCCCGCGACCGGCTTTTTGGTGCGGATGTCATTCAACCAGACCAGGGTATTGTTATCGGTCACCGAAGTGTAATCGGTCAGATCGGAAACTTCCACGAAGGTCTGGATCTTAACGCCGTTGATATTGACCTGCACCACGTAAAAACCTTTGCTTAATTGGTCGGGGAAAACCAAATATTGATTATAGCCGTAAGGCGACAGCGGCACGGAAAACGATGCAACCTTGGTCAGAGACGAAACATCGGTATTGTAAACGGTACGATTATACTCGGCCCAATAAGGGACTTTTTCGGATTTTTGCAGGGCCGCGACAAAATCATCGACGTTAGCAAAAGCATAGACTTCGATGGGGAATTGCGCTTGATTGATATTATAGATGTTGACGGCCAGCGCCGGCTGGCGGTCGGTATAAACTTCATTAAAAGAATTTTGCCAATTGAATTCGGAATACTCGCCGCGCTTAATGCCGGCCGGATCGGTTTCAAATTTGATTACATAATTTTCCGCCAATTTGGCCTCGCTGCCCGTAACTTTCAAGGCGTCCTTATCGATAGTTACGGTATAGATCGTCCCGGCGGCCAATGCTTTGGGAACGAAAACCAAAGTCCGTTTGTGGACTTCAAAATGGCCCGAGACGGCCGGTTCGATCTTGAACGCCTGTTCGTAGTTGGTGAAATTTTCATCGGAAAAAGTTACTTCGATGCCAGCATCCAGCGGAACAGCGGTGGCTTGATTGGCCGGAATCGAACTCAAGACCTTGAAGATATCTTTTATCTGGAAAGCCCAGGAATAATCGCGCTCGACCGTGGCGCCGCTTTGATCGATATAAGCGCTGGCGATCTTAAGAGTATAAACTTTCTTTTGCGCCAGGGTTTGCGCGGGCGTTACTTTATATGTATTGTCGTCGATCTTAGTCAAAGTGAAATCCGTCGCCGGTTGCAGGGTGAGATTGGCTCTAAGCGTCTGTTCATCAATCACCTCTTTGCTTTTGACGATAAAGGCCGTGTCAGCCGCCACGCCCAGGCTGTCGGAAATAGTGGCCACGGCGGAAAAATCATCCTGGGCGTAAGCCGGGTTGATAAGCAGCTGGGAAATTTTCCCCCAGGGATTACTGACGGCTACCTGCGGCAGCGGCAGATGAGAATAGACCAAGCCCAATCCGACGGCAAGAATCAAAAAAGTGACCACGGCTGGAACAAAAGCCTTGGCGTCAAACATAAAAATCAAACCGCGGGCGAGCTTGGCGAAAAATTCGGACATAGAAAAATGCTGATGGCGTGCCGCCAGGATCCGATTGGCTAAACCTTCCCGGAAATTCGGTGCGGCCGGCTCATCTTTAAAAGCGAGGTTTTTAATCTTGGCCTCTGCTTTTGATAACGCCTCAGCTTCAGCTTTATTACGCTCGGTTTCGTTCTCACTCCCGGCTGTTTGTTTAAATTGTTCAGTCATATATTTTCAAAATTGTTAGAACGCAAAATATTGCGTTCCTACGTTCACCGATATATTTACAAATTGGCAGGAACGCAATACTTTGCGTTCCTACGGCCGCCGATCAAAAAATGATGAGATAAAATTTTATCCCGGCCTTATCCGCCTGCTGCCGAAAACATTGCAGAGCCCGATGCAAAATCACCGAGACGTGCGTTTTGGGGAGTTGCAGAGTTTCGGCGATCTCAAAGATTTCCATTTCCGCGAAATAACGCAGCTGAACCGCTTGGCGGTAACGTTCCGGCATTTTCTTCAACACCTTTTCGATGGCCGCCCGGTCGCTTTTTTGCATCAGCTCGACGGTCAAATTTTCTCCGGCCGGTTCTTGCGCCGGATCATCAGTGATCGCCGTTTCCTCGTGCGTTCCCTGGCGGCGATAATGATCCGTCAAAGCATTGGTGGCGATGCGGTAAAGCCAAGCGCCGAAAGAAAAACCGCGGCTTTGATAATTTTGCCGATGGCCGAAGGCCTTCAAGAAAACCTGGGAGACGATATCTTCCGCCGTTTCCCGCCCGCCCACCCGCTTCTGCACGTAGCCGTAAATTTTGGGAAAATAATGCTGGTAAAGAATACTAAAAGCCTGGTCATCGACCTTGGCTTTTTCCACGAGTTCGGCTTCATTTTCTAAAAATGCTTCGGTGGATGCCATAAAGTTATAACGTCTGTGGAAGTAACTTATTACTTACATTATATCAGAGATTGTTTATTTTAAAAAAAATTTGCGCCGCCGCAGTCTTCCCTCGGTAAACTCGGGACAAGCCGCTTCGGAACTGCGACGCTAATATAGCATTAAATAACCAATAAAATTGACAATATATCTATAATGTTTCTTATTTAATATTAGCCAGTCATTTATATATAATTGGCTAACTTTAAATATTTAATACCATAATTTTACCATTTTTTCTTGCCAAAACTCTTGACACAATTTTATATTTATGCTATGATATAGTCATCGAAGATAAACCAGCACATTCTTTCAAAATCAAATACACCCGCCCTGATCGAAAGAAAGGGGCACAACAAAGGAGTCTGTCATGATTCGTTCCACTATCGCCGCCGCCGTCATCGCTCTTGCTCTTTCCCTTTCGGTTTCCGCCCAGGACTCAGCTTCCACGTCGATGCGCGGCTACTTTTCAATGACCGATACGTGCACACTTCCCCCTCCGCTCATCTCGGACGCTGATGTCGCCACCTACAAGACAAGCTATGACAGCATTCAGAAGGCCATCTTGGTTCGCAAGGCCACAGCACCCGATGCGAACTGCGCCCTTCCGGCTCTCCGCACAATCATTTGCAACAACGAACCGCTCGTGCACGAAATTGCCTATGGCAAAGTGCCGGCGCTGGAAGTCGTCAAGCAGATGTATCTGGCGGAAATAGCCAGCGCTTATCAAAAGAGCGCGCACGAAGCAACAACGGCGGAATTCGCCAACGTCCAGTAAGGACAACCAACTCACAATGTAACCAAAAGGGGACCCAGACAATCGGTCCCCTTTCAATTTGCCAAAAATAATTTATTCTCTATCTTTAAAACGGTTCTTCCTCAATCAGGAAGGGCTATTTTTTTTGCCTTTTGGACAAAAATGCCGCCAAAAAACCGCCCCCTTGACAAATAATCGGCTTGGTGGTAATTTCAAGTTAGAAAGTAGCCCGTTGGGGCGCCCGCGAGGGCTTTAATATTCTTTCTTCTTCCACCCTATTTTCGCCATAGCAAAGGCGGCACCTATGAAAACACCAAACCCGATCATCCTCTCTCTACTCGTCCTTTTAATCTCCTCTCTCTTTTTCATCGCCAACGCCCAAACCAATCAAGCTCCTTCTCAACCAAAAAATAATCATTCTACTTCCAGCCCCAATATTTGTCCCAAAGATTCCACCAACCCAGCCCCCCAGACCGTTCCGGACGATTCGGGCAACAAAGTCGAGGGCGATAAGACCATTGAAAAAAACGACGGGCAAAAGCCGGCCGACAGATATCAGGATTTATGGAAATCCGACAAGCGGAAAGATTTCCGCAGATTCTTGGATCTGATCAAGACCCAGCCCATTGTTTAAAAATGCAAGACGTTCGTCTTGCCCCGCCAGTTGAGAACCGACTTTTTCCCGGTTCTCATTTTTTTTGATTAATTTTTTGCAAATTAAAAACGGGTATGCTCTGATGCCATACCCGCTTGCTTATTGAGCCGTGATTCACTTTTTCTTCGTGTAGTCGTCGAAAGTGCCATAGGCAGTTTTCAGCACCACGTCATTCTTCCCGTGCTTGGCTTCGCAATAGCCCAGCCGGAAAAGATCAATGCCGTATAAGGAAGTCATTTTACTGATGGCGCCGCGAAACTCCGGGTCATCTTCGCCGACAATGTCGAGTCCGACGGAGCAATTGAAAGTCTTAAACATATTGCGCCAGTTCTGGCCCGACTCTTCATGAATCAGTTGGAAGATCGGTCCGGGTTGGGGCATTTGTTTGACATAACGGATGCCGCCCTGGCCGACATGGAGAATCTTGGTGGCTCCCCCGCCGGTGTTGACGCTGATGCCGTGCAACATCTCGCTGAAGCCCTCGCGATCCAGATAATTCAAAAATTTGCGGATGAAGAGCGCCCATTGTCTTGTCGGAGAGAGCAGCGCTTCGCTCACCTCGCAGCCCAGTCCCTCCGGAACATCACCGATCCGGAAACGCCCTTGAAACCACTTTTCATTGCGCAGGATGTCCCGGTATTTTTGGTTATAGGACTCGTGCAGCAGACAGGAAGACGCGAGTGTCATGCCGTTGGCCATTATCCCGGAATTTATCGCATTTTCCCACCACGCTTGGCCGCCGCTTGCCAAACCGTAAATAATGTCGCCCGGTTTGACATTTCCCTTGATGACTTTTACTCGCGGCATATGCGCATTGACTGTAATATCAAACACCGCAGAACAGACCTGGTTGGGTAGATCGGCTGTTTCGCCGCCCAAGAAATAGATCCGGTCAATACCGTGCTTGGCGTACAAATTGATCAGTTCGGCGATTCGCGCGGAGATTGCCTCCATAACTACTTTTTTCAGCTCCGGAGGAAGACCCATATTTATCGTATCCGTAATCACCGAATAGCCGTAGACAAAACCGGCGGCGGCCACATCCGCGTAATTCATGGTCATCCCGTCATCGACCATACCTTTGATAATTTCGGCGTTGCCGGTTTCCAGATAATGGATTATCCGGGCAACGATCTTGCTGCCATCGCCGTCGCCATGTTGGGTCATCACCCAGCCCTTTTTCAGAGGATCAGAGACGATATTGCAGAACGCGCCGGGGAATTCATTATGAATGATCCCTTTGAACGCCTTGCGCACGCTGCCTTTTCCCGAATCGACTCCCAGCTTGGCATACAAATCGACCGACGTTTCTTTCTTTTTCATTAGCTAACCTTTCCGTTAAAGTTTGTTGACAAAGGACCAACCGACCCCGTATCTTAACAAAATAATAATTCCCAGTCAATTGGATAAAACAAAACAAAAAAGCGGGTGTTGCCCGCGTTTTTGTTATTGTCAAATTTTTATTTTCCGGTTTTTAATTTTACCTCATAAGCCATTTCTTCGATCTTCCTTAGATTCGACCGGCACTGATCATACTTGGTCCGCAGATAGCCGCCCAGATCAAAATCGATCAGCTCGCCGATCACCAGGTTGATCGCTTCTTTCACTTCGGCGACTTTCTCGAAATTTCCTGCCGCCGCCTGATTGGTGGCATAGCGCACCATCTCGCCGGTAAAATCGCAGATGCCACCGATGTAGCTGTCATAATCCAGATTGACTTCGCTGATCTTGTCGATCTTCGCTCCGGAAAGATAATAATAGAACATCTTAGCCTCCACGTATTCTTCGACCGCCGCCTTATAAGACCCCTCGTCCTCGTTGCGGTTGAAGCCGAAATTTTTTTCCATTCTCGCGAGCGATTCCTCGATGGCCTTAAAAGTTTCCTCGGCCTGTTTGATTTCTCCCCGGTGCAGGGCGAAAATGGTCTTTTTCGAATCGTGCAGGATTTCATTGGAAATAGAAATGATCTGCCGGCGCTCCGACTGCGACTTCTGATAATCCTCCTTTAATTTGGCGATGAATTGTTTGTTCAACATAAAATATAATGCTAATTTCGCGAATGATGCGAATCTACGAATTATTTGTTTAATTTATTTCGTGATTTATTACTCTTTTCGGCACTAAACTTTTCTGCCTGAAATTAACCAAGATGCCCAATTTTAATTTCAGCGCGCTTAAATACCTTTGTGTCTGCAAGTAATCATCTTTGCTTATGAAAGTATCATTCTTAAATTCTAAAACTATTTTATCTTCTATTACGAAATCGCATATATTCCGGCAATCGTATTTTTCACCGTCTAAAATATTGTCGATTCGAAACTCTCTTTTATATTTTATATTATTTTTATTCAAAAGAAATTCAAAATAATCACCGTATTCCTTTTCTTTTCTGTATCTTCCCAATGCATTATGAACTTCAAACAATAAACCGTAGATCTTATATGAAAGATCTTTGTGTATAATGTCCCTCCTTAACATATATCCAACTTGCTAATCCGCAAAAATGCTTCTACTGGAATTCGCGGATTCGCATCATTCGAAAATTAGCATTAGAACTAATTTGTTTTTATTCAACCACACGGAATACTTCCTCAATACTCGTCTCGCCATCGAGCGCTTTGAGGACGCCGTCTTGGATCATCGTTACCGTGCCGTGCTTGATGGCTTCCTGCTCGATATCAAAAGCGGTGACGTTCGTTTCCTGGATCTTTTTCTGCATCTCCGGAATCATCTCGATCGTCTCGTAAATTCCCAATCTTCCTTTATAGCCCAGACCGTTGCACTTGGCGCAGCCCTGGCCCTGATAGAATTTCAATTCTTTGGGGATTTTTATTTTTGCCAGCGGCGAGATCGAAGCCAGGATCTTTTTTACTTCCGTCATTTGCTCCGCCGATATTTTTATTTCCGCTTTGCAAAAGGGACAATTTTTCCGGACCAGGCGCTGGCCGATCGTACATTCCACCGCTGAAGCGAGCATCTGCGCGCCGACTCCCAGCCCGGCAAAGCGGGAAATCGCGGTCGCCGCCGTGTTGGCATGGATAGTCGATAAGACCAAGTGACCGGTCAGCGAAGCCTCGATGGCGATCTTGGCGGTTTCCTCATCGCGGATTTCGCCGATCATCATGATGTTCGGATTCTGGCGCAAAAGGGAGCGCATCGCGGCGGCAAAAGTATAGCCTTGTTCCGGATCAATCTGCGTCTGCATCACGCCGGGAAGATGATATTCGATCGGATCTTCGACCGTGATTATTTTGACGTCCGGTTTATTCAAAGCGTTCAGAATTGCGTAGAGCGTGGTGGTTTTACCCGAACCGGTCGGACCGGTGTTGATGATCACGCCTTTGGTCTTGGCCATCGAACGTTTGACCGGATCAAGCGCATACGACCGCATACCCAATTTTTCCAGATCCAGGCTTTCCGCCTGGGCTGCCAAAACGCGGATCACGACCGTCTCGCCGTAGCCTCCCGAAATTATGGAAATGCGGCAATCGATTTTTTTATCTTTAAGGAAAATGCCGAAGCGGCCATCCCAGGTGGCTTTTTTGACATTGGTCGGGAAGCCGGAAGAAATTTTTACTTGCGACAAGAGCGGCAAATAATGTTCCTTGGACAAGCTGAAAACATCATGGAGGATCCCATCGATCCGGAATCTGATCTTGACGTCGCCTTCGGTCGGCTCGATATGCACATCACCGGCGTCGTCTTTGAGAGCCAGCGCCATCACCAGATTGAGAATTTCGCTGGAGGGAACGCGGCCGGCTTTGGCATTCATGGTCGCCGGATCAGCGGCGATCTCGTCGACTCGCGCCATATCCGCCTCGGTAACTTTGATGCCGTGGCCGAAAGTTTTGGAAATGACGATATCATAAAGCGCGTCGATGTAATCGGTTTTGCCGATGACGCGATAAACTTCATCCAAAGAAGTCAGACCGTCGAGAACTTTGAAGACGCCGTCTTGCAGCATGGTCAGCATGCCATCCTCGATCGCCGCTTCCAAAATCTTGAAAGCCGGGGCATTGTCCGTCGCCAATTGTTTGATCGACTCGGTCATCGTCAAAAGTTCGTAAATTCCCAGGCGGCCTTTATAGCCGATGCCGTTGCAAGCCTTGCAACCGGGGCCGGCCTGATAGATCTTAGGGAGCACCGTCGGGATGTCTTCGCCGGATTTAGCCGAGACGACGGCGAGGATCTTTTCCAATTTCTGTTTTTCTTCTTCATTAAGAAGATGCTCGATCCGGCATTCGGGACAAAGCTGGCGCACCAAGCGCTGGCCGATGATGCAATTGATCGACGGCGTCATAAAATAAGGTTTGACTCCCATATCGATCAGCCGGGGCAGCACGCCGGCGGCGTCGTTGGTATGCAAAGTCGACAGAACCATATGTCCGGTCAGGGCGGCCTGGATCGCAGTCTCGGCCGTTTCCAGATCGCGGATTTCGCCGACCATGATCACATCCGGATCCTGGCGCAAGATCGACCGCAGACCGCTGGCAAAAGTGTAGCCTTTCGAAGGTTCGATCTGGCTTTGGTTGATCCCTTCTAATTGATATTCGATCGGGTCTTCCAGAGTGATGATCTTCATTCCCGGCTGATTAATCTTCCGCAAGATCGCGTAAAGCGTGGTGGTTTTACCCGAACCGGTCGGTCCGGTGGCGAGCACCATACCGTTCGGTTTGCTGATCTCTCTTTCCAAAATTTCCCAGGCCTTGGGGCGCAAACCTAATTTTTCAAAACCGACGCTGATCGACCCGGGCCGCAGCAGGCGGATGACGACGCTCTCGCCGTAATTGGTGGGCAGGAAAGAAACTCTCACTTCGATCTTTTCCTTGGTCAAGAAAATCGTGAACCGGCCGTCCTGCGGCTTATCGGTAATGTTGATTTTGACTCTGGCCAAAAGCTTCAAGCGGGAAATTATCTGTTTCCATTTTTCCTTGTCGATCACCGCCGCTTCGTACAAGACTCCGTCGACACGGACGCGCACCGCGATCCCTTTTTCCTCGGCCTCGATATGCAAATCGCTCGAATCCATTTTCAAAGCCGTGGCCAGAATCAGAGTGATGACATCGGTGGTGTTGACCTCGTTGACCTTCTGCCCCAAACTCCGGTAATCCTCGATATAAGTTTTGAATTTATCCAATTCTTCTTCGGTAATATCGACTCCCCGATTTTGGCGGATGATCTTAGGCAAAGTATCGTAGATTTTGATGGCATAATCAAAACTATGCGAAGAGATCATATAAAACGCCACCTTAACATGGTAATCGTGGGCGATCCTTTCTCCGATCGGCCCGATCTCCGGCAAGGACGGATCCATCACGGCGATGCGCGCGTCATTGCCGTCATAAAAAAAACAAATGATCTGCAATCGGGTGGCATCGGCCTCCGGGATCAAAGCGATCGCTTCCGGACTGACCGGAAAACCGAAAAGATCGATATAAGGCAATCCGGCGGCGGCGGCGCGCTCGGCGGTTTGGTGTTCGATTTCTTTGATCTTGATCTCCTCCTGCTTTTTGGCGAATTTGGCCTCGGCCGATTCGTCCGCCATCGGTTTGCCCTGGGAAGATTTGATCAGTTCTTCGATTGATTTGGAATTAGCCATATATAAGATAAGAATTAAGAGAGAAGAGATAAGAAAAAAACCCATTCTCGATCGCTCGATACACTAATTATAACTTATTTACTTCATTTTTGCCAATAATAAAAGAGCTGTTTAAAAGCCCTCTTATGCTCTCTTATCTCTTAATTCTTAATTCTGCTTTTTGAGTCCGGCCGCCATTCTTTCCAGTTTGGCCACGCCGCCTTTCTTCTCCACCAGATTGATGAAGATATCGGTCCAAGCCACGGTTTTGAAAACTGTGATCATCGCGCTGCCCAAAATGACGATCGCGATCGCCAGATACAAGCCGGCCGTCGAGGCGATCGTGAAGAAACTGTCTACGCCGACCACCATGAAGAAGGCGAGCGAAACGATGCGCGCCAAAAACAGATAAGGAATAGCCAACGCCAGTATCACCAAGGCCAAAACGAAAACAAAAAGGAAATCGATCATAAAGAGGATCAGCGCCATTTCGATGGAGATCAGCCAATACTTGCCGAACAATTTCCAGGCCGCGACGAAAGCATCGACGAAGCGGTGTTCTTTGATCACCGAATAATTGACCGCGTACTTGATCACGAAAGAAATTATCAGCGACACCGGGATGAAAATCACGAACAGCAGAACGTAAAGCAGAAAAACCCACTGATCAGCCTGGGCGGTCATAAAGACCAGGGGCGCGCCGACTAAAGCGGCCAGAAAACAAGTCAAAGCGGCGCCGATCAGATCCAGACCGATTACCGGCCAAAATTTATTGATGCCGCGGGAAAATCCGTCCTTGATCGGCACACCTTCTTTCTTATTATTATTTTTGATGATCACGGCGCCATTGTTGACCAAGCCGCCCTGGCAAACTACCGCCAGCCATAGGATGAACAAAGAAACGATAATGACGAACAGGATGAAGGCCGCAAAAACGGAGGCGAAAACCCAATCCGATTTAAAAAGCCGGATGAAATTGCCAATGGCGCCGCCGCTGGCCGTCTGTCCGAAAAGGATGGCCAGGCCGGAAAAAAAATTAATCGTCCAGTCGGCCGGCGACTGGCTGATCGACATAGTATATTGGCCGACGCCGCCGATCAGTCCGGCAAAGATGCCGAAGAACCACAGGTTCTTGTGGGTAAAGGTGATCGACAGTGATTTTTTTAAGATGTCGCGATAGAGAAACATAAAATATGCTTCTTGTTTGTCCTCCTTGCAAGAGCCCAAACAAGAATATTTAATTTGAAATATTTAATCTTTTTATATTATAGCATAAAAACATAAATAGTGATAATTCGCAGAAACGCAATATCTTGCGTTCTAAAATAGTAATTAGGAATTCTCGGGAACGCAAAATATTGCGTTCCTACGACAAAAAACAAAACCACCCCGGTTCGGGGTGGTTTTGGAATTTATTTGAAGTTGTTTTGGTTTAGATCTTCAAATCATCGACAGCGGAGGTATCAACCTCGGAAGAGGAAGAAGATTCCATCCGGCGCGGGCGGTTGCCGCCTTCCGGATCATAGATCTTCAAGTTGACTCTGGCGTTATTCTTCGCGCCAACAATCTTCAAGAGAGTTCTGATCGCTTGAGCGGTCTGGCCCTTGCGGCCGATGACATAACCCATATCGGTCGGATCAACCTTGAGAGTCAGGAGGACTCCCATTTCGTCGACTGTGCGGTCAACTTGGACAGCATCCGGCTTGCCCACGATGGACTTAACAATCATTTCTAAAAACGCCTTGTCTTGGTCTGCCATAGTAGTGTTTCTTCTCACCGAATAAGGTTTAAACCTTATTCGCAAGATTTCATTAATTATATTAACTCTTCCTTGGCAGGAAAAATTAATTACTGTATAAATTATAGCACGCTGGCTAAATTTGTCAATAGTTAAGCTAACATTAGCCCAGCTATTTAAGCCATTTATTCCTCGGTAGGGTCTCCCATAGAAATATCATTATTTTTGTAACTTTTTTTACTTGGACTCGGCAACTGGAGCAGCTTCAACCGCAGCGGGAGCAACCGGGATTTCGGCCACCGGCGCGGCAGATTCGGCCTTAGCGGCCTCTTCCGCAGCTTTGGAAGCAGTGACAGCGGCTTCTTTTGCGGCCTGTTCAGCGGCCTTCGCTGCTTCGGCGGCGGCCTTATCATCCTCAACCTTTTTCTTTTCCGCGGCTTCTTTATCCGCGCGGCCTTTCACCAATTTTTCCGTATTCATCCGGCGCGATTTCATCTTGTCACCCTTAATAATGCCTTTATCAATAAAGAGATTATTCAAGGTGGCGGATAATTGCGCGCCTTTGGCGATCCAGCCCTTGATTTTTTCCGCCTCAATTTTAAGCTCCTTGGTGAAAGTGTTGTAGGTGCCTAAATTTTCCAAAATCTTGCCGTAATTGTCCCGGCCTTTTTCGGCGATGATAATGCGATAAGTCGGCTTATTCTTCGTGCCGATTCTGGCTAATCTGATTACTAACATGTTAAATAATGATTATAATAAAATAAATAAGCTAATAAAAATTGACTTTTAAACGATTTTTATCAACTTTAAATATACTATCTGAATTGTCGGCAAAAGTCAAGACAAACTATCTACTCGAAATAAATGATGTTTTTTAGTTTTTCGCTTAATTCATAGCCGTCGGCATGCGATAAAACCGCCAAATATGAATTAAGCGATTCCATAAATTTATCTTCTTCAATAAGCCCCTGCCGCAATTTTTCCGCTTTCCGGCGCATTTTGCTAAAAATTCTTTTTTTGGTTTTCGTCCGCAATAAGATATGGCTCGGCCGGACGACATAACCGAGAAAATCCGCGCCTTGGCCATATTTGCGGATGAATATTTTATCCGGATGCAATTCCAATTTTAACTTCTCTTGCAGAAAAATCCTGATTTTCTCCAAAGCAATTTTTAAAAAATTTTCGTCAGTTGAAACAATGATAAAATCGTCGGTGTAGCGGGTATAATATTTTATTTTCAGCTTCTGCTTAACAAATTGATCCAGCTCGTTTAAATAAATATTGGCGAACAGTTGCGAGGTTAGATTGCCGATTGGCAGTCCGCGCGCAAAACTCTCTTTACTCTCTCTCTCTCTCTGATATGATATCGTTTGAACTGCTGAAACTGTTGATAATTTCTTCAATCAGCCAAAGAGCGTTTTCGTCTTTCGCTTTTTGTCTGATTATTTTTTTCAAAATATCATGATTTACGGTTGCAATGCTTCCTCGACACTGCCGTTCACCGAAATAATCACATTCTGCACGGAAGGAAATTGTTCCAGGGTCTCTGTGATCTGGGCGCGGATCGCTGTCACGCGGCAGGAACCGCCCAATTGATTTTCAAGTTGCGAATCAAAATCGACTTTGGCGGTGCCGTTATCGATCGTTAAGGAATTTATCTTTACACCCGAATTGATCGAGGAAAAATATTCTTGAGTCTTTTCTTCGGCATTGGTGCCGCCAAGCAGCTGCTCCAAGGCCGCGCGGGCCGTGGCCGGAGTTTTACTAATCAAACGCTCGACCGGATAAACCAGGCTGCAATCGCTGGAGCTGCCGGCCAATTCGGTGTTGCCGAAATAAACTTTGACCGGAATCTGTTGGACGGCGCTGAGGCGGACCGGGACGCCGAACTGTTTTTCATTTTGCGGCAGCCCGCTCGGATTGTCATTGGCGAAAACCAGCATCCCGATCGTCGAAGACCCGGCAGCGAATTTTAATTCAGCTTTGAACGGGACAACATCTGCCGTGGTCCAGTCCGAGGTTGCTTGCGCCTGGCCCTGGGCGAGAACTTGGCCGTTTTCGCCGACCAGTTTGATCGGGAAGACGGCTTCAAAAAACCAGCTGCCCAACGCCTGGCCGGTTATTTCCAACGGGCTGGAAATAACTTGATTGGATGACGGAGAATCGATTTTTATTTCCGCGGCAACATTGTCGGCAGTCGGCGGAGTTGTTGAGGCGCCAGGCAAGACGCAGGAAGCCGGATTTCCGGCGCACATCAGGGCGGGAATATGGTTGGGCCGCCATTGGCCGAGCGTTGCGTTAGCCGGGAACAAAAAAGTTTCTCCGAACATCAGGCTCAGATTGAAAACCGCGAGCATGATGATAATTAAGAACGCCGGCAGAAAGATAAAGAAATGCTTCATAAAAAATATTGCTTAATTTTATTATTCGATATGTTTATATACGAATTATACGCGATTACTGCGAACTCCGCGAACCGAATCAAAATTCGTTAAATTATTCGCTGTATTCGCATACATTATTACCAATTCGCATGAGCCGCATTCGTAGCGCGGCAGACGAATCAGCGTATTCGCATTATATTTTATTATATCATCTTTAAAACCCAAAGTCCCGAAATTGACAAAATGAAGCGGAAATCGTAATATCATTTGAACTGCCCGCCCTTTGAAAACAAACCTTTAACAGGAGTGTGCCTATGCAAAAGATTTACTTTTGGCTGATTCTTTCCGCTGGATTGCTGTGCACCGCGGCCGCCGCTTTCTCCAAGCAGGGTATCGCTTTACAAGAGCTCGGCGGCGGTCATTTTCTGGTCAACCAACGCCTTGACAGTATCTATTCCGAAGATCAAAAAATTAAGCTTTCCCTGGCCAGTTCGGTTTACTTCAACAAGCAGGCGGAGCGCTGCACGAATATTTCCCAAAAACCGTCCGGTTTTTTCGGATTCACCACGGTTTGTCTGATTGACACCAACACTTTCCTGCTCGTGGGAAAAACCATCAAAAAATTGCCGGCGCGGCGCGGTCAGCTAAAAATTCCCAACTCCGCCGGGAAAATGGTTTTTTTCATCCTCTTGGCTTTCATAATTTTCATTGCCATTGGCTATGAGCTGAAAATCCCGCTTTTTGAGGAACAGATATGGAAAGAGCATTCGGAGTTTTTCAACCAGTCGACGGTGATCTTTGACTGGCTGGCCATCGCCGGCTTGATCTACGCGATCTTGGTCTGCAACACCGGCGTCTTACGCCATCCGGTGGAGTTCAAAGGCTTGACGCTGGCGCTGATTGAACTTTCCGCCTTGTCGTATGCGGCACTGCTCATGCTGAATAAAAAATTCTACGCTAGCCTCGCTTTTTACCGCGGCCATCAGGCGATCTTCTGGATTATTTTTTTTGCCGCGCTGGTTGCCGCAAAAATCACCCTTTTCCCCTGTCTGCTGCCGTCGCTGCTGGTCATCTTAGCCGGCGCGGCAACGATCTATCTGAAATACTTCTGCAAAAGACATGGTCGGATCAAACAAATTCCGGCTTGAACCAATCCCCCACCGGAGCGGAAACTTTCCGCTCCTTTTTTGTTGACATCAAACTAAAAAAGTCATAACATTAAACGAAATGTTTCTGTCCTTTTTGATATTAAACTAAACCAAAAGGAGTTGAACCGTGGACACCTTAACTAAAAATTTCTTGGCCGTCATCGCCTTGATTATGGCCTTTGTCATCAACATCCAAGCGGAAGAACCCGACAGTCTGATCTTTGTCACGCTCCGCCCGGGAGTGTACCGCCCTTATCGCGCCCTCCATCAGATCGTCAACTCGCCGTTAGAGGAAAAACAGACCATGAAAATCTATCAACTTAGGTCAGACGCTAAGTTCGATACGACCTATGATCCGGTTGGTTTTTGGGGCTGGAACTATCAGCGAGAAATTATCGCCACGGATTGGAAAAGAATCGATACGGTCGCGAAGCGCGCTCTGGATACCTGCGTCAAAATCACTTCCCATACCGAAGCGCCTAAAGATGAAACTTTTCCTGATTACCGCCACCGTCTTTATCTCATCTTTATCGGCCTGGTTTCCTTGGTCGTGGCGCTGCGTTTTTTCAAATTGATCAGGCAATGGCTTTACGATTTTCTGGCGGTTATCCTTATCGGCAACGGCTTAATGATCGGGCTTTACAGTCTTGGCTTGCGACATTGCCCGCCTAATCTGATTTTTTCCTGGGGCACACTCAAAGTTTTACTCCTAATCAGCACGCTGGTCGCGGGATTCCTCATCTTCCTGATCGAACGTCCTTTGTACCGATCTTATTCCCGTCAAGCCGCCGATCCTGCCTTAGAACTTTATTCGGCAATTCTTAACTGGCTACAAATCGGTATCGTACTTTATGCCGCTTTTTTCCTTTTTGGTCGCTACTGGTTGACCAGCTTGCTCAGCGGAATAATAATTTTTCTGTTTTACCAGGGCACCAAAATTATTAAACAGCGAAGCAGCAAGGAAGAAAAAAGACGGACCCAAATTTTGATCAAAGGGGGCGAAGGCTTCTAGCTACTAAAAAGGACGGAAACAAATCCGTCCTTTTTTCATTATCCCGACAAATATTTTTAATTTTGCATTTTTAATTTTTAATTGATCTAGGCCCAGGTGACGCAGGCGACCTTATCGCCTTCTTCCTTGAAACGCATCACGCGGACGCCCTGAGTGTCGCGGCCGAGCTCGTTGACCTGTTTGAACGGCAGCCGGATCACCTGGCCTTTTTCGGAAATGATGATCAGATCGCGGTCGTCCATCGTTTCGACGTTAACCACGAAAGCGTTGGTGAGCTTGCCGGTCTTGTCGGTGACATGGGCGGTGCGGATTCCGGAACCGCCGCGGCCCTGGACCTTATAGAGGGAAAGCGGCGAGCGTTTGCCAAACCCGTTGGCCATAATGCTGATCAATTGGTATTTTTTGATTCTTTCCTTGTCAGTCGAGATCACGCCCATGCCGACCATCACGTCTTTGCCCTTGAGGCGGATACCGCGGACGCCGGCGGCATTGCGGCCCATTTCGCGGACATCATCTTCGGAAAAACGGATCGACTGGCCTTCGGCCGAAATCAATTGGATCTCGTCGGTGCCAGAGGTCGGCTTAGCCCAGATCAATTTATCATCGCCCTTGATCTTGATGGCGATCAAACCGGAACGGCGGACGTTGGCAAAAGCTTCCAGCTTAACTTTTTTCACCAAGCCCTGTTCAGTGGCGAAAAATAAATATTCCGCGCCGACGATTTTATCCAACGGCAAAGTCGAAGTGATCTTCTCCTCGGACAATAATTGCAAGAAATTAACGATCGGCGTACCCTTGGCCGTCCGCGAGGCGACCGGTATTTCATAAGATTTCAACTGGAAGACGCGGCCCTTGGTAGTGAAGAATAACAAATCGGTATGAGTCATCGTCGTGAACATAAATTCCACCGTATCTTCTTCCTTGGTCGAAAGGCCGATCACGCCCTTGCCGCCCCGTTCCTGGGTTTTGAAAGTGTCGGGCGACATCCGCTTGATGTAGCCGTCGCGGGTCATCATCACGATCGCTTCTTCGTTGGGTACCAGATCCTCGATGGAAAAATCCTTGACGCCCTTAGCCACCACTTTGGTCCGGCGCTCGTCGCCGTATTTATCGGCGATTTCCTTCAATTCGGTTTTGATGATGCTTAAAATTTTGGATTTCGATTTCAGGATCGCTTCCAGTTCGGCGATCAATTTTTTCTTTTCTTTCAATTCTTCCTCGACGCGCAATCTTTCCAAATTGGCCAATTGCTGAAGTTTCATTTCCAGGATCGCCACGGCCTGCCGGTCGGTCAGCTTGAATTTCTTGATCAAATTTATTTTCGCGTCATCCTTATCTTTCGAAGCTTTGATCACTTTGATGATGGCATCGATATTCTCCAGCGCGATGACCAAGCCATCCAAAATATGGGCGCGGTCTTTCGCCTTGTCCAGATCATATTGCGTCCGGCGTCTGACCACCACTTCGCGGTGCTTGATATATTCTTCGAGGATTGATTTCAAATTTAAAACTTTGGGCTGGATGCCGTCGACCAAAGCCAGCATATTGACGTGAAAGGTCGACTGCAAAGCGGTCATCTTGAACAAAGCGTTCAAAACTTTTTTCGGATAGGCGTCTTTTTTCAATTCAATGACGATCCGGACGCTTTTTTCGCGGTCGGATTCATCGCGCAAATCTTTAATGCCGTCGATTTTCTTTTCCGTGACCAGCTCGGCGATCTTTTCCACCAGCGTCGCTTTATTGACTTGATAAGGAATTTCCGAAATGACAATCTGGAATCGGTCGCCTTTCATCTCTTCAATTTCGGCGACGCCGCGCATCACAATCCCGCCTTTACCCGTGCCATAAGCCGACTCAATGTCTTTCTGATTGTAAATGACGCCGCCGGTCGGGAAATCCGGACCTTTAACGAACTGGCAGAGATCTTCCACGGTCGCTTCCGGATTGGCGATCAAATGCGCGATGGCGTCAGTCAATTCGCGCAGATTATGCGGCGGGATTTCCGTCGACATGCCCACGGCGATGCCCATCGTACCATTCAGCAAAAGCTGCGGCAATTTGGCCGGCAAAACGCTCGGCTCAAGATGCGAACCGTCGTAAGTCGGAATAAAATCCACGGTATTCTTATCAATGTCGAAAAGCATCTCCTCGGAAATCGCCGAAAGTTTGGCTTCAGTATAACGCATGGCCGCGGCCGAATCGCCGTCCATCGAACCGAAATTTCCCTGGCCTTTGACCAGCGGATAACGCATCGAGAAATCCTGCGCCATTCTCACCATGGATTCGTAAGCGGCCGTATCGCCGTGCGGATGATATTTACCCAAAACCTCGCCGACGACGGTGGCGGATTTGCGGAATTTTCCGCCGGCGCGCAAACCGATATCCCACATCGCGTATAATATTTTGCGGTGCACCGGCTTCAAGCCGTCGCGGACGTCGGGCAAGGCGCGGGAAACGATGACGCTCATCGCGTAATCCAAATATGACCGGCTCATCTCTTCGACGATCGGCTGGGCCTGGACCAAGCCGTACATAGTGCGCGATTGCCCCATCCCGGCTTGCGGCGACAGTCCGACCATTTCGCCCTTGGCCTCCGCTTTTGTGGAGGAGGGTTCGACAGGATTTTCCAGCTTGGGCTGCACCTTGTCTGCTTTTATTTTTTCCGGCGGTGTCGCAATTTTCTTATCTTTGTCCTTGGGCTGTTTCGCCTTAAGGGATTTCTTATTTTTTGGCATATCGCAATCGATTAAAAGTTAGGAATCAAGGATTAAGGACTTAACGCCCGATTCTTATCTTTCGATCGTAGTCGAAGCAGCGGAACTGCTGGCCAGATTCGCCGCGTATTTCTGCAAGCCGGTAGTATCGATATTTTTCAGATCGCTCATTTCCGCCCCGACCCGATTAAAAGCGTTTTGAAAATCACTAGTGACTTGGTCGATATTCAGCTGATCACTCGCTTTCGGCGCCGGACTTTTCATCATCGTTCCCAAATTCATCACCCAGAGAATTATGATCAGCAGCATGAAAAAAATAACTCCGGCCAGCAAAGCGTTATGCTTGTCTTTCTCTTCTGTCGGCAGAACTGCAGGCGCGGCTGGTTTTTTTTCCTCCTGGTTGGGCATCAGAAATTAAAAATTAAAATCTCAAAATGTAAAATTATTTTTCAATTTGAGATTTTAATTTTGCATTATTATTTATAAGTGAACAACTTCTGGGGGCATGCCCAATAGCAATTTAAACCGCAATCTCTAAAATTACCAATTCCATCCCTTCCTGCGGCAAATCTTTTTTGGCGATTTTCAATTTTTCTTCCTTGCGGGGTTGGACGCCCAATTCCTTGATGAATTTTTCCACCGGCTCGAGTTCAAATTTAGAGCCGGGGAATTTAAAATGCATCGGGATGATGATTCTCGGTTCCAATTGCCCGATCACCTCGACCGCCATCTTGGCGTCCAAGGTCACTTTGCCGCCGACCGGAATAAATAAAATATCGACGTCATCGAGCTGCTCCAATTGTTCGTCGGTAAGGATATGCCCCAAATCGCCCAAATGAACGATAGTCAGGTCGTCCATCTCGATGCGATAAACGATATTTTTTCCGCGCTCGGCGCCGCCTTTGGCGTCGTGGAAAGTTTCTACGCCTTGCACCATGACATTCTTGATATCGTATTCTCCGGGAGTATCGATGACGAAAGGATTGCCGCGCAAGGCGCCGGAATTGTTATGATCAAGATGCTGATGGCTGACCGTTACGATGTCGGCCTCAAAGTTCGGGACCTTAAAACCCAACTCTTTGCCGAATGGATCGGTGACCAGCGTCACGCCCTCCGGACCTAATTTATCCTGCAGTTTGAAACATGATTGGCCTAAATAACTTATGGTCATATAGATATAAATTTATAAAGTTTTAAAGTTAAAGGTTAAAAAGTTGAATGAAATTTAGACACGATTTTACCGATAATAAATGAAAAAGAGGCACTCATTTTGCCTACTAATATTATAGCAAATCAGCCATTAGTGTCAACCGGCTATTATTGACAATTTATATAAAATATGCTATTATAGAAGTGCGAAAATGAACATTGAAAATAACCAGAAACAACAATATTAACCACATTTTACGGGAGGTTTGTTATGCTCCGTTCTATCGTCCTTGCATTGCTGGTTTCAGCGGCAATGGCAACAGTGCCGGCAGAAGAGAATAATTTTTCGCTTTCGGATTCGAAGATGTATTTTTATGGATTCGAAGCGCATTACAGCTTCGTTCAGATCAAAGACCAGGTCGGAATTCGCGCCGAAATCCCGGGAACGAAATTCTACAGCGACAGCGTAAAAGTGGCTGTCGAGTATGAAGGCGTAACCATCAAAGTCAGAGCGATTGCGAAAATCGAGGGGGATAAATACCCCACAACAGTCCTTTTCTTCTCCCTGACCGGACTATTGAGAAACTGGTCGAAACAGCGAAAAGACGCAATTTTTTCCGAGCAAATATTCTCTAGAGAGGATATCAATGATCTTCTTGTCAAGGGGAAAAACTGGCGACTGGAGAACTAAACAGCCATCCATCGAAAAAGGCAGCTCACCCGGGTTGCCTTTTCCATTTACAATTTTTTTCAATTGTTCAATTTCGTTATCCTTGACTTTTCCTTGATAACGTGATATCGTCTAAATCCGTCACTCCCCTTTTCAACGTCAACAATCCACCAGGAGGTCGTATGTTTAAATCGCTCTTTGGGCTCATCAGTATGCTGTTAATCCTGCCGACAATGGTCAGCGCGGCCGACGTGATTCATTTCACCCACAAAGACACGGTCAATTTCGACAGCGCCAATATCTTGTGGATCCGTATCCCGCTGAAAAACCCCCATCTTTATCAACACAATAAATTACAGCTCGAGGTTGTCACCCCGGCCGGAAAAGTCACGCTCGAAGACAGTTCTTATACGCTGCTTCCGCTGGGCGACACCACCGAAGTGATCATTGATCTGGCGACCATGCTTAACCGCCATTTTGCCGAAACGCCCGACAGCGCCGAATTGATCTTTGACCGAAACAATCCTGCGAACTGCATCGTCCTTGCCCGACATTTCTGGCATAAAGGATATCTGTTCGCGAAAAACTGACCGGAATTCCGGCAGAGAAAAAGGGGCGGCTTTGCGAAGTCGCCTTTTTATTTTTTTTCACTCAAGAGATTATTTTGACTTTTTTTTATTAATATGGGAGTATTCGAGGAAAGCTTTTTCGCCTAAACTGATCCTTAAAACACTGGAGGTTGTTATGAAATTCTCCCTGCTTTACCTGTTCCTGCTCGGGCCGTTCTTCCTTTCCCAGGCCGGATCATCCGACTGCCAACCAGCTGACAGCCTAGTCGGCGATGGCATTTATTTTTCAGTCAAAAAAGCCGGCTATTATAATGAGGACTCGATCCACGTTGAAATACGGCTGCCGTATTTCTATGAGAGTAGATTCAGCCGGATGAACGTCGAAGCCTTGCGGGTTTGCCCCAATGGCTTAGCAATGACCTATCTTGACACCTCGTTCCTTATCTCGGCCATCCATGACAGCTGCTCCGGAACATTCCTGGAATTCAATCTCCTGCGGCTTGAGCTCGTCGATCAAAACGGGCAAAAATTCTTGCCGCCGCGCCGGATCACCAAAACCGATGGTTATTTTCTGATCGATCAGGCCAGATATTGGCGGCTGGTTCCGAAAAAATGATCACAAAAAGACGACTCGCGAGCCGTCTTTTTTTTATTTTCTTCAATAGCCGTCTTTTTTTATTTTTCTTCAATGGGAACCGCCGGACGTTTTTCTTCGTTGGCATTCCGGGTCGGATCTTCCACTAAATTCCTCCGGTCCATTTTCTCGATCCGCCGCAGCGCCTCGTCGTTCAGAAGAAATCCGGTTTTCAGCTGGACCAGGCCTCTGAGAGTTTCTTCTCTGATATTTTCCGCTTTCAGCCCGACCAGATTTATCACACCCTCATCAGTCTTGCCCGAGAGCGCCTGCAATACTTCTTTGGAAAGCGAGGTGACATTCCGCAGATCAAGCGAACCCGGCTGCTTGGCCAAATGTTCGGCGATCTTCGCGTCGGCAAAATCTCCTTTGACCTCATGAGCCGCCGGAAAAATTACGGCCTCTGCTTGTTTCGCGGCCGCTTTTTGCGCAAAACGGCTAAAAACATTCTGCCGCAAATCTTTCACCACAAAAAGCCGCTGTTCCGGGGATAATTTCTCGAACTCTTCGATCTTTTTCAGATCAGCCGCGGTTACCGCGAATCTACGCTGATAGGCTTCGACGGCTGCTCGGTTCTTGGCCGCGTTGACGAAAGCCAAATCTTCCGCGGCTCTGGCTGCGGCCTGTTTTTTTTCTGCCGCTTCAGCCGCCCGCGCTTGCTCGGCCTTAACTTCCTCCAGCTGAAGGGCTGCTTCATTCGCCTCGCGCTGTTCCCTGACCGATCTTTCAATCGCTTCGGTATCGATTTTTTTCTCCGGAACGCTATAATATTCCGCCGCCATTTTTCCCGGATCAAGGTGGCGCATTTTTTTCAATTCTTCCGGAGAAAAATTATCCGGATTGTCCGTAACCGGAGCCGCCGCGGCCAGCTCTTGGTCCAGGGCGGCGGACTGCGCGGCCAAATCTTTCAGTTTCAACGCTTTCAATTCATTTTCTTCCTTTGCCCTTTCCAGCAAAGAATTTTCCGCGTCGACCGCAGCAGTAGCCGGGGTCGTTTCAAATACTTCGGGAGTTTTAGGCTCGGCTGCAATAATGCCGGCCGGTTTAATTTCGGCGGCAACGGGATGATTTTTCTCAACGGCAATGACCTCCGGTTTAGGCCGTTCAAACTTCGGTTCTTTGGCTAAAATATTCTCGACTGCCTGGCGCAGATTATTCGCCGCGGTGATATTCCGCGGACTTAATTTCCGGCTTCTGACCCGGTCAACCATTGCTTTTATTTTTTTCGGTCGATATTCCGCCGTCGCTCCGGCCACGATGCCGTTACGGATAATCAATTTATATAAATCGGACCAATTTTCCGCCTGGAGGAAATCAATCTTGCCCCGCTCGTTTATTTTTTGCAATTCTTCCCGGGTGGCTGTCATCGCCAACTTCCGTTCCGGTTCAGCCGGATCGCGTCTGGACAACGATACTGTCCCGCCCTCGACCTGATCCACTTGCCAGCCGGCTTCAATTTCCCCTCCGGAAATTTTGGCAAAAACGATCTCTTCGGGCTGCACATTCCAGGACGGTTCCTCTTCCGGTTCCGCTTCCGGCGCTTGATACATCTTCAAGTCCTCGCGGATCTTTTTCAGATCCAGCCGATTGCGCTGGCGGATCGCCTCCCGGTAGGTGGCAAATTCTTCGACCGAAAGCTTTTTTCCGGATTTATGCAAATAAAAAACATCGGGATTCTTGCGAACCTTTTTTTTCGCCTCGCTTTCCCTGCTCGGTCGCTCCATTCCGGCTGGCAATGCCTTACCGCTCGGAGTAATTGTCTCGACCGGCTCTTTTTCCGGCGCCTCCGCCTCGGCGGCAGCCTTGCCAAAACCCCGGCCGAATATTCTATCAAAGATGGACATAACAAAATTCATTTAATACGGCGGCTAGGCCGTTATCTTCACGCCACGATCTCTTTTTTTATATTATTCCACTTCAGCCACTTGTCGGACAGCTCGAGAAAAAACTGCATCGGTTCCGAATGTTTTCTTCCCTTGTTCCATCGTATTTTTTATCACCTTGATAATAGCCAAAGCTTCCGGGGAACGGGGTTCATGCTTTTCCAACTCCGCCCCCAAGGCCGACAGGCGATCCGATTCCGTTTTCAAGGCTTCCATTTGCATCGGCGTCAGATGCAGTTTGTTAACCACTTCCATATTCAGATTCTCTTCGCCGGTGCCGCGCATTTCGGCAGCAGTGAAAACCTCATAATTTCCCCCGCTACCTTTAACTTCGCCGTGTTCCTCGCGAACTTCCGCATGTGAACCGACGATCTTATGGAGGTCGGCGGCGGTAAGCACTTTGGGGCCGCCATGCGCTGCCACCCGGTCTGCCAATTCATCACTGCTGTTGCCGACCTGCTCGCCCGGCAAGATCAGACCGGCTTTCCCGGCCAGTTTCTCGGCCTCGTGCGCCGCATTGGCGTGCGCCATGACCAGCGGGTCTCCGGATAATTTTTCAAAATTATGGCTGAAGTCCTGATTCGGGTCAGTCAATCCTTTCAAGTTAGCCTCCAGATTATTGTTTTGTTCGGTAACATGGTTTTCCAACAGGAGGCGGAAAGCGGCCAATTGCTCCGGCCGGTCGCCATATTTATCTTGATATTCCTTAAGCACATTCAATAACTCATTTCTTTCTTTGATCTCGGCATTGAGGTAAGCGGTAATATTTTCCTGCTGCGCCGGCGAATATTTATCGGCAAAATCCGGTTTGACCTCGTGAAAAATTCCGTAGGGATTTTCGTGCGCCTGGGCGGCAAAGTCGGCCGCGGCCTTGGTCGGGATCTCCGGAGCATTTTCCGCAAGGGCAGCGGCTTGCTCGTGGGGCGCGGGGACGTGATTCTCATCGACTGCCCAAAGATCGGCACTGCTATGCTCATTTTGCCAAGCGGCAAAACCCTTTTCGACCGCATCATTCGTGCCGACCGTGCAACTCTGCTTCAAGTGCGCCAAAGCCTGGTAAGCGTCATCGTTCATTTTATGCGCATCGAGCCCCGTCAAAATTATATAGCCGTTGGTTTTCCCGCACATCGCTTCCAAAGCGGCCGGAGTAACCGAAGTCACGTTCTGTAAATTAAGCGTCAGCGCGCCTGGCCGCTCGGCTAAATGCCGGGCGATCTCCCCGTCAGCCAAATCGCCTTTGATATTCTGGGTATCCGCCAAATTAATTTCCGGAACTTTTTTTGCCTCGGCATCCTGAATCGCTTTACTGAAACTGTCCTCATCCGAATTGCTCGCCGCTGCTTCGTGCGCGGCAGGCTCGGCCGGCTGTTCAAGCCCGGCTTCAGGATGAGTCGGAGCAATCGCTTCGTGCCCTTCCAGCCCCGGCGGCGGAATTTTTATTTCCAGCCGCGACGCCTCGTCCGCCGTCAAATTGTTAAACGACGCTTCCCCCGGCGGCAAATTTTCCTGAATCTCCGCCGCATTCATCGCCAACGGCGAATGCGAGTGAAAAACATTGATGATCTGATTATCCGGCATCTGGACATTCCAGTCGCCGCTGCGATCATCATAGATCAAGAAGCCGCCGGTCAGACGTTCCACGGTTTTTCTCATCTCGCTTATTTCCGCAATGATCCGATTCTTCTCAGCCGGCGGAAGCGATGCATCATGCCAACGACGAGCTTTTTCCGAAAGATCGGCCAGCCGATCGCTCATCCGCTTGTTTTCAAAAAAATCCGCGGCATTATTATAACTTTCTTCGTTCGTCAATTCTCTCGTCCCGCCGCCGAAATTTTTCAAATTATCGCCCGGTTCGGCCAAAGTCTTGCCCAGGTTATGAACGGCCGCGGTCGGTTCTCCTTCGCCGGCCAAAACTTTATCCCAAGGGATCTGATCGATCTGCTCCTGAGACAATTTAGCGTAATCCAAATCCTTCGGCAATCCATAGGCTTCCGGATCAGCCGAAATCCGGTTGATCAAAAGCCGGATCGATTCATCCTGAGAATCTTTCGGCAAGTCGGAAAAATCTTTGCCATACTTGGCAATCAGTTGGTCTTTCAATCCAACCCAAACCGTATGCGCATTATTTCCAATCGGAGCTTCGGCCAAATGTTCGGCGTTGTAAGCGGCATTGGTCTCGGACGGATTTTTAGTCATCTCAAAACTTCCGGTCGCCCCCTGGGGCGCCGTTCCGGCCGAGTGGGTCATCGACGGCAATTCCGCGGCGGTTTTTCCCGTCGCCAGATCATGGAAAGCGGCGCCGAAAGTCAGGCGATTCATCGCGCCTTCCAGAAAATTCTTTCCGGCGTGCGACCAGGTTTCCGAATGGCGCAATGCCTCCAGGACTTGATTGACGGCCTTGTCATAACCGCCCGGCGTAATAAATGAAGTGGCGGCGATACCGGCGAAACGGAGAATATTCCCGATCGCCGAAGCCTGTTTCATGGACTTTTGCCAGCCGGTGCCTTCTCCTTTTCTTAACAGATTGAAAAAAGTCTCCTTGGCGCTCCGCTTGGCCATCTCCAGCAAACCCATCCTTTTTTCCGCCCGCGCCACCATCTCTTCTCTCATTTTATCTCCCATCACCGTTCCGGTTTTTTGATCGATATTATTGGCTCTGGTTCGGGCGCCGACCCGCGCTTTCTTTTTCAGTTCATTGGCTTTATCCAGCGCCGAAAGCGGCATATACAGCAATGATCTGAATTTCAAAGCCGCCCCATAGGTGGGGATAGTCATCGCCACGCAGGCCGTATCCAAAACATCGCGCGTCAACTGGACGCCGGTAACCTTGGTGGTGGTGTAATCATCTAAAATTATTTTTATTTCTTGCTGCCGCTTTTCGCGGGTGAGCATTTCTTTATGCCGATTTTCCGCCAGCAGCTTGGCGATCAACTGACGCTGTTCAGAATTCTTAGTGCTGCCTTCGCGGGTCATCGCCAATCTTTTATCCAAATCCCTGATCGCCTGAATAACCGGCGATTGGTTAAGATCTTTAGTCCAATTAATTTCAACATTGGCAAAACCCTCTTCATCCGCTTGCGTCCGGCCTTTGGCGTGACCTTTTTGGCTCTCGGCCATCAATTCTTCGATCGAACCGCCCAAACCCTTGCCGTGACCGATGCCTAAAATATTTCCTTTAACGCCAAGCTGGTCTTTTAAGTAGGCGGGCAAGTCAGAAAAAGTTTTTAAACCGGCAACAGAAGCGACCAGCCCCAAGCCGGTTTTCAAAAGATGTTTTTTTAATTCATCAGCGTGGCGCTGCTTTTTAATCGCCTCAACTTCCAATATTTCGGCTCTTGACCAGTGGTGCTCTTTCGGCTGCCAGGATTTCTTTTCCGGTTTGACTGTCGTTTTTTCCGCTTCTGATTTTCGGGCAACAGTATCTCCGACAGGCGCGACCGGCTTTTCCGCCGGCTTAGAACGGATATATTCCACTGCTTTGGTCCGCGGTTTGGCAGAAGTTTTTTCGCGGCCTTTTTCCGGGGCGGGAGCCGATTCCGGCGGCGGAACCTCAATCGACATCAGTCTTCTGATCAATTCCGGCGACATTTTTCCCGGCAGTTGCGCGGTCTGCTCCGGCAGCAGATGTTTAATAATCTCAGCCGCTTCCCGATCGCTTTTAGGATCGTCATACTCGGTCAGCTTGTCCAACTTTTTGACGATATCGTCGACCGGATTATAATCCCGGCGCGATTTTTTTGCGTTGCTCTTGCCGACTAATTTCTCAATCGCCTCTCGCTCCTGAACCAACAGCGCGTCCGGTTTTTCCTTTTTTACCGGTTGTCGGCCGAATCCGGGCGTATTGTTCACTTGATAAAGCTTAGCTTTGGGTTTCTTTTCCGGGGCAGGATGAGAAAATTCCTTCACTTCGAAATTATTAACCTGAGTCCGTAGTTCGGGTGTCATTTTCGGACGCATCGCCGCAACTTCACCAGGTGTAAGATGGGATAAAATTTCCACCGCTTGCTTCCGCTCTACCGGAACTGTGCTCGCGGTCAGCCGGGCTAAATCGCCGACCAGCTGGTCGATCTTGGTTTCCTTTTTTTCCGCTTGAGGAGCGCGCGGCGAAAATTCCTTTGCCTCGAAATCGTTAAACTGTTTGCGGAGTTCGGGGGTCAATTTCGGGCGAATCGCCGCGGTCTGCTCGCGGGAAAGATGAGATAAGATTTCCGCCGCTTGCTTCCGCTCCGCCGGAACCTGACTGGCGGTCAGCCGGGCCAAATCACCGATCAATTTATCGGCTAGCGTTCCGTTTTTTTCAGTCGAGTTTGGCTGAGCTATTTCTGCCTTATTTTTAGAGGTTATCTCGGGCAAAGCTTCGTTGGCCGGAGACGGAATTTCCAAGGGAATAACGGATTCATCTTTTTTCAACTGCGCTTTAGTGGTCCATTCCTCTAACTTACCTTCCAGCTCGGCAATGCCAAATAATTCCGCGCCCCCGGCCAAACCGAACTTTTTCTGAAAGTTTGCCACCAGATCTTTTTTCATTTTAACCGCCTCCATTATTTCTTCCAAGTCGGTGTCGCTCTCATCGAGCAAGGCCTCCAAATCCTCATCCAGACCGGTCGCTTTTTTCAATTGGGACTTAAGCTTGAGTTTCGCGGCATCATCAGTGCTTTGCTGGTACTGCGCAAAAATCTTGCCGACTTCCGCTTCCGCGGCAACGTCGGTTTGATTAAGCTGACTCGCATCTATTTTATTGGTCATATTTTTTGGTCGCCCAGCGATTCGATCGCCGCGGCTTGTTTATCCCATTCTTTTTTATCTTCTTGATCTTCGCTTTGATATTTCAGCATCAAATTTTCCAAGCGCTTTTGGAATTTTTCGTCGATCTCCCGGGTCGCCTCGTCTAAAAATTCAGCTTCTAAAACGGCCGACAATTCATCAAGCTGCTCCTCGCTCATTTTTTCGCTCAGGGTGATCAGTTCATCCTTCAGCTCATCCGGCAAAAGCGATTCGGCCAAAAGTATCCCCAGTTTACTGCCCTGGATCTTGGCCGCCGCTTCCAAATCGGCCGGCTCCAGATCAATTGTCGTATCATTGTCACTCATATAATTTAAAAATATTTTTAAAGAAGAAAATATGCTATTCGTAAAATAGTACCACTTTTAAGGTTTTTTGTCAAAATTATAACCTTATAATTCCTCACTAATAAATAATATTAGCCTAAAATTTAACTATCTTTTATCTTACCCAAAAAAAGGTCCATCACCTAACGGGAAAAGAACATTCCTTCGTCTTCGATGTCGGGTAAAGATTTATTGCCTTTTTTCAAATTTAAAATTCTGTTTTTTTTCGGCGCCGCCGGCTTCTGCTCTGCCGTTTCTTCGGGAACTTCAAAATCCGGTTCGGCTTCTTCTTCGGTTTCCTCGCTGACTGCTGATTCGTCGGTTTCAACGGCTGCTGCTTCAGCAACGGCGGCAGTCGGGGCGTCGGGCGGATCAACCGGATCGGTTTCTTCTTCGACTTCTTCGTCGGTTTCAGCATCTTGGGGCGCAGCCGCTTCCTCTTTTTCTGAATCATCTTTCTCCTCATCGGCAAACACGGTC
>CAVVFV010000001.1:0-100663 GCA_963747695.1 Candidatus Falkowiibacteriota bacterium | reverse complement strand
ACTGACATACCGCGAAATATCATCGACGGTAAGGTAACAGACGCATTTCTGCCGAATCGAGGGCAAATAATTGGACTCCAACTCGGCCTGTTTAAAGATGTCCTTGACGTTCGGAATGTCATCCTTGGGGAAATATTCCGTTGTACAGGGCGATTGATCAGGATTATTCCGAAACGTGTAGAAAATGCGCTGATAATGAGCCCAGCGTTTTTTTATCTCCGCCGTTCCGGCAAATGATTCAAGACAACCCTGGTCTCCGCGCGAACATATCGGGGCATCGGCTGAATAATCAACCTTGAGATGGCCGAATTCGCTGGCCGCTTGTTTGTTGCCGCTGATCAATTCACCTTTGATAATAGTTCCTCCTCCGATTCCCGTGCCCAGGGCGAGCCCGACCAGATAAGTGAAGCCGACGCCGGCGCCCAGTTTATATTCACCGTAGAGATGTGAGCCCGAATCATTGAAGGCGAAAATCAAAAAGGGAAAAAATTTCGCCAGCGGATCCAGAAAACTGTAATCGTCCGCGCCGGGGATATTGGCGCAATTGCCATTGATCTTGCCACTGATCGGATCGGGTGAACCAGGCATGCATAAACCAGCGCATTTGATCTTGGTTCCGGCCGCTTTTTTCACTAATCCGTTCATTATTGATAAAATTTTCCTGGTAACCGATTCGACGCCATTTTTCGGTTCCGTGGCAACTTTGATTAAAGATTCCGGAATCATTTCCCAGTTATCCGGATTGAACAAAGCTCCTTTGATGGTTCCGGCGCCAACATCAACACCGATAACCAGCTCTTTAGCGGACCACGACATAGTAACCCCTTCCTTTTTATATGGTAAATGTGTGAATGTGCGTGCTCTTGACGGTTTTTTATCTTAACAAAATAATCGCAAAATTGTCAATAAAAAAACCGCCCTCAAAATTGGCGATTTTCACCGTGTTTAACCCGCTATTAATATCAAGTCAGGCTATTTTTTCTTTTTTATTTTTAACTTTTTATTTGAATCTGAGCCGTTGTCGGGAATCCCGCCCATAAAGGGCGGGACAAGTCGGACCCGAAACCGCAAAATTTCTTAAATTTATGGAGGTGCTCTACTTTACCCCGTCCCGAACGGGCGCGGTAAACCCGCCCTGTCAGTGGGCGGGGCAGCTAAAAACAATTTTTCTTTATATTCACGGTTTTTCTTTTTTAACCACTTTTCATGCTTTCTTGCCTCAGTGTAATCTAGATGCTTCTTCAAATATTTAAGTTCATAAGGCCGATTACTTCTTGTGGCGTCAACTTTTCCAGAATTATGTTCTTTCAATCTCCTTTGCGGATTATCTGTTATACCTACATAAAAATTACCGCTTGGCAAACTTTTTATAAGATAGGTGTAAACCATGAGCCGTTGTCGGGAATCGGACCCGAGACCCCCTCCTTACCATGGAGGTGCTCTACCAGCTGAGCTACAACGGCAAACTATATTTTTTCCTGAATAACTCTAAAATTGCATGAACCCGAGATGCTCAACTTTACCCCGCCCCATCAGTGGGCGGGGCAGCTGAGCTACAACGGCAAACTATATTTTTTCCTGAATAACTCTAAAATTGCATGAACCCGAGATGCTCAACTTTACCCCGCCCCATCAGTGGGCGGGGCAGCTGAGCTACAACGGCATTTCAATTTTCGAAGTTATATTTTCGATTCGTTAGCGAGCTTTTTACTAAAAATGCCGCCTCCAGGCGGCTAACCGCGACATAATATTCTATGCCAAAGATTCGATTTGATCTTTGAATTCGGCCAATTTGCCATTTTCCGGATTAACCGAAGATAGCTTATCAAGGGCATCTTGGGCGGTAATTTTATCTTTATTAATTATACTTATTTCCAAGAGAGAGTCAAGATAGCGCGGATTGTTCGGCGCCAGTTTGGCCGCCATCTTGATGGTCTCGAGAGAACTCGCGGCTTCGCCCGTATCCCGATAGATCGCTGCCAGATCGTAATAAACCTCGGATTGCTGGTCGGATTCTTCATTGCCCAAGAGTTTCAAGACGTGGGCAAAAGCTTGCTTCCCTTCTTCATATTTTTTATTTGCCGCATACAAGCTCCCCAAAGCGATGAAAGCTTCCGCATGGCGCGGATCCAACTCGATTATCTTGATCAGGTTGGTTTCTTTTTCCTCAAAATTTTCCCGGTCATCCAAGACGGAATTCTTGGCCAGCAGCCCTTCGATCATCGTTTTCTTATCCTCGACCGGCAGCGCGGCCGGCTGGCTGTAATTCTTTTTGGCCTCCTGCAATTTATTCTGGGTGAACTTGAACAGCGTGCCGATCCAACCGCCGATAAAACCAAAGAACTTGGTCAGCCGGGCCTTCCCCTTGGCCATGCTCTTTTGCATCCGGCCGGTAATAATCTGTTCTTTGAAGCGGGCTTCCTTTTCCGCCGGCATATTTTCCACATCAATATTAGCCAGCGCGGGAAATTTCCGCACGACAATGACAATAATAATGAATAGGCTGATACAAATCAAAATTAGCGGGATTATGTTATACATCGGCATGATGCGAATACTACAAATCATACGCGAATACCGCAAACTATTTACCGAATTAAATTCGTTAAATCTATTCGTAGTATTCGCGAACAATTCGTAGTATTCGTATTATATATTTCCAAAAATTATATTCCTCGACAAATCTTATAAAATTCTTCCGCGTCCAGGCTGGCGCCGCCGACCAATAAGCCATCCATATTTTCCAAATTGCTGAACGATTTGACGTTCTTGCCGGTGACGCTGCCGCCGTAAACGATCTGGAAGCTTTTTTCCACCGCCTGCATGCCGAACATATCATCTAACGCCAAGCGGATGATTTTATGGGCATACATCGCCTCGGAAGGCTCGATAGCGGTTCCTGAACCAATCGCCCAGACCGGTTCATAAGCAACGACGATCCGCTGGTTTTCGGAAATATCGATCCCGCCCAAAGCTTGCTGCAGCTGATTCAATAATACAAAATCCCGCCGGTCGGTCTTGCGGTCTTCATTTTCTTCGCCGATGCAAACTACCGGAATCAATTTTTCAGTATTCAATACCTCGCGGATCTTCTGGTGGATCATCGCGTAATTTTCCAACAGGTATTTTCTTCTCTCCGAGTGGCCGATGATCACATATTGACAGCCCGCCTCGATCAGCATTTGCGGCGAAACCTCGCCGGTATAAGCGCCGCGATCTTCCCAAAAGACGTTTTGCGCGCCCAATTTCAGATTGCTTTTCTTTACTACCTTGTCGACTTCGGTTAAAGCCACCAGAGTCGGACAAAGCACCACTTCTTTGCCATCCTCTTTGAAATCCTTAAATTTTTCCACCATTTCCTTGGCCAAAGCAACGCTTTCCATGAGGCCCTTTTTCATTTTCCAGTTGCCAATGATTAATTTACCGGCTTTGCCCGCCATTTTTTCTTGTTTAGACATAAATATTTATTTATATTGTTATATTGCTATATTGTTAAACATTTTTAAATCGTTGCGTAACAATATAACAATATGACAATATAACATTAGTTTGTTTAAATTATATTATATTTATCGCAATAAGTCTATTTATTACTTTCAGTCCAACTATAATTATCATATGCCCATTTCACCAGTTTCTTGGTTTGGGCGAAACGATCTTCGTCGGAGTTGGTGCCCATCACGACTGACATTATTTTATGGCCGGCTTGATTGATGAATTCGCCGACGAAACAATAGCCGGCCTCATCAGTATGGCCGGTTTTGCCGCCGATGATATTTATGCCGTCAACCGGAAAAACTGAAAGGAGCGCGTCGGTCGATTGGACTTGGACATCGCGTCCGCCCACGGTAGAAAATTCGTAATTTTCTTCAATCGTCGTGTCGCGGATTTTTTCATTAGCGAGACACCTTTTCGCCAAGGCCAAAATCTCGCGGGCCGTGGAAACGTTGCCGTCGCTTAAACCGGAAATATCCTCGAATTTGGTCTTGGTCAAGCCGAAATCCTTGGCCTGTTGGTTCATTTTGGCGACGAACTCGGCCTCAGTCAACCCCATTGATCTGGCCAAGGCGACCGCCGCCGTATTATCCGAACCGACCAGGGTCAAATAAAAAAGATCTTTGACCTTGACCTGATCGCCGGGATAAATATAACTTTTACCGCCGACGCGCACGTCTTCTTTCTGCAATTCATAAATTTTATTCCAGTCAGGATTGGAACTCAGAAAAACCAACGCCGTCATCAGTTTGGTAATACTGGCGATCGGCCGGACCGTGTCGGATTCATTGTCCCACAGGATTTCGCCGCTGTGGCAATCAATCGCGATGCTGGAAGAAGCCTCAATCGCCAGATTGTAACCGCCGCTGATCTGGCTGGGCGTGCCTATTTTATTGGCATTCTGGGGCAGATTGTATTCGGGATAAAAAGCCGCGTAAGTCTGCTGCGGCGCCACCTGCAGGCCTTCCACGGCCGCCAGTACCTTGCCCGGGCTATCGGAAAGCGGTTTAGCCAGATTTTCACCGGCATAAGCGCCAAACAGAGAATAATCAATATTAAAAAACAAAAAACAAGCGGCCACGACCGCAGTAACCAGGAGAAATATGATAGATAACTTATTTTTGCGCAAAATATTATTAGAAATAATTGATAACTGCTGAAAATTTCCTCCTCAGAACCGTGGCTCGCTTTTGCTTCGCTTAAGCAGCTCTGCTTGCCAGGCTTTTTCCTGTTCCTCGTATTTCTTATATTCCGTTTTGATCGTCTCTTCCGGCAAATCGCGATACATCAAATGTTCCCGGGAAAATATCTCACTGCCCTTCAGACCGGTATTCGGGTCGATCCGCATCAGATATTCTTTGATCGCTTGGCCAATCTTCAATTGCGCCGCCAGGTCATATTCTTCGGTCGGTTTATTCTTGACGTACTCGGGAATCGTGGTCTGATGAGTTTGGCAATACCATTTAACGGCCTCATCAATCTGTTTAGTCTGGTACTGTTTGATGGTTTTATCCCGCGTCGCATATTTCCAATCGTGCCAATTCAAAGTCTGCCAGCCGTCATTTTCTAATTCTTCAGCATGAACTTCATGATTGATAATTGATTCGTTTTCCAAAACATCTTTCATAATCTCAAATTACCTCACCAACTGATAAAAAGATTTAATTATTCAGTTTCTTCGTCAAGTTCATCTTCATCGTCGTCATCTGCCGACGCCTGATCTTCGCCGCCTGCCAGATCCAATGCCGGCTGATTGACGCCGAGCTTTTCTGAGAGCGGATTGTCCTCGAGGATTCGATCAATCGTATCATCTTTGCTCAATTTATCATAGTCGGGCAATTCCTTAACCTCATTTAAGCCTAAGAAGCGTAAAAAATCAAACGTTACCGTATAATAACTTTCGTCTTTTTTTCGGTCTTCCCGGACATCGACTAAGCCCCTTATTAATAAATTACGTAATATTAGCGAACAATTTATACCACGGATGCGATCCAAATCGGTTTTCGAAACTGGTCCGCGGTAAGCGATGATTGTCAAGGTCTCTAAGCTGGGCCTGGTTAACTCCCCGGTTGTTTCATCGGTAACGAATTTTTGGATCAGGGCGGCGTTATCCGACGAGGTCACCATCTGCCAGCTTGATCCGTTTTTGATGATCTGGGTTCCGGCATTTTTTTCCTTGTAATCGGCCGCCAATTTTTCTCCGGCTTGCTCGATATCCTTAACTGAACTTTCGGTCAAATCCGATAATTCCTTGGCCGACATCGGCCGGCCGGAAATGAATAACAATGACTCTATTTGTGATGATAAAAACATATTGTAATTTTAAAATGTAAATCTCAAAATGGAAAATTAATTAATTTCGTCCGCCGCGGACTCCATAATTTTACATTTTGACTTTTACAATTTTCATTATTCATTTTTGCTGCTAATAAATATTTCGGCAAACAATTCGCTTTGCTCCACCGAGATTGTTTTCTGCTTCATTAATTCCAGCACCGCCAAAAAACTGACGATGATCTCGGTTTTAGATTCGGCCTTGGCCAAAAATTCCCGGAAACTTAAATTGATCTTGGCTAAGAGCGCATCGCGGATGCCCCGGATCTTTTCCTCGATATTCACCTTGCATTGGATCGTTTCTTCTTCCAGACAGATGATTTTCTTGTTTACCAAAAATTCCCGGAAAACCGCCGCCAGATCTTCTTTGACCAATTTTTTCGGCGGGGCGAAAAATTTTTCTTCCGTGCCGATCATTTTCCAGAGTTTCCGCTCGCTCGGCGCAAACATAAACTTTTTTTCCTTCAACCGCTGTTCCAACTTTTTCATCGCCTCCAGAAATTCCCGGTACATTTTCAATTGCCGTTCCAGATCATCAGCATCCTCCGCTTCGGCCGGGAAAAGATAAGGTAAAAGCGCCCGCGATTTCAGATAAAGCAGCTTGGCCGCCACCACTAAAAAATCCGCCATCGCGTCAGGATCGATATCGGCGGTCGTGCGGATGAATTCCACGTATTGATCGGCGATTTTCGCCAACGAAATCTCAGCGATATCCATCTTTTCCGTCTCAATGATCTTCAGCAATAAAGATAGCGGACCCTCAAATTTTTCCAGTTTAACGTTTATCATTTCGAAAAGCTTGATTATATGATGCGAATACTACAAATTATACGCGAATACTACGAACTATTTAACAAAATTATCCTCACGATTCGTCAGATCATTTACAGTCTTCGCATATGTTCATATTTTATCAGAAATTACCGGTCTTCGGAAGGCCATTTATCCACCGATTTGTCTTACTTTTTAAAACTAAAACAACGCCTTCACGTCGAATTTTGTTCGTAGTATTTGATTATAATTCGCAGTATTCGCATTATGTAACCGAATTTGGCAAAAGAATAACGCCCAATAACGAAAATCCGCTTCAGCCCATACGAGCCGAAGCGGATCCTCCTCGAAACTGCCGATTTATTTCTTCTTCTTCTTCGAAGTCTTTTTCTTAGACTTCTTGGCAGCCTTTTTTTTCTTAGCCATTGTTTTATTCGCGTTGGGCTTCATCTTAAGCGGTGAAGGTCGGCGCGATTTAGTTAATTTAACTTTCTTGTTTATGCCAAAATTGGCTAAAACCGCATTTTCCAGACGGAGAAAATCCTTAACCTTCAATTCCAGCGAACGATCAAAACTTCCTGAAGAGAATACTGCCCTACTCAGCCCGGCAAGCTTTTTTTCTGCTAAGATAGGCAAATTATGGTAGCCGCCGAAAGCGGTCACCCCTTCATCTTTTAGTTTTAAAATCTCCCGCATCACTTTTTCCGAAGGGATCTGAACGGTTTTCACTTTGACTCCGACTTGTTTTTCGATCGCCTGCTTGATCTTGGCAAAATCCAAATTTTGGTTAGCCGGCAGACAAACGATGTAATAATAATTATCCGCCTTTACTAAAAGTGATTTAACAATCTCATCCATTCTTCTTTTCAAAGTATTGGCGGCATCAATCGCGGTATAAACGGTTTTGTGATCCAAAACTTTCGGAACAATCCCCTTCCCTGATAAATATTTCATCAGCGGGGCGGAAGATTTATTTTTCTTATCCCCCGGAACTTTGGCTGCGGAGGATGCTTTCTTACTCATAATGATATTATAGCATGTTTAATTTTTTATGGGAAGAGATTTTGCGCAAAACTAGGCAAGACAATCCCTTTTTTAGATTATACCACTAAAAAAAATTTTATCCAAGCACTTTTTATTAAATACTTTGTCGACCGACAACCTTAGATAATTTTAAAGATCTCCCCAGGCAGGGAGATCTTTAAATATTTACAATTCAAATTTATAATTTTCTAATTTACTTTTACCGCCGGGAAGACCTGCCCCTTAAGGCATTGATAACCGGAATCGTGCGCCGAACCATTATAGCTGGGAGCTGCCGGATAGATGCCTTGCGGATTATTGGCCGTGCCAATGTTAGAAGTCCTAAAATTAGCGCAAATCTGATAGGTCGTTGTGCCGGTGATTTGATAGGCGTACGGCTGACCCGTTTGAAAATCATTGAGATTATCCGAGGTCAAATAAGGGCATTGGGAAATCATCGTCGCGAAACCGTCGGGCAATTTCTGCGTTTGATTATAATAGGAGTCAGCGCACTGGTAGATGTCGTTAAAAACATTGGTTATCTGATCATCCAACTTCCGGTCGCGCGCCAAAGTCGGCGATTCAACCGTAAAAAACGAAGCGACAAAAACGGCGACGACGAGGACGAGCGAGGTGATGAAAAATATTTTCAAGAGTTTATCTTTGACGTTTTCCACAACCGATCGCCGGATGTCGTAAAAATAAAATCCGAAAACGGCGCCGGCGATCGCTAAAACGGCGATCGTCTTCAAAATAAATCTGGTGGTCACTTCGCCGTTCAAATAGCTATTCACAAAATAGATCAGCCAGCCGAAAAATATCAGGAAGGAAACGAACAAGATAAGATAAGTCAGCCAGCGGCGGATCGCGGAATCTTTTTTAAGTTCTCCCGAAAATAAGCTTTTCTGAATCAGGAAACTCACCACGTAAAAAATCGGGATTGAAACCAATAGAGCGGAAATGGCGAATTTATTTTCAATGTATGGCGCGGTGACATCGGGAATATACTTGTTAATTATCTGAAAAATGACATTGCCGAAAGAAACGGTCATAAAACCGAGCGCTACCAGGTGCAAAAGATACAGAAAAACGAATTTGGCCGCATTGCTTTTGACCGGCGCGGCAGCCGCGGTTGTTTGATCCATAGATATTCAATTAAAAGTTAAAATTAAAAATTATATTGCTTAAATTATAGTATTTTTTAACAATAAAAGCAAAAAGAGGCTTGATAGCCTCTCTCCGCGTTTTATGTTCGCGTACTTTTATAAATCCGATACTCAACTGTATTCAGCTTTTTTCCGCTCGGACAGATTTTTTCATATTCGGCAGAAATTTTTCCACCCAAGGATTCCGGGATCCGGCGACTGGAATAATTAGCCCGATCCACCGGATAAACCAAATAGTCATAATCAAGATTTTCCTCGGCCCATTCTTTCAGGGCATTGACGGCTTCCTTGCCATATCCATGACCGTGGGCTAATTTTTTTATCCAGATGCCGAGGTGCGGTTCCCGGCTTTTGATATGAGTCAATCCGCCTCCACCCAAAAATTCCCCGTTTTTTTTATCAAAAATTGACGCGGAAAAATCTTCGCCCGCTTTATTCTTGCGCATAGCGCCTTGAATATATTCGATGGTATCGGCATTCTTTCTCGGCGGCTCGGGAACCATAAAAACGGTAATTTCAGCAGTGAATTCCCGGAATATTTCTTCCTGATAATCTAATGATACCGCTTTCAGTCGGAGTCTTTCGCTCTCGATTTCCAGTCGTGAAGTATCCATATTTTTTTGCCTCGCCGCAGTCTCCGCCTCGGGACTGCGGCGCGATTGCCGACAGCAGCAGTCCCTTGCAGGAGACTGCCGCACGGCACCTGCCAATAATCATTTCTCTTCTATTTTTATATGAAGTTCTTTGAGCTGTTTGGGAGTTACTTCCGCGGGCGAGTCCATCATCACGTCGCGGCCGGCGCCGTCTTTGGGGAAGGCGTAGACATCGCGAATCGAATCCAAATCGAACATCAGCATCAGCAGGCGGTCCAATCCCGGAGCGGCCCCGGCATGCGGCGGCGCGCCGTATTCAAAGGCGTGCACCAGGGCGCCAAATTTGGCCTCCACCTGCTCTTTGGTATAGCCGGCAATCTCAAAGGCGCGATACATAATTTCCGGATCATGGTTGCGTACAGCGCCGGAAGTGATTTCGTAGCCATTGGCGACCAGATCATACTGATAGGCGAGAATTTCCAAAGGTTGTTTGGTATTCAAAGCTTCCAGGCCGCCTTGAGGCATGGAAAAAGGATTATGTTCGAAATCGATCTTGCCGTGCTCGATTTCCGAATAAGAATACATGGGGAAGTCGATGATCCAGGCGAAAGCAACCTCTTTGGAGTTTTTTAAATTTAGCAAAGCGCCGCATTTGTCACGGACCGCACCCAATGCCGCGCACACCGTGGAGAATTTATCCGCGCCGAAAAAGATAATATCGCCCGTTTTGGCGCCGACCGCTTCGATAATCTTATTCATTAATTCATCACCCAAAAATTTGTTGATCGGCGAGGCCGGACCTTCCGGACGCATCTGGATGTAAGCCAAGCCTTTAGCTTCTTTGGTTTTGGCTAGCTCGGTCAAATCATCAATGATGCTGCGAGTAAAGACATTGCCGCCCTCGACTTTCAAGGCATGGACGACGCCGCCGTCTTTGACCGCCTTAGCAAAGACTGTAAAGCCGCATTCAGGCGCAATCATTTCCGTGATCGGTTTAATTGGCATTTCAAAACGCAAATCCGGTTTATCCGAACCATATTTCGTCAAAGCTTCCTGATGCGGAATTAAGGGAAATTTATTCCATTTAACTTTCTTGTCAGTGAATTTTTCCACCAGCTGGATCATTAAGGGCTCAGTTATTGCCCAAACATCTTCCTGATTGACGAAACTCATTTCGAAATCAATCTGGTAAAAATCTCCGGGGTGGCGGGCGGCGCGAGGATCTTCATCACGGAAACACGGAGCGATCTGAAAATATTTATCCACACCGGCGATCATCAACAATTGCTTGAATTGCTGCGGCGCCTGCGGCAGAGCGAAGAATTTACCAGGATAAATGCGGCTCGGTACCAGATAATCGCGGGCGCCCTCCGGCGAAGAGTTGGCCAGAATCGGCGTGGGCACTTCGATAAAATCATTTTTATGAAAATATTCGCGGATGGCTGTGACGACTTCATCACGTTTCTTCATAATTAGCTGCAATTTTTCCCGGCGCAAATCAAGATAACGGTATTTCAAACGCAGCTGCTCATTAGCCTGGCTTTCTTTTTCTTCCTCCAGCTCGAACGGCAAAGCTTTGCACTTATTCAGGATATTCATTTCAACGACTTCGACTTCAATTTCGCCGGTCGCCAATTTCGGATTGAGCATATCAGCCGGACGGGCCGCCACCTTCCCCTTGACGTTGATTACCCATTCGCTGCGCAACTGATCGGCATCCTGCATCAATTCCGTGCTGGAGCCGTGATTGACGTCGAATTTGATCTGCGTCACGCCATAGCGGTCTCTCAGATCGATAAAGATGACTCCGCCGTGGTCGCGGCGCCGATAAACCCAGCCTGACAGTTCGACGGTCTGGCCAATTTGTTCTTTTCTTATTTCACCACAAGTGTGAGTTCTTAACATAAGTAGAATTTTTAATTTTTAAATTTTTAAATAAATCCTAAATCTTAATTTTTAAAAATTAAACTTTAAAAATTATTTAAAAATTCAAAAATTACAAAATTAAAAATTTACAAACAAATAAAAAGCCCTTGCAAAACTAACATAAAAAATTATGTCTGTCTTGCAAGGGCGTTCTATGACGCGGTGCCACCTCGCTTTTGTTCTCATGGCGCTTAAACGCGCCATTGGTTCGATTACGGGAACTCCCGGAAGGTTCTACTGGGCTGTTAAAAGCCTTTCTTCCTTCTGCTCAGCCGTGTTAGCGGCTTCATTGCGTTGTTATTTAACATAATAACAAATAAATACGGGCCTTGTCAATAAACACAAATTTTCCTCACTTTTGCCTTAATTCTTCAAAATCTTCCGCGGAAAAGCCCAAGATCAAGGTGAGTTTATCGGCAAATTCCTTCAGGGTGATATTATTTTTACTGTTTTCCAATTCGTCGAGAAGATTTTTGAGCAGCTTGAAAATTTCCGCATGGCCGTCCACTTCGCCCTCGCGGGTCATTTTTTCTACCAAGGCCAAAGCCTGACCGGCGATGGAAACCTTAGTAAAATCGTCTTTGATACTAGAATAAAAATTTTCTCCGGTTGCCGTGCCGACGTAATTCAAATCTCTGCCCGAGACGACCATCAAGCGCGACAAGGTCAGCGGTTCGATATGGCCGGACAATTTTGATTTTAATTTCTTGGCGCCGCGGGCGATCAATTCCAGCTTGCCCTGATCTTCGCTATAACAAACAATCCGGGAATCAGCCTCCCGGAAATCATATCGATTCAAGATCAGTACTTGGGTATTATATGTCGCCTCCATAGAATATTGAAATCGATAAATTACCAAATGAAAAAGTTAAATCTCAAAATGTAAAATAATTTTTCACTTTGAGATTTTCATTTTACATTTTACTATTTAAGAGCATCCAGGTAACTCTGAAGAATGATCATTGCCGCAACTTCATCTCTGCTCGCTTTCAGCGCTCCTCCCGGCAGCGCGTCCGCCGCCTTGCTCGATAAGCGCTCATCAACTAAAACTATCTCTTTACCCGGTAATTTATCCTTAAGCTCATCGATGAATTCTAAATATTCAGGAGCCAGACCTTCCTTAATGCCGCGCATCTTGATCGGCTGGCCGATCACCAAAACATCGGCATTCTCTTCGTTTACCGTTTCCACCAGATCGTGCAGGCCGGAAACAGTCTTAAACGGCGTGGCCATTTTTGTTTCGCTATCGCCCAAGCTCAAACCGATGCGCTTGGCGCCCCAGTCGACACCCAAATAAATTTTAATTTCTTCATTCATAATGGCAAATATCAAATAACCAATATCAAAAAAATATTTTAATATTATAATATTTAATTATTTTTTTGATATTGGTTATTTTATATTGGATATTTACTCCGTGATAACTATATTCCCCTTCTCCGTGATCGCCACGGTATGCTCGAAGTGAGCCGAGAGCGAGCCATCGGCGGTAACAATCGAAAATCCATCCGGACCGCTTCTGGTTTCCGCGCGGCCAAGATTGACCATCGGCTCGATGGCGATTACCATGCCCGGCTTCAGCACCGTATCACGGATACCGTATGAGACAAACTCGTAATTGAAGACTTCCGGATCTTCATGGACTTGGTGGCCGACTCCGTGACCGACCAGATCACGGACTACGGAATACCCTTCTTTTTCGACGAAATTTTGAATGGCCGTGCCGAGCTGATTTAGCGTATTTCCCGGCTTGGCCAATTTAATGCCGACCTCCAGCGCTAAACGGGTTATCTGGACCAATTTTTTGACTTTAGGACTGATCTTGCCGACTGGAACCGTCAGCGTCATATCCGTATAAAATCCGCCCAAAGTCGAATAGCGATTTTTAACTTTGAATTTTTCCGCTTCCCGCGGCGTCACCGGATATTCCATCCCCAAGTCCAAGCCGATGATATCGCCCTCCTTAAGAATACGGGCTGGGATCGGCAAACCGTGGACTATTTCATTGTTCACTGAAGCGCAAAGCGCGGTCGGAAAGTAGCGGCCGTTGCCCAATTCATAATTTTTAAAAGACGGCCGGCCGCCGGCCGCCTCAATCATTTGGCAAGCCATATTTTCCAGTCTTTCGGTGCTGACGCCGGGTTTTACTTCCGCAGCGATCCGATGCAAAATCCGCGACAGTATTTTACCGCCGGCCCGCAGTACTTCAATTTCATCTTTAGTTTTTACAGTTACCATTTATATTATAATTTACCTTCTTCTTTTAAAGACGCTTATTTAGGCACTTAGTTAATTAGGTAATTAGTTGAGTAAAAGATTAGCTCCATTATTATTAACAAACTTCGTGGTAATCCAACTAAGCCCTAATTAACTAATCGACTAATAACTAATGCCATAATATAAGCTCCTCAAATTTAGCGTGACGCTTTTTTCAAATCATTAAGTATGTCTTTCTGCACTTGGCTGATTTTTTGAAGGCCATTGATGCGGAATAAATTGTTGCGGGCGGAAAAATAATCGATCATCGGATCAGAATCACGATGAAAAATGCGCAAGCGGCGGGTGATCGCCGCCGGATCGTCATCACGGCGACGCTCGATCTTATGGCCGCAATTGTCGCAAATACCCGGTTTGGCCGGCGGATTGATGTCGAGATGATAAGTTCGGCCGCAAAAATAACAAACCCGGCGCCGGCTCAACCTTTTTTTCAGTTCGGCATCGCTGATATAAATATAAAAAACCAGCAGATTCTTTTCCGCCCCGGGAAATTCCTTAATCAGCCCTTCCAGATCGCGGATCTGCCGATAACGCCGCGGGTAGCCATCGAGAATAAAACCTTTTTTAGTATCCGGCAGCAAAAGACGTTTTTCCATAAGTTTTCTGATCAGCTTATCGGGCAGCATTAATCCGGATTCCATCTTGGTCTTAACCTCTCGACCGACTTTCGTCCGGCGCTTGACTTCCAACCGCAACAGCTCGCCGACCGATATCGCCGGAATTTTTAAATGCTTGGCTAAAATATCAGTCTGCGTTCCCTTGCCCGATCCCGGCGGACCCATAAAAATCAAGATCGTCTTTTTCCTTTTCTTCATGATTGTTGCTAAGAAATCATTAACTGATATTTAAAAAATTATCGAATTAAGATTTAAGAATTATGAATTAAGAATGCTATCTGCCAAAACCTAGAGGTTTTGATGGTGGTTTGCTTGCCGCATTACCGCTGGCTGAAGCATAATCGCTTTTTTGGGCAAAACCGGTTTTGGTCGAGCCGTATTTCCCTTTCGCGAAACCCAGTTGGTTGCGCACCTTACCGACCGCCGCTCGTCCGACTTCGCCCTCCGTGATGCCGCCCACCAGGGAAACTCTCGACCGGCTTTCCACTTCGCCACCGGCAAAAGCCGATCGAGAAGTTTGATAACCCGTAGTCGCTTCTTCTCCGCCGTGGCGGGTTAAATAAATATTAACTCTTTTTTTCTGCTCCGCCATTTTTTCCGCCTCGACTTTCTCGCGATATGTCAGCGGTTTTTCTTCTTTTTCATTTTTCTTAACCGGACCAAACATAAATTATCGGCTTAAACGCTCTAAAATTTGCGTTACTAGTTTCATATCCCAAAGAGAAAGGCTTTTGTCCGCCTCCCTGATCTTCTCCCAAATATGCAGTCTGCCCGCCCGATCTAATCCGCCCCGGCGAATAATTTCTTCATAAGGGTGGAGAGAGTCGACGATCAAATCAATATCATTCCGGATGTTCTTATATTGATCAGTCAAGGTGATATCGCTTAATTTTCGCTTAAATCCGCCCAAGGAATCATCGAGCCGGAAATCCGGACCCGGACCGGGCAATTGAGAAGTGTCCATAAATCAATTATAAATTAAAAATTAAAAATTATCAGTAATACCGACAACAATCATTAGATATTTTTTATTCATTTTACATATGAATTATACTACAAATTAACCAATAATAAAAGCCCCCGAAAGGGCTTTATTTATAATTTATAATTTTTAATTTATAATTGATTTTACATTCCTTCGTACTCTCTCATTGTCAGCTGGGCTTCGATCTGCTTGACCATATCGATAACTACGGCGACGACGATCAAAATACTGGTGCCGCCGATGGCCAACGAGCTGATCTGCGTGAAAGATTTGACGATCAGCGGCAAGACGGCGATCAAACCCAAGAACAAAGCGCCGAGCAAAATAATCTTGTAGGTCGTGTTAGCCAGATATTCCTGCGTGTGCAGTCCCGGGCGGATACCGGGGATGAAAGCGCCCTGCTTCTGCAAATTCTCGGCGATCTGATCGGGATGAAAAATAACTTCGGTATAAAAATAGGTGAAAGCAAAAACCAAAACAAAATACATAATGCCATAGATCAATTGATTGTTCCAGGCTTGCATCACCCAAGTTGCCGCATTGGCGATCCAGGCGGTCTGCGCATGCTGGAAAAATTGAGCGATCATTTCCGGGAAAAGAATGACTGAGATGGCGAAGATAATCGGGATGACGCCGCCCATATTGACCCGCAGCGGCAAATGAGTGGTGTTGCCGCCGAAAGTGCGGTTGCCGCGGATCTGCCGGGCATGCTGCACCGGGATATTCCGCTGGCCTTCGTTAATGATAACGATGCCGACAACGGTAACGATGGCCACAATGACAAAAGCCATGATCGTGAAAAGTTTGGAAGGATCATAAACGCTGAAAGTCTGCAAAACATCCTGAGGCAATCTGGCCACAATGCCGGCGAAGATGATCATCGAGACGCCATTGCCGATCTTCTTTTCGCTGATCAGCTCGCCCAGCCACATCAAGAAGACCGTTCCGGCCGAAGTGGTGATCATAATCGAAACAACATCAAAAGGCGTAATATCGCTTAAATAGGAGCGTAGCAGAGCGATCATACCATAAGACTGCAGCATCGCCAGCGGCACGGTCAGCCATCTGGTCCACATATTGATTTTCTGCCGGCCGATCTCGTCCTTCTGCATTTCTTCCAAAGACGGAACGATCATCGCCAAGAGCTGGAAAATGATCGAAGAAGTGATATAAGGACCGACGCCCATCAGCACCAAAGAAAAATTGCGCATCCCGCCGCCGGAAAAAAGGTTCAACATTCCCAAAGCCTGGTTGGAAGCAAAAAGATTTTCCAAAGCCGCGACATTCACGCCCGGCACGGGGATGTGGGCGGCAAAACGGTAAAATAAAAGCATCAACAAAACGAAAAGGATATTATTCCTCAGGTCTCTGGCTTTCCAAATTTTTTCAATTTTCTCCCACATAAATTCGTATTTGGTATATCGTATTTCGTATATTTCCAAAATGCTAAATACGAGCAGTCTTCCAGTATCTGGACTTATTTCTTTACTTGACCGGCAACCGTTTGATTAAATTTTATACCTTTATCAAATTCAATCTTAACCTCTAATTTTTCCTTGCCTAAAACTTTCACCGGTTTTTGCGCATTGGCGATCAGGCCCTTGGCAAATAAAGTTTTGGCCGAGACGATTTCGCCGTCCTTAAAATTCTTATTAAGATCGGCTACTTTGACCACCTGGTTTTTCGGAGCCAAAGAACGGAAACCGCCGATCTTCGGTGTTTGCAGGATATGCGGGCGCATTCCCAAACGCTTCAAGCCGGTGACGCCGGAACGGGCGTTTTGGCCTTTCTGACCCTTGCAACTATAAGTACCATGGCCGGAACCATTGCCCCTGCCCACGCGTTTGATCTTTTTCTGCCCCCTTTTTGCTTTAATATTATTTAATGACAGCATAATCATATTCTTAAATCCGAAATCCTAAGCTCTAAATCCTAAACAAATTTAAAAGATTAAAATCCAAAATTCAAAACGTTTCTAATTTTTGTCATTTGAATTTTGAATTTGTTTCGGATTTCGGATTTCGTGCTTCGGATTTTCAAATCTTATTTATTTTTAACCGCTTCTTTCTTATTCTCAATTTTATTATTATTTTCCACCCGTTTCAGGCTCTTCAATGCTTCGATCGTGCATTCCGCATTGCTCAATTTACTCTTTGAACCAAGAATCTTGGAAGTGATATTTTTGACTCCGGCCAATTCCAAGATGACTCTGACCACGCCGCCGGCGATGACGCCCTTGCCTTTGGCGGCCGGCTTAAACAAAATCTTGGCGGCGCAATATTTATTATACACCTGGTGCGGGATAGTATCATTTACCAGAGGCACATCGATGATTCCTTTGCGGGCCTGATTGACGGCTTTCTTCACGGCGGCGGTAACATCAGCGCCTTTGCCGGTGCCCACGCCGATCTTGCCTTTATGATCGCCAATCGCCACGCAAACGCGGAAACGCATTCTTTTGCCGCCGGCCATAACGCGGGTAACCCGGGCGATATCCAAAATTCTCTCATCGAATTCGTCTCTTTTTTCCAACTTTAAACCGCCTTTCTTGAATCCGAAAGATTTGCGCGAACCCTTGCCCTTTTCAACCGCCACTCCCTTGCCGGCAGGTCCTTTTACTTCCAGCGGCGCGGCTGGCCCGACAATTTCTTCGACTTCCTCGGGGACGACCACTTCCGGTTCGACGGCGACCGCTTCAGGAGCATTTTCTATTTTTTTGTCTTCAGCTTCGTTCATATATTTAAATAAATTTGTTCTTTAAAATTTTAATCCTCCGGCTCTTGCCGCTTCGGCCGCCGCCTTGATCCGGCCGTGAAACTTATAAAAACTCTTATCAAACACAGCCTGGCTGATCTTTTTCACCATTGCTTTTTCGGCCAATAATTTACCCAAGGCGGCGCTCAGCTCGGTCTTATTCAATTTCTTGGCTTTGATCTCCTTGGCCACCGCGCTAACCAATGTCTTGCCGGCTTCATCATCGATCAACTGCAAAGCCATGCCGCGATTGGAGCGAAAAATCGAAAGACGCGGGCAAACTGCCGTGCCCTTGATCTTGGCGCGGATTCTCGCGTGACGTCTGATTCTTTTTACTTGTCGTACTATTTGTTTGTCCATATAATTCCTACTTTTTACTTTTAACTTTTTACTTTTTACTTACTTATTCACTCTTTACGGCCGCCTTACCTTCCTTTCTTCTCAGAACTTCATCGACATATTTGATACCCTTGCCCTTATAAGGTTCGGGTTTTTTGATATTTCTGATCTGATTAGCAACCTGGCCCAGTAATTCCTTGTCCGCGCCGCTGACCGTAATCACGTTTTCTTCCACCTTGGCGTCGAGCGTGGGCGGCAAGATGAATTCGACCGGATGGGAATAGCCGACATTGAAAGTTAATTTCTTGCCCGAACCCTGGACTTTGAAACCGACGCCGTTGATCTCCAATTTTTTCTGAAAACCATCTTTGACGCCGATCACCATATTCCTGATCAGATTCCAATATAAGCCCCAGAGAGCATTTTCTCTCTTATTCTTGGGATTGACGATATTGACGTTAAGTTCCCCTTCGCCCAATTTTACGGCGATCTGCGGGATCAATTTTCTCTGCAATTCTCCTTTCGGACCTTTGACGGTCACCAAATCGCCCTCAACTTTAACTTGAACGTCAGACGGTATCTTGATTGATAATTTTCCTAAACGGGACATAACATAAGGCTAATTTCGCGAATGATGCGAATCTACGAATATTTATTCGCAAAATTCGCATCATTCGAAAATTAGCATTAGAACTAATTCGTACCACTTTTCATTTTAATAAATTTCGCAAAGGATCTCGCCGCCGATCTTGGCTTTTTTCGCCTCTTTGGCGGTCATCAAGCCTTTGGAAGTCGAAACGATCGCCGTTCCCAAACCGTTCAATACTTGCGGCATCTTATCCTTGCCGAAATACACCCGCAAGCCCGGTTTGCTGACACGTTTGATCGCAATGATCGCCGGTCGGCCGCTTTTCTTGTATTTCAAAACAATCTTCAATTCCTGGAAAGCGCCGTCAGCCTGAGCCTTGGCATTGTCTCCGCCTAAGATCTCGAATTTCTGAATCCAATTCTCCTTTTCAAGAATCTTGGCGATGGCAATTTTAATTTTGCTGGCAGGCAAAATCAGGTCGCTCTTTCCGGAAGCGGCGGCGTTCCTGATTCTGGTTAACATGTCGGCTATTGGATCGGTCATATTTTTCTAAATATTAGTGATACTTTTTTGTCTTGCTCTTTGTTCCATGCTCTATGCTCTTATCAATAAAAATCACAGATCAAGGAACAAAGAACAAGTTATTAATAACGGAAATTATGAATTTAATTTACCAGGATGCTCTTTTGATTCCGGGCAGCTCGCCTTTTTCGGCCAACTCGCGAAAACAAATGCGGCACAATTCGAAATCACGCATATAGCCGTGATTACGGCCGCAGCGCCAGCAACGTCTGATCTTCCGGGTGGAAAATTTCGGTTTTCTTTTCGCTTTGACTATTAACGCTGTTCGAGCCATATTTTTTCGTATTTCGTATTTGGTATTTCGTATTTCGTATTTTGGATCCCCGACATTTTTATTAAAAAATATCCGAGATACGAAATACGAGATACGAGATACTAATAATTATTCTTTTCTCAACGGGAATTTCATTAAGCGGAAAAGTTCCAATCCCGCCGCCGCGCTTTTGGCGGTGGTGGCAATACAAATTTCCAAACCGTGCAATTTTTCCAGATCTCTGACTTCGATCTCGGCAAAAGGCATGATGTCCTTGAAGCCGATGGTCAGACAACCGGTGCGGTCGATCGACTTGGGATCGACTCCCCGGAAATCCCGGACGCGAGGCAGATAGACATTCACTAATCTTTCCATAAAATCCCACATCCGCTGACCGCGCAAAGTGACTGAAGCGCCGATGATCATTCCTTCCTTGATCTTGAAAGCGGAAACGGCTTTTTTGGCCTTATTCAACATCGGTTTCTGTCCGGCGATGATCGTCAAATTTTCTTCGATGATTTTAATCAATTCCTTGTCTTTGGTGTTCCGGCCAAAACCAACGTTAAGCACTACCTTCACCAGGCGGGGCGCGGCCAGATCATTCTGGATATTCAACCGTTTTTTCAATTCCGGCAGAATCTCTTTCTTGTAATATTCTTTTAATCTCATATAAATTTAAATGCGATTTAGCTTCTATTCGATAGCTTTCTTACACTTTTTGCAAATTCTTACTTTCTTGCTGATCTTCTTTCCCTCGCCGACCGTTTCCTCGGTATACTGATACCCGACCCTGGTGGTTTTGCCGCAATTCGGACAAAGCAAAGCCAAATTCGTGATCGAGAGCGGAGCGGGAAATTCGATTCTCTGGCCCTTCTCGCCTTGTTTTCTCGGGCGCAAATGCTTAATCAAAAGATTTAACCCTTCAATGCTGGCTTTATTAGTGTCGACAAAAATCTGCAGGACTTTTCCTTCCTTGCCTTTATCTTTACCAGCCAATATTCTGACGTTGTCGTTCTTTTTTATCTTCATATTCTTTATTATTATTCGTAGATTCGCATCATTCGCGAAATTAGCATTATCTTTATAGTACTTCCGGAGCTAACGAAGCTATTTTTACGAATCCCTTTCTTCTCACCTCGCGGGCGATCGGACCGAAAATTCTCGTTCCTTTGGGTTCGCCTTTATCGGCATCGACAATAACGCAGGCATTCTCGTCAAAGCGCAGACAAGTGCCGTCTTTTCTTTTGATCTCTTTCTTAGTTCTGACCACGACCGCCTTGACGACATCGCTTTTCTTGACCGGAGCATGCGGAATCGCCTGCTTAACCGCGCAAGTAATGATATCGCCGATGGTAGCGTATCTTTTGCCGTAAGTACCGTTAACTCTGATGCACTCCGCCTCTTTGGCGCCGGTATTGTCAGCTACTCTTAATCTTGTTCCGACCTGGATCATATTAGTATTTAGTATTTGGTATAAAGTATTAAGTATATTATTATTTACCGGCAATTACTGGTAAACTTTCTACTTCTTACTTTTAACTTTTTACTTTTAACTTTTTACTTTTAACTTTTTACTTTTTGCCGATCGCTCTCCATTTCTTATCTTTGCTTAACGGGCGGCATTCGATGAATTCCACCTTATCCCCTTCCTTGAACTGATTTTTTTCATCATGAACCTTATATTTCTTGGAAATGAAATAAGTCTTTTTATATTTTTGGTTGCGCTTAACAGTGATCACCTGGACCGAGATGGTCTTGTCCATCTTGTCGCTGGTAACTATTCCGACAAACTTTCTTTTGCTGACTTTTTTATCCTGATCCATATAAATTTAAATTATTTCTTGTTCAAATTAAGCAAGGTCAACACGTTGGCGATGACATTTCTGGTTACTCTGATCTCCCGGACATTTTTCAACTGCTTATTGGCATCCTTAAAACGGGCCAATCTTAATTTCTCCCGATATTCGGATAAGATCGCTTGCAATTCTTTTTCAGTTTTCTTGGATAATTCTTTGAATTCCATATATAGCTGATGCAAATCTACGAATTATCGCGAATTCCGCGAAAAATGCGAATATATTTTCTAAACCTATTCGCGGTTTTCGCGGCATTCGCATACAATTCGCGGCATTCGCATCATATTTATTACTCGTTGGCTTTAACAAACCGCGATTTGACCGGCAACTTATCTCCGGCGAATTTCATTCCTTCTTTGGCTTCCGCTTCGGTAACGCCTTCGATCTCAAACATCACCATCCCCGGCTTTACATTACAAACATAATGATCGACCGAACCTTTGCCCTTACCCATCGGCAGTTCGCCGCCCTTGGCGGTAACCGGCTTGGCCGGGAAGATCCGGCAGAAAATTCTGCCGCCCTTCTTGATATATCTGGTCAAAACGCGGCGGGCCGCTTCGATCTGTCTCGCTGTCACCCAGCAATTTTCCAAAGACTTAAGGCCATAACTGCCAAAACTAACCGACAGGCCGCTAGTGGCTTTGCCGCCTCTTTTGCCTTTATGGGACTTGCGATATTTAGTTTTTCTGGGCATCAACATATTTGTATCGTATTTGGTATTATTTTATGATTTACTTTCTCCGGCCTAATATTTCTCCTTTGCCGTCTTTATTCTTCAAATCTTTTTCAAAAACTTCGCCTTTATAGATCCAGACTTTGACGCCGATCGTGCCGTAAGTGGTCTTGGCCACGCCGCGGGAATAATCAATATCAGCTCTCAAAGTCTGCAAAGGGATCTTTCCGGAAACTAATTTCTCCTCGCGGGCGATTTCCGCGCCATTCAACCGTCCGGCCACCACGACTTTGACTCCCAGGCCGCCGGCTTTTTCCACGCGGGAAACAGCCTGCTTCATCGTGCGCTTGAAAGGCATACGCTTTTCAATATCGGCGATGATCGACTGCATAACGATCTGCGAGCTCAGATTCGGGCGATCGCACTCCTTGATATTGAGATTGATCTCCTTCAAACGGAAATTCTTCAAAAACTTATCATGGACTTTTTTCTTCAAATCTTCGATACCGTTGCCACCGCGGCCGATGATCACACCCGGCTTGGAAGCGGTGATGTCAAAAGAAATCTTCTTCACTCCTCTTTCAATCCGGACATTATCAATGCCGGCTTCTTTCAGTTCATTCATCAAAAATCTCCGCGCTTGCACGTCTTGCCTGGTATTCTTGATATAATCCTGGCCAGTAGCAAACCAGACGGACGGCCAAGTCCGATTAATGCCGATTCTGAAAATTTTTGGATTTACTTTTTTTCCCATACGATATTAGTATAAAGTATTTGGTATAAAGTATTTGGTGTCTAGTTAAAAATTTTCTCTTCGAAAATAATATACTAAATACCAGATACTTTATACTAAATACTAATTTTTTAGCCGTTGCCGCTTTTTCTCTGGAACATTTTATTGACGAAACCTTTCTTCGAAGCGCCTTCATTCTTAAAATCCTTGCCGGGCGTTTCTTTCTTAATATCTTTGCTCGGTTCTTTCTTAGCGGTCTTTTCCCCTTCCTTGACCATTTCTTCCAAAGAAATCGGCGCTTCCACTTCTTTCTTTTTCGCCGCCGTCACTCCGGAAGCTTTCAGTTCGCCCAAAACGATATTGATATGGCTTAACCGTCTGCGGATCGGCGTGGCGCTGCCGTGGGCCTTGGGGGTCCAGCGTTTCAGCATTCCGCCTTCATCGATTCTTATTTCCTTAACGAACAGATTATTCTTATCCAATTCGAAATCATTGGCCGCCGAGGCGATGGCTGACTTAAGCAGCTTGGCGATCGGTTCGGCCGCTTTTTTATTGGCAAAGCGCAACTGATTCAAAGCCAAGTCAACTTGGGAGCCGCGAATAAGATTGGCCACCAAGCGCAGCTTTTTCGAAGACATCCGGATAAATTTTAGTTTGACTTTAATCTCCATGTTTATAACTTATTTTAATACTATGATTCTTTAAAAAACTTTAAAATCCGAAATTCTAAGCACCAAATCCTAAACAAATTCAAAATCCAAATGTTCAAAATTCAAAACGTTTTGAATTTCGGATTTAATGCTTTGAATTTGTTTAGGATTTCGGATTTCGTGCTTCGGATTTAATGTTCAAATATTTCGAAAAATTTGGATTGTGTCTTTTATTTTTTCTTTTCTACTGGCGCCTTAGCTGCGCCATTGGCCGGAGCTTCTGCCGTCCGTTTTCCCGCTTCCGCTTCTTCGGCCGCTTCGGCCTTAGCGATCTTGCCGCCGTGAGCGACGAACTTTCTGGTTAAAGAAAATTCACCCAACCGATGACCGACCATATTTTCCACGACATAAACCGGAATGTGCTGTCGGCCGTTATGCACGCCAATCGTAAATCCCACCATTTCCGGAGTGATGCTGCAGGCTCGATCCCAAACCTTAATCACGGTTTTATCGCCGGGCTTAAGATTCTTGATCTTTTTGATTATTCTGGGGTTTACGTATGGACCCTTTTTTAAACTTCTGGACATATATAGCTGATGCTAATCCGCGAATTAACGCGAATGCTGCGAAAAATGCGAATCAGATAATTTATTATTCGCGGTTTTCGCGGCATTCGTATACAATTCGCGGCATTCGCATCATAATTTATTTTTCAATTCTCTTTTTTCTTCTATGAACGATCAGATTATCCGAATACTGATGCTTCCTGGTCGGCACTCCGAGAGCCGGTTTGCCCCAAGGAGTCTTCGGATGCTTCAAACCGATCGGCTGCTTACCTTCGCCACCACCATGCGGGTGGTCATTAGGATTCATCGCGGTACCGCGGACCGTCGGGCGGATGCCCAATCTTCTCTGGCGGCCGGCCGCACCGATGATGATATTCATATGATCAGGATTGCTGGCCTGACCGATCGTGCAAAGACATTCTTTGTTGACCAAGCGGATTTCGCTGGACGGCATCCTTAACTGGGCAAAATCACCTTCGACACCCATCACCGTAACGGCATTGCCGGCGCTGCGGGCGATCTTGCCGCCCTGGCCGGGGAAAAGTTCAACGTTGGAAACGGAAACGCCGGCGGGAATGAACTTGATCGGCATCGCGTTACCGGTTTTTATCTCAATATTTTTCTGGGAACTTAAGATTTTATCTTCAACCTTCAGACCGACTGGAGCAACGATATATCTCTTTTCGCCATCGGCATAGAAAAGCAAAGCGATTCTCGCGCCGCGGCCCGGATCGTATTCGATCGTCTTGACCGTGGCAGGAATGTCATATTTTTCGCGTTTGAAATCGACGATTCTGATGGCGCGCTTGACGCCGCCGCCCTTATGCCGGGTGGTTATTTTTCCCTGGAAATTCCGGCCGCCGGTGGACTTTTTCGGCAATAACAAACTTTTCTCCGGATGAGTGGAAGTGATATCGGCAAAATCGTCAAAAACGAATTCTCTTCTCGCCGCCGTATTCGGTTTTACTTTTATGATACCCATATTAATCAGATTTCAGATAAGCGATAAGAGATTTAAGAATGAATATTTATAAAAATCTTGTTTCCTTACCTCAAATGTCTTCTCTCTTATCTTTTTATTTCTTATCTTGCCTTAGATTCCTTCGTAGATCTGGATTGTTTTTCCTTCCGGTAAGGTGACAATCGCCTTTTTCCAATTCTTCCGGCGGCCGACGGTTCTGCCCCGGCGCATGACCTTGCCGGCCAGTTTGATGATATTCACTTTGGTCGGTTTGACGCCGTAAGCAGCCTCGATCGCCTTGGCCACTTCGATCTTGTTGGTATTATAATCGACTTCAAACAAATACTTATTGAGAACTCCCAGATGGCTGCCTTTCTCAGTGACTAACGGACGGAGCAAGACGCGAAAAGCGCTGGAGACAACCGCGGAATCCTTCTTGATCTCGGGCTTTCCTTCCTCTTTGACCGTCGAAACCGCCGCCGTTTCCTTGCCTGCGCCGTAAAGATCCTTCATGGATTTTTTCGCCGCTGGCTTCACTTTCTTGGCGCCGCTAACGGAGGGCGATTTTTTTTCGTCCTGCTTCTTTTCTTCAGCTTTATTCTTTCCAAATATTGGCATAATTTCTTTTTTTATATTGTCCAGTTCTATTCTTTGTAAATAGCTTCGAGTTTATCGATCGCCTTCGCCGAGATAATCAGATTCTTATGATGCAGCAGGTCGACGACATTGATATTTTCCAAGTTGATGATCTTCGCGCCGGTCAGATTTCTTACCGAATTGATCACTTTTTGATCATTGGCATCGTTGATCAACAGAATGCTGCGGCCGGTCGATCTGACTTTCTTGTCCTTGGATTTTTTCTTTTCTTCAATCTTAAAATTTTTAAAAACTTTTTCTTCCAAATTATTCAAAATTCCATCCATCACTTTAGTCTGATAATTTTCCAGGGTCAGATTTTCCATGATGGCCAAACCGTTCTGGGCGGCGCGATCCGACAAGACCATAAACATCGCCTTGCGTTTGGCTTTCTTATTGATCTTCTTGGAAAAATTACGATCGGAATTCGGACCAAAAATTATACCGCCGCCGATCCAAAGCGGAGAGCGGGACGAACCGGCTCTGGCTCTGCCCGTACCCTTTTGGCGCCACGGTTTCTTGCCGCCGCCTCTGACTTCGCTGCGGGTCTTGGTATGCGCCAAAACCTGGCGTTCGTTGGCCAATTGCGCGGTGACCGCTTCATTAATCAGGGCGGTGCTCGCCTTCACGCCGAAAATCTTCTCAGATAATTCTTTCTGGCCTTTCACTTCGCCGTTTTGATTGTAGACGTTTAACTTTATCGCCATTTTTTTACTTTTTACTTATTACTTTTTACTTCTTCCTTTTCAGCCGCTGCTTCCACCGGCTTGATTTCTTCCTTTTTTTCAACGGCCGGTTTCAGGAGAATCATATCGCCGGCTCCCTGGATCAACACCAAGCTGTTTCTCGCCCCGGCAATTCCGCCTTTAACATATAAAAAATTGTTGGCTTGATCGATTTCGATGATTTCCAGATTCTTGGTGGTAGTCGTTTCCGTGCCCATCCGTCCCGGTTTTTTCGTGCCTTTGAAAACGTGGCCCGCGCCGGTCGCGCCGGTGGAACCCGGCATTCTTAATTGGTCTTTATTGCCATGAGATTTCCGGCCGCCCTGGAAGCCGTGCCGTTTTACCACGCCTTGAAAACCGCGGCCTTTGGAAACTCCGGTCGCAGCGACAATATCGCCGGCAGCGAAAGCGCTGACATCGATCTTATCGCCGATCTCAAAAGCATTCTTATTATCCTTTCCCGGAATAAATTCACGTAAAAACTGAAAATTTTCGGTAATTCCCTTGGCCTTAACTTGTTTCAAATGGCCGAGTTGCGGTTTTTTGCTGTTCTTTTCTTTTTTATTGCCAAAACCGATCTGCACCGCTTCATAGCCGTCATTTTCTTTAGTTTTAATTTGAGTAACAAAACACGGTCCGGCCTGAACTTTGGTAACGGGCATGACATTTTCTCCTTGCCAGATCTGGGTCATCTCAATTTTCTTACCGACGATAAATTTCATAAAATATGATGCGAATCTACGAATTGATGCGAATGCCGCGAAAAATGCGAATATCTTTTCAATGAAACGATTCGCGGTTTTCGCGGCATTCGTGTTCATTCGCGGATTAGCATCAATCTAAAATAAAAAACTGACCTTTCAACAAATGGTCAATTTCACAAAAAATGACTAAGATAATGATAACTTATTATCAAAAAATAGTCAATATTCAATTTTGTGCTAATGTTTGTTGATTTTTTCTCCTCAATCAGCCAAATACTATCATTTAAACACTTTCCCTAAAATTAGTTAATTAGTTGATTAGGTACTTAGTCTACAATTTGAAAAACATTATCAGTTATTCAACTAAGTGACTAATCGACTAATTAACTTCTTGAATAAGGGAGTTAAAAAAACAATAGTCGGGCTTTATCTATAAAAATGAACTTAAAACTAAATACTAGACCATTTTAATTTCCACATCAACGCCGGCCGGCAGATTCAAGTTGGTCAGATCTTCAACAGTTTTGGCGGTCGGTTCAACGATATCGATCAATCTCTTGTGGACGCGCATTTCATATTGATCTCTGGCGTCCTTATTGACGAAGGTCGAACGGTTAACGGTATATTTGATTTTTTCGGTCGGCAAAGGGATCGGACCAAAAATCTTGGCGTTGCTTTTTTCCACGGTATCGATGATCGTCTTGGTCGATTTATCGATTATCTTATGATCAAAAGCCTTGATCTTGATGCGGATCTTCTGCTTCACTTCTTGTTCAGCTTCAACCGCTTTCTTCGCTTTTTTTTCTTTTGGTTCAGGCATGTTAATTGATTTTATAATATAATGCGAATACTACAAATTATACGCGAATACCGCGAACTATTTATCGAATTGTTTTATTGTAATTCGTTAAATCTATTCGTAGTATTCGCGAACAATTCGTAGGTTCGCATCATGTTTTAAATGGTCATTACCTTCTCCCCCGCTAATTGCGAGGGAGAAAAAATAATCACTTAGATTTATTTGATGATCTTGGAAACGTTGCCCGCGCCGACGGTCTTGCCGCCTTCGCGAATAGCAAATTTCATTTTTTCTTCCAAGGCGACCGGAGCGATCAATTTGACCTTCAGGGTGGCAGTATCGCCAGGCATAACCATTTCAGTTCCGGCATTCAATTCGACTTCGCCGGTCACGTCCGTGGTTCTGATGTAAAATTGCGGTTTATAGCCTTTGAAGAACGGTTTATGGCGTCCGCCTTCTTCCTTGGTCAGCACGTAAACTTCGGCTTCAAATTCAGTGTGAGGAGTGATCGAACCCGGCTTGGCCAAAACCATGCCGCGCTCGACTTCTTCCTTCTTGGTGCCGCGCAAGAGAATACCGGCGTTATCGCCCGCCCGGCCTTCGTCCAACGACTTGTTGAACATTTCAATGCCAGTGACCACGGTCTTCTGGGTTTCGCCCAAACCGACGATCTCGATATCCTCATTGATATGGACAGTGCCGCGCTCGATTCTGCCGGTCACGACGGTGCCGCGACCTTCGATCGAGAAGATGTCTTCGATCGGCATCAAGAACGGTTTATCCACGTCTCTCTTCGGTTCCGGAATATAGGTATCCAAAGTCTTCACAAGTTCATAAACTTTCTCTCCCCATTCGCCGGTCGGATTTTCCAAAGCTTTCAAAGCCGAACCGCGGATGATCGGAGTGGTGTCGCCGGGGAATTCATATTGTTTCAAGAGATCGCGGATTTCTTCCTCGACCAAATCGATCAATTCTTTGTCTTCCACCATGTCGCACTTGTTCAAGAAAACGACAATGTAGGGAACGCCGACTTGGCGGGCCAACAAGATGTGTTCTCTGGTTTGCGGCATCGGACCATCGGTCGCCGCCACCACCAAGATCGCGCCATCCATCTGGGCGGCGCCGGTGATCATGTTCTTCACATAATCGGCGTGACCCGGACAATCGACGTGAGCATAGTGCCGGTTTTCTGATTCGTACTCAACGTGAGCCGTGTTAATGGTGATACCGCGGGCTTTTTCTTCCGGAGCCGAATCGATCTGATCAACGGATTTGTGCGAGGCAACAAAGCCTTTCGCAGTCAAAACCGCGAGGATCGCCGCAGTTAAAGTTGTCTTGCCGTGGTCGACGTGGCCGATAGTGCCGACGTTGACGTGCGGCTTTTTGCGTTCAAATTTTTCCGCCATTTTTTTGATTACACGACCCCGGAATTCAATTAAGAATTAAGAGATAAGAGAGAAGAATAAAAATTATTCGATTCTCTTCTTAATTTTTGAATCCGAGTTTTCCCCAGAGGGACCAGCCGTTGTGGTTATAAATTATTAAATATTCTTATTATCTAAACTTTCAAACTTTTTAATCATTTTCGATGTTAATTCCTTAACCTTATCGCGGACTCCCAAATGTACCGGAAAATATTCAAAAATGCTTTCGTCTCCTGCTTTCAAGGACTCTCTTAATCTTTTCCGATTGTCAGAATCATACAAACCTCGTAAAAATGTCTGCACCGACTCTATATTACTCTTCAACAATTCATCTCCACATTCCAACAGAACATCATGGAAATCATCGATATTATCACAATCGCCGATTCTTTTTTTCAAATTATCCAATTTATTATGCTCTCTCTGGACGTCCTCAGAAAAACTTGTCATTCTTTCCCGTTCCATAAACGATAGCATTATTTTAATCCTTTTACTTTACAGCTAAGCGACTAATTAACTAATCGACTAAATTCTGACATCTTCCGCGGATTTCTTTACTTCTTCGGGGATTTCCCAGTGCTTGCGGTTTTTCAATTCATCTTTGATGCTCGTGAAACCGCTTTCCTCTTTCTCATTTTCCGGCTTGCCCTCCGTAGCTTCAGCGGAGGAGGGTTCATGATAGTAATAGACATTCTCGTCCTCGTCTGCCTTGGCTTGATCGGATACCGGCTCTTCGATTTTAATCGGCTCTGTTTCTTTTTCTTCCGGAATCAGATCATCTTCGGCGCCGAAATCGGGCGGAACAAAATCAGGCATTATTTCATCGTCTTCATCGGATAAATCGTTTTCTTCTTCGGCAAAATTTTCAGGTTCAGCGTCCTCCCAGTCGTCATTTAATCCGGGAATTTCTGAAGAAAAATTCCGGTCGGAATTGGCGTCTTTCCAGGAAACAATGTCGTGATTTATCTTATCAAGCAACTCCTCTTCTGTCAAGTTTTTCACGCTATTTCTGCCCTTACTTTGGCCGTTTAACAGCTTTTCGTAGTCGTCAAGATTCATCACCACCGAACTCCGGTCGTTCATTTCATCAACAACGATGATCTTATCGCCGGTATGGGCAGCTAAATTTATGGCTCTTTCTAATTGACTTTTCATAATGATATTATTTTAAACTGAAAAGTGTTTTGCGTCAACATATTTGCAATTGCTATATTGTTATACTGTTATATTGTTGCGCAACGAAAAAAAACTTTTAACAATATGACAATATAGCAATATAACAATTTAAAATTATTTACTCGTCCCGCTCTTCCCTTCTTTGATCTTTTCCAGCACATTCCTTGGCACTTCTTTATATTCGAAAAATTCCATCGTCGAAGTGGCGCGGCCCTGGGACATCGAACGTAATTCAGTGACGTAGCCGAACATTTCGGCTAACGGCACCTTGGCGTCGATAACCTTGGCATTGCCGCGTTGGGACATTTCATCGATCTGGCCGCGGCGGGAATTCAAATCGCCCACCACATTGCCCATATATTCTTCCGGCGTAACGACTTCAACTTTCATTATCGGTTCAAGCAAAATCGGATCGGCTTTGCGGGAAGCCTCGCGGAAACCCATGATGGCCGCCATCTTAAAGGCGATTTCGGAAGAGTCGACTTCGTGGTAGCTGCCATCGGTGACGGCGACTTTGAAATCGACCATCGGATAACCCGCGACCACGCCCTGATTCAAAGCTTCCTTAACGCCCTTTTCAATCGCCGGAATAAATTCTCTAGGAATCGAGCCGCCCTTGGTTTCATTCAAGAATTCAAAACCCTTGCCGGTTTCATTCGGTTCCATGCGCAGCACGCAATGGCCGTATTGGCCGCGTCCGCCCGACTGTTTGATATATTTTCCTTCCGCCTCCGCTTCTTTGCGGATCGTTTCACGATAAGATACTTGCGGCTTGCCGACGTTAGCTTCGACGCCGAATTCACGGCGCATCCGGTCAACGATGATATCCAAATGCAATTCGCCCATCCCGGAGATCAAAGTCTGGTTGGTTTCTTCATCAGTCTCGACTCGGAAAGTCGGATCTTCTTCAGCCAATTTCTGCAAGGCAACACCCATCTTTTCCTGATCGACTTTGGTTTTCGGTTCGACCGCGATCTTAATGACCGGTTCCGGGAAGACGATGCTTTCCAAAAGGACCGGACGGCGTTCGTCGCACAAAGTATTGCCGGTGGTCGTGGCTTTCAAACCGACCACGGCGGCGATATCTCCAGCACAGACATCCGCGGCTTCTTCGCGGTGATTGGCGTGCATCCGGACGATGCGGCCGATGCGTTCTTTATTTCCAGTGTTAGCATTCAAAACATAAGTGCCGGCTTCGAGAATTCCCGAATAAACGCGGACAAAACAAAGCTTGCCGACAAAAGGATCGGTGGCGATCTTAAACGCCAGACCGACGAACGGTTCATTATCAGCGACTTTTACTTCGATCTTCTTTTCCAAATCATCAACATCGGTAGCCACGATAGCTTTCACATCCAACGGAGAAGGCAAATAAGCAACCACCGCATCCAAAGCCAGCTGCACGCCGATATTCTGCAAAGCCGTACCGCACAAAACCGGATAAAGCTGATTGGCGATCACGCCTTTTCTGATCGCGGCTTTTAATTCTTCAACGGTAATCTCTTCGCCGCCCAAATATTTTTCAGTAGTTTTTTCGTCGCACTCCGCGGCCTTTTCCACTAATTCAACGCGATATTTTTCCGCTTTCTCTTTCAAGTCAGCCGGAATTTCCATTTCCACTATTTTCTCACCGAAGTTTCCTTCAAATTTAAAAGCCTTCATCACAATCAAATCGATCACGCCGGTAAAAGTTCCTTCGGCGCCGATCGCCAATTGGATTGCGACTGCTTTATCATTAAGACGTTTCTGGATCGATTCCAAGCTCATATAAAAATCCGCACCCATCTTATCCATCTTGTTGATGAAACACAAACGAGGCACGCCGTATTTATCAGCCTGACGCCAGACAGTTTCCGATTGCGGTTCCACGCCCTGCGAGCCGTCAAAGACAGCGATGGCGCCGTCCAAAACGCGGAGCGAGCGCTCCACTTCAACGGTAAAATCCACGTGGCCGGGAGTATCGATCAAGTTGATCTTATGGTCTTTCCAAAAACAAGTCGTGGCCGCGGAAGTGATGGTGATGCCGCGCTCTTTTTCCTGTTCCATCCAGTCCATTTCCGCCGCGCCCTCGTGCACTTCGCCGATCTTATGTTTCTTGCCGGTATAAAAAAGCACACGCTCGGAAAAGGTTGTTTTTCCGGCGTCGATGTGAGCCATGATACCGATATTTCTTACTTTGTCTAAGGCGTAGTCTCGAGGCATAAAAAAATATTGTTATATTGCTATATTGTTATATTGCCGAAATTGTTACTATCGTTGCGCAACAATATAACAATATGACAATATAGCAATCTCTTTTTCTTAAAATAAAATGCCCCTTTCAAAAAGGCATTTTATATAAATTATCGCGCGAAGTGCGCGAAAGCCTTGTTGGCTTCGGCCATGCGATGGACGTCTTCTCTCTTTTTAACGGCTGCGCCCAAACCCTGGGCCGCGTCCAAAATTTCGGCAGCTAATTTCTCGCCCATGCCGTGCGCTTTCCGGGCATCAGCCGCGGCGATAATCCAGCGGCAGCCTAAGATAAAGCGGCGATTACCGCGAACCTGGGCCGGAACCTGGAAGTTGGCGCCGCCGACTCGCTTCGAACGAGTTTCCAAAAGCGGAGCGACCTTCTTCATCGCCTTGTTGAAAACATGGCGCGGATCCTGCTTGGTTTCTCGCTTGATGATTTCAAAAGCGCCATAAACTATATTCTGCGCAATGGATTTCTTGCCATCTTTCATGATATAGCAAATAAACTTGGCGATATTCGGATCGTTGTATTTTGTGTCACCGTCCTTTTTTCTTTTGGGAGCTTGTTTTCCTCGCATAGTATTATATAGAATTTGTTATTATTATACTTGAATTTTAAATTTTGAAATAAGTAATGGTTCAATTTAATTTTTAAATTTTGTAATTTTTAAAGAAATCGGAATTTTTAATTTTTAAATCTAAAATTCCAGCTGATATTTAGAAATTAAGGCTTAAAAATTCTTTAAAAATTTAAAAAATAAAAATTTATTATGCCTTGGGCCGTTTCGCGCCATAGCGAGAACGGGATTGGCGGCGATTTTCGACACCTTGCGCGTCGTACATCCCGCGGATGATCTTGTAGCGCAACCCCGGCAAATCTTTGGTACGGCCGCCTTTGATCAAGACGATCGAGTGTTCCTGAAGATTGTGGCCGATTCCCGGAATGTAAGCGGTAACTTCCATGCCATTGGACAAACGGACGCGGGCGATCTTGCGCAACGCGGAGTTCGGTTTCTTCGGAGTCGTGGTAGTAACCTTAACACACACACCTTGTTTAAAAGGCGCGCCATGGGCGGAAACCGTCTTCTTACGATGCAAAGTATCGTTGGATAAATGCAAAGCGATCGACTTCATCTTCTTTCTTTTGCTATGTCTTCCCTTGCGGACTAATTGATTGATAGTTGGCATATCGTAAAAATTGCTATATTGCCATATTGTTATATTGTCATATTGTTGGATTTATGAGCTCCTAACAATATAGCAATATAACAATATAACAATTTTTTGTGTTATTAAAACAATCCCGACTAATCGGGATATTGATTACCTATAATTTATCAAATACTTGTAAATAAGTCAAGGATTTTAAAAATTAACCTTTGCATAATCTAGCGTGCCGATATTATTTTCTTCACTCGTCTTAATTTACTTTAATATCAGCCAATTGTAATTCGATTAATCACACCGCCTCGCTTTGTAGCAAATAATACCGGATTTTAGATATTGCCGGCTTAATAGGGGCAAAAAGGATTCTCCTTCATTTTGATAAATTTCAAAATCAACTAAGTCGTCGATCCTGCCCCTAAAGTCCCCTTCCATCAGCTTTCCGTAAACATAATATTTTTCCTTGGCGGAAAATTCCCGGCATTTATTCGCCGCAATGATTTCGATAAAATCCGCGACTATTTTTTCTGCTTTGGCGACGAGGCTGCCGCGATCGCGATTAAACGAACCGAATTCCAGCTCAATCGCATTTTCCAGAACCTGACTGAGAGAACCTTTCGGGTTGGGCCATAATAAAACTCGGGGCAAATCGATAAATTGCAAAGGAAATTTTGGGGAAATATTTTCGCGCGGCACGATTATAAAATCATCTTTACCCTGGCTTGCCTCATGGATATCGATGATATAGCGATATTTTTTTGCCAAGCGTAAGTTATTGCGGGCAAGCCTCTCCTCGTAAAGGCGTGAATTCTTCCTGCCCGGATAAACGCGATTCAAATTGGCATCGATAAATTCCTGCCGAGTTGCCAAAGCCCGGGGATTGGCGATCAGGTAATCGAAATATTTTTCCAACTTTCTTCCTTTCAATTTTTCAATCACTTCGACGCCGAGCGGCTCATTACCGTGCGTTGCCGCAATGATTAAGATCTTTTTTCTCATATCTTAAATAATTAGTTGATTAAATCCAGTCGGCTAGCTTTTTTTGCTAACCGACCGGCAGGATGAAGGATTGATCAAATACCGATGGTATTTTTAATGATCCCCCAAGCCTCTTCCAAAGGAATCCCTCTGGGCACGTCCCGAATTTCCAGGACTAATCTTCCTCCTCTTACCCGAAGACGGAATATCCACCAGACCGAACGCAGAAAAAGATTGATGTCCGGATCCAAAGTTTGGGTAAATGGCATTGCCGGATTGGCGACGGACAGTCTTCCCGCCCTTTTATTCATGACCAACCTGAAGGTCGAGAGCTTTCGACAATAGCCGCCCAAGGATTTAGCGGGCGGCCAGCCATATCGGCCCGATTCATAATTGGCCCGGGAAGTCTTGAGATATTCCCGCCAGGCCCAGCCATTGCTGCGTTTCGGCCAACCGAGCTGCTGATATTTTTCCTTCAGCTTCGCCATAAATTCCCAACCTTCCTCGACCGAACACAAATCGAGATTAAAATGGATGCAGGCCGTATGACTCAGCAAACTGAGCGGCTTTAAACCGTCTAATTCGACCCAAATCTCATCGCGCCGGTCAGGTAAAATCAAAGTGTTATTCCTGAATCCGTCCCAGCCCTTGAGCAAAGGGCGAGCGCCACAAGATGACGCTGCCAAAAAAATTTCCGTTTCGATCATCCGATAAGCCCGAAAAAGCTGCCCACAATCGCTAACCAGTTCGGCGGGAGTAGTGATCTCAAAATTGTGCCGTCCCAATTCGTAAATTAAATGAAAATCATTCTTTACCAGCTCCACCAACTTTCCCTTCCTGGTTTCCGTCGCCTCCCAGCCGAAATCTTCCACCAAACTCCGCCAAATCGCCTGGGAAGTCGCCAAAGAAATCGGCCGGTTGCCGGCATCGACAAAAAGCGTTTCAACTTCCACGCCGAATGACCGGTTTTGATCATCCGCCAACCTGCCGTTTTGAAAATAATCGATCAACCGCTGCATAGGCCACCCCTTTTCTAAAGGATTGAGATTAAAGAACAAAAAACTCTCCCACCCGGGAGAGAATTGAGTTCATTTATGACAAATCAAAGCAATTCTTACCCGGTTGAGACTGAATTGCGATGATGGCCATTTAAGCGTTTCAAGATCAAGTTATATCCGCCGGCGCCATTATTAAGCCAGGCGGCGACCCGGCTCACCGTAGTCGTGCTTACTTTCAATTTTTGAGCGATGTCACGATAAGAAACTCCGCCGGATAAAAGCTTGGCGATCTGCCATCTTTCTCCCAGCTCATCAAGTTCCTCTGCCGTGCAGAGGTCGCGAAAAAATTTCTCCGCTTCTCCGACCGTCTTCAGGTTCAAGATCGCCCGGAAGAGATCGGTGCTGGTTTTGTCGAAATTATAGCTATTCATAAGGATATGTTTTACTGTATTACCATAGTAGCACAGTGAAATTCTGCTGTCAAGAGCCTTCAGAATATCAAAAATACCGAGTCATTCTCGGTATTTATAAAATTCAATTTAAAGCCAGACCTGCGTCAGACAATCAATTTAAAAAGAAAATCAACGATAACGGCAATAAAGGGAAAGGCGAGCAGGACGAAAAGCAGGGCGATGATCGTGCCGTAGCGCTCGGTGCGCAGATAGAATTCCTGGATCGGTCTGGGTAAAAAAGGAAAAATAACCCGCGAGCCGTCCAATTGCGGAATCGGCAGGATGTTGAAAATAAATAAAATCAGATTTATTTCCACGATCACGTCGAGCAATTGCACCAACAACTGATTGGAAAGCGGAACAAAGCGGATGAACAAGCCGAAAAAAATCGCCAAAACCAGATTGGAGAGCGGGCCGGCTAGCGCCACTTTGACCGGATCGTATTTCGGATCGCGAAGATTGAAGGGATTGTAGGGCACCGGTTTGGCATAGCCGAAAATGAATCCGGTGGTAAAATACAAAAAAATCGGCAGCAGCACCGAACCGAAAAGATCAAGGTGCGCTAACGGATTTAACGTCAAACGTCCGGCATTCTTGGCCGTCGGATCGCCGAGCTCGTTGGCCATCCAGCCATGCATATACTCATGGACAATAGCCGAAAAGATTAGGACAACGATAATGAAAATTCCGATAAGCATAAAAATTGGAATATTTCTAAAATATCCAATATCAAATAACCAATATTTTAAAAAATAATTCAATATTTAAATATTTTAATATTTTTTTAAATATCTGGTATTTTTTATTGGTTATTTTTTCTTGGCGGCGGCTTTCGCCGATTTTTTGGAAGTTTTCAGACAGCGGGCGCAAAGTTTGACTTTCTTGCCGCCGATCGTGGCGGTTTGCAAGTTCAAATATTGCCGCTTGAGAGTTTGGCGGTTGGAATGGGAACGTTTCGCTCCCCGAGTCGGGCCTTGCCCGCAAATATCACATCTTTTAGACATATTTTTCATATAACCCCAACTATTGCTTAATTAAAAATTCTGTTCCATGAAAGGCATTGCCATATTGTTATATTGTCATATTGTTGTGCAATGATTTTAAAAATCATTAACAATATAGCAATATAACAATATAACAATTTCAGAATTCAAACCAATGGTTAAGGTTGCTTTTAATAAAAATCTATAAATTAGTACTTCGCTCTTTTCTTCCGTCCCTTATAGCCGGTGCCGGCGGGAATCAGGCAGCCGATGATGACGTTTTCTTTCAAGCCTTCGAGATAATCGATCTTACCGGATAAAGCGGCATCGATCAAGACTCGGGCGGTTTCCTGGAAGGAAGCGGCCGAGAGGAAGCTTTCCGTGGTCAAAGAAGCTTTGGTGATTCCGGAAAGCAATCTTTCCGCTTTGACCGTCTTGCGCACGTCTTCATCCAAGCGGGCGATGATGCTTTCCTCGACAACTTCGCCGGGCAACAGATCGGATTTACCGGCCTCGGTAATCAAAAAGCGGGAGAACATCTGATGAGCGATGATCTCGACGTGCTTGTCATTCAACGGCTGGCCTTGCGAAGAATAAACGTACTGAATTTCCTTGATGATGTATTTCTGCACCGCGGCTCGGCCCTGCAGACGGAACAATTGATCCAAGTCCAAACTACCGTCGGTCAATTGCTGACCGCGTTTGACTTCGTCGCCGTCCTTCACCAACAAAGTCGTTCCTTTCGGGATAATCATCTCTTCAACTTTTTCGGTTTCCCTGATCACTTTGATGTGCTTGGCAGTAATCACCACCCGGCCCGATTCGCGGGACGTGACAGTCTTTTTGCCCAAAGTATAAAGCGCCTCGCCGGCTTTCACTTCGTCGCCTTCCTTGACCAGGATCTTCATCGCATCTTTTTTCACATCGCCCTCTTCGGCCACCGGACTCAAGCGATATTTTTCGGTCGTCTCGCCTTTAAAATATATTTTCAAGATCTTAACGCGGGCATTGGTCACTAAAACTTCGGCGCCGTTCTCGTCCTTGATGGTTTTCTGTTCCGATTCGATCTTCACTTTGCCATCAACATCGGAAATGATCGCCTTTTTCTTCGGCGTGCGATTTTCAAAAATTTCTTCCACTCTCGGTAAACCTTGGGTGATGTCAGAGCCGCCGGCCACGCCGCCGGTATGGAAGGTTCTCATCGTCAGCTGAGTGCCCGGTTCGCCGATGCTTTGCGCGGCAATGATGCCGACCGGAACGCCGACCGCGACCGTTTTATTTCTCGCCAGATCATAGCCATAGCAATGAGCGCAGATGCCGCGGGGCAGATGACAAGATAAGACGGAACGGATGCAAGCCTCATCGATTTCTTTTTTGGAAATATCTTCGATGGCATCTTCCGTCAGCAGTTCGCCTTTCTTCATCACCACTTTGCCGTTAACATCCTTCAAGTCTTTAGCAAGATAGCGGCCGCTAATCCGTTTCATCAGCGATTCGCCCATCTCCTCGCTCTCCTTTTTAGTGATGACGATTCCTTCTTCGTCGCCGCAATCATCTTCGGAGACGATCACGTCTTGCGCCACATCGACCAAACGGCGGGTCAGATAACCGGCGTTGGCGGTACGCAAAGCCGTATCGGACAAACCTTTACGGACGCCGTGAGTAGAGATGAAATATTCCAAAACATCAAAACCTTTTTTGAAATTTCCTTTGACCGGCAATTCGATGATGCCGCCGGACGGCGAAGTCACCAAACCTTTCATACCGAGGATCTGCGTCAGCTGCGCCCAGGATCCGCGAGCGCCGGAATCGATCATCGAGTAAACCGAGCTGGAAGGCGGCAACTGTTTCTTACAGATATCCATAATATCTTCTTTCACGTCGCTCCAAAGCTCGATGGTCTTGCTCGAACGTTCCGAATCGGTGAGCAAACCTTCTTCGAATTGAGATTTGATCTCATCGACTTTGATATCAGCGGCGGCGATGGCCGTGTCCACATCGGGAAAAGACGGCAAGTCGGACATCCCGAAAGACAAACCGCTCTTGGTGATCAGTTCGAAAGCGCGGTTCTTCAAGCTGTCGACGAACTTCACGGTTTCTTCTTCGCCGTAATGGCGCAAGCAATCTTTCACGACTTGTTTCAGATCGCCTTTTTTGACGACCTTGTTCATAAAGCGTAATTTTTCCGGCAAAACTTCATTGAAGAGGATGCGGCCGACAGTCGTCTTGACCATCTCGCCGTTGATTTTAACCTTGATGAAATTCTGCAATTTGATCTGGCCGTATTCGTAAGCGTTCTTGGCGTCAGTCTCGTTATAGAAATAGCGGAAATCTTTTTCAGCTTTCAGTTCCGGCTTTTCATCCGAGTAAGTGATATAGTAAGCGCCCCAGACGATATCCTGGTTCGGCGTGACGATTGGATCGCCGGTGGCCGGTTTCAATAAATTGTGGGAAGCGAGCATCAAGTCGCGGGCTTCGGCCTTAGCTTCTTCGGTCAACGGCACGTGGACGGCCATCTGGTCGCCATCGAAGTCGGCATTGAAAGCGGTACAAACCAAAGGATGGATCTGGATGGCCTTGCCTTCGATCAAGATCGGTTTGAAAGCTTGGATACCGAGGCGGTGCAAAGTCGGAGCGCGGTTCAAGAGCACGTAAGATTTATTGACGATGTCTTCCAAAATATCCCAAACCTCGTCCGGACCGGCGTCAATATGTCTTGAAGCCGAACGAACATTATGAACTATTTCGCGCTCAATAAGTTTGCTGATGATGAACGGCTTGAACAATTCCAAAGCCATGCGCTTGGGCAAACCGCACTGGTCGAGATTCAATTTCGGATTGACGACGATGACCGAGCGGCCGGAATAATCGGTACGCTTACCAAGCAAGTTCTGGCGGAATCTTCCTTGCTTGCCCTTGAGCGAATCGGCCAAGGATTTCAATTGTCTTTTCTGACCGGTGGAAGCGATGGTGGTCTTGGAAGCGCGAGCCGAGTTATCGATCAAAGCATCGACGGCTTCCTGCAGCATTCTCTTTTCGTTGCGGCAGATGACTTCCGGCGCGGCCAATTCGATCAATTGCTTCAAACGGTTATTGCGATTGATGACGCGGCGATACAGATCATTCAGATCGGAAGTGGCGAAACGTCCGCCTTCCAGGGAAACCATCGGACGGAGATCAGGCGGGATGACCGGAATGATGGAAAGCACCATCCATTCCGGACGGATATCGTTGGCTCGCAAGCTCTTTAAAAGTTTCAAGCGTTTAACGATCTTTTCCTGTTTGGATTCAACCGCGTCGCCCAATTCTTTTTCCAATTTGTCGATCGTCTTAGCGAGATCGATCTTTTCCAAAATCTTCACGATCGCTTCGGCGCCGATACCGGCTTCGAAGATATGGCCGTACTTCAACGACAAGCGCTGATAAATATCTTCGGAAACGACCAACATCGGTTTCAAATCTTTCAATTCGCGCTGCGATTCGGAAAAATAAGTATTCAAATTCGCCAGTTTCTCATCACGGACCTTGGCCAGCGCATCGGTCTCTTTGCCTAAAGCCAACTCGGCCGCAGCGGCGGATTCGCCTTCATTCATCATCTTGCCTTTCTTATTGCGGATCTCTTTCACCTGGTGATTGAATTCATCGGCGATAGATTTTTTCTTTTCCTTGAATTCGCCCTTGATCTGTTCCAGCGTGGCGTTCTTCAAATCCATATTCACGTCAGTGATGATGAAGCTCGCGAAATAAACCACCTTTTCCAGAGACTGCATCGACAGATTCAATAACAAACCGATCTTGGAAGCGATGCCGCGCAAGAACCAGATATGCGTGCAAGGAGTTTCCAGCTTGATGTGGCCGAAGCGTTCGCGGCGGACGATAGAGCGCGTCACTTCGACGCCGCACTTGTCGCAGACGATGCCTTTATAGCGGATCTTCTTGTATTTGCCGCAATAACATTCCCAATCGCGGGAAGGTCCGAAAATGCGCTCGCAAAACAAGCCGTCTTTTTCGGCTTTTTGCGTGCGATAGTTGATCGTCTCCGGACGAGTCACCTCGCCATGCGACCAGGCCAGCATTTCCGCGGGCGACGCCAGCTTAAGCTTGATGGCATCGAAATCAGATGTTTTAATGGGGTTTAACATAGATATAAAATTTTTAATTTTATAATTTTTAATTTTTAAACAATTTTTAAGGCTCAATTTTTAAAAGAGTCGAAAAATAATCTAAAAATTAAAAATTATGATTTCTTTAAAAATTACAAAATTAATAATTTGGTTCCGTCGCAGTCTCCGCCTCGGGACTGCGACGCAATTATTGCCCGTAGCGCAAAAAAATTAAAATTTACAAATTGAAAAATTATTTGAAAATTGAAAATTTGAAATTAATATTGTCGGGAATAGACCCACCCCCCAACTTCGCTCCGTGGCGGAGCTTCGTTGGGCAAGCTGTCTTTTTTAAGATGGGCCACCCTTGCCCTGCCGTAGTTTTAGCGTAGGCGGGCCTCCCGAGGAGGGGACTTTTTTACTTATTACTTTTTACTTCTTACTTCCTATATCATCCTCAATCCCCCGCCCCAAATTTATAATTTATAATCTATAATTTATAATTTTTGAGGCGGAGTATTTGAGAATACTATTCGATGAACAATTTAGCATTCATCATTTAGCATTTAGCATTTTATTCTTCCTTCTTTTCAGACTTTTCTTCACCAGTTTCTTTCCCCCATCCCGGCTTATCAGTGGCTTCGATCCGGCGGTCCTGATTGGAGCGGCGGACATCGTCGCGGTCCCGAGGTCCTTCCTCGCCTTCGGAACGCTTTTCGCCCAAGAGCTGGACGTCCAGGCATAAACCTTTCAATTCGCGCACTAAGACATTAAACGATTCCGGCACGTTGACCTTATTGATCTTCTCGCCCTTGATGATCGATTCGTAAGCGGCGGAACGTCCCGGGACATCATCGGATTTGATCGTCAAAATTTCCTGCAAAGTATGCGCGGCGCCATAGCCTTCCAAAGCCCAGACTTCCATTTCTCCGAAGCGCTGGCCGCCGAATTGCGCCTTGCCGCCCAACGGCTGCTGGGTGATCAAAGAATAAGGACCAATGGAGCGCTGGTGCATCTTATCTTCGACCATATGATTTAATTTCAGCAAATACTTCATTCCGACGACAACTTTATTTTCATAAGGCAGGCCGGTTTTTCCATCGAAGAGAGCGATCTTGCCGTCAATCGGCAAACCGGCGCGGAGCAATTCTTCTTTGATCTTTTCCTCGCCAATGCCGTTCAAGGCCGGAGTCGCGACTTTATAGCCCAATTTCTTGGCGGCAAAACCCAAATGGACTTCCAAAGTCTGGCCCAAATTCATACGAGAAATAATACCCAAAGGAGATAAAATGACGTCGATCGGCGTGCCGTCTTCCATATATGGCATATCTTCGGCAGCGACCACGCGGGAAATAACACCCTTATTGCCGTAGCGACCGGCAACTTTATCGCCGACCTGGATCTTGCGCAGATTGGCGACGGAAACCTGGATCGATTGGATGACGCCGGCAGCTAATTTATCGCCAGCTTCGCGGGAAAAATATTTGATATCAACCACTTTGCCGTGTTCGCCGTGTTCGAGATACAAAGAAGAGTCGCGGACGTCTTTGGCTTTTTCGCCGAAGATGACGCGCAGTAATTTTTCTTCCGCCGATAATTCGGTTTCGCCCTTCGGGGTGATTTTACCGACCAAGATATCGCCGGAGGAAACTTCGGCGCCGATGCGGATCACACCGTTCTCGTCCAAGTTCTTCAATTTTTCTTCGGAGATATTCGGAATATCATTGGTGATCAATTCCGGACCAAGCTTGGTGTCGCGGACATCAACAGTGTAGTTCTCAATATATATGGAAGTGAAGATGTCATCGCGGACCATCCGTTCGGAAACGATCACCGCATCTTCGTAGTTGAAACCTTCCCAAACCATGAAAGCGATCAGGACGTTCTTGCCCAAAGCTAATTCGCCTTTGTCGATCACCGGACCGTCGGAAAGCACCTGGTGCTTTTTGACATGGTCGCCGAGTGAAACGATCGGACGCTGGTTGATACAGGTCGAAGCGTTCGAGCGCAAAAATTTGGTCAATTCATAAATCTTATCTTCACCTTTCTTATTGCGAACGATTATCTTAGCGGCGTCGACAAAAGTGACTTCGCCTTCTTCCAAAGAAATGATCTCATGGCCGGAATCGCGGGCGGCGCGTTCTTCCGCGCCGGTGCCGACGATCGGCGATTCGGCCACCATCAACGGTACGGCTTGGCGCTGCATGTTCGTACCCATCAGGGCGCGCTGGCCGTCGTTATGTTCCATAAACGGAATCAAAGAAGTGGCGATGGAAATGATCTGATTGGCGGCGACTCCGAACAAATCGACTTGCTCGACGCCGGCCGTGGTCGGCTCGTTGAATTTTCTCACTTCGCAAGTGGCCACCATAAAATGGCCGTTCTCGTCGATCGGCGTGGTGGCGGCAGTGGAAATGAATTTTTCTTCTTCAAAAGCGTCCAGATAGACGATCTCGTCGGTGACTTTCGGTACGACCGGGATCAAAACTTTCGCGTTCACTTTATCTTTGATGGTCTTCGCGTCTTCATGAGTGATTTTTTCTCCCGCTTTGACGAGCACTTTGCCTTTCTTGTTGGCCGGCACATCCGCCATTAAAATATGCTTTTTGCCGAGCGGCAATTCCGCGTCTTTTATTTCATAAACGTCCTCGCGGGTGATATTACCGGGAAGTTCTTTATCGTTGGTTTCCAAATCATGCATCACTTTCCGATACGGCGCTTCCAAAAATCCGTAAGAATTCAAGCGGGAGAAACTGGCCAAGTGGCCGACCAAACCGATGTTCGGACCTTCCGGAGTGGCGATCGGACAGATGCGGCCGTAGTGCGTGGTGTGCACATCGCGGACATCGAAGCCGGCGCGCTCGCGGGTCAAACCGCCCGGGCCCATCGCCGACAATCTTCTTTTATGTTCAAGTTCAGCCAGCGGATTGGTCTGATCCATAAATTGCGACAACTGTGAAGACATAAAAAATTCTTTGACAACCGAAATAACCGGACGGGCATTGATCAGCTTGTTCGGCGTTAAAGTATGGATATCGGCGGTGGACATCCGGTCTTTGACGATGCGTTCCATTCTCGCCAGACCGACGCGGAAACGGTTCTGGATCAGTTCGCCGATGGCGCGGACGCGGCGGTTGGACAAGTGATCGATATCATCTTCCGGCTCTTGGGTGATATTCAAGCGGATGACTTCGCGGACGATATTCACCAGATCTTCCTTGCGCAAAACGCGGGTTTCCTTATTAACCGGCAAGCCTTCGCCAAAACGGCGATTTAATTTATAACGACCAACGCGGCCGAAATCATAGCGATCGAAGCGGAAGAACATCGAATAGATCAAAGACTTGGCGTTTTCCGGGTTGGCCAGATCGCCCGGGCGGATTTTTTTGTAAACTTCTTCAAGACCTTCTTCTTCATTATGAGCAGCATCCTTGCCGATCGTCGCTTCGATGTGCGTCTGTTCCTCTTCGCCGCGGCGGACAATGTCGATATCTTTGAATAAATTGATCAACGATTCGTCAGTCTCATACCCGAAAGCTCTCAACAGAGAAGTGACGGCGACTTTTCTTTTGCGATCGATACGCACCCAGATGACTTTATTCACGTCAGTTTCAATTTCCAACCAAGCGCCGCGGTTCGGAATGATCTTGGCGCCGTAATATTTCTTGCCCTTGATGAATTCGGCCGAGAAAATAACGCCGGCGGAACGGATCAATTGTGAAACGACGACTCTTTCGATGCCGTTGACGATAAACGTCCCGTTCTGGGTCATCAAGGGAAAATCGCCCAAGAAAACTTCCTGCGAAGTCTCTTCTTTGGTGCGCTTGTTGAGCAAGCGGGTTTTGACGCGCAACGGAGCTTCGTAAGTGATATTCTTGGAGCGGGATTGTTTTTCGTCGAACTTGGGCTCGTCCAAATAAAACTCCTCAAAATAAAGTTCCAAATCCCTACCGATAAAATCGGTGATCGGCGAAATCTCGTCGAACAGTTCAGCCAAACCTTCTTTGGCGAACCATTTATAAGAATCCTTCTGCATCTCGATCAGATCCGGCATCTCCAGAATATCCTTGCCGTGAGTGAAGAGACGGCGCCCGGTACCAGTGACGATAAATTCCTTAGGAACGTTTTTGGTAGACATAAATATAAATAAATATTTTTAATTAAAAAAATTATATTCAAAATTAATGGCTTGACCGATTGAATCTTTCAGAAAAATCCTCCGACAAAAACCCTTGAAAATCCTGGCACTAAAACACTGGGCGCAAAAAAATACCCGCTAAACGACAAAAAAACCTCAAAGCCTTTTATGTAGGTTTGAGTTTTAGAACGACGTTAAATTATTTTGGTTAAATAGATCACCTTTGAAGACGTTCCAACGTCGGAAAAAAACGGTGGAAGTGCTTTTAAAGTGAATAAAAATGAGCTCGAAGCTCATGAGAAGAATCTGAACTTATGTGCCTCAATGTTAGCAACTAAATATCACCCTGTCAAGCGTTTCGCAATGGCCATTTGAGGATATCTGTCAAATTTACCTAATCTTAGAATAAAAAATGGCTTTTTTGATTGACAAAAAGTAAATTTATTATCACTTGACAACAGGTTATCCACAGATTAGTTAATTAGTTGATTAGGTACTTAGTCGAAAAACTGATAAGGTCGAAAAAATTATGTTCCTCCTCGCTTGTACCGCAAAGCGATAGCGTGCGGGAGGAGGGGTGATTCCGCCGCGGAATCTGGGTGGGTCTATTTCCGACATTATTTTTTGTCATCCTGAGCGCCGCGCGAAGGATCTGGTACTTCCAAGATTATCAAACATCTTTGCCACTTTTTTTAAAAAAAGTGGCGCAAAAAACTGCTCGCAGGTGGAAATTTCCTATCACTCCGCTAGGAAACCTAGCAAAATTTCAAACTCGCTTGCGCGGCGCAAGCTCAAACACTGAAATTTTGCACGGTTTCAACGCTGCGTGATTTAACGGAAATTTTCCAATGCGCGCTACAAGGAAAATTTATTTATTAAAATATAAATAAATCACTAGCTTATTTACCGGTGATTTTTTTATTGGTAACTTAAAAAATTTACAAAAAATTAGCGTGCCTAGATTTATCATATTTTTCTTCGTAATCTTTTTTTGCTTCAACCGCTTTCTCTTTTAACTCTGCGCGTTCTTTTTCTAACAATTCCATTTGTTCATCAATCATAGCGCGTTCTTTTTCTAACAATTTCATTCGTTCATCAATCTTTGCTGACTCTTGTTTCAATTCCAAAAATTTTTCAGCGGAATTATCCGCCAACTTATTTGCCGCAAGTTCGTTAATTTTATTGGAGTTATCATCTGTTTGATTTGGCATTGCTTCAAAATTCATAAATTTTCAATTAATAGTTAATTTTACTGTTTTAATTTTACCACCTCCCCCGTAAAAAGTCAAGGTTAGAAAAAAAATTCGGCTATATATAAAATTCTATCTATCGAAAAATAGATCCCTCGTCAGGGACTCGGGATGACAAAAAAATAATGTCAGGCATAGACCCTCCCCGTCTCGCGCGGCGCGAGCCACCCCTCCCGAGGAGGGGACTTTTTAAAATAAGCTCCCCGACTGCACCCCGTTACGCGTTATGAGTTACGCGTTATGAGTTTTTTTATTTCTTCTCTCGCCACCGCGCGGTCGTCCCAGGGGATTTTTTCGCCATTGGCCATCATCATCAATTGCTCGCTCCCCTTCCCGGAGATCAAAACCAAATCCCCTTCTTCGGCGATGCTAATCGCTTGGCGGATCGCTTCGCGGCGGTCAGGTATTTTAAATAGGTCTAAATTCACTTTCTTGCCTTCTTTTTCCGCACCGACCGCGATCTGTTCGATAATCAATAACGGATCATCGTCATATGGATCTTCATTAGTGACAATTACGTAATCGGCCCGCTTGCCAGTAAGCAATCCCATTTTCGGCCGCCGTGAGGCATCGCGCCCGCCGCCGGCCGCGCCGAAAACGTTGATAATCCGGTTATGCGGAAATTTTTCAATCACATCGTAAATCTTAGCCAGAGAATTAGGTTCAAAAGCATAATCGACGATTACCGTGAACGGCTGGCCTTCATCGATCTTTTCCATCCGGCCGGCCACGCCCTTGACGCTTTTTAAACCAGCCTTAATTCCTTCGATATTTTTTACTGCCAATCTGGCCGCGCAAGCGGCGGCCATGGCATTGGCGGCATTGAATTCACCCAGCAAAGATAATTGGATTTTTTCGCCAAAAGCCTGGAAAGAAACGCCATCGGGCTCGGTTTCGATCTCGCCGTATTTTTCCACTTGCAGATTTTCCGGCAGATTCTCACCCAAGATATCAACTTTTTCTCGCGTCGTAAAACCGATTTTTTCTTCCGCCCAAAAAGACAAGAAGTAATTGGCATTCTCATCGTCAAGATTGCCGACCACGGTTTTCTTGATCCGCTTCAAATCGGTTTTTTGCAGACAGCTGGCCTGATCGCAGACTTTGAATATATCATCGACATATTTAATCTTACAATCCTTCAAATGTTCGAATAATTTTCCCTTGGCTTTTTTATAATTTTCAAAACCGCCGTGTGATTCCACGTGTTCGGGATATAAGCCGGTAAAGATCAGCCAATCATAATTGATGAATTTATGCCGGTACTGGCGGATCCCTTCGGAAGTAGTTTCGACGATCGCGAACTGGCAGCCGTTCTTCACCATCTTCGCCAACAATCCTTGGAGAAAAAATCTCCCGACCATCGTCATCCGTTTATCGTTCAACCATTCTTTGTTGCCATCATCAAAAACAGCCGTCGAAGATAGCCCAACCTTAAACCCGCACTCTTTCAAAGTGCGCAATAATAAATAAGCGGTGGTCGTCTTGCCGATCGTCCCCGTAATGCCAATCACGATCATCTTTTCCGTCGGAAAGCCATTGAATAAAGCCGATGTCCAGCTTAAAAGATAATGATAAGGCGACTGAAGCGCATTAAAGATTTTTTTCGGGATTAGTTTCTTAATGAATGAGAATATTTTATCCATATTAATAGGATAACAAAAAAAATGCGCTAAGGCAAAAAAATTCCTCCGCTGCTTATCGCGGAGGAATTACATCCTGTTTAAGAAAAATTGCGTTCGATGAATCTTTCCATCATCTTGATGATTTCCAGATCATCTTTCGTCACCTCGCAGAACGGGCATTTGGCGATATTTATCGCCATTTTTCTGACTTCGACCTTGGCGGCCAATCCCTTCAAATGATCACTTCGGATCGTTAGCACGCACTTACCGGCTTCAGCCGCCGCGGTGGAGCGCAAGCTTTCTTCCTTAATCCTCGAAAGGCCGATCAAGAACAGGGTTAGCTCCGCGACTTTCACCGAAGTTTTCGACATAATCCCTCCTCTGGTTAAATAAAAAATTACCGGTTATATTATTACGCAATATATCACCCAATCGCGTATTTGTCAACCTTGTTGTTTTAGGCACAGACATTTTGCACTCCAGCCAACGCCTCGTTCGGCGTTAATCCATCCAGGGCGCAATGTTCTAAATTATTGTAATTAATATTCCATTTCCTGATCGCCCGCTTCAATCCTAAGACAGTTTTAAATTTCCGTCTATCGTAAAACATCTCCTGGTCGGTCCGGTGGCTGCGTTCCACCCGTCCGTTCTGGGCCGGTTTGCCCGGATCAATGAGGTAATGCAGAATGTTGTTTCTCTGGCAGAACAGATCGAGCGGATGCAATCGCGGGTTGAACGGATTGACTGATTTCTGGTAGCCGGTGTAGCGGTTGGTGAAACAGCTGCCATTGTCGGTTTTGATCGCTCTAATTCGGAACTCCGTGATATTTAGCAATTCATTCAAAAAATCGATCGCTTCGGCGCTGCCCGCGTCATCGTAAATTTTCAGGTATCGCCACCTCGTCGCGCAATCAATGGCGGTAAATTGGAAATAGCGTTTCTGCTCAATCAAATCAGGCACGAATTTAATATCAATCTCCACCAGATCGCCTTTGGCCAGGGGAATTTTTAAATATTTATATTTAATTTTCCTGATCCGGTATTTTCTCACCAATCCTTCCGTCTTGATGATCTTGCCGATCGTCCGGTCATCGATTATTATATTCTCTTTTTTCAATTTGTAGTTCAGCTTCTTGGCGCAGAGTTTTGTTTCCTTCCGCAGCTCGATTATCCGTTCTTTGATCCTGATCGGCGTTTCGTTCGGCTGCGATTTGGGGCGCGTTGATCTATTCTCCAGCCCTGCTATCCCATGCTCCCGAAAATCGGCCAGCCAGTACTTCAGCGCCCTCTCGCTGAACGGACAGACCGCCGCCATCAGCTTAATTGTCATTTCACCGTTCAGGATTGGCTTGATCCAGCGATATTTCTCTTCTTTGGTTGATTTGGGCATAGTTTTTGACATATGCCCCCAGATTAGCAGAAAGTGCAATATGTGTGTGCACATTACCTTGTGCTATTGACTTCCAAGCATCTTTATGCTATTATTAGCAGACTGCTCATTTTGAATTTAATATAGATATTTCAAGTATATTTTACCATAAGCCAAGGAGGAATTATGAAGTACCTGATTACGCACGGTCTGAGGAATTTCGGCTATAACCCCGGTCACACCCCCAAAGGTCTTTATCAAGTGGGCGTCTCTCGCCCATTCTCTTCCGGAAAGCATCCCCCTGGCGGTAGTCGGCACCGGAAGAAGATTTATGGAAATCTTCGATTGGCTCACGAAATTCGGAGGGATTCCCGAAAATACCCGAAGAATTTTTTCTCCGTTCTGCGGCAGCCCTGATGGTATTGAGGCAGATGGAAAAATCATTACTTACCGCGAAATTAAGATCCCGGAAGAAGAATACGAAGGAATGATCAAAAGCCCCGCCTTCGACGCCTGGAAATTCGTCGAATCATTCCCGGAAAACACTCTCTTCTGTTCCGGCGGCGAATTAATGATCGCCCTGGGCGCGAAAGGAATAAATAAAAAAGGATGTCTCTACCAAATCAGCGGCAGAGAAATCACGCTTCTTCGCGAAGGCACGATCATCGAATAGTTTTGAATGTTTTATAAGCAAAGCTCGGCACATACCAGTGGGCCGAGCATTTTTTATACCAAAATATACCTTCAAAAAATAGAACTTATTAAATTAATCTTACGACCTCCTATCCGCATTTAGGAATTAAGCATATTTTTTTAAGAGATACATCGGGGAATTTTTCGCCAAAATCGAATAATAATCTTTGGCAAAAACAACTTTTTCAATAGCGAAATATTTCCTTATCAAATCATTATTTTTTTTGGTCGGATAATATGTCCAGTATTTTTCTTTATAAGGAATCCACGCCAAGAGAAACCGATCATAAATGGCTTTAGCCAACAAGCCGTCTTCGCTCTTGTCTTTGGCAATTTTTTTGCCGAATTTTTCAATTTCCGGCCAATAATAGAGCAAGGAAGTCTTATTATCCTTGGTGATAAACCAGCTGGCCCAGATAAGATAATTTGCACACATATTGGCGGCTTTCTTAATCGAATACTCTTCCGATTTTACTTCCGGGATAAATTTTCTAAAAACATATTCAACATTGGGTATCTTAAAATCGGGACTGATAGTCGTATCCCGCTGAATAAAATAACCGCCTTTTTTTAACAAAAATTTAATGTTAGTTAAAAAAGCATCCTTATATTCCACGCCAAGATTGCCATCGACATAATCACCAACAACTACATCAAACTTATGGCTGAATTTCATATTTACCCAATTGGCGATCACCAACTTTTCATCCTTGATCCGATTATCCACAAAAACAGTCATTGCTTCGTACATTTCTCTGGTCATATCAACACAGGTCACTCTTATTTTTTTTGTCAGCCAAAATTTAAAAAGTAATTCTCTGATCTCGGGCGTTGAACCCAATACTAAAATTTCGGCATTTCTTTTGCCCCTTAAAGCCTGGAGCAGTAATTTATTATAATTATAAACATCTCCCCGGCTCGGCCGGCTTGGTTCGCCAAAATGCCCCCAATGATTAGAAATTACCGCCCACTTTTTACGATGATTCTTAAAAATTATTTTTCTCATATTTAATTATGCTTTGATTATTTTCGCACTTCGGACATCCTATTTCTTTACGCGGCAAAACCAGAGCGGCATTGCCTTTCCCGCCTCCTTCCAGAAGACATCGGAAAAATATCCTTTGGCTTTGATCACGAAATAGCGGGAAACCAGTTTAGCCACATCTTTTTCAAAATCGATCGCCCAAGCTTTTTCCATCGGCTGCCAAGTTTCCCAAGCGAAATTTATGAAATAATTGATCTTTTGGTCAGGATAAACAAATTTATCGCAACGCCAATATTTCTTTAAGCCATTTTTAAAGGCAGCCAAATCGAACAATCTTTTTTTGGTGTCAAAGATTGTCTTGTAGGCGGCAAAAATCATTTCCATGGCCGAATTGCGATGTTTTGGTAAAAACTTTTTGCATTCGGCCAAAAATTTATCAAGCGGAAGCGGTTCAAATTTATCCGGAGCAACGAAAAAACGACTGATGAAATAGCCGCCGGGTTTCAGCATCCGGGCTAAGCCGCGCAAAAATTCCGGCTGTTTTTGCCGAGGGATATTGGCCAAAATAATATCACCAACGATTACGTCAAAATAATCAGCCTTCAGGGGATTGTCTATCCAGTCACTAATCACAACCTTTTCCGGGGCAGACCGGTGCTTTTTTAAGCCGGTCATCGCTTGAACCATTGCTGCCGCCGCGTCAATAATCGTCACCTCGCATTTCAATTCGTAAAGCAAGTCGCGCAATTCCGGAGTGGCGCCCAAAACCAAAACCCTGGGTTGGTTTTTCCCCTTGATCGCTTGTTTGATGAATTTACGATAAGCTGCTAAATCTCCCTTAGTCGGCCGACCCGGCTCGGTATAATATTTTTCCCACCGCTCAGCCATCACTTGCCAAGGTTCTTTATAGATCAACTTTTGTTTGATCATAAAAAAATATCTATTTATAATTTCCATTGTTATTTTAGCAAAAAAACTCGATTTAGTCAAAAATAAAAGGCCGTCGCATACTCCATGCAACGGCCCGAAAAAAAACATGTAACTGATTATTCCCCCAGGGAATCAAGTGCTTTGAGCAGGACAGAAATGTTTTTATTCGCATTCCCATACCTGCCAACCGCGATCCGTACGAGTCCCGGTTCGGAAGGATCAGCGAATGGCCCGACGTAAGGGCAAATCCGCCATTCCATCGTTCCAAAACCGACCCCGATCACCCAATCGCATTCGCCAACCACTGCATCGGCAAGCTTTTTAGCCGCCGTTTCTCCGCCGTTGAGGACGATGAACAAAACACTGCCAGCCAAACCGCCATACCATTCCTTAAGAATATTTTTATCATCCTTTAGAGTCGGATAATAAACATTCTTAATTGCCAGATGCTTCAGGCAGGCTTTGGCTAATTGATCGGCAAGTTTGGAGTGCTCTCTGTATCGTTGTCCTCTTTCGGTAACATGCCGAAGATAATACTCAGCAGTTATCGGAAGCATGGCAAAGTTCGTGATGAGCGAAAAATTTCTGATCTTCTCGATCGTCGCGTGGTCGGCGGAGATACGCCCGCCGGTCATTTGCCCGTCGGGCTGTTCGTACTTGGACATCGAACCAACTAGAATGAGCTGCTTCCATTGGTATTCCTCGGGAACCCAAAGCGGGGTGAAGGTGGAATCAATAACCAGATAATTATGGCAATCCGCAACGTAATTGTTTGGGTGGATAACCGGCATAGTCCTGGAATTGCCGATTGATTCGACGAAACACATCTTCACTTCCCCCGTCAACGGATGCATCATATCGAAAATGTCGGTCTTAATCGGATCAAACCAGATGACTTTCAAAATCTTTCTAGTTTCCAGATCCTTGAACATTGCCCTGGTGCCGGGATAAATTTCGGTCGAAACTGCAACCGTATCGCCAGTTACAGTTAACGCCAATACTGTCGCTAATATCGCATTTCTTCCTTTGTCCACGATCAGAGTGTCTGCTCCGTAGAAATCGGACAGATAATTTTCCAACTTTTTCGCCGCTGGGCTACCAGTCAAATAGAACTCTCCTTTTTCACTCAATGTTTTCTCCATATCATTGACTGAAGAAAAAACGCGAGCAATCCCAAACCATGTTTCCATAATCATCCTCTCTTTTGGGGTTTATATTTACAAAAAATGTAATGTGCAAACAAAAATTCAGCATCTACTTATTATAGCACGAAAATCAAGCAAAGTCAATAAAACCGCCTAATTAAATTAATATCAGCGGTTATATTTAACTTTAGCCAAAAAATCACAATATTTTCACTATTCCTCGGTCCGCATCGACTTCCACCAGGTCGCCGTCGTGCAAAACTTTGGTAGCGATTTTCGTAGCGATAATGCAAGGTTTATTCAGTTCACGGGAAACTATCGCGGCGTGAGAAGTGATTCCTCCTTGATTGGTAATTATCGCTCCGGCAATTTTCATGCCAAAAATATAATCGGGCGTTGTTTCATTGGCCACCAAAATATCGCCTCTTCGCATTTTGGGTAAATCTTTCGATTCCTCAACAAGCCTTACAACACCTCTGATTATTTTATTGTTGCTATGAGCTGTCATCCCCTTTAATTCGAAGATATTCCTATCAATTTTTTCCCGGCACTCTTCAAACTTCTTTTTCAATTCTTTCCCGGTTATGACCCTCATTTTGTCATTCTCCACCACCACGCCAAACCCCTTCTTCCTTTTCTCGTAGCCAGAAGGCATGATTCCTTCATCATTCAATCTGATTATTTCTCTCGACTCCAGTAAAAGAATTTGTTTTAAACTCAAACTGAATTTTTTTGCTAAGTCTCGTATTTCTTTCAGATAGGTATAAATCAAACTATCGGCGGTCTCGACGGCGAAAGAACGGAAAAAAGCCAGCTTGGAACCGATATCGATCGCGGTTTGATATTCCCGGGGTAATTTCTTCTTAGTTTTATTTTTAACCGGCCCAGAAAGATTCTTTAATTCTGCGAATAATTTTTGTCTGTTCAGCGGAGTGCCCATGAAAATATGAGTGCCGACCCAGGCCCATTTCTTCAGAAATTCATCGATCGTCACATTGTCATCTTTCGGACTTAACTTTTTCAACTCTTCCTGATATTGAACCAACAAGGTCGCTTTGTATGGCTTTATTTGGGCGAGAACTTCACTGACGGGAATATGCTTACTAGCGGAAATTTTCTCAATGTATCTTGTTAAGCCATAATCCAATAATTGCACGCTCATCGACATATTCAAAAGTTTGGTCAATGTTTTTAAAAAACCACTGAGATCACGGTGTTTGGCGTAATACCGAGCTTTTTCTATTTTTACCTCGAAAAGCTTAAAATATTCTTTAAACCAATTCTTATCCTTTTTTATTTTCTCTTCGACGAAATCCGTTACCTTGTTCATGTCGTCTTGCAAAATGAAATAATTTCCGTGTAAAACGCGTATATCACCAAAAAAATCAAAACCAAGTTTTTTTATTTTAAATTCCAACCAAAAGGTGCTGGATAAAACCGGTTCCAGCCACTTGCCAAATAGATACCATTTATTTTTTTTAATCACCATATATTACAAAGTTGTTATCGGTCTTGACTGGACGATATAGAATTTATTTTTCTCAAAGGCCCATTCTATATCGCAAGGAAATTTATAATGCTTCTCGATGCCCAGACAGATTTTGGCCAGCTCAATAATTTCTTTGTTAGATAATTTTTGTTTTTCCTGAGCCGTTTTTAAAACTTTTACCCATTTAATGCGTTTCTTTAAATCTTTGACTAATTTTCTTTCCTGCTGGGCGATATTTACGTCCATCAAGGATAAATCTTTCTTGCTTAAGACATAACTATCCGGCGTGATCGAACCGGAGACGATCGCTTCGCCCAGGCCGAAGCCGGCCTCGATGATCATTTGATTCCGGTCTTGCGTCACCGGATGAACAGTAAAGGCGATGCCGGAAATTTCCGAATCGACCATTTTCTGGATAACCACAGCGACGGAAACACGAGAATCAACCATGCCTTTTTCCTGGCGATAGAAAATCGCCCGCGGCGTAAAGAGCGATGCCCAGCATCTTTTCACATTCTCGAGTAATGTCTTTTCGGTCGTATTCAAATATGATTCCAATTCCCCGGCCCAAGATGCGACCGAAGAATCCTCGGCCGTAGCCGAAGACCGCACAGCCACGAATTTAGCATTCAACTTTTTAAAATCAGCTTCAATTTCCTTCTCAATGTCGGCGGGCATCGTCGCGTCCATAATCAAATCGTGAATTTCCGCCGAAGTTTTAGAAACTGAATTCACATCATTATATTTTACTTTCTTAAGCTTGGCAGTAATATCCTGGAATAAATCGGTTTCCTCGAGAAAACAATCAAAGGCCGGCGCCAAAACGACAAAACCCGGCGGCACGGGAATTTTCGCGCCCGTCATTTCGCCCAAAGACGCCCCTTTGCCTCCGGCGATATCGACATTCTTTTTATTAAGTTCCTTGAAATTCTTGGCGAATTTTGATTTGGCCATATTTTATTTTTTTAAAATTTTAATAATTCCTAAACTAGCATTTACTTCTACAAGATCTCCGGTCTTGATTATCTTGGTCGCATTTTTCGTTCCGATCACGCATGGGATCTTAAGCTCGCGTGAAATAACCGAAGCATGCGACAACACACCGCCTTCATCAGTCACGATCGCTTTAACTTTTTTTAAAATTGGCACATAATCCGGCGTAGTCGATGGCGTGACCAATATTTCACCCTGCTTAACCAAATGAAAATCTTTTTTATCTTTAATAACGCGTGCTTTGCCCAAAATTATTCCGGGATAAGCCGCCTGGCCTTTAATTATGCCTTCTTCTTCATTTTTATGTTTAATTAATTTTATTCCTCTCTTGGCTTGAGACAAAAACTTTCCAGAATAGAGAAAACAATCGTTGCCATTCGTAAACAGAAGATATCCTTTTTTTCTTTCCACTAATAATTTTTTATCGGCAGTTTTATGCCGACGCAAAAGATCGATTATCTCCGGCGAAGTTAAGAAAAAAATATCCTGCTTTTTGCAACCAACCCGTTTGGCCAATTCGGCGAAAAATTCTTCTAAATATTGGGCGTTGCGATAAAATCTTTCTGTCCGCCAGCTGCGAAAAAATATTGCTTCCCGCAAACTGTCGATTAACTTTAAAATTTTACGATCGTTTTTAAATACCGATCTGACTTTTTTGATATTTCTAAGATGGGCTTGCTGCGCGACAAAATACTTCTTCACCTTTTGCACGGGATTATTTTTCATCAACTTAGAAATTTCTTTTTCAATTTCCGCTACCGTATAAAAATTTCCGGTAAAATCAACATTCTTCAGCCAGCCGTGCTTTTTAATGTGCTCGGCAATCTGCTTTTCAACATTCGAGCCTTTCTTTTTTCTCAAAGCTATTTCTAATAAACTTAATTCGGCTTGCTGCGCCGAAGTCGGTTTAACGGGCAAAGAAACCGCTTGAATCAAGTCGCCGTTTTCGGCAGGAAATTTCCGCTTGATTGCGGCGACAACAATTTCTTCCAAATATTTTTCCAGCACCATCGGTACAATCATCGAGGCCGAAGCCATTAAAGATAAGTCTGAATATTGTTTTAATTTCCCGCTTAGCTGCTGATCGCTTAATTTCCCGACGGCAAAATTAATCTTTTTAGATAATTTGGATATCTGCTCGTCAAGCCGGTAGAAGGTATTAGCAAATTTAATAAAAAAAGATGCGGATCGCTTAGTTTCTCTGATCGCTTCAAGTTCCAACCTTCCCCAATTCTTTTCCGAAAGAAATATTTCGCGGTCAAGATACAAAAAATTCCACATCTCATAAGCTATTTTTATCTTTTTAAAAAAATGATAAGCCGCCCCGACAAAAAGTAAATAAACAAAAAACGGGCTGCGGATGCGCCGATGGACATAATGCCATTCAATTTTGGCCAAATCTTTCACGCCCGGTTTTTTCATTTTCCGAAAAATTTATTTTATAATTTTTCTTGCACTTTTGCCAAAACTTTATTGCCAAAATCTTCAGGGAAAGAGCCGCATCCTTCCTTTATCAATGGCTCGCCGTCTTTAATCGCCAGACCGGGCTGTTTGGCGGGACAGCCAAGCTGTTTGATTTCCCCAGTCTCAACCATTGCTTTTCTCATTTTATAGCCCATACTGTTTTTCCAAATTTCTTCAAGATTATCGCCGATGATATTTTTTGAATACCGAAAACCTTTTGTTTCGTTGCCCGGGCAAGCCTGGACGCGTCCGTCTTTACGGATAAACATTCCGCTGATGAATTGATCACAAGCAAACCCGGCGTAAGGAGCCACTCCTTCTTTTTTCAATTGCTCCGAAGTCATCAATCCTTCCTTGATCAGCCAGGAATAAATATCCGCCCAAAGATCGACTAAATGTTCATCTTTGAATTTAGCATCTTTGACTTCTTCTTGGCTTTCAGAGCATCCGCCGCTGACCATCGTCGGCGCCACGACGACCGGGATATTCCGTTTTGTTCCCCATTTGAAGATTTCAAGCACTTCATCGATATTACTTTTCAAAACCGGGGCGCATACCAAGGCTAGCCTTTGATTATCAGGATCATCGTTCATACCTAATTTGCTGAAAAGTTCAATCGCCCTATTCCTATTCTCAGCGAACGTCTTAGCAAAATCCGGATTTTTCGGGGCAACCATTTTTACCTCAGTTTCCGGATCCGCGGAGGTGAAATTCATCAGCAAGCGTACGCACTTGTAGCTGGCGATTTTTTTGCATAATTCTTCCGAGGAAATCCCAAAAACTTTTTGCGATTCATTCTCGTCAAGCAAAATCGCTGGCTTAGTGAAAATGCCAAAAGCTAATCCTTTTTCTTCAAAATAATCCAAATATTTGAATAAATCTGGATTGTTTATTATTTCTCCGGGGCCGAGGAATTTAACGGTTTTTAGCCCTAACTCACAGGCCTGATCGACTATTTTTTTATTTTCTTCCCAGCTTAATATATGGTTGTCCGTATCCGCGCCGCGCTCATAACAATGCGCGCACCCATTCGGGCAAGGATATGATTGTTTAATCTCTTTTGACCGCTCCCCCGTATCTTCTATCGCATTCATTGATTCAGCCCATTTTTCATTGGAGATGGAAACATCCAAGGTTAGCAGCTTGTATGTCCCGTCCGGGAGCTTCTCTTTTAATTCATCGGGTTGAAATGACCAGCCCGACAACCAAGGACGGTATCCCGTAGGATAACCATTGGTAAATTTTTCTGCCACGTTAGGGAATATTTGTTGCTTTTGCTTTTCTGGAAATTTTGGCCAATTTTCATTTGTCATACTTATTTAGCAAATAAAATATTATTATGTAACTTTTTTAATTTCTTCACTGATTATTGCTCACCAATCGCAATGTCGATGAAATTTTTTAAAAATTTAACGTTATCAGGATTTTTATCATCACTCAACGATGCTTTATATTTTTCCAATCCCTCTAATATTTCACTTGGGTCTTTGCCGTCGATAACTAATTTATCCGCGCGTTTTTTTACCAATGTTTCAAGAATAGCTATTCCTTCCGGGGAACTGAATTCGGGATGGAATTGAAGCCCGGTAAATCGGCCGTCGATTTCCACCATCGGATAATAATAGCCTTCTTCAGTAGAACGAAATCCGTGCATGCTTTCCGCTTGGGCTTTTGGATCGAATTCGGCATGATAAGCGTGCGATCCCAAAGTCTGTAGCGAAACTCTTTTTAAAATCTTGTCGCCATTTTTTTCTTCCTTAAAATTCATTCCTTTAAAGATCGGATTTTCCGCCTCTTCCTCGGTTAAAAACATATCTGTTTCCCAAACGCCCATCTCCCGTCCGCCTTCATTTTTAGGCACTTCTCGCCCTTTAAGATCGGCGTATGCCTGAATTCCAAAACAGATTCCCAGTACGGGAATATCTTTATCAAGCGCCTCCCCGACAAATTTTTCCATTTTTTCAATCCACGGCTTAGCTTCTTTTTCGACAATATCAGCCGGTGATCCGGTTATGATGACACCCGATATTTCGCTGAAGTCAATCGGCAACTCCTCCGTTTTTGAGGTAACATCGAGCATATCGGTATTCGTTGAATCTAATTTCTCATCCGACAAAACAACGAGTTTGCCTAATAGATAATTAAGTCCTGAGCATTCCAAAATCAGAAGGCGCTTAGGCAATCTTTCCCGGCTGGCATTTTTTTCCATTCTCTTTTCATATTTTTTGTCGATGTCCTGGCTGATTTCGTCAAATTCCCGGGAACCGTCTTTTATAAAATCGGCGATCTCTTGAGTTAGAGATTTTTCAGCATTTTCATAATCTTCCCTGTCCGGCTCGCCCTCTTTTTTCGTCTCAGCTCTTTTTCTGACAATATTTGCCTCATTTTGAGCAATATCGATGTTTTCTATCCTGGCCATAGATTTATTTTTTTAATATTTAGAATACTTTTTTATTTACTTTTGATATTTTTCAACAAATAAATTATTTATAGGCTATATATTTTAAAAAGTTACTCTTGCCGGCTTTAAACTTACCCAAAGCTGTATCGGCGGGATTTTCCCCGGATTTAATCCTTTTTAAAATATCTTTCAGATATTTTTCTTCTCCGAGATTTCTCTTTTTTAATCCGGCCATGGCGCAGCTATATAAATCATTGAGTAGTGGCTTTATGCTCTTTCCTTTAATCTTGGCGTCCAAGCCCGCAACTGCCGCTGAAAAAACAAGATTCTTCCATTCATTCCAACCATATTTCTTCGTAATTTTTTTAAGTTCTTTAATGTTGTTAATGACCCCCATCATTAATGCCGGCAATGCCAATTCTTCTCCAACCGGAGCCGCCCCCGCAGCCCGGCATTCAATGTAGCAATTTGATAATTTCCCATCTAAATAATCCTCCAATGTATCATTATCAAAATTTTTTACAAAATCGCTGAGTTTGATTTTTTTCAAATTCAATCCTAAATGCGGTTTCGCATGGGGCCACATTTGTATAAAGGCCCATTCAATATCGCTTTTATCCGGGACTATCTTGATTTTTTCGCCCTTTAAGTTATGCCCCGGGATATATTTTGCCCTAAAAAACCGGAGAAAATTCACTTTCTTATCGGGAATAATCCATTCTTCATTCCTCAATAAGGGCAATGCCATATACGGAGAATCCCAGTAGTAACCAAAAAAATCAGCGACAGAAGAAAATGGCCGGTCGGGAAATCCGATTAATTTTTCAAAACCCTCATCATTTCCAACGAACCTCAACTGGCCCATACAAATTATTCTCCATTCCTTGTATGGCAATATCTTCCAGTTATGAATTGGCGAATTTCCCGTCAAGGCGACAATCAATCCGGTAATTTTCATCACTTCATTGGTAGTTTCCACGAATTCTTTCAGTTTTATGCCTATTCCCACCTGCTCGGCACTGATAGCTGCGGACGTTTCACCAGCATAAATATCGGAAGAACCGAGCTCGTTCCAAGCCAAATACATTGCATTTCTGCGACGAAAATTATCCATATTTTTAATGTGCCCAGGCTGAATTGCAAATCCGGCGAGAATCAAATCATGCTTTTTGATAATGGAAATTATTTCTGCGCGTATTTTTTTATATATTCTCTTCGTTACATTAAGATTATCTTGAGGCGTAATCGCCAATTCAAAATTTCCCGCCCCGCCGTCTGATATTATACTGGCGCCTACCCCATTAAAATTTTTGGTTAAACCATCAATAACATTGTTTATCGCCGGGTCAATGCGAGGTAACCACCCCTCTTTAACAAAAGATTTCCAAACTTTCTGGATTGTTTTAAAATCAATTGGTTCGCCGTTGGATCGTAACAGCGGATTTTCCAACTCTAAACCAACCGTTCTTCTCTTAAATCTTTTAAGGTCTGAAATATTTAAATTTTTCATAAGGTTATAAAATTAATTGTGATTTTGTTTCAATTTTACGTTAAAATCTTCAATAATCCGGATGAGTCTTTTTTCCCAAGATTTAGAAAATTTTTTTTCTGAAATTTTATTCAAATAAATATCTTTCATATACTGAGGCAGAATTTTCGTCGATTCTAATATTTTTTTAAGATTTTTCTTCATAATTTGAATATATATTAATAATGGTAACCCGCATTTAATTTTGCGAAATTACCCCGCAATTTTAATTATTCCGCTTTTCAAATCCATCTCCACTTTATCGCCATTTTTTAATTTCCGTGTGGCATTTTTGGTGCCGATAATCGCGGGCAGGCCGAGCTCGCGGGAAACGATCGCCGCGTGGCAAGCCATGCCGCCTTCGTCGGTGATGATCGCTTTGGCCTTACGCATTAGGGGAACAAACTCCACTCTAGTCATACTGGTAACCAAAATCTCTCCTTTCTTAAAATCAGTTTTATCGGGATTCAACGCGATCTTAACTGTGCCGACAAGCTTCTTTTCCCCTTGGCCAAGACTCGCGACTACTCCGCTGATCTCTTCACTGTCCGATCTTGCCCCTAATTCAAACATCTTTTGGGCAATCTTTCCGTAAAACACCTGAACGCGCTGATTTTTTTTAAACATCAATAATATACCCTCTTCGCGGCGCTTAAAGTTTTTCTTGCCAACGCGCTTCCCGTTTTCAAGAAAATCCCACATTTCAAAATCAAAATAATTGGCCAGCTTATCATAATCGATCTTCCGCAACTTGCAGATATCTTCTAACATGGTCATTAAATAGTAAAACTGTTTGCTCATCCCTGTTTTCCGGCGATCGAACCAAGTGATGATCCTTTTAGCAAATTCAATGTTAATTTTGTCTCGCTTATTGAAACTTATTTTTTTTAATATCTTTTTCTTCTCAATCTCTGTTATTCGATAATTGTTCCGTATTTTTTTCAATTCGTCTTTAATGCGCCCTTTGCCGTCTTTTTTTATTTTCTTGGCCACATCGATCAAAAGCGATTTTTTAGTGACGACTTTTGAGCGATAAAAATCCGACTTGAACCAAAAATTATCCTTAAGGTAAGCTTCGATTTTTTGGTCTATTTTTTTCTTTCCTATTTTATCGATTACACTAAGACAAATCTCTAAAAATTGCGTATGCTCGACGGTAAAAGCCGATTTTTCTTCAGGCAACGCCAAGGCAAAAACCGCTTCCCTGGCCTTGGCTTGATCGGTTTTCAATCTCTCCTGAAAATACGGAACAACCTTAATGTTAACTATATCTCCCTTATCTTCTCCAATTGCGCCGTATTTCCACCACTCGCGAGCCACTTCCATAAAATCTTTAAAAAAAGTAAAAAAATATTCTTTGTCCTTATTTTTTTCCGGTTGATATTTTTTCCAGATATTTTCCAGCTTGGTCGTAAGCGCCTCGTGTTCAGCCATTAATTTATCTAGTGTACCTCCTCCTTTTAAATAATTATTATAAATTGAGATGTTTTTAACAGCAATTTGGCCGTTTTGGATAATTTGGCAAAAATCATGATCACCGTGCTCAAAGTTAAAACTGCAGAACATCGGGTCGTATCCTGCTTGGGCATATGACTGATATAAATAACTGATAATAAACAATCCGGCCCTGGCGCGCTGAACATTCCATTCCTTTTCTCGTAATACTTTAAATATTTGCTCTTGGGTCATAAAATTATTTAATGATTCTTGCAATCCCCTTGTCCGCATCAACTTCAACGATATCCCCGGTCCTAATAATTTTCGTGGCATTGCGAGTGTTAACCAGGCACGGCACGCCGAGTTCGCGGGAAACAATCGCCGCATGGCAGGTCATACCGCCGTAATCAGTGATAATCGCCGAGGCTTTCTTCATCACGATGATATATTCCGGCGAAGTCATTCCGACAACCAGAATTTCGCCTGGTTTGAATTTATTTTGTTCCTTGAAGGGGTTAGTAATAATTCTTGCACGACCACGGACGATTCCGCCCTTGCCACGGCTTACCAAGAGGCCCTTTATCTCTTTTGTTCCGAAAATTTTTTCTTCGCCGTAAAGCTGCCAAAATTTATCAAAATTTTTCTTATCACTGAATTCGTACATCCGGCCCTCGTCAAAGTAGAAACCATAATGCCGCTGTCTGGCCAGAACCTTCTCCTTTTTGACCCGGCCGTTCAGGACGCCGGACAGCTCGTCAAAAAAACAATATTGCATTTCTTTGAATTTCCAAGGGGTTTGCCGTTCTACCGCCCGCAAAGCCAGATCCCAAAGATGATTCATCCGCCAGATATAGCCCTTGCGAAAATCCTGCCACCAAATCGACAGGCTCAACTGATCGGCGATAAAAATTATCTTTTTATCCAATTTCAACTTCTTAATCAAATCAGTCTTGCGTTTCTTATTAGCCGCTATCTTATTTTTTATTGTAGCAATAACATTTTCTGCTTTCTTCCCCGTCAATAAATCTTCAAGCTTATCGCTAAAATATTTCGGACTCAAAACGCGATTGCCGCCATAGCTATTCAAGATCCAGTGCCAATCTTTTGAGTGCTGTTCCAGCGCTTCAGCAAATTCATGCTTATTTTTTATCTTGGCCAAATGCAGCAGCGCCAATTCCTCTTCCTGAAAAAAAGAATATTTAACCGGCGCGGAAAGGATTTCCAGATATTCGTCCGCTCTGGCCGGATCGATTTTGGTCAACTCCTTCTTCAAGAGATATTCCCCACCCCAATTGGCGATTTCCGGCACGTGGACGATCAGCCAGAACCGCAGAACCAGATCGGCAAACTTATCGATACAGTGACTTAATTGCTTTTTAGGGATATCCCAGGTGAAGCAAACTTCCAATTGCCGAGCAGCTGCAGAATATTCCTCCAGCCATTCTTCGTATTTTTGCCACTGCTTCTGATAATTTTCCTGATCCAAGAAATATTTCTTGAAATATTTCAAACCGACCTCCCGTAAAGCCTTATTGCTATTGATCCAAAGGCCCTTGCCTTGATAATCAATGAGAAAGAAAGTTGGCGGCCACCACCATTGATAATATTTTTTTATTTCGCGCAAAATTCCAAAAATAAAACCCGAGCCATAGACCAGCTTCATATCTATCGGCCCCCATTTGAACAATTCTTCTTTTGGATCAATATTTATTTTCATCTTGATTTCTTATATAAAAGGCCGAGCAACTGTAAAGTGCCCGGCCGAAAAATTACTTCTTCTGCTCGACTAATTGTCCTTGCCGATAGATCTTCTGTATACCGGCTTCCAATGAAGCGACCTTGTCGTTCAGCGCGACGGAATCACCGCCGAGTTTCTTGAATTCGGCAGATCCGACTTCGCCGCTCAACATATCGTTCAGAGCTTTTTTGTTCAAAATCACAACGTCAGCCGAAGCGCCTTCCTGAATCCTGCCACGGCCATGCTCATGCTCCCAATCGGCTCCGGCCAAAGAATAAGCGGCCATAGCTTGACTGAAAGGAATCCGCTGCCGGGGATCAGGGTGGTGAGTCGCGGCCCACATTCCGAACAACGCCGAAGTCGGCATACCGTCAGATCCAAACATCATTGGGATATTATTGTTGACGATTTCCGCATGCGGGCAAATTTGAGTGACTCGCCCGCTCAACCGATCTTCATAGACAAAATCGGTTAAGAAATTAGGCTGTGAGCTTACCCAAACGCCGAGCTTAGCGGTCTCGGCCAACTTATTGCCCGATAGTTCAAAATGCTCAATCCGAAAACGCTGCGGATCAAGTTTGACTTTTTCGGCCATCGCTTGCCACTTCTTCGCCGTTTCCAGTGCGCGTTGGATTCCCGCATCACCGATCGCGTGCATCGCCACGCCGTTGATTCCGAATTCTTTGGCCAAGGCGATCGCTTTATTGATCTCGACAGTGGAATGATACTCGATTCCCTTTCCGCCCGTATCGCCGTAAGGAGTTTCCATCAGCGCCGTATGCGAGCCGAAACTGCCGTCCGCCATCAATTTCAAACCAAACATCTTCCAATCCTTTTCAGGATTGAACAATCCGGCCTTCTCCAGCTCTTTCTGTCTCTTCAACAACTGCTCGGTCAAAACCGGAGTCATAAAGATCTGGCGCACGGGAAATTCCGTCTTCTCCTGCTTTTCCCAATCGCGGCGAGCCAGCAACATTGCCGAGAGATCACCCCATGACATCGGGAACATCTCATGAATATCGGTAATACCCTGGCCGATCCACTGGTTCATCCGGTTCTTCATCCCTTCAGCCATCTTCTCGATTCCATAATGGGATTCGACAATCTGAACCGCGAGCAACGCATAAGACTCGGTAGCTTGTCCGGTTTTCTCGTTAAATTCTCCGGAAGAGATCGGGCGGCCGGCCTTTGCTTCGGCGGCAATCGCCGCTTTCATCAAGCCGACCATCGATGAATTGCAGCGAGCGCCATGAAAACTTCCATCAAGGAGACAAATCGGCCGCTTCGGAGACATTTCGTCCAACTGATCCCGGAACACCTCCGGCACGTTCGCCGTATTGTGATCAAGGAATACTTTCGGAATATTTCTGTCTCCTTGCTTAGCCTGACTGGTCACCGATATTTTCATTTCACCAAATGACTTAGCCGAAGCGCTGCCCGGATCAATTACGTCCAAAGTCCCATACAATAAATGATTATGGGTATCGATGAATCCCGGCAGAGCGACTCCGCCTTGCTCCACGTCTACAATCAAATCAGGCTGAGCGAATTTTTTTGCCGCGAGCCATTCCCGTACATCCCTCGGATCGCCGATCTTGGCAATCTTCTTAGTAGCAGGGTCAATTACGAACTCTAGTTCTCTTTCTGATTGAACTTCGCGGCTTTCCGGCGACGGCGGCGCAAACAATTCGTCTGGCTTGAAATGGATAATATTCATAAGCTTTTTCCCTTTCTTTTATTAGATTTACTGACAATATTTCAATGTGCGAACATATAAAATTAGCACATTATTAGTAAATTGTCAATTATTTAACTTTAACGCCTAGAAGATAAGTTATGATGGCCATGTTGGCATAAATAATGTCTTTGATCAGCTTTTTTCCCGACATCCGGGGGTCATCATCTACTTCCTTCAAAGCGACCAGTCGGCCATCGGTCGTGGCTCTGGGTTCGCCCACATCTACCATGGCGTCCGGTTTCATCTTGGCCAGATCTTTTCTAGTAAACGGCACGAATGCTTTATTAAACTTATCAAGCAGTGCCGGATCCTCGCCCGCTTGCGGCAAGCCTTCGATAACAAAAAGATAATCGACTTTGCCGATAAAATTTTCCAATCTATCCTCTTGATAGGTCGAGCCATTCTCTTTTATCGTTTCGCGAATATACTCGGGCAATTTAAATTCGGGGATGACCGAGTCTTCATAAAACTCCATGCCAAACTTGGAGAGAACTTTTGCGCCAGCTTTCATCGGACGGGAAGATTTGCTCATGCCATAAATACCGATCTTCAATCCTTCCAATTTGCCAAAGTGTTCCAAAGCGCCATACGGAAATCCCGCGCCAGCGATGGAATGTTCCTCCGAGCCAGACATGGCATTGATGAGTGGGACAGGAAAACCCTTAGCGGCTAACTCAGAAAGATCAAGGCTCTTGTGCCGGACGCCCATGATATCGCAAAGCGGAGCGACGCCGCGCAAAGTGTCATCCAAATCCTCTTCGCCGGTTTCCAAATAAGTTCCCTTGATGCCGGACATCCCGAACCAACCGCCACCCAAACGGACCATCGCCGCCTGCAAACTTGCTGAAGTCCTAGTGCTTTCCTGAAAAAACATCGTCGCGATAACTTTTCCCGGACAAAGATGTGTAAAATCCTTTCCCTTAGCTAATCCTTGATCGAAAATTTTCATCCGGCGGAATATTTCCAAATATTCCTCTTTGGTAAAATCTTCGGTACGCGTAAAATGTTTCATATTTTCATATTATTTAATAAAATTGCTTATTGATCGGTCATAAGATTTCTCTTTCTCAGTCGAAAAATAGCAGGCGGGCAATTCCCTGCTCTGGCGGTGGAAGGCGATGCACTCGCAGCATTTGCCCTTCAGTTCGCAATCATAGGTGCAAGGGCAATTTTGTAAATTATTTTTTTTCCGGCATTCCATAAATTTATTTCGGTCCGACCTAAGCGATGAGTTTGGCGAAGAAATCATCTACCGCTTGAACAATTTTATCATCAAATGCTTTTTCTTCTTCTTTTTTTATTTTATCGCCCAGGTATTTATGATAGCTATAAATCGAATCATTAACCCTCAACATCACATCTTCTTTGGAAATAATCCGATCTTTGATCAGCGGCTTGATTTTTTTCAAGGCATACGCCCAAGCTCCTCTTTCCCGGCGCAGGAGATACTCCATATCTTTTTCGTTCCTAATGAAATCTTTAACGCTTTTTATTCTCCACTCTTTCTTGTTTTCTGTCTGCTCATAATCTACGCAGTGGCCGATCTCATGCAACATATATAACAAGCCGTTCACCGACGCAACATCCTCGGTAACATAGCACCGCATACCATGAACATCCGCTTCCCCGTTGGGAAACCAAGGGCAGGGCTCAAAAAAGACTTCATAGTCCGCAGGTAATTCCGACAGCAGGTCGATCGACACGCCGGATTGCTTGGATTTAATCGAATAATTATTCAGTTTTAACCAATTTATCTCCTTTTTACGGGGCTCAAGGCTCCCATCATCTTCCTCGGGATGAATTGGAAAACCGGAATTTTCGTAACCAAGATCAAAAACGATCTTCTCGTTTTCCTTATGAAATTGATCTCCGTCTTTATAATCGACCTCCATAATCACCCTGTCTCTCATTTTTCGCTCCAGTTCTCTGTCGCTTTTCTTGACGGTCGAAACTATGCGATTCAAATAATCGCTTTCAAATTGATTAAAATTATTTCCTTCCATCTGATGACAAATTATTTAATAAGCCGGCGTATTTTTCTAAAAATTTGATAAGCAAGATATTTTTGCTTATCGAAAATCGCATCAAAAGTTCCGGGGTAATTTATTTCCTGTCCGCCTGCCTGACCGGTAGGCAGGAAACCGCGCTTGAAACGGGTGACGCCGGGCCATTTCTGCTCATCAATGCCGGAAAAATCATAGAATTTACAGCCGGAATTCTTGGCCCGCTTGATCATTTCCCATTGCAGGAGATGCGGCGCCATCAATTCCCGATTTTCGTTGGCGGAGGCGCCATGGAGATAAACGGCGGTATCGCCGAAGAAGCTGAAGATCCCGGCGCAAATAATTTTTCCTTCGAACTCACCGAAAAATAATTTAATAAATTCCTGATCAGGCGCCAGCATTTTCTGATAATATTCTTTGCTATGCAGACGAAAACCGTCGCGGTTGACGGTCATAGACATCAAGCTCCAAAATTTATCGAATTCTTCAACCGTAACACACCCCGTCTGCGCGGCGCAGCCACCCCTCTCGAGAGGGGACTTTTCCGCATCGCGGATCTTTACGCCTTTCTTTTCCGCCAAACGAATATTGTATCTGGTCTTCTGGTGCATATTCTTCAGTAAATCATCCTCTGATGGTTCGAGATTCAAGACGATCGTTTTACTAACCTGGACATCGATTGTTTTGGAAATTGGAAATTGTAAATTAGAAATTGTAAATTGATTGCTCGGTTCAAAACGCAGAAAAACAACCTTTTCATTTTCGGCAATTTTTTTTATCTCATCAATAAAGAAATTAAATAATTTGTCATTCGTAATTTGTAATTTGTAATTGACGATCGGCCCTCTTGGGCAATAAAAATAATTCGTGCCAAACGGTAAAGTTTTTTTCACCAGCGTCGCCGCGCCGATCAGCTCGCCGTTTTCTTCCACGCCGAATCGCAAAATTTTCCCTTCGACTTTTTCCTGGAATTCTCCCCATTCCCAAGACTGTAAAAATTCGGCGTGCGGTTGCGCGCCGAGAAAATCATTCAATTTTTTTTTATCTTTTATTTCAACCAGCTCCATATTTAGCGATAGTTCTTTGGTATTAAACTTTTTATTTTTTCAGCTTTGATGGTATAAGCGCGGACAAACGAATCATCTACATGAGCATAAATAATCCCCTCTTTTTTGCCGGTTGGCACGAATTGGCTGACAAAGGTTATGGTTTTGGCCGCGCTGTCTTTGAATAAAGACTGATCAGCGACCCATTCTATCTTCCCCTCTTCATAATTATAAATAAAAAGTCCGGGCGAAAAAGTGCCATACTTTATTTGATTGCCAATTCTAGCGCTTGCTTCCCGGCCGTTCATCAATCCTAACAATCTGTTATCGCCGACATCAATGAAACTTCTCGGAAATAACGGCCCGGGCGAAGCGTGCTCGGCGCACCAGGCGCGCTGCTGCTTGGCCGGATGAAAAACCGTTTCACCGAATTCCCAATCCGGACCGGCTTGGCGGCTGATGGCGACGCGGATAATGCTATAGTCTACCCCGTTTATCATTTCCGCTGATTCAAATAAATTCAGCCTGACGCCCTGGCTGTTTGGCGGGGCAATCGACACTTCTTTCGCTCGGCCGGTTTCATTATTAATAAACAATACCGGCCGGGTAATTTTTAAATTCTGCAAATCTTCCCCTTCGGCATGGCCTAGATGGACGCGCATTTTAAATTTATTCTTTTTATTAAGAACTGGCACGCTAAAATAGATGTGCGTTTGACCGTCGCCCGCTTCATTAATAATATCCGGATCTTCAAAGCCGAGACATTCCCACTCCTCACTATTTATTTTTTTCAAAAAGTCATCTTCACCGAGCAATTTTAATTTTTCGCCGATGACAAATTTTCCCGAACTATCCGCGGAAACATAGCGCAAAACGCTTTTGTCGACATAACCGTATTTATCAACCTCGCCGGCGCGGCTTTCGATGCAGCGGATCAACCCCTGCTGATAATTACTTTTGGAATTGAGCGACAAAGCCATCACGTGCTTATATTGTCCTCTCTCGACAACCAGATCTGGATGTTCAAAAATGGCTGAATTTTTATCGTCCATTATTTTAATTTTTACTTGATATTTTTTAAAGCCTCACGGATGCGCTTACCGCTGTCGGTGATCGATTTATCGACTTTCGATAATGCTTCGCGGGCTTGCTGGATGGAATAGCCGAGCGAAACCAAAGCGTCAATCTCGTCACCCATCAGGCCGACGGTCGAAACCATGCCTTCGGCCGGAGCCAGGATTCCGACTTTGTCCCGCAAATCTAAAATGACGCGCTCGGCGGTCTTTTTGCCGATTCCGGAAACTTTGGTCAACAAGCTAATATCACCATGGGCAATCGCGGTTTTTATTTCTTCGACGCCGGCGATCGCCATTATTCCCAAGCCGGATTTCGGACCGATGCCGGAAACGGATAATAACATCTCAAACATCGCCAATTTTTCAAAAGTCGTAAAACCATACAAGTCCAAGGCGTCTTCACGGATATATTGATGAGTGAATAATTCTAGCTCGCCGCCGGTCTTTGCTTCGACTGCCAAATTTTCATTGACGAAAATCTTATAGCCGATATCGTGGGCCACAAGAATAATAAAATTATTCCCTTTCTTAATAATTTTTCCTTTAAGATAGCTGATCATATTCTCGTAACGCGTAACGCATAACTCGTAACTCTTTCGCCCGAGGCGTTATGAGTTACGCGTTATGAGTTACGAGTGTTATTTTCTTTTTATCCGAATAAACCCGGCGATGGGGACGATTTCAATGCCCTTCTTGTCCAATTCGTCGCAGAAAAGATTAAGGCCGAGCGAATCGGAAGACATATGGCCGGCGATGACGACATTGATATGGTGCTTCTCCGCTTCTTCGCGGCCTTTTTCCGAAAGATGCATGCCGATGACCGTGCCGATGCCGGCCTGCGATATTTTTTCGTAAAGTTCCTTGGCTCCTTCGGTGCCGCCGGAAAATTCAGTCACGGCGATCTTGCCGCAGTGATGTTCGGAAGAACCGGCAAACAGTGCCGGCCCGGCATTCAACTTTGCGGCGGCGGCGTATTCCGGGATTTCCTTCAAGAGTTCCAAAAGCTCGCCGATGAATTCCGGCTTTTTCTTGTCGATCAGATCAGTTAAAAATTTGGCGCCCAGATTGTCGCACGGCGTATGCACGCACATAAAATCCATCTTCAGGGCAGCGGCAAAATCCACCCAGCGGTTATAATTGCCGGAAGCGACTCCGCGGCCCACTTCCGAAATGCGCGGGTTCATGATTTTTTCGGCCACATTGATCGGTACCCCAAAATCCGCCAAAACTTCCGCCTGCAGATCCATCACTGAATGCAGATCGGTCAAAGCTTTGCCTTCCGGGTGATGGGAAAAAAGCAGATCAATATCCCCTCTTTGTTTGGCCAACAACATTTCCGGCCCTTCCAAATCCACGCCGACCATAATCTTATTAATCTGCTTCGAATTGCCCGAAACCAGAATCCGGCTATCCGAATACGGATTGGTCAATTTTTCAGCATCAAATTCCGCCTTTTTTTCCTTGTCCAATTTTTCGTATTTCTTCTTGGCTCTCGCCAGATAATCCGACACTTTCTTTTCGCCGCGCAAATCATTCTTAATACCAAGCTTGATGCCTAAATCGAAAATTTCTTGAATAGTCATAATTTTTTTGTCATTCCGACCGAGCACGCCTCGTGCGAGCGGAGGAACCGCTTCGAGTTATTTTAAAACATTTCATTATACAAATCATTCCAATGTGGATTTAATTTTTTTATCAATTTTTCTTTCTTTTCCCGGCGCCAACCTTTTAGCTGTTTTTCTCTATTAATCGCCGCACAAACATCTCCAAAAATTTCGTAATAAATTAGTTTATGGCAAGAATATTTTTTACTGAACCCCTCGATTAATCCATTTTTATGTTCATATATTCTTCTCATCAAGCTATTGGTTATGCCGATATACAACGTACCACTGGAGCTTGCAATAATATAAATGTAGTACTTTTTTTCTTCGTACATACCCCCCCCTGTTCTGTCATTCCGACCGAGCGCGCCTCACGCGAGTGGAGGAATCGCTTCAAGGTATTTAAAAAACTTCAAGCGGTCCTTCGACTCCGGCCGCGGCGGCCTTCGCTCAGGATGACAAAAAAATATTTTAAACTTTTAATCCTCTCAAAGCATTTATTCTATCCATAGTTGGCGGGTGCGTTAAAAATAGTTTGGAGAAAAAGCCGACTTTGCCGTCTTCGCCTTTCAGGGGAGAAATGATATACATATGGGCGGTAGCGCGATTGGCGGCTTGCAATTTTACTGGATCGGCGTCAATTTTTTCTAAAGCGCTGATTAAACCTTCGGGATAGCGGGTGAGCAAAGCGCCGTCGGCATCGGCTTTGAATTCGCGTTTGCGGGAAATCGCCAATTGCATCAGCGCCGCGAAAATCGGCGCCAAGATCGCCAGCACGATGGCAATGATCAAAATAATTACCTGCAGCTGGCCGCCATTGTCATTGTTGCTCCGGCGGCGATTACCGCCCCAGAAACTGATGCGTAAAAACCAGTCAGCCAATAAGACAACTACGCCGACCAAAACAGTAACGACCGTGGAAAGCAAGATATCGCGATTGCCGATGTGCGAAAGTTCGTGAGCCATTACTCCTTCCAACTCGACTTTTTCCAATTTATTTAACAGTCCAGTAGTAATAGCGACGACCGCGTGCTTAGCATCTCGCCCGGTGGAAAAAGCGTTAGGAGCCGGATCATCGATAATATAAATTTTCGGCACCGGCAATCCGGCGGTGATGCAAAGATTTTCTACTACATTATACAGGTCGCGGGCGCTGTCGCGGTCAACTTCGTGCGCGTTAGACATCGCCAAGACCATCTTGTCCGACCACCAATAGCTGACAAAAGAAGAAATAATACTAAAACCAACGGCAATATACAAAATCTCCGGCGCATTCATCGCCTGGGAAAAAACCCAGCCAATGCCGATGACCGCTATAAAAAATATGGTCATCAATAGCCAAGTCTTGCGCGCATTGGAATCAGAGTCGGTATATAAGGTCATAAAAAAAATATTAATAATCAAAAGCAAAGAAACAAAAATTCTAAGTTTCACACTTGCGGAAGCGGAAGACGAACCGATTGTCGGGACCCCACCCGTTGACCGGTACCGCCCAACGGCCGTCCAGCCACGAACCGCTGACGCTGCGACCCACACTGGAGATGTTCGGGTTGCCACCGGAGTCGGCTATTTGCTTCATACCAACACGAAGATATTCGCCCATCGGCTGTTTTTTATTAAAAACTTTTTCATAGTCGATTCTTAAGCGCGGGCCGGTTTCGGCCGGACAAAGCTCCAAGCCAAATTCTTTGATTCTCGCGTAAAGTTCATCGGTCGTCGGATTTTTATCGCCAAAGCCTAAATCACCGACTTTTAATTTTACCAAGCTCATTTCCTCGGGTTTTTCAGCGGTAGTAAAGCCCTGGCTGTCTATCATAAATTCAGCGGTACTGTAAATTTGATAATTTTTACCGCTTTCATCTTTCTTATTTCTAATCCCTTCTTTTAGCTCTTCTTTTGACATTCCGCCGATTTGCAAAACACCGCGCTCGATTTTTCCTTCCGGAAATGAAGTATAGATATTCTCAATCTTATACTTTTGAACCAAATCAAATATTCCCGACTCCAATTTTCCAATATATGCCCTGGTATTCTCGTTAATTCCCGACGGCGTTTTGGCGATCTGTTCGGGCGCGCAATCAAAAACAATCGCTGCGTCTTCCTCTTTATTTCTCTCCTGGATTATCTCCGCGATGCGCGGGTCGCGCTGATAGCCAAAACCTTCGATTGGAGCATCGATTTCATATAAAAATACGAGTTCATTTTTGTCCAATTTTTGACTTTGCTTTATTTTTTTCTCAATAGCCGTGAGCTGTTTCATATCGCCGGATTTCTTGCGGTATGGTTCGGCTCCCGGCAATTCGTCCATTTTGGTTTCGGCGATTTCCGCCATATTGCCTTCAAGATTCTGCTGATTATCAGCCACGCCTCTAACTTCGCCTATATTATCTTCTTGCATGCGGATGGCAATTCTGGGAATAGCCGGTTTGCCGGTTCTGTCATTAGTATAGTAAACATAAAAATCTCCGCTATTAAGCTGAGTTTCAGCCGTGCCAAAACCCTTGGTGCACCAAGCCGTGCCTTTGTTCTGAAGAGAAGCCCACAGAGCGGTCGGGTCGGTTCCTTTTTGATATTTTACCCATTTACCTTCGGTTATTTCTCTCATTTCCGGAGTTATTTCGCCGTTTTGCCTAATGCCCTCGGTATATTGTTTGGAAAAGCTCATTTTAGCGAAAGCTTCGGCTTGAGTTTTAGTAAGCAGTTGATTGGCCGGAGTTCCAGCCGTTTCTTGGGCTTGCTGTATTTTTTTAAGTGTAGCGGGATTTTGGGCGGCCTCAATTCTTTCCTCCACAAAAGCTAAAGCACCCCGATCTATATCCGGGAACAGCTTAGTACTGCCTTGGGAGCGCTTAGTAAACTCTCCTTTATCTTTATCAAAATCTCCCATATCCAAAACATTACGAAAAGCATAATACCTAAACCAGGTCGGATAAGGCTCATTTTGATTGGAAAGATACATAATCCAGTTATCCAAAGATTTTTCCAAATCAGCCACGGCAATTTCGCCCCTTTGTTCCAATTCTGCTTCACCGTAATGCGCTTCTATGCCCATTTCCCGAGCAGCCCGTTCTTCAACCCTAGCCGCGCCTTCAGCCATCTTTTCTTTATTTGGCCTAACATATTTATTCATTACCATTTCTCTAAGTAAGGCTAGCGCCCTTGGCCGCGATTCGTTGTTCAAAGTTCTTTTGGATTGTTCTTTGCCCGGATCCAAAGCCAGGCGTTCCAACCGGTCTAAATAATTCTGAATGCGGTCAGCCGGATTTTGCGACACTTTTTCGCCCGTGCTTTGTTCAGCGCGCAGAGCCGCCGCCTCAACTTCTTCGCTGTTGTGCAGATCGTATTTTTGTTTGAGAAAATTAGGGTTTTCCATATTTTAGTAATTATTAGCTTTACGGCTTTGCCCATAACTGAGCAAAGCAAAAAGATAATAAATGCTATTGTCATTCCGACCGAGCTCGCCGCGAGCGAGTAGAGGAACCGCTTCGACGTATTTTACAATTTTAAGGGGTCCTTCGACTCCGGCCGAGGCGGCCTTCGCTCAGGATGACAACTTTTAAAATTTCACTTGTACCGGAGCTTTCTCGTCTTCGGCAACCTGGAAGAATTCGAACGGTTTGAAGTTCAGCATGCCGTTGATGACGTTGGTCGGGAAAACTTGCAAGGAAGTGTTGAAATCGCGGACGTTGCCATTGTAGAAACGGCGGGCGGCCTGGATCTTGTCTTCGGTGTCGGTCAATTCTCTTTGCAATTCCAAAAAGTTCTGATTGGCTTTCAGTTCCGGATAAGCTTCAGCCAAAGCAAAAACCGATTTCAAAGCGCCGGAAAGCATATTTTCCGCTTCGCCTTTGGCCGCGGAAGATCCGTCAGTGATACTCATGGCGCGATTGCGGGCGTTGACTACGTTTTCGAAAGTCGTTTTTTCGTGGGCGGCATAACCTTTGACGGTTTCCACCAAGTTCGGGATCAGGTCATAGCGTCTTTTCAATTGGACGTCGATGTCGCTCCAGGCTTCTTGGGTACGATTCTTGCCGCGGACCAGGCCGTTGTACATAGCGATCAGCCAAAGGACGAGCAAGATGATGACGCCGATAATGATCCAAAGTGTTGCGTTCATAGATTTGATAAAATTTTTAATTTTGTAATTTTTAAATAATTTTTAATGTCTAATTTTTAAACCAAGGCCCCCAACTTTAAAAATTAAAAATTATGATTTCTTTAAAAATTATGAAATTTAAAAATTAATTATCTGTTAATTATTTTTTATCTTCTTTGTCTTTTTTGGAATCCTCGATCACTCCGGCGATTACCGCGCCAATTACAAGTAAAACAAAAACAATAATGCCGATTCCTATCATATCTTTCATATTTTTTCTATTTTAATGGCTGTCTTTTCGCCATTGGCCTCGACTTCCTTACCGCCTTCGGCCGCGCCAAAAATTATTTTCTCCGCCAGAACATCTTTTTTCAAATCTTTCTCAAAAATTTTCAGCGCATTTTTTACGGCTTCGCTTTCCGTGTCAATCGTCAGGACAATCTTATCATTAATCGTTAAAACGGCGTTCTTGCGTTCAGAATTAATAAAACGTACGAGGGCGCGAATCAATCCTTCAGCCTTAAGTTCTTCAGTTAACTTTGTGTCTAAATCAAAACTTGGGGCAAGCTCATCATTAACTTCAAAATTAACATTTTTAACATTAAGCTCTTCTCTAATTAAAAACATTAATTCGTCTGAGCCTTTAATCTTATTAAATTCTCCTTCCGAAACATCTCTTACATTCAAAGCATTAAGCGGCTGTCGGACATTGAAGCCTACACCAAGCCCATCGCGAAGAGCCAATCCGGCGGCAACCAACTTTCTAACCGTCATCATTTTCTGCAAAACTTCTTCTTCGCCAGTACTGGATTCCCGCCTGCGCGGGAATGACGAAGCTGATGGAAATTCTTCCAAATGCACGGACATTTCCGGATTGGCAAAATTATTGCCGGTGACTTTCTGCCATAATTCTTCGGCGATGAACGGCGTAAACGGCGCCATCACTTTGGCCAGATCAGTCAAAATCAAACGCGTCGTCGCCAAGGCTGATTTTTTATCATCTGTTTCGTCTTTAAATCTGTCACGGCTGCGGCGCAAATACCAGGTGGAAAAATCGTCGATGAACAAAGCGATCGGTCTAGTCGCACTGGGCAAATCATAATTTTTCATCCCGTCGGTCACTTCCGAAACTAATTGATTTAACCTAGCAATTATCCATTTGTCTAAAACATTTTCAAATATAAAATCCTTATCTCTTATCTCTTCTTTCTTATCTGCCTCCGCGAACATTTCGTAAAATTTATAGACGTTCCAGAGAATCATATTTATTTTGCGCAGACAATCAGAAACGCCTTTTTCGGAAAAATTCAAATTCTCGGCCAGCATCACCGGCGAGGTCAGCATATAATAGCGCAGGGCATCGGCGCCGTATTTTTCGAAAACAAACTCCGGATCGGGATAATTTTTCAAGCGCTTGGACATTTTCTTCCCGTCTTCGGCCAAGACAATCCCATTGACGATCACATTCTTGTAGGCAAAATTATTCTTGATGCCGGTGGCCATCACATGGAGATAATAAAACCAGGCGCGGGTTTGATCGACGCCTTCGGCGATGAATTCAGCGGGAAAATTCTCTTCGAATCTGGCTTTATTCTCAAACGGATAATGCATCTGCGCATAGGGCATTGAGCCGGAATCAAACCAGGTATCCAGCACATCAGGCACGCGTTTCATTTCCGCGCCGCAGAGATCGCATTTTAAAATTATCTGATCGACCGAATCTTTGTGCAGATCAATTTCTTTCTTAGTCGCATTGTTCAAATAGACAATCTTATGTTTCCCGATACTCGTATGATTCGGGCCATATAAAGAAAACCCGGTTTCATGTTTTGACCGGCCGCGCAAAATACTGACGAGATCATCGATCGGATCGGAATGAGAAACGATCAGGATTGTTTTGCCTTTATTTTCGGGTAAAATTTTCAAGAGCCATTTGTAAACGCGCTCCTGGACTTGCGTCTGCGTTTCGCCGCCGATGCCGGTCGGGATATCCATCACTTCTTCGGGCTTAGCCGACATATATTTTTTACGTTGTTCATCGTGAGCATCAAGATCGGCGCGATTCTTGTCGTTCCAAGACCCCAAAGCGATCTCCCGCAATTCCTCGGCGATCACCGGTTCGATTCCAAAAGCCTGACCGATCATTTCCGCGGTATCCTTAGTTCGCAATAGCGGTGAAGCGAAGAAAGCGATTTTAGCTTTATCAGCAGGGATTTCTTTTTTGATTTCTTCGATTCCCGCGGCAACCTGTTCTCGCCCCTTGGCAGTCAGGTGATATTTGTCTGTTCCGCAATAGATTATATTAGCTGCATTGCTTTCCGCTTCGCCGTGCCGGATCAAAATTAATTTAGTCAGCTGGCCGTCGGCGGCTTGATATAATTCTTCCAATGAGCCCAGAACTTTTCTGGCGCCGCAAGCGCACTCCCAGATCGGGAGCACTGAAGCCCAAAAACGCTGGCGGGAAATCGACCAATCGCGGGCGCCTTCCAGCCATTTGCCGAACCGGCCGGTTTTGATATGTTCCGGCGACCAGTTGATCGCTTCGGCCAATTCGATCATCCGCTGTTTCATCTGAGTGATTTTTACGAACCAAGAGGAAGTGGCGTAATTGATTAGCGGCGTATCGCAACGCCAGCAGAAAGGATAGCTGTGTTCGAATTTTTCCTTGCTGAATAATAATCCTTTGGCAGCCAGATATTTAATGATGGCGACATCGGTCGCTTGCACGTCGTCTTTCGGTTTGACGTGCAGGCCGGCAAATTCACCCATTTCCGGTTTGAAAGTTCCGTCCATCGCCACGTGCTGGATGAAAGGCAAATTATTTTCGCGGCCCAACCTCATATCGTCTTCGCCGAACGCCGGCGCTATATGCACGATACCGGTACCATCTTCGGTGTTTACAAAATCACCGTGATAAATCTTCCAGCCATTCTCGCGATTGACCAAAGTTTTATCATTGGCATAATAATCAAACAGCGGCTTGTATTTTTTGCCGACGAGTTCACTGCCTTTGAATTCCGCTAATATTTTATTCTCAATCTTATCGTCCTTCTTGCTTTCCGCCTCAATCATCGGCCGATAATTTTCGTAATCTTGTTTGGAAAAAATATAAATCCCGTCGCTTATCCCTGGAAAATTTTTAACCGAATTTTTTACATAATCAATATCGTTGCCGACGGCTAAAGCAACGTTTCCGGGCAAAGTCCACGGCGTAGTCGTCCAGGCCAAAACATAAGTATTATCATCCGTAACAAATTCACCAATTTTCTGACCAGCGTCTAATTTGAATTTCGCCGTCACCGACAGATCTTTGACGTCTTTATATCCTTCCGCCACTTCCGATTGCGATAAAGTCGTCTCGCATCTAGGACAGATATGCATCGAGCGATAATCCTTGTAGATTAGGTCCGCGTCCCAAAGCTGCTTGAACGCCCACCAGATCGATTCCATATAATCGATGTCCATGGTGCGATAAGGATGATCCATATCAACCCAGCGGCCCAAGCGCGTGACAATCTTTTGCCATTCATCGGCATAGGACAAAACTTTGGAGCGGCAGAGCTCATTGAATTTAGCCACCCCAATCTGCTCCATTATTTCCTTTTTACTTTTCGTCCCCAATTCCTTTTCGACGATATTCTCAATCGGCAAACCGTGACAATCCCAGCCCCAGCGGCGCGGAATCTGATAACCGTTCATTGTCCAAAACCGCGGCACCACATCTTTCATCAGCTGTCCGGCCAGATGACCGTAATGCGGCGTGCCAGTCGCAAACGGCGGGCCATCATAAAAAACATATTCGCCTTTCGGAGCTTCTTTTTGAACGGATTTTTCAAATATCTTATTCTTCTGCCAAAACGCCAAAACTTCCTCTTCCATCCCGACAAAGATATTTTTCTTCTCTTGGTTGATATTTTCCATTTAAAAATTCTAAAATTTCAAACATTGAAAATTGTTTGAAAATTGATAATTGAAAATTGAAAATTATACATTAATATTACCCTTTTTTCGCCAATTTGTCAAAAACAAAAAAAGGCGTTTTCCATCCAAGACGCATTGCTAATCTAAGCCCAAAATGATAAAATACGACTAGTCTAATTAAATAAATGCTTATAACATGAAAATCGTCCGTTCTAAAAATTTACCAAAGGATTTTTTCGACTATTTCGAACGTGAAGAATCGGATCGGGTAAAAAATATTTTATCCGACATAAAATTAAACGGCGACGTGGCCGTAAATAAATATGCTCGGGAATTTGACGGGATGACGAGTGGCGTTTTCAAAATTTCCCGCGCCGAAATAGCGGCTGCTTACGCCAAAGCCGGCAAAAAAAATATCGCCGCCATAAAAGCGGCAGCCAAAAACATCAGACTGTTCGCCCAAAAACAATTTGCCGGCTTTAAAAACTTTGAAATAAATAATAATGGCACCAAATTAGGTCAATTGATCGTTCCGTTGGAAAGAGTCGGGTGCTACGTTCCGGGAGGCAGATACCCGCTGCCATCTTCCGCTTTAATGGGCGTTATTCCCGCCAAAGTGGCCGGGATAAAAGAGATAATCGTTTGTTCGCCAAAAATATCGCCGCTGACGATAGTCGCGGCAGACATCGCGGGCGCGGATAAAATATTCAATGTCGGCGGAGTACAGGCGATCGGAGCCATGGCTTACGGCACAAAAAATATTCCTAAAGTGGATAAAATTGTCGGGCCCGGCAATAAATACGTCACCGCGGCGAAAAAAGAAGTTTATGGAATCGTTGGAATCGATTTTATCGCCGGGCCAAGCGAGGTCATGATTATTGCCGACGAAACCGGAAATGTTAAATTCATCGCCGCCGACATGCTGGCGCAGGCGGAGCATGATCCTGCCGCCCGAGCCGATCTTTTGACAACTTCAGCAAAGCTCGCCGCGGAAGTTAACGCCGAATTAACCGTTCAGCTCGATAATTTAAAAACCAAAGAGGTGGCCAAAATTTCTCTGGCGAACGGAAAAATAATAATCGTTCAGAATCTCGTTGAAGCGGCCGCCATTTCCAACCGGAGAGCTCCGGAACATCTTGAATTACAGCTAAGAAATCCTCGGGCTTTGATGAAAAAATTAAATAACTATGGCTCATTGTTCATCGGCAATTATTCGGCGGAAGCTCTAGGGGATTACTGCAGCGGAACCAACCATACGCTGCCAACCAACGGCACTGCACACTATACCGGCGGCCTTTCGGTCAAAGAATTCATCAAAGTATTAACTTACCAGGAAACCACTAAGGCCGGTTGCCAAAAACTGGCCAAGCTGGCAGCGGGATTGGCGGAACTGGAAGGGCTTGATGGCCACAAAAAAGCGGCCGAAATCAGATTAAATAATCAAACTTCTTTATAGCGAGCATTAGAAAATTTCCGTAATCACGCAGCATACCCCGCGCGGCGGGACTAGCGAAGTGATAGGAAATTTGTCCAGCGCGTCTCCTCTCCTTTCCGAGGAGGGGTCTGGGGGTGGTTTGCATGCGCTAATTTTTTAAAAAAAGTTGCAAAGATGTTGACCTTTCTAAGCTTCTGGATTCCCGCCTACGCGGGAATGACGGAATAATAATGTCGGAAATATACCCTCCCCGCCTCGCCGGGCTCGGCACCCCTCCCGAGGAGGGGACTTTTTTACGCACCCCGTCCGCAGCAACACCACCCCTCTTAATAGAGGGACTTTTTTTATTTGGCTAAACTGAACGCCGTGCTGGTGGCGTTAGGATTTTTTTCGCGGGCGAAATAATATTGCAAAATGTCGTCAGCAACATTGAGAGAAATCTGGCTGCCTTCGATACCCTGCTCGATCAAAACCGTCACCACGACCTGCGGATTCTGATAAGGAGCGAAACAGGTGAACCAAGCGTGCGGCACCGAAGACGGATCGGCGCTCCATTGCGCCGTGCCAGTCTTGGCCGCCGCCTCCACCGGCAGATTCTGTAATTTTGTCGCGCTGCCCGAGGTCACCGCCTGGCGCATTCCCTGCCGCACTACTTCGATATTATAGGGATCGACCATATTCTGCCGGATGATCTTCGGCTGCACCGGTGTCACGGTCTGGTCATTGTTGGTCAAAACCGCTTTGACTACGTGAGGCTGATAAAGCGTGCCGTGATTGGCGAACACCGCCGTCCAATTGGCGTCCTGCAGCGGCGTCACCAAAAGATCGCCTTGGCCGATCGCCAAATGATAAGTATCGCCAACATACCAAGTCTCGCCCCTAACCTGCTCTTTCCAGGCTTTGCTTGGCACGAAGCCGGGCGATTCGTTGGGCAGATCGATCCCGGTTTCCATTCCCAATCCGAACAGCAGCATATATTTGTCGAGCCGATCGACGCCCAAGCCGACAAAATTCTGATAACCGCCGCCGATCATATAGAAAAAAGTGTTAACCGACCAAGCTAAAGCCTTGCGCACATCGGTGATCCCGTGCCCGCCGGCGAGCCAATCAGGATAAAACCATTGGCCGACATGGATGCCGCCGGTCGAGTTTACCGTCGTGTGTTCGGTAATTACTCCTTCCTGCAAAGCTCCGGCAGCCACGACCATCTTAACCGTCGAACCAGAAGGATATTCACCGGAGATCGACCGGTCAAACAGCGGCTTGTCCGGAGAATTAGCCAGCTGATTATATTCATCCGTGGTAATACCTTTGGCAAAAAGATTGTTATCATAAGAAGGCAGACTGATCAAGGTGAGGATTTCGCCGTTATTCGGATCCATGATTATCACCACGGCTTTGCCGTCGATCTTCGCTTCCTTTAAGCGGGCCGCCAAAATCTCTTCCGATTTTTTCTGCAGATCATAATCAATGCTCAATTCCAGGTCAGAGCCGTCAACCGCCGGCTGTTCGCTTAAAACTTTTTTGGCGTTACCCAGCGCGTCGACTTCGATCTTGGAGGCGCCGCTCGACCCCTTGAGCGCGCTCTCCCAGGAATTTTCCACTCCGGCTTTGCCGATATAATCGATCGGCGTATAGTCTTTGCCGTATCTTTCCAAGTCAGTATCGCTCACCTTGCCGGTATAACCTAAGATATGGGAAAGCGATAAAACCCCGTCGGTAAGATATTGCCGCTGATCCTTAGTGGACAAAACGATGCCGGGCATATCCTGGGCTGACAAATTAAAAAGCATCGCTTCATCATAGGGAAGATTATCCATAATCGGGATCGGCTGGGAATAATCCGGGGATCCGGGCACGAGCTTGGCAAGCTTGGCGCGCAGACCATCAAGCAATGATTCTTTTTTTATCGTATCGGCCGGGTAGATCATTCCGCCGGCTTTTTCCAAAACCTGATCTCTTTTCGCGGGATCGGCCGGCAGATCGGCCGGCGACAGATATAAGATAAAGTTGGCGGCATTCCGTACCAGCGGCCGTCCGGTCCGGTCGTAAATTATCCCCCGCTTGGCCTCGATCCGCTCCGTTCGCACGCTGTTGTTGTCGGCCAGGGACGAATAATAATCGCCTTTGACGACTTGCAGCCAGCCGACGCGGGCAACCAGCAAGCCGCTGAAAACGAGGATAAAAATAATAAAAATATTGAGGCGGGAAAATTCAAAAGTCCGGCCGACTACTTCGCCGATCTTACCCCCCGGGATGAACGAGCTTTCAATCCATTCCCGGAAATGAGAATATTTTTCCAATTTGCCGTTCTTAAAGCCGCCATGCTTCAAGACGAACGGATCATCGGCCTTGTTTTCCATTTTTTTATTTAAATACAGGGACATGATATTAGATTACTGCCTTAAATAATCCGAACCTACGAAATATCCGAATACTACTAACATCGCAACGAAAAATTTTTCGTTTCGTAGAGTTCGTTGCATTAGGATATAATTCGCAATATTCGGATTATATAACCATACTATTCAAACTCGATCACTTTTTTATAATGAACACCGGCTTCAGCCGGTCGCTGATCAGATTGGTTATATAAAAAAGAATGATAACTGCCAAAAGGTTTAAGACCAGTCCGTCCGCCAAACGCCACCAAAAATTTTTCACCAGCAAGAAAAGCATTACGCCGTTTCCCGAAAAAAATCCGGCCAGATAAAAAGCGGTGTCATAAGCAAGATAATAAAAGATCGTGGCGAAGAAAGTCAGTCCCAAAAAAGAATAAAGCGAGCGGTTAGTAAAAAAATTCTTGGCCAGAAAGGAAGTAAACAAAAAAATTATCGGCCAAACGATGATAAAAAATCCGAACCAAGGGGAAAAATAAAGATCAAAGAACAGTCCGATCAGAAGGAACCACCAGATTGTTCGGTAGCCGCCGCTCCATTCCAGCGAAAAAACCAAAAAAACTATCAGCAAATTCAACTCGCCTAGCCAGTCAGGCATTGCGGAAACGAAAGCGATCTGGAGAACGACCAGGGCGATAACCAAGATTAATTTGGAGATGAGACGAAGATACATTATCAGTTAATTGGTTAATTAGTTAATTAGTTGAGATATGAATTAGTTAGGAAAATTTAGCAATTCAACTTAAAATTTTCTGCCAAACGATTTAAATACAGCTGACTTTGACCATTGTAAACTAAGCACCTAATTAACTAATCGACTAATTATGGCACGATTACTGAAACGATCGTCAGATTATTCAAATTAGCGGCCGGCTGGATATTGACGCTTTGCCAAATGTCGTTGCTGCCTTTATCGACTTTGGCCACCTGACCGATCAGCAAGCCGCGGGGAATATTCGCTTCCAAGCCTGAAGTTACCACCAAATCACCGACCGTGACAGTTTCCACTTGCGGGATGTAATCCATATTGATGGTTAAGCCGAGATCACCTCCGGTGACGCCGATCGTCCGATTGAGGTTCTGCAGCGTGGCCGCCATTTTACAGCCGGAATTAGTGATCAAAGTGACCCGGGAAATCTTTTCCTCGGTCGCCGTTACCTTGCCGACGACAGCGCCGGTTTCATCGAGTACCGCCAAGCCGGCAATGACGCCGTCATCCTGCCCTTTGTCAATCACCAAATCGCCCAAGCTTTCTTCCGGACCGTTCAAAATTTCCCGCGAAACAACATTAGCTAAAACATATTTCTTCTGCTGGCTCGAGTCCAAAAATTTCAAATGCTGGCGCAGGACGGAATTTTCATCCTGTAGATTTTTCAAATCGGCGTTCTGGACGGTCAACTGCTCGACTTGATTTTCCAAATCGCCGACCTGCGCCGCCAAATTGCCCTGCCGGACGCTATTGGAATATTTTTGGGTGATTTCATTAGACCAAGACTGCAACTGAGACGCCACCGGATCGAAGACCAGAAAAAAACCTCGCTCGACCGGCGCCAGCCATCCGATCAGATGCAAAAAAATAAGCAACCCCACAGCTGCTATAAATAAGGCGATTAATTTTAAATTGATTTTTTTCATATTACACCCCCTCACCGTACACCGAACTTTAATTAAAAATTAAAAGTTAAAAATTAAAAATATTTTTAATGTTAACTTTTAATTTTAGTTGCCTATAGTTCTTCGCTCCCCGGCGCCAGCACCTTCTTTAACAATTCATTATCGGTCAACAGGATTCCCATGCCGCGGACTACGCAAGTCAAAGGATCATCGGAAATGCGAACCGGAATCTTGGTCGCCGCGGCAATCTGCTTATCCAGGCCCCGAAGCAAAGCTCCGCCGCCGGAAAGGAAAATTCCGTTCTCATAAATATCCGCCACCAGTTCCGGAGGCGTTATTTCCAAAGTCAATTTGATATTTTCGATAATCTTATTGACCGACTTGGCGATCGCTTCGCGGATCTGGGCGTCATCGACCATCACCGCCCGGGGCAAACCGTTGATCAGATCGCGGCCGCGGACTTCCATTTCCATATCTTCTTTCAACTGGATGGCCGAACCGATCCTGATCTTCACGCTTTCCGCCACCTGCTCGCCGATCAGAATATTGAATTCTTCGCGGATATAATCGATGATATCGTTATCGAAGGAATTTCCCGCCACGTTCAAAGATTTATAAGTTACCACGCCGCCCAAAGAGATTACGGCAATCTCCGAAGTGCCGCCGCCGATATCCACCACCATATTCGCCACTGCTTCCGTCACCGGCAAGCGCGCGCCAATCGCCGCCGCCATCGCCTCTTCGATCAAAAAAACTTCGCGGGCTCCGGAAGACTTAGCCGCGTCTTCGACCGCTTTCTTTTCCACTTCGGTGATATCGATCGGAATGCCGACGATCATCCGCGGCCGGGGGATCAAAGTAAAACTTTCACTATGGACTTTATCGACGAAATATTTCAGCATTTTTTCCGTCACTTCAAAATCCGAAATCACGCCTTCGTTCATCGGCTTGATCGCCCGGATGTGCGAAGGAGTTTTGCCCACCATCTTCCGCGCTTCTTCGCCCACAGCTAAAATTTCGTCCGTCCGCACGTTGACGGCGACGACTGACGGTTCGTTGATCACGATCCCCTTGTCCGAAGTGTAAACCAAAGTATTTTTGGTTCCCAGATCGATCGCCAGATCTTTACTGAATTTTCCAAGGAATTTGTTAAACATAATAGGCTTGGGTATATAATGCGAATACAACGAATTATACGCGAATACTACGAATGTATTTAACGAATTAAACGACGAAGTCTTTTATCGGACTGTCAATTTTTACCAATCGCGCCGCGGTACCATTTCTTTTTTTAACTTCAACCGCGCCTTCCGCCAAAGTTTTTTTGCTGACCACTATTCTGATCGGGCAGCCGATCAAATCGGCGTCGGCAAACTTTTCGCCGGCATTTTTATCGCGATCATCATATAAAACTTCCACTCGATTTTCCAACATTTTTTGATATAATGCCTCGGCCTCGGTTTCCGCTCCATTCAAAGCGATTAAATGAACCTGGAAAGGAGCGATGGAATCGGGCCAAATCATTCCCTGATCATCGTTAGATTTTTCTACAACGGCCGCCATGGTCCGACCGATACCGATCCCATAGCAACCCATGTAAAAAGGTTTTTCCTTGCCGTCGGCATCGATGAAGACCGCGCCTTTCATTCGCTTGGAATAGTGATAACCCAGCTGGAAAATATTTCCCACTTCGATCCCCCGGCGCTCGACCAACTTCCCCTGGCCGGCGACCGCCTCGTAACCGGCCTTGGCCAAAGCGATATCGCCCTCAAGGTCCGGTTGATAATCGCGGTCGATATTGACATTCAGTAAGTCGATGTTTTTCTTATTGCTGCCGCCGTAAGCGTTGGCGATTGTCCGCAAAGAATCATCGGCCACGATGATCAACTCGGTTTTCTTGGCCAATTTTTCCTTGATCTTAACCGGTGAAATAAAACCTGGTTCGGAATTGATCTTCATTCTGATTTCCTCATCGGTGGCCGGCCGCAAATCCACCACCTGCAGCAGATTTTTCAGCTTGACCTCGTTAACCTCGAAATCACCTCGAATGATCGCCAGGACGAATCGGTCATTCTCATCGACAAAAAGCACGTCTTTGATCTGTTGCCAAAGCGGCAGCCGGTGAAATTCAACCCCATCTTCCATGGTTGTACCGCGCTCGGCCTTAACTTCCGTTAACGGTTTTGGTTCCTCTCCCTTATTTTTTAGCTCTTTGTTAAAAACGGCGATATCCTCATGGGCGGCGTAATCGCCCTTTTCCGCCACGAAATACGTACTTTCGCCGGCCGCCGATTCCAAAATGAATTCATGGCAGTACTCGCCGCCGATATAACCGTTATCAGAAGCGACGATCACCACCGGCAAGCCCAGGCGAGCAAAAATCTTCAGATAAACTTGCTTCATTTTTTCATATTCAATTTTAAAATCGGTTTCGTCCCGATGGAAAGAATAACCGTCCTTCATGATGAATTCGCGGACACGGAGCAAACCGCCGCGAGCGCGCAGTTCGTCGCGGAACTTGGTGGAAAATTGGTAGAGCTGAAAGGGCAGATCGCGGTAGCTTAATTTATATTTCCGGACCAGGTCAACGAACATTTCTTCCGCCGTGCCGCCCAAAGCGAATTCCGCGCCGCGAAGATCCTTGACCGTCATCAGTTCAAACCCGACCGTGTTCGTCCGATTGGTCTCCCGCCACAAATCCAGCGGATGCAAAACCGGAGCCAGCATCTCCTGAGCGCCATTGGCATCCATCTCTTCCTTGACAACCGTCATTATTTTTTGCTGAACTCGCTGGCCGATCGGTAAGAAATAATAGCGGCCGGCCACGGATTCCTGAATAAAACCGGCCTGCTTCAGCAGTCGAGCGGAAACGCTCTTGTCCTCCTCGGAAACGGTTTTGGTTGTCTTGAGAAAATAACTTGAAAATTTCATATATTTGAATAAAGGTTAAACTGTTCAAAAAAATTATACAGCTTGAGCAATCAGGATTTACAGTCTTAGATTAGATTTTATCGCAAAAAAGCTTCATTGTCAAAATTTAACCCAACAAAAAAAGAGGTTCACCAAGAGCCTCTTTTTTATCTAATTTTAGGATTTCTTCTCAAAGAGTAAAAGCAAGGGCGAGGCGAGGAAGATCGAGCTCCAGGTGCCGACGAAGACGCCGATGGCCATGGCCAGGGTAAAATCCTTGATCGAAGCGCCGCCGAATAGGAAGATGGCGATCAAAACGAGGATGACGGTGCTTGAAGTATTGATTGAACGGACCAAAGTCTGATTGATGCTCATATTGACCGTGCCTTCAAAATCAAGTTCTGACTTGGGCAGATTTTCGCGCACGCGATCGAAAACGACGATCGTATCATTGATGGTATAGCCCAAAATGGTCAGCAAGGCGGCGATGAACGGCGCGTTGATTTCCATATTAGCGAATTTTCCCAGGACCGAGAAAGTCCCCAAAACCACCAGGATGTTAAAAGCGAGTGCCATTACCGAACACAAGCCGTACTTCCAGGATTCCACCGGCCGGGAAACTTTGCGGAAAGCGAAAGCGATGTAGATCAAGATGATGATGATCGAAATGACGATGGCATAAAAAGTTTTCTGCTTCAGCTCGGTGCCGATCGACGGGCCGACCGAATCGAATTGCAGCTCCTCCACCGACGAAGTCCCCAATTTTTGCAAAACCTGCGTATGGATATTGCCGGCTGTGCTTTGGAAACGCAAGATCATTTCCTGGTCTCCCACCGGCTGGACGATCAATCCGCCCAGATTTAACCCGGATAACTTATCTTCGACATCGGTAACTGTCGGACGATTGCCGGTAAAACTCAAATCCTGCAAGCTGCCTCCGGTAAAATCAATGCCGAACTTGAGATGCCAGACGGCGAGCGCGGCGATGGCGGCTACGGCTAAGACGATGGCGATCGAGAACCAGATATTGCGTTTCTGTATAATTTTCATATTTTAATTGCTATATTGTCATATTGCTATATTGTTATGCAACGAATTAATTCCGTTAGCAATATAACAATATGACAATATAACAATCTTACAGTTCTTAAATTACAATAAAAGTTTGGATTATTACAGCTGATTAGTTTCTTCCGGTTTTTTTATCTTCACTCCCGTCGCCAGCGAACTATTAAACCATTTCTCCGGCAAAAGAGCCAGAAGATTCTTGGTCACGGTAATGGCCGAGAAGAGCGACATTATGACGCCGAAGAGCAAAGTGATGGCAAAACCTTTGACGATGGAAGTCGAGAAGAACATCAGCACTAAACAAGTAAGGATCGTGGAAATGTGGCCATCGCGGATGGAAAGCCAGGCGCGGTTGAAGCCGAGTTCGATGGCTTTGGCGACCGGTTTGCCCGAACGTAATTCTTCTTTGAATCTTTCAAAGATCAGGATGTTGGCATCGACGGCCATACCGATCGACAGGATGAAACCGGCCATGCCCGGCAAAGTCAGCGTTACCGGCAATTGCGCCAAGCTCGGCAGAGTGAAACAGCCGATCATAATTAAAACGAAGCCGATCAGGGCCGTGGCCAAAGCCCCCCCGGTTAGTTGGAAGAAGATCATCACGAAAGCGAGCAAAACCAACAGCATCACGCCCCAAACTTTAAAGATAGCCAAAAGCAAGACGGAATAGATGGCTAACGCCACCACCGAGACCAGACCCGGCAGACGATAATATAAAATCATGAATAGAGCGACTAAGAGCACGCCCCACAATCCGGCCTGCAAACTGTCGGCCACCGAAACTTTACCCAAGGTCGCGCCCACGGTTTCCTGGCTGACCAGAGTGATCGGCACGGGCAAGGCGCCGGCATTCAAGCGTTCGGCCAAAGTGTTGGCTTCGGCCACGGTGAAATTACCGGTGATCACGGCGCTGCCGCCGGTGATCTGCGCATCCACGGTCGGCGCGCTGATGACTTCGCCGTCCAAGAAAATGGCGATCGGCTTACCGATGTTGCGGCCGGTAATATCGCCGAACAGCTTGCCGCCGTCGGCATCGAAAGTCAAAGAAACTTCCGGCCGGCCGGTATTATCAAATTGCACGCTGGCTTTTTGCAAATTTTTTCCGGTCAGATTGGTGGAAACCCAGCTTTGCTGGCCGCTGGTGTTATCGGCGGCGGCAGCCTTGGCGATGGAAATTTCCTCTACCGTGTATTGTTCAACCGGACGTTCGGCTTCTTTATCGATCAAATGATAACCGAAAACAGTTTCCACCACCGGAGAAATGGTTCCGACTTTTTGCGCGAAAACTTCCGTATCAAAAGGCGCGACCATCTGGCCTTGTCCGAACCAACCGAGTTCGCCGCCGGTTTGAGCCGCACCGGGTTCGGTGGAATATTGTTTGGCCATTTGGGCGAAATTCTGCAGGGTCACGGTCTTGGCTAATTTATTTATTTCCGCCAAAGCAGCATCCTTGGTAGTCGTAGCCGTGCAGTTTTGCGCGCCCTGATAGCAGATCAAGATATGCCGGGCATCAATTTCTACTTTGGGCTGCTTGGTGATCTGATTGACTTCCGGCTGCTTGGCCAATAATTTGCCGATCACATACCCCTGGTCAGTTTCAACGATGCCGGTCACGCCGCCGATCTTCAAATTCTGAACCTGAGCGGCTAATTGCGGATTGTTTTCCGAATCAATCAAATTGCCGGCCGGGGTGGAGCTGGCGCTTTCATTATATTGCGTTTGAATCTTAGTGAAATCGGCTTTGGCGTTGATCTTGGCCAAAGCTTCCTGGGCTTTCTTCAACGCCGCCGCATTTTCATCCTTGATCTTTTGCGCTTCGGCCGCCGTGGAAGACGGAGTCCCCTGTTCCTTGAATTCCAAAATCGGCGTTTCGCCGATCATCTTGATGGCATCATCAATATTCTTCACTCCGGCTAATTCCACGACGATGCGGTAATCTTCGCCGGCCGCTTTTTGCACCTCGACCAATGGTTCGGAAACGCCATAGGCATTCACTCTCCGCTCAATGACATCGCGGACGCCTTGCGCCGCCGAAGCTTCATCACCGACCGGAACCTGGGACGTGTCCGCCTTATAGATCAATTGAGTTCCGCCTTGCAAATCCAAGCCTAAGCGGAAGGGAACGAATTTAGTGTGCGGTAATTGCACGAAATCATTGGTTTGTTTGGCAATCCAATCCGCGCCCTGATTGTAATAGTTGCCGAAAGCGATCAACCCGGCGGTAATAGTGAGCACCAAGAGAATAATCGCGAAAACCTGCCAAAGTTTACCCTTAGTCGAAGGCTTTAAAAACTTTTGAAAAATGTTGTCGGACATAAAATTCGTATTTCGTATTTGGTATTTCGTATTTGGTATATCATTTTAAAAAATTAAAACGATAACTAAAAATACAAAACGCCAATTAAGCGTTTTATATAAAATAAAAAAATAAAGACAAAAATGCATCTTTAAATATAAAGATTACCGCAAAATGGCTGAAAAAGCAAGAGAGAAAAGCCGCTTGACTTTTTTTTGATTTACCACCATAATACAAAAATTCGCCCGCTTATTTGATAAATTCGCAAAATACCAACGAAAAGGAGGAGCAATGGAACGTCTCATGGTAATCAAAGCACAGACGGCAAAGCCGGAAATCTATGGCTTATTTCCCGGCAATAAAGTGATCTTTTTCGGAAAAATCAAAGGCAAAGAATTCTGCGCCTTAACTATTCCCGAGGCTCATGAAGCTGAATTCCTCCGCAGCACCAACGGATTTACCGAACAGGAAGTGACCCTGTTCTACGGCAAAAATCTGCTGCTCACCGGCTATCCGCTGATCAGAGGAAATAAAGTGATTGAACGCGGAGTGGCAATCCGCTGGTATTGCCAGGCGAATGCCGATAAGCTCAAGGAACGCACCTTAACGATCGCTCTGCATCGAAAAACGGTCTATCAATTCAACCAACGGCCGTTCCAAGAAATCTTCATCACCTTCTAAGCGTAAGTTTGAGAGGTGCAAAAATAAAAACTTAGTTTCCCGAGAAACTAGGTTTTTTTATCGGCTTAAAATATTTTTTTAATTTATATTTCGTTGCGGGCGTAAAAAATCCGTTTGCCGATTTCCACCAGACCCAGATAGACGATGACGATGCCGACGATCGACCAAAGCATATACGGCGGCAGCGGCACCAGACCGAAAAATTTGCCGACGATGGTGAAAGGAATTACCCAGCCGATGACCACGGCGGACAAGGTGCTCGCCAACAGCGGCCAGCTGGGCCGGCTTTGGAAAAAAGGAATTTTTTTAGTGCGGATGAAATGGATCACCAACACCTGGGTCATCAGCGATTCCAGGAACCAAGCGGTTTGGAAAGCGCCCTCCGTTACCTTGAAACCATAATAGAAAAGGAAGAAAGTGGAAAAATCAAAAATCGAACTGATCGGCCCGATAAAAAGCATAAACCGCCGGATGAATTTGATATTCCAGCGTTTCGATTTGATCACCCATTCTTCGTCGACATTATCGGTCGGAATGGTTAATTGGGAGACGTCATAGATGAAATTATTGAGTAAGATTTGCACCGGCAGCATCGGCAAAAAAGGCAGAAAGATCACGGCACCGGCGGCGGAAAACATATTGCCAAAATTGGAAGACAAGCCCATCAGGATATATTTCATCGTGTTGCCGAAAACTTTCCGGCCTTCGATCACTCCCTCATGGAGAATCTGCAGACTTTTCCGGACCAGGACGATATCGGCGGACTCTTTGGCCACGTCCACGGCATTGTTCACCGAGATGCCCACGTCAGCCGCGCGCAAGGACGGCGCGTCATTGATGCCGTCGCCCAGATAACCGACGACATGGCCGTTAGCCCGCAATGCCAAGATCACCCGGTTCTTATCGGACGGGGAAAAACGGGCAAAAATGGTTGTTTTATTAACCCGCCGCCGCAGCGCTTCCACCGTCAAATTCTTCATCTCCTCGCCTAAAAGTACGCCCTGCACCGGTAAATTTATTTCTTCACAGATTTTTTTGGTCACCAATTCGTTATCACCGGTGATGATTTTGATAACGATGCCGACTTTTTCCAATCCCTCCACTATTTTCTTTACGCCGGCCTTGGGCGGATCAAGAAAAGCGATAAAGCCGCGGAACTCCAAATCGCACTCGTCTTCCTTGAGAAATAATTTCTTTTCCCGGTCGATCTTTTTGATCGCCAAGGCGAGGACGCGATAGCCTTCGCGGCTCAATTGCTCATAATACAGATTGGCTTTGTTTTTTTCTTCCGCCCCGAACGGATGCTCCTCGCCGTTATAAGAATATAAGGAGCAGCAATTAAAGATTTCTTCCGGCGCGCCCTTGGAGATCATCAGCCGCTCGCCGTCTTCGACCACCACGCTCATTCGTTTCCGGATAAAGTCGTAAGGGATCTCATCGATCTTTTTATATTGGCTGATGTCCAATTTCTTATATTCGATCACCGCCTTGTCCAGCGGATTCTCGATCCCGGTCTGATAAAAACTGTTGAGATAAGCGTATTCCAAAACCTTTTCCGAATTATTTCCCGAGGAGTCGACATATTTGACCAAAGAAATTTTGCCTTCCGTGAGCGTGCCGGTCTTGTCGGTGCAGAGGATATCCATACTGCCGAAATTCGGAATGGCGGAAAGTTTTTTGACGATCGCTCCTTTTTTGGCCATCTTCACCGCGCCTCTAGACATGGTGATCGACATGATCATCGGCAAAAGTTCCGGCGTGATGCCGACGGCGATCGCCACCGCAAACAGAAATGATTCCAGAATCTGATGGCGGAAAATCGCGTTAAACAAAAAAATGAACATCACCAGGAAAAGAATTATCTTCATGATGAAATAACCGAAATGAACAATGCCGTCTTCGAATTCCGATTTTTCCTGCGGCCGAGCCAAAGTTCCCGCGATCTTCCCGAATTCCGTATGTTGGCCCGAATTGACGACGACTACGGTTGCCGAACCGCTAATCACATTGGTACCGGCAAAAACCATATTTTCCAGTTCGGCAAATGTCTGGTGATCGGCCTCAACCGGCAGCTCGATCTTTTCGCAAGGCACGGATTCGCCGGTCAGAGCCGATTGATTGACGAAAAAATCTTTGGCGCCGATCACCCGGCAGTCGGCCGGCACCAGATCGCCGGAGTTGAGAAAAATCAGATCGCCGACGGCAACCTGGGAAATTTTTATTTCCTTGGTTTTTCCCCCGCGGATGACCGCAGTGGTCGTCTTGATCGTTTCCAAAAGTTTCTTTACCGCCTGGCCGGCATTATGTTCCTCGAAAAAATCCAAGATGCCGCTGGAAATGATCATTAGCGCGATAATGACAGCGTTGACCACCTCGCCGAAATAAGCGGAAATTATCGCCGCCACAAAGAGCAAAATGATCAGCGGACTTTTGAATTTTCCCAAAAATTCCAGCACCACGCTTAATTTTTTTTCTTTAGCGAGGACATTTTCGCCAAACTCGTCCAAGCGGCAGCGAACCTCGCTTTCGTTCAATCCTTTCTCTTGAGACTTCAACCGCTTCAAAACAGCCGCCGCTTCCATTTTGGAAAAAGCAAAGACATCAAAACCATCGACGTATCCGCCAATCCCCGACTTTTTAGTCACTGGTTTGCATTTTTTAGCCATATATCTACATTATACTATAATGTTCATCTTTTAAAAAATATTTCTGGAAACAGCTTGTTTTACTGATCAAAACGCAAGAAATTTGAAATTAGAAATTTGATATTTGGAATTAATTATTTGATCTATCCAAATTTATAATTTCAAATATCTAATATCCGATCACTTGCTTTTCCCCGAATTCTATGCTAATATTTACGCAGGTGATTATTTCAACTAGTTATCGAGTTTAGAAGAGTTTTGTTTATTTAGAGTTAGTCTCGGATAGATAAGCTATTAAGAAGTCACCAATCTAAGTCCGCCTCGGGTGGACAAATTAATGGCTCAGCCGCAAGGTTGGCCTCTGACTAGAAAGGAAGGTGACTTACTTAAATGGCTTATCAACAAGATGATCGCCGCCCCATGGGTCCTCGACCGATGGTGGACATTTCCTCGCTGGGCATTACCTGCGCGGAATGCGGCGCCCCGATCGACAAATTGCCGTTCGAACCTACCAAGAAGGAAGACGGCACTTACGGCCGGCTCTATTGCTACGAATGCAATAAGGCCCGCATGAGAGATCGCGGTCCGAGAAGAGATTTTAGAAATTAATCTTTCTTCGCATAAAAAAACACTCCCGAGAGGGAGTGTTTTTTGTTGTAAAATATAATTAAAGTTTTGCCGCAGATATAAATATTCCGGAAGATGATCGAATTTTAGATTTAAAAATACCACAAGCGACCCAATACTTATTAAGATTGTATCCCAGAATCCAATCCAAAAGATTGCCTTCAGGTTGCGGATCAAAAACAAGGCTATCTGCCCACGGAAAAATTCGAACCCACATTTCTAAAGAATCGTTAAAATCATCGGGAACTACCACTCTAAAATCCTTTTGTTTTTCTTCAAATATACATTCATCTAAAGGTGGTGAAACAACTCTCATTAATAAAAACTCCTTCTTCACCGGAAACCAGTTCATCGATTTACTTAATATTATCTTTCCATCAGAATTCTGCTTTATATGAAGCACTTGACCACAACTATGCAAATTTTGTTCATTAGGATGCAAGCTCACGTGATGGCCACGGAAAGCAGAGCTATAAACCAAGGTCCCATCCTTTTTAAAATCAAATGTGCCAAAATTAATAATTCGTCCATGCCAGTCTATAAGTATTCGCAAATTTCGTTTAAGAGAAGTTGCTTTAATAGAATTTAATTCTACGTCCATAGTAGATTATAAAAATATTCACATCATTTCGCCACTTTTTTTGGAAAAAGTGGCACAAAAAACTGCTCGCAGGAAAAATTTTGGGACGCTCCGCTAGGAAGCCTAGCAAAATTGCTATTCTTGCCAGCTTTTATAAATTATTTTTATAATAATGAAGCTGGCTTCGGACAACGCAACTTTTGCACGGCTTCTACGCTCCGCGTCATTTCCAAAATTTTTCAATGCTCGCTATTATAAAGAAATTAATTAATTTTTCTTTCTTACTTTTTACTTCTTACTTTTTACTTTTTTATCGTAGTGTCCATCCTCCATCCACCACGATTACCTGACCAGTAATGTAATCGGATTTTTCGGAAGCTAAGAAAGCAACAGCGTTGGCGATGTCGGCAGGTAAGCCCATCCGGGCGGCCGGGATCATCGCGATAGTTTGTTTGGTTTGTTCTTCCGAGCCGCCGGAAGCGCCCGGAGTTTGGATCGCGCCCGGCGCAACCGCATTAACGGTGATTTTTTTGCGCGCCAATTCCAGGGCCATCGCCCGAGTCAAGCCATTGATGCCGCCTTTGGAAGCGCAATAATGAGTCAGGCCTTCAAACCCGATCAAGGAAGCGACCGAAGAAATACTGATGATGCGGCCGCCTTCGGGCAGATGCTTGGCCGCTTCTTGCGAACAAAGAAAAACGCTTTTCAAATTTATATTTATGACTTTGTCCCAATCTTCTTCTTTCATTTCCAAAAAAGGTTTGAAGGGATAGATGCCGGCGTTGTTAACCAGAATATCAAGGCGACCGAATTTTTCCAAAGTTTTCTTGAGCAGATTTTCCACATCGGATTTCTGGGAAACATCGCAACCGACGCCGATCGCTTCGACGCCCATCTTCCGGATCTCGTCCGCCGCCGGTTCGCAATCTTTTTGTTGATTAAGATCGGCGATCACGACGTTGCACCCCTCGCGAGCCAATTCTTCGGCGATTCCCCGGCCAATCCCCCGCGCCGCGCCAGTAACGATCGCGACCTTATTTTTTAGAGACATAAAAAACCTTTCGGCCGCCCTACCTTTAAAACCTCTGGCAAAACCAAAAATTAAAATGCCGGGCAAAACGCCAATTATTTAAATTAAAATTTTATTATTAAAATTAATCGTTCTCCTCTATTAAACCGGCTTTTCCATTTTATCGGTTTTGTCCATCATTCCCATTTTGCCCATTTTTTCCATCTTCATCTTATAACCCATCATCATCAGCGGGCAGCAGATAATCGAGATGTTCAACAGCGCCCAAAGGATCAACGAACTGATCCAGAGATTTTCAGTGACAAACATCAACCATTGCGCGTAGAATAAAAAGAAATATAGAGCTGCCTCGGAGATGAGACAAAAAATCAACATTTTAGACTTATGCATAAAGATAAAAATTAAAATTTATTATAATTTCGACCTTTATTATATTATACCATAAAAAGCCCAATCGGTAAAAATAGTCGCTTCTTTGGATTAAAAAACCCGATGCTTAACATCGGGCTTGATGACTTACCCTGCCGCCAAAAGTTGCTCCATCGCCAACTCGGAAACATAACCGCTTTCACCGCGGATGGAATAATCCTCATCTTCCGCGTTGTCTGCGATTGCTGCTTCCTGACGACCTATCAACTTGTCATAAACAGGATTGCGGCATTCCTCATTCAACTCTTGCGTGTCCAAAATCCCCAAGAACATTTCCCAAGCCTCCGCCTCGCTGAAACCGGCGGTCAATCCTTCGACTTTCGACGGCCAATCGGAAAAATTTTCCGGATGCGGCGGAAGAAATGGATATTTTTCCCGCGCTGCCAGATATTCGTCCCGACTTTTCCAACCGAACTTCCTGATCGCGAGCGATACTTCAGCCGCGCTCTGGAACGTCCTGATTACCGGATCGGTCCAACGCCAGCCTCGGTAAACATACCGCAAATCTTGCGGCAACAAACGGCGCTCTTTTTCCTCCAAGGTCGCGAGCCAAGCCTTAAAATCATGCCCGTTAAAAATCAGATTGATCCTCATTTTCTGCTGGGCCGTAGCTTTGGTGTAGAAGAATCGGCGGCCTGACCGCATTATCTCGAGATCGCGGCGATAAAGAAAAAGATCATCATCGTTCGTGAACCCGCCGCAATCATACGGCCGGGATGGAATATTCGGATCTACTTGATGGAGCCTGACGCAATCTTTCACGTACAAAGCTTGATGCGCCAAGAGTACTTGCCGCAATTCCCGGTATGGATAAAAAGTCTTGATTGATCCTTTCTTTTTTTGGAAAAAATAGTAATAAGTTACGCCGTAATATTCCCAGGGAATCCGCGGCCACCGGCGCCTTTCCGCCGGCGGCAGGCTTCGGCGATAATCAAGGTATTCAGCTAAAGTTTTGATCTCCAGCTTTTGACAAACATCCATCAGATAGTCGAGCGGTCGTTTGGGTGAGCGAACGCAGCGGGAACCGTAGAAATCAGCCGTGTACAAACCGCGAAATTTTTTCTCCGGCTTAGAGGTCCAGCTGGCCCGATCCTCGGCAGAAAAACCTTTGAACTGCCACCGAAATTTGGCCCGGCTGTCGATACCCAGTTCGGCCATGCATTGTTTAAAACGCCGAAACTCTTTGATTAAAGCCACGTTCTGATTGACCCGACGGATAACGCGCGGGTTGATCGAGGTATTATTGGGCAATTTTCGATCAAACAATGAATCCTCCTTGAATCTTGGTTAGTTTGCAATAAGTAAAAAAAGAGCAGGAGACTATTATAAATTTTTATCAATTGTTTGTCAACTGCGATAGCTTGACATAAAATTATAGTTGATATATACTTGATATGTAAATAATTAATCAATTATATGACCAAAGATTCGACACTACAATTTTTTCTGAATCTGGCCAAATTCCAAACCAGATTATCCCGCCGCTTGGACAGCAAATTAGGCGGACTTGGTTTCAGCGAGTTCATCATCCTCTACCGGTTAAGCGAAGCGGAGGACGAAAAGATGCGCCGGATCGATTTGGCGGACGCCATCGGTCTGACCGCTTCGGGCATTACCCGCTTGCTTTTGCCGATGGCCAAAGTCGGCTTGATCAAAAAAGAGGCCAATGAGCAGGATGCGCGCTCAAGTTACGTGGTTCTCGCATCCGGCGGCAAAAGGAAATTATCCGAAGCGCTGGAACGGCTGGAAATCTTTGCCGAGGATGTCATCCCCTCTTCCGCATCCGGCAAACTCGAAGAATCATCTAACTTGCTAGCCGAACTGGGGAAAAATATCTAAATTTTCCAGAAAAAAACACGGCCCGCCGACCGTGCTTTTTTATTATATCCATTCCAATGCTATTATTTATTATTCTTCGCCCAAGTAAGCAGCCACTGCTTTTGCAAGCTGTCGATTCCGCCAAGATAAAGCCGGGATTCGGCGATCGCCTGGGCCATCGGCCATTTATCCACGGTATAGCGATAAAGGGCAATCAAGGTGCCGGTGCGCCCATAGCCGCCGCGGCAATGGACTTCCACCGGCTGATTGGCAGGATCAGTGGCGAATTTCAAAAATTGTCGGGCTTGTGCCAAAGTCGGGGTGCCGCCGTCCTTAATCGGCAAACTTATAAAATTAAATTTTAAATTATTAAATCCGGCGATTTTCCGATCGTCGCCCACTTCTTTATATTCGCCATCAACGCGTAAATCAACCACGCTTTTCCAACCGTTTATTTTCAACCACTTGAATTCCGATAACAGCGGCTGACCGGACCGGGAAATTTTACCTTGGTCCAAAACGGCAAACGACCAGAAGCCGTAAGCTTTCGAGGTGCTGCTTGCCACGTTTCCCCTTGGTCCAATTAAAATCGGCTGGCTGGTGGTCGCCAAAACTTTCTGGGCCTGCCCGAAAAACAATATACAAACGAATACCAGGCCGACGGAAAAGAATTTGATCAGATTTTTTTTCATAACTTAATTATAGCACAACCATTAAAAATCGACTCTTCTTTTCGCAAAACAAAATATCGCCTAAAAAGGCGATAATTTTTTGCGGAGAGGGCGAGATTCGGTCACAACTCTCGCTCGCTTCCGCTCGCTCGGTCGCGACCCCGCCTCGCGGCCCTCGGCGCCGGAAGTGCGCCTCGGGCATCGCTCCGGCTTTCGAATCTCATCCTTTTCATTCTAACTAAAACAACCTGACGCAGGTCAGGTTATTTTAGTTAGC